>NZ_JALJRY010000006.1:349834-412996 GCF_024519455.1 Streptomyces sp. STR69 | reverse complement strand
CGACGACGACGCCCTCGGCAAGGACCCGCAGCCCGCGACGATGGACGGCTTCATCAAGACCGGGCGCGACAACGGCGGTGTGCACCTCAACTCCGGCATCCCCAACCACGCCTTCTACCTGGTCGCCGACGCGCTCGGCGGACACGCCTGGGAGAAGGCCGGCCAGATCTGGTACGACGTCCTGACCGGCGGCGAACTCAAGAAGGACGCCCTGTTCACCGACTTCGCCACCCTCACCGTCGCCGCCGCGAAGACCCGGTTCGGGGACGGCGGCGAGGAGCTCCAGGCCGTACAGAAGGCGTGGGAACAGGTCGGGGTGCCGACCTCGTAACCGCGGCAGTCGCGCCGGACCCGTATCCGTACTAGACAGGACCCATGCGTATTCAGGTACGGCGCACGGGTGGGTTCGGTGGCATCGAGCGCCGCGGCGAGGTCGACACCTCGGCGCGGCCCGACGCCCATGAGTGGCACGCGCTGGCCGAGCGGGCGGTCGCCGACGGCCAGCGCACGCCGAAGTCCGGTGTCCCGGACGGCTTCCACTACGAGATCACGGTGGACGGGAAGACCGTGTACACGGCCGACCCCAGGCTCACGGAGGAGCAACGGACGCTGATCCAGAGGGTGTTGAAGGAAGGTGCGTAACTGCTTGTTCACGCCCGCCCGTTGACACCCGTTACCACCGGTACGGATGATCCGGCGCATGGCGACTGATGCAGGCAATCCGATACCCCGGTTCCCGGCCGATTTCCTCTGGGGTGTCTCGACCTCGGCCCACCAGATCGAGGGTGCGGCCGACGAGCGCGAGCCCTCCGTCTGGGACGTGTTCGAGGCCGAGCCGGGCCGGATCAAGGACGGTTCGACGGCGGCGGTGGCCTGCGACCACTTCCACCGCCACGGCGAGGACGTGGCCCTCCTGGCCGACCTGGGCGTGGACGCGTACCGCTTCTCGATCTCCTGGCCGCGCGTCAACTCCCCCGGCGGCCTCGACTTCTACGACCGTCTCGTCGACGACCTGCTCGCGGCGGGCGTACGTCCGGTCCCGACCCTCTTCCACTGGGATCTCCCGGTCACCCAGGACTGGTTGCAGAGGGACACGGCCTCGCGTTTCGCCGAGTACGTGTCGGTGGTCGCCGACCGCCTGGGCGACCGGGTGAAGAAGTGGATCACCCTCAACGAGCCCGCCGAACACACCCTGTTGGGACACGCGCTGGGCGCCCACGCACCGGGCAAGGAGTTGCTGTTCGACGCGCTCCCGGTCGCCCACCACCAACTCCTGGCCCACGGCCTGGCGGTACGGGCCCTGCGCGCGGCCGGTGCCACCGACATCGGGATCGCCAACTCGCACGGCCCGACCTGGCCGGCCTCGCAGGAGCCGGAGGACGTCGAGGCCGCGAACTTCTACGACCTGCTCCTGAACCGCCTGTTCGCCGACCCCCTGCTCCTCGGCGAATACCCCTCAGGGCTGGGTGAGTTGATGCCCGGTGACGTGGAGTCCGACCTGAAGGTGATCGCCGAGCCGATCGACTGGTACGGCATCAACTACTACGCGCCGAGCCGGGTCGGAGCACCCCAGGGCGCGGAGATCGAGTTCGGCGGACTGACTCTCCCCGCCGAACTCCCCTTCTCCGTAAGGGAGATCGAGGGCGTCCCGGTCACGGACTTCGGCTGGCCGGTGGTCCCCGAGGGCCTCACCGAACTCCTCACCACCTTCCGCGACCGCTACGGCGACCGCCTCCCGCCCGTCGTCATCACCGAGAACGGCTGCTCCTACGACGGCGTCGACGACCAGGACCGGATCGCCTACCTCGACGGCCATGTCCGGGCGCTGCACGGGGCGTTGGAGGCGGGCGTGGACGTCCGCGGCTACTTCGTGTGGTCGCTCCTCGACAACTTCGAGTGGGCGGAGGGCTACGAGCGCCGCTTCGGCCTCGTCCACGTCGACTACGAGACGCAGGCGCGCACTCCGAAGGCGTCGTACGGCTGGTTCCAGGGCCTGCTGCGGGCACAGAGAGAGCGGGTACAGGGATGACGACGGCCGACGCGGCGGACGCGGTCTCCGCGTCGAGCGCCCTCGCCGAGCCCGTCGAGCGGGTCGGGCGGGGCTGGACGTCCGCGCTGTCGCTGGCCAACGGGGCGATCTGGGTGGGCTGGTACGGCCCGCTGCAGATCCTGCTGGCCTCCCAGGCCAAGGACTTCGCGCCGGGCACCGGCATGTCCAAGGAGACGATGCTGGCGTGGGTGACCGGCGCGGGCGCGCTGGTGTCCCTGGTCGCCAATCCGCTCTTCGGCGCGCTGTCCGACCGTACGACGTCGCGGTGGGGCCGTCGTACGCCGTGGATCGTGGCCGGGTCGGCGGGCGGGGCGCTGTCGTTGCTGCTGCTCGCGGGTGCGGGCGGGGTGTGGACGATGGCGGCCGGCTGGTGCCTGGTCCAACTCACCCTGAACGCGGCCTTCGCGGCGGTCACCGCGGCCGTCCCCGACCGTGTCCCGCGTCTCCAACGCGGTTCTGTGGGCGGCTGGTTGGGCGCCGCGCAGATCCTGGGCGTGGTCGGCGGTACGGGCCTGGCGACGGCGGCCGGGGGCATCGGGGCGGGCTATGTGGCGTGCGCGGTGTTCACGGCGGTGGGCGTACTGCCGTACGTGCTCCGCTACAAGGATCTGCAACTCCGCCCGGCGGACCGGCCGTTGTGGTCCTGGCCGGGCTTCTTCAAGGGCTTCTGGCTGAGCCCGCGCCGCTACCCCGACCTCGGCTGGGCATGGCTGACCCGCTTCCTGATCAACCTGAGCAACGCGCTGGTGCTGCTGTATCTGTTGTATTACCTGCGCGACCGCCTGCACTACCACGACCCGGACCAGGGGGTCCTGATCCTGACGGCCGTGAACGGCCTCACGCTGCTGGCCACGGTGGTGGTCGGCGGGGTCTGGTCCGACCGGGTCGGCCGCCGCAAGCCGTTCGTGATCTGGTCCGGCGTCCTGATGGCGGTCGCCACGGCGGTCCTCGCGGGCTGGCAGACCTGGCCGGGCGCGATCACCTCGGCGGCCCTCCTGGGCATCGGCTTCGGCGTCTTCACCTCGGTCGACTTCGCACTGATGACGGACGTCCTCCCGAAGGCCCTGGACCGCGGCAAGGACCTCGGCGTCATCAACGTCGCCAACGCCCTTCCCCAGGTCGCGGCACCCGCCCTCGCCGCACCGATCGTGACGTATCTGGGCGGGTACCGGGTGCTGTATCTGGTGTCGGCGGTGATCGGGATGGCGGGGGCGTTGCTGGTGCGGCGGATCCGGGGGGTGGACTGACCCGGGTCAGAGCGCGCCCGCGTCCCGGGCCGACCACGCCGTCGGGTACAGCGGGCGGTAGCCCAGTTCCCGGCGGATGCGTTCCGTGGACATGATGCCGAGCCAGGGGTCCGGGTCGGTGCGGGTGTCCATGTCGGTGGGGATCTCCACGCCGTTCAGCAGGTGGAGTTCGACCGCGGTGACCGGGGCGTCGTCGGCGATGTTGTAGACGCGGCCGGCGACTCCCGGGGCGTGCAGGACGCGGAGCAGGCCCTGGGCGACGTCCGCGTGGTGGCCCATGTGCAGGCGCTGGTTGGAGGCCCAATGTGCCGCCAAGCGGAGGGAGTTGGCGAGGTGCGGGTCACCCTCGCCGTATACGAAGGGGAGTCGGGCCACTCGTACGTCCATGTCGTCGAGCGCGAGGAGTTCCCGTTCGGCCGCCGCCTTCGCGTCGGGGTAGGCGCCCCACATCTCGCCGCCGGGACGGCTCTCGTCCTCCTCGGTCATGGGGCGACCCCGCCCGGTGCCGTACACGAGCCCCGTGCTGACCTGTACGAAGCGCCGTACGCCGGAGGCCAGTGCTGCCCGGCCCAGGGCCACCGCCGCGTCCCGGTTGACGGCCCGGGCCTCCTCGTCCGGGACCCCGCGGAAGGACGCGGCGACGTTCACGACCGCGTCGGCGCCGGAGACCGCCTTGCCGAGGGCGTCCTCGTCCCGCAGGTCACCGAGCACGACCTCGGCGCCCAGCTCGGCGAAGGGTTCACCGCGAGCCTCGTCGCGGACCAGGACCCGTACGCGCTCGCCCGGCCCGGCCTGTGCCAGCAGCCTCGGTACGAAGCGCCGTCCGACCTGTCCCGTCGCGCCTGTCACCAGTGTCAACATCATCTGCTCCTCACGATCTGGTGCCACCAGCCTGGGACGGGACCGGCGCGACCGGGAGAGACCTTCCGATCAGGGGACCGGCAGTCCCTGGATAAGCCGGGCGGACTGCCGCACGCTGGAAGCGTGAACCGAGCCGAACTCGCCGACTTCCTGCGCCGGGGCCGGGCCCGCCTGGACCCCTCCGACGTGGGCCTCACGGCCGGCGCCCGCCGCCGTACGCCTGGCCTGCGCCGCGAGGAGGTGGCACAGCTCGCCGGGATGTCCGTGGACTACTACGCGCGCCTCGAACAGTCCCGGGGTTCGCGCCCGTCCCGCCAGATGCTCACGGCGCTCGCGCGGGCACTGCGGCTCACGGACGACGAACGCGACCACCTCTTCCACCTGACCGGCGAGGAGCCGCCGCGCCGGGGCGGCGGGACCGCACACCTGCGGCCGGGCCTCCTCCTCGTCCTGGACCGGCTGCACGACACCCCGGCGCACGTGTCGAGCGACTGCGGCGAGATGATCGCGCAGAACGCGATGTCACGGGCGCTGTCGGGCGACGCGCTCGCCCGGCCGCCCCGGGACCGCAACCTGCTCCGCCGTTTCTTCCTGAACCCGACGGCACGGGAGATGTTCCCCCCGGAGGACGTGGCGGAGCACGCGCGCTCTCACGTGGCGAACCTGCGCGCGGTGGCCGCGGCCCGCCCCGACGACCCCGAGCCGGCCGCGCTGGTGGCCGAACTGCGGTCGTCCAGCGAGGAGTTCGCGCGACTGTGGGCGGAACACGAGGTGGCGGTACGCCGCCGGTCCACGAAGCGCTTCCTTCACCCGCTGGTCGGTCTCCTGGAGTTGGACTGCGAGATCCTCCTGAACCAGGACGCCCACCACCTGCTGATCATCCACACGGCCCGCCCCGGCACGGAGTCGTACGAACGGCTCCAACTCCTGCGCGTGGTGGGCCTGCAGGACATGAGCCCGCAGGGAACGGCTTCCTAGAAGCCGAGCTTGCGCAACTGCCGAGGATCCCGCTGCCAGTCCTTCGCCACCTTCACATGCAGGTCGAGGAAGACCGGCGTGCCGAGCAGCGCCTCGATCTGCTGACGCGACTTGATCCCGACCTGCTTCAGCCGCGCGCCCTTCGGGCCGATGATGATGCCCTTCTGGCTCGGCCGCTCGATGTAGACGAAGGCGTGGATGTCGAGGAGGGGCTTGTCGGCGGGGCGGTCCTCGCGCGGCAGCATCTCCTCGACGACGACGGCGATGGAGTGGGGCAGCTCGTCCCGGACGCCTTCCAGCGCGGCCTCGCGGATCAGTTCCGCGATCATGACCTGCTCGGGCTCGTCGGTGAGGTCGCCCTCGGGGTAGAGGGCAGGGCCCTCCGGGAGCAGCGGGATGAGGAGGTCGGCGAGCAGATCCACCTGCTGGTCCGCGACCGCCGACACCGGCACGATCTCCGCCCACTCGAAGCCCAGCTCCTTGCCGAGCTGGTCGATGGCGATCAGCTGCTCGGCGAGGGTCTTGGAGTCGACCAGGTCGGTCTTCGTGACGATCGCGATCTTCGGCGTCTTCTTGATGGACGCCAGTTCCTTCGCGATGAAACGGTCGCCCGGGCCCAGCTTCTCGTTCGCCGGCAGACAGAAGCCGATGATGTCGACCTCGGCCCAGGTCGTCCGGACGATGTCGTTGAGCCGCTGGCCGAGCAGCGTGCGCGGCTTGTGCAGGCCAGGGGTGTCGACCAGGATCAGCTGCGCGTCCGGCCGGTGCACGATGCCGCGGACCGTGTGCCGCGTGGTCTGCGGCTGGTTGGCGGTGATCGCCACCTTCTGGCCGACCAGAGCATTCGTAAGGGTGGACTTGCCCGCGTTGGGGCGGCCCACGAAGCAGGCGAAGCCGGCGCGGTGGGGAGCCTCCGACGAGTCAGACGGCTTGGATGACGGGGTACGAACGCTCATGGCGCCCATTGTCCCTGATCCACAGGCCCGCGCCGCACAACAGTCCACCGGAGCCTCACACGGTGAGCTTTCGGTAACCCCGACGCAATGAAACGTCACCGAAACACGTACGTGCGCAACCGGAAACCCAGGCCGGTGACCCTCTGACGAGCCCCCACACCGTTGGAGACGACCGTGACGACCGTGACCCCCGCCGCCGCACTCGCCGCCGGGCGTATCGACACCGGCGACACCGCCTGGCTGCTCGCCGCCACCGCCCTCGTCCTGCTGATGACCCCGGGCCTGGCCCTCTTCTACGGCGGCATGGTCCGCACGAAGAGCGTCCTCAACATGCTGATGATGAGTTTCGTGTCGATCGCCCTGGTCACGGTGGTGTGGCTGGCGGCCGGGTACTCGCTCGCCTTCGGCGACGACATCGGTGGCGGCCTGATCGGCGGGCTGGAGCACGCCGGCATGGCGGGCCTCGGCCCGGACTCCGTCCACGGCACCGTCCCCACCCTCCTCTTCGCCACCTTCCAGCTCACCTTCGCGATCATCACGGCCGCGCTGATCAGCGGGGCGGTGGCCGACCGGGTGCGGTTCGGGGCGTGGCTGATCTTCGTGCCCGTCTGGGCGCTGCTCGTATACGTTCCCGTCGCGCACTGGGTGTGGGGCCCGGGCGGCTGGATCGCGGCGCACCTCGGCGCCCTCGACTTCGCGGGCGGCCTCCCCGTCGAAATCACCTCGGGCGCCTCGGGCCTGGCCCTGTGCCTGGTGGTCGGCCCCCGCCTCGGCTTCAAGAAGGACGCCATGCGTCCGCACAACCTCCCCATGGTCATGCTGGGCGCGGGCCTGCTCTGGTTCGGCTGGTTCGGCTTCAACGCCGGCTCCGCGCTCGGCGCCAACGGCCTCGCCGCCGCGGCCTTCCTCAACACCCTCGCCGCCGGCTGCACCGGCCTGCTCGGCTGGCTCTTCGTCGAGCAGAAGCGCGACGGACATCCGACCACCCTGGGCGCGGCCTCCGGCGCGGTGGCCGGCCTGGTCGCGATCACCCCGTCCTGCGGCTCGGTCTCGCTGCTCGGCGCGCTGGTCGTCGGCCTCGCCGCCGGCGCCGTCTGCTCGTACGCGGTCGCCTGGAAGTTCAAGCTCAACTACGACGACTCGCTCGACGTCGTCGGCGTCCACCTGGTCGGCGGCATCATCGGCACCCTCCTGATCGGCGTCTTCGCGGCCACCGCCATGACCGGCGGCCCCGAAGGCCTTCTCTACGGCGGCGGGCTCGCCCAGCTCGGCAAGCAGCTGGTGGCCGTGGTCGCCGTAGGGGCGTACGCGTTCCTCGTGACGTACGGCATCGGGAAGCTGCTCGACCGGGTGACGGGGCTGCGGGCGAGTGAAGAGGAGGAGCGGACGGGGCTTGACCTTACGGTGCACGCCGAGACCGCATACGATCACGGCGTCCTGGGGCACGGAGCCCCGGTCGGCCCGTCCGTCCCCTCCCTCCAGAAGGCCACGTCCCAGCCATGAAGCTCATCACCGCGATCGTCAAGCCGTACCGCCTCGACGAGGTCAAGACGGCGCTCCAGGAGCTCGGCGTGCACGGTCTGACCGTCACCGAGGCCAGCGGCTACGGCCGGCAGCGCGGGCACACCGAGGTGTACCGGGGCGCCGAGTACCGCGTCGACCTCGTGCCGAAGGTGCGGATCGAGGTCGTCGTCGACGACGCGGACTCGGACGCCGTGATCGACGCGATCGTCAAGGCCGCGCAGACGGGGAAGATCGGGGACGGGAAGGTGTGGTCGATTCCGGTCGAGACGGTCGTACGGGTACGGACGGGCGAACGCGGCCCCGACGCGCTCTGACCGCCAGCACTCCCCCGACGAACCCGACCGCGAGCAGCAGCGCCGCCGCGAGCCAGGGCAGCGCGAAGAACGACGCGCTCGCCGACTGCTTGGTGCCGGTCGCGCTCGCGGTCAACGTGATGTCGCCCCAGTCGAGTTGAGGCGCGCCCTTCCACGGCTCGCTGAGCTTCACGCTCTGCCCGGGCAGCAACTCGGCCGGGATCCGGGTCAGTCCGCGCGAGAGCAGCGTCCGGCCGAACAGTCCCTGCGCCTTCAGCGTCACCTTCGGGTCGAGGGTGACGTTGCCGGTGTTGTGCAGCGTGTAGGAGATCGTCGCGTCGCTGCTCCCCAACCCCGGTACCAGCGGCTGGTGATGGGCGATGTGGACGTGCTCGACGGCGAGCGCGGGGAGCGTGGGGCCGCTCACCCGGAGGTAGACACGGGCGCCGACGGCCCGCTGCACACCGAGGGCCAGTGATCCGTCGCCCTTGTCGACGCGCTCGTCGAGGGCGACCAACGCGCCCGGGTGGTCGCCCGGTTCGGCCCCTTCGGGCACATGCAGGGTGAACGGCACGGTGACCGTCCTGTGGGCGGGGACGGTGACTTCGGACTTCGCGGGCTTCGCCCACGCGCCCACTCCCCCCATCTTCTCCTTCACCGTCCGCACGGCGAACCCGCCGTCGCGCGCGGTGTTGTAGGCGTCGGCCGCGTACAGCCGGAAGGTGAGCGGCTTCGCCGTCTTGTTGGCGACGACCACCTTGTCCTGGATGGTCTGGCCGGGATCGGCGGAGAGATAGAAGTACGGCCGCGCGGCGATCTGCGAGGCGGCCGGGTACACGGACCAACTGCCGTTGTCCGCCGCGTGGGAGGAGGTCGCGGCGAGCACATCGAAGGAGAGACCGAGGCAGAGGCTCAGGAGGAGGACGTACAGCTTGCGCATGGGTGCGGACCCCCACGGACGTGGTGTGCGGCGGTCGGGCGGGTGCGGGCGCCCGGCCACCGGAGATGAGTTCGGACGGTCAGGTGAGCGTGAGCGTCAGAACGCCGGAGTACGAGCCCGGAGGCGTGAACGCCGGTACGTTCAGGGAGAGTCCGGCGTCGGCGGTGAACTCGCCGCCGGTGACCGTACCGTCGGGCGTGGAGGCGAGCGTCGCCCCCGAAGAGCCCACCGTGCCCGCCGAACCGGCGACACACGTGCTCGGGCTGCCCGCCTTGGTGGCGCAGGCGGGAGTCCAACTCAGCGCCCCGGCATCGATCTTGGCGCCGGGACCGGTGAAGTCGGTGACCTTGCCGGTCAGGGACCAGCCCGCGGGTCCGCCGCGGAAGTCCTGGACCGTCACCGTGTTGAGGGCGCCCGTGGAGGCACCGCCCTTGCCGAAGTCGACGGCGGAGAGGCCCACGGCGTCCCCTGCCTGCGACATCGACAGACTGCCCGCCTTGACGGTGGTCGTCAGCTTCTGACTCCCCGGCGGAACGGGCGTGGTGTCGTTGACGACATAGGCGGCCGGACCGGCACCCAGATCGGCACTCCACGCACTGCCCTCGTACGCCACGATCCCGGTCGTCGTCTTGTCGTTGACCGTGAGCGAGCCGCTGATGGTGCCGGCGCTGGTGGCCGTGACGGTCGCCGTGTCCGCGGTCTGGGCGCTCCCGGACCGCCCGGCCAGGGTCACGGTGGCACCCGGAGTGAAGTTGCTGCCGGTGACGGTGACACTGTCACCGGCGTTGCCGGAGGCCGAACCCAGGCTGATGGCACGGGTGTTGACCGGAACAGTGGCGGTCGCCGTGACGGTCTCGGAGACCGGGGCCGGCGGGTTCGTCACCGTGCAGGGGGTGTCCAGCTCCAGGATGTAGCTGGTGTGGATGTTGTAGTCGCCGGGCGAGAGGGTGATCGCGCCCGGAGTGGTGACCGTGAAGGTGCCGGTCATGGAGAACGACGGGAAGGCGCCGTTGCCCGGCACCGGGTCGTTCTTCTTGGGCCCGGCGACCGTGAAGCTGCCGGACTGGGCACCGCCGAGGATGACCTTCCCGGTGGGCGTCATGATGTCGGCCGGCAGGGCGAGCGCGGTCGGGTTGCTGGCGGCCGGCTTGACCACCGTGTACGTCACGGTGACCGTGTCGCCGACCTTGGGCGCGGTGTTGTCCACCGTGATCGCGGCGGTCGTGGTGCCGTCGATCGGCGGGATGCCCGCGACCGCCGGCGGGATGCAGTGCGTGGCGAAGTCCACGTTCGTCGACGCGCCGGCCGGACAGGCCAGCGCACCGCCCGTGGCGACCGCGAGCGCGGTCACCCCGAGCAACGACGCCCATCGGCGTCTTCGGGATGTCGTAGCCATGGCTGTGCCCCCTCCTGAGGACGGTGGGCGCAGCGGCTCGTCTGCGCCCACAGGGGGCATTGATGTGGGGATCGCGCGAGAAGTCAATGGACACGGGAAAATAAACTGATGGACCGTCAGTTCGCGCTCAACGGCGGGAACTGACGGCCCAGTTGAGCCCGTGGGGGGAATTCTCAGTCGAACACGAACGGACCCGGTGACTGCGCTCCGGTGGCCGTGCAGGTCACGGCGATACCGAAGATGGTCATCTGCAGCGAGCCGCCGTACGCCTCCAGGCTGTCACCGGAGGCGACGGTGCCACTGAGCGGACCGACGGTGACGGCGTCGCCGGTCGCCATGGCCGGGTTCACGGTCCCGCTGAAGACGGTCGTGCCACCGCTCGCGTTCACGAACGTGAAGGTGGAGGCGATCGAGTCCTGCGCCAGGGCCAGCGGAGCGGTGATGGACGAGTTGACGGTGACCGTGGCCGCCGTCCCGTCCTGCGTGGCCGTGATGGTGGCCGCACCGCCGCCGAAGATGCCGCAGCTCGCGGTGATCGTCGCCGTCTGGGGAGTGACGGCGAGCGCGCTGGGCGCGAACGCCAGTGAGGTGGCCGCGAGGACCCCCATCACCAGTGCCGCACCCGTTCCGATTCGCTTGCTTCTCAGCTTGCCTTTCATGGATCCGGTTCCCTTCCCGAGTCTGGGAATGCCATGTGGGGATGGACGGGAGAAACACCTCAGCCCCACTCACGGACACGGTGCGGTGCGCCACGCGAGCAGAATCTGACGGTCCGTCGGAACTTACGGTTCCATTGATGCGCGGGAGACGGGGGGAGAGCAAGGGCGAAATCTGGACGGGCTAATTCCGGACAGGGTTCCGGTCGGTGGGCCGGGAGTGCCTCAGCCGGCGGTCACCGTCTGCCGCACCACCCCGTCCGGCGCGGCCACCAGCACGGGCGTATCCGGCCCACCCAGATCCCGTACGGCCGCACGGTCCTCGACGGACGCGGACTCCGCTTCCGTCACCACCGCCGCCGCCTCCAAGGACTTCGCCCCGGACGCCACCGCCATCGCCACCGCCGTCTGCAGCGCGCTCAGCTTCAGCGACTCAAGGGCGACCGTCCCGGCGACATACGTCCGCCCGGTCTCGTCCCGCACAGCGGCACCCTCGGGCACACCATTGCGGGCCCGGGCCGAACGGGCCAGGGTGACGATCTTACGGTCCTCGGGGTCAAGCGCGCTGCTCTCGGTCATGACCAGAGCATACGAAGGACCCGTCCCGCATGTCTCTCAGGGCCGGTCGAGCCGGAGCCGTTCCGCGCGCGGCAGCCCCGCCACCACCAGGTCGTACGAGTCCTCGATCAGCTCCCTGAGAAGCCGGTCGGGAAGGTCCCCGTCCACCGTCACCGTGTTCCAGTGCCGCTTGTTCATGTGATACCCGGGGATGATCAGCCCCTCGTACTCCTCCCGGAGCCGGATCGCGTCCTCCGGGTCGCACTTGAGGTTGACCGTGAGAGGGCGGCCGTCCAGCCGGGTCAGGGCGAAGAGCTTGCCGAGCACCTTGAAGACGGACGTCTCGGGAGTGAAGGGGAAGTCCTCCACCGTCGCGTTGAACGACAGGCAGAACGCGCGCAGTTCCTCGGGGCTCACTCCGGCTTCGTCTCCTCCTCCGGCGGGCCGCCCGGGCCCACCGGCTCCACCAGCACCGTCACGATCTTGTTCCGCCGACCGGCCGAGGCCTCGGCCGTCAGCCGTAGTTCGCGTCCGTCGGGCAGCTCCACGACCGACGACGCCCCGGCGATCGGAACCCGGCCCAGCGCCTTCGCGAGCAGCCCGCCGACCGTCTCCACGTCCTCGTCGTCGTAGGCCTCGAAGCCGTACAGCTCCCCCAGGTCACCGATGTCCAGCCGGGCGGTCACCCGGTAGCGGTCGTCGCCCAGCTCCTCCACCGGCGGGAGTTCACGGTCGTACTCGTCGGTGATCTCGCCGACGATCTCCTCAAGGATGTCCTCGATGGTGACGATGCCGGCCGTGCCGCCGTATTCGTCGATGACGACGGCCACGTGATTGCGCTCCTGCTGCATCTCGCGCAGCAGGTCACCGGCGTTCTTGGTGTCCGGCACGAAGCTCGCGGGCCGCATGGCCGTCGAGACCAGCTCGGACTCGGCGTCCCGGCTGATGTGGGTCTTGCGGACCAGGTCCTTCAGATACACGATCCCGACGATGTCGTCCTCGCTCTCCCCCGTGACCGGGATCCGCGAGAAACCGGAGCGCAGCGCGAGGGTGAGGGCCTGACGGATCGTCTTGTACCGCTCGATGACGACGAGATCGGTCCTCGGCACCATCACCTCACGGACAAGTGTGTCGCCCAACTCGAAGACCGAGTGCACCATCCGGCGCTCCTCGTCCTCGATCAGCGACTCCTTCTCGGCGAGGTCCACCAGCGCCCGCAACTCGGCCTCGGACGCGAACGGACCGCGCCGGAAGCCCTTGCCGGGGGTGAGCGCGTTGCCGATGAGGATCAGCAGATACGGGATCGGGCCCATGATCCGCGCGAGCGGCAGCAGCACGTACGCCGCCGCCGTGGCCGTGTTCAGCGGATGCTGCCGCCCGATGGTGCGCGGGGACACCCCCACCGCGACGTACGACACGAGCACCATGACGCCGATCGCGGCGAGCAGCGCGGGCGCGGTCCCGTGGATCTCCTGCAGACACTCGTAGGTGACCAGCGCTGCGGCGGCCATCTCGCAGACCACCCTGACCAGCAGCGCCACATTGAGATAGCGGGTCGGGTCGGCTGCGACCTGCGCGAGCTTGGCACTGCCGCGCCGACCGGACCGTACGGCCTCCTCGGCGCGGAAGCTGGAGACGCGCGCGAGGCCCGCCTCCGCGCAGGCGGCGAGCCAGGCGACCACGACAAGGGCGATGGCGCCGACGACGATCTGAGGACTCATGAGACGTGGTGCCCCGGTGCCCTAGGAGACCGTCGGCGCCGGGGAGGGGCCGTCGTGGCCCTTCTCCGCGCGCCAGCCGTCCACGATGGCGGCCTGCAGACCGAACATCTCGGCCTTCTCGTCGGGCTCCTCGTGGTCGTAGCCGAGCAGGTGCAACACACCGTGGACGGTGAGGAGTTGGAGCTCCTCGTCCATGGTGTGCTGCGTCTCGGCCTCGGCCCCCTGCTTCGTGGCGACCTCCGGGCACAGCACGATGTCACCGAGGAGCCCCTGCGGAGGCTCCTCGTCGTCCTTGCTCGGCGGACGCAGCTCGTCCATCGGGAAGGACATGACATCGGTCGGCCCGGGCAGGTCCATCCACTGGATGTGGAGCTGCTCCATGGCGTCGGCGTCCACGGCGATCACCGACAGTTCGGAGAGCGGGTGGATGCGCATCCGCGCGAGCGCGTAGCGGGCGATGTCGAGGATCGCCTGCTCGTCGACCTCGGTTCCGGACTCGTTGTTGACGTCGATCGACATGGTCGTGCTGATCTACTTCCGCTTGTCACGGGCACCCTTGTGGGTGCCGTTCTCCGTACCGTTCTCGCTGTCGTACTTCTCGTACGCGTCGACGATACGGCCGACCAGCTTGTGCCGTACGACGTCCGCCGACGACAGGCGGGAGAAGTGCACGTCGTCGAGCCCCTCCAGGATGTCCTGCACCTGCCGAAGCCCCGACTTCGTCCCGCTCGGCAGGTCCACCTGCGTCACGTCACCGGTGATCACGATCTTCGACTCGAACCCGAGCCGCGTGAGGAACATCTTCATCTGCTCGGGGCTCGTGTTCTGTGCCTCGTCCAGGATGATGAAGGCGTCATTGAGCGTCCTACCGCGCATATATGCCAGCGGCGCCACCTCGATCGTCCCCGCTGCCATCAGCTTCGGGATCGACTCCGGGTCGAGCATGTCGTGGAGGGCGTCGTAGAGGGGGCGCAGGTACGGGTCGATCTTCTCGTAGAGCGTGCCGGGGAGGAATCCCAGCCGCTCGCCCGCCTCGACCGCCGGGCGGGTCAGGATGATGCGGCTGACCTGCTTGGCCTGGAGGGCCTGGACCGCCTTGGCCATGGCGAGGTAGGTCTTGCCGGTGCCGGCGGGGCCGATGCCGAAGACGATCGTGTTCTTGTCGATCGCGTCGACGTAGCGCTTCTGGTTCAGGGTCTTGGGGCGGATCGTGCGGCCTCGCGAGGACAGGATGTTCTGGGTGAGCACCTCGGCCGGTGTCTCCTCAGGGCCATCCCCGTTCTCGCTCGCCCTGAGCATGGCGATCGAGCGTTCCACTGCGTCCTCCGTCATCGGCTGCCCGGTGCGGAGCACCAGCATCATCTCGTCGAACAGGCGCTGGATGAGGGCGACTTCACGGGCATCGCCGACCGCGCTGATCTCATTGCCCCGGACGTGGATGTCGGCCGCCGGGAAGGCCTTCTCGATCACCCGCAGGAGAGCGTCGCCGGATCCCAGGAGGGTCACCATGGCGTGCTGGGCGGGGACGGTGATCTCTGCTCTCGCCTGTCCCTGCGCGGGGGTGTGAGCTGTGGGTGTCTGAGTCATGGGCCGGCTCGTAGGCCTTGCTCGTCCTCCTCGATACGACTCGCCCGCCACAAGGGCGGCCTGGTGATTTCCAGGGTACGCCGGGCCACTGACAACGCCGTAGGGCTTTTCGGTGACCGTCGGGCCACGAAATACGGGGCGTGCCCGGCGCAGGGAGCGTGCACAGGGTGACGCCGTGAGCCCTGTTCGCGCCCCCTCGTATGTACGGACAATGCGCTACGTCCGTCAAGTAAGCCATGCAGGGAAAGCAGGTCGGCCGCTGTGTTCGTGCGTCTGCCCACGTCCGTGTCCGAAGCGCAGGAGTGTCTGGCCGAGGGGGCGGTGCCCGTCGGCGGGGCGACGCTTGTGTGGGCCGGCTGGCAGCGGGACGGTTTTCCCGAGCAGGCCGTGTCGCTGCGCGAGGTGCCCGAGGCCAGGGTGGTCGGGGACGGGACGCTGGGCTCGGCCGTACTGCTGCACGAGATCGACGCGCGGGTGCCGGAGGTGCTGCGGCGGGCGGCGGCCGGGGTGGGGACCGGGGCGGTGCGCCGGACCGCGACGGTCGGCGGGAACATAGTGGGCAGCACGCTGCGCTGTCTGCTGCCGCCCGCGCTGGTGCTGGACGCCCGCGCGGTCGTCCTGGAACCGGACGGTCCCTTCGAGACCGACCTCGCCGAGCTGCTGGCGAAGCGCCCGCTGCTGCTGAGTCTGCGCTGGCGGGAGCCGGTGGCCACTGGTTATCGCAAGCTGACCGATGTGCTGCGGGGTGAGGTCCCGTTCGTGGTCGCGGTCGCCGTGACGGGGGCGGACCGGCCCACTCTGCGGGTCGCGGTCCGTGACGGCTACGACGTGCTCAGCGAGGCCGTTCCCTACGACACGGATGTCCGCCGGGTTCTCGGTGTCCTGGCCCTCACACCGCTCGGCACCTTGCCGGAGGCGGTCTTCGAGGCCGTACGGGAAGAGGTCGTCGGGGTGGTGGAGCGGGCGGGGGCCTGCTGATCCGAACAGAGCAGGAACGGTTCGCCCAGCCCGGCCCGGGACGGGCGCACGGCCACCCGCCCCCGTCTCCCCTACGTCGACCTGCCGAACCCGATCGTCGGCACCGCCCGCCGCAGCGGCCAGGGGCTGCCGTCGCCCTGTTCCTCCGGGACGAGGCCGGCCAGGAACGCGTACCGGTTCAGGGCGGTCGGGTCCTGGCCCTCGACGGACTGGACCTTGCGCCACCAGGCGCCGATCTCGGACCAGCCCGGTGCGGAGAGGGAGCCGCCGAACTCCTGGACGGAGAGGGCGGCGGTGAGGCCGGCGAAGGCGAGGCGGTCGGCGAGCGGCCAGCCGGCGAGGGTGCCGGTGACGAAGCCGGCCACGAAGACGTCGCCGGCGCCGGTGGGGTCGAGGGCCTCGACGGCGATGGCCGGGACCGAGGCCGATTCCCCGGTGCGCCGGTCCACGGCGTAGGCGCCGTCCGCGCCGAGGGTGACGACGGCGAGGGGTACGTGTTCGGTGAGGGCGTGGGCGGCGGCGCGGGGGCAGTCGGCGCCGGTGTAGCGCATGGCTTCCTCGGCGTTCGGCAGGAACGCCTCGCAGTGCGCGAGGTCGGCAAGTCCGGATAGGTCCCAGGCTCCGGTCTCGTCCCAGCCGACGTCGGCGAAGATCCGGGTGCCCTCGCTCGCGGCCTGGGCGACCCAGGGGGCCTGTTTGCCGGGGGTGAGGGAGGCGATGGCGGCACGCGCGCGTGGCGGGCGGTCCGGGGCGCCGCCTTCGCTGAACTCGGTCTCCGGGGGCGGCTCGTGGCCGTGGGAGACCATCGTGCGTTCGCCCTCGTAGGCCATCGACACGGTGACCGGGGAGTGCCAGCCGGGTACCGAGCGGGAGGTGGAGAGGTCGATGCCCTCGCCCTGTTCCAGCGCGTCCCAGCAGTACTCGCCGTAGTGGTCGTCGCCGAAGGCCGCGGCGAGTGAGGTGCGCAGGCCGAGGCGGGCCAGCGCGGTCGCCATGTTCGCGACGCCGCCGGGGCTTGAGCCCATTCCGCGGGCCCAGGACTCGGTGCCGCGCACGGGGGCGGATTCGAGGCCGGTGAAGATGATGTCGAGGAAGACGGTGCCGGTGAGGTACACGTCCCAGGGCGGGTCGTCCGGCGCGCGCAGTGCGGACAGGGGATCGACCTGGGCCGGACAGGATCTCCTCTCCCGGTCGGCCGACGATCCCTTTCCGGTGGACGCGGTGGACGCGGTCACGGTGCGCTCCCTGACGTGATGCGGATCAGGCCAGTGTGCACCACCGCGCACGTGTGAGGGCGGCTCCCGCTCCGGACCCGCCCGTCGCGCCGGTATCCGGCAACCGCAGGTCCCGGCCGTGCGGCGCGCGGGTGTCCCTCAGCTGCCCGTGACGGGCGCGTCCGGATCCGGTCGCCCGGTTCTCACCAGCGTGGCATCGAGGGGGTGACCCACTCCGGGTCGGTGATCCGCATCGCCGCCGCGTCGTCGCGCTCGCGCAGCGCGCCGTCGTCGTCGAGCCACCGCTGGTGCAGCAACTCCAGCTTGGCGCGGTCGAGTTCGACGCCGAGGCCGGGCGCGTCGGAGACGGTGACCTTGGCGTCGGTGAAGGTGAGGCGTTCGGTGAGGACGTCCTCGGACTGCCAGGGGTAGTGGGAGTCGCAGGCGTGGTGGAGGTTGGGGACGGTCGAGGCGACGTGGGTCATCGCGGCGAGGCTGATGCCGAGGTGGGTGTTGGAGTGCATGGAGATGCCGACACCGAACGTGCGGCAGATCGCGGCCAGTTGCTGCGTGTTGCGCAGTCCGCCCCAGTAGTGGTGGTCGGAGAGCACCACCTGTACGGCGTCGCGCGTGAACGCTTCCTTGATCTCGGCGAAGGTCGTCACGCACATGTTGGTGGCGAGCGGCACGTCGGTCCCGGCGGACACCTCGGCCATGGCGGGGGTGCCGAGGGCGGGGTCCTCCAGGTATTCGAGGACGTCCCCGAGTTCCTTCGCCACCTTCAGTGAAGTCTCCACGGACCAGGCGCCGTTGGGGTCCAGGCGCAGGGGGTGGTCGGGGAAGGCCGCCGCCAACGCCCGTACGGCGGCGATCTCTTCGTCGGGCGGGAAGACTCCGCCCTTGAGCTTGAAGGAGGTGAAGCCGTACCGCTCCTTGAACTTCCGCGCCTGCTCCACGACTCCGGCCGGATCGACGGCCGCACCCCAGTCGTCCTTCTCGCTCGCCACGCCCTCGGGGTGGTCGGCCCACTTGTAGAACAGGTAGGCGCTGTACTCCACCGCGTCCCGCACCTTGCCGCCGAGCAGCGCGTGCACGGGCAGTCCGAGCGCCTTGCCGAGGGCGTCGAGGCAGGCGACCTCGAAGGCGGAGACGACGGACAGCCGCAGCTTGTCGGCGGTCTGGACGCCGCGGAGTCCGCCGACGTCGACCTGCGCGGAGGTCCGGGAACTGTCGACGGCCAGCTCGTCGGCGAGGGTGAACAGGCCGTTGAGATCACTGACTTGACGGCCGATCAGTTTCTCGGCGTAGGGCCGGGCCAGTTCCAGGTACTTGGTGTCGCCGTAGGTCTCGCCGAGGCCGGTGATCCCGTCGGCGGTCTCGATCTCGACGATCAGGCGGGGGGTGTAGGGCTGGTGGACGCCCTGGGTGTTCAGCAGCGGCGGGTCGGCGACCAGGATCGGGGTGAGCCGGACGTCGGCGATGGCGAGGTTCACAGCGCGGCTCCTACGAGGTCGAGTCCGGTGGTGAGCAGGGCGGTGAGGTCGGCCAGGTCGGCGGCCGTGGGGTCGGTGAGCGGGGCGCGCACGGGGCCCACCGGGCGACCGCGCAGCCGGGCCGCCGCCTTGACGAGGGAGACGGCGTATCCCGGTACCCGGTCGCGGAGTTCGACGAACGGGACGTAGAACTCGCGGAGCAGTTTCTCGATCGTCTTGTCGTCGCCGTCCCGCAGCGCGGCGAAGAAGGCGTTCGCGAGTTCGGGGGCGAAGGCGTGGACGGCGGAGGAGTAGGCGGGGACGCCGACGGTGGCGTAGGCGCGGGCCTGGATCTCGGCGGTGGAGGCGCCGTTGAAGAAGAGGAAGCCCTCGGGGGCGGCGAGGGTGAGGCGTTGCAGCCGGTCGAGGTCGCTGTGGCCGTCCTTGAGGCCGATGACGCCGGGGATGCCTGCGATGCGCCTCAACGAGCTTGCCGTATAGGCGACTTGGCCGCGTTGATAGGCGATGAGCGGGAGCCGGGTGCGGGTGGCGAGCTGTTCGAGCTGGGCCACCAGGCCGTCCTGCGGGGCGGCGACGAGGTAGTGCGGGAGGACCAGGAGCGCGTCGGCGCCGGCCTCCTCGGCGATGCGGGCGAAGCGGGCGGCCTGTGCCCAGCCGTAGCCGACGCCGGCGACGACGGGGACGCGGCCGGCCGCCTCCTCGACGGCGATGGTGACGACCTGCCGGTACTCGTCCTCGTCGAGCGAGAAGAACTCGCCGGTGCCGCAGGCGGGGAAGATCGCGCCGGGGGCGGTGGCGGTCTGGGCGGCGACATGGGTGCGGAAGCCGTCGGGGTCGAGGGAGCCGTCCTCGTGGAAGGAGGTGAGCGGGAAGGAGAGCACTCCGCCCGCCATCCCGTCCCGCAGCCTGCGCACCACGGTCTCCGTTTCGCCGTTCACCTGGGCCATCTCCCGGCCATCTCCCTATGTAGACGTCATCCATGTATGAAGACAAAGGTTAGGTACGCGAACCACAGCCGTCAATGGGGCGCACCCGCTCGCTACCATCTCCCCATGTCAGAGCCCGGTGGCGTCCGCGAGGTGAAGTCCGCCGCCCGTACGGTCGAGCTGCTCGAACTGCTCGCCGCGCGCGGCGACCGTCCCGCGCGCCTCCAGGAACTCGCCGACGAGCTGGGCGTGCCGCGCAGCTCGATGTACGCCCTCCTCCAGACCCTGATCGCGCACGGCTGGGTCCGCACCGACAGCACCGGCTCGCTGTACGGCATCGGCATCCACGCCCTGCTCACCGGCACCAGCTATCTGGACTCCGACCCGCGCGTACGCACCGTACGGCCGTATCTCGACGAGGCGTCCCAGGCGCTCGGCGAGACGATCCACCTGGGACGGCTGGACGGGCGGGACGTCGCCTATCTCGCGACGCGGGAGTCGCACGAGTACCTGCGGACCATCAGCCGGGTGGGGCGACGGCTGCCCGCGCATGTCGGCGCCCTCGGCAAGGCGCTGCTCGCGGAACGGGACGACGCCGAGCTGCCGCCCGGGCCGTACGAGGCCGCGACCCCCAACACCCGCACCACGCGGGAGGCCTTGGCCGCGGACCTTGCCGCGATCCGCGCCCGCGGCTACTCGGTCGACCGCGAGGAGGGCGTCCTCGGGATCGTCGGCTTCGGCTTCGCGCTGCGCTACGACAACCCGCCGCTGGACGCGATCAGTTGCTCGGTGCCGGTGGTTCGGCTCACGCCGGAGCACGAGGGGCGGATCGTCGCCGTGATGCGGGAGGTCAGGGCGAAGATCGAGGCGACGGCGCCCGCGGCCGGCGGGGCGGTCCACTGGCGTTAGCGGTGGGTGCCACTCCGGTCAGTCGAAGATGGCGCAGTTGACCGCGTCCATCAGGGCCGCGCCGGTCTGGTGCGCCTGCCTGGTGGGAAGAGTGGACGTGGCGAAGAAGAAGGAGGCCGTGCGACGGCCGGTGGAGTCGGTGACGTTGTACGTCGCATAGCCCGGGACGATGCCGACGTGGTCCCAGACCGTGCCGCAGTCGGTCTTCGCCGTCTCGATGCCCAGCCCGTAGCCGAGCTCGTCCGGGTCCCCCGGCCCGATCTCCGGCACGGTGGTGCGCATCTCGGCCAGTTGGGCGGCGGGCAGCAGACGGCCCGACATCAGCGCGCCGTAGAAACGCGACCAGTCACCGGCGGTGGACACGACCGCGGCATCCGCTCCGTCGGCCGTGACGTAGTCGCCGGTGACGTCCACGTGGTCGTCGTGCTGCGGTCCGGCGTAGTTCCTGAACTCGTCGGGGACGTCCGGTGGCATGTGGGCGGCGTCGGGTTCGTAGCCGTGCGCGTGCCGGTCGCGCCAGGCGGAGCCGGTGGCGTAGAAGGTGTGCCGGAGCCCCAGGGGTCCGGCGATCCGGTCCCGCACCAGCGCCGCGAGGCTCTTGCCGGTGGCCTTCTCCAGGACGGCGCCGATCGCGATGTAGTTGGTGTTGCTGTAGGACCACTCGGTGCCGGGCTCGAACAGTGCCGGGTGTCCGCGCACCAGACTCAGGATTTCCGTCGACGTCCATACGTGGGAGTCCTGGCCGGTGAGGGCCGGTGCGAGGGCGGGGTCGTCGGTGTAGTCGAACAACCCACTGGTGTGGTTGAGCAGCATGCGCAGGGTGATTGCTCTGCCGTTGCGCACCTGGCCGGGCAGCCACTTGTCGACCGGGTCGGTGAGGGCGAGTCTGTGCTCGGCGACCAGTTGCAGGACGAGGGTGGCCATCACCGTCTTGGTGTTGGACGCTTCCCGCACCTCGTCGTCCGCGCTGAGCCGATGGTCCTTCTTCGTCCAGGCGGCCTGCTCGGAGATCTCGATGGGCCTGCCGTGACCGTCGTCCACCCGCACGGTCACCCCAGGCACTCCTTCTTCCACCAACTTCCGCGCCAAATCCCGCAGTTGAGCGCGTGTCCCCGCAGTGCCGTCCTGTCGGACCGCCGCGCTCCCGTGGACCGTGTTCGCACTCGACGGGGTCGCGGCGAGGGGCACGACGAGGGCCGCGGACGCCGCGACTGTCGCTACTGCGCGTAACCCCGCCAGGTGCGGGCGCCGCCGAAAACGCACATTGACACGCAATTCATACCTCCACACCAAGACGAAAAGTCCCTCCGAGCGGTGCGCATCCGATGCTCTCAGCAGTACCAGGGCGATGCATAGCGGTTCCGTCGCCCAGGAAGTGCGCCGGGCGCGCCGATACCCACCGGCACCGGAAATTGGGCGCGCGTTTACCCGGCACTCCCCGCCCCAAACGCAACGTGCCCCACATCACACCCCCCGCCCTTCTTTCCCCAACCGCGTGCTTGATACAAATTGCCCGCGCGTTCCTGTCCGTCGACGGTCGTCGCCCATCCCCTTCTTGAGCCGCTTCTTTTCGCACGCCCTGGGAACGCCCGTGTCCGCCCGCAGCACCACCACGCCCTGGCCCCTCGTCGCCCTTTTCACGGCCGGGTATCTCGCCCCCTACCTCCTGCCCACCACCGTCGGCCGCCTCGACGCCGGGCTTCCGCTGTCGGCCACACAGGCCGGTGCCGTCGGCAGCGCGCTGCTGTTGAGTTCGGCGGCGGCGGGGTTTCTGCTCGCCTCGCGCGTCGAAGGGTTCGGCCCGCGCGCACTCGCCCGGTTCGGGCTCGCCCTCGCCGTTCTCGGCTACGGCTCGGCCGCCCTCACGCACGCCGTCCCCGCGGTCATCGCGGGCGCGGTCGTCGGCGGCTTCGGATCGGGTACGGCCACCACGGTCGCCGCGTCCGGCATCGCCGCCGAGCAGGACCCCCACCGGGCCTCCACGCTCGGCCTGTTGTGCGTGTCCGCGCTCGCGGGTGCCGTCTATCTGACCGTCCCGCACCTCGGCGCGGGCCACGGCCGGCCGCTCGCCGCGATCGCGCTGACCGCGCTCGCCGTATGGCCGCTGACCGGCCGCCTCCCGGTGCGTACGTCGACGACGGGGCACGCGCGCGTGGAGGCCGCCGGACTCCCCCACCGCCGGGCCGGCCTGACCCTCGCCGCCACCCTGCTGTGCTGGTCGCTCGCGCAGAACTCCCTCTGGGGCGTCAGCGGACGTATCGGCATCACCCAGGCGCATCTCTCCGAGGTCACCGTCGGCGCGGTCTTCGCGATCGCGCTCGGCACCGGGCTGGTCGGTGTCATCGGCGCGGGCGCACTCGGCTCCCGGCTGGGGCGCGCGGTGCCGATCGGCGTGGGTACGGCGCTCATCGCGGGCTGCATCGTGCTCAGCGCGTCCGCGCACGACCTGAGGACGTTCGCGACCGGCGAGATCGCCTGGAACACCCTCTACCCGATCGTCCTGTCCTACGTCCTCGGTCTCGCCGCCTCCCTTGATCCGCGCGGGCGTTGGGCGGTTCTGGTCGGCTCGGCCTCGTCCCTGGGGACGGCGGCGGGGCCGCTGGCCGGGAGTGTGCTGTCGGCGGGGGCGGGGTTCCCTGCGATGGGGGCGATCCTCGCGGCGGGGCTGGTGGTGATCGCGGTACCGATGACCGGGGTCGCGCTGGGCGTGCGCCGGCTTCCCAGCGTGCCGTTCCTTTCAGCCCGTCCGACACCTTTCGACGCAGGCCGCGAAAATCCAGCCTGTCCGGCGTTTGAGGACGAGGCCCCTTCAGGGCCGAAGGGGGGTCTGGGGGCACCGCCCCCAGCAACGCCCGCACCAGCTCCGGCGGCATGACCAACGGCGCTCAGAACACGTACGCCTCGACCTCGGCGAGATACCGCGCTCGTAGCTCCTCGTCATCCTCCAGGAAGGACGCGGTGAAGGAGTTCCTGGCCAGCTCCCGCAACCGGTCCTCGCTGAGGCCCAGCGCCAAGCGCATGGCGTCGAAGTTGTCGCCCGCGTAGCCGCCGAAGTAGGCCGGGTCGTCGGAGTTGACCGTGCAGAGCAGGCCCGCGTCCAGCATGGCCGGGAGCGGGTGCTCGGCAAGGATGTCCACCGCGCGCAGCCGGACGTTGGAGAGCGGGCAGAGGGTCAGCGGGACACGGTCCCGGACCAGCCGCGCCACCAACTCCTCGTCCTCCATGCACCGCAGCCCGTGGTCGACGCGCTCGATGCCGAGGACGTCCAGTGCCTCGGTGATGTAGGCGGGCGGGCCCTCCTCACCGGCGTGCGCGACCCGTCGTAGACCCAGCGCGGCGGCGGCCTCGTAGACCTCGCGGAACTTCACCGGCGGGTGGCCGACCTCGGCCGAGTCGAGGCCGATGCCGGTGATCCGGTGGAGGTACGGCTTCGCCGCGTCCAGGGTCTCCATCGCCGAGTCGGCGGACTCGTCGCGCAGGAAGCACATGATCAGCCGGGTCGAGATGCCGTGGTCGGTCTCGCTGTCGCCGAGCGCCCGCCACAGGCCCTCCACCACCGTACCCATGTCCACGCCCCGCGCGAGGTGCGCCTGCGGGTCGAAGAAGATCTCCGCGTGCCGTACGCCCTGCGCGGCGGCGCGGGCGAGATAGGCGTTGGCGAGGTCCTCGAAGTCCCGCTCGGTGCGCAGCACGGCTATCAGCTCGTAGTAGAGGTTCAGGAAGGACTGCAGGTCTTCGAAGAGGTACGCCTTGCGGAGCGCCTCGGTGTCCGCGTACGGCAGCGTCACGCCGTTGCGGGCCGCGAGCGCGAAGGCCAGCTCGGGCTCCAGGGTGCCTTCGATGTGCAGGTGCAGTTCGGCTTTGGGAATGGGCATCGAAGTATCGTACGGGTGTTTTATTGCCGTTTCGGAACCGGCACCCTGAGTAGATCGTGCGCCACGGTCAGCTCTCCCTCGAAGCCGGCGGCGCGTGCCTGCCGCTCGAACTCCTCCGGCTCGGAGTACCGCTGGCTGAAGTGGGTGAGGACGAGGTGGCGGACTCCGGCGTCCCGGGCCACTCGGGCCGCTTGTCCGGCGGTCAAGTGGCCATGGTCTACGGCCAGTTGCTCGTCCTCGTCCAGGAACGTCGACTCAATCACCAGCAGGTCGCAGCCCTCCGCGAGGGCGTGCACTCCGTCGCAGAGGCGGGTGTCCATGACGAACGCGAAACGCTGGCCGCTCCGCACCTCGCTGACATCGTCCAGCGCAACGCCGTCGATCATGCCCTCGCGCTGGATACGGCCCACGTCCGGGCCCTTGATGCCGTGCGCGGCGAGACGGTCGGGGAGCATACGGCGGCCGTCGGGTTCGGTGAGGCGGTAGCCGTGGGACTCGACGGGGTGGGAGAGCTTGCGGGTCTCCAGGGTGTAGTTCCCCGTGGTGGCGATCACTCCGTCCGCCGACACCGGGGACTCCGTGATGCCGACCGTCTCGCGGTACGCGGTGGCGTAGCGCAGGCGGTTGAAGAAGTGCTGGCCCGAGCGTGGGTAGTGCGCGGTGATCTCGTGCGGGACGCGGTCCAGGTTGATGCGCTGGATGACACCCGCGAGGCCGAGGGAGTGGTCGCCGTGGAAGTGCGTGACGCAGATCCGGTTGAGGTCGTGCGCGGCGACCCCGGCGCGCAGCATCTGGCGCTGGGTGCCCTCGCCGGGGTCGAAGAGGATGCCCTCGCCGTCCCAGCGGAGGAGGTAGCCGTTGTGGTTGCGGTGGCGGGTGGGGACCTGGCTGGCTGTGCCCAGGATCACCAATTCACGTACGGACATGGCGAGTTACCCGGGGGGCCACTGCATGCCGCGGCCACCCATGACGTGGGCGTGGGCGTGGAACACGGTCTGGCCCACGCCGGTGCCCGTGTTGAAAACGACGCGGTAGCTGTCGAGCTTCTCGTCCGCCGCGACCTCGCCCGCCTCGCGGAGGACGTCGGCGGCGATCGACGGTTCGGCGGCGGCGAGGGAGGCGGCGTCGGGGTAGTGGACCCGGGGGATCACCAGGACGTGGGTCGGGGCCTGGGGGTTGATGTCCCGGAACGCGACGGTGGTGGCTGTTTCGCGGACGATCGTCGCCGGGATGTGGCCTGCGACGATCTTGCAGAACAGGCAGTCGTCCTGCGGTTCCCCTGACATTTGGGATCCCCTCCGGGAGGTGAGCGGCGCTTTACGCGAGGCATCGTATCGTCGTCAGCTGCGGGTGCGTGGGGGCTGGGCGCGCCCACGCGGCGGAGCCGCAAATCGGCACAGCCCCGCGCCGCTTCAGGTGGGCAGGGTGGGCGGGGTTTTGGCCGGACTGGTCTCCAGTGACTCCAACGCCAGGCGGATTGCCTCGTCCAGCTGGGTGTCCCTTCCCGCCGCGTAGTCCTGAGGCCTCTGCACCACCTCCACGTCCGGGTCCACCCCGTGGTTCTCCACCCCCCACCCGTAACCCTCAAGCCAGAACGCGTACTTGGGCTGGGTGATGAGTGTGCCGTCGACCAACCGGTATCTGCTGTCGATGCCGATCACCCCGCCCCATGTACGCGTACCGACCACCGGACCGATCCCCAACGCCTTGATCGCCGCGTTGACGATGTCGCCGTCCGAGCCCGAGAACTCGTTGGCCACGGCTACGACCGGGCCGCGAGGGGCGTCCTCGGGGTAGCTGTACGGGCGCATGCCTCGGGGGAGGTCCCAGCCGACGATACGGCGGGCCAGTTTCTCGACCACCAGCTGCGAGGTGTGGCCGCCCCGGTTGTAGCGGACGTCCACGACCAGGCCCTCGCGGGCCACCTCCACGCGCAGGTCGCGGTGGATCTGGGCCCAGCCGGGGGCCTGCATGTCGGGGACGTGGAGGTAGCCGAGTCGGCCGCCGGACTTCTCGTGGACGTAGGCGCGGCGGTCGGCGACCCAGGCGTGGTAGTAGAGGGGTTCCTCGTCCGCGAGGGGGACGACGACCGCGTGGCGGGGGTCGCCGCCGCCGGCCGGGGAGATGGTCAGCTCGATGGGTTTGCCTGCTGTACCGACCAGGAGGGGGGCGGGTCCGGTGACCGGGTCGACCGGTTGTCCGGCCACCGCGAGGATCGCGTCGCCCGGGCGGACGGCTACACCGGGTGCGGCGAGCGGGGCGCGGGCGGCCGGGTCGGAGGTCTCGGAGGGCAGGACGCGGTCGATGCGCCAACTGCCGTCCTCGTGACGGGAGATGTCGGCGCCGAGCAGGCCCTGTCGTTCGCCGTTGCCATAGCCGCCGCGCGCGGTGACGTAGGCGTGCGAGGTGCCGAGTTCGCCGTGCACCTCCCACAGGAGGTCGACGAGGTCGTCGTGGGTGGCGACGCGGTCGAGGATCGGGCGGTAGCGGTCGAGGACGCCGGCCCAGTCGACGCCGCTCATGTCGGCGCGCCAGAAGTTGTCGCGCATGATGCGGCCGGTCTCGTCGAACATCTGGCGCCATTCGGCGGCCGGGTCGACGGTCTGGCGGATGCGGGAGAGGTCGACGTTGATGTTCGAGTCGCTGTCGTCGTCCTCGGAGGGGGCGCGGCGGTCGCTCGGGACGACCCGCAGTTTGTGGTCGGTGCGCAGCAGGACGCGTTTGCCGTCGCCGCTGACCTCGAAGTGTTCGGCGTCCCCGGCGAGGTGCTCGATGCGCTGCTGGGCGAGGTCGTAGCGCTCCAACTCGGTTTTGGGGTCCGGGTCTTCGGGGGTCGCGCGGGTGGCGCCGAGGACGCCCTGCACGGGGTGGCGCAGCCACAGGACGCCGTCCTTGGCGGCGCGCAGGTTGGAGTAGCGGCCGGCCTCGACGGGGAACGGGACGATGCGGTCGGCGAGGCCTTCGAGGTCGACGCGGGTGGTGGGACGGCCCTCGCTGTCGGGGGTCTCGTCCTTGTCGGGGGCTTCGAAGGGGCGGCCGTGCCGCTGGGGCCCGAAGGGGGACGGGGTGGTCGCGGCCAGGGTGATCAGGTGCGGTCGGTCGCCGACCACGAAGGCCAGGTCGAAGACGTGCTCGTCGTAGACCGGGTCGAAGGAGCGGGTGGAGAGGAAGACCAGGTGTTTGCCGTCGAGGGTGAAGGCGGGGGCGTAGTCCTGGAAGCGGAGCGGGGTCGCCTCGGTGACCGAGAGGTCGGTGGTGTTGGCGAGTTTGAGCTGGCGCAGCGGGCGCGGGCCGGGGTGCGACCAGGCGAGCCAGGCGGAGTCGGGCGAGAAGGAGAGGCCGGAGACGTCGCCGTCCTCGCTGCGGTCGACCTCGCGGACCTCGCCGGTCTCCCGCTCGATGAGGAGGACGCGGCCGTCGTGCGAGGCCACGGCGACGCGGCTGCCGTCGGGGGCGACGGTGAGCGCGAGGACGCGGCCGAGCTGTCCGGCGGCGATGCGGCGCGCGGTGGCGCCGGGGGCGAGGCCGGTGGCGGGGGCGAACTCCAGGGCGTCGTCGCCCTCGGCGTCCGTCACCCACACCACCCACTCCTCGCCGTCGACGCGGAACGTGCGGGGCAGCCGGGCCCGTACGCCGGGGGTGGCGGCCAGCGCGCGGGCGGGGCCGGAGCGGTGGGTGATCCAGTGGACGGTGCCGCGTACGGCGACGGCGCTGCCGCGCGCGGTGTGGTCGGGCGACGCGGAGGCGAACCAGCGGGCGGCGGACACCGGGAAGGGCTGCTGGTCGGTGCGCTGTCCGCCGAGCCGGATGTCGAGGCGGCGCGGTTCGGCGCCGTCCAGGTCGTCGAGGAGCCAGAGTTCACCGGCACAGGAGTACGTGATCCGGGTGCCGTCGCCGGCCGCGTGCCGGGCGTAGAAGCTGTCGAGGGGGGTGTGGCGGCGGAGGTCGGTGCCGTCGGCGAGGGAGGAGTAGAGGGCGCCGGTGCCCTCGTGGTCGGAGAGGAACGCGATCCTCTCCCCCGCCCACACCGGGTACTCGATGTTGCCGTCCAACTCCTCGTGCAGGCGCGTGAATTCGCCGTCGCCCTCGCGGTCGATCCACAACTTGCCGGCGGTACCGCCCCGGTAGCGCTTCCACCAGGCGGCCTCGCGGCCCATGGGCGCGGAGAGCAGGACCGTGGCGCCGGGGCCGACGGCGACATCGCCAACGGGCCCGTACGGGAGGGTGGTTGCCGGTCCGCCGTCCAGCGGGATGGTGCGGGCCCAGCTGCGGCGGAGGTTCGCCTGACCGTGGGTGCTGATGGCGAGGACCTGTCCGTCCGCCGTCCAGCCGCGCACCTGGGTGCGTGAACTGCCCCAGTGGGTGAGGCGTTTGGCGGGGCCGCCGTCTACCGGGGCGATGTGCACCTCGGGGGCGCCGTCCCGGGTGGAGGTCCAGGCGACGGTGGTGCCGTCGGGCGAGACGCGCGGGTGGGTCACCGGCACGTTCTCGGCGCTGACCCGCCAGGCCCGGCCGCCGTCGAGGGGAGCCAGCCACACATCGTCCTCGGCGGTGAAGGCGATCAACTCGCCGTGCAGGTGCGGGAAGCGGAGATAGGCCTGGGGACCGGCCTGGGCTGCGGACGCTGAGGGCTGAGTCACCTGATCAGCGTATGCAGCGGCGGCCTGCGCCGACAGTGGTTTGGATCACTTGCCCGCTATGGAAGGACTGTCACTTGCCTTCCACGGGCCAGCAGGTCGGGTCGCCCTTGCACCACATGGTCTTGGTGACCGTGACGGTGACGGTCGGCCCGGGGCCGTAGGTGAGGCTCGGGTTCGGGTTGACCACGGACGAGGGTGTCGCCGCGTTGCAGTCGCCGAGCCCGGTCACGTGGAACACCTGCTTGCCGCCCACCTTGCCGACCAGGTCGCCGCGCACGCAGGCGCCGTCCACGGCCCGGGTGACCTTGCCGGTGACGGTGATGTCCCGGTTGTCGTTCGTCTGCCCCTGACAGTCCACGGAGACGACGGTGGACTCGGACGGCGAGGGCGTCTTCCCGGGCGTATAGGCCTTGTTGCCGCTGCCGTAGTTGCCCGTGCAGGTCAGATAGCGGACGCTCACGTGGTCCCGCTTGAGCTCCGCGGTCGCCGTCTTGTCGGTGGTGTACGCGACGGTCGCCGCGCTGAGATCACCGGGCTGGCACGCGACGACCCCGCCCACGGACACCATCGCGAGCCCCGCCACAGCGGCCACCCGCCGTCCGCGGGGCCGACGCCAGATCTGCCTCAACGCCCCCATGGACGGCAGCCTGCCACCGTCGGGGCGCACACGGAAGAGCGCATACGGCCACCCGTGCGCCCGGGGCGCAGTCACCCGGCGCACGACCGGTCAGCCCCGCAGCAGCAGCCACTCCTGAAGCTCCACCACATTGCCCTCGGGGTCCTTGAGATGCGCCACCCGCATCCGGTCCGTCATCGGCGCGGGGCCGTGGAGGAGGGTCGCTCCCCGGTCGGTGATCTGCTCGCAGTACGCGTCCAGGTCGTCGACCCGCAGCACCACCAGCGAGCGGTGCCCGGTCACCAACTCCCCCAGCTCACCGAGGACTTGGGCCATCATCGCCCGGTCCTGCAGCGCGATCCCGGCCGACCCGACCGCCGGGCTGAACTTCTCGTACGGTCCCTCGGTCGCCCCCGACTGCGGCTTCAGGCCGAGGACTTCGGCGTAGAAGCGGTAGCAGGCGGCGAAGTCGGTGACGAGCAGCCTCACTTGGGCTAGTTCCACGGTGGTCTCCCCTGGTTCATGACCAGCGTCCGGTGCGTCCCAGGAGCAGGGCCGTGGCCGCTGTCCCGGCGGTCGATGTGCGCAGCACGCTGCGCCCGAGCCGGCAGGCCTTCGCCCCGGCCTCCTCGAAGAGGGCCAACTCCTCGGGCGAGACGCCGCCTTCGGGGCCCACGACCAGCACGATCTCACCCTCGGTGGGGAGTTCGGCGGTGGCGAGGGGTTCGCTGCCGTAGTCGCGGTCCTCGTGGAGTACGGCGGCGAAGTCGGCTTTGGCGAGAAGTGCGGCAACCTGTTTGCTCGTTGCCGCGTCCGCGACCTCCGGGAAGCGCAGCCGGCGGGACTGCTTGCCGGCCTCGCGGGCGGTGGCCCGCCACTTCGCGAGGGCCTTCAGACCGCGCTCGCCCTTCCACTGCGTGATGCAACGGGAGGCCGCCCAGGGGACGATGGCGTCGACGCCGGTCTCGGTCATCGTCTCCACGGCCAGTTCGCCGCGGTCGCCCTTGGGGAGGGCCTGGACGACGGTGATGCGGGGCTGCGGCTCGGGCTCCTCGCTGACGGACTCCAGGTCCATGACGACGAGCCGGTCCTTGCCCTCGGCCGCCTTGACGACACCCTCCATCCACCGGCCGCGTCCGTCGGTGAGGACGACCTCCTCACCGGCCCGCATCCTCCGTACGGAGACCGCGTGCCGCCCCTCGGGGCCGTCGAGGACGTACTCGCCACCGCAGAAGTCCGGCAGGACCAGGGGGTCGAGAATGAACACCGGCGCGGTCATCGCAGCTCGCCTCCGGCCGACAACGCTGTCCGGGCGGAGGCCAGTTCGGCGACCAGTACCTCGACCAGCTGGCCGGCGGGCAGCTCGCGGGCCATGCGGTGGCCCTGTCCGGCCCACAGCGCCATGCCCTGCGCATCGCCGGCCGCGGCGGCCTTCTTGCGGAGCGGCGAGGTCAGGTGGTGGACCTCGGGGTACGCGGCGGGGGCGTACGGGCCGTGCTCGCGCATGAAGCGGTTGACCAGGCCGCGGGCCGGGCGGCCGGAGAACGCGCGGGTCAACTCGGTACGCGTGAACAGGGGGTTGGTGAGTGCCTGCTTGTGCACGGCGTTCGCCGCGGACTCGGGGGTGGCGAGGAACGCCGTGCCGAGCTGGGCCGCGCTCGCGCCCGCCGCCAGGGCGGCGGCGATCTGGCTGCCGCGCATCAGACCACCGGCGGCGACGATCGGGAGACTCACGGTCTCGCGGATCTGGGCGACCAGGGAGAGCAGGCCGATGCCGGAGCCGTCGTTCTCCGGGAGGTCGCGGTGGGTGCCCTGGTGGCCGCCGGCCTCGACGCCCTGCGCGATCACCGCGTCGGCACCGGCCCGCTCCACGGCGAGGGCCTCCTCGGCGGTGGTGGCGGTGACGAGGGTGAAGGTGCCGGCCCGGCGCAGCGAGTCCAGCACCTCACGGGTGGGGACACCGAAGTGGAAGGAGACGAAGGACACCGGGTTGTCGAGCAGCACGGACAGCTTCGCGTCGTAGCCGTCCTCGCGACCGCTGTCCGGGTCGCCGAGTTCCGTGTCGTACCAGGTGGCCTCGCCGGCCAGCTGGTGGGCGTAGACGTCGACCGCCGCCCTGTCCGCGTACTCCGGCTGCGGCATGAAGAGGTTCACGCCGAAGGGGCGGGACGTCAGGCTCCGCAGCTGCTTGATCTCCTGGTACATGCCGTCGGCTGTTTTGTACCCGGCGGCGAGGAATCCCAGCCCGCCGGCCTCGGACACGGCCGCGGCGAGAAGCGGGACGGAGACACCGCCCGCCATCGGGGCCTGCACGATCGGATGAGGGAAGAGATCGGTCAGTGCGGAGGACATGACGGCATGTTGTCACGTCCTCCGAACAAGTCCGAATCCGGCCTTCCGCCGGGCATAGGACAGATGCATGCCCGGGCGGAGACCGGTTCGACGACCCGATCGACGGCCTGTTCGACGATCGGTTCAGCGGCCGTTGAAGGCGTCCTTCAGACGGGAGAACAGGCCCTGCTGCCCGGGCTGGAACGTCCCCATGGGCCGCTCCTCGCCACGCAGTTTCGCCAGTTCCCTGAGGAGGCGTTCCTGTTCCACGTCGAGCTTGGTCGGGGTGGTGACCTCGACGTGCACGATGAGGTCGCCCCGGCCGCCGCCGCGCAGATGTGTGATGCCTCTGCTGTGCAGCGGGATCGACTGGCCGGACTGGGTGCCCGGGCGGATGTCGACCTCCTCCATGCCGTCCAGCGTCTCCAACGGCACCTTCGTGCCCAGGGACGCGGCTGTCATGGGGAGCGTGACCGTGCAGTGCAGGTCGTCGCCGCGGCGCTGGAACATCGCGTGCGGCAGCTCGTGGATCTCGACGTAGAGGTCACCGGCGGGGCCGCCGCCGGGGCCGACCTCGCCCTCGCCCGCGAGCTGGATCCGCGTGCCGTTGTCCACACCGGCCGGGATCTTCACCGTGAGCGTGCGCCGCGAGCGGACGCGGCCGTCGCCGGCGCACTCCGGGCACGGCGTCGGCACGACGGTGCCGAAGCCCTGGCACTGGGGGCAGGGGCGGGACGTCATGACCTGGCCCAGGAAGGACCGGGTCACCTGCGAGACCTCACCGCGACCGCGGCACATGTCGCAGGTCTGCGCGGAGGTGCCGGGGGCGGCGCCCTCGCCGTTGCAGGTGTTGCAGACGACGGCCGTGTCGACCTGGATGTCCTTCGTGGTGCCGAAGGCCGCCTCGTCCAGCTCGATTTCGAGCCGGATCATGGCGTCCTGGCCGCGACGGGTCCGCGAGCGCGGTCCGCGCTGCGACGCCGTGCCAAAGAAGGCGTCCATGATGTCCGAGAAGTTCCCGAAGCCGCCCGCGCCGAAGCCCGCGCCCGCGCCGCCCGCCTGCGAGAGGGGGTCGCCGCCGAGGTCGTAGACCTGCTTCTTCTGCGGGTCCGAGAGCACCTCGTAGGCGGCGTTGATCTCCTTGAACCGCTCCTGGGTCTTCGGGTCCGGATTCACGTCCGGGTGCAGCTCGCGCGCGAGCCGGCGGAAGGCCTTCTTGATCTCATCCTGCGACGCGTCGCGACGCACGCCGAGAACGGCGTAGTAGTCCGTGGCCACTTAGGACTCCGCCAGGATCTGTCCGACGTACCGTGCCACTGCGCGTACCGCTCCCATCGTTCCCGGGTAATCCATGCGGGTCGGTCCGACCACGCCGAGCTTGGCGACTGCCTCGCCGCCCGAACCGTAGCCGACCGACACCACTGAAGTGGAGTTGAGTCCCTCGTAGGCGTTCTCGTGACCGATCCGTACGGTCATGCCCGAATCCCCCGCCTCACCAAGCAACTTGAGGAGGACGACCTGCTCCTCCAGGGCTTCCAGGATGGGGCGGATGGTGAGGGGAAAGTCATGTCCGAAGCGGGTGAGATTGGCGGTGCCGCCGATCATCAGCCGCTCCTCGGTCTCCTCGACGAGGGTCTCCAGGAGGGTGGAGAGCACCGTCGCGACCGTGCCGCGGTCCTCGTTCTCGAAGGCGTCCGGCAGGTCCTGCACGAGCTGCGGTACGTCCGCGAAGCGGCGGCCCGCGATCCGGCTGTTGAGCCGCGCGCGTAGATCCGCGAGCGAGGACTCCCCGAAGGGCGCCGGGCAGTCCACCATGCGTTGCTCGACCCGCCCGGTGTCGGTGATCAGCACGAGCATCACGCGCGCGGGGGCCAGCGACAGCAGCTCCACGTGCCGGACGGTCGAGCGGGTCAGCGAGGGGTACTGCACGACGGCGACCTGCCGGGTCAGCTGCGCGAGCAGCCGGACCGTACGGCCCACGACGTCGTCGAGGTCGACCGCGCCGTCGAGGAAGTTCTGGATGGCCTTGCGCTCGGGGCCGGTCATCGGCTTGACGCCGGCGAGCTTGTCGACGAACAGCCGATAGCCCTTGTCCGTGGGGATGCGCCCGGCACTCGTGTGCGGCTGGGCGATGTACCCCTCGTCCTCCAGGGCCGCCATGTCGTTGCGCACGGTCGCCGGGGAGACGCCGAGGCTGTGCCGCTCGGTGAGCGCCTTGGACCCGACCGGCTCCTCGGTGCCGACATAGTCCTGGACGATGGCGCGCAGCACCTGAAGCCTGCGTTCGCTGAGCATCGCGCACACCTCCAGTTCTGGTCGCCGTTTTGTTGCCGGGCTGCCCTTTCCTGGCACTCTGTGCGCGTGAGTGCCAGCGTTCCCCGGCCCAGTGTACGGCCGTGAGGTACACCCCGGGCAAGGCCGGTCCCGCGATGTCAATCCCTGGTGCCCTCACCGTTAGCGTCGCCGTATGACGGTGACTTGGGAAGAGGCGGGGTGGGAGCGGCTGGCCGCCGGGGTGGGGCGGTGCCGGCTGCCTGGCTGGGACTGCACGGTGGGGCTGGTCCTCGGGGACGGCTCGGCGCTCATGATCGACGCCGGGTCGAGTGTGGCGGAGGGCGCACGGTTGCGTACGCAGGCGCAGGCGCTCGCCGGGCGCCGTGTGACCCATCTCGCGCTCACCCATGCCCATTTCGACCATGTCTTCGGGGCGGCGGTCTTTGCCGGGGCGACGGTTCTCGCGGCCGGGGGCGCGGGCGAGGTGTTCGAGGGCGGTGGTGAGGAGTTGCGGGCCGACGCGGTGCGCAACGGGCTGGATCCGCGGGTGGCGGAGAACGCGGCGGACATCCTCGTGTGCCCCCGTGAATACGTGTGGGGCCCCACGGTGCTCGACATGGACGGCGGCCCGGAGGTCCACCTGGTGGCGACGAGCGGACACACCGCCCACGATCTCGTGCTCGTGGTGCCGGGCGACCCGCCGGTCGTGTTCTGCGGCGACCTGGTCGAGGAGTCCGGCGATCCCCAGGCGGGCCCCGACGCCGTACCGTCGCACTGGCCGACCGCGCTTGACCGGCTCCTCTCCCTGGGCGGCGAGGACGCGCTGTACGTGCCCGGTCACGGAGCGGTGGTGGACGCGGGGTTCGTGCGGGCCCAACGGGACGCGTTGGCAACCCGTTTCGGCGTGTCGTGAAACCGGGCGGGCCGGTTCTCCTATCGTCATCCGAATGCGCCAGTACTCCGCCGACCTGACTCCGCCGTGGAAGAAGCCGAAGCCCGTCCCCGAGGTCCCCGCGGAAACGGGCCTGGTGGTCGAGGAGCCCGGCACCGGTTTCTGCGGAGCGGTGATCCGCTGCGAGGCCGGCACGGTCACCCTGGAGGACCGCTTCGGCAAGCACCGGGTGTTCCCCCTGGAGCCGCGCGGGTTCCTCCTGGAGGGCCGCGTGGTGACCCTGGTGAAGCCGGTGTCGAGCCCGCTACGGCCCACTCGTACGGCATCCGGTTCGGTCGCCGTTCCCGGTGCACGCGCGCGTGTGGCCCGCGCCGGGCGGATCTACGTCGAGGGCCGGCACGACGCCGAGCTGGTCGAGCGGGTGTGGGGCGACGACCTGCGCATCGAGGGTGTGGTGGTCGAGTACCTGGAGGGCGTCGACGACCTGCCGGCCATCGTGGACGAGTTCGCCCCCGGCCCGGACGCACGGTTGGGCATCCTGGTGGACCACTTGGTGCCGGGCACCAAGGAGTGGCGCATCGCCCAGTCGGTCACCAGCGAGCACGCGCTCGTCGTCGGCCACCCCTACATCGACATCTGGGAGGCCGTGAAACCGTCCTCCGTGGGCATCACCGCCTGGCCCCGGGTCCCGCACGGGCAGGACTGGAAGACGGGGGTGTGCCGGGCGCTGGGTTGGCCGGAAAACACCGGTGCGGTGTGGCAGGCGATTCTGGCCAAGGTGGGGTCGTACAAGGATCTTGAGCCGGAACTGCTGGGGCGGGTGGAGGAGTTGATCGACTTCGTCACGGCGCCCGGCGAGGCCTGACGGGTCCGGTCAGTCCACCAGGTCGCGCACCACCGCGTCCGCCAGCAACCGCCCCCGCAGCGTGAGCACGGCACTCCCCTCCTCGTACGGTCCCGCCTCCAGCAGCCCGTCCGCCAGCGCCCGGCGCGACGCCGCGAGTCCCTCCGGCCGGAGCAGGTCCAGCGGCGCGCCCTCGCGGAGCCGCAGTTCCAGCAGGATCCGCTCCACCCGGCGGTCCTCTGCGGTGAGGATCTCCCGGCCGGCGCCCGGGGAGCGGCCGGCGGCGAGTGCGCCCGCGTACGCGCCCGGGTGCTTCACGTTCCACCAGCGGACGCCGCCCACGTGGGAGTGCGCTCCGGGGCCCGCGCCCCACCAGTCGGCGCCGCGCCAGTAGAGCTCGTTGTGCAGACAACGGCCGGAATTCGATGTCGCCCAGTTGGACACCTCGTACCAGTCGAAGCCCGCCGTCGACATCACCTCGTCCGCGATGAGATAGCGGTCGGCGTGCGCGTCGTCGTCCGTCATCGGGACCTCGCCGCGGCGGATCCGGCGGGCCAGCTGGGTGCCCTCCTCGACGATCAGGGCGTAGGCGCTGATGTGGTCGGGGCCCGCGCCGAGGGCCGCGTCGAGCGAGGCCCGCCAGTCGTCATCCGTCTCGCCCGGGGTGCCGTAGATCAGGTCGAGGTTGACGTGTTCGAAGCCGGCCGCGCGGGCCTCGGACACACAGGCCTCGGGGCGGCCGGGGGTGTGGGTGCGGTCGAGGATCTTCAGGACGTGCTGCTTCGCGCTCTGCATGCCGAAGGAGATCCGGTTGAAGCCGCCCCGGCGGAGGGTCGCGAGGTAGGCCGGGTCGACCGACTCCGGGTTGGCCTCCGTCGTGATCTCCGCGTCCGGGGCCAGGCCGAACTCGTCGCGGATCGCGCCCAGCATCCGGACGAGATCGTCCGCCGCGAGCAGCGTGGGCGTGCCGCCGCCGACGAAGACCGTACGGACCGGGCGCGGGTCGTCGCCGAGGACCTTGCGGGCCAGGCGGACCTCGTCGATCAGGGTGTCCGCGTAGTTGTCGCGGGAGGCCAGCACTCCGCCCGTGCCGCGCAGCTCGGTCGCCGTGTAGGTGTTGAAGTCGCAGTAGCCGCAGCGGGTCGCGCAGTACGGGACGTGCAGATAGAAGCCGAGGGGGCGGCCCGCGGCCCCGGCGAGCGCCTGCGCGGGCAGGGCGCCGTCGTCGGGGACGGGATCGCCGTCGGGGAGTGCGGAAGGCATGTCCTCCATTGTCCAGCACCCGTACGACTCTCTGCTCCGCCTACTCCGCCTGAAGGACCAGCAGCGCCATGTCGTCCTCCGGCGGCCGGCCGCCGAACTCGTGCACCAGCCGCTTGATCCGCTCCGCGATCAGCTCGGCGCTCAGCCCCGCGCACCCGGCGAGCACGGTCGCGAGGCCGTCGCCGTCGTCGAACTGGACGGAGCCGGAGCGGCGCTCGGTGACTCCGTCGGTGACGCACAACAGGCTGTCGCCGGGCCGGAGTTCGAAGGTCTGGCTGGTGTAGGTGACGTCCTCGATGACGCCGAGGAGGGTCTGCGGGCGGGCGGCCGTGGCGACGGAGCCGTCCGGGCCGAGGAGCAGCGGCAGCGGGTGTCCGGCGGAGGCGAGGGTGCAGCGGACGCCGCCGTCGAAGGGGACCAGCTCGCCGTAGAGGAGGGAGAGGAAGCGGGGGCCGTCGCCGACCGGGCCCGGCATGCCGCCCGCGGCGACCAGGGCGTGGGCCGCCGCGTCGGCCGCTTCCGTGGCGTCGTCGAGGAGGAGCTGGTTGAGGCGGTCGAGGACGTCGGCGACGCGGTAGCCCTCCCGGGCGAGGAGGCGCAGCCAGGGGCGCGCCAGTCCGATCACTACGGCGGCCTCGGGGCCCTTGCCCTGGACGTCGCCGAGGGCGAAGCACCAGCGGCCGTCGCCGGCCGGGAACAGGTCGTAGAAGTCGCCGCTGGGGCCGCCCTTGTCGCACGGTTCGTAGACGAGGGCGCTGTGCACGCCCGGGATCTCGGCGACGGCGCCGGGCAGCAGGCCGCGCTGGAGGACGCGGCTGATGGTGGCCTGGCGGGCGTACTGGCGGGCCGCGCCGATGGCGAGCGCGACCCGGCGGCTGAGGTCCTCGACCAGACCGGTGACCTCGTCGGGGAAGCACGGCAGCCCGGACCGTCCGATGACCAGGGTGCCGAGCGGACGGCCGCCCGCGATCAGCCGGTACGCCAGTGCCGCGCCATGGGTGCCGTGCGGGCCGAGGGAGTCGCCGGGCCAGGGGTAGGACGCGGGCCGCAGTGAGTCCTGCGGGCGGGGCGGGTGCTTCTCCAGGGCGCCGCGCAGTTCCTCGATGCGGTTCTCGCTGCCGTGCCAGACGCGGGCGAGGCGTGGTCCGGCGCCGGCCCCGGCGTCCTCGCCCCAGCCCCCGCGGCCCATCGCCTCGTCCTCCAGCCATACGGCGCACCAGTCGGCCAGTCTCGGCACGATCAGCTGTCCGGCGAGCGCGGCGACCAGGTCCTCGTCGAGCTGTCCGGCGAGGAGGTCGGAGGCCTCGGCGAGGAAGGAGAGGGCACCGCGGCCGAGCCAGTCCCGGTCGCGTTCGGCGCGCCGGGGTTCGGGGGCGAGGATCTCGGCGACGCGCAGGCCGCGTTCACCGGCGTACGTCTCCAACTCCTCGGCGGCCGGGCTGCCTTCGGCGGGAAGGCGGGCCCACACGGTCTTGGTGCCGGTGCGGTAGGTGACGCCCCAGGCCTCGGCGAGCGTGGAGACGAGCCGCAGCCCGCGCCCGAACTCCGGTGTCTCGTACGCCGGTTCACCGCTGTTGTCGCGCGGGGCGCGGGAGGGGTGGTGGTCGGCGACCTCCACGACGACGGACCGGGTGTCCTCCAGGCGGCAGATCAACTCGACGTCCGTACCGGCGTGTACGACGGCGTTGGTGACGAGCTCGCTGACGACGACCGTCGCGTCGTCGGCGAGCCGGTCGGTGAGGTGTTCCGTTCCGGGCAGGGCGAGTTCGGTCCATTCGCGGAGCGCGGCGCGCACCAGGCCGCGGGCGGAGCCGGGCGCGAGGGGGCTTCCGGAGAGCGTGGCGCGCATGGTCGTGCGCGGGTCCGCGCCGTGGTGCGCGGGCGCGTCGGGAGCACGCGAAGTGGTCTCCCGTTGCGTCGGAATTGCCCCCATGCACAGCTCCCCGAGCAGATCGGACGAATACACCTCGGTCGATGCGGACAGAGTGACAGACTGACCGCGGCCATAAGCGCCGAGTTACCGAAGTGGGCCGCCATGAGTGAGAACAGTGCTACGCGTGTGCTCGAAGACGGACACAAAGAGGACTGGATTCGAACATCGGACCTGCGCCCTCTGCTCGCCGTGATGACGGCGGCGCGTGACGGCGATTTCACCAAGGCACCGGAGACGGGTCACGGCATGGTGGCCGAACTGACCGCCGCCTTCAACCAGATCATGGACCGCAGCACCCACTTCAACTCCGAGACGCAGCGCGTCAAACGGGAGTTGATCCGCCACGGCCGCCTCGACGAGCGCCTCTCGGCCAGCCCCGGCCAGGGCGGCTGGACCTCCCGCGTCAACGACGTCAACCAGCTCCTCGACGCCCTGGTCGCCCCGGCCGCCAACGCGACCCGCGTGCTGGACGCGGTGGCGGGCGGCGATCTGACCCAGCGGGTCGATCTGCACGACGGCAGCAGGCAGTTGCGCGGTGATCTACGGCGGCTGGGCCGGGCCGTGAACAAGATGGTGGACCAACTCTCCCTGTTCACCGGAGAGGTGACCCGGGTCGCCCGCGAGGTCGGCACCGAGGGCAGACTCGGCGGGCGCGCCAAGGTGCAAGGCCTGTCGGGCAGTTGGCGGGACGTGACCGAGGCGGTCAACACGATGGCGTCCCGGCTGACCGCGCAGGTGCGGGACATCGCCCTCGTCACGACGGCGGTGGCGCGCGGTGACCTCACGCGTACGGTCACCGTCGAGGCGACCGGCGAACTGCTCGAACTGAAGCTCACCGTGAACACGATGGTGGACCAGCTCTCCGCGTTCGCCGACGAGGTGACGCGCGTCGCCCGCGAGGTGGGTACCGAGGGCCAGTTGGGCGGGCGGGCGCAGGTGCGGGGCGTGTCCGGGGTGTGGAAGGACCTCACCGACAACGTCAACTTCATGGCGTCGAACCTGACTTCACAGGTCCGCAACATCGCCCAGGTGACGACGGCCGTGGCGAACGGCGACCTGTCGCAGAAGATCACGGTGGACGCGCAGGGCGAGATCCTCGAACTGAAGTCGACCATCAACACGATGGTCGACCAGCTCTCCGCGTTCGCCGACGAGGTGACACGCGTCGCCCGCGAGGTCGGCACCGAGGGCAACCTCGGCGGACGCGCCCAGGTGCGGGGCGTCTCCGGCGTCTGGAAGGACCTCACCGACAACGTCAACTTCATGGCGGACAACCTGACTTCACAGGTCCGGAACATCGCGCTGGTGTCGACGGCCGTGGCGCAGGGCGACCTCGGCAAGAAGATCACGGTGGAGGCGAAGGGCGAGATCCTGGAGCTGAAGTCGACCATCAACACGATGGTGGACCAGCTCTCCGCGTTCGCCGACGAGGTGACGCGCGTGGCGCGCGAGGTCGGCACGGAGGGCAACCTCGGCGGGCAGGCGCAGGTGCGGGGCGTCAGCGGGGTCTGGAAGGACCTGACGGACAACGTCAACTTCATGGCCCTGAACCTGACTTCGCAGGTGCGGAACATCGCGCAAGTCACGACCGCCGTCGCCAACGGCGACCTGTCGAAGAAGATCACCGTCGACGCGCGCGGCGAGATCCTCGAACTGAAGGACACCGTCAACACGATGGTGGAGCAGCTGCGCGCCTTCGCCGACGAGGTGACCCGGGTGGCCCGCGAGGTCGGCACCGACGGCCGACTCGGCGGCCGGGCCCAGGTGTTGGGCGTCTCCGGTGTCTGGCGCGACCTGACCGACAACGTCAACTACATGGCCGACAACCTGACTTCACAGGTCCGGAACATCGCGCAGGTCGCGACGGCGGTGGCGCAGGGCGACCTGTCGAAGAAGATCGACGTGGACGCGCGCGGCGAGATCCTGGAGCTGAAGACCACCATCAACACGATGGTCGACACCCTCTCCTCCTTCTCCTCGGAGGTCACCCGGGTGGCCCGCGAGGTCGGCTCCGAGGGCCAACTCGGCGGCCAGGCAAGGGTGGAGGGCGTCTACGGCACCTGGAAACGTCTGACGACCAACGTGAACGAACTCGCGCTCAACCTCACCACCCAGGTCCGCGCGATCGCCGAGGTGGCCTCCGCGGTGGCCCAGGGCGACATGTCCCGCTCCATCACGGTGGAGACCCAGGGCGAGGTCACCGAGCTGAAGGACAACATCAACCTGATGGTGGCCAACCTCCGCGAGACGACCCGCGCGAAGGACTGGCTGGAGTCCAACCTGGCCCGGCTCGCCGCGCTGATGCAGGGGCACCGGGACCTGATGGAGGTCGCCGACCTGATCCTGCGCGAGCTGACCCCGCTGGTGAACGCGCAGTACGGGGCGTTCTTCCTGGCCGATCCCGACGAGGACAGTCTGCGAACGGCCATTCCCGCCAAGGGACTTGCGTTCATCGCCGGGTACGGGTCGGCGCAGGGCGCGACCGTGGACACGGGCGGGATGCCGGTGCACGGGCTGGTTCGGCAGGCGGCCCGGGAGAAGAAGCGGATCCTGGTGGAAGAGGCCCCGCCGGACTACATCAAGATCAACAGCGGGCTCGGGGAAGCCGCCCCGGCGAGCGTGGTCATCATCCCGATCATCTTCGAGGACAAGCTCCTCGGCGTGATCGAACTGGCCTCCTTCTCCCGCTTCTCCGACGTCCACCTCGCGTTCTTCGACCAGTTTGTGAACACCATCGGCGTCGCGATCAACACCATCATCGCCAACTCCCGCACGGAGTCCCTGCTCGGCGAGTCCCAGCGGCTGGCCATGCAGTTGCAGGAACGTTCGGACGAACTCCAGAAACAGCAGGCCGAGTTGCAGCGCTCCAACGCCGAACTGGAGGAGAAGGCAGCCCTGTTGGCCACCAGCTCACAGTACAAGTCGGAGTTCCTGGCCAACATGAGCCACGAGCTGCGCACCCCGCTGAACTCGCTGCTGATCCTGGCCCGGCTGCTCTCCGACAACCCGGACGGTCATCTCTCCGACCAGGAAGTGCAGTTCGCGACCACGATCCACCGCTCCGGCTCGGATCTGCTCCAGCTCATCAACGACATCCTCGACCTGTCGAAGATCGAGGCCGGCCGGATGGACGTACGCCCCAAGCGGCTGCCCCTCATCAAGCTCCTCGACTACGTCCACGCCACGTTCCGCCCGCTCACCCTGGACCGGGGGCTCGCCTTCGAGGTGTCGGTGGGCGAGGACGTACCGCGCGAGATGTGGTCCGACGAGCAGCGGCTCCAGCAGATCCTGCGCAACCTGCTGTCCAACGCCATCAAGTTCACCGCCACCGGCCGGGTCGAACTCCGCGTCAACCGGGTCAAGGACCCCGATCACCGCTACTCCCACGACAGCGACGAGGTCATCGTGTTCGCCGTCTCCGACACCGGCATCGGGATCGCCGCCGAGAAACTCCCGGTGATCTTCGAGGCGTTCCAGCAGGCCGACGGCACGACCAACCGCAAGTACGGCGGTACGGGGCTGGGGTTGTCGATCAGCCGGGAGATCGCCGGGCTGCTCGGCGGCCGTATCGTCGCGGAGAGCGAGCCGGGCTGCGGCTCGACCTTCACGCTGTACGTCCCCGTCGTCAGCCCCGGTCATGCGGCGACCGGGCGGACCTCCGAGGACCGGGAACTGCCCGCCGTGGACGAGCAGTTGTCCACCGAGCCGTTCACCGGGCACGAGGTGGACGACTCATGGCCCACTCCCACCAAGCTGGAGGCGTGGAAGGCCGGCCGGGCCGGTCAGGTGCTGCCGGGGCGACGGGTGTTGATCGTGGACGACGACATCCGCAACGTCTTCGCGCTCACCCACGTCCTGGGGCGCGTCGGTATGCCGGTGCTCTACGCGGAGAACGGCCGCGAGGGCATCGAGACCCTGGAACGCAATCCCGACGTCGAACTCGTGCTCATGGACATCATGATGCCGGAGATGGACGGGTACGAGACCATCGCCGCCATCCGCCGCGCCCCGCGCTGGACCGGCCTGCCCATCGTCGCGCTCACCGCCAAGGCGATGCCCGGCGACCGGGAGAAGTCCATCGCGCGGGGCGCCAACGACTACGTGCCCAAGCCGGTGGACGTGGACCAGCTGCTGACCGTCGTCTGCGCCCTCCTGGACCCCGAGGCCGAGGACGTCACGGCGGCGGGCATCGGGGGGACGGACATCGCGGGGACGGATGCGGGTACCCGGGGAGACGGCGGCACCGCCGAGGACTGAGTGAGGCACAGTCATCATGAGCGCTGAGGCAACGACCGACGAAAGTGCCGGCATCCTCCTGGTCGACGACATGGAGGACAACCTGATCGCGCTGGAGGCCGTCCTGGGGTCCCTCAACGAGCCACTGGTACGCGCCCGTTCGGGCGAGGAGGCGATGAAGGCACTGCTGCGGCAGCGCTTCGCCGTCGTCCTGCTGGACATCCGCATGCCGGGCATGGACGGGTTCGAGACCGCGGCCAACATCAAACGGCTCGACCAGACCAAGGACGTCCCGATCATCTTTCTGACCGGCTCGGACTCGGACGCGGGATATGCGTTCCGGGGGTATGCCACGGGTGCGGCCGACTACTTGACCAAGCCGTTCGATCCGTGGGTGCTGCGGGCGAAGGTGACCGTCTTTCTCGAACTGCACCGGAAGAACCAGCTGTTGGAGCGGATGCTCGCCCGAGAGCAGGGCCAGTTCGAGGAACTGGCGTCGCGACTCAAGGAGATCGAGGCGCGGGTGGCTGCCAGCACGGTGGACGAAGTGCGCGAACTGGGCAACCAGGTAAGACAGATGGAGCAGCTGGTACAGAACATGCGCCGGGGGCACGGCCGTTAGGACCGTGCCCCCGGTGACAACAAGCCGCTAGGCCTCCCGCGAACCCGCGTACATCTCGTCGATCAGGTGCTTGTACTCGCGTTCCACCACCGGGCGCTTGAGCTTGAGGCTCGGGGTGATCTCGCCGTGTTCCACGTCGAGGTCGCGCGGGAGGAGACGGAACTTCTTGATGGTCTGCCAGCGCTGGAGGCCCTCGTTGAGCTCCTTGACGTAGCCCTCGACCAGGGCGACCGTCCCGGGGGCGGCGACGACCTCGGCGTAGGACTTGCCTTCGAGGCCGTTCTCCTTCGCCCAGTCCAGGATGGACGGTTCGTCGAGGGCGATGAGCGCGGTGCAGAAGTTACGGTCGGCGCCGTGCACCAGGATGTTGGAGACGTACGGGCACACGGCCTTGAACTGGCCCTCGACCTCGCTGGGCGCGATGTACTTGCCGCCGGACGTCTTGATGAGGTCCTTCTTGCGGTCGGTGATGCGCAGATAGCCGTCCGGGGACAGCTCGCCGATGTCACCGGTGTGGAACCAGCCGTCCGGCTCCAGGACTTCGGCGGTCTTCTCGGGCAGCCCGTGGTAGCCCTCCATGATGCCGGGGCCGCGCAGCAGGATCTCGCCGTCGTCCGCGATGCGCACCTCCGTGCCGGGCAGCGGCTTGCCGACCGTGCCGGTGCGGTACGCCTCGCCGGGGTTGACGAAGGAGGCCGCGGAGGACTCGGTCAGGCCGTAGCCCTCCAGGATGTGGATGCCGGCGCCGGCGAAGAAGTAGCCGATCTCGGGCGAGAGCGCGGCGCTGCCCGACACACAGGCGCGCAGCTTGCCGCCGAAGGCCTCGCGGATCTTCGCGTAGACCAGCGCGTCGGCCACCTTGTGCTTGGCGGCGAGACCGAAGGGCGCGGTGGCCGAACCGGTGCGGCGGAAGTTGTCCTGGGTGACCTTGGCGTACTCGCGGGCGACCTCCGCCGCCCACTGGAAGATCTTGTACTTGGCGGCGCCGCCGGCCCGCGCCTTGGCCGCGACCCCGTTGTAGACCTTCTCGAAGATGCGCGGAACGGCCGCCATGTACGTCGGCTGCACGATCGGCAGATGCTCGATGATCTTGTCGGGCCGGCCGTCCACCGCGGTGACGTGCCCGATCTCGATATGGCCGGACGTGAGCACCTTGCCGAAGACGTGCGCCAGCGGCAGCCACAGGTACTGCACGTCCTCGGGGCCCAGCAGCCCCGTCGCGGCGATGGCCTTCGCCAGGTAGGACCAGTTGTCGTGCGGGAGACGGACGCCCTTGGGGCGGCCGGTGGTGCCGGAGGTGTAGATGATCGTCGCGAGCTGGTCCTTGGTGATGCCCGCGATCCGCTCCTTGATCAGATCCGGGTTCTTCTCCAGGTACGCGGCACCGCGCTGCTCCAGCTCGGCCAGGCTCAGCACCCAGTCGCCGGTCTCCGCGGTGTCGACGCCGGTCGGGTCGATGACCACGACATGCGTCAGCTCGGGCAGCTCGGCACGCTTCTCCACCGCCTTGGCGAGCTGCGTCGCGTCCTCGGCGATCAGGACCTTGCTCCCGGAGTCGGCGAGGATGAAGGTCGACTCGTCGGCGTTCGTCTGCGGATACACCGTGGTCGTGGCGGCGCCGGCGCACATGATGCCCAGGTCGGCGAGGATCCACTCGATCCGGGTGGCGGAGGCGAGCGCGACGCGCTGCTCGGGCTGTACGCCCAGTTCGATCAGACCGGCCGCGATCGCGAACACCCGCTCGGCGGCCTGCGCCCAGCTCAGCGACTTCCAGTCGTCGGGGCCCTCGCCGGAGGCCGCGGGCACCGGGTGACGGTAGGCCTCGGTGTCCGGCGTGGCCGCGACGCGCTCCAGGAAGAGGCCCGCGACGGACGGCGGACGGTTCTCGATCAGGGTCTGTGTGTCGCTCACGACATCCTCCGGGGGCCCGCGACGGTGCGGCTGGCTCAGTGCTACGGCTGTTGTTTAACTCGCGAGTAACCATCGAGCAGTGATCAGAGTAAGGCGCGACCGGCCGGTGCGTAAGGGGCGGCGGACTGTCGCTTCCTACAGAGCCAGAACGCGGGGCCCGCCGCGCCACAGCACGACGGGCCCCGAAGTTCGCCTCGGTTTGCTCCGGAATCCCGGTGTACGGGGCCGCTACTTCTTGCCCTTGGCGCCGGGACCGCTGTCGTCGCTGGACAGCACCGCGATGAACGCCTCCTGGGGAACCTCCACGGAACCCACCATCTTCATCCGCTTCTTGCCCTCCTTCTGCTTCTCCAGCAGCTTCCGCTTACGCGAGATGTCACCGCCGTAGCACTTGGCGAGGACGTCCTTGCGGATGGCGCGGATCGTCTCGCGGGCGATGACCCGGGAGCCGACGGCGGCCTGGATGGGCACCTCGAAGGCCTGCCGCGGGATCAGCTCCCGCAGCTTGGCGACCAGCCGCACGCCGTACGAGTACGCCGCGTCCTTGTGCGTGATCGCCGAGAAGGCGTCCACCTTGTCGCCGTGCAGCAGGATGTCGACCTTGACCAGACTGGAGGACACCTCGCCGGTGGGCTCGTAGTCCAGCGAGGCATAGCCGCGGGTCTTGGACTTCAGCTGGTCGAAGAAGTCGAAGACGATCTCCGCGAGGGGGAGCGTGTACCGGATCTCGACGCGGTCCTCGGAGAGGTAGTCCATGCCGAGCAGGGTGCCGCGCCGGGTCTGGCACAGCTCCATGATCGAACCGATGAACTCCGACGGCGCGAGGATCGTCGCGCGCACGACGGGCTCGTAGACTTTGTCGATCTTCCCCTCGGGGAACTCGCTCGGGTTGGTGACGACGTGCTCGCTGCCGTCCTCCATCTCGACGCGGTACACCACGTTCGGCGCGGTCGCGATGAGGTCGAGCCCGAACTCGCGCTCCAGCCGCTCCCGGATCACGTCCAGGTGCAGCAGCCCCAGGAAGCCGACCCGGAAACCGAAGCCCAGCGCCGCCGAGGTCTCCGGCTCGTACACCAGCGCGGCGTCGTTGAGCTGGAGCTTGTCGAGGGCGTCGCGCAGCTCCGGGTAGTCGGACCCGTCCAGCGGATACAGCCCGGAGAAGACCATGGGCTTGGGGTCCTTGTAACCGCCGAGCGCCTCGGTCGCCCCCTTGTGCAGGGTGGTGATGGTGTCACCGACCTTGGACTGCCGGACGTCCTTCACACCCGTGATCAGATAGCCGACCTCGCCGACCCCGAGCCCGTCCGCGCCGAGCATCTCCGGCGAGTTCGTCCCGATCTCCAGCAGCTCGTGCGTGGCGTTCGTGGACATCATCCGGATCTTCTCGCGCTTGGTGAGCTGCCCGTCGATGACTCGGATGTACGTCACGACACCGCGGTAGGAGTCGTAGACCGAGTCGAAGATCATGGCGCGGGCCGGCGCGTCCGCGTTCCCGACCGGCGCCGGGACCTCCTTGACGACCTTGTTGAGCAGTACGTCGACACCGAGCCCGGTCTTCGCGGAGACCCTGAGAACGTCCTCGGGGTCACAGCCGACCAGGTTCGCCAGCTCCTCCGCGAATTTCTCGGGCTGCGCGGCCGGCAGGTCGATCTTGTTCAGTACGGGGATGATCGTGAGGTCGTTCTCCATCGCCAGGTAGAGGTTGGCGAGGGTCTGGGCCTCGATGCCCTGGGCGGCGTCCACCAGCAGCACGGTGCCCTCGCAGGCGGCGAGCGACCGCGAGACCTCGTACGTGAAGTCGACGTGTCCCGGGGTGTCGATCATGTTGAGGATGTGAGTACTGCCCTTGTCGGCCCCGTCGGTGGGGGCCCACGGCAGACGCACCGCCTGGGACTTGATCGTGATGCCGCGCTCGCGCTCGATGTCCATGCGGTCGAGGTACTGAGCACGCATCTGCCGCTGGTCGACCACTCCGGTCAGCTGGAGCATCCGGTCGGCCAACGTGGACTTGCCGTGGTCGATGTGCGCGATGATGCAGAAATTGCGGATCAGCGCCGGGTCGGTACGGCTCGGCTCGGGCACATGGCTGGGGATCGCGGGCACGCAGGGTCCTGATTCTTGAGGCGTCCGCAGTGTCTGCGGTCTCGGGTCGGATCGATACGTAGGCTCCATGGTCCCACGCGCGGGAGGTGCGGTCCGGTTTGGGCCGGTGCGAGACGGTAACGGATCGGGCCGTGGTAGCCGGTTTGGGTGGGTCGGTGGGCTGCTGGTAGCCTGGGTCGCTGTGTCTCCTGCGCTCTCAGCACGAGGCACACCCCAAGAAAAATCATCGGCCCGGGACCCGTGCGGCCCCGTGCCAGAACCTGCAAAGGCTCATTCGTGGCGAACATCAAGTCCCAGATCAAGCGGATCAAGACCAACGAGAAGGCTCGGCTGCGCAACAAGGCCGTCAAGTCCTCCCTGAAGACCGCGATCCGCAAGGCCCGCGAGGCCGCTGCCGCGGGTGACGTCGAGAAGGCCACCGAGTACCAGCGCGCTGCCGCGCGTCAGCTCGACAAGGCCGTCTCGAAGGGCGTCATCCACAAGAACCAGGCCGCCAACAAGAAGTCGGCGCTTGCTTCCAAGGTCACCTCGCTCAAGGGCTGATCCTCCGCACTTGCCTCGGCCCGCGCTCGCGCGGACCGGACCAGTAGCAATCCGCCGTGAGGACAACGTCGAGCCCTCTACCTCGATTCACGGACAGTCATCGTGGTCGCCACGCCACGTACAGTGCCCCCGGACCCACTTCGGGGGCATTGCTGTGTCCCCAGGTCGGCGCTTTCGGGGACCTGTCGCTTCCCGGGGGCGAACAGAGTCTCGGCCTCAGCCCTGTGCCCGGCCCCGAGCGGCCCGGGCGATCGTGACGACCGCCTTCTCCAACGCGTACTCCGGATCGTCCCCACCGCCCTTCACTCCCGCGTCCGCCTCGGCCACCGCCCGCAGCGCGACGGAGACCGCGTCCGGTGTCCAGCCCCGCATCTGCTGCCGCACCCGGTCGATCTTCCACGGCGGCATCCCCAGCTCACGCGCCAGATCCGCCGGCCGCCCGCCACGCGCGGACGACAGCTTCCCGATCGCCCGCACCCCCTGCGCCAACGCGCTGGTGATCAGCACCGGCGCCACCCCGGTGGACAGCGACCACCGCAGCGCCTCCAGCGCCTCCGCCGCCCGTCCCTCCACGGCCCGGTCCGCGACCGTGAAGCTCGACGCCTCGGCCCGGCCGGTGTAGTACCGCCCGACGACCGCCTCGTCGATGGTGCCCTCGACGTCGGCGACCAACTGGGAGACGGCGGACGCCAGCTCCCGCAGATCGCTGCCGATGGAGTCGACGAGCGCCTGGCAGGCCTCCGGGGTGGCCGATCTCCCGGTCGCCCGGAACTCGCTCCGCACGAAGGCCAGCCGGTCCGCCGGCTTCGTCATCTTGGGACAGGCCACCTCCCGCGCGCCCGCCTTGCGCGCGGCATCGAGCAGCGCTTTGCCCTTGACCCCACCCGCGTGCAACAGCACCAGGGTGATCTCCTCGGCGGGCGCCCCGAGATACCCCTTCACGTCCTTGATCGTGTCCGCGGACAGATCCTGCGCGTTGCGTACGACCACGACCTTGCGCTCCGCGAAGAGCGAGGGGCTGGTCAACTCGGCGAGGGTGCCGGGCTGCAGCTGGTCCGAGGTCAGGTCACGTACGTCCGTGTCGGCGTCGGCGGCCCTGGCGGCGGCCACCACCTCCTGCACGGCACGGTCGAGCAGGAGGTCCTCCTGGCCCACGGCAAGCGTCACCGGGGCGAGAGGGTCGTCATTCGCAGTCTTCTTGGCCATCCTGTAAAGCATCGCACGCGGCACTGACAACGGGGGCGGGTGCGGGAGAGGGCGGGTGCCGGTGGGAGCCATAGAGCGGGTTGGGTGTCGGCTCTGTCGGCCCGTGCGTGGGCTCGTGCGTGGGCTCGTGACTGTTACGGCTCCTCGCGCCAGCCGTCCCACTCTCCCGCGAACGCGTCCAGCTCAACGGGGTCGAGCCGTCCGTGCTCGTCCCGCAGCACAAGCAGCCACTGCGCGTCCTCGGCGTCGTCCTCGCCGGCCAGCGCGTCCCGCACCAATTGCGGTTCCTCGTCGAGGGCGAACCGCTCCCCGAGCGCCTCCGCCGCCTCCTCTGCCGTGTCACGGTCGGGCAGCACCAGCACATGTCTCACATCACTCACGGAGACATCTTCCGGTACGGCCGCGGGCTCGCGCGCACACCCCCACGGCTACGCGGGTGTGCGCACCGTGGGCACCTCCCCCAGTTCGATCCCGAACCGCTCCCGGTACACCGCCAACACCTCCTCGTCCGTGGCCAGTTCACGCACGTCCCGGGTCCCGTCCGCCGCCGTCACCGTCAGGCCGCGACCGCTGAGCGTGATCCTCCCTCCGTCGTCCGTGAGCCGCGAGCAGACCAGCGACTGCGTGAAGTGCGACGCCGGTGACGTGGTCTGCCACCACGCCGCGGCCACGAAGTCACCGAGCACCCGGGGCCGCGTCTCCAACTGGTACTCGGGCTTGCCGTTCCGGAGGACGTCCAGGTCCGTCAGGCCCGCGAGGCCTTGCCGATCTGGCAGGTCTGGCAAGTCCCCGGGGTTCGCGGACTCGGCGATCCTGAACTCGCCGCCGGGGTCCGCCTGTTCACCCCGTTCCCCGAAGGCCAGGGGGTAGTGGCTGTGCGTCCCGAACCCCACGTCGGCCAGCCACACGCTCCCTTCCACCGTCCGCACCCGCAGCGCGAGATGGTCGTACGGGATTCCCAGGCTCCCGCCGTCCCCGTACACCCGCGCCGACAGCAGCGTGACGTCGAATCCCAGCGCGGCGAGCAACGCGCCGAACAGTCCGTTCAGTTCGTAGCAGAACCCGCCCCTGCCCGCGCCCACGATCTTGTCCAGCAGCCGCTTCTCCTCCAGCACGATCTCCTCTCCCAGATGAATCGACAGATTCTCGAAGGGCACGGTCTGCAGATGACGCAGATGCAGTTCGCGCAGAACATCGACGGTGGGCAGCGCCGGGCGCGGGACTCCCAGCCGACGGAGGTAGGCATCAACCTGTGCGGGATTCATGCCACCAGTCTCATACCAACCGCAGCTCAGCGCCTATGCCGCCGGGCTCTCGCCGGGGAGGCCCCCTCCCCCCTCCCCCCTCCCTCCCCTCCCCTCCCCGCCACCCCGACTCCCTCAGTCCCGTGTCACCCGCAGCCCGGCCCCCGCGCCTTCCACCGCCAGGGCCCCGTCCAGGTCCGTCCGTAGGACCACCGCGCCCGTCGCGCGCAGCGCCGCGACCGTGCTGGGGGCCGGGTGGCCATAGGGGTTGTCCTCACCGCAGGAGATCAGCGCCAGTCGTGGGGCAACTCTGCGTATCAGGTCCAAGTCCTGGTAGGCGGAACCATGGTGGGCGACCTTGAGGACGTCCACGCCTCCCAGCAGTGCCGCCGCCGGTGACCTCAACAGCTCCTGCTGGGCCGGGGGTTCGAGGTCCCCGAGCAGTAGTAGGCGCAACCCGGCCGTCCGGACGAGCAGCGTGACACTCGCGTCGTTCGGGCCGTCCTGGTCCGGTACCGGTTCCGGTGGCGGCCACAGCACCTGCCAGGAGAGCGGACCGGCGCGTCGCTGTTCCCCGGCGACGGCACGGGTGATCGGGATGTGCCGTTCCGCTGCCGCTCTCCGCACGAACTCGGCCTGGTCCGCCGGCTCTTCGAAGGACGTCGTCTCGATCGCGCCCACCGAGCGGCCCCGCAGGACCCCGGGCAGTCCGGCGACATGGTCGGCGTGAAAGTGAGTGAGGACGACCAGCGGAATCCTGGTGATGCCGAGCGTGCGCAGACACTGGTCGACCAGCTTCGGATCGGGTCCGGCGTCCACGACCACGCCGGCGCCCTTGCCCGCCGCGAGCACCGTCGCGTCACCCTGCCCGACGTCGCACATCGCGAACCGCCAGCCCGGCGGCGGCCATCCCGTGATCACCCGGGTGAGTGGCGCCGGCTCGACCACGACCAGCAGGAGCAGCAACCCGCAGACACCGCACAGCCACGGATGCTTCAGCAGCCGTCGGCCGACCAGCGCGAGAACCGCGACGGCGACAGCGAGCAGCAGCGCCCCCGTCCAACTGCCCGGCCAGTCCACTCCCCCACCGGGCAGCGCCGCACCGGTCCGGGCCACGTCCGCGATCCACCCGGCGGGCCAACTCGCGCCCCACGCGAGGACCTTGGCCACCGGCATCACCACCGGTGCCGTCGCCAGCGCCGCGAAGCCCAGCACCGTGGCCGGTGCGACGGCGACCTCCGCGAGCAGGTTGCACGGCACCGCCACCAGACTGACCCGCGCCGACAGCACGGCCACGACCGGCGCGCACAGTGCCTGCGCGGCGGCAGCGGCGGCCAACGCCTCGGCCAACCGCGGGGGAACCCGGTGCCGCCGCAGCGTCTCGCACCAGCGTGGTGCCAGCGTGAGCAGGGCTCCGGTGGCCAGCACGGAGAGCAGGAAGCCGTAACTGCGGGACAGCCACGGGTCGTACAGCACCAGGAGCAGTACGGCCGTCGCCAGCGCCGGGATCAGTGATCTGCGGCGTCCGGTCGCCAGGGCGAGCAGTGCGACGGCACCGCAGGCCGCGGCCCGCAGCACGCTCGGGTCGGGCCGGCACACGACGACGAACCCGAGTGTGAGTACCCCGCCGAGCAACGCGGTCGCCCGGAGGGAGATCCCCAGTCGCGGTGCCAGACCTCGGCGTTCGACGAGCTGGGCAAGACCGGGCGGTCCGATGAGGAGGGCGAGCAGGATGGTCAGGTTGCTTCCGGAGACGGCGAGGGTGTGCGCGAGGTCCGTCTCCCTGAAAGCCTCGTCCAGCTCGGGTGTGATGCGTGCGGTGTCGCCGACGACCAGTCCCGGCAGCAGCGCCCGCGCGTCCGCCGGCAAGCCGTCCGTGGCCTCACGCAGTCCGGCCCGCAACCGCCCCGCGAACCGCTGGGCTCCGGACGGCTTCCCCACCACTTCCGGCACCGGCTGGTTCCGTACGCGCAGCACGGCCGCGACCCGGTCCCCGCCGGTCAGGGAAGGTGCCAGCCGCGCGGTCACCCTCACCCGCGTGGACGGCAGCAGCCCCAGCCAGGGCGAATGCTCCGGGCCACCACTGGATCCCCGGGCGCGGCCGTCCACGGCCCCGGCAGCACCCCCAACTCCCCTGACCCGCCCAGCGGACGAGCCCGGATCGATGATCAGCAGCACTGGCGCCCGTGTCTCCACGACCGTCCCGTCCGTTTCCTCCACCCGCCGTACCTCGGCCCCGATCAGCACGGAGACCGGAGCCGCGTGGTCCCCGCTGATCCGGGGCCGGGTCAACCGTGGATCGGAACCGAGCTCCACCTCCGCGGTCACGGACGCGTACTTCCGCGCCAGCTCGGGCACCGGCCCACGGCGCAGATCCGATCCGTGCAGCCCGGCGGAGGCGGCGGCTGCCGCGATGGAGAGGAGCAGGGCGGCGATCGAGGCACGGGGCCAGGAGGAGAAAGCACGGCTGCCGCCCACCCCGCCCCGCCGTCGCGCCAGCAGAAGCACAAGCGCCACCACCAGGGCGGCGACCGCGACACCGGTGACCCAGGCTGGTGACGCGTCCAGCGCCAGCGCGGCTGTCGCCCAGGCGGCGAGCGCGGGCGGTACGAGCCGTAGGTCTGTCGGGCCTTCCTGGTGGGGGTGCGCGGCACCCCGCCGGTTCCCGGACGAGGTATGCACGGCACGGCGGGACGAGGTGTCGTGCTGCGGTGTGGGGCGTGGAGTCCCAGCCTCGCGCGAGTCGTCGTGGACGTGGGTCATGGCCGTACCAGATCCCGCAGGTCGGCGAAGCGGCGGTCGCCGATGCCGTTGACCTGGCGCAGTTCGTCCACCGAGCGGAAACCGCCGTGCTGGGTGCGGTAGTCGATGATGTGCTGGGCCAGCACGGGGCCCACCCCCGGCAGGGTGTTGAGCTGGTCCGCGGTGGCCGTGTTGAGGGAGACCGGGGCGCCTGGGGCAGCCGCCACGCCGGTGCCCGTTGAACCCGTCACACCAGGCACCGCGGCGGGTGTCGGCCCCCCGACGACGACCTGTTCCCCGTCCACAAGGAACCGAGCGAGGTTGAGCCCCTCGGTGTTCGTGCCCGAACGCACTCCACCCGCCGCGCGCAGCGCATCCGTCACCCGCGAACCGGCCGGAAGCCGATGAACCCCGGGCTCACGGACCTTGCCGCTGACATCCACGACGATCTCGGCGCCGGCCGCACTCGATACGCCCCGCGCTCCGGCCGAGGTATGCGACTCGGCCCCTTTGCCCGTGCTGCCGCCCCCTTCATCGCCCTCTGTCCCGTAAGGAGCCGCCGCCCGCACCACTTCCGGGGCCCGCACGGGTTGGGTCCGGCCCACCCAGAAGTGCTGCACCGCGAAGGCCGCGGCCACCACGAACAGCAGACCGAGCGCGACCACGCTCCGCCGTTCCAGCCCGCACCGCGTCTGCACCCACACCGGCATCCGCTCCCGCAGCGCCGACCCGGCCCGCTCGCGCCAGATCCCTACCTCACGGCCGCCCCTGGCAACGGCCTCCTCAACGTCTCTGCCGTCTCCGGTATCTCCGGTATCTCCGACCCTTGCGGGCCCCTCAGGCCCCGCGTGCCTCGCGATCCCCGCGGACCCTCCGACGTACGAGACGTCAGACGTCGGCCCAACCCCCGCCGGCACTCCCACCCGGACCGTCGCCCGGGCTGCCACCCCCGCCCCCCGCTCCTCCCTCGGCGGTCCGTTCCCCAACTCCCTTCGCTTCCCGGCGCGTTCGGCGAAGAGGATGTCCGCGCGTCGCCGGAGTTCGTCCGCCGAAGCCTGGCGGTGTGCCCGGCCCCGGGTCGGTGTGCGGCGGTGGCGGGTGCGGCCGTCAGAGGACGGGGCGCGGCCCGGGCCGCTGGTCGCGGTCGCTGTGTGTGAGCGTGATCGAAGTGTCATGCGCCGAGGATCGGGCATCTCGCCACTTCGCGATGATCTTGGTCAATTCCCGGGGACGGCCGCCCAGTTGTGGATAACTCCGTCACCCGCACGAGTTACCGACCGGCCCCGACGCATACCCGCGCATGCCGCAGGCAGCCGTCACCGCGGCGAAACCACAACCCCCAACAACCCGGGCCCGGTGTGCGCCCCGATCACCGCGCCGACCTCGCTCACATGCAGGTCGGCCAGTCCGGGCACCCGTACCCGAAGCCGCTCCGCGAGGGCCTCCGCGCGCTCGGGTGCGGAGAGATGGTGGACAGCGATGTCGACCTGTGCGCTGCCCGCCCGGTCGGCCACGATCTCCTCAAGGCGGGCAATCGCCTTCGATGCCGTCCGGACCTTCTCCAGGAGTTCGATGCGCCCGCCCTCCAGCTGGAGCAGCGGCTTCACGGCGAGCGCGGAGCCCAACAGGGCCTGGGCCGCGCCGATACGGCCGCCCCGGCGCAGATAGTCGAGGGTGTCGACATAGAAGTAGGCGGAGGTGCCCGCGGCCCGTTTCTCCGCGGCGGTGACCGCCTCGTCGACCGTGCCGCCCGCCTCCGCCGTCTCGGCCGCGGCGAGCGCGCAGAAGCCGAGCGCCATCGCGATCATGCCGGTGTCCACGACCCTCACCGGCACCGGTGCCTCGCGGGCCGCGAGGACGGCCGCGTCGTAGGTGCCCGAGAGTTCGGCGGAGAGGTGGAGGGAGACGATGCCGGTGGCGCCGGACTCGGCGACCCTGCGGTAGGTCTCGGCGAAGAGCTGGGGGCTGGGCCGCGAGGTGGTGACCGGGCGCCGCTTCTGCAGGGCCAGGGCCAGGGAGCGGGTGGAGATCTCGGTGCCCTCTTCGAGTGCCCGGTCGCCGAGGACCACGGTCAGCGGCACTGCTGTGATGTCGTGGCGCTCCATCGTCAGCGGCGGCAGGTAGGCCGTTGAATCGGTGACGATCGCGACATGGCGGGACATGAGCTGGAGGTTACCTGCCGTAGCGGCCGGGCGGCAGCCCGACCCCTTTCACCTGGGCCGGAACCGGCCGGATCACACCGTGCCGCAGGCTCGCGCCGTGCCGCCCGGTCAAGTCGTGCTCTCGGGGCGGGGTTTCTTCTGCCAGGGGTAGCTGGGACGCCGGGTCGGCGGGGTGATGGCGGAGGGGGCGGGCTGCTCGGCGGCGGGGCGGGAGCGCGGGGTCTCCGGCCATGTCTGCTGGGCCGTGGCGGCGTCGGCGGCCGGGGCGTCGGGCCACGGGGGTGGCGTGTGCTCCGACTTCGTCCAGTGCCGCAGGGCTCCTGCCTCCACGTCTATCTGGGCGCTCAGCGCGTCGAGGTCGTCCTCCGCGAAGCGGCCGGCGCGGTCGCGGGCGGCCCAGCGCAGTGAGTCGGCGGATTTCGTGATGCGCTCGGTGCGCTCGCGCAGGGCGGGCAGCCGCTCGGCGAGCATTCTGCGGTCCGGCTCGGACTCCAGGCGTTTGAGTTCGCCGTCGAGTTCACGGCCGTGTGCGCTGAGCCGCTCGAAGAGGCCGAGGGACTCCTTGAGCGACTCGTCCTCGGTCACACCTGCGTGCAGCGCGTCCTGCGTCGCACGCATCGATGTGCGCAGCGCGAGCCGCAGTTGGGCCACCTGTCCCTGCGGGCCGGGCTGGGCGAGGGACTTGGCGCGCAGGGTGTGGTCCTCGACCGAGCGCCGGGCCTGCGCGACCGTACGGTCGACGCCTCGCTTGGCGGCTCCGACCGCCTTGACCGCCGCATAGCCGCCTGCGACCACGAACAGCAGGAAGAGAAGGGCGAAGACTGCGATCACGGCTTCCAACGCTCCTCCACCGGCTTCGGGCGGCACACGCCGCGCCGCTCTTCAACGGTAAACGCAACGGGCAGGTCCGGAGTTCCAAACGAACCCCGAACCTGCCCGTAGGGGACTACCCCGAGGCGCTCATCGCGGTCTCGTCAAAGGACCGCGATGGAGCACCGAAGGACTACGCCGGAACGATGTTGACCAGCTTCGGCGCCCGCACGATGACCTTGCGGATGCCCGCGCCCTCCAGCGCGGCGACGACCTTCTCGTCGGCCAGCGCGACCTTCTCCAGCTCGGCGTCGGAGATCGTCGGGGGGACCTCCAGGCGTGCCTTGACCTTGCCCTTGATCTGCACGACGCAGGTCACGCTCTCGTCCACGACGTACGCCGGGTCGGCGACCGGGAAGTCCTGGTGGACCACCGTGTCGGTGCGGCCCAGCTTGCGCCACAGTTCCTCGGCGACGTGCGGGGCCAGCGGCGCGATCAGCAGGACCAGTGACTCGGCGACGGAGCGCGGCACCGCCCCGCCCGCCTTGGTCAGCTGGTTGTTCAGCTCGGTGATCTTCGCGATGGCCGTGTTGAAGCGCAGCCCCTGCAGGTCCTGGCGCACCCCGTCGATCGCCTTGTGCAGGGCACGCAGCGTGTCCTCGTCGGGCTCGGTGTCGACGACCGTGACCTCGCCGGTCGTCTCGTCGACGACGTTGCGCCACAGCCGCTGCAGCAGCCGGTACTGGCCCACCACCGCGCGCGTGTCCCACGGCCGGGACACGTCCAGGGGGCCCATGGCCATCTCGTACAGGCGCAGGGTGTCGGCGCCGTACTCGTCGCAGATCTCGTCCGGAGTGACCGCGTTCTTCAGGGACTTGCCCATCTTGCCCAGCAGCCGGGAGACCTTCTCGCCCTGGTGGTAGTAGGCGCCGTCGCGCTCCTCGACCTCGGCGGCCGGCACCGGGAAGCCCCGGCCGTCCCGGTAGACGTAGGCCTGGATCATGCCCTGGTTGAACAGCTTGTGGAACGGCTCCGGGGACGAGATGTGCCCCAGGTCGAACAGCACCTTGGACCAGAAGCGGGCGTACAGCAGGTGCAGTACGGCGTGCTCGGCGCCGCCGACGTACAGGTCGACGCCGCCGTGCGGCATGCCCGCGCGGGGGCCCATCCAGTACTGCTCGATGGCGGGGTCGACCAGCTTCTGGTCGTTGTGCGGGTCCAGGTAGCGCAGTTCGTACCAGCAGGAACCGGCCCAGTTGGGCATGGTGTTGGTCTCGCGGCGGTACTTCTGGGGGCCGCGGCCGTCGCCCAGGTCCAGGGTGACGGCGACCCAGTCCTCGTTGCGGGACAGGGGCGTCTCCGGGGACGTGTTGGCGTCGTCCGGGTCGAAGGTGCGCGGCGAGTAGTCCTCGACCTCCGGCAGCTCCAGGGGCAGCATCGACTCGGGCAGCGAGTGGGCGACGCCGTCCTCGTCGTAGACGATCGGGAAGGGCTCGCCCCAGTAGCGCTGGCGGCTGAACAGCCAGTCGCGCAGGCGGAAGTTGACGGTGCCCTCGCCGATGCCCTTGCGGGCCAGCCACTCGGTGATGCGGGCCTTGGCCTCGGCGACGGGCAGGCCGTCCAGGGAGATGTCGTCGTTCGAGGAGTTGATGATCTTCGCGTCGTAGGACCCGAAGGCGTTCTCCCAGGTGGACGTGTCGGTGCCGCGGCCGTCGGTGGGCTCGACGATGCAGGTGATCGGCAGCTCGAAGGCGCGCGCGAAGTCGAAGTCGCGCTGGTCGCCCGCCGGGACGGCCATGATCGCGCCGGTGCCGTAGCCCATCAGTACGTAGTCGGCGATGAAGACGGGGATGCGGTCGCCGTTGACCGGGTTGGTGGCGAACGCTCCGGTGAAGACGCCGGTCTTGTCCTTGGCCTCGGCCTGCCGCTCCACGTCGGACTTGGTGCCGGCCTGCGCGCGGTACGCGGCGACGGCCTCCACCGGGGTGGCGTGCCCCCCGGTCCACACGTCGTGGGTGCCCTCGGGCCAGGCGTCCGGGGTGAACTTGTCGACCAGCGGGTGTTCGGGCGCCAGCACCATGTAGGTCGCGCCGAACAGGGTGTCGGGGCGGGTGGTGAAGACGGTGATGTTCTCGCCGTCGACCGGGAAGTCGACGCGGGCGCCCTCGGAGCGGCCGATCCAGTTGCGCTGCTGCAGCTTGATGGCCTCGGGCCAGTCCAGCTCCTCCAGGTCGGACAGCAGCCGGTCGGCGTAGGCGGTGATGCGCATGTTCCACTGGCGCAGCTTGGCCTTGAAGACGGGGAAGTTGCCGCGCTCGGAGCGGCCGTCGGCGGTGACCTCCTCGTTGGCCAGGACGGTGCCCAGGCCGGGGCACCAGTTGACGGGCGCGTCGGAGGCGTAGGCCAGGCGGAACTCGCTCAGGACATCGGCTCGTTCGGCGGCGGTCAGGTCCGGCCACGCGCGCGTGTGGCCCGGTACGGCGCGCTCACCGGACTCGAACTGGGCGATCAGCTCGGCGATCGGGCGGGCCTTGTCGGCCTCGTCGTCGTACCAGGAGTTGAAGATCTGCAGGAAGATCCACTGGGTCCACTTGTAGTACTCCGGGTCGATCGTGGCGAACGATCGGCGCTTGTCGTGACCCAGGCCCAGCGCACGCAGCTGGACCTTCATGTTCTCGATGTTGGCCTCGGTGGACACGCGCGGATGCGTGCCGGTCTGCACGGCGTACTGCTCGGCCGGCAGACCGAAGGCGTCGAAGCCCAGGGTGTGCAGCACGTTGTGACCGGTCATCCGCTGGAACCGGGCGAACACATCGGTGGCGATGTAGCCCAGGGGATGGCCGACGTGCAGGCCCGCACCCGAGGGGTACGGGAACATGTCCATGATGAACTTTTTGGGGCGGGCGGCCAGTTCGGGGTCGCCGGCCAGGTCACCGCTCGGGTTCGGGGCCTCGTAGGTGCCCTCGGCGTCCCAGAAGTCCTGCCAGCGTGCCTCGATGTCCGCGGCCATGGCGGCCGTGTAGCGGTGCGGCGCGACCACCTCGGCGGCGGCAGCGGGGTTCGTCTCGCTCATGATCCTCAAAGCTCCATCGATCGTCTCTGCCAGCGGCTGCGTCGTTCGGGCTGTGACATTCACCAAACGAAAAATCCCCTCGCACAGGAGGGGACGCCGCGCCGATTCCGACCTCACCGCTCACCGGTGGTCGGGACTGATCAGCGCGGCTCGCTAAGCAGAAGGCGTACGGCACGCATGGCATGAGGGTACCGCAGCGCTTGAGCACAACGCGACGCGCTTCCGTATCACCCTTGGCACCCTGTCCACAGCGGCGTGGACTGACCCCAGTTCAAGGATTACCTTCGCGTACCACCCACTACGGGACATCGCAGCAAGCGCATTGTCGTTTGATAACAACGCAATAACTCAAACCTCGTACCCACCGGTATGGAGCCACTTAGAGTTCGGCAGCGGGACCGCTTTCCCGATACTGCTCGGAGTTGCCCCCATGAACCCTCGTCGTAGTACCAGTTCGCTCCCCAAGCCGGGCCGTTCGGCCTATGGCGTGGTGAGCCTCGTCGTCCTGCTCTCCATACCCGTGTTCGTGCTGCTCGGAGGCAGCCAGGTACAGGACTTCCTCAACTTCGGTGCGGGCGTTCTCTCGCTCGTGTCGCTCACCTGCTCGGTCATCTGGGGACTCGTCGCCCAGGACCGGGTCGTCCTCAACATCCGCCAGCGGATCGTGGCCCAGGGCATCCACCGGGTGACCGCCGTCGGCTCCATCGCGTTCCTCGTGATTCACATCACGGTCAAACTGGCGCTCGACCACACCGTCCTGATCGCCGCGCTGATCCCGTTCAGCCTCGGTGTGAAGGGCAGTGCCGGGCTCATCGGCCTCGGCTCCCTGGCCGGCCTGCTCATGATCTTCGTGGGCATCACCGGCGCCCTGCGCAACCAGTTCGCGTCGCCGGCGCCGGTGGCCGCCCGCTGGCGCGCGATGCACATGCTGGCCTACCCGGCCTGGTGCGCGGCGCTGGTCCACGGCCTGTTCGCGGGCCGCGCGGCGAAGCCGTTCTTCATGATCTCGTACGAGCTGTGCCTGGTCGGGGTCGCCGCGGCCCTCGCCCTACGCTCGGCGCCCCGCCCGTTCAAGCGCAAGTTCGCCGACAAGATCGCCATGCTCCTGGGCAACGAGGAGCGGCCGGGTCTCGACGAACTCGACGCGAGCCGGGGCCGCGTGGCCGAGTCCGCGCTGCCGGGCTTCGAGAGCCGGCGTCCGGCCGAGGGCCGACGCGCCGCGCAGCAGCCCTCGTTCACCGAGACCGGATCGATGCCTCGCGTGGACCCGGCCGCCGCGCAGTACGAGACGAGGTCCATGACCCCGGTTGCCGACACGAACGGCTTCGCGGCCGCCTACCGCACCGCCACGCCGGAGTCCACCGGCCAGATGCCGTACGTCACCGACCAGGCCTCGCGCATGAACGTGCCCATGGACATGCAGAACACCCAGGCGGTCCCGCGCGCGGACAACGGCGGCAGCACCTCCGGAAGCTGGCCGATCCCGTCGCCGCCGCCGGTCGGCGAGGCTCCGCCTTCGGCCTACGACCCGCTCCAGGACACGGGCTACAACATCCCGACATACAACAACAATGCGGGCACTGGCGGATACGGCGAGGGATACGTCTACCCCACCGGTGAGTCGAACGGCACCTCCGGTACGTACAACCCTGGTGACACGTACAACAGCGGTCCCGCCACCGATCAAACGCCCAACGCTTCGTACGACTTCGACGCGCAGGGCGGCTCGGGCGAACCTTGGAACACGCCTTCCGGAGGCTATAGGTGAACGAGGCCCTGCCCGACGTCCCAGAAGTCCGCGTCGTCGGGCTTCCTCAGCTCACATCGGGCTTCGACCTTGTCGAGAGACTTGACCTGCCCATGCACCTCAAGGTGCACGGGCCGCTCGAACCGATGGGCGGGGAGCAGCTCGCGAAGCTCTCCGAGGCCATCAACCTGAAGGGCCGCGGCGGCGCGGGCTTCCCCTTCCACAAGAAGCTGCGTTCGGTCGCCGAGGCGGCGATCAAACGCGGTGTACGACCGGTCGTCGTCGTCAACGGCAGTGAGGACGAACCGGCCTGCCGCAAGGACACGGTGCTCATCAACCGTGCCCCGCACCTCATCCTGGACGGCGCCCTGCTGGTCGCCGAGGCCCTGGGTGCCCGCACGCTCGTGGTGGGGGTCACCCGTGAGTCGACGCAGCGCTCCATGGAGCAGGCGCTCGCCGAGCGCGGCCTGAGCAACACCCGCCGCTCGGCACTGAAGGCGTTCGTCCAGCGCAACCCGGTCCGCATGGTCACCGGTGCCGCCGCGTCGCTGATCCGCTCGATCGACGGCGGCCCGGCGATCCCGCCCGGCCGCAAGGTCAGCGCCTCCCAGAACGGCGTCGGCGGCGCCCCGACCCTGCTCTCGAACGCCGAGACGTTCGCCCAACTCGCCATCGCCGCCCGCATCGGCCCCGAGCGCTACGGCAACACCGGCCTCTACGACGAGCCCGGCACCGTCATGCTCACGGTCTCCGGGGCGGTCGCTCGCCCCATGGTGCTGGAGGTCCCCACAGGTGTGCCGCTGCGCTACGTCCTGCAGCTGGCCGGCGCCCCGCCGGTCCCCCAGGGGGTGCTGACGGGCGGTTACCACGGCAAGTGGATCGACGCGGCGACGGTCAACGAGGCGATCGTCTCCCGCAACTCCCTGGACGCGGTGGGCGGTGCGCTCGGCGCCGGCGCCATCATGCCGATCACCCAGGAGACCTGCCCCCTGGGTGAGTCGCTTCGTGTGGCCCAGTGGCTGGCCGACGAGAGCGCGGGACAGTGCGGTCCCTGCTACCTCGGTCTGCCCGCCGCCGCGCGCGGCATGGAGGACATCCTCAACGGCGGCGGCCCGGCCGCCCTGGAGGCGCTGAAGCAGGTCGCCAAGGCCGTGAAGCGGCGCGGTGCGTGCTCGCACCCGGACGGCTCGGCGATGTTCCTGGAATCGACCATCAAGGCGTTCACGGACGACCTCGCCGCCCACGTCCTCGGAAACGGCTGCGGAAGGCCTGTGGAGGGCGTTCTGCCGCTCTTCGAGGGCGGCCAGCTCCCCGCGGGCATCACGAGCGGGGCGGAGGCCGAGGACAACGGTCCCAGCCGTCAGAAGATCTACGTCGACTGGACGCTGTGCCGGGGCCACGGTCTGTGCGCGGACATCCTCCCGGAGGTCTTCGAACTCGGCGCCGACGGCTTCCCCACCGTCGCGCAGGCCCAGGTGCCGCGTTACGCGGAGGCGAAGGCGCTCCGCGCGGTGCGCCGCTGCCCGGCGCTTGCCCTGCGCCTGGAGGAGGAGACGGCCCGGGACAAGGGCCCGTCCCGCAACCTGCCGGTCCTCTCCCAGGGCCGCGGCCGGCGAGCACTGGGCCGCTGAGCTCACGGACGGCGGGCCGCCCTCTTCTCAAGAAGGGGTGGCCCGCCGCTCCATGGCCTGCGCCAACTCCCCCTGGACACACCGAAGGCGGGTCATCCTGTGGGATGACCCGCCTTCGACTTCTGTGGAGCTAAGGAGAATTGAACTCCTGACCTCCTGCATGCCATGCAGGCGCTC
>NZ_JALJRY010000006.1:151814-349734 GCF_024519455.1 Streptomyces sp. STR69 | reverse complement strand
CTGTGGAGCTAAGGAGAATTGAACTCCTGACCTCCTGCATGCCATGCAGGCGCTCTACCAACTGAGCTATAGCCCCTTGCGGTGTGCTACCGGGTCTCCCCGGCGGCGACGCCAACATTACCGGTCGACCCGGTGCACCACCAAATCGTTTCCGTCTCCCCTGCCGTGACCGTGATCGCCGGGACCTCCTCGCGGGGTCCCGGCCCGAGTCAAGCCGTGACGAACGAATAGAACCGTTTCAAAGTGCAGTGCTCTTCGAGGAGTCGGCCGTAGATCGGCTCGCCCTCGAGTTCGCGGTACGTCTCGATCGGATCGCCTTTTATGATCAGCGCCCGCGCGCACTCCTCGCACCAGTACTGGTAGTCGGGATTCACCGGTTCCATGTCGCGGACGATCGGTGTCCCACTGCCGCACCAGTCGCACTTTCGCCTGTGTGCACCCATCGATCAGCTCCAGCTGTGGCCGCAGGCCGTGCACACGTAGGAAACTCCGCCGTTGTCACCGAGGACTTGGGCCACGTGGGCGGAACCGCAGGAAGGGCAGCTCAGGCGGGTGATCGTATCTCGTATCAACGCCGCATCGAAGAGGTGGTCGACCTCCTCGATGATGCTCGCAGGCATCGCTACTCCCTCCCGTCGGGCCGCGCCCCCTTCCGGCCGTTTGATTCTGCCACGGCCGGACCAATACGGTCAGCGACGCCTTAGTACCAGTCCGGACACGGCACCCACCGCGGCCGTCCCCGCCAGCGCGAACATGCACGCCAAAAGCGCCTTCGCAGAGGTATACGCCCCCGGGGCCCCAAGTGACTCAAGCCGGTTCAAGAACAGTGTGCCGAAAACCGCGACCCCGAGCAGCTGACCCAGCTGCACGACCGTGGAGAGCAGACCGCTGGCGTCCGCCGCGTCCTCGGGCCGCACGGTGGCGAGGGCCCGGGTCAGCGTCGGGCTGAAGGCGAGCGCGAGCCCGGCCCCCACGCCGACGTACGCCACGTACAGTACGGCCCCACCGCGGTCGCCGCCTTCGAACGCCAGGCCGACTCCCAGGACGGACGGCATCGCGATCACGAACCCGAGCGGGGTCAGCGCCCGCTGCCAGGCCGCCGGCCACCGGCGCCAGGTCAGACCGACCGCCCCGAAGACGACCGCGGTCGGCGCGAAGGTGAGACCCGCGCGCAGCGCGCTGAAGCCGAGGCCGCCCTGGACGTGCAGGGTGAGCGCGAACAGGAAACCGGCGTTGACGGCCATCACCGCCAGGATCTGGACGACGGCGAGACCCATGCCGGGGTGACGCAGCACACGCGGTGCGATCAGCGGGGCGCCCCCGCGCCGCGCGAGCCGGGACTCGTAGCCGCAGAACGCCGCGAAAAGCGCCGCCGCCGCGATCAACGACAGCCACGACCACAGCGGCCAGCCCTCCTCCTGCCCCAGCACCAGCGGCACCGTCAGCAGCGAGACCGCCGAGGCGAGCAGCACCAGCCCCGGCACGTCGAAGGCCCGCGCCCGCTCCGGCTCCGCCCCGCCGTCCCGCGGCAGCACGCGCCTGCCGAGGAACAGGAGTACGACGCCCACGGGCACGTTGACGAGGAACACCGGCCGCCAGCCCGTGCCGAACAGGTCGGCGCTGACGAGGACGCCACCGAGGATCTGTCCGGCCGCGGCGCCGACGGCGATGACCGCCGAGTACACGCCGAGCGCCCGCATCCGGGCCTCGCCGATGAAGTTCCGCTGGATCAGGCTGAGCACCTGAGGGATCATCAGCGCCGAGCCGGAGCCCTGGATCAGGCGGAAGACGATCAACTCGGTCGAGCCCTGGGCCAGACCGCAGGCGAGCGAGGCGGCGGTGAAGACGGCCAGCCCGGCGAGGTGGACCCGGGCGTGGCCGAGCCGGTCGCCGAGCCGTGCGCCGGTGATCAGCAGCACCGAGTACGTGATGGTGTAGCCGGCGATCACCAGCTGCAAGTCGGCGCCGGACGCGTGGAGTTCGGTGCCGATGGTGGGGGCGGCGACGTTGACGATGAACACGTCGAGCAGCGCCATGAACAGGGCCGCGAGCAGGACCGCGAGCATCCGCCCACGGCGATTGTCAGTGCCAGGGTCTTTACTGGTGGCAGGAGTTGGAACGGGTGCGGAATCCGGTTCCGTCCGGGGTGTTGTCGTCATGCCGTCGAGCGTGGGGGCGCTCCGGTACGGGTGCCGAGAGCCCGCTGATGCTGGTACCGACAGCACCTGGCAGGGACCAAGTCGGGCGTCGAACATGGGGGATGTGACGATGGGGATGGGGACGACACAGCGCCGCCGACCTGAGCTGGCCGCGTTTCTGCGCAGCAGGCGCGCGAGGGTGACACCGCACGACGTCGGCATGCCGCCGGGTTTTCGACGGCGTACGCCTGGGCTGCGTCGCGAGGAGGTCGCGCAGCTCTCCGGTGTGGGCGTCACCTGGTACACCTGGCTCGAACAGGGGCGCCCGATCAACGCCTCCGCGCAGGTGCTGGACGCCGTTGCGCGCACGCTCCGGCTCGACGCGCCGGAGCGCGAGCATCTGTACCACCTGGCCGAGGTGCCGTACGCGCATCCGCCGGAAGTGGCCGCGCGGTCGGTGGGGCCGGAGATCCAGGGCATCCTCGACGCCCTGGAGCCGCGCCCGGCGGTGGTCTACAACTCGCGGTTCGACATCCTGGCCGCCAACTCCGTCTACCAGGACGTGGTCGGGATAGAACCGCTGTCGGGCGGCCCGGTGCCCAACGCGCTGTGGCGGCTGTTCGCGGTGCCGGAGGAGGAGTCCCCGTTGATGTTCCGGGAGACGGAGTTGCCGGTGATGGTGGCGATGCTGCGCTCGGCGTACGGGGTGCACACCGGCGAGCCCGTCTGGGAGGACTTCATACGCGGGCTGTCGGCGGCGAGTCCGCTCTTCGCGCGGCTGTGGGAGAGCGGGGACGTCGCGGAGCCGGGGCGGCGGGTGAAGACGTTCCGGCACGAGGCGGTGGGCGAGATACGGATGACGTCGGTGTCGTTGTCGGTCAACGGCATGCCGGAGTGCCGGATCGTGGTCTACACCCCGGCCGACGAGGAGACCCGTCGGCGCACGGAGGCGCTGACAGCCACGAAAAAATCCCACCCCTGAAAGGGATGGGATCTCATCGATTCGATCTGTGACGACTCTCGGTCCTTGACAACTCAAGAGTGTCGAACTGTGGAGCTAAGGAGAATTGAACTCCTGACCTCCTGCATGCCATGCAGGCGCTCTACCAACTGAGCTATAGCCCCTTGTGTTCTTCCCGCTCGGCGGGCGAACAAGAAGAACTTTAGCCTGCGACCTGCCGGAAAGTGAAATCCGGGGTCGGGGCCCTGGAGGGCCGCTCAGTCGTCGTCGCCGAGCACCGGTTCCGGGAGTGTGCCGGCGTTGTGTTCCAGCAGGCGCCAGCCGCGAGCGCCCTCGCCGAGTACCGACCAGCAGCAGTTGGAGAGGCCGCCGAGACTCTCCCAGTGCGGGGACTCCAGACCGAGGAGCCGTCCGATGGTGGTGCGGATCGTGCCGCCGTGGCTGACCACCACGAGGGTGCCGTCCTCGGGCAGCTTCTCGGCGTGCCGCAGCACGACGGGGGCGGCCCGGTCGGCGACCTCGGTCTCCAGTTCGCCGCCGCCGCGGCGCACCGGTTCCCCGCGCTTCCACGCGGCGTACTCCTCGCCGTGGCGGGCGATGATCTCCTCGTGCGTCAGCCCCTGCCAGACGCCCGCGTAGGTCTCCCGCAGGCCCTCGTCGTGTGTGACGTCGAGGTCGGCGAGGGCGGCCAGCTCGGCGGCCGTGTTGGCCGCCCGCTTCAGGTCGGAGGCGACGATCGCGTCGGGCTTGAGGGAGGCCAGCAGCCGGGCGGCCCGGCGGGCCTGGCCGATGCCGGTCTCGGTGAGCTCGACGTCCGTGGTGCCCTGGAAGCGGCGCTCCACGTTCCAGGCGGTCTGGCCGTGCCGCCACAGGATGACGCGGCGGCCCCGGCCCGCCTTGCGGCCGTCCGCGCCGGCGCTCACCGCACCTCCCCGAACTCGGAGGCGTCCTCCTCGGCCTGCAGCTTGGCGTGCTCGGCGGACTTGCCGCGGGTCTCCTTGGCGTCGGCCGGCAGGTCCAGCTCGGGGCAGTCCTTCCACAGCCGCTCCAGCGCGTAGAAGACGCGCTCCTCGCTGTGCTGGACGTGGACGACGATGTCGACGTAGTCGAGCAGGATCCAGCGGGCGTCACGGTCGCCCTCGCGGCGTACCGGCTTGGCGCCGAGTTCCTTGCTGAGCCGCTCCTCGATCTCGTCGACGATCGACTTGACCTGACGGTCGTTGGGAGCGGAGGCCAGCAGGAAGGCATCCGTGATCGACAGCACATCGCTGACGTCGTAGGCGATGATGTCGTGCGCGAGCTTGTCAGCGGCGGCCTGGGCGGCGGCCTGGATGAGCTCGATGGAGCGGTCAGTGGCGGTCACTACGCGGCTTTCGGTCGGCGGTCAACAGACCTCAAGGGTCTCACGGACCGCGGACGGCCCCCCACGTGAATGACGGATCACGCCCCGGACGTCGGCCTGGACACCGGCTCCGGCCTCCGGGGCGTGCTCTCCGTCACAGCGACTACGCCTTACAGCGACTGGGCCCTCGTCATGAGGACGACGACGGCTTGTAGTCCTCTCCGAGTACGACCGAGACGTCCGCGTTCGCGGAGACAGTGCCCTTGGTCACGGTGCTGGTGGGCAGGCCCAGGGTCTTGGCGACCTCGGTGGCGTTCTCCTTGTCGGCGGCGTCGGAGTACGTGATCTTGGACTTGGCCGAGGCCGCGGACGCCGTGCCCGCCTCCAGGAAGGTGAAGCCGCCGTTGAGGAGGACGACGCGGGCCTTCTCGGTGTCGTCCTTGACGCCGGTGGCGTTCTGGACGGCGACCCGGACCGCCGAACCCTCGTCGGGGCTCTTCGCGGTGCCGCCCAGGACGTCCTTGACGACGCCGGCGGAGGCCTGCGCGGTCAGGGTGCCGTCGTTCTGGACGGGCAGCAGGGCCGTCTTGTAGTCGCCGCTCTTGGCGAGGTCGGCGAGCTTGGCGAGGAAGGTGCCGAGGTCCTTGTCGGTGAGGGGCGGGTCGAGGATCTGGGCCAGGGTCTGCACGGTGGTGGTCGCCGCCGTCGGGTCCGAGGTCAGCTGCCGCAGCACACCCTGCATGACCTGCCCGAACCGCTCCAGCTGGGTGTTCTGGGCCTCGCCGGAGGCACGGTAGGTGGCGTAGGCGACGGCCATCTTGCCGCTGAGGGTCTGGTCCTTGCCCTTGTGGACGAGGGGCGCGGCGCCCTTCTTCGTCGCGGCCGGGTCGGGCACGTCGGCGTTGGTGTCGATGTCGATGTTGCCGACGAGGTCGACCAGGTTCTGCAGGTAGGGGGTGTCGAGGCGCCAGGTGCCCTCGATGTCGGTGCCGAGGACCGTGTTGAGCTGGTCGACGGTCCCTGAGGTGCCGTCGTCGTCGACCGACTTGGCCAGCGTCGTCGTGTTGCCGTCGTCGTCCGTGAGGGCGAGCGAGTTGGGCAGCAGCACGGTGGTGCCCTGCTTGAGGGTGGTGTTGTCGACGAGCAGCACCGAGGAGGTGCCGCCCTTCGCGGTGTTGTGCAGGTGGACGACGATCACATCGCGGTTCTGGGCGCCCGCGGCCGTCGTGGTGCCGGACTTCGAGGAGGGCGAGGAGACTCCGGGGAGCTTCCCGGCGTACCAGAGGTAGCCGACACCACCGGAGACGACCAGCGCCAGGGCCACGACGAGGGCGACCATGCGGCCACGGGCGCGGCGCTTGGCCTCCTCGCGGCGCTCGGTGCGGTTCTCGGTGAAGTTCAGCCAGTCGATGACGTCCTCGGAGTCGTCGGTCGGCTCCTCCACGAACGCGAACTGCTCGGTGCGGTAGTCCCGTTCACCCGCCGCCTGGGTTTTCGGGGCTTCCGTGTCCTCGGCCGGGCCGCCCTGCTGCGGGATGTAGGCGGTCTGCTCGGCGACCCGGGGCTGCTGTCCGCTGGTCGCGGTCTGCCCGTAGGGGTCGTAGGCCGTCGTGGTCCCGGTGGCGTACGGGTCGTAGCCGGCCTGGGGCGCCTGCCGTCCGGTGTCGTAGGACTGCTGGGAGCCCGTGTCGTAGTCGGGCGTCTGCTGCTGGGTGCCGGTCGCGTACGGGTCGTAGGCGTAGCCCTGCTGTTGCTGTTGCCCGTACGGGTCGTACGGCTGCTGCTGCGGGGGCTGTTGGGCCTGCTGGGCCGGGACCTGGCGGTAGACAGGCTGGTTGTACTCGTCGTAGCCGACGAGCTCGTACTGGTCGCCGCCGTACCCGGCGTCGTATCGGTCGTTCACCGGTGCCCCTCTCGGCTCACTCGCCGCGGTACAGCTCGCGCTTGTCGATATAGCGCACGACTCCGTCGGGCACCAGGTACCAGACCGGATCACCCTTGGCGACTCTCGCACGGCAGTCTGTGGAGGAGATGGCCAGCGCGGGAACCTCGACCAGCGAGACACCGCCCTCCGGGAGCCCTGGGTCGGTCAGTGTGTGGCCGGGGCGGGTGACCCCGATGAAGTGCGCGAGGGAGAACAGTTCCTCCGCGTCCCGCCAGGTGAGGATCGCGCCGAGGGCGTCGGCGCCGGTGATGAAGAAGAGGTCGGCGTCGGGGTTGAGCGCGCGCAGGTCGCGCAGGGTGTCCGTGGTGTAGGTGGGGCCGCCGCGGTCGATGTCGATACGGCTCACCGAGAACTGGGGGTTCTCGGCGGTCGCGATGACCGTCATCAGATAGCGGTCCTCGGCCAGCGCGACCTTGCGGTCGGTCTTCTGCCACGGCTGGCCGGTCGGGACGAAGATCACCTCGTCCAGGTGGAACTGCGCGGCGACCTCACTGGCCGCCACGAGGTGTCCGTGGTGGATCGGGTCGAACGTTCCGCCCATGACGCCCAGACGGCGCTTGCCGGGGTTCGACGGGCCGTTGTTGCGCGGGCTGTTCACCATTCGGTTCTCCGTGCCGCGCGTCGTGTCGTTCGCCGGACCGGTAGGCATGTCCTGCTCTCCCATGCGTGCAGACCCTACCGGCCCGGTGTGAAGACCCCGGGACCCGTCCGGTGGACAGAAGGGACAGACCCTAGCGGTCGCGGTTGAAGCGGGTGGTGATCCACAGCAGCAGCATCAGGACGATGAACGCGCCGCCACCGGTGATGATCGGCTGGAGGCTCTCGTGGTTGCCCCCGCCCTCACCTTCGGCGGCAAGAGTGACCAACTGGGCAGCGGTGCCGTGGATGCTCATCTTCAGCAGAACCTATCCGGTGTGGGCGGGATAAAGATGTCGGCCCATGGTATGCGGGCACCCCGGCGGCGATCACGCCGACTCCGCCATTGGGAACTCGACAGGGCCGTCGGCGGGGAACTCGACGGGCGTCTCAGTCGTCCTTCTGTTTGTATCCGCGCAGCAGGAACCACGCGGTCAGGATGCAGCCGAGGAACATCACGACCAGTACGACCCTGAGCAGATCCCCCGATCCGTGCTGGGGGGCGGCGTTCGCGGCCTCTGCGAGCCAGGCGGCTGCGGAATGGGGCTCCATGCGTTGACTCCTTCGCTGTACTGCCCGACCACGGTATCTCCGCCTAGGCTGGGCTCTGCTTCGGGGGCACTCAGCGCACACAGACGCACATGGGGGACCACATGTCCGAAGACGGCCACGAGCAGAACGCCCACGAGAACGTGCCGAGCAGGCAGCGCAGGCGCTTTCCGGGGATCTCCTCGCGCGCGTACGAGCACCCGGCCGACCGCTCCGCCCTGGTGGCACTGCGCAAGCTGAGCGGGTTCGACACGGTGTTCAAGGCGCTCAGCGGGCTGCTGCCCGAGCGCAGTCTGCGCCTGCTGTTCCTGTCCGACTCCGTGCGGGTGTCGGACCAGCAGTTCTCGCACCTCAACGACATGCTGCGGGACGCCTGTTACATCCTGGACCTGGAGAAGGTCCCGCCGATGTACGTCACCCAGGACCCGCAGCCCAACGCGATGTGCATCGGCCTGGACGAGCCGATCATCGTCGTCACCACCGGCCTGGTCGAGCTGCTCGACGAGGAGGAGATGCGGGCGGTCATCGGCCACGAGGTGGGCCACGCGCTGTCCGGCCACTCCGTGTACCGCACGATCCTGCTGTTCCTGACCAGCCTGGCCCTGAAGGTCGCCTGGATCCCGTTGGGCAACCTCGCGATCCTGGCGATCGTGACGGCGCTGCGCGAGTGGTTCCGCAAGTCGGAGCTGTCCGCCGACCGTGCGGGTCTGCTGGTGGGCCAGGACCTGCGGGCCTCGATGCGCGGTCTGATGAAGATCGCGGGCGGCAACCACCTGCACGAGATGAACGTGGACGCGTTCCTCAAGCAGGCCGAGGAGTTCGAGTCGGGCGGCGACCTGCGCGACTCGGTCCTGAAGATCCTGAACGTGCTGCCCCGCTCCCACCCGTTCACCACGGTGCGGGCGGCCGAGCTGAAGAAGTGGGCCGAGTCCCGCGACTACCAGCGGATCATGGACGGGCACTACCCGCGGCGCAGCGAGGACAAGGACACCTCGGTCACGGACTCGTTCCGCGAGTCGGCGGCGAGCTACGCAAGCAACGTCAAGAGCTCCAAGGACCCGCTGATGAAGCTGGTCAGCGACATCGCCGGTGGCGCGGGCGACCTGGGCGGCCGGGTGCGGCGCGGTTTCGGCGGTTTCGCGGGCACGACCCCGCAGGACGGACCGCCGACCGAATCGGCCAACGGCACCGCGCAGCCGCCCACGGATGCGCCGCCGCGCGACGAGGACTGACCCGGCCGATACGTACCGAGTTCACACCTACGACGACCAGGTCTCGCGCCGGTTCACACGGGTCTCACACCCAGGGTGACCCGGCGCACCCCCGGCCCACATCCACGGCGGCCTCCGTACGGCCTCGCACAGCCGTGGATGAAGGGTTCCTACACCTTCGGCTGCGCGCCGACCGCCAGTGAACCGCACAGGGCCGTTGCGCTGCCCGTGGCGAACGGGTCGGTGCCGGCCGGGCCGCCCGCCTTGGCGGTCTGGCCGGCGAGCAGGGGGCGCAGGTAGGTGACGGAGTCCTCGGCGCAGGACAGGGGGCCGGCCTGGACGTAGGAGGTGACGATCTGGGCCTGGTCCATGCGCAGGTCGTCGCGGTCGAAGCGGAACTGGAGCTCGCGGCGGACGGTGAACAGGGACACCTGGGCCTTGTCGCCGGAGCCGGTCGGCCGGAGCGCGTAGACGAAGGTTCCGTCGGCGGTGACCTCAAGGGTGGACGAGTCGATCTCGGTGGCCTGCAGGGTGCCCTGGACGCGGATCTTGCGGTCCGCCAGCTCGGCGCGTGACGGGTCGAAGCGAACCAGCCATCCGGTGGGCTCGTGTCGGCCGTCGGCGGCCGGGTGCTCGAAGCTCTGGTCGAACTGGTCGAGCTGGTCGGGGTCGACGAGGACGCGCGCGGGGCGGATCTGTCCGCCGGTGAGCACGGCCGGGTAGAGCGAGGACTCCACGATGTAGGACTTGGCGGTGCTCAGGGCGGCCACGACCTGGCTGTCCGAGAAGTGCGCGGTGCGCCGGGGGTCCGACAGCGGAATGCCGTCACCGCCGACGTCGAACCGCGCGGCGGGGCTGTGCGCGAAGAGGTACTCGGCGTCGGCCGCTCCCGGCACCCTGCCCTGGGGGGACAGCGGGATGACGGTCATCCGCAGCGGCTCGGCGGGCTGCTGGGCCGTGGGGGTCGTGTAGGGGTGCCGTACGCCCATGTAGATCGCGGTGCCGAAGGCGACGGCGATCAGCATGACCAGGATGAGTGCCTGGCGCGAGAGACCGCGGCGCAGGGCCGGGCGGCGGCGGACGGCGGGGGCGTGGTCGGCCATGCGCTCCCGCGCGGAGAATTCCTGGAGACGGGCAGCACGGACGAACGACTCGTCGAATACGACGGATCGGTACTCGTCCTCACCACCACCTGGAGCGCCCTCGGGTGTCCCCTCGGGTGGGTCTCCTGGACCGCCCATACTTTCAGAGTAGGTCTCTGGAGCCTCAGGTAAACGCCCTGCTACACGACAAGTTCTGACAGGTTCTCACCGAGCCGGTCAGAGCGGTCAGGGCGTGCGCGGTACGGCGGACAACGGTGGCTGGGAGTTGTCGGCGGAAACGGAGGGTGCTGCCGCCGTGCCCTGTTCGACGCCTGTGGAGGCCGGGGGCGGGACGCGGTCCCGGCTGCCCGAGGACGCGCCGCGGTAGACCGCCGAGAAGGCCAGGGCGACCATGCCGATGCCCATCACCAGGGCGAGCAGCCAGGCGACGGGGCGGTGCCAGCGGACCTGTTTGCCGTAGGTTCCCGGGGCGCCGTAGCGGCCCTCGACGAGGTCGGTGTCGTCCAGGTCGTCGAGTTCCGGATCATGGCCGAATTGGCGTCCGTAGGCGTCCTCGAAGAGGTCGTCGTCGCCACGTGTGCCTCTGCCTCGCTGAGCGCGGCGCGCTTCGGCCTCGGAGGCCTCGGCTCTCGCCTGCGCGGCGGCAAGGAGGCGCTCGACGGCGGTCGGCTCGTGTACTACGGCCGCCCGTACGAAGGCCTCGTCGAAGACCACGGAGTCGAATTCTTCGTCCGACATTCCGCGGTCGTGGTCGTCGTCGGGCTCCCAGCCGTCAGGGAACGGCGTGCCCCCCACGTCCTCCGGCACCTCTCCAGAGTAGACCTGGGGGGTCAATTTGGGCAGGCGGTAGGGAAATTCATCCGCAGGGTGAGATGTCTCTCCCTCCACGAGGCCCTATGCCCGGCGCATATGCCAACAGTCCTTGGCTCAGCGGCGGATGTGCCCGTCGCCGGTGACGATGTACTTGGTGCTCGTCAGTTCCGGCAGGCCCATCGGGCCCCGTGCGTGCAGCTTCTGGGTGGAGATGCCGATCTCCGCGCCGAAGCCGAACTGGCCGCCGTCCGTGAAGCGTGTGGAGGCGTTCACGGCGACGGTGGTGGAGTCGACCAGCTGGGTGAAGCGGCGGGCGGCCTGCTGGGAGGAGGTGACGATCGCCTCGGTGTGGCCGGAGCTCCACAGCCGGATGTGCTGGACGGCCTTGTCGAGCGAGTCGACGACGGCGGCGGCGATGTCGTAGGAGAGGTACTCGGTGTCCCAGTCCTCGGGGGTGGCCTCGACGACGGTGGCCGTGGACTCCTTGGCGTAGGCCAGGACACGTTCGTCGGCGTGCACGGTGACGCCGGCCTCGGCGAGGGCGTCCAGGGCGCGGGGCAGGAACTCGGGGGCGATGTCCTGGTGGACGAGGAGGGTCTCGGCGGCGTTGCAGACGCTGGGCCGCTGGGCCTTGGAGTTGATCAGGATGTCGATGGCCATGTCGAGGTCGGCGTGGGCGTCGACGTAGACGTGGCAGTTGCCGACGCCGGTCTCGATGACGGGGACCGTGGACTCGGAGACGACGGTCTGGATCAGGGAGGCGCCGCCGCGCGGGATGAGTACGTCGACCAGGCCGCGGGCTCGCATCAGTTCGCGGACGCTCTCGCGGCTCTCGCCGGGCACCAGCTGCACGGCGTCGGCGGGCAGTCCGGCGCCGCCGACGGCGTCGCGCAGGACGCGCACGAGGGCGGTGTTGGACTCGTAGGCGGAGGCGGAGCCGCGCAGCAGGACCGCGTTGCCGGACTTGAGGCAGAGGGCGGCGGCGTCCACGGTCACGTTCGGGCGGGCCTCGTAGATGATGCCGACGACACCGAGGGGGACGCGGACCTGGCGCAGGTCGATGCCGTTGGGGAGGGTCGAGCCGCGGACGACCTCGCCGACCGGGTCGGGGAGCGCGACGACGTCCCGTACGTCGGAGGCGATGGCCCGGACGCGCTCGGGGGTGAGGGTCAGCCGGTCGATGACCGTCTCGCTGGTGCCGGCCGCGCGGGCCTTGGCGATGTCCTTGGCGTTGGCCTCGACGATTTCGCTCGTACGGACTTCCAGCGCGTCCGCGATGGCGAGCAGCGCGTCGTCCTTCTCGGCCCGGGGCAGCGGCGCGAGGTCGGCGGCGGCGGACTTGGCGCGGTAGGCGGCCCGGGTGACCGGGGACATGGAGTCGTACGGCGAGAGCGTGGTCATGAGGGAAGGGTAGTGCGCCGGGCGGAGGCGTCCACCGGCTGTACCAAACCGCGAGACAAGCGCGGAAGAGCCCGAAGACGGCTCAAAAGGGGTGTACGCCGACCGGGGTCGCGGGCAGTGGGCCGTAGCCCTCGGAGATGCGCTGGTGGTAGGTCTCGCGGTCGATGACCTCCAGGCCGACGATCTCCCACGGCGGCAGTTTGGCGGTCTGACGGTGCTCGCCCCACAGGCGCAGCGCGACGGCGGCGGCGTCGTGCAGGTCGCGGGCCTCTTCCCAGTAGCGGATCTCCGCGTGGTCGTTGGCGTAGCGGCTGGTCAGCAGAAAGGGGTGGTCGTGGGCGAGCTGTTCCAGGCCGCGCCGGACCTCCTTCAGCGGGGCCTCGCCGCCGGAGACGCTGAGGGTGACATGCCACAGCCGGGGAAGGTCCTTGGGTTCCTCGCCCTCGTACCGGGCGCCGGCCGCGACGCTCGTCAGCGTGCGCTCCTCGCCGGGCGCGCGGGAGGTGGCACCACCGCGGGACGCCGCCGCCCCAGGGCGCACTCGTCTCACGACGGCCTCCTTACGCAATGGTCGAGCTGCTGTGCTCGCGCGGATGTGTCCCTGAGCAAAGTTGAGCAGGCGCAGGGCGTCCGTGTGGCACTTTTGCGGAACGTCCACCGAGGGAGGCGGACGTTTCGGTTGTTTTACGGGTGCAGGATCACCAGGTCGTCCCTGTGTACGACTTCCCTCTCGTACGACGGCCCCAGCTCCCGCGCCAGTTCCCTGGTGGAGCGGCCGATCAGCTGGGGGATCTCCTTCGCGTCGAAGTTGACGAGCCCCCGCGCGACCGCGTGCCCGGCACTGTCCCGGAGTTCGACGGGGTCGCCCGCGCTGAACTCGCCCTCGACGGCGGCGATTCCGGCCGGCAGCAGCGACATCCGGCGCTGCACGACCGCGCGCACCGCACCGTCGTCGAGCGTCAACGAGCCCTGGGGCGTGGACGCGTGCTGCAGCCACAGCAGCCGGTCCGCGGAACGCTTTCCGGTGGCGTGGAAGTACGTCCCGGTGTCGCCTCCGCTCAGCGCGTCGGTCGCGTGGACCGTGCTGGTCAGTACGACGGGGATGCCGGCGGCGGCGGCGATACGGGCCGCCTCGACCTTGGTGACCATGCCGCCGGTGCCGACGCCGGCCTTGCCCGTGCTGCCGATCTCGACGTGCGCGAGGTCCTGCGGTCCCCGTACTTCCGCTATCCGCGAGGTGCCGGGCCTGCTGGGGTCGCCGTCGTAGACGCCGTCGATGTCGGAGAGGAGGACCAGCAGGTCGGCGTGGACGAGGTGGGCGACGAGGGCGGCGAGCCGGTCGTTGTCGCCGAAGCGGATCTCGTCCGTGGCGACGGTGTCGTTCTCGTTGACGATCGGGAGGGCACCCATGGCGAGGAGCTTGTCGAGGGTGCGGGAGGCGTTGCGGTGGTGGGAGCGGCGGCTCATGTCGTCGGAGGTGAGCAGGACCTGTCCGACGCGGATGCCGTAGCGGGCGAAGGAGGCGGTGTAGCGGGCCACGAGGAGGCCCTGGCCGACGCTGGCGGCGGCCTGCTGGCGGGCCAGGTCCTTGGGGCGGCGGCGCAGTCCGAGCGGGGCGAGTCCTGCGGCGATGGCGCCGGAGGAGACGAGGACGACCTCTCTCTCGCCTCCGCTGCGGCTCTTGGCGAGGACGTCGACGAGGGCGTCGACCCGGTCGGCGTCCAGGCCGCCGGCCGCGCTGGTCAGTGAGGAGGAACCCACCTTGACGACGATCCTGCGGGCCTCGGTCACGGCCTGCCTTGCGGCTGCCACGGGCGGAATCCCCTCGGGTAGTTCGGGTGACCCGCGGCAATTTACGCGAACCGGGTGGGGGTGTGCACGTTGGTCCAGGTCGCGGACAGATGGGTTGAGTTCACAGTGCGGGTGCGTCGTGGCTGGCCGCGCAGTTCCCCGCGCCCCTTAAAAGCACCTCAGCCGGTCCCGCCTTCAGGGGCGCGGGGAACTGCGCGGCCAGCCCCTACCGGCCCGCACCCGACGTACTCTCCGCGCCACCCGACGCAAGAACACACCCGCTCCCCCCTCCCGATACCCCTCCACCGCACGCGCCTCCCGCGGCTCCGCAAGGTAGACCGAGTCCGGCAGCCCCGCCTCACCCGATCGGAAGTGCGGATACGCCAGGTACACCCGACGCCCGCGCTTCTCCACCACCGCCTCGGGGCGTTTCTTCGACTTGATGAACTCGACCACGTCCAGCAGGAGTTCGGGGCGTTCCTGCGCGACCAGCTGCAGGCGCAGCCGTTCGTCGACCTTGAGGCGGACGGCCACCTCGTCCGACCAGTGCGCGGTCATCAGCGGCTTGGCCAACTCGAACTTGTGGCGCCGTACCTGCTCGCTGTCCCCCGCGTACTTGGGTCCGAACTGCGGGAGCAGGGTGACCAGGAAGGGGCGGAGCATCAGCTTGTCGCGCTCGACGCCCGCGGGGACCATCTCGGCGATGAGGTTCATCAACGCGCGCGCCGAGTCGAAGCGAAGGGTGTAACTCCCGCTCTTCGTCACGTGTTTGCCGTCGTCGCGGCCGACCAGGTAGTAGCAGGTGTGGTCGGCGATCACGGAGACACCGTCCGCCCGGAGATACGCCTCCATCGTGAACAGCGCGTCCTCGCCGGTGAACAGCGACTCGTCGAACCGCATGCTGTGCCGCTCCAGCAGGGCCCGCCGGAACAGTTTCTGGGCGCTCAGCGTGAACTTGATGTTGGAGTGGAAGACGTCGGTGCGCTCCAGCGTCTCGACCCACGCGGCCTTGGGCGGGACCCGGTTGATGCCCTCGACCTTGCCGAGCACCACGTCGGTGCCGTTGCGGTCGGCCATCGCGATCATGCGTTCGAGGGCCTCGGGGGCGAGCCGGTCGTCGGCGTCGAGGAAGAAGACGTAACGCCCGGCCGCCTTGCCGAGGCCGACGTTGCGCGGGGAGCTGGGGCCGCCGGAGTTCTCCTGGCGGATCACCGTGACGTGGTTCGCGGCGCGGGCCGCGAACTCCTCCAGGTACTCCCCCGTGCCGTCCGTCGAGCCGTCGTCGACGGCGACGACCTCGATACGGGCCGGGTCCAGGGTCTGTGCCTCGACCGAGCGCAGGCACTCGACGAGGTACGGCATCGCCTCGTACGCCCCGATGACCACGGTCACATCAGGCTGCGTCACGGTCATGCGCTCCCCTTTGTCCATGGAGTGTTTCCCCCGTATCGGCCGGATGGCCATCTACAAGACGGCCGACCGGGCCGATCGGTTGTCTTCCGTCAGCTGGGGATACGCAAAAGAGCCCAGTTTTCGAGGATCACTCCCCAAGAACCGGGCTCTTCTTGACCAAATTCTGACTCGCGCAGGTCAGCTCGTCAGTTCGGCCTCCGTCGCGGCCGACCGTTCCTGGCCGACGTTGCGGGCCTCGGACTTGAGCGACAGGTCCCGGACCGCGGTGTTGAACTGCTCGATGGACGTGGGCTCGTCCGGGCCGAGCAGGTACTCCTTGAGTTCCTTGCGGTCCTCGGCCAGCGGGTCGGCGTCCGGGGCGCGGACCGCCGCGAGCAACTCGCCCAGTTCGGCGGCCTTGTTGGACAGGATCACGGCGGCGCGCACCGCGGTGTTCTGCCGCTTGAACTCCTCGACGCCCAACTTCGCGGAGTCCGTGACCGCGTACGGCTTGCCGCTCGCGATGAAGTCGGAGACCACGCTGGAGATGTCGGAGACCATCGCGTCGGACACGTTGAAGCAGTCGTACAGGCGCGGTTCGGCGCCGGAGATGACCCGGTGCTCGAAGGTGCCGAAGGACTTCCAGTACGCGTCGTTCCACTCGGCGCGCAGCCGGGCGATCTCCTCGTACTTGGCCAGGTCGACCACGCCGTCGCGGGTGAGCTCGGCCTCGTCGCCCTTGTCGGCGGCGCCGCCGGTCAGTTCGGTGATCCGGGCCTCGATGCGCGCGAGGTCGGCCTTGGCCTTGCTCTGGGCGGCGGCGTCGGCCGTGAAGCGCGGGTCGGTCGCGCGCTGGGCGGCGGCCTTCTCCACCAGGGCGGTGACCTTGCGGTGCGCGGAGCCGGCCGCGGAGCTGACGGTGCCGGTGAAGGGGTGCGGCTTGTACAGGACGCGGACCGGCGGGTCGGCCTTGAGCAGCTTCTTCACGATGTTCTCGCCGGCCAGGAGAAGGGAGGTGTTGCCGGGGTCGTTGTCCCAGCCCTCCCAGGTGGGCGCGTAGAGCACGGTCGGGATACGGCCCTCGGGCACGCCCTGCCAGCTCTGGATGGGGGCGAGCTGCGGGCGGCCGACCTCGACGATGTCGTCGTCGCGGACCCCGACGTCGGCGATGGCGTAGCGGTCGCGGCCCGCGCGGCCGGCGGTCCACACCTCGTCGTAGACCTTGCTGAACGGGTTGACGCTGGCCAGCTTGTCGCTGTCGCCGTGGCCGATGAAGACGTGCTTCATGGTGGGGACGCGCAGCAGGTGGATGTTCTTGCCGACGTTGGCCGCGTAGAGGGCGACGCGCACGCTCGACAGGTCCATGTTCATCAGGTGCACGCCGCCGGGGACGCAGATGACGGGGACCTTGGTGGGGGCGAGGTTCTGCAGTATGACGCGCTCGCGGAGCAGGACCAGGGGCCGGGACTCCAGCTGCTCCATGGTCTCCAGCCACATGTTGACCTGGTAGGCCGAGTCCTTGGAGCCGGAGAAGCAGAGCACCGTCTGCGGCTTGTACTCGTGCAGCCAGTCGTCGACGGCTTCGAGGATGACCTCGGCGGTCGGCGGGATCTTCGTACCCCGTATGTACGGCAGGAGCGCGACGACATAGAGGGTGCCCAGGAACAGGGTGACGCCGATGCCGATGAAGGCGGCGACGGCCGAGTCCAGCTGTGCGGAGATCAGCAGGCCCACGACGGCGAACAGGTCGAGGTGGAGCATCTTCTCGGCGGAGCGCTCCAGCAGGCCGAACGGCGGGGCGTCCGGGATGTTGATGCGTGAGCCGAGGTCGACGTTGCGGGTGGCGACCGGCATCCGGCGACGGTTGCGGATCAGCGTGACGACGGCGCCGTGCGGGGCCTGGAGGCCGTAGAAGGCGATGAAGCAGGCGATCGCGCCGTAGAAGATCAGGTGGTCCGAGAGGTCCATGCGGGCCAGCAGCAGGATCAGCAGGAGCTGGCGGATCAGGAAGCGGATGGACAGACCCGCTCGGACCTTGCTGAGGCGGTTGACCAGGTAGCTGGCCTGCCGGTGCAGATAGTGGTCGGCGACGTACGTCACGACGGCCGCCGCGGCGAAGGCGGGGACGCTCGGGACGAGTGCGGCCAGCATGAGGGCGGGGAATCCCAGCATCATGAGGACGGCCGCGGCGAGCTCGGCCGCGCTGCCCACCCGGGCAACACGGATGGCGGTGGAAATCACTGATAAACCTGCTCTTAGGGGTTTTGAGTAATTTACCGGGATCTCAGAGGCAGGCTTAATTAAACGCCGTCCTGGACGTCCAGCACCGAGGCGAGGGCGGCCTCGAAGCCGGAGGCCTTGGCCGCACCGGCCGTCGGGTCCTGCTGGCGGACGTCGATGACGTGGCCGGTGAGCTCGGACAGCAGCACGTCGAGGGAGGTGCGGGCCACGGCCTCGGAGGAGAGCAGCGTGCCCGAGGGCTCCTGGCCGAAGGCCTTGGTGCGCATCGGAGTCGCGGTGCGCTCCGGGTTGATGCAGTTGACGCGGATGCCGTCGCCGGCCCACTCGTCGGACAGGGCCTGCGTGAGGTTCACCATCGCGGCCTTGGTCGAGGAGTACAGGCTGTACTCGGCGCGGCCCCGGGTGTAGCTGCTGGAGGTGTAGAGCAGCAGCTGGCCCTTGGTCTCGGCGAGGTACTTGTACGCGGAACGGGCGATCTGCACGGGCGCCAGGTAGTTGACCTTCAGCGCTTCCTCGATGGTCGCGTTGTCCGTCTCGGCCAGCTTGCCGATGCGCAGCACGCCCGCGGTGTTGATGACGTGGTCGATGCGCCCGGTCTCGGCGTAGGCCTTGGACAGCGCGTCGTCGACCTCCTCCGGGTTCTCGACGTGCGTGCCGGTGGTGGAGCGGCCGAGCGCGTAGACCGTGGCGCCGTAGCCCTCGGCGAGCTCGGCGATGTCCTTGCCGATGCCGTAGGAGCCGCCGAAGACGACCAGCGTCTTGCCGGTGAGCAGCTCGCGGTAGGCGGCCTCGTCGACCTGCTCGGGGGCGGCCGTGGAGGCGAGCTGGAAGAGCTTGTCGGCGATGAAGACGTCGACGGGCTGGGTGACCTTCATGTTGTACTCGTCGCCCGCGACGACGTGGATCGGCACGTCCGGCAGGTACCTGAGTACGACCGAACAGTCGTCCGTGGCCTGGAAGTTGGGGTCCCCGGCGGCGACCTCGTAGGCGCGGCGGATCGTGGACAGCTTGAACGCCTGGGGCGTCTGGCCGCGGCGCAGCCGGGAGCGGTCGGGGATCTCGGTGATGAACTCGCCGTCGTCGCCGTGCGTGCGGGTCACGATGATGGTGTCCGCGGAGGGAATGGCCACGTCGACGGCCTGGAAGCGCTCCAGGGCGATCACACAGTCGTCGATCACGCGCTGCGAGAGCAGGGGACGCACGGCGTCGTGGAAGAGGACGTTGGCGTCCTCGCCCTCGGCCAGGCCCTCGCCGAGGGCGGCGATGGCGCGCTCGGTGGTCTCGTTGCGCGTGGAGCCGCCCTCGATGATCCGGGTGACCTTCTTGAAACCGGCCTTGGCGACGATCTTCTCGACGTCGGGGACATAGCCCGGCGCCATCAGAACGATGATGTCGTCGATCGACTCGGCGTTCTCGAAAGTGGTCAGGGTGTGCTCGATGACTGCCTTGCCGGCGATCTTCAGCAGCTGCTTGGGGATCGAGAGACCCACGCGCTGGCCGGTACCGCCGGCCAGGATCACTGCGGTGGTGCGGGGCTTGGCTATGTGCGACACAGGCGACCTTGACCTACCTCGGGACAACGGGGGAACTGGCAAATGGTCCCACTCACGGTAACCGCAGTGCAAGGCGAGTGACCTCCGCCGCATATGTGAGCGACACCTGTCATTCATCTTGCACTGCTGGCGACCGGGCGACGACACCTCTCAGCGGCGCCGGAGCTTCTTCATACAACGGTGACCGAGAACTCGTACGAGTTCCTTCGACGACGTCTGGTGAACGGTCCGCGCCTTCGCCGGCGCGGTGTGCCCGACCGGTGCGGCGGCCACCGCTGCGAGCGCCCCGTACAGCGCCTGCGCGGCCACCTCCGGCGCGATCCGCGCCGTCGCGGGCGCCTTCTCCGCAGTCTCCGCCACGGCCGACAGGAGCGCGGTGTCGCCGACGATCCGTACGCCCGTGGCGGCGATGGTGCCGGCCATCTCGGCGCCGATCGTGCCCGCCGCCTCGACGGCCCACCGAGGTGTCGTGATCTTCACGTCCTGCGGGGTCGGGCTGCACGAATTCTTCATATGCATGACGGCGCCGTTGCGCACGAGCTTGGAATACAGCTCGTCGGGGAGCCCATTGCCGCGGAATTCCACATTGAGCTTTCGCAGCATTTCGGTCTCGGCGAGGGTAAGAGAGCGGTTGGCCGCGTCCGGGACCGGCCGCAGCAGATTCGCGGGCAGTCCGAGCAGCGCCTCGAAGGTGCGCAGCAGCCCGTCCCGGTCGCCGTCGTCGACCACGACGACCGTGACGCGCTCGGGGCCCACGGCCCGGGTCCACCGCTCCACCAGCCGGTCGTGCCGGTGCCGGCGCCAGAAACTGGGGTTGGGCTGCTCGTAGGGCGCCTTGCGGAGCATGTGCTCCAGCCAGTTGTCGTAGCCCATGCGCAGGCCGTTCTGCACGTACTGCTGCCACTGCGAGGGCATGATCTTCACCAGCGGACGCAGAGTGATCAGGATGTGCACGCGCTCGCCGCCGAGTTGTTCCACGATCCGGGCGATCGTCTCGTCGTCCTCGGCGTCGGCGAAGAACTCGCTGCTGATCACCGAGGTGCGGTCGCCGGTGGCGCGCACGGCGTCGAGGAGGCGTGTCCAGTGCTTGTCGGTGGGCACGACGTCGCCCATCATCGCGGGCCGGGCGCAGGCGGCGAGGGCCGCTTCCATCGGGTGTCTGCTGTGCGCGGGGAAGTCGACGCCGTGCTCGGGCATCGCGTCCTTCGCGGCGAACAGCGCGCCCTGGATGGCGGTGGTCCCGGTCTTGTGCGGGCCGATGTGCAGCAGCCGGGTCCCGGAGGGCAGCGCTTCCTTAATACAGTCCGTCTCCATGGTTAATGGAAGGTAAGAGTTGTTCCTGAGTTTGCCCTGAGAGGAGCCTGGGACACGGATGAGTCCCAGGCTCCGGTCACACAGGGTTCACGAAACTCAGACCACCCGGACGCCGGGATCGCCCGACTCCACCCGGAGTGCGGCGTAAGTACTGGGCACGGCCATGGGTTTCACGACGGTGTCCACGACCCTCACCTTCGCGTCGATGCCGTCCTTGCGGATGTCGAACAGGTGGTAGCCGCGATGCGCGTCGATCACCTTCCAGTGCGGGTTGTCCGCCATCAGCGGGTCCCACTGGGCGTGGAAGGCGGCCTGGTCCTGGTCGCCGTTGCTGGAGATGGACGTCCCGACGAACTCGGCGCCGACGACGGCGGAGTCCGGATCGGCGAAGTCCTCCTTGAGGTCGCTGATCATCGTCAGGTGCCGGTCGCCGCTGAGCACCACGGGGTTGCGGACGCTCTTGAAGTCCTCCAGCAGGGCGTTGCGTTCGGCCTGGTAGCCGTCCCAGGCGTCGTAGAACCACTGCTTGCCCGCGCCGAGCAGGGTGTCCGTCTCGGCCATCATGATCTGCGAGGCGATGACGTTCCAGCGGGCGGGCGAGTGGCGCAGCCCCTTCAGCAGCCACGCCTTCTGCTCGGCGCCCATCATGGTCATCGCCGGGTCCTCGGCGCCGGCCTGCGTGGTCGCCTGGTCGCTGCGGAACTGCCGGGTGTCCAGGACGTTGAGCCGCATCAGACGGCCGAACTCCAGGCGCCGGTACATCTGGATGTGCGGCCCGTTCGGCACCGCGCTCGCACGCACCGGCATGTGCTCGTAGTACGCCTGGAAGGCCGCCGTCAGCCGCGCCACGAACGCGTCGTGCGACTGCCTGTCGGGGTCCTGCGGGACCTCCCCCGCCCAGTCGTTGTCCACCTCGTGGTCGTCGAAGGTCACCACCCAGGGGGTGTTGGCGTGCATCGCCAGCAGGTCCGGGTCGCTGCGGTACTGCGCGTACCGGTTGCGGTACTGCACCAGGCTGTACGGCTCCCCGGTCCCCTCGTGCCGGCGCGGCCCCGCGTTCGACGGCGCCGACTCGTAGATGTAGTCGCCGACGAAGAGCACGAAGTCGGGGTCCTGGGACAGCATGTCGGCGTACGGCGTGAAGTAGCCGTTCTGCCAGTTCTGGCAGGAGGCGAGCGCGACGCGCAGCCGGCCGCCGGAGCTGTTCGCGTGCGGCGCGGTGCGGGTGCGGCCGGTGGCGGAGATCTGCCCGCCGGTGCGGAAGCGGTACCAGTAGTCGCGGCCCGGGCGCAGTCCCCGTACATCCACGTGAACGCTGTGCCCGTACTCGGGCCGCGCGGGCGCGACTCCGCGGCGCACGCTCTTTCTGAAACGGGCGTCCTCCGCGATCTCCCACTCCACGGGGACCACTTGATCGGGCATACCGCCCCCGTTCAGCGGGTCCGGGGCGAGGCGCGTCCACAGCACGATGCCGTCGGGCAGCGGGTCGCCGGACGAGATGCCGAGGCTGAACACACCGTCGGGCAGCGGGGTTTCGGCTGCCCGGGCGGAGGTCGGCAGCCACAACTGGGCGGAGGCGGCGGCCCCGAGCACCGCCGCGCCGGCCGCGAGAAAACGTCGTCGATCGGGTGATACGGCTCCGGTCATCGTGAACTCCCTTGCGACGTTGGCCTCTTGGGTCACTTGGAAGCCTCACAGTGCGCGGAGTCCCGCCTGTTGAACAGTAAGTATCGCGTCCATGACAAATCGGCACACAGCAAGAGACCCGTTGCTCGGAGAGCAACGGGTCTCAGCCAGTATCGGTTACGCCGGGCGAACGATCTTCACCCCGGACGGACGGTCACCGCGCGCGGCAGCCGCTCAGAAGGGCTTGAACTCCTCGAACTCCTGCGTCGCCTCGTCCCGTTCGGCCTGCTTGTCCCGACGACGCTGCGTCGCGGGCCGCGGCTCGTCGAGCCGGTGGTCCTCGCCACGCCGGCCCAGCATCTCCGCGCCGGCCATGACGGTCGGCTCCCAGTCGAAGACGACCGCGTTGTCCTCGGGACCGATCGCGACGCCGTCGCCGGAGCGGGCCCCCACCTTCATCAACGAGGCCTCCACACCGAGGCGGTTGAGCCGGTCGGCGAGATAGCCGACGGCCTCGTCGTTGTTGAAGTCGGTCTGCCGCACCCAGCGTTCGGGCTTCTCGCCGCGCACGCGGAAGAGACCGTCCTCCTCCTGTACGACGGTGAAGCCGCTGTCGTCGACCGCCTTCGGGCGGATGACGATCCGGGTCGCCTCCTCCTTCGGCTTCGCGGCCCGCGACTCGGCGACGAACTCCGCGATGGCGAAGGACAGTTCACGCAGTCCCGTGTGGGCGACCGCCGACACCTCGAAGACGCGGTAGCCGCGCGCCTCCAGGTCGGGGCGCACCATCTCGGCCAGGTCCTTGCCGTCCGGTACGTCGATCTTGTTCAGGACGACCATGCGGGGCCGGTTGCCGAGCCCGCCGTACTGCTTCAGCTCCTCCTCGATCATGTCGAGGTCGGAGACCGGGTCGCGCTCGGACTCCAGCGTCGCGGTGTCCAGGACGTGCACGAGGACGCTGCACCGCTCGACATGGCGCAGGAACTCAAGGCCCAGGCCCTTGCCCTGGCTGGCGCCGGGGATGAGACCGGGGACGTCGGCGATCGTGTAGACCGTCTCGCCGGCCGTCACCACGCCCAGGTTCGGGACCAGGGTCGTGAAGGGGTAGTCGGCGATCTTCGGCTTGGCCGCGCTCAGCACGGAGATCAGCGAGGACTTGCCGGCGCTCGGGTAGCCCACGAGTGCCACGTCGGCGACCGTCTTCAGCTCCAGGACGATGTCCTGGAGGTCACCGGGAACACCGAGCAGCGCGAAGCCGGGGGCCTTGCGGCGGGCCGAGGCCAGCGCCGCGTTGCCGAGGCCGCCCCGGCCGCCCTGCGCGGCGATGTACGAGGTGCCGTGGCCGACCAGGTCGGCGAGCACATTGCCCTCGCCGTCGAGCACGACCGTGCCGTCCGGCACGGGCAGGACCAGGTCCTGGCCGTCCTTGCCGGAGCGGTTGCCGCCCTCGCCGGGCTTGCCGTTGGTGGCCTTGCGGTGCGGGGAGTGGTGGTAGTCGAGCAACGTGGTCACGGACTGGTCGACGATGAGGATGACGTCACCGCCCCTTCCGCCGTTGCCGCCGTCCGGGCCGCCGAGCGGCTTGAACTTCTCACGGTGGACGGAGGCACAGCCGTGGCCTCCGTTACCCGCGGCGACATGCAGCTCGACGCGGTCCACGAAGGTGGTCATGGGATGTGCCTCCAGTTACGTACGGGTGTTTCCAGGTCAACACGCGAAAGGCGGACCCGCTTCCCGGAAGGGAAGTGAGGTCCGCCTCGCGAAAGCTTCCGATCAGTTGCCCGAATCAGTTGCCTGAATCGGTTACCTGATATGTCAGGCGACCGGAACGATGTTCACGACCTTGCGGCCACGGTGGGTACCGAACTCCACCGCACCGGCGTTCAGCGCGAACAGCGTGTCGTCGCCGCCACGGCCGACGCCCGAACCGGGGTGGAAGTGGGTGCCGCGCTGGCGGACCAGGATCTCACCCGCGTTGACGACCTGACCGCCGAAGCGCTTCACGCCGAGCCGCTGGGCATTGGAGTCGCGACCGTTCCGGGTGGACGATGCGCCCTTCTTGTGTGCCATCTCTCCTCAGTCCCTTACTTCGCAGCCGCGGGGATCTCAGTGACCTTGATCGCCGTGTACTGCTGGCGGTGGCCCTGACGACGGCGGTAACCGGTCTTGTTCTTGTAGCGAAGGATGTCGATCTTGACGCCCTTGTGGTGGTCCACGACCTCGGCCTGGACCTTGATGCCGGCCAGCACCCACGGGTCGCTGGTCACAGCGTCGCCGTCGACAACGAGCAGGGTCGAGAGCTCGACCGTGTCGCCAACCTTGGCAGTGGAAATCTTGTCAACCTCAACGATGTCGCCGACAGCAACCTTGTGCTGGCGACCACCGCTGCGCACGATGGCGTACACGCGGATCTCACTCTCTCGCTCGGGAACGGCACCCCCGCAGTCCAGCCGCCCTGCAGAGCAGACGGCCTCTCCCGGTGGAACACACCCGGGAGGAAGAGGTTTACGGGGATGTGGCGTGTCACCAGTGGACACGCCGACAGTCAAGGTTACGGGGCCGCAGCCGAACGGGTCAAACCGGGCCCGTGGGGAGTGCGGCCGGTCACACGGACCGGCCGCACCCACCCGGGGTTCAGGCCTCGTCGGTGGAGGCGGTGACGGAGGACGGGCTCGTCTGCTCCGCCGCCGCGGTCTTCTTCGACGTGGTCTTGGCGGCCTTCTTGGCCGTCGTCTTCTTGGCGGCCGTCTTCTTGGCCGCGGTCTTGGTGGCCGCCGCCTTCTTGGCGACCGCCTTCTTCGCCGGGGCCTTCTTGGCGGCCTTGCGCGCGGCCGTCTTCTTCACCGGCGCGTCAGCCTCGCCCTCGGCAGCGAACTCGGCGACCGGCGCCTCCTCCACCACGGCCGACGGCACGACCGTGACGGCCGCCTCCTCGGACGCGGTGGGCGCGGTGGCCTTGCGCACGGCACGACGCCGCGGGCGGGCCGGAGCCGCGCTCTCGGCGGGCGCCTCGGGCTGCTCGACAGCGGCCGGAGCCGGGGCGGATGCCTCGACGACGACCGGCGCGGTGGTCTCGGTGACCGTCACCACGGCGGCCTCCTCGGACCCCGCCGGAGACCCGGCGGGCGCGGTCGCCTTACGGGTCGCACGACGGCGCGTACGCCCCTTGGGCGCGGCATCGTCGACAACCGGAGCCTCGGCCACGGGGGCCGGGGTCTCCTCGACCGCGGGCGCCTCGACGACCGGGTCCTCCACGGCGACCGGCTCGGCCTCCTCACGCACCTCGTGGACCTCACGCGGCTGCCGCGACTCACGCGACTCCGCCCTCGGCGCACCGGCCGGAGCCGACGCCCGCCGGCTAGTCCGGCGCCGCGAACGCCCGCCACGGGTGGCCGCGGCCTCCGCCTCGGCGGCGCTGCTGTACAGGTCCTCGTCGGGCCTGAACTCGGTCTCCGCGAACGGCACCGGCATGGCGACCTCGGCCGCCACCTCCGCCTCGGTCTCGACCTCGTCCGACTCGTGCTCGTGCGTGTCGTGACCGTCGTGGACGTCCTGCCCGCTCCCGTCGCCACCACGCCCGCGCCGCTTGCGCTTGCCGCCGCCACCGACCGAGGTCGGCTGCTCCATGTGCACGATGACACCGCGGCCGTTGCAGTGCACGCAGGTCTCGGAGAAGGACTCAAGGAGGCCCTGTCCGACGCGCTTGCGGGTCATCTGGACCAGGCCCAGCGAGGTGACCTCGGCGACCTGGTGCTTCGTACGGTCGCGGCCCAGGCACTCCAGCAGACGCCGCAGCACCAGGTCCCGGTTGGACTCCAGGACCATGTCGATGAAGTCGATGACGACGATGCCGCCCAGGTCGCGCAGCCGCAGCTGGCGCACGATCTCCTCGGCCGCCTCCAGGTTGTTCCTGGTCACGGTCTCTTCGAGGTTGCCGCCCTGACCGGTGAACTTGCCGGTGTTGACGTCGATCACGATCATCGCTTCGGTCTTGTCGATGACCAGCGAACCGCCGCTCGGCAGCCAGACCTTGCGGTCCAGCGCCTTCATCAGCTGCTCGTCGATGCGGTACGTCGCGAAGACGTCGACCTCGGACGTCCACTTGGACAGCCGGTCGGCGAGGTCGGGGGCGACGTGCGAGACGTAGCCGTGGATGGTGTCCCACGCCTCGTCACCGCTGACGATGACCTTGGTGAAGTCCTCGTTGAAGATGTCGCGCACGACGCGGACGGTCATGTCCGGCTCGCCGTACAGCAGCGTCGGAGCGTTCGAACCGCCGCCGCCCTTCGCCTTCTTCTGGATGTCCTCCCACTGCGCCTGCAGCCGCTCGACGTCACGGCTGAGCTCGTCCTCGCTCGCGCCCTCGGCGGCGGTGCGCACGATGACGCCCGCGTCCTCCGGGACGATCTTCTTGAGGATGGTCTTCAGCCGGGCCCGCTCGGTGTCGGGCAGCTTGCGGCTGATGCCGGTCATCGAGCCCTCGGGGACGTACACGAGGTAACGCCCCGGCAGGGAGACCTGGCTGGTCAGCCGCGCGCCCTTGTGCCCGATCGGGTCCTTGGTGACCTGCACGAGGACCGACTGGCCCGACTTCAGGGCGGACTCGATGCGGCGCGGCCCGTTGGCCATGCCGAGCGCCTCGAAGTTGACCTCACCGGCGTACAGGACGGCGTTGCGCCCCTTGCCGATGTCGATGAACGCGGCCTCCATGGAGGGCAGCACGTTCTGGACCTTGCCCAGGTAGACGTTGCCGACGTACGAGGTCGACTGCTCCTTGTTGACGTAGTGCTCGACGAGCACGCCGTCCTCCAGGACGCCGATCTGCGTGCGCTCACCGCTCTGCCGGACGACCATCACACGCTCGACGGCCTCGCGCCGGGCCAGGAACTCGGCCTCGGTGATGATCGGGACGCGCCGGCGACCCTGCTCGCGGCCTTCACGGCGGCGCTGCTTCTTGGCTTCGAGACGCGTCGAGCCCTTGATGGACTGCACCTCGTCGCTCGGGTGGTCGTCCTTCTTGGCGCGCGGCTCACGGACCTTGACGACGGTGCGCTCGGGGTCGTCCGACGACGAGACCGACTCGCTCTCGCCGCCCGAGTCACCGGCACGACGACGCCGACGGCGCCGGCGACGGCTGCTGCTCGATCCGGAACCGCCCTGGTCCTCGTCCGCCTCCTCGGCGTCCTCCTCGACCTGCTCGGCGGTGTCCTCGGCGTCTTCGGCGGCCTGCTCGGCGGCGTACTCCTCGCCGTCCTCGGCCTCGTCCTCACCGGTGGCGGACTCGCCACGGCGACGACGCCGGCCGCCACGGCGACGGCGGCGGCGCGAACCGGTCTCCTCGGTCTCGTCACCGTCGGCGGAGTCCTCGGCCTCCTCGGCCTCTTCCGGCTCCTCCTCGACCACGACGGCCTCCACGACGGCCGGAGCGACGGGCTCGGCCTCGAAGGCGGCACCGCGGCGACGACGCCTGCGGCGCCCCCCGGTCTCCTCCTCGACGACCCCCACGGCGACGGGCTCGACAACGACGATCTCTTCCTCGTCATCGTCGTCCGCGGCCTCGGCGGCAGCGGCGGCGGCCCGCTCCGGCGTCTGGAACATCGGCTCGGTGAAGACGGGCGCCCGGAACACGGCCACAGCGGGGCGCGTGGGCCGACGCGGCCCCTCGTCCTCCTCGGCGGCATTGCCGTTCTTGGGCGCGGGCGCGGAGAACCCGCCGGCCGCGGTCCGCACGGCCCGGCGCCGACGACGCGGCCCGGAGTCCTCGGCGGGAGCATCGGCAGTGGTCTTCGTCTCCGCGGCGTCCGCGGCGGTCTCGTCGTTCACAGGGGCCTCCTCGCCCACGGGCGTCCCGGCAGGCGCGGACACACGGCGCGTGGCGCGACGACGGCTCCTACGCGGCGCGGCATCCTCGTCGGACGCAGCGGGCGCGGCACCTTCGGTCACTTCAGTCACTTCGGTTGCGACGGCGGCAGCAGGCGCTGCGGTCGCTTCGGTGTTCGCGTCGGCCTCGGCCGCCTGGGGCGCACCGGCGGGCGCGGAGGCGCGCCGGGTCGCACGACGGCGCGCACGAGGGGCGGGCGCCGCCTCTTCCACCGGGGCTTCCGCCACGGCTTCCTCTACGACGGCCGGAGCGACAGGCTCCTCCGCCTGCTCCACCGCGGCCTCGGGGGCAACAGCCTCGGGCGCGGTCACCGTGCGCGTGGCACGACGGCGGGTGCGGCGCGGAGCCGCGTCCTCGCCGGACACGACAGGCGCGACCTCTTCCGCCACGGTGGTCTCTTCAGGTGCGGCAGCGGCAACAGCCGGCACCACGATCTCGGCCGCCTCGGGCACCGCACTCGCCTCGGGCGCGGACACCCGGCGGGTCGCACGACGACGCGTACGACCGGCAGTCGCGGCCTCTTCGACGACGACGGGCGCCTCGGGGGTCACCTCGACGACGCTCTCGTCGGTTTCGTTCTTCTCGTCGCTCACCTCGGCCGGTATGGCCGGAGCGCTGCTTTCGACCGCGCCCTCGGGGGCGGTCGGCGGTCCCGCCGGGCGAGACGCGGCGCGGCGCCTGCGGCGCGGCGGCAGCGTGTCGCTGGGGGTGTTCGGTTCGGAACCCTCGATGGGTTCGGTCGGTTCGAGCATGCGGGCGTTTCTCCCGTCAGGCTCCCGGGCGCCGCGCCTGGTCCGGCATGAATGCCGGTGACGTCCGCGGCTCGCGCGTTGCGCGGTGCCGCCGTCCGGGGCGCGGGCGCCGCACGGGAGCTCTCTGTGTCCTGTCTCGCCGGTTCCGTACGCCCAGTTGCGGACGGCCTGGCGAAAGTCTTGTGGTCGGTGCGCTGCCCGACCCAGGTGGCTCCCGAGTCCGAGGGCGGCGCTACGACGTCCGTCCTACGCGGAACTTCCCTACGCCGGCGCCTTCGCGGCGGCAGCTTCGGCGACCGTGGGATTCCCGGTCACTGCTGCCTCGCGGTCGGGCGCGAGCGGGTCGGTCACCGTGCCGGTCTCTTCATCGAACAGCCCCTGCGCCAGCCTGGTCACCGCTGCGGCGACCGGCGGCGCCAGGTCGGCCACGGCGCGAAGACCGGACAGGACGTCGTCGGGTCGAACGGCAGGCGTCACGTGCCGAACAACCAGCCGCAGTATCGCACAGGCCTGGTCGGTAGGCCTATCAGCCTGTGGACCGATCGTCTCAGAAGAGGCTTCGAGGCTCGCTACGGCAGAACGGGCGTCGAAGGTGCGCATGCCGTTCTTGGCCATGCGCTGGACCTCGACGCTCTCGGCCGCGTTGAACGCGGCCACCGCGCGTTCGGCGTCCTCGGGAGCCACCCCGTCGAGCCGCAGCTCCCACACGGAAGCCGTGAGCCGGTCGGCGAGCCCGGAGGTCCGGGCCTCGACCGCGTCGACGATGTCGAGCCCGATGGGCATCGACTCGTCGAGCAGCTCGCGCAGTTTGTCGGGGTCGCGCTCGGCGGTGAGCGCGATCTCCAGGTATTCCGCCTCACTGCCCGTGCCGGTGGGTGCGGCATTGGCGTACGACACCTTCGGGTGCGGTGTGAACCCCGCCGAGTACGCCATCGGCACCTCGGCGCGGCGCAGCGCACGCTCGAAGGCGCGCTGGAAGTCACGGTGGCTGGTGAACCGGAGGCGGCCGCGCTTGGTGTAGCGCAGTCGGATGCGCTGCACCGCGGGTGCGGGCGGCGGGCCTTCGGGCTGTCGCTTGCCCAGTGTCCTAGTCCTTCGTGAGAACGGTCGTACTTCTACCAAGAGTACGTGTCTCGTCGCCCATCGGTTCCCGTCGCTCCACCGGCTGCGGCTGCCCGGGCTCGCCGAAAACCATCCGCCGGAAGTCGGCCCGCGCCTGCCGGGCGGACTCGCGGGCGGCGGTGAGCACCTGCCGGGTGACCCGGCCCACCCCGCGCGCGGCCTCGGCGGCGGGCCGCAGCACCAGGTCCCGTACGACGTGTCCGACCGGGGTGAGGACGGTCCGGTACACCCAGCTCACCGGCGCCACGAAGATCCACCGGAAGAGGGTCCCCAGTGCGCGCCCCACGGCGAGCGAGATGTGCCCGGCGATCCGCCAGGCGTGCCCGAGGGCGTCCCACACTTCCCGTCCTACGACGGCGAGGACGCGCCCGACCGGTGTCAGGACCCAGCGCCAGAGCGCGATCGCGGGCAGCACCAGCAGGATCCGGGCCGTCCAGTACAGGACGACACCGACACCGGTACCGACAGCCCTCGCCAGCCACAGCAGCCCACGCCCGCACCAGGCGATCGCGCGTCCGACCGGGGCGAGCACCCAGGCGTACAGCCACCCGGCGGGTACGACGAGCAGATACCGCCCGAGCCAGGCCAAGCCGGCAGCCATTCCGTTGACGACCCACGCGCACGCGTGCCCGACGGGAGTGAGCACGCGCGCGTACACCCACGCCAGACCGCTCCCGATCTGCCGAGCGCTCCAACCGAGGGCGTGTCCGACCGGGGTCAGCACATACCGGTACAGCCAGACCAGAGGCACCAGGACGAGCGTGTTCACGAGCCATCCGACCGCCTTGGCGCCGGGTACGACGACGTACCGCCACAGCGCCACCAACGGCCACACGAACACCGCCCGCCCCAGCGGTCGCAGCACGGTCCGCCACAGGAACCGCCCGCCGACCACCAGCGCGTCCCACACCACCCGCACCGGCACGACCAGCACGAGCACGACGATCCGTACGGGAACACGGATCGCGACGGCGAGACACCCCTCGGGCGACTGCGGCGCGGGCTGCGCGGCCGGTTTCTCGAACTTCACAGGGACGTCCATATCAGTCAGGACGCCTCAACACCACATACGGATGCGGTACGGCACCCTCCTCATTCCCCCTCGACCCCGGCCGGCGTACGCAGAGGTCGCCCACGGCGAGGAGTGGACGGTGACGCGTTCGAGGCCGAGTTCCCGGCCACGGCCCAGCACCGCCTCCACGAGCCGCCGGCCAGGCCATCCCGATGACCATGCCGTCCCGCACTACGACCATGCACCGATGCGAACCGGCGATCTCCGCAGCCCCGCGACGGCGTCCAGTTCGGCGGGTTCGGCGGGTTCGGCGGGTTCGGCGGCGCGGATCGTGACGTCGTCCACCCGTGCATTGTGCGGGAGTTCAGCGGTCGTCGGCAGGGGGCGTCAGCAGCGCGTCGACGATCTCCCGCAGGGGCGCGGCCAGTTGACCCGCGGTCGCGTCACGCAGAGGCCGCAGGCCTACGGCGGACCGTACGACGGCGACGCCGACGCCGAGCGCGACCAGGAGCTGCGCCCGCAGCAGCCGTTCGTCGTCGTCCTCCCCCGCCGGTTCCCCGCCGGACGCCGCGAGGATCTGGCGGCCGAACTCGTCCAGGGCCTTGCGGCGCAGCGCGTCCACGCGCTCGTCGCCGGAACCGCGCAGCAGCATCAGCACGGGGTGTTCGCCGAACTCCGGCCAGGCACCGGCGGAGAGTTGGTGACTGAGCGCCTCGGCGAGACCTTCCCGGTCCTGCGGGAAGTGCTCATCCCGGCCCAGGAACCGGGGAGTTGACGCCAGGGCCGCCTTGAACAGCCCTTCCTTCGAGTCGAAGTACCGCTTGATGAGCGCCAGGTTGACCCCGACGTCGGCGGCCACGTCCCGCAGTGTCGTGCGGTCGTACCCGAGCCGGGTGAACCGGCTGCTCGCGGCCTCCAGGAGCGCCTGCCGGGTCGCCGCCGCGTCCCGGCGCCGGGGCCCGTCGGCCTCACTCGTCTCCACCGGCAGCCTCCTCGGACAGGTCAAGTAATCACTCGTTGACATGACTACAGGGCATGGTTACGTTAAGCAAGTAATCACGTGATGACTTAGCCCGTGCCCCTCACGTGCACCCCCTCCCGTCCGGCCCTCACGCCCGGCCCTCCCGTCCGAAAGGACAACGGTGTCCAAGCAAGCCCTCCTCGTCATGGACGTCCAGCGCGTCATCGTCGACCGCTACCCCGACCCGGCCTATCTGCCGCGCCTGCGCAAGGCGATCGACACGGCCCGCACGGACGGCGTCCCCGTGATCTACGCGACCGTCGGATTCCGCCCCGGCGCCCCGGAGGTCAGCCCCCGCAACAAGATGTTCGGCAGGCTCGCGGGCGTCCAGATGCCGGCCGCTGCCGCCCAGGCCAACGAGATCCACCCGGACGTGGCCCCCGAACCCGGCGACATCCTCGTCACGAAGCGCCGCGTCAGCGCGTTCGCCGGCAGCGACCTCGACATGGTGCTGCGGGCGAACGACATCGACCACCTGGTCCTGACGGGCATCGCCACCAGCGGCGTCGTCCTGTCGACGCTCCGCCAGGCGTCCGATCTGGACTTCACGCTCACCGTCCTGTCCGACGGCTGCCTCGACAACGACCCCGAGGTGCACCGGGTCCTCACGGAGAAGGTGTTCCCGATGCAGGCGGACGTCACGACGGTGGCGGAGTGGGGCGCCGTGCGCTGACTCCCTATATTGGTCCCCCTGTGTGACGCGGCTCCCGCCCGCACCCGACGGGCCGGGGCCGACGTCCGTGCGATCCGGGGGGATTGAGCGCTCGTGCGAATACGACCAGGCGGTACTCGGGGTGCGGCCATGGCCGCCGCACTCTGCGCCGTAGCCCTACTGCTGCTCGGCGGATGCGGGACGCGGGTGGCCGGTGACACGAACGACGCGAACAGCGCGACGTCGACCGCGTCGCTGCCCTGGACCCTGGCACAGCCCTCCAGGGTCACCGCGGCCCAACTCGCCACCGACGGGCGCACATTGACCCTCGCCGCCCAGGTACCCGACGGCAAGCACCCGTGTGTGCGGGCGTTCAAGGCCGCGCTCAGCGACTCCTCGCAGAAGTACATGTGGGTCCAGATCACCTTCTCCTCACCGGACGGGGACAAGCGCTCCGGGTGCACCGGGGAACGTACGGCCTCGACGCGGCTCCGGCTGCCCGAACCCCTGGGAAATCGGGAGCTGATCGTCGACAGCTCCACCCAATTCACCGCCGACGGCGCCAAGTTGCCCGCACTGCGCCTGTGCGGGGAACTCGGCTGCCACCCGCCGGCCACCGGCTGCACCGTTTCCTCCTACGAGCAGGCGATGATCGCGGCCGACGCCCCCGAGCACAGCTACCGCGACGCGGAACACTGCGACGGCAAGTGGCTGGTCATCGACTTCTCCTGGCGTACGGGCCCGGTCTGCGGCGACACGACCGCGACCCCGTCCGGGTGCACGTCCCGGCTGGGCGACCGCTGGTTCTTCCGCGCGAAGCCAGCCGGCTGGAAGGTGATCACGGCTAGCCCGACCGGGGGCTGCAAGGCGGTGCAACGCGTGGAGCCCGCGTTCCCCACGGCGTTGTGCGCGACGCTGACCCCGCTCTCCGCGTCCCTGCACCCGAGCCATCCGCCGCAGTCGGCTTCCGCGACTCCGCTCACACCCACCCCGTAATCTCGTCAACACATGCCAAGAACGGGGGAGTTCACACAATGGCGAAACCGGTACGCGTGGCGCTGGACGACGGCATCTGGCTCAACTGCCAGATCTGCCAAGGGGATCTGTTCCGCGAGCGGGGCGTCCTGCTCAACAGCACCGGCATGGAGTTCATGAAACTGGGCTGGGCCGACGAGAACGCCACCGGTCTGATCTGCTGGCGGTGCGGCTACGTCCACCTGTTCGTGAACAGGGACATCAAGCTCTACCGGGCCGACAAGTAGCGGGCGCCTACTTCCTCCTCCCCCTGGCCGCCTTGCCCGCCCGGGAGACCTTCGGCCTGCGTACGGGAACCATGGCGAGGTGCGGAGCGGAGAACTCCCGGTTGGCCAGGGTCTGTTGGCGGACGGAGGCGGGCAGGTCCGACAGGGCCAGCAGCCTGTCGCACGCCTCGACGGAGGCCGCGAACTCGCCCACCCAGTAGGCGGTGATCGAGAACTCGAAGAGGAGCCCCCATCGGTACACCCAGGGCTGGGTGAAGAGCAGATCGTCCGGTTCCGGTCTGCCGACGACGTCACCGAGCAGGGCGTACGCGGTGCGGTAGCGGCCCGCGAGACGCAGGCGGGACGCCAACTCGTAGCAGGCTTCAAGCCGTTGAGGGCGTCCGTCCCACGCACGGGAGAACGCGTCCATCGCCCCCGGCCAGTCGTCGGTCCGCTCCGCCCTGAGGAGTCCGGCCTCCAGGAGCGAGCAGTAGACCTCCTCGCCCCAGCCGCCCATCCCGGCGCGACGCTCGTAGAGAGCGATCGCTTCCTCCACGTGCCCGAGGTCCCGCTCGGTGTTGGCCAGATAGAAGACGGTGCGCGGATTGTCGGGGTCGCGGTCCAGCTCGCGCCGCAGCAGGCGCGCGTCCCGCTCGAACTTGTCACTGCGGCACCCGCCGTCGGCCTGGTCCTCGACGACGAGGGCGCTCAGGTTCTCCTGGGTGTCGGGCTCGTCGGTGCACGGGTACTCGTGGGTGACCCCCTCGTAGCGCCACAGCCAGTCGCCCCGCATCAGATGCTTGAACCGGTGCTGGGTGCCGGGGCCGTCGTAGCGCAGCATGTACGAGCCCGCGGTCAGCCGCGGCAGCGGGGCGTCCTGCCGCAGGACGTGGTCGGCGTCGAGAGTGAGGAGATAGTCGGCCCTGCCGCGGGCGAGCTGGATGTTCCGGGTGCGGTTGTGCCCGAAGTCGACCCAGGGCTCCTCGTGGAGTTCGCCGGGAACACCGTCCAGCACCTTGCGGATCAGGTCCTGCGTGCCGTCCGTGGAGCCGGTGTCGGAGATCACCCAGTAGTCGATGAGAGGGCGGACGGCCTCCAGACAGCGCTCGATCACGAGCGACTCGTTCTTGACGATCATGCACAGGCAGAGGGTCTGCTGCTTCACGGCCTCACCCGTCCCGGACGCTGACGTCCCGTCGGAAACACGCGCGCCACAGTGACACGCACCCGCTGCCCGACCGCCCATCCACGCGGAGGACCGCGCCCGAGAGCCCCCGAACAGCGGCGGCTGAGCCCGGACGGGTGATCGCAGGTAAAAGATGCCCATCAGAACCCATCGATTAGTCCGATACGACGATAAATGGGCGCGTTCCGAACCGGCGCACCGATTCCCCGCCCGGCTCAGGTCAAGCTCGCACTCGGATTCGGGAGATCACCCGAACCGGTCGAGCAAGTCGAGCAAGTCGAGCAAGGAGCATGTGGATGAGTCCTGAGTTCCGAACATCGCCGCTCGGGCCGCTGGCCCGGAACAGGTTCAGGAAAGCCGGCATGGTGGCCTCGCTCGCGCTGGCCCTGGCGGCCGGGGCGGCCGGTCCGGCCACCGCGGCCGCACGGAGCATGCCCGACCAGGTCAGGGCGGCCGCCGGAAACGGCGGCGGCGACTGCAAGCCGCACCACCATCACAAGTCCGAGGCGACCGAGGCCGGCGGCAAGGGTCACTGCAAGGGCCCGACCGGACCCACCGGCCCCACCGGCCCGAAGGGCGACCCGGGCCCGGCCGGACCTGCCGGACCGAAGGGCGACCCGGGCCCCGCCGGGGGGCCGACCGGACCCGCAGGACCGGCTGGACCCGCAGGACCCGCAGGACCTGCCGGGCCGAAGGGCGACCAAGGACCCGTCGGACCGACGGGTGCCGCCGGCCCCTGCTCCGACATCGACGCCCAGCAGGACTCGAACAACTTCGAGCTGCGAGCCGCGCTGACCGGTGGAAAGACCTACGCGGGTATCCACGACCTCCGGGGCACCAACCCCCGCAACTTCCTCTGGACCGACCTCAGTACCCACGCCAACTACCCGGCGGGCGGCGCGGCCGGCACCCCCTGCGGGGTCGCCATCAACGGGCACAGCGCCAACGCGGGGGAGCCCATCAAGTTCGACGTCATGACGACCACGGGCCAGGTCTGGGAGACCACCTGTGTCGAGGTCAACAGCACCAACCCCGCCACGCTGAACTGCAACACCGGGAACACCCCCAACCCCTGGACCAAGGTGACGCTGCAGCCGTCGCCCGGGGTCATCAACGGCGGGGTGTGACAACCCCGCACCGCACGAGAACAGCACGCGGAAAGGGACGCCCGGAGGTCAGCCGACAGACCTCCGGGCACCCCCGTGCCACGCGTCCACGCCCCTCAGCGCCCCCGCTCCTCCCCCACCGCCACCTCATAGGCGAGCAGGGTGTCCACAAAGAGCCGCCGCTCCGCCGGACTCAGCGGACCGAGCACTCGACGCCAAGCCGCCGCGCCGGGCGCCAGCCACGCGGCGATCGCGTCGTGCCGTTCGGCCGCGATGGCCACGATCCGGCGCCGCCGGTCGGACGTGTCCTCGCGCCGGTCGAGGATGGCCTTCTCGCTCAGATCGCCGACCATCAGGCTGACCGTGGTGGGCGCCACCCCGAGCCGCGCGGCCAGTTCGCTGACGGTCATGGGCCCGTCGAACAACAGGCAGGACAGCAGGGAGAGATGGCGGGGCGCCAACGACTCCGACTGCAGACCCTCGGGCAGCGGAACGCGCTTCACCCGGCTCGCCATCCGCGGCATGAGCAACAACAGTTCACGCACGACGGCGTCGACGTCACCCGCCCCGGCCTCGTGTCGCTCGGATCCGGCCATCACGCACCCCTCGGCATTTATCTTTGACGGCAAAGATGCTTTGCTAACAAAGACATCGGCCGCCGATCCGCCCTCCATCCAGGCCCGGGCCCGAACGGAGATTCCACCATGCCCCACTTCACCGTGCACATCAGCGAGGCGGCACTCGACGGGCAGGCCGAGGAGGGGTTGATCCGCGGGCTCACGGACGCGGTCGGCTCCGTCTACGGCGAACGGTTCACGCACCTGGTCGCCGTAGACCTCATCGGTATCCCCCGAGGCCGGCGCGGTCTCGGCGGAAAGCCAACCGACCAGGCCGCCCCGAACGTCACACTGAGCCTGCGCGAGGCCGCCTATCGGCGCCCCGACGTTCCGGACGCACCGGCACGGCTCATCTCCGCGATCACCGAAGCAGTCGTCGGCGTACTCGGCGAACAGGTCCGCAAGCAGGTGACGGTCGGTCTCTCGGCCACCCCCGAAGGACGTTCCGGAGTCGGCGGACGGGTCGCCTGACCCCGCCCCGCGCAACCCCCGACACGCACTCCAACAGGACCAAAACGCACGTCAGGTTGGGCACTCTCGTCCCGCCCTGGTTCTGGTTCTGGTGGGATCAGGAGCGAGTGCACGAGCGGTAGGGCTGAGCCTGCAGCCCGGACTGTGCCGTATCGATGTCGGACGTACGGCCACGGAGCCAGTGTGAATGCCCGCCTCCGGTCGACGGCAGGCTAGTTCAGATCTCCAGTTGCGCTTTCCCGTGCTGCAATCGCGCCTCTGCATGGGCACCGCATCCGAGTTGGGGCCAGCCCACGAAAGTATCCGGTACGGCCTTGACGTAAGAGGCAGCGCGCGACAGCCGGGCACGGATACCGTGAACACTGAGCCACTTGGACACTGGTCGGTGGGTCGTGCAAACGGCCCGAAGGGGGACTACCAGATGGTCGAGTTGTCGCCGGAGCACAGGTCGGCACTCATCGCCGTACTGAAGGAACTACCGGAGTTCGCCCGCGAGGTCGATCGGGGCGAGTTCGTGCGGAACGCGGGGCTGACACAACTGGCCGCTCACATCGACCTGAGCGGATCGCCGTACGTGGCGGCAAGCAGGCTGGTGACCCATGCCCTCGCGTACGGGCGAGTCTCCCCGGAACACGAGGCGCTCGGGCGGATCGTCAACGAGATGACGCTGCTCGTGGGAGTCACACAGCGTGCGCTCCTCACCGGCATTCTCGATCGCTACAGCCTCATGGTTCCGGTCGCGGCTCAACCCGAGCCGAACAGGGATCTGATCGACTGGGACATCACCCGGTTCCAGGAGAAGATCATTGGCGAGAACACACTGCGACCCGTCTCTTTCTTGGCCGAAGGTCTGCGTGCAGCAGCCGCCGTCGCATACGTCGAGACCAAGGTGGGGCGCCGCAGCTGGTCCGGCACGGGCTTCCTCATAGCCCCCGGAATATTGCTGACGAACCATCACGTCATCGGCGATGACGAGCAGGTACGCGGATCGGTTTTCCGCTTCGGATTCGAGGACGACGCCGCAGGCCGCGCCCGACCGGTCAGCGAGTACCGGGCAGCCAAGTCCGGACTGCTGCGCACGAGCCCGGCCGACGAACTGGACTACTCCCTCATCGCGATCGAGGGGGAGCCCGGACGAAAGTGGGGGTGGCTGAGCGCGTCGAAGACACCCCCACAGACGGGAAGCCGGGTCAACATCGTGCAGCATCCAGCCGGACTACCCAAGCAGATCGCCATACAGCACAACCGAATCACTTATCAAGGAGGGGATGTCATGCAATATCTGACATCCACACTCCCCGGCTCCTCTGGCTCCCCAGTGCTGGACGACCATTGGCAGGTAGTGGCGATCCACCACAGTGGGGGCAGGATTCCCGAGCCGACAACCGGCCGATTCTTCTACCGCAACGAGGGCATCCTGCTGTCCAGCGTGCTGGCCCATCTTCCCAGCGAACTGCGTGGTCAGATCAACGTTCCGCTCTTCATCCGAGGGGGCTCAGATGACGACTATCTTCCCGCGTGACTTCAACTGTCCCAACTGCGGTACGACATTCGAGTCCTACATCACCGGCAGCACCAACAACCTGGGGGGCGTCACCACCGAGTTCCAGCAGCTAGCGCGCGGATCCCAGCCGGACAGGGGATTCATCCATACCTGCGACAACTGCGGATTCACCGGCAGCAGTGACGCCTTCGACGGCCGCGTGGACAAGAAGGTGTCCCAGCTCATCTCCGAGCGCATCACACCCTTGGTGCGCGACGAGCGTTCCTCAGCCTCCCGTCGGTTCGAGTACGCCGCATGGATCGCAAAGTGGCGCGGCCAGAACTCCGAGAGGATCGGAAGCCTGTATCTACGCGCCGCTTGGGCCTGGGGTGACGAACCAGAGGTGGAGAACACTGACGGTCAGGACTACTTGCGTCGACAGGTGATCGAGTACTTCGAAAGGGCGATCGAGGAGAACTGCGCCGTCGGCGAACATGCCCAGACCATCAAGTACTTGATCGGTGAGCAGTACCGGAGAGTCGGTGAGCCAGAGGCGGCCGCACGCTGGTACGACCGTGTTATCGCGGAAGCCGGGAATGCCCCGGAGCAGCGCCAACTCGCCGACCTCGCGCTACAGCAGAAGACCGACCCTAAGGAACGCCTGCACTGAGATGACCAACCCGCACCACCGAGCCGTACCGGGCCGAATACGCCAGCAGGCACAGCGCCTGCTTCGTCGCGTCCCGGGAATCGACAGATCTGGTCTACGCCAGGCGCTGCTCCAGGACGCCGCCTTCGACGCGGACCTTCTGGACAGCATTCCCGTGGACGGCTCGACGATCGAGTTCTGTGCCGTGGTCGTGAGCCGTTGCGTCCGCCACCACCACGCATCTGGCACAGAACCCCCGCTGGCGTCGATCTTGCGCGCTGCGGTCGAGTTGGTCGGCTCCCCTCTCGACGGCGAACTACTTGCGCTGGCACAGGAGATCACGGCCGCCGGATCCGAGGGGTCGGAGGACCGGACACTGGACGACTTCCTCGACGAACTCGGCTTGGACCGCCACGCGCAGGCGAGCCCGTACACACAACTCACGTCTGTGTTCGTGCCTCCTCAGCAGTACGACGATATCGCCGCCACCCTGGAGCGGCATCACGTCGTGTTCATCGTCGGCGATCCTCATGTCGGAAAAACGTTCACTGCCGTCGAACTGCTGTGGAAGCTTTACTCTCGGTCCGGCTTCTCTCCCAGCTGGGTGAACTCCCAGCAGCTCAGCCTGACGCTGAGCACATCGCAGGGCAGGTTCGAGGACCGGCTTGCCAAACTGTTCCCGAACGACCAGGCCATCTATCTGGAGGATCCTTTCGGGGCGACGGTGCCTGTGGACATGCCGGAGTTCATCACGAACCTACGGCGGTTCCTGGATCTTGTGGCCGCCAGAAGGTGCAGGGTAGTCGTCACATCTCGCTCCACCGTCTTCGACAAAGTGATCATCGACTCGTTCGCCACATACACAATCACTCTGAGCCAGCGTCTGACCGTCGAGGCCGCCTACACCACCGCTCAGCTGAACGAGATCGCGGAGCGATACATCGCGTGCTACCGCCCACGATGGAGTCCCGTACCACCGTACGTCGTCACACGCATCACCAAGGCCCTACCCGTACCGCACAACGTCGAACTGTTCATCCGCAACACCCGCGACATTCCTGAAGTCGAAGAAGCACTGGCCCGGTTGCCCGGATACCGGGACGTCTCCTCTGAGTTCGGCCGCCAGGTCCGGCTTCTACCTCTAGTGGAACAGGCATTCCTGTATCTCGTCGCGACCTTGTCCTCGGAATACGTCAGCGGGCACACGGTCCGCCGACTCTTCGACGCCGCGGTCCGAGACTGCGAATTCGGTCATGCGGGCGTCATATCCTTCGACATGGCCCTCGACTCGTTGCACGACTACGTCCTGTGGCATGGCACCCCGGCGGGCGGTTACCACGCGCTACGGCATCCAAGCATCGAGGAGGGGCTCGACCGCTGTATACGCGCCGATCCGCAGCTCACCGAGGTGGTGCGCCGACTGGCCCGGCGGATGGCGGACAACAATGACGTCGGGGTGCGTAGTGCAGCCCTGCGGGGATTCCTCCGCCACGCCGACCTCATGTGGACCGCCCCATGGGGGCAGCGCGTCTTCCGCGAATTCCTGGACGCTCCCGACGTGACGATTCGCCAGGCCTCACGCAACCTGTTGATCTCCGATTTCGGCAACGTACCCGCGTCCGCACGGATCCCGCTGCTCAACTACATAGAGGCGACGTGGAACGAACGCTACTTGCTGCGTCTGATACTGATCGCACCTGTTGCCGAGCCATGGCGGGAACGCATTCTCGGGCGGCTACTGGATACTTGGGACGACTGGGTCCGGTTCCGGGTCGCCCGCAACCTGGCCCACCTGTTCAAGGACCCGCCAAACGATCCGGCGGTCCGCCGGCTGCTGAACGACCCGACTCGTCAGATCGCCAAGGCCGCGGCATGGGAGCTCTTGGACGAACTCGCTCGACATCCTTCCGCTCCGAACTGGCAGGCAATCAGACTGTTGCGCGATACCGGCCTGGCAACAACCGTCCCCGAGATCGCCCACCATCTCGGCGTCCTGCTCACCGCCGTCCGCCAGACCTCTGCCGAGATACCGGCAGACCTTCTCCCCCTCGCTATGGCCAGCCCAACAGACCCCGACCGATCTACCTCAGAGGCCCCCTAGCGCGAGTTCACCGGCATACTTCCGCGCAGTCGGCGTGAAGAGGTCGGCCTGGTCCCTTTACACAGGCCCATCACATCCGACGGGCTCGCACAGCAAAGAACTGAGCCACCCGATCGAATGCCTCGCTCGCACTCAGCGCGCGTGGCCAATCGACTCGAGCGTCGACCCAGCGTTCTTGACCGTCGAGGCAGCAGCTCCTTCCCCGTCGAACCGATCTGGATGGACATGTCCATCCGAGGACACAGCACTCTTCGCAACGGGGCCGGCGACTCCTGTCGCATAAGTTCAGGCACCGATGACCAACCACGACACCTACGGCACCAGCACTCACACCACGGGCCAGCTGGCCCGGCTGGTCGTCAACCACCTTGATGTCACCTTCACCGCACGCGAGAGCGACTACCGGGGCGTCTACCACGTCGCCGACAGCATCTGCGGACGCATCGAGATCCAACCCAACGCCATCCCCGGAGACGACGCGCAGGACGACCTCTACGTCCCAGAGCACCCGTCGATCCACGTGCTCTTGCTGATCACCACCCCAAGCCCGGATTCCACCGTGCATGATCGCCTCGACTGCATCGACGGTCTTGCTCACCCGGGCCGCGAGGTTTGGTGACAGCTACTGATCCACTTTGACGGAGGCGTTGTCAGAGGCATACGGCAACCTGGCTCCATGAACAGCTCGAACGACGCGGCATCCACACGCCACCCACGGCCGGAGCTCAACTGGGTTGCGTCCATGGGGGCCCGCTCATCGTCATACCGGTATCGGCGTTGCAGGAGTGGAGCGGCTTCACGGAAGACGGAATGATCATCGGCGACACCGACGACCCGGACGACTACGACCGCGCGTGCGCGGTGAAAGACCTCGCCGCTGTGATCGACGTGGGTCTAGCCGGCGCGCAAGCCCTTGTACTGGGCGACGAGCCGGCCAAGACCTGCTATCTGCCCGAGCGAAAGGCCTTCGTGCGCTGGCTCGCCGCAGACTCCGACGCAGAGCTCCTCGTGGCCGCCGAGAGGCTGCTGGACGACCCCACCACCGCGTGGGAGGCAGCGGGAGTATGGGAAACAGACGGCCCGGCGATGCTCATGGACTCCGCCGAGGCCGGTACAGATCTCGATCGGCCGTACCCCGACCGCCCCGAGCTGCCAGAACAAGCCCCCGTGGCTGTATCGGCAGGCCGCTGGAACGTCCGGGCGGTCCACGTGACCAACGAGTTTCCCTGGGTCGGAGTGGTCCAGCTCGCTCCGTAACGAGGCGCCGACGTCTCCGCGTCAACGGCGGACAGCTCACCGTGTCCATAGTCAGTCCTCAGACCCACCAGCCGACAGGCTCCACGGGCTTCCAGCCCTCAGACCCATCCAACCTCAGTGGACGGTCGAAGAGGCTCCAGGCGACGGCAGCGGCGTTCTCGGGGTATCCCGCGCGATCCCCTGCCGTCTGCTCTGTGCCCCCAGCGCCCTCAGGACAGCAGCAGCCTCTTCCTCGCTGCCGCGTCCTCCAGGGCCTCCGCGATGCGCCGCAACGCCTCACTCACGTCAGTGCGTGTGTCCGCTGGCCGGAGCGTCCTTCTTCACCGTCAGCGGCAGCAGCTTCTTACCAGTCGGGCCGATCTGGATGGACGTGTCCATCTGCGGACACACCCCGCAATCGAAGCAAGGCGTCCACCGGCAGTCCTCGACCTCTGTCTCGTCGAGGGCGTCCTGCCAGTCCTCCCAGAGCCAGTCCTTGTCGAGGCCCGAGTCCAGGTGGTCCCAGGGGAGGACCTCCTCGTAGGTCTTCTCGCGGGTGGTGTACCAGTCGACGTTCACGCCGAACGCCGGCAGCGTCTTCTCCGCGCAGCGCATCCAGCGGTCGTAGGAGAAGTGCTCGCGCCAGCCGTCGAAGCGGCCGCCGTCCTCGTAGACCGCGCGGATGACCGCGCCGATGCGGCGGTCGCCGCGGGACAGCAGGCCCTCGACGATGCCGGGCTTGCCGTCGTGGTAGCGGAAGCCGATCGAGCGGCCGTACTTCTTGTCGCCGCGGATCTTGTCCCGGAGTTTCGTCAGGCGGGCGTCCGTCTCCTCCGCCGAGAGCTGCGGGGCCCACTGGAACGGGGTGTGGGGCTTGGGGACGAAGCCGCCGATCGAGACCGTGCAGCGGATGTCGTTCTGGCCGGAGACCTTGCGGCCCTCGGCGATCACCTTCATCGCCATGTCGGCGATCTGGAGGACGTCCTCGTCGGTCTCGGTCGGCAGGCCGCACATGAAGTACAGCTTGACCTGGCGCCAGCCGTTGCCGTACGCCGTCGAGACCGTCCGGATGAGGTCTTCCTCCGAGACCATCTTGTTGATGACCTTGCGGAGGCGTTCCGAGCCGCCCTCGGGGGCGAAGGTGAGGCCCGAGCGACGGCCGTTCCTCGTCAGCTCGTTCGCCAGGTCCACGTTGAACGCGTCCACGCGGGTGGACGGGAGCGACAGGCCGACCTTGTCCTCCGTGTAGCGGTCCGCCAGGCCCTTCGCGATCTCGCCGATCTCCGAGTGGTCAGCCGACGACAGTGACAGCAGGCCCACCTCCTCGAAGCCCGTCGCCTTGAGGCCCTTCTCGACCATCTCACCGATGCCCGTGATCGACCGCTCGCGCACCGGGCGCGTGATCATGCCCGCCTGGCAGAAGCGGCAGCCGCGCGTGCAGCCGCGGAAGATCTCCACCGACATGCGCTCGTGGACCGTCTCGGCGAGCGGGACCAGGGGCTGCTTCGGGTACGGCCATTCGTCGAGGTCCATGACGGTGTGCTTCGACACACGCCAGGGGACGCCCGACTTGTTGGGGACCACGCGCGCGATACGGGCGTCCGGCAGGTACTCGACGTCGTAGAACGCCGGGATGTACACCGAGCCCGTCTTCGCCAGACGGAAGAGGACCTCCTCGCGACCGCCGGGGCGGCCCTCCGCCTTCCAGCCTCGGACGATCTTCGTCATGTCGAGGACGGCCTGCTCGCCGTCGCCGATGATCACCGCGTCGACGAAATCGGCGATCGGCTCGGGGTTGAAGGCCGCGTGGCCGCCCGCCAGCACGATCGGATCGTCCAGCGTCCGGTCCTTCGACTCCAGCGGGATGCCCGCCAGGTCCAGGGCCGTCAGCATGTTCGTGTAGCCGAGTTCGGTGGAGAAGGAGAGGCCGAACACGTCGAAGGCGCCCACCGGACGGTGGCTGTCGACCGTGAACTGCGGGACGCGGTGCTCCCGCATCAGCGCCTCCAGGTCGGGCCACACGCTGTACGTGCGCTCGGCGAGGACGCCCTCCTGCTCGTTCAGGACCTCGTAGAGGATCATGACGCCCTGGTTGGGCAGGCCGACCTCGTACGCGTCCGGGTACATCAGCGCCCAGCGGACATCGCACGACTCCCACGGCTTGACCGTGGAGTTGAGCTCGCCTCCGACGTACTGGATCGGCTTCTGCACCTGCGGGAGCAGGGCTTCGAGCTGCGGAAACACGGACTCTGCGGCCGCAGCGACTTCGGCAGGCATCTCGCGAACCTTCGTGAGCGGTACTGAACGGACGGGTGACCATCCAGACTAACGCGAACCCGGACGTCCCCCGTACGGCTCAGACGGGCACCTCGGACCCGATCTCCTCCCACATCCCCGGCAGCGCGGCCTCCACCGCCGCCGCCCGCTGCTCCTCCCGCCCGTACAGCACCCCGTACGTGAACGAGTTCTCCCCCGCCGCGTGCGCCACCGCGGACAGCTCGCGCAGGGTCTCGCGGACCATGACGCTGTCCTGGTGCTCGCCGAGCAGGCTGGTCAGGGACTTCATGGACTTGGCCAGCGCACGGGCCGGAGTGCCGAGCGCGGGGCTCGCCGCCTCGGCCGCGTACCGGGTGCGCTTGGCCTTCTTGCGGGCCTCGTGCAGCGCGAGGTCACGGTCCGCGCCGGGCGGGGCCCCGATCGCCTCCTCGACGAGGGCCGAGACCTTCTCGAAGTCCTTGCGTACGGCCTTGCCGATCACCTTCTCCGGTGTGCCGGCGGCGTTCGGCAGCAGCGGCGGCTCGGCCACCAGCGCGTCCACGGTGTCGAGCAGCGCGAGATACCGCTTGGAGTCCAGGACGCCGATCAGCCGACGTCGCGAGCCGCCGCGCCGGGCGCCCGCCCAGGTACGCATCCGGGTGCGGATCGGGCCGGAGACGAGGGTGCGGGGCAGTTCGGCGAGGACCGCGGTCAGGCGCTCGGTCATTACTTCCCGGTCCCGGTCCACGCCCAACTCGCTTGCCAGCCACTTCAGTTCCTCGCCGACCGGGTCGGTGACCGTGCGGTCGAGCACCTTGCCGTACGAGCGGAACGTGCTGCGCAGTCGGCGGGTGGCGACCCGCATGCGGTGCACGGAGTCGTAGGCGTCCTGCCGTACGGCGGGGTCGAGTTCGAGGATCGCGTCGCGCTGCTCGCGGACGTAGGCGAGGACGTGGTCGCCGGCGGTCCGGGGTTCTTCGGGGGCCGGGGGCGCCTTGCGCTTCTTCGCCTTCTTCGGAGCGGTCTCCGCCAGCGCCCGCGCCAGCTTCGACGCGGACGACGACGGTCGTACGCCCGCCTTGCGCAACCGTTTCTCCACCTTGTCGAGGAAGGCCGGGTCACCGTCGTCCGCGAGCTCGACCTCGATCTCGGTCCACTGCGCGGTGCCCCCGCCGTCGGCGAGGCGTTCGGCGCGTACGGCGTCCACGCTGACCTCGGCGAGCAGCACGCCGTCCGCGTCCACGAGGTGGCGTACGTCCCGGTCGGAGCGCAGCCTGACCACGGGCAGCAGCTCGGCCTCGCGGACCCGGGAGCGGACCAGGCCGGCGAGGCTGCGCGGCACGGTGTCGGAGAGCGGCTCACGGATCTCGTCGCGGACTCCGGGCGCGACCGGCACCTTCAGGTGCCAGCCCGCGTCGGAACCGCCGGTGCGGCGGCGCAGGGTCGTCGAGGCCGCGGCGAGGCGCTCGTCGGCCGTGTCGTAGTAGACGGCGTCCAGACTCACGACGCCCTTGTCGATGACCGCCTTGACGCCGGCGACACCGGTCAGGTCGGGCAGGCCGCTCTCTTCGGACTCGTACTTACGCTCGATTTCGCGCTTTGTGTCCGCCATGACCTGAATCTAGTTGCCCGCGAGCCGGGATGGCAGGGGGCATCCGGAATGAACCTCAGGGAAATGTGGGCGAAAGCGCAGGTAACGGCTAGGCGGACATGGGTCGCTGTACCCGGATCGACTGGAGCAGACCCACCGCGATCCACACCGCGAACATCGAGGTGCCGCCGTAGGACACGAAGGGCAGTGGCAGGCCGGTGACGGGCATGATGCCGAGGGTCATGCCGACGTTCTCGAAGGCCTGGAAGGCGAACCAGGCGACGATCCCGGCGGCGACGATCGTGCCGTAGAGCTCGGTCGAGTCGCGGGCGATGCGGCAGGCGCGCCACAGCACCACGCCCAGGAGGACGAGGATCAGGCCTGCGCCGACGAAGCCCAACTCCTCGCCCGCGACCGTGAAGACGAAGTCTGTCTGTTGTTCGGGGACGAACTGGCCTGTTGTCTGCGAGCCGTGGAACAGGCCCGCGCCGGTGAGGCCGCCGGAGCCGATCGCGATGCGGGCCTGGTTGGTGTTGTAGCCGACGCCTGCCGGGTCGAGGCTCGGATTGGCGAAGGCGGCGAAGCGGGCGATCTGGTACTCGTCCAGGATGTGCAGCTGCCACACGGCGACCGCGCCGATCGCGCCGGCGCCGAGCAGGCCGAAGATCCAGCGGTTGGAGGCGCCGGAGGCCAGCAGCACACCGAGCACGATGATGACCATGACCATGACCGACCCGAGGTCGGGCATCAGCATCACGATCATCATCGGGACGGAGGCCAGGCCCAGGGCCTGGAGGACCGTGCGGTGGTCGGGGTAGGGCTTGTCGCCCGCGTCGACCCGGGCGGCGAGGATCATCGCCATGCCCAGGATGATCGTGATCTTCACGAATTCCGAGGGCTGGAGCGAGAAGCCGCCGCCGAGCACGATCCAGGAGTGCGCGCCGTTGACCGTGGAGCCGAGCGGGGTGAGCACCAGCAGGATGCCGAACACCGAGGCGCCGTACAGGAAGGGGACGATGACGCGCAGGGTGCGGTGGCCGACCCAGACGACGGCGATCATCAGGGCGATGCCGATGCCGGTGTTCATGAGGTGCCGGATCAGGAAGTAGTACTGGTCGCCCTGGTTGATCTCGGTGCGGTTGCGGGTCGCCGAGAAGACCAGCACCGAGCCGATCAGGGACAGGCCGATCGCGGACAGCAGTATCGGCCAGTCCAGGCGGCGGGCCAGCGAGTCACGGGCGAAGACCCGGGTCCAGCCGGCCCGATCGGGGCCGTATCCGGAAACGGAGAAGCTGTTGCCGGTCATGTGAGCATCCTCCGGCTTCCCCTTCTGCGCGGGCGCCTGCGGGTGTTGCTGTTGGTGGTGGTCGGTGAGGGCGAGGTGGCGGGCGGCTGGGTGTCGTCCGCGGCCGTGACCCCTCCCTCGGTCGCCTTCTCCTGCTGCTTCTCCAGCTCCTTGGCCGGGTCTGCGGTGATCTTCGGGGCGGCGATCGTGCCGTCGGCGCGGACCTTCGGGAGGCTGGTCTGCGGGCTGGGCAGCAGCGCCTTCTTCTTGTCGATGGAGCCGTCGGCCTGGACGCCGTACATCGCGTTGTAGATGTTGCGCACGGCCTCACCGGAGGCGCCCGAACCGGTACCGGCCTGGGCGATCGTCATGACGACCGTGTAGTCCTTGGTGTACGTCGCGAACCACGAGGTCGTCTGCTTGCCGTAGACCTCGGCGGTACCCGTCTTGGCGTGCAGCTCGATCTTGTCCTGCGGCCAGCCCTGGAACTTCCAGGCGGCGGTACCGCTGGTGACCACGCCCGCGAGCGCCTTGTCGATGCCCTTGTGGGTGGCCGCGCTGATCGGCAGCTTGGCCTTCACCTTCGGCTTGATCTCCTGGACCGTCTTGCCGTCGGCGCTGACGATCGCCTTGCCGATGGTGGGGACGTACTCGGTGCCGCCGTTGGCGAGGGCGCCGTAGATCATGGCCTCCTGGATCGGGGTGACGAGGGTGTCGCCCTGGCCGATGGAGTAGTTGATCGAGTCGCCCTCACGCATCTTGTTGCCTTCGAGGCAGTTCTCGTACGCGATCTGCTGGACGTACGTGCCGCCCTTCTTGCCGGTCTTGCACCAGTAGGCCTTGTTGGCCTCGTAGGTCTCCTGCTTCCACTTGCGGTCCGGGATACGGCCCGTGACCTCGTTCGGGAGGTCGACGCCGGTGGTCTTGCCGAGGCCGAACTGGTGGGCCGCCTTGTAGAAGTAGTCCTTCGGCTCGCCCTTCTTCGGGTTGATGCCGCCGTCCTTCTTCCACTGGGCGTCGGCGAGACCGTAGAAGACGGTGTCGCAGGAGACCTCCAGCGCGCGGCCCAGCGAGATGGGGCCGAAGTTCTCGCCCTCGAAGTTCTTGAAGACCTGGCCGCCCACCGAGTACGAACTCGTGCAGGGGTAGCCGCCGTCCCACGCGTAGCCGGCCTCGACCGCGGCGGCCGTGGAGACCACCTTGAACGTCGAACCGGGCGCCGACTGACCCTGTATGGCCCGGTTGAGCAGCGGGTAGTCGGAGTTCTTGCCGGTGAGCTGCTTGTAGTCCTTGGCGGAGATGCCGCCGACCCAGACGTTCGGGTCGTACGTCGGCGCGGACGCCATGGCGACGATGCGGCCGGTCTTGGCCTCCATCACGACCACGGCGCCGGAGTCGGCCTTGTAGTTCTCGCCGGTGATCTTGTCGAACTGCTGGCGGGCACCCTTCATCGCCTTGTCCAGCTGGTACTCGGCGACCCGCTGCACCCGGGCGTCGATACTGGTGACGAGGTTCGAACCGGGCTCGGGAGCATCGGACTTGGCCTTGCCGATCACGCGCCCGAGGTTGTCGACCTCGTAACGGGTGACGCCGGCCTTGCCGCGCAGCTCCTTGTCGTACTGCCGCTCAAGGCCCGAGCGGCCGACCTGGTCGGAGCGCAGATACGGCGAGTCGGAGTCCTTGGCCTGGGTGATCTCGTCGTCGGTGACCGGCGAGAGATAGCCGAGGACCTGGGCCGCGTTGGCGTCGCCGGGGGCCGCGTAACGGCGTACGGCCTCGGGCTCGGCGGTGATGCCGGGGAAGTCCTCGGAGCGCTCACGGATCTGCAGGGCCTGCTTGGCGGTGGCCTCGTCGGTGATCGGGATCGGCTGGTACGGCGAGCCGTTCCAGCAGGGCTGCGGGGTCTTCGCGTCGCACAGCCGGACCTTCTGGATGACGTCCTCGGGCTTCAGGCCCAGCACGCCCGCCAGCTTGGTGAGGACGGCCTTGCCGTCGTCGGCCTGCTTCAGCAGGTCGGTGCGGGAGGCGGAGACCACGAGCCGGGTCTCGTTGTCCGCGAGGGGCACACCGCGCGCGTCCAGTATCGAACCGCGCACCGCGGGATCGACGACCTGCTGGACGTGGTTGCCGGACGCTTCCTTCTGGTACGCGGCGCCCTCGCGGATCTGCAGGTACCACAGGCGCCCGCCGAGGGTGCCGAGGAGGGAGAGGACGAGGATCTGGATGACGACGAGCCTGATCTGAACCCGTGGAGTCCGTCCGGTCTCGGGAATGTTAGTCATGGGCGAAGCCCATCCCTTTGAGGGTGGTGGTGGGAGACGGGTGGGCGTTGGTCATTGGTGCTGCCTCCCCCTCTCAGTACGTGTATGAGTCATATACGACGGACCTGTGAGCCCGTACGCCAACTCCCGGGCCCTCAAAGCCGCTTGACCCCCTTGATGCGCCCGGCCCGGGCCACCCGCGCGCGAGCCGTCTTCATCCGCAGGCCACCGCGCTGGCCGCCGATCTTGAGACCGGTGCCCGAGGAGAGCCAACCCGAGGAGATGTCGGCCGACTTGGCGGCGTTCGTCTCGGCGAGCGGGTCGTTGTCGGCGCGGCGGGCCAGCGCCATGACGCCGGGGACGATGAACGGGGCGAGCAGCAGGTCGTACAGGGCGGCCGTGAACAGCAGGCTGGGCAGGCCGACATGGCGGGCGGCGGTGTCGCCGACGAGGGCGCCGACACCGGCGTAGAGCAGGGTGGAGCCGAGGGCGGCGGCGACCACGACGGCCATCGGGCCGGTCGCCGACTTGAGGCGGCCGTTCTCCGGCTTCGCGAGGCCCGCGAGGTAGCCGATCACGCAGAGCACGAGCGCGTAGCGGCCGGCCGCGTGGTCGGCGGGCGGGGCCAGGTCGGCGAGGAGGCCGGCGCCGAAGCCGATGAGGGCACCCGCGACATGGCCGTAGACCATGGCGAGGCCGAGGACCGTGAGGAGGAGCAGGTCGGGGACGGCGCCCGGGAGGTGGAGGCGGGCGAGGACGCTGACCTGGATCACCATGGCGACGACGACCAGCGGCACGGAGAGCAGGATCCGGTTGACACGCATGAGGAAGGGCTCCTACTGCTGTTGCTGGCCGTCGACCGGCGCGTTCGCGGACGGGGTGACCGTGACGGTCACCGTCGGGATCGGGGTCGGCTTGGGCTTCGCCGGCAGGACCGTGTCGCGCGGGTCCTTCTTCGGGGCCTCCACGACCACGCCGACGATGTCGAGCTTGGTGAAGTTGACGTACGGCGTGACGTAGAGCGTGCGGGTCAGGCCGCCGCCTGAGGGGTCGACGCGGGAGACGACACCGACCGGGACACCGGGCACGAACGGCTTGTCGGCCTGCGAGCCGAAGGTGACGAGCCGGTCGCCCTTCTGCACCTCCGCCTTGCCGTTGAGGAGTTCGACGCGCAGCGGGCCGTCGCCCTCGCCGGAGGCGAAGCCGAGTTCGTCGTTGCCCTCCATGCGGGTGCCGACGGTGAAGTCGGGGTCGTTGGCGAGGAGGACGGTCGAGGCGTCGGGACCGACGGTCGTGACCCGGCCCACCAGCCCGTCGCCGTTGAGGACGGTCATGTCGCGCTTGATGCCGTCGTTGGCGCCGACGTCGATGGTGATCGTCCAGGAGAAGCTCTGGGCCGCTCCTATGGCGATGACCTGGGCGCCCTTGATGCCGTACTGGCCCTCGCCGGCCACCTTCATCATCTTGTCGAGCTGGTTGAGGCGGCTGCGGTTGCGGTCGTCGCTGCCGAGCTTCGCCTTGAGGGCCGCGTTCTCCTTCTCCAGGAGCGCGAGCCGGTCGTGCCGCTCACCGGAGTCGCGGACCGCGGAGATCGCGTCGCCGACCGGGTTCACGGCGGACGACACGCCGTTCTCGATCGGGCCAAACACGGTGGCCGCGGCCCGGCGGGCACCCTCGACCGGCGAGTCCTGCCCTCCCCGGATGTCCACCGTGATCAACGCGAACGCTACGGCGATCAGCAGCACCAGGAGCAGCCGGCTCTCTCGTGTGTCCCTCACGTGCGGCGGCCGTGCCTTCCTCATAGAAATGTGCAGAGGTTCAGGTATGCAGATGTGCAGGTGTGTACGGGGGCCCGTCAGATGTGAACGAAGGCCCAGGACGGAGCCTATGCCTCCGTATCAACGATCCGCCGCACGAGAAGGGATCATCCCGTACGGCGGAATCGAAGCGTTACGTCATCTGCGCGGCTGGGCGTCCAGAACCTGCTGGAGCGCCTCGAACTCCTCGACGCACTTGCCGGAGCCGAGCGCCACGCTGTCCAGCGGGTCCTCGGCGATGTGGATCGGCATTCCGGTCTCCCGGCGCAGCCGCTCGTCGAGACCCTTCAGCAGGGCTCCACCGCCGGTCAGAACGATTCCGCGGTCCATGATGTCCCCGGAGAGCTCCGGCGGGCACTTGTCGAGGGTCGTCTTCACCGCGTCGACGATCGCGTTGACGGGCTCTTCGATCGCCTTGCGGACTTCGCCGGCGGAGATGACGACGGTCTTGGGCAGACCGGAAACGAGGTCCCGGCCGCGGATTTCGGTGTGCTGGTCGTCGTCGAGGTCGTACGCGGAACCGATCGTGATCTTGATCTGCTCAGCCGTCCGCTCACCCAGAAGGAGCGAGTACTCCTTCTTGATGTGCTGGATGATCGCGTTGTCCAACTCGTCGCCCGCGACGCGGATGGACTGGGCGGTGACGATGCCACCGAGCGAGATGACCGCGACCTCCGTGGTGCCGCCGCCGATGTCCACCACCATGTTGCCCGTGGCCTCGTGGACCGGCAGACCGGAACCGATGGCCGCGGCCATGGGCTCCTCGATGATGTGCACCTGACGCGCCCCGGCCTGGGACGACGCCTCGATGACGGCACGGCGCTCGACGCCCGTGATGCCCGAGGGCACACAGACGACGACACGGGGGCGAGCCAGATAGCGCCGCTTGTGGATCTTCAGGATGAAGTAGCGGAGCATGCGCTCGGTGATCTCGAAGTCGGCGATGACACCGTCCTTCAGCGGACGTACGGCAACGATGTTGCCGGGTGTCCGCCCGATCATCTTCTTGGCTTCGGAGCCGACCGCGAGAATGCCACCGGTGTTGGTGTTGATCGCGACGACGGACGGCTCGTTGAGTACGATCCCGCGACCCCTGACGTACACCAGCGTGTTGGCGGTCCCGAGGTCGACAGCCATGTCACGGCCGATGAACGACATTGAGTTCCCCATCAGGATTCGTCTGGCCTTCCTGGGAGCTTTGAGGGCTTTTCAGGTCGGCGAAGTGGGTGCAGTGACGTGAAGGCTTCCATCGTAGACGCGCCATCACGAACACTGCGCGAGGGTCTTCGCCATTGTCAGCATGTGAGGCACTGCCTCGCTTGTGGAGACGGCCCAACGGGGGCACTCGTTCCCCCGATCGGCACGCATATGCCAAGAGACGGCCGGAAAATCGCGGCCGTCCCTGGTCAGGCATGTGGGTTACTGATGGAGATTCAGGAACGCCCCGGGAAGAAGATCTTCACCTCGCGTTCGGCGGACTCCTCCGAGTCCGAGGCGTGGATCAGGTTCTCCCGCACGATGACACCGAAGTCCCCGCGGATCGAGCCCGGCGCGGCGGCGATCGGGTCGGTCGGACCGGCCAGCGCGCGCACTCCCTCGATGACCCGCTCGCCCTCGACGATCAGGGCGACGACCGGGCCGGAGGCCATGAACTCCACCAGCGGCGCGTAGAAGGGCTTGCCCTTGTGCTCGCCGTAGTGCTGCTCCAGGGTGTCCTGGTCCAGGGTGCGCAGCTCCAGCGCGGTGATCTGCCAGCCGTCCTTGCGTTCGATGCGGCTGATGATCTCGCCGGTCAGGCCACGACGAACGGCGTCGGGCTTGAGCAGGACGAGGGTGCGCTGGGTCACGACGGGACTCCTTCTGATCATGATGGTGCGGGTCGGCTCACGGTCGTGTCACGGTCGTCTCACGACAAGGCCGAGGCTACAGGGCGTGTCCATGCGCCCATTACGCAGCGTCAGGTGTAGTGGAGTCACGCCGCGCCAGGAGTGGCGGAGTCGGCCTGCGCGGCCTGCGCCGCGAACCGCGCCTTCGCCTCGTCGATCTTCCGGCCGTAGTGCACCGACGCCCACCACAGGGCCGCGAAGATCACCCCGAGGAAGAACATCGACGGCACCACGAAGCCCGCCGCGATCAGCGCGATCTGCAGCGCCCAGCCGAGCGCGATGCCGGCCGGCCGGGTCACCGCGCCGCACAGCGCGACCGACAGGAACATCGCGATCCCGCACACCGTCCACACCGTGGACGTGGTCAGATCCGGGTCCTTCATGGCGACCAGACCGGCGAACCCGATCACGAAGAACTCGCCGAGCAGAGTCGAAGAACAGAGCGTACGCACGGAAACTCAGCCCCTCCCGAGGAGCAGTCGGGCCTCACCTACGGTGATGACGGAACCGGTGACGAGCACACCGCCGCCCGCGAACTCGCCGTCCTCCTCGGCCAGCGTGATCGCCGCCTCCAGCGCGTCCGGCAACCGCGGCTCGACCTGCACACGCTCGTCGCCGAACACCTCGACGGCGATCGCGGCGAGCTCGTCCGCGTCCATCGCGCGGTGACTGGAGTTCTGCGTGACGACGACCTCGGCGAACATCGGCTCGAAGGCTTCGAGCAGCCCACGGACGTTCTTGTCGCCGCTGGCCCCGACCACTCCGATCAGCCTGCTGAAGTCGAACGCCTCCGCCACGGCTTCGGCGGTCGCACGGGCGCCCGCCGGGTTGTGCGCCGCGTCGAGCACGACGGTCGGGGACCGTCTCACGACCTCCAGCCGCCCGGGGGAGGTGACGGACGCGAAGGCCTTCCGCACCGTGTCGATCGAGAGCGGATCGGGCCGCTGGGCCCCGACACCGAAGAACGCTTCTACGGCGGCGAGGGCGACGGCAGCGTTGTGCGCCTGGTACGGCCCGTGCAGGGGGAGATAGATCTCCTCGTACTCGCCACCGAGCCCGCGCAGGTTGATCAGCTGCCCGCCGACGGCGACGTGCCGCGACACGACCCCGAATTCGAGCCCTTCCCGGGCCACGGTCGCGTCGACCTCGACGGCCTTCTTCAGCAGCACCTGCGCCGCGTCCACCGGCTGCTGCGCCAGGATCACGGTCGCGTCCTGCTTGACGATGCCGGCCTTCTCGGTGGCGATCTCACCGGTCGTCCCGCCGAGCCGGTCGGTGTGGTCGAGATCGATCGGGGTGACCACGGCCACGTCCGCGTCGATGACGTTGGTGGCGTCCCAGGTGCCGCCCATCCCGACCTCGACGACGGCCAAGTCGACGGGCGCGTCCGCGAAGGCGGCGTACGCCATCCCCGTCAGCACCTCGAAGAACGACAGCCTGAACTCCTGCTGTGCGTCCACCATTTCGACGTACGGCTTGATGTCGTTGTACGTCTCGATGAACCGCTCGGCGGAGATCGGGGCGCCGTCGAGGCTGATGCGCTCGGTGATCGACTGGACGTGCGGGGAGGTGTAGCGGCCGGTGCGGAGCTCGAAGGCGCCGAGGAGGGCCTCGATCATGCGGGCCGTGGACGTCTTGCCGTTGGTCCCCGTGATGTGGATCGAGGGGTACGAGCGCTGGGGGTCCCCCAGGACGTCCATCAGCGCGGCGATACGGCTGACCGACGGCTCCAGCTTCGTCTCGCCCCAGCGGGTGGCCAGCTCTGCCTCTACCTCGCGGAGGGCGGCGTCCAGTTTGGGGTCTTCAGGGCGACCGGGTACGTCGGCCTGCGGAGCGCCGGTGCCCTGGGTACGGAGGGTTCGGCTGCCGGCCTCGATGACCGCGAGATCCGGGTCGCGGTCGGTCTCGGCCTCGATGATCTCGTCGAACGGGTCGCTGTCAGTCACGTGGGTCAGTCTACGGAGGTCGCCGTGTTCTTTCGTCTGCGGGCCGGTGGGGGCTGGTCGCGCAGTTCCCCGCGCCCCTGGATGGGGCAAAGGGCCCCGGCGCTGAATACGCACCGGAGCCCCTTACCCGACTACAGGCCCTTACGCCTCCGGCAAGCCGTCCAGCTGGGTCTTGATGCGCTCGATGTCCTCGTCGGCCTTCGTGAGGCGGCCTCGGATCTTGTCGACCACGTTGTCCGGGGCCTTGGCCAGGAACGCCTCGTTGCCGAGCTTGGCCGTCGCCTGGGCCTTCTCCTTCTCGGCCGCCGCCAAGTCCTTCGCGAGGCGCTTGCGCTCCGCCGCCACGTCGATCGTGCCGGAGAGGTCGAGGGCGACCGTGGCGCCGCCGACCGGGAGGGTGGCCGTCGCCGCGAAGGTGTCGCCCTCCGGCTGGAGGCGGAGGAGTTGGCGGATGGCGGCCTCGTGGGGTGCGAGGGCCGTGCCGGTCAGGGTGAGGCGGGCCGGGACGCGCTGGCCGGGCTGGAGGCCCTGGTCGGCGCGGAAACGGCGGACCTCGGTGATGACCTGCTGGAGCGTCTCGATCTCGCGCTCGGCGGCCTCGTCGCGGAAGCCCGAGTCCTTGGGCCAGTCCGCGATGACGATCGACTCGCCGCCCGTGAGGGTCGTCCAGAGGGTCTCCGTGACGAAGGGGACGATCGGGTGCAGCAACTTCAGGGTGACGTCGAGGACTTCGCCCAGGACGCGGCCGGAGACCTTCGCGGGCTCGCCGCCCGCCATGAACGTGGTCTTCGACAACTCGACGTACCAGTCGAAGACCTCGTCCCACGCGAAGTGGTAGAGCGCGTCGGAGAGCTTGGCGAACTGGAAGTCGTCGTAGAGCGCGTCGACTTGGGAGACCGTCTTGTTGAGACGGGAGAGGATCCAGCGGTCCGTGGCCGACAGCTGCTCGGCGGGCGGGAGTTCGCCCTCGATCGTCGCGCCGTTCATCAGCGCGAAGCGCGTGGCGTTCCAGATCTTGTTGGCGAAGTTCCGGGAGGCCTGGACCCAGTCCTCGCCGATCGGCACGTCCGTACCGGGGTTGGCGCCGCGGGCCAGGGTGAAGCGGACGGCGTCGGAGCCGTACGCGTTCATCCAGTCCAGCGGATCCACCGCGGTGCCCGAGGACTTGGACATCTTCTTGCCGAACTGGTCGCGGACCAGACCCGTCAACGCGATGGTCTTGAAGGGGACTTCACCGTCCATCGCGTACAGGCCGAACATCATCATCCGGGCGACCCAGAAGAAGATGATGTCGTGGCCGGTGAGCAGGACGTCGGTCGGATAGAACTTCTTGAGATCCGGGGTCTGTTCGGGCCAGCCGAGGGTCGAGAAGGGCCACAGGCCGGAGGAGAACCAGGTGTCCAGGACGTCGGAGTCCTGGGTCCAGCCGTCGCCGGTGGGCGGCTCGTCGTCGGGTCCGACGCAGACGACCTCACCCTCCGGGCCGTACCAGACCGGAATGCGGTGGCCCCACCACAACTGCCGTGAGATGCACCAGTCGTGGAGGTTGTCGACCCAGTCGAAGTAGCGCTTCTCCATCTCCTGGGGGTGGATCTTGACGCGGCCGTCGCGGACCGCGTCGCCGGCCGCCTTGGCGAGCGGGGCGACCTTGACCCACCACTGCATGGACAGCCGCGGCTCGATGGTCGTCTTGCAGCGGGAGCAGTGGCCGACGGAGTGGACGTAGGGCCGCTTCTCGGCGACGATCCGGCCGTCGGCGCGCAGCGCGGCGACGATCGCGGAACGGGCCTCGAAACGGTCCAGGCCCTCGAAGGGGCCGTGGACGGTGATGACACCGCGCTCGTCCATGACGGTCAGCGCTTCGAGGTCGTGGCGCTGGCCGATGGCGAAGTCGTTCGGGTCGTGGGCCGGGGTCACCTTGACCGCGCCGGTGCCGAACTCGGGGTCGACATGGGTGTCGGCGACGACCGGGATGGTGCGGTCGGTGAGCGGCAGCTTGATGTGCCGGCCGACGAGGTGCTTGTAGCGCTCGTCGTCGGGGTGGACGGCGACGGCGGTGTCGCCGAGCATCGTCTCGGCGCGGGTCGTGGCGACGACGATGGTGTCGTCTCCCTCGCCGTACTTCATGGAGACGAGCTCGCCGTCGTCGTCCTGGTACTCGACCTCGATGTCCGAGATCGCGGTGAGACAGCGCGGGCACCAGTTGATGATGCGCTCGGCGCGGTAGATCAACTCGTCGTCGTAGAGCCGCTTGAAGATGGTCTGGACGGCCTGGGACAGGCCCTCGTCCATGGTGAAGCGCTCGCGGGTCCAGTCGACGCCGTCGCCGAGGCGGCGCATCTGGCCGAGGATCTTGCCGCCGTACTCGTCCTTCCACTGCCAGACGCGCTCGACGAACGCCTCCCGGCCCAGGTCGTGCCGGGACTTGCCCTCCTTGCCGAGCTCGCGCTCGACGACGTTCTGGGTGGCGATGCCCGCGTGGTCCATGCCCGGCAGCCACAACGCCTCGAAACCCTGCATGCGCTTACGACGGGTCAGCGCGTCCATCAGCGTGTGCTGGAAGGCATGCCCGAGGTGGAGCGAGCCCGTGACGTTCGGCGGCGGGATGACGATCGTGTACGGCGGCTTCTCGCTCTTCGCGTCCGCCTCGAAGTAACCCCGCTCCACCCAGCGCTCGTACAGCGGCCCCTCTACGTCGGCCGGCGCGTACTGGGTCGGCAGTTCGGAGTCGGGCGCTGATGGCTGCTGCTGAGCGTTCTCGGTCACGGGGCCAGTTTAGGGGTGTCGCGGGGGTGTCCCGAAACGCGTTTGTTCTGTAACGGTGCGGCCCCCGATGCCGTGTGGTTCCTGTGACTGAGCCAGGATGTCGGGAACACATAAGTATCTGGAGGGGAACCCAGAATGAGCTACAACCAGCCGGGCCCGTACGACGGGCAGCCGCAGCAGCCCGGACCGTACGGTCAGCCGGGTCCCTACGGTCCGCCTCCGCAGCAGGCGCCGCAGGGCGCCCCTCAGCCCGGCTACGGCTACCCCCAGCAACCGCCCGCCCAGCCCGGTTACGGCTACCCGCAGCAGCCCCCGCAGGCCCCCTATGGCCAGCCGCAGCCGCCGTACGGGCAGCAACCGCCTTACGGGCAGCCGCCGTACGGCGTTCCGCAGCCCCCGGCGCCCGGTGGCGGGAAGAAGCGGACGGGGCTCATCATCGGCGCGGTCGCGGTCGTGGCCGCCGTCGCGGTCGGCGTGTACTTCGTGATCGGGGGCGGGAGCGGCGGCAGCGGTGGTGTGGCCGACGACGGCGCGCACAAGCTGACGACGCCGGCGACGGTCATCAACGGGACGTACAAGAAGTCGGACAACGACGCCGACTCCGCGAACTCGATGACCGACGACGACAAGGCCGACTTCCAGAAGTGGGGCGTGAAGAACCCCGTGGAGGTCAGCGCCGGTTACGAGAACGGCACGGGTCTGGCGCAGAAGACGCTGTCCTTCGACGGGGTGTACGGCACGATCGACGACCCGGAGGCCGTCGTGGACGCCATGTTCGCGAAGGTCAAGACGGAGTCGGAGAAGGACCAGGGCAGCGAGAGCAGCGACGGCAAGCTGGTCGGCAGCCCGGAGAAGGTCACTCCGGCGGGCTTCTCCAACGGCATCATGAAGTGCCAGGTCGCCGAGATCACCAACAGCGACGCGTCGAGCACCGCCGCCGGTGCCGCGAAGACGATCAAGCTGCCGATGTGCATCTGGGGCGACCACAGCACCGTCGCCGTCGTCAGCGCGTTCGGTATCGCCGAGCTCGCCGCCGGGAACGGCGGCACCATCGAGAGCACGGCGTCCATGGCCGCGAAGCTCCGCAACGACGTCCGGGTCAAGGCCTGACACACAGCCCAACCACGAAGGGGCCCCGGTCAGTTGGACTGACCGGGGCCCCTTCGTGGTGGAACGAGTTGTCGCTACGCCGTCTTCTGCTCGCCCGGGCCCCGGCCGCGCGCGTCGCGCGGGATGAGGGTCGGGTTGACGTTCGAGAGGACGACGTCCGCCGTGATGACCACGCGGGCCACGTCCTTGCGGGACGGCACCTCGTACATGACGCCCTGGAGGACTTCCTCCATGATGGCGCGCAGGCCGCGCGCGCCGGTCTGGCGGAGGATGGCCTGGTCGGCGATGGCTTCGAGGGCCTCGCGCTCGAAGTCCAGCTCCACACCGTCGAGTTCGAAGAGGCGCTGGTACTGCTTCACCAGTGCGTTGCGCGGCTCGATGAGGATCTGGAGCAGGGCCTCGCGGTCCAGGTTGTGGACCGAGGTGATGACGGGCAGGCGGCCGATGAACTCGGGGATCATGCCGAACTTGACCAGGTCCTCGGGCATGACGTCCTCGAACTGGTCCTTGGACTGCAGCTCCCGCTTCGAGCGGATCGTCGCCCCGAAGCCGATGCCCTTGGCGCCGGCCCTGGACTCGATGAGCTTCTCCAGGCCCGCGAAGGCGCCGCCCACGATGAACAGGACGTTCGTCGTGTCGATCTGGATGAACTCCTGGTGGGGGTGTTTGCGGCCACCCTGCGGCGGGACCGAGGCGGTGGTGCCCTCCAGGATCTTCAACAGGGCCTGCTGGACGCCCTCGCCGGACACGTCACGGGTGATCGAGGGGTTCTCGCTCTTGCGAGCCACCTTGTCGATCTCATCGATGTAGATGATCCCGGTCTCGGCCTTCTTGACGTCGTAGTCGGCGGCCTGGATGAGCTTCAGCAGGATGTTCTCGACGTCCTCGCCGACGTAGCCCGCCTCCGTGAGCGCGGTCGCGTCGGCGATCGCGAACGGGACGTTCAGCATGCGCGCCAGGGTCTGTGCGAGCAGCGTCTTGCCCGAGCCCGTGGGGCCGAGCAGCAGGATGTTGGACTTCGCCAACTCGATGGCGTCCTCGCGGCTCTGGCCGCCGCCGTTCTCACCGGCCTGGACGCGCTTGTAGTGGTTGTACACCGCGACCGAGAGTGCTTTCTTCGCCGACTCCTGGCCGACTACGTAACCCTCAAGGAACTCGTAGATCTCGCGGGGCTTGGGGAGTTCCTCCCAGCGCACCTCGCTCGTCTCCGCGAGTTCTTCCTCGATGATCTCGTTGCAGAGGTCGATGCACTCGTCGCAGATGTACACACCGGGCCCTGCGATGAGCTTCTTGACCTGCTTCTGGCTCTTGCCGCAGAACGAGCACTTGAGCAGATCGCCGCCGTCACCGATGCGTGCCACGGTGTGCTTCCCCTTCGCCTGGGAGACGCCTAGGTCCAGCGGCTCCTGGTGCTGCCTTATGTCCGACGGTACCTTGCCGGGCCCCCCGTTCGGGCCCCCCTTGGCACGGTTCACTTCCACGTGGACCGTGCCGAGGGGTGGTGGACGATACAGGGTCCGCGTCAGCGGACGTCGGCGTTGTTCATCTTCCGGGTGGAGATGATCTGGTCGATCAGGCCGTACGCCAGGGCGTCCTCGGCCGTGAGGATCTTGTCGCGCTCGATGTCCTCGCGGATCTTTTCGAGCGGCGTGGTCGAGTGCTTGGCCAGCATGTCCTCCAGCTGGGCACGCATGCGGAGGATCTCGTTGGCCGCGATCTCCAGGTCGGAGACCTGGCCCCGGCCCGTCTCGCTGTAGGGCTGGTGGATCAGCACGCGCGCGTTCGGCAGCGCCATGCGCTTGCCCGGCGTACCGGCGGCCAGCAGGACGGCGGCGGCGGACGCGGCCTGGCCCATGCAGACCGTCTGGACGTCCGGCTTCACGAACTGCATCGTGTCGTAGATCGCGGTCAGCGCGGTGAAGGAGCCGCCGGGGCTGTTGATGTAGATCGAGATGTCACGGTCGGGGTCCATCGACTCCAGGCACAGCAGCTGCGCCATGACGTCGTTGGCGGACGCGTCGTCGATCTGGACACCGAGGAAGATCACGCGCTCTTCGAAGAGCTTCGCGTACGGGTCGTACTCACGGACGCCCTGCGAGGTGCGCTCCACGAAGCGCGGGATCACGTAACGGGACTCGGCGGCCGGGGCCGTGTATTCGGCGCGTGCGTGGTCGTACAGGCCGTTGCCGGGGAAGTTGTTCACTGTCTCTCTCCTGGGGGCTGTGGCGGTCGGCTGGGGGCTGTCCTGGGGCCTCAGGCCCCGGTGCCGCCGCCGCCCGGCATACCGGCGGCCGTGGGCATGATGTCGTCGATGAGGCCGTACTCCTTGGCCTCGATCGGGTCGAACCAGCGGTCGCGGTCCGAGTCACGGGTGACCTGCTCGACCGTCTGGCCGGTGTGGAAGGAGGTCAGCTCGGCCATCCGCCTCTTGGTGTGCAGCAGCCGCTCGGCGTGGATCTTGATGTCCGACGCGGAACCGGCGAGGCCGGCCGAGGGCTGGTGGATCAGGATCTCGGCGTTCGGCAGCGCGAAGCGCTTGCCGGGGGTGCCCGCGCTGAGCAGGAACTGGCCCATCGAGGCCGCCATGCCCATGGCGATGGTCACCACGTCGTTCTTGATGTACTGCATGGTGTCGTAGATCGCCATGCCCGCCGTGATCGAACCACCAGGGCTGTTGATGTACAGAAAGATGTCCTTCTCCGGGTCGGAGGCAAGGAGGAGGAGCTGTGCGGTGATCTTGTTCGCGATGTCGTCGTCGACCGCCTGGCCGAGGAAGATGATCCGCTCACCGAGCAGTCGGTTGTAGACCTGGTCGCCGAGGCCACCGAAAGAGGGCTCGCCGGCGGCTGTAGGCATCAGATTCGTCACGTATCCACCTGCTCGTCTTTACGACGGCGCCGGGCCGTCTCACGTGTACTGCCGGGGGCAACGGGGACTCCCCTGCCCTCGTATTCATGGACCCTAACGCGCGGGTCCCTTCGGAGAATCCCGCAAAGGGAACTGTTCGCTGTCAGCGCATGTACCGCGCTGGTGAGACCCCGGGTAAGGGCAGGGGCCCCGGGGTGCGATGTCCCCGGGGCCCCTGTGTGCCTGTGTGTGCCTTGCTTACGCCTCGGAGGGCTCCTCGGCGGCCTCGACGGCCTCGACCGTCTCGGTGGCCGTCTCGTCCTCGTCCTCGTCGTCCAGGTCGACGATCTCGCCGTTCGTGTCCTTCACGGTGGCGGCCTCGACCACGACGGCCAGGGCCTTGCCGCGGGCCACCTCGCCGACCAGGAGCGGAACCTGACCGCCCTCGACGACCGCCTGGGCGAACTGGTCGGGGGACATGCCGGAGGAGGCCGCGCGCCGCATGAGGTGCTCGGTGAGCTCCTCCTGGTTGACGTTCAGCTTCTCCTTGTTGACGAGCTCGTCGAGGACGAACTGCGTCTTGATGCCCTTGACCGCGGCTTCCTTGGTCTCGGCGTCGAACTCCTCGGCCGTCTTGCCCTGGATCTCCAGGTACTTCTCCAGGTCGAGGCCCATCTGACCGAGCTGGTGGTGCTCCAGGTTGTGCTTGCGGGTGTTGATCTCGTCCTCGAGGAGCTTCTCGGGGACGGGCACCTCGACGAGCTCCAGCAGCTTGTCCAGGACGCGCTCCTGGGCCTGCGTGGCCTGGTCGTACTGCTTCATGTTCTCAAGGCGCTTGCGGCTGTCGGCGCGCAGCTCCTCCAGAGTGTCGAACTCGGAGGCGAGCTGGGCGAACTCGTCGTCCAGCGCGGGCAGTTCGCGGGCGGCGACCTGGCTGACCTTGACGGTGACCTGGGCCTCCTGGCCGGCCGCGGAGCCGCCCTTGAGCTCGGAGGCGAAGGTGGCCTCGCCACCGGCCTCCAGGCCGGTCACGGCCTCGTCGATGCCTTCGAGGAGCTCGCCGGAACCGATGGTGTAGGAGACGCCCTCGGCGACACCGTCCTCCAGGACCTCTCCGTCGACCTTGGCCTCCAGGTCGAGGGTGACGACATCACCGTCGACGGCGGCGCGCTCGACCGGGGAGGTCGAGGCGAAGCGCTCGCGGAGCTGCTCGACGGACTTGTCGATGTCCTCTTCGCTGACCTCTACGGCGTCGACCTCGACCTCGATGCCCGAGTAGTCCGGGATCTCGATGGCCGGGCGGATGTCGACCTCGGCGGTGAAGTTCAGCGTCTCGCCGTCCTTCAGCTCCGTGATGTCGACCTCGGGCTGGCCGAGCGGGTTGAGCTCCGCCTCGTTGACCGCCTCGGTGTAGAACTTCGGGAGCGCGTCGTTGACCGCCTCCTCCAGCACCGCACCGCGGCCGAACCGCTGGTCGATGACGCGCGCCGGGATCTTGCCCTTCCGGAAGCCCTTCACCGTGACCTGCTGGTTGATCTTCTTGTACGCCGCGTCGAGGCTGTCCTTGAGCTCCTCGAAGGGCACCTCGATGCTGAGCCGAACCCGGGTCGGGTTCAGGGTCTCCACGGCGCTCTTCACGGTTCGGTCTCCTTGGGGGCTGACTTCTTGGGTTGCGGACCCAGACAGGTCCGGCGGTTTCTGGTCGCCCGGAGGACTTCAAAGTGTGAGAGACACACGGGCGCGCAGCTTGCATAGTAGCCGCAGCGGCTGGACGCCCCAAAAGGCGATCTCGCGAGGTCCTCGTGTGGTACCGGTACTGCTGCCGGCCCCGAAGGTCCGGCACGTGGTCGGGGTGGCGGGATTTGAACCCACGGCCTTCCGCTCCCAAAGCGGACGCGCTACCAAGCTGCGCCACACCCCGTCTGGTGCGACACGTAGGGTACATGGCCGCAGGCAGTGGAGCCGCCGCATTTCACGAGCGCCGGGGTGCGCGGCGAGTCACAGGGCGGGGCACGGAAAAGGCGGTGTGCGCCGAGGGCACCCGACCCGCTACGATGCCTTCTGTGCCGCGGTCGTCTGACCTGCGGCGCGTCATGTGCGGGCGTAGCTCAATGGTAGAGCACTAGTCTTCCAAACTAGCTACGCGGGTTCGATTCCCGTCGCCCGCTCCAAAAGACTCAGGGCCAGGTCAGAGGATCGCTCCTCCGCCTGGCCCTGAATCGTTTCCGGGGACTTCGGGACGGCCGGTACGGGGCGCGATGTCGCAGCGGTGGGGTCTGATCGTCGAAGAGATGCGCGGGGTCTACAACCACAGCTGTACGGCGACGGTCCTGGAGCACTTCGACGGCACGCGCGAGGAGGCCCTGGCCCGCCTTTAGGTGCTCGCCCGCTCCCACGAGCCGCGGTTTCTGTCGAACCCCCGAAGGTCCCGGCTGTTGCGGACCGGTGAGGGCTTCCTGCTGGTCGACGACGGCGACCTGAACGGCCTCGGCTGCCGCTTCACCGTCGCCGAGCTGTTGCGGGACAGCGCCGAGGAGAAGAAGGCGGCAGAGGCGGCCCGTGCGGCGGAGCGGGAGCAGCGGGCGGCGCGGAAGCATGCGGAGAAGGAAGCGAAGCGGGCTCGGCGCAAGTCCGGCCGGGACGCGTGAGGTCAGCGGCGTCGGGAACGCGCGGGCCGGCGTTCCGGTCCGGTCAGGGCAGGCGGCGGAGCCAGAGCGTGGCGATGCCGTAGGCGACGGCCGCCGAGGCGAGGCCGGTGAGTGTCGTGGCCCGGTACGCCCAGTCGGGCAGCGCGTGCCGGAAGTAGCCGAACGTGGCGTCGCGGGTGAGCAGGAAGGCGGCGACTGCCGCGAACATGGCGCCCGCCGACTGTCTCGTGAAGCGGTGACGCATCAGAAGCTGATCGAGTTGATCGTCTCCGCTATCGAGTTGAGGAACCGGTTGATGGACGGTGCCATGCCGGTCGAGGCGAGGAAGAAGCCGAAGAGGATGGCGACTATGGCTGGGCCCGCCTTGATCGATCCCCCTCGGATCAACACCACCAGGATGATCGCCAACAGCAGCACCACAGACAGTGAAATGGCCACAACTGATCACACCCTCGGTCGGTCCGCTCTCCCGGCCCGGGGACGCGACCCCGCGCACCCCGCCAGAACCATCGTGCCACCAACCCGGCCCACCTATGCGGCGGGTGACGCATAGGTGGTCGCAAAGGTTCGGAAGAGAAACGTTCGCCGGTAGTTCGAATTATTGGCAGCAGCACACGAACGGGCGTTCCCGGCATGGCCTTTTGCGCCTTTTGTTCGGTATGAATCGTGACATTTAAGAAACTGTTCGGACGCGCGTCCGATGGTTTCACTGATTCCCACAGGCAACGCTAGGGTGCCTCAGATGTTCCACGCTCCCACGCCCTCCGGCCAGAACGAACAGAGCAAAAAGAACGAACACACCGAACAGACCGAACGGCGCGAACAGGCCAGACACCGCGACCCGTTCTTCGACAACGCGAAGTACCTGGCGATCCTGCTGGTCGCCATCGGGCACTCCTGGGAGCCCCTCAAGGGCGACAACAGGGTGCTTCAGGGCCTGTACATGGTCGTGTACAGCTTCCACATGCCGGCCTTCATCATCATCTCCGGCTACTTCTCCCGGAGTTTCGACCTCCGCCCCGACCGCCTGAAGCGGCTCATCACCGGCGTCGCGGTGCCGTACGTCGTCTTCGAGATCGCCTACTCGCTCTTCAGCCGGTACGCGAACGACGACCCGCACCAGAAGATCACCCTCCTCGACCCGCTGTATCTCACCTGGTTCCTCTGCGCGTTGTTCATCTGGCGGCTGACCACCCCGATCTGGAAACTGGTCCGCCACCCGCTGCCGTTCGCGCTCGGCATCGCCATGCTCGCGTCCTGCACGCCGGACATGACCGACGACTTCGATCTGCAGCGGCTGGCGCAGTTCCTGCCGTACTTCGTGCTCGGTCTGGTCCTCAGGCCCGAGCACTTCCGGTGGGTACGCCGGCGTGCGGTGCGCGTGCTGTCGGTGCCGGTGTTCGCGGGTGCCGCTCTGTTCGGCTGGTGGGCGGTGCCGCGGATGAACGCCGGCTGGTTCTACCACCACGACTCCGCGCAGGAGTTCGGCGCGCCCTGGTGGGCGGGGCCGGTGATGATGCTCCTGATGTTCGGCTGCTCGCTGCTGCTGACGGCCGGCTTCTACTCCTGGGTGCCGAGCCGGAGGACCTGGTTCACGACGCTCGGCGCGGGCACCCTGTACGGCTATCTGCTGCACGGCTTCCTGGTCAAGGGCGCCGGTTACGCAGGGCTGTTCCACCACGCCTGGCTGCACCGGCCGTACGGCGTGCTCCTCGTGAGCGCCCTCGCGGCCACCGCCGTCACCCTGCTGTGCACCGCGCCCGTACGACGGGTGTTCCGCTTCGCGGTCGAGCCGGGCATGGACTGGGCGTTCCGGCGCGACGCGGCCGAACTGGCCCGGGACCGCGAGCAGTTCGGGCAACCGGTCGTGCGCGAGAAGGTCAACGCCTAGTCGGAAACGCCGAGTCCGAGAAGTGCGCGCATCCGCGCGTACTTCTCGGTCAGTCGTGCGCGGGTCGCCTCGTCGAGGACGGCGAGACGGGCCGGGTCCGCGTTGTGGGCCAGGTCCGCTTCCTTGACGAGGAGCGCGCCGGGGGTCGCGAGCACGCGCCCGGCGTACGCCTCCGGGGTCTCCCCCGCCCGCTTGGTGACCGCGAGCACGATGTCCTTCGTACGACGGCTCAGCTCGGCCTCGCGCAGCCACCGCTCGGTGAGCGCGTCGTCCTCCACGGAGTCGTGCAGCCAGGCCGCCGCGATCTGTTCCGCGTCCCCGCCCCGCGCCCGCACACCCTCGGCCACGGCCCTGAGGTGCTCGGCGTAGGGCCGGCCCGCCTTGTCGGTCTGGCCCTCGTGCGCGGCGCGGGCGACGGCCTCGACCTCGGTGACCGTGAGGAGGGGGCTCACCGGGACAGCCCCTGCGCCGACGCCGAGGCCGACGCCGTAGGACCCTCCCGGCAGACCAGCAGCAGGGCGCGGTCGTCGTTGACGTCCTTGGCGACCGCCTCGATGAGGTGCCAGGCGGCGCCGTGGAAGCCGCCGGCGACATAGCGGTCGGCCTCGCCGGTGAGGCGGTCGATGCCCTCGACGATGTCCCGGTCGGAGGTCTCCACCAGGCCGTCCGTGAACAGCATCAGCACGTCTCCGGGCCGCAGCGAGCCCTTCACCGGGTCGAACTGGGCGCCGTCGTACACCCCCAGCAGTGGCCCTTCCGCCGCCTTCTCCTCCCAGCGTCCGCTGCCCGCGCTGAGCTGGAGGCCCGGCGGGTGGCCGGCGGAGAAGAGTTCGTAGTCGCCGGAGTCGAGGTCCAGGACGAGGTGGATCGAGGTGGCGAAGCCCTCGTCCCAGTCCTGGCGGAGGAGATAGCCGTTGGCGGCGGGCAGGAAGGCGTGCGGGGGCAGGGAGCCGAGCAGGCCGCCGAAGGCGCCGGAGAGAAGCAGGGCGCGCGAACCGGCGTCCATGCCCTTGCCGGAGACGTCGGTGAGGACGACCTCCATCGTCCGGCCGCCGTTGGTCCGGGCCGCGACGACGAAGTCACCGGAGAACGACTGCCCGCCGGCCGGCCGCAGCGCCATCTCCCGGTGCCAGCCCTGCGGGAGTTGGGGCAGCTTGCTCTGTACGCGAATCCGCTCGCGCAGGTCGAACAGCATGGTGCCGCCGCGCCGCCAGGGAACTCCCACCCGGCTGCGGAACTGGGCGATCAGCAGCCCGAAGAAGCCGCACGCGGCCACCACGAGCACCACGCCCGGGGTCACCCGCGCCGGTCCCTCGGTGTACGGGCCGAGCTTCACCGACTCCACGATCAGACCGGTGGCCGCCGCCGCGTACAGCCCGAGCAGGCTCGCGGGCCGCAGCAGCAGGCCGCCCGCGACGATCGGCAGGACCAGCGCGGCCGGTGAGAACCACACCGCGTTGGCGAGGGTCATGGCCGCGATCACCGGGATCGTGATCAGCAGTCCGGCCAGCGCGACCCAGTCCGAGCCGTCCCCGCGGAAGTAGTCGACGGCACTTCTGCGCAGGCCGGTGCGGACCCGGTGAACCAGCTTCCTCAACCGGGCCATGAACGTGTCGGCCTCCGCGCGCCGCTCTCGTCCTGCTGCCATTAGTTCGGGACCCTATCCATCCGACCAGCCGCTTGGCACGGGAGGTCCCACTTGTCCCCCCTGCGAGGTTCAACTTCACAGTGAACTTCACCAGAGGCTCCTGTGCGGGCGCCGAGCGGAAATTCCCTGGCTCGTCCCGCAATGCGCTGATAGGCATGGTCCATGGGGACAGATGCGAGAGACACGCGGGCCGAACGGACCGAGCTGCGGGTGCTGCGGCGGGACGAGTGGAACACCTGGTACGACACCCTGATCACCGCGTTCGGCGGGACGCCGGAGGCGCCCGAGGAGCGCGAGCTGTGGGACGGGCTCACCGAGGTCGACCGCTCCCTCGGCATCTGGGACGGCGACGCGTGCGTGGGGACCGCGGGCGCGTTCAGCTTCCGGATCACCGTGCCCGGCGGCGCCTCCGTGCCGGTCGCGGGCATCACGATGGTCAGCGTGGCCGCCACCCACCGGCGCCGCGGCCTCCTGACGTCCATGATGCGGCGGCAGTTGGACGACGTACGGTCCTGGGGCGAGCCGTTCGCCGTGCTGACGGCCTCCGAGCCGGTGATCTACGGCCGGTTCGGATACGGCATCGCGACGATGCGGACGACCGCCGAGATCGACACCGACCGGGTCCGGCTCTCGGTGCCGCCGGGCACGGACGACGTACGACTGCGCTACGCCGAACCCGGCGCCGTACGCGAGCAGTGCGAGGCGGTGTACGCGCGGCAGGTGGCCGGGCGGCCGGGGATGCTGGCGCGGCGGCCCGGGTGGGAGCAACTGCCGCTGCTGGACCCGGAGAGCGAGCGGCAGGGCGGGTCCCCGCTCCAGTGCGTGGTCGCGGAGCGATTCGGGGGGAGCGAAGCGACTTCGGTTGAGGGTGGTGGTGGGAGACGGGCGGGCGGTGAAGTCGTCGGCTACACGCGGTACTTCGTCAAGCCGGAGTGGGACGCCCAGGGCCCCAAGGGGACGGTGCTGCTGCGGGATCTGGAGGCGCTGGACCCGGCGTCGTACGCGGCGCTGTGGCGGTTCCTCCTCGACATCGACCTGACCCGGAAGGTGGCGCTGCGCAGCCGTCCCGTCGACGACCCCTGGCAGCATCTGGTCTCCGACATCCGCCGGTGTTCGATCCGGCAGGTGGACTCGCTGCACGTACGGCTGGTGGACCTCGGCGCCTCGCTGGAGGCGCGCACCTACCAGACGCCCGTGGACGTGGTGTTCGAGGTCGAGGACGCCTTCTGCCCCTGGAACGAGGGGCGTTGGCGGCTCACCGGTGACGCGAAGGGCGCGTCCTGCAAGCGCACCGAGGAGCCGGCCGATCTCGCCCTGTCCGTACGGGAGTTGGGGTCCGCGTATCTCGGCGGGGTGTCCCTCGCGTCACTCGCGGGTGCCGGGCGGGTGCGGGAGCTGCGGGCGGGGGCGCTGGCGGAGGCGTCACTGGCCTTCGGCTCGACGGTCGCGCCCTGGCTGCCGCACGGGTTCTAGAACCGCCTTACCGCTTCTGGCAGTTGGGGCACCAGAACAGGTTGCGGGCGGCGAGGTCGGCGGTGCGGATCTCGCCGCCGCAGATGTGGCAGGGGCGGTTGGCCCGGCGGTAGACGTAGACCTCTCCGCCGTGGTCGTCGACGCGCGGCGGGCGGCCCATCGCCTCGGGGGTGTGTTCGGGGCGGACGGTGTCGATGCGGTTGTTGCGGACGCCCTCGCGCATCAGATCGACGAGGTCGGCCCAGATCGCGTCCCACTCGGCGGGGGTGATGTCCTTGCCCGCGCGGTACGGGTCGATGCCGAGCCGGAAGAGGACCTCGGCGCGGTAGACGTTGCCGACGCCGGCGATGACCTTCTGGTCCATGAGCAGGGCCGCGATCGTCGTACGGCTGCGGGCGACGCGTCGGTACGCCGCGCTCGGGTCGGTGTCCGCCGGCGGGCGCAGGGGGTCGGGGCCGAGGCGGTCGTGTATCGCCTGCTTCTCGGTGTCCGTGATCAGGGCGCAGGTGGTGGGGCCGCGGAGATCGACGTACGACGTGCCGTTGGCGAGGCGCAGGCGGACGGTGTCCGTGGGCGGGGGCGCCGGAGCGTCGCCGAAGGTGACCTTGCCGAAGAGGCCGAGGTGGATGTGGATCCAGTCGGCGTCCCGGAAACCGAGGAACAGGTGCTTGCCGTGGGCTTCGGTGCGGGTGAGTTCCGTGCCGTTCAGCAGCGCGGCGGCGTCACTGAACTTGCCCTGGGGACTGGTGACTTGTGCCGGCCGGCCGGAGAAGCGGCTCGCGTAGTCCAGCGCAAGCCGGTGAATCGTGTGCCCCTCTGGCACTACCGCAATTCCTTTCCCACCCGCCCACCCGTCTCGGTCACTCGACGGGTGGGCCTTGAAAAGCCTTCTACTGCTTCGGGTGGTGCGCCGGGATCTCCGGCAGCTCGCCCGTCGTCTCGTAGTCCGTCAGCATGTCGATGCGGCGCTGGTGCCGCGGGTCCTCGGAGAACGGCGTGGACACGAACGTCTCGACGAACTTCGTCGCCTCGTCCCGCGAGTGCATCCGCGCACCGACCGCGACGACGTTCGCGTTGTTGTGCTGCCGGCCGAGCGACGCGGTCTCCTCGCTCCAGGCGAGGGCCGCCCGCACGCCCTTGACCTTGTTCGCCGCGATCTGCTCGCCGTTGCCGGAGCCGCCGATCACGATGCCGAGGGCCTCGGGGTCGGCGGCCGTGCGCTCGGCGGCGCGGAGGCAGAAGGGCGGGTAGTCGTCCTGTGCGTCGAAGATGTGCGGCCCGCAGTCGACGGGCTCATGACCCGCCTCCTTCAGCCACTCGACGAGGTGGTTCTTGAGTTCGAAGCCCGCATGGTCGGAGCCGAGATACACGCGCATGGGACGAGTGTGACACGGCTGTTTCGGCGCAGCAGCCCGGGGGCACCAGCCGCGTTCACAGCACGACAAAGCTGTTCTTGACCTTGTCGTAGGTCTTCAGGGCCTGGGTCTCCGCGTCCGGCCGGTACCAGGTGTTGATCTGGTACGACTTCCCGTCCGCGTCGAAGCCGAGCAGCCGGGCGTGCCAGGGGATGCCCTTGAGGGTGAACGTGTACTCCCAGACCACCGCCGGGTACCCGCGGAACGTCGTGCCGACGAGGCGGATCTTCCGGTAGTCCTGCCCCTGGCGGGCGTTCCGCTCCGAGGCCTCCCACGTCTGCATGAGGTCACCTCGGGCGAGGGAGGACTTGCCCACGAGCTCCTGGCTGCCGTCCGGGGACGTGTAGTGGACCTCGGCCCCCGTCTTCAGATCCCGCCGCCAGCCGGTGGGCGTCGCCCACGCGAACCCGCCCGCCTCCTGGTGCGTACCCGGGGGCAGGCTCGGGGGGCGGGAGGTGCCTTCGACGGTGGGAGAGGTGGTGGGGGACGGAGATGTGGGAGAGGCGGAGGGGGACAGTGAGGCGGAGGCCGAAGGTTGGGTCGACGGCGAGGCGCTGATCGATGCCTTAGATGCCTTCGATGCCGAACCCGTGGCAGACCTGTCGTCGGACGAGCCGTTCCCGTTCACGAGGATCGCCGCGACTACCGCGCCCGCTACGGCTACGGCCGCGGCGGGGATGAGTCCGGTACGGCGGTGGGAGCGGGAGCGGGTCGTGAACGGTAGCGCCGGGCCGGGCAGACGGGCGGGGTGGGGGCCCAGGTCCGGGCGGGGGCCGCGGGCGGGGCGCGGCGGTACCGGGCGCTCGGGGCGCTCGGGGCGCTCGGGGCGCTCGGGGCGCACAAGGGAGACGCCTGCCACCGCCGGACGCTGCGTCGGTATCGCGTCCTCGACGGGCGGAACGGGATCGGGATCGGGGTGGGGATGGGGATGGGGTTCGGGATCCGGATCGTGTACTCGGGGATCGCGTGCCGCCCGGACCAACGACGGTTCCAGGAAGGCCGGGGTGGGTGACTCCTCGTAGGCGTCGGGCGGCTCCACCAACTCCGTTTCCACTGCACCGAGTTCCTCGGCCTCCGTAGGAAACGCGACCGGCCCCAGTGCCTCCCCCACTTCCTCCAACCCCGGCCGGACCGACGGCTCCTTCTCCAGCAGCGCGGCCAGCACCTCACGCAACGGGCCTGCCGCAGGCGGAAGTTCGGGCTCCTCGTAGAGCACCGCGTGCAGGGTCGCGAGGGTGGTGTCGCGGGAGAACGGGGAACGGCCGCCGAGGGCCGCGCACAGCGTCGCGCCCAGTGACCAGACGTCCGAGGGCGGTCCCTGCGGGCGGCCCGAGATCCGCTCGGGTGCCATGTAGTCGGGCGAGCCGACGAGCATGCCGACCATGGTGAGCGCCTTGGCGTCCTGGATCGCGGCGATACCGAAGTCGGTGAGCACCACGCGTTGCGCACGGCTCTCGACGAGTACGTTGCCGGGTTTGATGTCCCGGTGCAGGACGCCCCCCGCGTGCACCTGTCGCAGCGCCGCCACCAGCCCCAGCCCGATACGGGCGGCCTCGCGCGGGCCGATCGGACCGTCCTCCGCCATGATCCGCTCCAGCGAGCGGCCGGCCACCAACTCCATGACGATCCACAGGCGTTCGCCCTCGTCCACGACGTCGTAGACCCGTACGACGTTGGGATGGTCGATCCGGGCGGTGGCCCTGGCCTCGCGCAGGGTGCGCTCGCGGCGGGTGCGGGTGTCCTCCGCGCCGAGGCCGTCGATGCGCATCTCCTTGACCGCGACCTGCCGGTCGAGCATTTCGTCGGCGGCCCGCCACACCCGCCCCATTCCCCCCTGCCCGATGCTCTCGACCAGTCGATAACGTCCGGTCACCAATAGCCCCGGAGTTCCGCCGTTCCTCAAGTTCCCCGTATTCCCCGGCAATCCGCTGCACCCCCACAATGGTCACACTTCATGCCGTACCAGCATAGTGCGGAGAAATCTTGTGGTACCTCTTCAAGTACTGCGAATTCAGGCGCAGTCCCTGGGGGACACAGGGGAACACAAGGGGGACGAACATGAGTTCTCGTCGCGCGACGACCATCGCGACGGCCATCACAGGATCGCTGCTCACGGCATCTTTCTCGGCGGTGATGATCCTTCCCTTCACCGCCTCGGCGGATGACCAGGGACCGGGAAGCAGCAAAGGCGGAAAGGCGATGGACGCGGCACCGGCGGGTGTGAAACTGACCACGCTCCTGCCGGAGAAGATTTCTGTCGACAACAGTTCGAAGAAGACGGCCATCACCGCCACGGTGAAGAACGAGGGGACCAAGGAGAGCGGCGATCTCCATCTCCTGGTCGTCGGTTTCGACGGCCTCAAGGTCAATAGTGTGCAGGGCTGTTCGGCGATCGCCGAAAAGGATCTGCCGCCCGGTTCCAACAGCGGATTCACGTGCTCCGTCGGCGCTCTCGCCGCGGGGAAGTCGAAGTCGTACGCCGTCGACGCGACGTACGACCTGAGCAAGGCCGGGAAGATCTGTCTGCCGGTGATGTCCGCCGACGGCAAGAAGACGTTCTGGCAGCAGGGCCCGGTCCCGTTCGGTACGACGAACCCGTCGCCGAACGCCCCGGCCACCCCGTTGCTGCTCGGCACCGACAACAAGCCGGTGGCGCCGGGCGGCGACACCCTGCCCAAGACCGGCGTCGGTCGTGACGTGCTGCCGCTGGGCGCGGCAGGTGCGGCACTGATCGCGGCGGGGGCGGCGGGCCTGTACTGGTCGCAGCGACGGCCGAGGCAGCCTCTCCAGACCTGAGCCAGGGCCCGGACAAGGGAGGGCCTGGTCGCGGGAGCACCCGGCCCTCCCTGCGAACTCGCCGGTTTCCAGACCGGGTTCGCGCAACGCGCGGGCCCGGCTCCAACCCGGCCTTCGCGCTGCCCGTGCCCGTGACACCGGGCCGGGCGGTCAACTCCGCCTTCGGGGCCGGCGGTCGGACCGAGAGCCGTCCGACACGGGGACACACGAAGGCTCGCCGGATTGAAGTCGCGATACGACCCGGCGAGCCTCTTCCGCAGGAACTACGGCCCTAGCTCTGCTTGTTGACGAACTTCCACGCGGTCGGCGTCGCGCCCATCGCCAGGGCCGCCTTCAGGGCGTCGCCGAGGAGGAAGGGGGTGAGGCCGGCGGCGATCGCGGCGCTCGTCGACAGGTCGAGGCTGACCGCGAGGTACGGGACGCCGACGGCGTAGATGATCGCCTCGCCCAGGATCATCGTGCCCGCCATGCGCAGGACCGAGCGGTCGGCGCCGCGGCGGGCCAGGGCGCCCACGGCGGCGGAGGCGAGCAGCATGCCGATGATGTAGCCGAAGGAGGCGCCGCTCCCGTGGGTGCCGCCGGCGAACCACGGCACGCCGGCCAGGCCGAGCAGCGCGTACAGCGCGAGCGAGAGGAAGCCGCGGCCGGCGCCCAGGGAGGTGCCGACGAGGAGCGCGGCGAAGGTCTGGCCGGTGACCGGGACCGGGGAGCCCGGTACGGGCACGGAGAGCTGGGCGGCGAGGCCGGTGAGCGCGGCGCCGCCGAGCACGAGGGCGATGTCCCGGACGCGGGAGGCGGGCAGCAGGTCGGCCAGGACCTGTCCGGGGCGGGCGGTGGCGACGGCGGTACTCAAGGGGAACTCCGCAGGTTGACGGGGGTACGGCGGGGACTCCGTGACGCTATCCCAGGGTCCTTCGGCCGATCACCGTCAGCGCTCGACAAAGGCTTCGGCGCGGACTTGGTGGGCTCCGCACAAAGGATGCCCGTTACACGCGCTCGGGGGTGATGCCCGTCACGCGTACCCCGTGCCGTCTCGCACACCGGTCACCGTCTGGGCAGCGGTGCACCGTTTTGCTAGCTTCGACCGCATGGTTGCCCAGGCCCGGAACTTCGCGTCGCGTCGCTACGTCGACCTGCGACGCCAGGCCGCGGCGACCTGTTACCGCCCCTGAGGCGGGCGGAGCGGATCCGGTGCGCCTCGACGTGTCCCACATCAGAGACACACAAGACGACGGCGCACTGTCGGACCCGTTCCCGAGGAAGATCCCCATGCCCCGTAACGCGGCACCTCTTCTACGCTCCCCCGTACCCCGCGCCGCCGACAGCGACCGGCGGCGCACCAACGCGAGTGTCATCCTGCGGTCCGTGCTGGAGCACGGGCCGGTGGCCCGCTCCACCATCGCCCGGCTGACCGGGCTGTCCCCGGCGTCGGTGACCGACTACTGCGCCCACTTCGCCGAACTCGGCCTGATCCGTGAGTCGGCCACACCCGAACGGTCGGGAGGTGTGGGCCGGCCCCATGTGCCCGTCGACCTGGACGAATCACGGTTCATCGTGGGCGGAGTCCATGTGGCCGTGCCCTATACGACGGTCGCGCTGCTCGATCTGCGCGGGCGGGTGGTGGCCGAGCGACGCATCGGACACCACACCACCGACCCCTCACGAGTGCTGGCGCGGGCCGCCGAAGGGCTGGACGCGTTGCTGACGGAGGCGGCGGCCGGGTCCACCCCGCTCGGCGTCGGCGTGGCCGCCGGCGGCTGGGTCGACCGGGACTCCGGAACCATCGTCGAGCACCCACTGCTCGGCTGGCGGGAGGTGCCGGTGCGCGAGATCCTCGGCTGCCGCACCGGGCTCCCGGTCCATGTGGACGGCCATGCCCGCGCGTTGGTCAACGGGGAGCGCCTCTTCGGGCAGGCCCGCGGCAGCCGCAGCGTGCTGCATCTCTTCGTCGGCAATGTGGTCGACGCGGCCTTCGCCACCAACGACGAGGTGCATCACGGTCCCCGCTCGCAGGCTGGTGCCATCGCGCATCTGCCCCTGCGCGGCGGCACCGAGCCGTGCGACTGCGGCCGGGTCGGCTGCCTCCAAGTGGAGCTGAGCGAACGGACGTTGTGCCGACGGGCCCGGGAGGCGGGGATCGTCGACGGGGTGAACCCGACCCACGTCGTGGCCGCGGCCGAGCGCGGAGACCCCGTCGCCGTACGGCTGTTGACGCAGCGGGCGCGGATGGTGGGGCGGGCGGCCGGGCTGCTGCTCGACATCCTCAACCCGGAGACGGTGGTCGTCACCGAACTCGGCGTCATCCACCGCGAGGACTGCCTGCGCGCGCTGCGCGAGGAGGTCGGTGACGCGCGGGCGCCGGCCGTCGTGCCGACGAGTTTCCCGGATTCCGTGCTGGCCGTGGCGGGCGGTTCGGTGATGCTGGACGTGCTGTTCCGGGATCCTTTGAGTGTTTCACAGGCGACTATTTAATTCAGAAACTCGGAATGTTGACAGGAGGCGCTCATGACCGAGAACATCCTGTTCATGAGCCTGCAGATGAGTTGTCGCACTTCTTGTTGCTGACCCGTTGACGCGCCCCTGGCGCCGGTCTCATCCTGCCCGCATTTCCTTCTCCGGCTTTCCTCTGCCGTGAATCCCGCGCGCATTCCCGCGTTTCCGCGACTTTTGATCAGGGAGTACTCCCATGCCCAATTCCCGTGCGCCCGGCCTCGACCGGCGGCTCTTCCTCACCTCCGTGCTCGGTGCCGCCGCGGGCATCGCCGGCCTCAGCGGCTGCGCCACGACCAGTGCCGCGGCCTCGAAGTCGGGGGCCGGTCTGTCCGCCCCGCTCGCCGAGAAGGTGCCGACCGGCACGAGCCTGAAGATCTCCTCGTACCTCAACACCCAGCAACTCCAGTTCAAACTGGCGAAGTTGCCCAAGTTGCCGTTCACCGTGTCGAGTTGGGTGAACATCGGGGCCGGTCCCGATGTCATCAACGCGTTCCGCGCCAAGTCCCTGGACCTGGCCAACAACGCGGGTATCCCACCGATCCAGGCGCACTACCAGGGCTTCGACGCGAAGATCGTCGCGATCAACATCACCCGCAAGCCCAACTACCTCTTCGCCACCAAGCCCGGCAGCGACATCCACACGGTCGCCGACTTCAAGGGCAAGAAGCTCGCGTTCTCGCAGGGCCAGGCCCAAGGCGTCGTACTGCTGCGGGCGTTGAAGGAAGCGGGCCTGAAGTACGACGAGGTGAAACTCGTCCCGCTGACCAGCAACCAGTTCTTCACGGCCCTGCAGTCGGGCCAGGTCGACATCGCCCCGCTCGCCAACAGCCAGGCACCGGCGTACCTCAAGCAGTACGAGGCGAAGGGCGCCCGCGGGATCACCACCGACGTCGTGGACCTGCTCAGTCTGCTGTGGGCGCCGTCCGCCGTGCTGGCCGACTCCGCGAAGGCCGCCGCGATCGCCGCTTACATCCCGCAGTGGGCGCAGGGCCAGGTCTGGCAGTACGAGCACCCGGACACCTGGAACGAGGAGTTCTACGTCAAGACCCAGAACCTGACCCTCGCGCAGGCCCAGTCCGTCACCGCACTCGCCAACAAGCCGTTGTTCCCGCCGAGTTGGGACGAGGCCGTCAAGTGGGAGCAGGAGACCGCCGATCTGCTGGCGGAGGGCGGCTTCGTGAAGGAGTTCAAGGTGGACTCGCTCTTCGACCGGCGCTTCGAGGACATCGCGGCGAAGGCCGTACCGGCGGAGTACCGGAAGTGACGGCCATGACGACCTCCACGTCCCAGACCGCCGACACAACCACCGTGCGGGTGACGGCCGTCGAGGAGAAGGCGGCAGTACGGCGGCGCGCGCGGCGCCGCGGCCTCGCCCCCGGCAAACGCCTGCCCGCCTCCCGGATCATCGGCCCCGCGCTCTTCTTCGCCCTGTGGGCCGCCGCCTCCGCCGCCGGACAGCTGGACCCGGCCGCGATCCCGGCGCCCTGGACGGTGCTGAGGACCGCCGGCCGGCTGTGGACGGCCGGCACACTGCCCACCGACGTGCTGACCTCCCTGGAACGCGCCGCCTACGGCTTCGCCCTCGGCCTCACCGCCGGTGTCGTCCTCGCCCTCGCCGCCGGACTCAGCCGGATCGGCGAGGCCCTGATCGACGGGACCGTGCAGCTCAACCGAGCCATCCCGACCCTCGGCCTGATCCCGCTGTTCATCCTCTGGCTGGGCATAGGCGAGACCTTCAAGATCGCCATCATCGCGATCGTCGTCTACATCCCGATCTACCTCAACCTGCACGCCGCGCTGTCCGGCATCGACCACCGCTATGTCGAACTCGCCGAGGTCCAGGGCCTGTCGAGGCTCCAGTTCATCCGCCAGATCGTCATCCCCGGCGCCCTGCCCGGCTTCTTCGTCGGCCTGCGCCTCGGAGTGACCGGCTCCTGGCTGAGCCTGGTGGTCCTGGAGCAGATCAACGCCACCAGCGGCCTCGGTTACATGATGTTCCAGGCCCAGAACTACGGCCAGTCGGACGTCATCCTGGTCGGTCTGCTGATCTACGGCGTGTTCGGCCTGGCCTCCGACAGCGCGGTCCGTCTCGTCGAACGGAGGGTGCTGTCATGGCGCCGCACACTCAGCAGCTGACCACCGCGCCCACCGTCCAACTCAGGGGCCTCACAAGGTCGTTCGACGGTCGTACGGTCCTCGACGACATCGACCTCGACCTGCCCGCCGGACAGTTCACCGCCCTGCTCGGGCACAGCGGCTCCGGCAAGAGCACACTGCTGCGGGCCATCGCGGGCCTGGACCACGAGGTCGTCGGCAGCGGCCGACTCACGGCCCCCGAACGGGTGTCGGTGGTCTTCCAGGACTCCCGGCTGCTGCCCTGGCGCCGGGTGCTCGACAACGTGCTGCTGGGAACGGAGGGCAAGGAAGCCGCCGCGAAGGGCCGCGAGGCCCTCGCCGAGGTGGGCCTCGCCGGCCGTGAACGGGCCTGGCCCAACGAGCTGTCCGGCGGCGAGGCGCAGCGGGCGGCACTGGCCCGGTCCCTCGTACGTGAGCCCGAACTGCTGCTGGCCGACGAGCCGTTCGGGGCGTTGGACGCGTTGACCCGGATCCGGATGCACGTTCTGCTGCGCGAGCTGTGGGAACGGCACCGTCCCTCGGTGCTGCTGGTCACCCACGACGTGGACGAGGCGATCGTCCTCGCGGACCGGGTGCTGGTGCTGGAGGAGGGGCGGATCGGGCTGGACCTGGCCATCGACCCCGAGGTGCCGCGTGCGGAGTACCAGGAGCGGCTGCTGGCGGCGCTCGGTGTGACGTCGGATTCGCGGTGAGCGTCGGCTGCGCGAGCCGCCCGGGGGGCTGCGCCCCCAGACCCCCAACGGGCTGATTGTCGCCGCCCGCATTGAAAGGCACCGGAACACTCACACAAAGGACCTGGCATGCCGCGCCGCCTCCACCTCAACGCCTTCCTCATGAACACCGGTCACCACGAGGCCTCTTGGCGCCTCCCGGAGAGCAACCCCTACGCCCACGTCGAACTGGACCACTACACACACCTCGCCCGGATCGCGGAGCGCGGCACCTTCGACTCCCTCTTCCTGGCCGACGGACCGCAGTTGTGGAGCAACCTGGCCCAACGCCCGGCAGGTGCCCTGGAACCCCTCACCCTGCTCACCGCACTCGCCACAGCGACCGAACACATAGGCCTGATCGCCACCGCCTCGACGTCCTACAACTCCCCCTACAACCTGGCCCGCAAGTTCGCCTCGCTCGACATCATCAGCGGCGGCCGGGCCGGCTGGAACATCGTCACCACGGCCGGTGCGGAGGCAGCCCGCAACTTCGGACTCGACCACGAGCCCGCGCACGCCGAACGGTACGCACGCGCCGCCGAGTTCCTCGATGTGGCCCTGAAGCTCTGGGACAGCTGGGAGGACGACGCGATCGTCGCCGACAAGGCGGCCGGCGTGTGGGGCGACGACACGAAGATCCACCCGCCCCGCCACCAGGGGACGTACTTCAGCGTCGAGGGCGCCCTCAACGTCCCCCGCTCGCCCCAGGGTTACCCCCTCCTCGTGCAGGCGGGTTCGAGCGAGGACGGCAAGACGTTCGCGGCCCGCTACGCGGAGGCGGTGTTCACCGCGCAGCAGACCCTCGCCGACGCGCAGGCGTTCTACACGGACCTCAAGTCCCGTACGGCGGCGGCCGGTCGGGACCCCGAGCACATCAAGGTGCTGCCCGGCATCGTCCCGGTGCTCGGCTCGACGGAGGCAGAGGCCCGGGCCAACGAACGCCTCCTGGAGGACCACATCGTGTACACGCACGGAGTGGACCGCCTGGAGCACCTTCTCCAACTACCGCCCGGCACCCTGGATTTGGACGCCCAGCTCCCCACCGACCTGCCCCCCGAGGACGCCATCGAGGGCGCGAAGAGCCGCTACACCCTCGTCGTCGAACTCGCCCGCCGCGACCGGCTGACCGTACGGCAGCTGATCGGCAGGCTCGGCGGCGGACGCGGCCATCTCACCTTCGCAGGCACACCCGAACAGGTCGCCGACGCTATCGAGACCTGGTTCACGCAGGGCGCCGCCGACGGTTTCAACATCATGCCGGCAGTCCTGCCCTCCGGCCTCGACGCCTTCGTCGACCACGTCGTCCCCCTCCTCCGCTCCCGAGGCCTGCTCCGCACCGAGTACGGCCCGCGCACCACCCTCCGGGAGCGCTACGGCCTCCCCCGCCCCGCCAACCAGTACACCCAACCCGCCTTTGCCTGAAGGGACTTCACCATGTCCATCGAGACCCAGATCGAGATCGAGATCCAGAAGGTCACCGCACACATCGGCGCCCGCGTCTTGGGTGTCGACATCAACAAGCCGCTGGACGCCGAGCAGGTCACGGCGATCCGCGAGGCCCTCAACGTCCACAAGGCGCTGGTCTTCGACGACGTACACCTCGACGACGAGGGCCAGGAGGCCTTCGCCCGCCACTTCGGCGACCTCACCACCGCACACCCCACCGTGCCGGCCGTCGACGGCGCCCCGAACGTGCTGCCCGTCGACAGCGAGCGCGGCCGGGCCAACCACTGGCACACGGATGTCACCTTCGTCCTCAACCCGCCCCAGGCCAGCACCCTGCGCAGCATCACCGTCCCGCCGTACGGCGGCGAAACCCTGATCGCCAGCTCCGCGGCGGCCTACCGCGACCTGCCCGAACCCCTCCGCGCCCTCGCCGACACCCTGTGGGCGGAGCACACCAACGACTACGACTACGCCGTACCGGACGAGGAGATCGACGACGAAAAGGCGGCCCAGCGCGCCCAGTTCACGTCCATCAAGTTCCGTACGGTCCACCCGGTGGTCCGAGTCCACCCGCTGACCGGCGAACGCGGCCTGTTCATAGGCGGTTTCGCGCAACGCATCGTAGGCCTGTCGCCCGGCGAGTCCCGCAAGCTCCTCGACATCCTCCAGGCGTACGTCACCCGCCCCGAGAACATCCTGCGCCACCGCTGGTCCCCGAACCAGCTCGTCCTGTTCGACAACCGCATCACCCAGCACTACGCCATCGACAACTACGACAACCAGCCCCGCCGCCTCAACCGCGTGACCGTCGCCGGCGACATCCCGACCGGCATCGAGGGCAAGGAGAGCTACTCGATCGAGGGGGACGCGTCGCACTACACATCGGTGGCGGAGTAGCCACACAGCACACTTTCGCTGATAGTTTGTAGTTGCAAGCGATGTGCAATAAGAGGCTCGAAGGGGACCGCTCCGCCATGCCCGTCTACACACTGCCCGACCTGCCCTACGACTACGCCGCGCTCGCCCCCGTGATCAGCCCCGAGATCATCGAGCTGCACCACGACAAGCACCACGCGGCCTATGTCAAGGGAGCCAACGACACGCTGGAGCAGCTGGCGGAGGCACGCGACAAGGAGCAGTGGGGCTCGGTCAACGGCCTGGAGAAGAGCCTGGCCTTCCACCTCTCCGGCCACATCCTGCACAGCATCTACTGGCAGAACATGACCGGCGACGGCGGCGGCGAGCCCCTGGAGGCAGACGGCGCAGGCGAGTTGGCGGACGCGATCACCGAGTCCTTCGGCTCGTTCGCCGGTTTCAAGGCCCAACTGACCAAGGCCGCCGCGACGACACAGGGTTCGGGCTGGGGCGCACTCGCCTACGAGCCCCTGAGCACCCGCCTCATCGTCGAGCAGATCTACGACCACCAGGGCAACGTCGGCCAGGGCTCCACCCCCCTCCTGGTCTTCGACGCCTGGGAGCACGCCTTCTACCTCCAGTACAGGAACCAGAAGGTCGACTTCATCGACGCGATGTGGGCGGTCGTCAACTGGCAGGACGTGGCCCGGCGTTACGAGGCGGCGAGGTCCCGGCAGACGATCCTGCCCGTATGACCCAGCTGAAACGTCCTGCCTCGTGATCGTCTTCTCACCTTTCACGCGGGCGGGCGGACAGAGAGGAAGAGCCCCCGCGAGGACGTGACTCGCGGGGGCTCTTCCCGCTCCCCCGTCTTGCACCTCCAGCGGCTGGAAGTCGCAGACTCAAAGCCATGGACGGCACACGAGGGCCGGCCGGAAACCACCCGCAGCACGGGCGACCACGGGCTCTACGACGCGGCCGGACCGGCCCGCCTGGAGCTGGTGACCACCTTGCGCTCACCCGGTATCGGCCACGCCGAGGTGCACCGGGTGCTGAACCGCCAGAGCACGATGGCGGAGGTGGCCGCGACCTATGTCGCAGCGCTCGACAGCCGACGCGCACAGCCTGTTCGCTCACCATCAACTACCCCTCGAACAGCCAACAAGCAAACAGAGCATGCCTCTTACACACAAGGCACGTTGAACGAGAGCAGGGCGCTCTCTTCCTGCGTCATGCGAATTTCGGACACCGCCGCGTTTCGCAGCATGGGAAATACGCGCCGGTATTCACTGAGCGGAATCGACAGCAATCGGCACAGAACCAAACGCAGCAAGGTGTTGTGGGCGACGACCAGGACGCGCTGCTCGGGATGTGCGGCGGCGATGCGGTGCAAAGCTGCTGTGCCGCGCGCTGCCGCTGCCGTCGGGTCCTCGGACTCGGGGAAGGGATACGCGACCGGGTCGGCCCTGAACGCCTCCGCCGCACCGGGGTCCTCCGCCGCGAACTCCGCGAGCGTACGGCCCTCCACCACCCCGAAGTCGCATTCGCGCAGGGCGGGTTCGGTGTGCGGGACGAGGTTCAGGGCGTGGGCGGCGGGGGCCGCTGTGAGCACGGCCCGGGACAGTGGGGACGTCCAGATCGCGTCGACCGGGTGGGCGGCGGCCCAGCGGCCGAGGGCTTCCGCCTGGGTGACGCCCGTGTCCGTCAGGGCGACGTCGCTGATGCCGGCGTAGCGGTTCTCGGCGTGCCAGACGGTCTGGCCGTGGCGGGCCAGGAGCAGGGTGGTGGTCATGAGGCGTCGGTCTCCAGGTTCAGACGGTTGCGGGCGTGTGCCGCGACCGGTGCGGGCAGCCAGCCCCGTGACTCCAGTTCGGCCACGAGGCGGGCGTACGGCTCCGTGAAGCGCTCCGTGCGGGCGGGATCGGGTGCTACGACCGTGCGGATGCGGACCATGTGCTCGGCTGCCTCCGCGAGCGGCGTCCCGGTGGTTCCGTGGACCGCCAACACCGCCATCCCCAGGGCCGGTTCGATCTGTTCCGGCACTCGGGCAGAGCGGCCGAGGATGTCGACGCGGAGCTGGTTCCAGTACGCGCTGCGGGCCGCGCCGCCCGTGAAGGTGAGCGGCCCGTCTATCGGAGCGCCCAACTGGTGCAGGTAGTCGAGGCACAGGCGCTCGGTGAACGCCACGCCCTGCAGTACCGCCGCCCAACGGTCCGCCTCGGAGACCGGGGTGCCGAGCGTGAAGGCGGTGGCGTCCGGGGCGAGAAAGGGGAACCGTTCGCCGGGCGAGGTGAGGGGGTAGGCAAGGGCACCCGACGGTTCGTACTGGGCCGCCCGCCTGTCCATGTCCACCGGATCCCCCCCCGCCGGCAACGCACCCGCCCCCACGCTCGACGCCCCGCCCGGCAGCCAACTCCCGTCCGGCGCACGGTGGTTGTAGACCACCCCGGCGCTGTCCCGGACGGGCCTCGCGGACGCCCCCTTGAGGACCAGCGTGGTGCCGAGCACCGAGTTCCAGGAGCCTTCGTACAAGGCCCCCGAGGCGATCTGGGCCGCGCAGCCGTCCGTCATCCCGGCGATGACCGGCGTACCGACGGGAATGCCCGTCGCTTCGGAGGCGGCCCGGCAGACCTCCCCCAGCCGAGTGCCGGGACGGACCACCTCCGGCAACACGTCACCCAAGTACGCCAGTCGGGACGGCCAGGCCTCCCCCTCCGCGTCGTAGCCCGTCTTGAGGGCATGGCTGGAGTCGGTCGGAACCACCGTCCCGCTTCCACCCGTCAACCGGGCGGTGATGACGTCGGGTTGATGGGTGACCCGCCCCCTCCCATACGCCTCCAACAGCCACAACGCCTTCGGCAGCGCCCAGCTCGGCTGCATACCCACCCGCGCCGCCTCCGCCACCGCGCGCCCGTCGTCGTACATCACCCCCGGCGTCAGCGGACGCCCCTCGCCGTCCGTCAGCATCACAGTCCCCGAGGTGCCGCACACCGCGAGCCCGCCGAGCCGTAGCCGCGGCTGTCCCGTCAAGGCGGCCCCGGACGCGACGCACACCGCCTCCCACCACTCCCCCGGCTCCTGTTCGTGCCGCACCCCGTCCCGGCGGCCGGTCAGCGGGGCGGCACCGGAACCGAGGACCCGCCCGTCACCGGTGACCAGCAGCGCGCGGACGCTCTGCGTACCCAGGTCGATCCCGAGCCACGCCCCACCGTCACCCTCGAACATCATCCGGACCTCCCACAGGGGTTACGCATTCGGCATTCCCCGTTCATCGTGGCAAAGAGGGAGGGAGCCCCACGATGACCGAGACCCTGCGTGTCGTCGCCGCCGGTGACCATTTCGTCCTGCCGTCGCTGATCACTTCCGCGATCGCCGAGGAACTGCGCGAACACCCTTTCACTGTCAGCGAGTTGACGCTCGGCTGGCCCCTGGAACCCTTCGGCCGGGTCGCCGAGGTCGAGGAGGCGAGCGACGCCGAGGACGAACTGATCGAGGCCCTGCGCGGCGATGGCGGCGCCCAGGTGCTGGTCACCCAGATGGGCCCGGTCACCGAACGCGTACTGGCAGCCTGTCCCGATCTCCAGCTGGTCGTGGTGTGCCGGGGCGGACCGGTCAACGTCAACCTGGACGCGGCGAAGACCCACGACGTACGGGTGTGCTTCGCCCCCGGCCGAAACGCCGCCGCCACCGCCGAGTTCACCGTGGGGACGATGCTGGCCGCGCTCCGCCGCATCCCACAGGCACACGAACTCCTGGCCGGGCAGGGGAGTTGGGAACAGGGGGCCACCTACTACACCTACGAGCACAGCGGGTTGGAGCTGGAGGACCTGCCGGTCGGTCTGATCGGATACGGGGCGGTCGGCAGCCGCGTGGCCCGCGTTCTCTGCGCCTTCGGCGCCCGCGTCATGGTGTACGACCCTTATGTGCACGGCGAGATCCACGGACTGCGCGTCCCGGCGCTGGACGAACTCCTGCGCCGTTCCCAGGTCATCACACTGCACGCGCGTCTGACCCCCGAGACGCGCGGCCTGATCGGCGCCCGCGAGCTGGCGCTGCTGCGGCCCGGTGCGGTGGTGGTGAACGTGGCGCGGGGTCCCCTCCTGGACGAGGAGGCGCTGTGCGACGCCCTGGAGAGTGGCCAGGTGTCGGCGGCGGCTCTCGACACATACACCCGCGAGCCCTTGCCCACCGATTCAAGACTGTTCGGCCTCACCGACAGGCTGGTCCTCACCCCTCATCTGGGCGGCGCCTCCCGCTCCGTCGCCGAGAAGGCGGCCCGGATAGCAGCAGCAGAGGTGGCCCGCTGGACACGTCGGCAACCGCTCGCACACCAACTCCGTTGAGGGCCCACCAAGTTGCGCTGTCCCCACGCGTCGGCCGAGAGGGCGCCGTAGGGGCGCGCCGGTGTCGAGAGCCCGTGGGGCCCCTCCCACTCGAGCGAAGCCGAGAGTGGGGGAGCGCGGAGGCGCGCAGCGCCGAGCACGGTGGGGCTCTCGACACCGGCTTAAGGCGCCCCGAAGGCGACCGAACCAAAAGAGGTGCGCGCGCGGTGCGTTCACAACACCGGTCCAGCACACAGGAGGTCCCCACATGTACGTAGGAATCGATGTCGGTACGTCCACCGTGAAGGCCGCCGCCTTCGACAGCACCGGCCGTCAACTCGCCGTAGCCGCCCGCCCGGTGGAGCTGTCGATGCACGGCGGCTACGTCGAGCAGGACATGGACGAGGTGTACGGCGCGGTAGTGGCCGTACTCGACGAATTGACGTCAACCGTGACCGAACCGATCGAACTGGCAGGCCTCACCGGCCAGGGCGACGGCGTCTGGCTGGTCGACACGACAGGCCGCCCGGTACACGCCGCCCTGTCCTGGATGGACGGCCGGGCACACGAACTGCTCGACCAGTGGCTGGCGGACGGAACCTTCGAAACGGTGTTCCGACGCACCGGCAGCGCGATGTTCCCGGGCTGCCCCGGCCCGCTGCTGGCCTGGCTGGCAGCGCACGATCCCAAGTCTCTGGACGCGGCGGCGCACGCCCTGTTCTGCAAGGACATGGTCTTCCAGCGGCTCACGGGGGCACCGGCGGGCACCGATGTCTCGGACGCGTCGATGCCGTTCCTCGACCCCAGGACACGGTCGTACGACAACGGTGTCGTCGAACTTCTCGGTCTGACCCGGCGCCGGCGCCTGCTGGCCCCGGTCAGCGACCCGGTCGCAACCGCCGAGACCCACGGCGAGGGACTGCCGGCCGGCACCCGCATCGCGAACGGCCCCTACGACCTGCCCGCCTGCGCACTCGGCGCGGGGGTGACGGAACCCGGGGACGGCCTCCTCATCGTCGGCACCTGCCTCGCCAGTCTCGTCGCGACCACCGATCTCGACCTCTCCGGCGAACCGGCCGGCCTGTACATCTCCCTGGACCGGCCGGGGCACTGGCTCCGCGCGATGCCCGCGATGGTCGGGACGGCGGCCCTGGACTGGGTGCTGTCGACGACGGGCGTCCGGCACGAGGAGGTGGACGCGCTGCTGGCGGCGACCCCGGCCGGGGCGAACGGGGTGCGGGTGCTGCCGTACTTCGCGCCGTCCGGTGAGCGGGCGCCCTTCGTCGAACCTCGCCTCCGTGCCGAACTGACCGGTGTTTCGCTGGAGTCGACGCCCGCCGATCTGATCCGGGCGACCTGCGAGGGCATCGGTTACGCGGCCCGGCACTGTCTGGAGGCGGCGGGCCTGACGGGTTCGCTGGCGGTGTGCGGCGGGGGTACGCGCAGCCCGGCCTGGATGCGGCTGCTCGCTGATGTGCTGGGGCGGCCGTTGCGGGTGGTCGAGGGTGAGGTGGGGGCGCGGGGCGCGGTGCTCGCGGCGGCGGAGCGGTACGGGGTTCCGCTGGACGCGGCGGCCTGGACGCGGCCGACGGAGGTGGTCGAGCCGGACGCGGGGCGGGCGGCGTACTACTCCGCCGGTTTCGAGGACCACCTCGGCCGCCTGGCGGCGGCGCGCGGACGGAGCCGGTGATTGCCGACGGAGCCGGTGATTTCGGCGGCGGGCGGCTGCGATTCGCGGTGTACTACCGGCCTGGCCCCGTGTGGCGAGGAGGAGTTCATGACGGTACTTCGACGATGGTGCCCCAACTGTCTTGGGTGGCAGGACTTCCAGAAGATGGCCGACGCCGAGAAGGCCGCCGTCCGTGCGGAGAAGGGGCCCCGGCACTACGTGGGGGATCTGTGGCGCTGCGCCGTCAAGGGCTGTGTGCGGTACCAGCCGGCGTACCACGCGCGAGGCGGCGGCGATCTCCCCGAGAAGTTCCGTGAGGAGAAGGCCGCCGCCCCGGAGTAAGCACCGCTGTGAGCGCCGCAGTGAGCGCCGCAGTGAGCGCCGCTGTGCTTACCGGTTGCTGAAGTGCTGTGCTTACAGGTTGCTGAAGTCCGGGCCCTTGGTACGCGAGCGCTTGATCTCGTAGAAGCCGGGAACGGACGCGACCGCGACGGTGCCGTCCCAGAGGCGGGCTGCCTCCTCGCCCTTGGGGGCGGGGGTGACGACCGGGCCGAAGAAGGCGATCTGCTCGCCGTCGGGGCCGGGGACGGCGATGACAGGGGTGCCGACGTCCTGGCCGACCTTGTCGATGCCCTCCTTGTGGGAGGCGCGCAGCTCGGCGTCGAACTCGAAGTCCTCCTGGTCGGCGTAGTCGATCAGGTCGGCGGGCAGGCCGACGTCCGCGAGCGCGCCGGCGATGGCCTCGACGGTCGGGCCCTCGCCGTTGTTGTGGATGCGGGTGCCGAGCGCGGTGTAGAAGGGGCCGAGGGCGTCCGCGCCGTGCTTCTGCCAGACGGCGGTGACCACGCGGATCGGCTTCCAGGCCTTGGTGGCGAGCAGCTCGCGGTACTCCTCGGGCAGCTCGTCGATCTTGGGCTCGTTGAGCACCGCCAGGCTCATGATGTGCCAGCGGACCTCGATGTCGCGGACCTTCTCGACTTCGAGCACCCACCGGGAGGTCATCCAGGCCCAGGGGCACAGCGGGTCGAACCAGAAGTCCACGGGGGTCTTGGCGGTCTCAGACATGACGCTCCTCGGAATACGGCCGTTTCCCCACGGCAACACCGCCTCTCGCCACCTCATTCCCGGGTGCCCGCGGTCAGGGGCACATGGCAGGATCAGCCCTGACCATGCAGCGATGACCATCCGAGGGAGTGCCTCCGTGCCCGGTGAGAATCTGTCCCGTGACGAGGCCCGGGAGCGGGCCGCACTGCTGTCCGTCGACGGGTACGACGTGTCCCTCGATCTGCGTTCGGCGGTGGGCGACGAGGCCGGGGACGGGCCGCGGACGTTCCGGTCCGTGACCACGATCCGGTTCCGCTGTGCCGAGCCGGGCGCGGCGAGCTTCGCGGACCTGATCGCACCGGCTGTCACCGCCCTGTCGCTCAACGGGAAGGACCTCGACCCGGGCGCGGTCTTCGACGGTTCCCGGATCCAGCTGGAGGACCTGGCGGCGGAGAACGAGCTGATCGTCGACGCGCAGTGCGCGTACTCCCGTACCGGGGAGGGCATGCACCGCTTCGTCGACCCCGAGGACGGCGAGATCTATCTCTACACCCAGTACGAGCCGGCCGACTCGCGCCGGGTCTTCGCCAACTTCGAGCAGCCGGACCTCAAGGCGCCGTTCCGCTTCGAGGTGCGGGCGCCCGAGGGCTGGACGGTGTGGAGCAACGGTGCCGGTGAACTGACCGACGGGGTATGGAAGTTCGCGGAGACGAAGCCGATCTCGACGTACATCACGGCGTTCCTGGCGGGCCCGTACCACTACGTCACGGACTCCTACTCCCGTACCTTCGGCGACGGTACGACGCTGGAGATCCCGCTCGGCGCGATGTGCCGCAAGGGGCTGGCGCCGTACTTCGACTCGGACGACGTGTTCCTGGTGACGAAGCAGGGGCTGGACTTCTTCCACGACCACTTCGACTACCCGTATCCGTTCGGGAAGTACGACCAGGCGTTCGTGCCCGAGTACAACCTCGGCGCGATGGAGAACCCGGGGCTCGTCACCTTCCGCGAGGAGTACATCTTCCGGGGGAAGGTGACGCAGGCGTCGTACGCGGGGCGGGCGAACACGATCCTGCACGAGATGGCGCACATGTGGTTCGGCGACCTGGTCACCATGGAGTGGTGGGACGACCTGTGGCTGAAGGAGTCCTTCGCGGACTTCATGGGGGTGTTCGCGAGCGTCGGCGCGACCCGTTTCACCGACGCGTGGATCAGTTTCGCCAACCGCCGCAAGGCGTGGGCCTATCGCGCGGACCAACTCCCGTCCACGCACCCGATCACCGCCGACATCCGCGACCTCCAGGACGCGAAGCTCAACTTCGACGGCATCACGTACGCCAAGGGGGCATCCGTACTGAAGCAGTTGGTGGCGTACGTCGGCCAGGACGCGTTCCTTGAGGGTGCGCGCCGCTACTTCAAGCGGAACGCGTACGGCAACACGCGCCTCGGTGACCTGCTGTCGGTGCTTGAGGAGACGAGCGGCCGGGACATGGCGTCCTGGTCGCGGTCGTGGCTGCAGACGGCCGGGGTCAACTCCCTTACTCCGCAAGTGGTGTTGGACGTGGAGGGCGGCCGTGTCGCCGAGCTGACGGTGTTGCAGGAGGCGGCCGAGTCCCACCCCGAACTCCGCCCGCACCGGGTCGTGGTGGGCCTCTACCGGACGGAGAACAAGCGCCTCGTCCGGTACGAGCGGGCCGAGGTGGACGTCGACGGTCCGCGCACGGTCGTGGTCGAGCTGGCCGGTGCGGACGCGCCGGAGCTGGTGCTCGTCAACGACGAGGACCTCACCTACGCCAAGACCCGTTTCGACGCGGTGTCGTTGGCGACCCTGCGGGACCGGCTCGGCTCGCTCACCGACCCGATGGCGCGGGCCCTGTGCTGGTCGGCGCTGTGGAACATGACACGGGACGCGCTGCTGCTCGCGCCCGACTTCATCGACCTGGTGATGCAGTTCGGGCGCCGGGAGACCGACATCGGTGTGCTGCAGGTGCTGCACGCGTGGGCGAACTCCGCGCTGGTCAACTACTCGCCGCCGTGGTGGCGGGAGACCGGCGCGAAGCTGCTGACGCACATCGCGGAGCGGGATCTGCGGAATGCCGAGCCCGGCAGTGAGCAGCAGCTGGCCTGGGCGCGTTTCTACGCGTCGGTTGCGTCGGCGCCGGACGAACTGGCGCTGCTGCGGGGCCTGTTGGACGGCACGGAGAAGATCGAGGGCCTGGTGGTCGACCAGGAGCTGCGCTGGGCGTTCCTGGAGCCGCTGACCGCGCACGGCGTTGCCGACGAGTCCGTGGTGGCCGCCGAGCTGGCCCGGGACGACACCGCGTCCGGCAAGCGGCACCAGGTCCGCTGTCTCGCCGCCCGCCCCTCGGCGGCGGTCAAGGCGCAGGCGTGGGCGCAGGTCGTGGAGTCGGACGCGCTGTCCAACGCGTTCGTCGAGGCGACGATCGCGGGCTTCGCGCAGCCGTCGCAGCGGGAGTTGCTGGCGCCGTACACGGAGAAGTACTTCGCGGCGATCGAGCGGGTGTGGGCGGAACGGTCGATCCAGATCGGCATGGATGTGGTGCGGGGCCTGTTCCCGGCGTTCCCGACCGCCGAGGAGGGTCCGGCGACGCTGGCCGCGACGGACGCGTGGCTGTCCTCCCACGAGGGTGCGGCGCCCGCGCTACGGCGGCTGGTGCTGGAGTCACGGGACGATCTGGCGCGGGCGCTGCGGGCGCAGGCGGCGGACAACGAGGGGCGGGGTTCCGACGGTTGATCGTTGGCCTGTGATTGGCCTCTGCGTGACCGTTACCGAATACAGGTAATCGCAACCGTAACCCCTGGTCCGCCCCATCCGGACCAGGGGTTTTCGGTGCCTACTCGGCATCCGAACGCCTGTCCTTTAGTACCGCATCGTCCGGATTTGTCGACGGGCGTGTAACAGCGGTTAGGGACCGGATCCGGCGCGGGAAACCCCGTTGCATGAACCACAACACCCCCCTCTCCCCCCGCCCCCTCAGCCACCTCTCCGAGGTGCACCGCCGGGTTCTGACGACGGCTCAGCTCCGGGCGCACGGCGTCCCGGCCGCCGAGGTGAACGAGCAGTGCCGGCCCGGCGGCCCCTGGCAGCAGCTCCTCCCCGGCGTCGTCCTGCTGCACTCCGGTCCGCCCACCGGCGAGGAGCGGCTGCACGCGGTGCTGACGTACGCGGCGCGGGAGCGGACGGCCGGTGTCCCGGTCCAGCCCGGCGCGGAGGAGCCGCACCGGCCGACGTACGCGGAGACGATGGTCACCGGCCTGGCCGCACTGGCCCTGTACGGCTTCACCTCGGCCGGGCCGCTCGCCTCCCTCGACCGGATCGACGTCCTGGTCCCCCGGATGCGCCGGCTGCGCTCCACCGGCTGTGCCCGCATCGTCCGCACCCCGGCGCTGCCCGCCGCACGGCAGGTGAAGGGCGTCCCGGTCGCCCCGGTGCCGCGTGCCGTCGCGGACGCGGTGGCCGGACTGTCGGACGCGAACGCGGTCCGCCGGCTGCTCACCGAGGCGGTACGCGGCGGGCACTGCGAACCGGCCGCGGTGGTACGGGAGTTGAACGATGCGAAGCTGCTGAGCCGCCCGCACGTGGTGGACGCGGTGGACTCGCTGCTGGCCGAGGGCCGCGCGATCGCGGAGGACCGCCTCTACCGGATGGTGAGCGAGTACGGCCTTCCCGACCCGGTGTGGAACGTGGACCTGCGGCTGCCCGGCGGCCCGCACCTGGGCGGCCTGGACGCGTACTGGCCCGAGCAGGCGGTCGCCGTGGAACTGGACACCCGCGCCCCGCGCCAGGACGAGGACGCGCTGTGGTCGGAGTACGCCCGCAAGCGCGAGCACCTGGAACGGCTCGGCATCACGGTCGTCCACATCACCCCGAGGAAGCTGCGCGACGGTCTTGAGCAGCAGGCGGCGGTGGTCCGTACGGCACTGATGGCGGCGGCGGACCGTGATCCGGCCGCATATGTCGTGGTGCTGCCCCGGTAGTGACGGACCGGGGCGGGATCAGGAGGGGAGAGGAGGGGCCACCGGGGGGTCGGTGGTCCCTCCTCGTGTGTTCCGTGCGTGTTCGGTCCGTCCGTGCGTGTTCGGTCTACAGGGGGTCGGGGAGGGGTGGCGGGGTCGCGCTGGTGGTCGTGTGGCTGGTGTGCAGGCCGTCGAGGAGGGCGGCGTAGGAGGCGATCATGCGCGTACGGCTGAACCGTTCGCGGCTGCGGGCGTGGGCCTTGGCGAACTCCGCGCGGCCGATGACCGCCTCGGTCCAGGCCGACGCGACGGCGTCCGGGTCGGGGGGCGTGATGATGCCGTGCCCGGCGACGATGGACGCGCTGTCGCCGATGTCGGTGGCGACGGGTACGGCCCCGCACATCATGCCCTCGATGAGACAGAGGGGCGCGGCCTCGCCGAAGGACGACGTCAGCGCGACGACGTCCGACCCGGCGTAGACGGTCTCCATGTCCCGCCGCACACCGAGAAGATGAAGCCTCTTGGCGAGTTGTTCCCTGTCCGCTCCGAAGGCGGCGTCGATGTCGGCGGCGAGGGCGGGCTGGTTGTCGGCGGTCATGCCGGTGCCGCACATGACGACGTGGCCGGCGGGTTCGCGTCGTAGCCACTCGTGGGCGGCGCTGAGGAAGAGCGGGATGTTCTTCATCGTGGCGTAGCGCGCGGCGAACACTACGACGGGAGCGGCATCCGGAATCCCCAGGGAGGCGCGGAAGGCGAGCCGCCGGGCCGGGTCGGGGCGGAAGCGGAGCAGATCCACTCCGTTGGGGATGACGTGGAGGACCTCGGGCGGGATGCCGGCGGCCTGGTAGGCGTCGCGGGTGGACTCCGCGCAGCAGACACAGGCGACGACCTTGCCGTCGGCGATGGCGGCCTTCAGCTCGTCGAGAGCGGCGCCCTGGTGTTCGGGGTCCGAACGGTGCAGGCACACGACGACCGGGCGGCGCGGCAGGCCTCCCTGGTTGAGCAGGGAGAGCGGCTGCTCCTTGAGCGACAGGACGACATCGGCGTCGGCCAGGGCGCGGGCCGCGTCGGCCAGCTCGGGTCCGGAGAACCCGGTACTGATCTGCCCCTCACCACCGCCGAAACTACGCCCGAGGGTGGAGACGCCGACCCCGGCCGCGGTGAGCTGTTGATAGCAGGCGTCGTTCTCCATGGCCTGCCGGGTTGCTTCTCGATGTACTTCTCCGTGGATGCTCAGCACCGAATGATGCTGGCCGCCCTCCACCAGACCCATGATGACGTCGCTGTGGACGATTCGGGCTCCTCCGGAGAAGAAGCCTTCGTAGACCGACAGCACGTGCAGTTCGTGTCTAGCGCGCACACGACCACCCGCCTTGCGTATGAATCGAGCCATCCCCGTGAACAGCGGGTTAGCCGTTATGAGGCGGCACGGAGATTTCGCATGAATGAACTCGGCGTCTCGTATCCGAGTCCGGTTGGTTATCCCGGGGTCAATTGGTGGCGAGGCGGGCGCGGACGGTCTTGCCGACGTCGCCGCGCGGAAACCAGTCAAGCGACTCGGACACCCCGCGAACGACCAGAAGCCCGCGCCCGAACTCCCCACTGGGGACCAGGTTGACCACAGGGAACTCCAGCACCGGGTCCGATACGTCGATCGTCAGCGCGGATTTCTCTTCTTCGTCTACGGCGACCCGCAGCCAGACCTCATGCCCGGGGAGCCGCCCGTGCCGTACCGCGTTCGCGACGAGTTCGGAGGTGACGAGGACGGCGTCGTCGATGTCGCCGGGCCAGTTCCAGAGGGTGAGGCGACGGCGGGTGTGGAGCCGGGCGAGGCGGACGCTCCGCGGGGTCATGGGGTAGCTCATGGACCAGTCGGGGGTGGGCATGGGGTTCCTTTCGGGAGGGGGTGCCCAACCACGGTGACGGGGTTGCTGGTTGACCTGCAATCGAAACCCGCTCGAATATTCAACGGGAACGAAAATGGACTATGCCGAGTTCTGCACAACCGACTGCACGCGCTGCACGCGGGATGCAAGACTCGGCACACAGCACGAAGTAACACGCACAGAGGCACGAGGGCGGTGCACATGGCGGCCAAACGTGGGCGCACGGGCCAACGGCTCGAACTCGGATTACAACTGCGCCAGTTGCGCGAGAACTGCGGACTCGGCGACCGCGGTGGCGGGCTGACCCGTAAGCAGGCCATCCAGGGAACGCGCATCTCGGAAGCCGCCCTGCAGCGGATCGAGACCGGCTCCCTCAACTTCCGAAACGTGGGAGATCTCCGCAAACTGCTGGCTCGATACGGCGTGGCCGACGAAGCCGTCGTCGAGTCCCTGATCAACCTCAACCGGGAGTCGGCGACGCAGGACTGGCTGACCCAGTTCCGGGGCATCATGCCTGCCGGAATGCCTGGCTTCGTCGGGCTCGAACCGGAAGCGCGAGGCATGCGGGCGTACCACCCGACACTGGTGTACGGCCTGCTCCAGACACAGCGTTATGCGCAAGCCCTGCTCGAACTGCACAAGCCGGTCGAGGAAACCACCTCGGAGTTCATCCGCAGTAGCGTGGAGCTGCGGATGAAGCGCCAGGAGGTGCTCACCCGAGAGGATCCGGTCAGGCTCCGCGTCATCCTCGGCGAGGCGGCCCTTCGGTATCCGGTGGGCGGCACTGACGTGATGCACGAGCAGCTCGAAAGACTGGTGACGTTGAATTCCTGGGACCACATCACCATCCAGGTGTTGCCGTTCCGGACCGGATACCGCTCCGCGCACGACTTCGCGATCCTCGAATTCGGCGATCAACTCCCGGCGAGAGTCCAGGTCGACAACGCCTGGGGAGCCCTCTCCACGTCCGACAAACCCCGTGAAGTGGACCGGTTTGCACGCCGGTTCGACTCCATGGTGGCCTCAGCGCTGCCCCCCGAGGACACCGCCGACTTCCTGCACCGACTGAAACGAGAGCTGTAGGTCCATGCCCACTGTCCCCACCGCCACCGCCCTCGCCCCCGAAACGGCCTGGCACAAGTCCTCATACAGCGACGGCACCGGCAACAACTGCGTCGAACTCGCCCCCGAACACGCCTGGTTCAAGTCCTCCTACAGCGACTCGGGCGGCCAGAACTGCATCGAAGCCGCCCGAATCCGCCCCACCGGCATAGCGGTCCGCGACTCCAAGAACCCCACCGGGCCCGCCCTGCTCCTCGCCGCCTCCGCCTGGACCCCCTTCCTCACCCACATCCAACGAGGCTGACCGCCAGTCAGGCAGCCGTACGTTCCTCAAGTGCGCGCCTGCGCAATGCCGTTCGCTGGACGGCCGGCGGGGCGTACGCCATGTCGAGGGTGCCTACGTCCGTGCCGGGCGGGACCAACTCGTCGATCTCGTCGAGGATTTCGTCCGACAGGACGGTCTCCGCACCGGCGAGCAGGTCGTCCAGGTGAGCCATCGTGCGCGGGCCGATGATCGCCGAGGTGACGCCGGGGTGGGTGATCGCGAAGGCCATCGCCAGGTGGGTCAACGGCAACCCCGCCTTCTCGGCGAGCCGGACGAGCTGTTCGACCGTGTCGAGGCGGTGTTCGTCGGTGAGGTGCTTGAAGCCGAAGGCGGAGCGGTGGGTGTCCGGCTGCCCGTCCTTGCGGTAGCGGCCGGTGAGCAGGCCGCCCGCCAGGGGGCTGTAGACCAGCGTGCCCATGCCGTAGCGCTCGCAGACCGGGAGGACCTCGCGCTCGATGCCCCTGTTCAGGATCGAGTACGTCGGTTGCTCCGTGCGGAAGCGGGTCAGGCCGCGTCGCTCCGCCACCCACTGCGCCTCGACGATGTCCGACGCGGGGAAGGAGGACGTGCCGACCGCCCGCACCTTGCCCGCGCGCACCAGGTCGGTGAGGGCCGAGAGGGTTTCCTCCACGTCCGTGTCCGGGTCGGGGCGGTGGATCTGGAACAGGTCGACGTGGTCGGTGCCGAGGCGGCGCAGGGAGTTCTCCAGCGCCCGGACCAGCCAACGCCGGGAGTTTCCGCGCTGGTTGGGGTCGTCGCCCATCGGAAGGTGCGCCTTGGTCGCCAGTACGACGTTGTCGCGTCGGCCACCCTTCAGCGCCTTGCCGACGATCTCCTCCGACTCGCCGCGCGAGTACGCGTCGGCGGTGTCGACGAAGTTGATGCCCGCGTCCAGCGCCCTGTGGATGATCCGGACGGAGTCGTCGTGGTCGGGGTTGCCGATCGCGCCGAACATCATCGCGCCCAGGCAGTAGGGGCTGACCTTGATGCCGGTGCGGCCAAGCGTGCGGTAGTGCATGACTCTCCCCAAGTAAGTGGAACAGCGTTCCGGAAAACCATACGGAACGCTGTTCCACTTACGCAAGCGAACCCTTACTTACCGCAGAACTCCCCCACCACCACCGCCCCCGCATCCCCCGACCAGTCCCCGTTGAAGTTGAACGCCAGCGAATGGCGGCCGTCCGGCGTCGCCACCACCGCCGACGACGAGCCGTGGATACCGCCGTCGTGGCCCCAGAGATGGACACCGCAGGGCAGCTTGATGTCGGAGATGCCGAGGCCGTAGCGCGTGGTCGGGCTGTCGCCCGCCGGCACCGTCGTCTGCATCTCCTTGAGCTGCTTCGCCGGGAGGAGCTTTCCGCCCAGCAGGGCGCCGTAGAAGCGGTCCAGGTCGGCCGAGTCGGAGATCATCTCGCCCGCCGAGGAGGCGAGGGACGGGTTCAGCTTCGTGACGTCGTACGTCGGGCCCGTCGTCTCCTCCGCCAGCTTGCTGTAGGCGCGGCTGCTCGGGCTCGGCACCGTCACCCTCGTGCCGGGGAGTGAAGTCGCCTTCAGGTGCAGGGGGTTGATGATGCGATCGCGGATCTCCGTCGCGTACGAGTGGCCGGTGACCTTCTGGATGACCATGCCGGCGAGGACGTAGTTCGTGTTGGAGTAGTGCCACGACGTTCCCGGCGCGAAGTCCGGCTTGTGGGACATGGCGATCGCCACCAGGTCGGCCGGGGTCTTCGTGTCGTAACGGTGCTGGAAGAAGCCGTCCTTGGTGAAGTACGCGCGGCCGAAGTCGTCGTCCTCCGTGTAGTTGTAGATGCCGCTGGTGTGGTTCAGGAGCCGGCGGACGGTGATCTTGCCGCCGTCGTTGCCGTTGCCCTTGACCACGCCCGGCAGCCACTTCTCCACCGTGTCGTCGAGCGACAGTCGGCCCTCCGCCTCCAGTTGGAGCAGCACCGTCGACACGAAGGCCTTGGTGATGCTGCCGATCCGGTAGCGGTCGTCGGCCGAACGCGGCTTGCCGGTGCGGAGGTTGCCCACACCGGCTGTCGCCGACCAGGTGGTGTCGCCGTCCTTCACCGTGGCGGTGACGCCGGGTACGCCGTCCTGCACGGCCGCCCGGAGCGCCTCCCGTGTCGCCGTGTGGTCCTTCCCGGCGGGCTCCGCCGCGAGCGCGGGTCCCGCCAGTGCGACCGACAGCGCCACCGCCGTCGCGGCCATGAGTGCCGTACGAACTGCCATGTCTTCCCCCTCTGTTGAGCCTGGTTCGGCTCGGTCGGGGGGATGGACACAGCCTTCCGATGCGAAGGTTGCTCCGCTGTACGCAAGTTGAGTGAGTTTCAGCCGTTCTGAAGGGCTCAGCTCTTCTTGAGGATCAGCTCGGTGTTGCGGTCCTTCGCGTCGCCGCCCAGCACCGTGCTGGATCCCGGTGCGTTGTACGACAGTTCGCGGTAGAGGGCCGCGAGGCCGGTCTGGGTGAGGTCGGAGAAGTCGGTGCGGTGCGGGGCCGCGGACTCGATCAGGGTGGTGAAGAGCGACAGCGTGCCGTCCTTGTTGTCCACCAGCTCGATGACCCGGGCGAGTTGGGGATAGTCGACGTGCGAGGCCGTGGAGATCTCCCAGAAGCTGCGGCCGTCGGGCGCCGGGTGCGGGGTGATGACGTTGCGGTGGATGTGGCCGTTGACCCAGGCCAGCACGTTCGGGTGGCTGCCGAGGAGGGCGACGACCGCGTTGCCCTCGTAGCGGCGCTCGGTGGGGTGTGCCGGGTCGGGGCGGGTGTTGTCCATCGTCTTGCTGGTGTGGTGGCTGAAGATCACCGCGTACGAGTCCTTGTTGTCGCGCAGTGTCTTGTCCAGCCACCTCAACTGCGTTGCCCCGATGGACCCTTCGTAGTGGCCGCCCGCGTCCGTGGTGTCGAGGCTGATGCCGATCACGTCGTCGGCGATGCGGAACGCGTAGTACTGCGTGCCCGCGTCGACGTTCGCCGAGGAGTAGCCGTGGCCGACCGGGCCGAGGCCCTGGTAGGCCGGGTCGAGGTGGGCCTTGAGGTACTCGGCGGAGGTGTACGGGGCACGCTTCTCGTCCGGCGTGATCGAGCGCGCGGAGCGGGCGTGCGCCTTGAGGAAGTCGCGGTAGCCGGTGCCCTTGGGGTCCTTGGCGTCCCGGATCGAGTTCTGCAGCTTCTTCGCCTCGGCCGCCGTCACGGTCATCAACTTCTTGCCGCCGATGGCGAGTTCGGTGAGGTACGGGTCCGCGTGGGAGCCGAAGCAGCCGAGCGGGAGTGCGTCGTGGTTGCCGACCGTCGAGTACCAGGGCAGGTTGAGACCGGGGCTGCGGACCTCGCGGATCGCGGCGGCCAGGAAGCCCTTGAGGTGCGGGAAGCCGAGCTGCTTGTCGCCGTCGCGCACGGTGGAGTCGGGCTGCCAGTACAGCTTGAGGCCGCTGTTCTGGACGCCCTCGTAGTGGCGCGGGTCACCGGTGTTGGGGGTGAACCGGCCGCCGCTCATGATCTTCATGAACCATTCCAGCTCGGACTTGGCGTTGTTGTCCGTGTTGTCGCCGGTGGTCATCACGAAGTGCAGCGGGGAGCCGGTGACCGGGGCGCCGCGCAGCGCGTTGACCCGCTCGACCAGTGAGATCCCGCCCTGCACGGTCAGTGCCTCGTGCGGGCGCCAGGCGTGCTTGTCGGTCGAGCGCAGGTACTCCAGGCGCAGCGGGTGCTGGCTGTCCATCAGGTGCAGGTCGGTGAACTGCACGAACGACGCGAGTGCCGTACGGCGGCCCGCGCGCCCGGACTTGGCGGCGGCGAGGTCGGCGCGCACGACGCGCTTCCAGCCGGCGCCGTCGCCGAGGCGGCGGTAGCCGGAGTGGGTGCGCGGGGCGGCGACCGTGGCGAGGGTGGTGCCCTTGGTGTACGGGGCGAGGGGTGCGGCCGGTGCCTTGCGGGACTCCGCCACGGGCGCCTCGGCGTTGGCGTTGGCGGCATGGGCGGCGTCGGTCGTGGCGGCCTGGCTGTCGGTGGGCCGTAGGGCGTAGCCCACGCCCGCGGAGACGGACACGGCCGCGGTGGCGGCGAGGACGGTACGGCGGTTGACCCCCAGCGCGGAGCTGGCGACAGAGCGTGTGCGCGACATGGCGCGATCTCCCCGAGTACGAACTGCGTCGGCAGTGGTCGCGGGTGTTCGCGTCGACCGGTTTTCGATCGCGGTCGCGAACTTCCCGCTCGTACTGGATGCTTGGCATCGGGGATGACCTGCGCGTAAACGAGACGGCAACGTGTAGCGCCGATCACCGTACGTGGATCTTGGCACCCCCTGTGCGTTCGTGAACGCTAGTCGAGCCGCCGGGAGGCGGCTACTCCGCGTTCATCTGCCGGGGTACTGAAGCTATTCCGGGACGCGTTCGACCCGTCCTGCGGCCGGCCGCTCGCGCCACAGCCGCAGCGCGATGTCGATCAACGGGACCCTGCGTAGGCCGGACACGTCGTCCAGCGGGTGCCAGGCGGCCATGTCGGTGGAGCCGCCGATCTCGTTGCGGAGTTCGCCGCCGACGATCCGGCCCTCGTACACGAGCCGGAGGCCGTGCTGGTCCACCTTGCGTCGGTAGCTCCACGGGATGACGTGGTGGATGGAGTCCATGCCCAGGAATCCGGTGACCTCGATGTGGTAGCCGGTCTCCTCCTCCAGCTCGCGTACGACCGTGTCGTTGGGGTGCTCGCCGTGGTCCATGCCGCCGCCGGGGAGGACCCACTCGTATCCGCCGCCCTCGGCGGGCGAGCGGGCCAGCAGGAGCTGTCCGTCCCGGACGCAGACGGCATAGGCGGCGACCCTCAGCTTCTTGCGCATCCGGAGACGCTAGGCGCTCCGCGGGGAGTGCCGCAATGTGAATTCGTTCGGCTGACGCGCCGTCGTGGCTGGTCGCGCCCACGCGGCGGAGCCGCAAATCGATACAGCCCCGCGCCCCTGAAGGGGCGCTTAGCGCGCCGGAGTTGGGTTGGCAGGGGAGTATTCCGGGGCGGACCAGCGGAGTGGGAGCGCGGCCGGGGTCTCGATGGCCTCAGTGAGCGTGAAACGCACCCTGCGTTCCCCGTCCTCCCCGAACTCCGTGCTTGCCTCGCCGGTGAGTTGGAGGGTTGTGCCTGTGTTCCAGTCGAGGAAGAGGAGTCCGGCGCGCGGGTCGGCGAGGAGGTTGCCCAGGCTCAGGAACATGGCGTTGCCCGGGTAGTCCGGCCAGGTCAGCTCGCGGGGCGAAATCGCTTGTACGAAGCCGGGGTTGCCGCCCCGGTGGCTGGCGTCGGCGCCGTGCTCGTGGACGGTGGCGAGGAAGAAGGTGTCGGCCGCCGCGATGAACTCGGCCTGCGCGGCGGTCAGTTCGCCGCCGCGCCGGGCGGCTGCGGGCACGCGGTCCGCGACCGTCTCGTACGACTGCCTCCGCTGGATGTATTTGGGGCAGTTGGAGAACACCCGCTCCGCCTCGATCGTGAACCCCCGTGCGGTGGACCGGAGTCGGCCGTCGACTCGCATACGGCGGCGGGTGCGGGGGTCGAGGGCGATCGTGCCGACGGGCAGGTCCTGTGCGGCGGTGAGGGCCGGGGTCAGGGGGTCGGTCGGACGCGGGCCGCCGGTGACCGAGATCCGGTGGGGGCCCGTCGCCCGGACGAAGCCGGGTGGGCCGGTGAGCGGGGACGCCCAGACCCGGTCCGTGGCCGGGTCGGCGGCGCCCACGATCAAGAGGGGCTGGAGTTCCAGGAAGGCGGCGGCCACGGGTTTGATGCCCTGGCCGATGATCTGGCCGACGTGATCGGCGATGTCGCGCACCCCTGCCCGGTCCTGCACGGCACGGGATCCCGCGTGGTAGGTCTGCATGGCGGCCACGGCTAGAAGAAGCCGCAGGTCGGGGCTTCGGCGTGCGGGGCCGGGGCGTGCTCGGCGCCGGTCGGCACGGAGATCTCCAGGCGGGTGCCGTCCGGGTCGTGGAAGAAGATGCCGCCGGAGGCCGCGCCCTCGCGATGGGCGACCACGCCCTCGTACGCGAAGTCGGCGCCGTACGCCTTGAGTGCCGCCTCGTAGCGCTCGACCTGCTCGATCGAGTCGGCCGCGAACGCGAGGTGGTGGAGGCCTGCGCGGTCACCGCCGTACGGACCCTGTGCCTGCTGCCAGAGGGTGAGGACGGGGTGGTCGCCGCCGTCGCCGAGGAACGCGTACCGGCGGTCGTCGTCCTCCTTGGCCTCGGCGAGTACCGCGAAGCCGAGGACGTCCCGGTAGAAGGCGAGCGAGCGGTCGAGGTCGGTGACGTTCAGGCCGATGTGGCCGGTGTGCAGGGTCATGGAAAGCCCTCCTCTGATCTAACCGTCGTCAATGACGTTAACGGTTAGAATCGAGAGGGTCAACCGGTCACGTACTCTTGACCGGTTAGATCAGAAGGGAGCTTTTCCGTGCCTACCTCCGCGACCACCCCCGACCCCCGCCCGCTCGTCGGCGAACCGCTCGCCCTCGACCTGCTCAACACGCGGTGGATGCGGGACGGAGCCGTGCAGGATCTGCTCTCCAGCCCCCGCGGGCTCGCCGTATGGCTCGGCTCGGCCGGGCTCGGCGAGCGGTTCGAGGCGAATCCGATCACCCTGCTGCACACCAAAATCGCGCGCGACGCGCTCCACACGGTGGTGGACGGTTCACTCGCACAGGGCGCGGCGGACCTCGACCTCGTCCTCGACCAGGGACGGATCCGGGCCACGCTCACCGCCGAGGGCCCCGGCGAGATCCCCGAGTTCGACGACCCCCGGTGGGGCCCCGGCTGGCTCGCCGCCCGCAACTACCTGGAGTTGCTCGCCGCCGCCCCCGACCGCATCCGCCGCTGCGCCCACGAGGCGTGCATCCTGCACTTCTACGACACGTCGAGGAACGGCACCCGCCGCTGGTGCTCGATGGCGGCCTGCGGCAACCGCGCGAAGGCGTCCCGCCACTACACGCGCGTCAAGGAGTCCTGAACCCCCTGCCAGACAGGGGGTTTTCCCCATACATCCATATCGATTCGGTCAACACTTCCCAAACAACTGTCCCTTGGGTAAAGCTGTGCGCTCGTCCGGCACTGGATTCTTCACCTACAAGGGATGCCGATGACCCTCAACCCCAAGAGACGCGTGGCCCGAATATCCGTGGCCGCCGGTCTCGTCGCCGCACTCTCCGCGGCCGGGCCGATACCCCTGGCCTTCTCCGCCGACGCCCCCTCAACCACCGCGCCCACGGACGGGACCGTCAAGTCCGCCGCCGCCAAGCTCGGTTCGGACGACGCCGACCTCCTCGCCACGGCCAAGGCCGACGGCGACAAGAACGTCACCCTGATGATCGCGACCGCCCCGGGCCAGACCGAGCAGGTCGCCGGCCAGCTGGACGCGGTCAACGGCGGCACCGTGGGCCGCACCTACGACAAGCTCGGCTACGTCCGCGCCACCGTCCCGACCGGCAAGGCGGACGCGGCGATCGCCGCCGCCGCGAAGCTGTCCTCGGTGCACGCCATCGACCTGCGCCAGGAGATCGCGCTCGACGACCCGACGCCGAGCGCGGACACCGCGACCAGTGCCAAGAGCGCCAACAAGGCGACGACGAAGGCCACTTACCCGGGGCCGAGCAAGACCACCCCCGCCGAGAACCCGTACAACCCGTCCTTCGAGACGGGCGCCGTCGACTTCGTGAAGAAGAACCCGAAGGCGGACGGCCGCGGCATCACCATCGGCATCCTGGACTCCGGTGTCGACCTCGGTCACCCGGCGCTGCAGAAGACCACCACCGGCGAGCGCAAGATCGTGGACTGGGTCACCTCGACCGACCCGGTCAACGACGGCGACGGCACCTGGCGGCGGATGACCACGGCGGTCTCCGGCCCGGCGTTCTCGATCACCACGGCCAGCCAGGGCACCGAGAACTTCAAGGCGCCCGCGGGCGACTACAAGTTCAGCTACTTCGCCGAGTCCGCCACCACCGGCGGCGACATGGCCGGCGACCTGAACCGCGACGGCGACACCACGGACATCTGGGGCGTGCTCTACGACCCCGCCGCCGGCACCGTCCGCGTCGACCTGAACGACAACCTCGACTTCACCGACGACACGCCGATGAAGCCGTACAAGGACGGCTACCAGATCGGCTACTTCGGGACGGACAACCCGGCGACCGACGTCGTCGAGCGCATCCCGTTCGTCGTCGAGATCCGCAAGGACGTCGTCTACAACGCGTCCGGTGCGAAGGCGGACTACGTCAACATCGGCGTCATCGAGTCCGAGCACGGCACCCACGTCGCCGGTATCACCGCGGCCAACGGCCTGTTCGGCGGCAAGATGAACGGCGCGGCCCCGGGCGCGAAGATCGTCTCCTCGCGCGCCTGCACCTGGACCGGCGGCTGCACCAACGTGGCGCTCACCGAGGGCATGATCGACCTCGTCGCCAACCGCGGTGTCGACATCGTCAACATGTCGATCGGCGGCCTGCCCGCCCTGAACGACGGCAACAACGCGCGCGCCGAGCTGTACACGCGGCTCATCGACACCTACGGCGTGCAGCTCGTGATCTCGGCCGGCAACTCCGGCCCGGGCGCCAACACGATCGGCGACCCCGGCCTGGCCGACAAGGTGATCTCGGTCGGCGCGGCCATCTCGAAGGAGACCTGGGCCGCCAACTACGGCTCCCAGGTGGAGAAGAAGTACCAGCTGCTGCCGTTCTCCTCGCGCGGCCCGCGTGAGGACGGCGGCTTCACGCCGACGCTCGTCGCGCCCGGCGCCGCGATCAACTCCACCCAGACCTGGCTGCCGGGCTCCCCGGTCGCCGAGGCGGGCTACACCCTGCCGGCCGGCTACTCGATGCTCCAGGGCACCTCGATGGCCTCCCCGCAGGCCGCGGGCGCCTCGGCGCTGCTGCTGAGCGCGGCCAAGCAGAAGCACATCGCCCTCACCCCGGCCACGCTGCGCACGGCGCTGACCTCGACCGCCCACCACATCAAGGGTGTTCAGGCGTACGAGGAGGGCGCGGGCCTCATCGACATCGTGGACGCGTGGCAGTCCATCAGGGACGACGCCACCGCCCACGAGTACACCGTCAAGGCCCCGGTCGACACCGCGATCGACTTCGCGCTGAAGACCCCGGGCTTCGGCACCGGTCTCTACGACCGCGAGGGCGGCCTCAAGGCCGGCGCGAAGAAGACGTACGACGTGGTCATCACCCGAACCACCGGTGCGGACAAGGCCGTTCGGCACGAGCTGCACTTCGCGAACAACGCCGGTGGCACCTTCCGGATCGTCGGCTCGGACGAGGTCAAGCTCCCGCTGAACCAGCCGGTCACCGTCAAGGTGCAGGCGGCGCCGAAGAGTTCGGGCATCAAGAGCGCGATCCTGGAGGTCGACGACCCGAGGACCGAGGGCGTCGACAAGCAGATCCTGACGACGGTCGTGGTCTCCACTCCCGTCAACTTCACCTTCTCCAAGTCGAGTTCGGTGCAGCGCAACAGCACGCAGTCGTACTTCGTGACCGTCCCCGAGGGCGCCAAGGCCCTTGAGGTCGCGATCAGCGGGCTGAAGGACAAGAGCCAGACGCGGTTCATCTCGATCCACCCGTACGGCGTTCCGGTCGAGGACACCGGCACCCCGTACTGCTACAACAACTACCTCAACGGCAACGGCTGCAAGCCCGACGTGCGGTCGTACGCCGACCCGCAGGCCGGTGTCTGGGAGATCGAGGTCGAGGCGCGCCGCACCTCGCCGCTGCTCGACAACCCGTACAAGCTGGACGCCACCGTCCTCGGCGCGGCCTTCGACCCGGAGACCGTGACCGTGCCCGAGGCCAAGGTCGGCGTACCGGCCGTCGCCTCGTGGAAGGTGACCAACAACTACGCGGCCCTGGACGGCACGTTGAAGGGCGGCCCGCTCGGTTCCTCGCTGACCGCGCGGCCCACCATCACCGAGGGCGTCACCCAGACCACCACGGTCGACGTGCCCGCCGGCGCCACCTCCCTGGACGTCGCCATCGGCAACGTCTCGGACACGGCGGCGGACCTGGACCTGACGGTGAGGAACGCCGCCGGGACGGTCGTCGGCCAGTCCGCCGACGGCGACTCGGAGGAGGCGGTCTCGATCGCCAACCCGGCCGCCGGGACCTACACCGTCCAGGTCGACGGCTACTCGGTGCCGTCCGGCTCGACCGCGTACGACTACCGGGACGTGTTCTTCTCCCCGGCGCTCGGCACGGTCTCCGTCGACGGTTCGACGCCGGTGAAGCTGGCCACGGGCGCCTCGGCGACCGTCTCCGGCAGTGTCACCGCCCTGGCGCCGGCTCCGGCGGGCCGTGAGTTCTTCGGCCAGGTCCAGCTGGTCAACGCCCACGGCACGGTCGCGGGCCTGGGCAGCGTGAAGATCGAGAAGGTCACGTCGTAGCACGACGTACGACAGACGGGGCGGGCGTCCGTGCGGGCGCCCGCCCTTCTCGCTGTCAGCCGGTCGGGCAGGTGACCGTGCCGGCGTGGCTCAGGGCGTCGACGATCGTGGCGCGGTCCGCGGCGACGGCGTCCTCGCCGACGACCCAGAGGTTCGCCGTGGCCGTGCCCTTGCGGACGCCGACCAGTACATGCTGTCCCTGGCGTGGCGCCGGACTGGCCCCGGCGGGCAGGACGACCGTGACGTCGGCCGGGCCGTGCGCGGGCCGGTAGGAGCGGGTGACGGCGAGCGTGATCCGTTTGCGCGGGTCGGAACTCGGCTGCACGCCCGTCACGGTCCCCTCGACGAGAAGACTGGAGCAGGCCACGTACAGCTCCGGTTCGGACAGCGGGCCCGGGGCCTTGGGGCTCTCGCTGTGACCGCCCGCCGCTTTCGACCCCGAGTCCGCGTTGCTGCTCGCCGTGGAGTCCGCGCCCCCGCTGTGCGCGACCAGCCAGGCGAGCCCGGTGATCATCCCCACCACCACCGCCATCGCGAGCGTGCCGTAGGCGAGGGCGCGCAGGGCCGGATGACGCCGCGGGGCAAGACGCAGTGTGCGCACGGGCTCCGGTTCCGGTCGCGGCGGCGGTGCGGAGAGGGCCTCCCCGATGATCCCCAACTGCTCCCGCAGCAGCGCCACATCGGCCGTCGCGGCCCGGTGCTCGGCCATATAGGCGGCGTCCGCGCGGGCCGCCTCCGGCACCGGCTCGCCCGTGATCGCGGCCATCAGCGCGTCCACGCCGTCGTATTCCTCGTTCTGCGTGGGCACGTCACACCACCTCGTCCTCGTGCAGCCGGTCGCGCAGCGCGCGGACCGCCGTGTGCAGCCTGCTCTTGACCGTGCCCTCCGGGATGCCCAGCTCGTGCGCTATGGAACGCACCGGCAGGTCGGCGAAGAAGCGGAGGACGAGGACTTGGCGCTGCTGGTCGGGCAGCTCGTCCAGGCCCTGGGCCACCGCCATGGACAGGACACTCGTGTCCTCGCCGGAGGGGTGCTCCAGCTGGCGCAGGGAGGCCAGCCGCTCCCCCACCCGCTCCTGGCGGCGCTTGGCGCGGTGCCAGTCCATGGCGAAGTTCGAGGCGACGACAGCCGCCCACGCCGAGACGTCGCGCGGCGCCTCGTCGCCCTTCGCCGCCCGCTCCAGCAACCGCAGCCGTACCTGCTGGACCCCGTCCGGCAGATCCGCCTGCGGCACCCCGCCGAGCGCGAGCACCGCCCGCCCCCGCCGCTCCTGGGCCGCGTCCAGAGGATCGTCACCCTCCCGGACCCGGCGGGCCATTCTGCGCAGCACAAGCCACCCCCTTCCCGCGTTTCCTCTACGACGCCGCAGCGCACGGAAACGTTCGGAGGCGTAGGTCACATTGGCAAGGGCCATGTCCCACTCCTCGGGCATGCGGGGCAAAGAATTGGACAGGTGGACCCGGGTCGGCCGCATGATGGAAACGCCGCAGACGTACAGGAACAGGTGAAGGAGTCGTCGTGAGGGTCGGAATCGTCGGAGCCACCGGTCAGGTGGGCACGGTCATGCGCGGGATCCTCACGGAGCGCGCGTTCCCGGTCACCGAGCTGCGGCTGTTCGCCTCGGCCCGTTCGGCGGGGACGGTCCTCGACGGTGTGACGGTGGAGGACGCGGCCACCGCCGACTACTCGGGCCTGGACATCGTGCTGTTCTCGGCGGGCGGCGCGACCTCGAAGGCGCTGGCCGAAAAGGTCGCCTCGCAGGGCGCGGTCGTCATCGACAACTCCTCCGCGTGGCGCAAGGACCCCGACGTACCCCTCGTGGTCTCCGAGGTGAACCCGCACGCGATCGTCGACCGCCCCAAGGGCATCATCGCCAACCCGAACTGCACGACGATGGCCGCGATGCCGGTCCTGAAGCCGCTGCACGCGGAGGCGGGACTTGAGGCGCTGGTCGTCGCCACGTACCAGGCGGTGTCCGGTTCGGGTGTGGCCGGGGTGGCCGAACTGCACGGCCAGGCGCTGAAGGTCGTCGCCGACGCGGACAAGCTCACGCACGACGGCTCGGCGGTCGACTTCCCCGAGCCGCAGGTCTACAAGCGGCCCATCGCCTTCAACGTGCTGCCGCTCGCGGGCTCGATCGTCGACGACGGCCTGAACGAGACCGACGAGGAGCAGAAGCTCCGCAACGAGTCCCGCAAGATCCTGGAGATCCCCGGCCTCAAGGTCTCCGGCACCTGCGTCCGGGTCCCGGTCTTCTCCGGCCACTCCCTCCAGGTCAACGCCCGCTTCGCCCGCCCGATCACGGTCGAGCGCGCCACGGAACTCCTCGCCGGCGCCCCCGGCGTCGCCCTCTCCGACATCCCGACCCCCCTCCAGGCGGCCGGCCAGGACCCGTCCTTCGTCGGCCGCATCCGCGCGGACGAGACGGTCGAGAACGGCCTCGCCCTGTTCATCTCCAACGACAACCTCCGCAAGGGCGCCGCGCTGAACGCGGTACAGATCGCGGAGCTGGTGGCGGCGGAGCTCCAGGGCGCCTAGGCCGTGTCCGCCCGGGGCCGCCGCACCTCGTAGAAGAAGCAGCCGTACTCGACGGCCCGGACGTGGAACAGTGCCACGGACGGGTCGTCGAAGGCCCTGCGGAAGGCTTCGTCGTCGAGGGTGTCGACCAGTTCGCCGCCGAGGATGTGGCCCTCGGGCGAATAGCGGCGCAGCACCCGGTGGGCGTCCGCGAAGGGATACCCGGAGCCGGCCGCAGGCCCCCCGCACTCCTCCACGTGGATGAACACCGGCCCCTGCTCGTCGTACGCCCCTGGCCGGGCCCCTGTTTCCGCCGCCCAGCGCCGTAGCGGAGCGTACGAGACGAGGGCGATGCGCTCCCCCGGCTCGCTGCGGCGCAGGCAGCAGCGGAGCGGAGCGCCGCCTTCCTCATCCGTCACGGGAACCATTCGGCGCCCCGCATCGTCAGCAGAGCGCAGCTCCTTCAGAACCATGGGGTCGATGGGTCGTGCCGTGTACGTCGTCATGACTCCAGGCTCGCGCTCGTCCGCCCCGCTGACCGGCGGGATACGGACATCGCGTTCGGGTCAGGTCCCGTGGAAGGATGGCGCAACCCACACATAACGAGGAGATGACCGCGTGCCTGGCACAAACCTGACTCGCGAAGAGGCGCAGCAGCGGGCGACGCTGCTCACCGTTGACTCGTACGAGATCGATCTCGACCTCTCCGGCGCGCAGGAGGGCGGGACCTACAGGTCCGCGACGACGGTGCGCTTCGATGTGACGGAGGGTGGCACCGAGTCCTTCATCGACCTGGTCGCCCCGGCCGTCCACGAGGTGACGCTGAACGGCGACCCCCTCGACCCCGACGAGGTTTTTAAGGACTCGCGGATCGCGCTGGCCGGGCTGCTGGCAGGACCGAACGTCCTGCGCGTGGTCGCGGACTGCGCGTACACCAACACCGGTGAGGGACTGCACCGGTTCGTCGACCCCGTCGACCAACAGGCCTACCTCTACACCCAGTTCGAGGTCCCGGACGCGCGCCGCGTGTTCGCGAGCTTCGAGCAGCCGGACCTCAAGGCCACGTTCCAGTTCACCGTGAAGGCGCCGACCGGCTGGACCGTCGTCTCCAACTCCCCGACGCCCGAACCCCGGGACGACACCTGGGTGTTCGAGCCGACGCCGCGCATCTCGACGTACATCACCGCGCTGATCGTCGGGCCGTACCACTCCGTGCACAGCGTGTACGAGAAGGACGGGCAGAGCGTCCCGCTCGGCATCTACTGCCGGCCCTCGCTCGCCGAGTACCTCGACTCCGACGCCATCTTCGAGGTGACACGGCAGGGCTTCGAGTGGTTCCAGGAGAAGTTCGCCTACCAGTACCCGTTCAAGAAGTACGACCAGCTGTTCGTCCCGGAGTTCAACGCGGGCGCGATGGAGAACGCGGGCGCGGTGACCATCCGCGACCAGTACGTGTTCCGGTCGAAGGTCACGGACGCCGCGTACGAGGTGCGGGCCGCCACGATCCTGCACGAGCTGGCCCACATGTGGTTCGGCGACCTGGTCACCATGGAGTGGTGGAACGACCTGTGGCTGAACGAGTCGTTCGCCACCTACGCCGAGGCCGCCTGCCAGGCGTACGCCCCCCAGTCGCGCTGGCCGCACTCCTGGACGACCTTCGCCAACTCCATGAAGACCTGGGCCTACCGGCAGGACCAACTGCCCTCCACCCACCCGATCATGGCCGAGATCAACGACCTCGACGACGTGCTCGTCAACTTCGACGGCATCACGTACGCCAAGGGCGCGAGCGTCCTGAAGCAGCTCGTCGCGTACGTCGGCATGGACGAGTTCTTCGCGGGCGTGCAGGCGTACTTCAAGCGCCACGCGTTCGGCAACACCCGGCTCTCCGACCTCCTCGGCGCGCTGGAGGAGACCTCCGGGCGTGATCTGAAGGCCTGGTCGAAGCTGTGGCTGGAGACGGCCGGCATCAACATCCTGCGTCCGGAGATCGAGACCGACGCCGACGGCGTCATCACCGCCTTCGCGATCCGGCAGCAGGCTCCGGCGCTCCCGGAGGGCGCGAAGGGCGAACCCACCCTCCGCCCGCACCGCATCGCGGTCGGCCTGTACGAACTCGACGAGGACACCGGCAAGTTGGTGCGGGACGAGCGCGTCGAGCTGGACGTGGACGGCGAGTTGACCGCCGTACCGCAGCTCGTCGGCAAGCGCCGCCCGGACGTGGTGCTGCTCAACGACGACGACCTGTCGTACGCGAAGGTCCGCCTCGACGAGCAGTCGCTGGCCTTCGTCACCGAGCACCTGGGCGACTTCGAGTCCTCCCTCCCCCGCGCCCTGTGCTGGGCCTCGGCCTGGGACATGACCCGCGACGCCGAACTCGCCACCCGCGACTACCTCTCCCTCGTCCTGTCGGGCATCGGCAAGGAGTCGGACATCGGTGTCGTGCAGTCGCTGCAACGGCAGGTGAAGCTGGCCATCGAGCTGTACGCCGACCCCGCCGCCCGCGAGGCGCTGCTCACCCGCTGGACGGACGCCACGCTGGCGCACCTGCGCTCCGCGGAGGCCGCGAGCGACCACCAGCTGGCGTGGGCCCGGGCGTTCGCGTCCACGGCCCGTACGCCGGAGCAACTCGACCTGCTGGACGCCCTGTTGGAGGGCACGCAGACGATCGAGGGGCTGGCCGTCGACACCGAGCTGCGCTGGGCGTTCGTCGAACGCCTCGCGTCCGTGGGCCGGTTCGACGAGGCGGAGATCGCCGGCGAGTACGAGCGGGACAAGACGGCCGCCGGTGAGCGCCACGCGGCGACCGCCCGTGCCGCCCGCCCGACCGAGGAGGCGAAGGCGGAGGCCTGGGCGCAGGTCGTCGAGTCCGACAAGCTCCCCAACGCCCTTCAGGAAGCGGTGATCTCGGGCTTCGTCCAGACCGACCAGCGCGAACTGCTGGCGCCGTACACGGAGAAGTACTTCGCGGCGGTCAAGGAGATCTGGGACGCCCGTTCGCACGAGATCGCCCAGCAGATCGCGATCGGTCTCTACCCGTCGATCCAGGTCTCCCAGGACACCCTGGACCGCACGGACACCTGGCTGACGACGGCCGAACCCAACGCGGCCCTGCGCCGCCTGGTCTCGGAGTCCCGCTCGGGCGTGGAGCGCGCGCTCAAGGCCCAGGCCGCGGACGCGGCTGCTTCGTAAGCGGTTCTACGACGACGAAGGGCGCCCGGCGATCCGCCGGGCGCCCTTCGTCGTCCCTCAGCCCGGGAACATCCCGCCGGTGACATTCACGAACGTGCCGGTGATGCTGGCCGCGTGGTCCGAGGCGAGGAACACGGCGGTCGCGGTGATCTCGGCGAGGGTGGGGTTGCGGCGGGTCATGCGCAGGCTGGACAGGTGGCCGAGGATGCCCTGGATCGCCGCCTCGTTGAGGTCGGGGTTGACCTTGCCGAGCTTCTCGACGGTGAGCGTCTCGGGGATGCCTGCGGCCCACAGCCCTACGGCACGCACCCCGCGCGGGCCCAGTTCCATCGCCAGGTTGCGCACCAGGCTGTCGGTCGCCGCGTCGGCGGGACCGGTGCCGCCCATCATCGGACTGCCGTGCGCGGAACCGCTGTTGAGGGTGAGGACGACACCGCTGCCCCGCTCGGCCATGCGGCGGGCGGCGGCGCGGGCGGTGATGAAGTTGGCGCGGGTCCCGTTGAGAACGGGCCGCAGGAAGTCGTCGACGGGCATCTCGGTGATCGGCAGCCCCTGAACGTCGCCGCGCGAGACGAGGTTGAAGGACACGTCGATGTCCCCGACCCGGGCGAGGTGTTCCTCCACGGCCGTCTCGTCGAGCGCGTCGACGACGGCCACCTCGGCGTCCTTGATGTCACTGGCCACGGCCTCCAGCGTCTCCAGGGTGCGTCCCACGAGGTGGACGCGGGCTCCCTCGGCGGCGAAGGCACGGGCGACCGCGCCGCCGATCGAGCCGCCGGCGCCGTAGACGACCGCGGTCTTGTCGGTGAGCAGCATGGTGATCTCCTTGCGGGTCGTGATGTACGTGTCGTTCGTGTCGGCCATACAGACGCACAGGGAGCCCATCACTCATCGGTGACGGCTCATCGCTCACAATCTCAGCGGCAGTCCGAAGGCCGGGAACAGGTGCGGTTCGAAGGACGTGATCTCCACGATCCGGTCGTCGGCGTCGAAGCGGAGCACGTCGAGAACCTGTGCGCGGTAGACGGTCGTACCGGGCCGTCGGACGTAACCCCCGGCCGCGAGCTGCCCGTTGGCGCGGGCGGGAAGGTGGCGCCAATGGCCCAGGAACATGGGCGAGTCGGCATCCAGGCTCACGCTCAGGAACTCCACGAGTGCGTCACGGCCGGTGAACCAGAACGGGTTCGGCGGCATGGTGAGGGTGACGTCCTCGCTGAGCAGCGTGGCGACCTCGGACAGGTCGAGGCGTTCGGCGGCGGCCATGTACCGCTTGACCAGGGCGCGTTGGTGCTCGGTGGGCCCCTCGGCCGTCCAGTCCGCACGCCGGCCGGGGAGCCGGTCGCGCAGGGTGGGGCGGGCGCGTTGCAGCGCGCTGTTGACCGAGGCCACGGTCATGTCGAGGGCCTCGCCGGTCTCGACGGCGGTCAGCCCGAGGACGTCCCGCAGCACCAACACCGCGCGCTGGCGCGGCGGAAGATGCTGGACGGCGGCCAGGAAGACCAGTTCGAGGGTCTCGCGGGAGACGGCGGCGGCCTCCGGCTGCTCCTCGGCGGAGGGCAACTCGTCGTCGGGGTAGGGCTGCAGCCACGTGATGCGGGCGGGCGGCTCCCCGCCGCCGTGGTTCATACCCGGCAACGGCTCGTAACGCTTGGGGCGGCGGGCCGTACGGCGCTGGAAGTCCAGGCAGGCGTTGGTGGCGATGCGATACAGCCAGGTACGGGCACCGGCCCGCCCCTGAAAGGTGTCCCGGGCCCGCCAGGCCCGCAGGAACGTCTCCTGCACCAGGTCCTCGGCGTCGTCGTACGACCCGGTCATGCGGTAGCAGTGGACCTGGATCTCACGCCGGTGGGACTCGACGAGCGCGGCGAAGTCGCCTTCGTCGAGCGGGACTTCGGTGACGGCGGGGACTTCCGTAACGGGTCCGTGAGTGACGGATTCCTGAGCGGTGTCGCGCGCCGTGCGGGCCACCCGCCGGAGCCGCGCGACGGACGACGACAGTTCCGTCACCCCGGAGTAGAAGACGGAAGGCGGCTGCGGCACCAGCTCCTCCACCTGCCGGCCGATCTCCTTGATCAGTCCCTCGACACCGACCTCGGCGCTCCCCCGTCGCTCCCGGTAGGCCTTCTGCCGGCAGGCGGCGGAGCAGTACACGGAGCGCCGGCCGGTACGGCCCGTCCGTGCGGTGAGCGGCTTGCCACAACTGGGGCAGGATTCATCGGCCACGGGCGCCTCCGGCGTTGCGTCACGGCGTTCCCGCGTGACGCTACCTCGCGGACGGAAACAGCAGGGGTACGCGCCCCGAGCTGCCCGGCCACCGTCGCCCCGAACGCCAGCGCCATCCCCGCCACCTGCACCGGCGTGAGCGCCTGCCCGAGCGCCGCCCAGCCGACGACGGCCGCGGTCAGCGGGGACAGCGGGCCGAGCAGGGTGACCTGGGTGGCGGAGAGCCGGCCGATGCCGCGGAACCAGAGCCAGTACGCGACCGCCGTGTTCGCCAGCGCGAGGTACAGGTAACCACCGATCGCCCGGCCGTCGAGCGCGGGCGGCGCCCCTTCGACCAGGAAGGCGACGGGGGCTATCAGCAGTCCGCCGGCGGTGAGCTGCCAGCCGGTGAGGGCGAGCGGGCCGACGCCGTCCGGGCGGCCCCACCGCTTGGTCAGCACGGTGCCGGTGGACATCGAGGCCGTGGACGCGAGGGCCGCGAGCACACCGACCGGGTCGAGCGCCCCGGCCGCCTTCAGTACGACGAGACTGACGCCGAAGGCCGCGACCGCGCCGGTGAGCACGCTCCGGGCCGTGGGCCGCTGCCCCAGCAGGACCGCCGAGAGGCCGACCACGAACAGCGGCCCGATCGAGCCGACGACCGACGCCATCCCGCCCGGCAGCCGGTACGCGGACAGGAACAGCAGCGGGAAGAAGGCGCCGATGTTCAGCGCGCCGAGCACCGTCGCCTTCCACCACCAGGCCCCGCGCGGCAGCACCCGGGCCAGCGCGAGGAGCACGAGACCGGCGGGGAGGGCGCGCATCAGGCCGGTGAAGAGGGGGCGGTCGGGCGGGAGGAACTGCGTGGTGACGGCGTAGGTGGTGCCCCAGGAGATGGGGGCGAGGGCGGTGAGGACGATGGTGGTGGAGCGGTTCATGCCATCCCCTTCATAAGTAACTTGCCACTAATTAGCTTAGCCGCAAGCAACTTTCCGTCAAGTCACTTCCTTGCGGACAACCCGTCGGCCCGCCGATACTCGACGCATGAGTGCACGCCCGGAGCAGCGCAAGGACCCCGTCGACGCGATCGTCGAGCAGTGGGCGGCGGTGCGGCCCGACCTCGACACCGCCGCGATGGAGGTCTTCGGGCGGATCTTCCGGCTCTCCCGGGCCATGGGCGACAGCATGGAGAAGGCGTACGCGCCGTACGGCATCTCACGCGGCGAGTTCGACGTCCTCGCGACCCTGCGCCGGGCCGACGAGCCGTACACCCTCTCGCCGCGCCAGCTCTCGGCGACGCTGATGCTCACCACGGGCGGCATGACCGGCCGCCTCGACAGACTGGAACGGGCCGGCCTGCTCCGGCGCTCCCCCGACCCGCACGACCGGCGGGGGCTCCAAGTGACCCTGACGGAGAAGGGGTTGGCACTGATCGACGAGGCGGTCGGCGCCGGTCTCGCCGCCCAGACGGCGGCCCTGTCCGGCCTCGACACGGAACAGGCCGGCCAACTGGCCGGCCTGCTGCGGCAGTTGTTGTCCTCGACCGAGCGGTAGCCGCTCCTGGAAGACTCGTTCAGCCGACGTGCTCGGCCAGCGCCGCCTCGACCGCGGCCGGGTCGGCGTCGTCGGCCGCCCAGGCCACATATCCGTCGGGGCGGACCAGCAGTGCCGTACTACGGTCGCTCGCCCAGCGTTCCGGCGCCAGCCGGCCGTCGTGGGCGCCCTTCGGGTCGTAGGCCTCCGGTGTGATCAGTACGAACCGGCCGCCGCGCAGCGCCTCGTAGAGGCGGGTGCCGTTCGCGAGGGAGAGGTCCGGGACGCGGGTGCCGGTCAGGCGGTGGGTGCCTCGGGGGCCGGACTGGTCGCCTCTCGGCTCCTGGGGCTCGCGCTCACCCGCTATCTCTGTGAGCGGACATGCCAAGGACGCCCGCCTCACCGCTGTGGGTGATGCGGACGCCCTTCGGAAAAGGTGAGGTCAGGCCTTCGTGCCGGTGGCGGACTTGGCCTTCGGCGCACGGTCCTTGGACTTGTCCAGCACCATGACGAGGCCCGCGATGATCGCGAACAGCGCGAGCGGGCACAGGACATAGAGCCCCAGCGTCTGGGCGACGCTCAGGCCGGAGCCCGGGTCGTCACCGTCGTCGCGGGTGAGCGCGAGCGCGGGGGACGTCATGAGCAGCATCATCAGCGTCGTACCGGCAGCCAGGGCGCCGGCGCGCAGGGCGTTCTTCTTGTCCACACCGCAAAAGTAGCGAACGCCCGAACGAGCCGCGCGCCCGGGGGTGCCGTATGGGGCGTACGGGCGTCACGGACCCTCTTCCGCACCCCCGCCCGAACCCGTTCCGGCACCCGTTCCGGCACCCGCACCCCCATCCGAATCCGCTTCCGAAGCCGCCCCCAACCCCACCCGCAGCACATCCACCAGCGCGTGCAGCCTCGGGGACGCGGCGAGTTCCTCCAGGGTCACGGGGCGGCCCTCCGCGTCGGCGATCGGGAGGCGCCAGTTCGGGTACTGGTCCCAGGTGCCGGGGAGGTTCTGCGGGCGGCGGTCGCCGACCGCGTCGGGGAGCCAGACGCCGATCATGCGGGCGGAGGTGCGGAGCAGGAAGCGGTGGACGGCGTGGATCTCGGCCTCCTCCTCGGACGCGGGCCGCCCGCCGCCCGTCGCGGGTTCGTAGAGACCGAGCCGGGCCAGCAGGGCCAGCCACTCCCCCACATCGGTGGCGGCCTCGATCCGCTCCTCTTCCACCGGTCGGGTCAACAGGCCGAGCCGGTCCCGGAGTTCGACGTGTTCGCCGGTGAGGCGGGCCGCGGTGGGCGGCAGGTCGTGGGTGGTGGCGGTGGCCAGACAGTCGGCCCGCCACCGCTCGGGGGCGAGGGGACGGCCGTCGCCGTCCCAGTCCCGTTCGAACCACAGCACCGACGTGCCGAGCACCCCGCGCTCCTGCAACTCCTCGCGCACACCGGGCTCTACGGTCCCCAGGTCCTCGCCGATCACCACCGACCCGGCGCGCGAGGCCTCCAGCGCGAGGATCGCGAGCATGGCCTCGGCGTCGTAGCGGACGTAGGTGCCCTCGGTGGGCGGTCCGCCCAGGGGGACCCACCACAGGCGGAACAGGCCCATGACGTGGTCGATGCGCAGGGCGCCGGCGTAGCGGAAGAGGGCTCGGAGCAGGCGGCGGTACGGGGCGTAGCCGGACTCGGCGAGGCGGTCCGGGCGCCACGGGGGCAAACCCCAGTCCTGGCCAAGGGAGTTGAAGGCGTCGGGGGGTGCGCCGACCGACATGCCGGCCGCGAAGTGGTCCTGCTGCGCCCAGGCGTCGGCGCCGTCGGGATGCACCCCCACGGCGAGGTCGTGCACGACTCCGAGCGGCATGCCCGCCTCCCGTGCGGCCCGCTGGGCGGCGGTGAGTTGGGTGTCGGTGAGCCAGGCGAGGCGGGAGTGGAAGTCGACGCGGTCCATCAACTCGACGCGGGCGCGGGCGGTTTCGGGTGAGCGGCGGTCGCGGAGACCATCGGGCCACCGGTGCCAGTCCGAGCCGTGCACCTCGGCCAGGGCGGACCAGGTGGCGTGGTCCTCCAGCGCCTCGCCCTCGCGGGCGAGGAAGTCGACGTAGGCGGCCCGCCGTCCGGGCCCGAGGGGGACCTGGCGTACGAGTTCCAGCGCCTCCCTCTTCAGCTCCCACACGGCGTCGCGGTCGATCAACGCGCCCTTTTCCAGGACGGATTCGCGCAGCCGCTCGGCTCGTTCGAGGAGTCCGCGCACTTCCTCGCGCTCCTCGGCGTACACGAACTCGGGGATGTCCTCGACCCGCAGATACACCGGGTCGGGGAAGCGGCGGGAGGACGGGCGGTAGGGCGACGGGTCGGTGGGGGCGCCGGGTACGGCCGCGTGCAACGGGTTGACCTGCACGAATCCGGCGCCGAGCGCCCGCCCGGCCCAGGCGGTCAGCTCGCTCAGGTCACCGAGGTCGCCCATACCCCAGGAGTGCCGGGAGAGGAGCGAGTAGACCTGCACCATCAGTCCGTACGACCGTCCGGCGGGCGTCGGCAACCGGTCCGGGGCGATGACGAGATGGGCCTCGGCGCTGCGGCCGTCCGGGGCGGTGGCGGTCAAGTGGTGGACGCCGGGCGGGAGTTGATCAGTGTCCGTCCGGGTCTCGCCCTGTTCGGTCTCGATGTGCAGCCGGGTGCCCCCGGGCAGTGCGTCGAGCGCGGCGGGGGTGCTGCCGTGCCGGCCCACGACGGTGGGCGGCAACAGCCGTTCGGCCAGCTCCTGTCGGCGGGCGGCGAGCGCGGCGCGGACGGCCTGCGGGGTGCTCGCGTCGACGCCGAGGGCGGCCAGTACGGCGACGACGGCGCCGGGCGAGGCCGGGACCGCGTGGTCCGGGGAGGGGCGGTAGGCGGTGGCGACGCCGTGCAGTTCGGCGAGGAGCGACAACTCCTCGCCGAGGGCTTCGACCGGCCGGGGTGCTGTCATCTAGGGCCTCGTCGAGTCCGGGTCGGCGAACACGGCGGACTCGCTGGTGAGCGGGGCCGTGTCGGCGAGCGGGGGCTCGCTGGTGAGGGGTTCGGCGTCGGTCAGCGGGGGTTCGCTGGTGAGGGGGGTCTCGGCCCAGGCGCCTTCGGAGTCGACGAAGAACAGGTCGGGTTCGAGGCCGGGTTCGAGGCCGGCGGACGGCGCCGCGGTGCGTTTGGAGCGGGCCGGGAGCGGAAGTGATGCCGATGCGGCCACGGTGGCCTCCTTGCCGGGATTGTCGGATCGGGCGACGGGCTGGTTACCGCAGCCCTACCCAGTGGGCGCGACGGCAGACCTCCAGGTTGGGGTACGGGCGGCACGGTGGCCACCGCCGTACCGCACACCCCGTACTTTTCCCGCTGATCACTATTCACTCAGTACATGTATCCAGTGCATACTGATCCGCATGAGCACCCGCCACATCCTGCTGGGCCTGCTCGCCCAAGGACCGAGCCACGGCTACGACCTGAAGCGACGCCACGACGAACGCTTCCCGCAGGCCCGCCCGCTGGCGTACGGGCAGGTCTACACGACCCTGCAACGCCTGGTCCGGGACGGTCTCGCGGAGGTCGACGGCACCGGCTCGGACGGCGGCCCGGAGCGGACGGCGTACCGCTCGACGACGGACGGCGGACGTGAACTCGCCCACTGGGCGGGGGAGATCGCGCCGCCCGCACCCTTCGTGACGAACGAGATCTTCGCCAAGGTCGTCGTCTCGATCCTGTCCGGCGGCGACCCGGAGGCGTATCTCCGGGCCCAACGCGCCGCCCACATGGAGCGGATGCGCGAACTCACGGCGCTCAAGACCGCCAAGGGCGCCGACCTGGCGACCGTGCTCTCGGCGGACTACGCCCTCAACCACCTTGACGCGGACCTCCGTTGGATGGCGACAACGGCGGCCCGGCTGACCACTCTGACCGCGGAGGTCGACACAGCATGAGCGACATCGGGGGTACGGCGGTGCCGCTGCTCGCGGCCCGGGACCTCGCCAGGACGCACGGCAGGACCCTGGCGCTGGACGGCGCCTCGGTCGACCTGGCCGCCGGCGAGATCCTCGCCGTCACGGGGACCAGCGGCAGCGGCAAGTCCACGCTGCTGCACTGCCTGGCCGGGATCGTCCGCCCCGACGGGGGGACGGTGACATACGCCGGGGAGCGGCTGGACGTGCTGCCGGAGAAGCGGCTCAGCGAGCTGCGGCGCACCGAGTTCGGGGTGGTCTTCCAGTTCGGGCAGCTGATACCCGAACTGACGGCCGTCGACAACGTGGCGCTGCCCCTGCTGCTGGCCGGAGCCACCCGCGCGGACGCGCAGGAGCAGGCCGGTGAGTGGCTGGAGCGGTTCGGGGTGCGCGGGCAGGCGGCGCTGCGGCCGGGCGAGCTCAGCGGCGGCCAGGCCCAGCGGGTCGCGCTCGCCCGGGCCCTGGTGACCGGCCCGCGGATCGTCTTCGCGGACGAGCCGACCGGCGCGCTGGACTCCCTGGCCAGCGAGCAGGTGATGACGGCCCTGGTCGGCGCGGCCCGCGATGCGGGTACGGCGGTGCTGCTGATCACCCATGACGCGCAGGTCGCGGCGTACGCCGACCGTGAGGTCCGGCTGGCGGACGGGACCGTGGCCAGGGCGGGGGTGGCGGCGTGAAGGCGCTGCTCGCCGATCTGCGGCTGGCCTGGCTGCTCACCCGGGGGTCCGACCGCCGGGAGTGGTGGCGCGTCCTGCTCACCGCCGTCGGGGCGGCGCTGGCGACCGGCCTCGGGCTGACCGTCGCCGCGCTGCTGCCGCTGAAGGGGCGCTACACCATGCCCGTGGGCGGCGGACTGCTCGACGACCCCGGTACCCGGATCGGTGTGGTCGCCACGCTGGTGCTGCTGTTCCTCCCGGTGCTCGGGTTTCTGGGCCAGTGCGCCCGGGTCGGCGCGGTGCACCGCGACCGGCGGCTGGCCGCGCTGCGGCTCGCCGGGGCCACTCCCGGCCAGACGCGGCGGATCGCGGCGCTGGAGTCGGGGCTGGCCTGTCTGGCGGGCTCGGCGGTGGCCACGGCGTTCTCGGTGGCGGCCCTGTTGCGGCTGTGGCACAACCCCGTGCCCCTGGCCTGGGCGGGCATCGCCGTGGTGACCGCAGGAGTACCGGTGCTGGGCGCGACGGCGAGCGTGCTGGCGCTGCGCCGGGTGGTGACCTCTCCCCTGGGGCGGCTCCGGCGGCTGCGGCCGGCCGAAGGTCCGGGGCGGCTGTTCCGGGTGGCGACGACGGTGCTGGCGCTGACGGTGGTGTACATCGTGACCACGCCCTTCCACGACGTGCCCTTCCAGTTCGCCCTCACCCCGATCACGGTCGTCGGCGTGTGCCTGCTGATCGGTGCCGTCGCGGTGTGGCTGACCGGTGCCTCGGCCCGGCAGCTCGGTGAGGGCCTGGCCGCCCGCGCCCAGCGCCCGGCGCTGCTGATCGCGGCGGAGCGACTGCGCGACGATCCGTGGGCGGCGGCCCGTACGCATGCCGCGGTCCTGCTGGTGACGGTCGTCGGCTCGGGCTTCATGGGGATACGGCAGGTAATGCTCTCGATCCTCCACGACCGGCCGGACCGGTACGCGGCAAGCATCGGGTTCTACGAGAACGGCCTCAACCTGATGGGCCTCGCGCTCCTCTTCGCGCTCGCCCTGGTCCTGACCGCGCTCGCCGTCGGCACCGCCGAGTCCGTCGCCACCCGGCGCCGGGGACTCGCCGCCCAGGTGGCGACCGGAGTGCCGTACCCGGTGCTCGCGCGGGCGACCCTGCTGGAGACCGCGGTGCCGCTGGCACCCGCGCTCACGCTGGCGGGCCTCGGCGGCATCACGATCGGCATCTGGTACGGCAGCGCCGCCTCGGTGTACACGGCCGTCCCCGTGCCGTACGACGCGCTGCTGGTGCCGGTCGCGGTGTACGCGGCCTGTCTGCTGGCGGCGGCCACGTCACTGCCGCTGCTGCGCCGCTCGGTGCGTCCCGGCGAACTGCGCTACGCATGACGGTCCGCCCCGGGGGCACAGGGGACTCCCGGGGCGGACCGCTCCGTACCGTCGTCGTACGGAACCGAGTGTTGCGGGGTACACAAAAGCCCGGATCGTCAGGCGGAGATGCCGTCGATCCGGGCCATCGCATCCTCCGCGCCGTATGGCTGCAGGTACGGCAGCCAGCGCGGGTCCCTATGCCCGGTCCCGATGATGCGCCAGGCCAGGCCGGTGGGTGGGGCGGGTTTGTGGCGCAGCCGCCAGCCGATCTCGAAGAGATGTCGGTCGGCCTTCGTGTGGTTGCAGCGGCGGCAGGACGCCACCACGTTGTCCCACGCGTGCTTGCCCCCGCGGCTGCGCGGAATGACATGGTCGACGCTGGTTGCGACGCCACCGCAGTACATGCACCGGCCCCCGTCGCGCGCGAACAGCGCCCGCCGGGTAAGAGGAACGGGCCCCCGATAGGGAACCCGCACGAATCGCTTGAGCCGGACCACGCTGGGTGCGGGGACTGTGACGGTTGCGCTGTGCATATAGGCGCCGGATTCCTCCAGGGAGACAGCCTTGTTCTCCAGGACGAGGACGAGCGCGCGGCGGAGCGGTACGACGCCGAGTGGCTCGTACGACGCGTTGAGGACCAGGACATGCGGCACGGATGCCTCCTTGTGCGTCGGCGGCGCGTGGCTCGCGCCGGGACGATCTGTAGTCAGTCTCCCCTCATGCCTGGTGGAAGCGCCACCATGTCCCGGTAACGGGCTGGGAGTGTTTTCGACCACATGTGATCCGTCCCCGGGACGGCCGTGGGTTCGTCCCACCTGTTCTTTCCCGGCCAGGCACGGTCTCTCCCCCGAACACGGCAACGAACCTCACGCGTTGCCCCGATAGTGTGGTGGGCCTGCCCCTACGGTGACCTATTCGTGACCTAGAACCGCGTGTACGACCTTGACCGCAGCGCCGGGGGTGGGCCGCAGCACCTGGAGGTACCTGCCGTGTCCTTGTCCGCCGTCCTACTGGCCGCCGCCTCGCCGTCGCCGTCCCCGAGTCCCTCGGAGACCACGGTGACCGTGCCCTCGCTCCAGGACGCCCAGGAGAGCGCGACCAACGCAGCGAGTTGGGTCGAGCAGAACTGGTCCACCTGGCTGGCGATCGGGCTGCGGGTGCTGCTGATCCTGGTGATCGCGGCGGTGCTGAGAATGACGGTGCGGCGGGCGATCACCAAGCTGATAGACCGGATGAACCGCACGGTCGAATCGGTGGACGGCACGGCGCTGGGCGGCCTCCTGGTGAACGCGGAGCGCCGCCGTCAGCGCTCCCAGGCGATCGGCTCGGTCCTCCGCTCGGTGGCGTCGTTCGTGATCCTGGGCACGGCCGCGCTGATGATCCTCGGCACGTTCGAGATCAACCTCGCGCCTTTGCTGGCGTCCGCCGGTGTCGCGGGCGTGGCGATCGGTTTCGGCGCCCGCAACCTGGTCACGGACTTCCTCTCCGGCGTCTTCATGATCCTGGAGGACCAGTACGGCGTCGGCGACCAGATCGACGCGGGGGTCGCCTCCGGCGAGGTCATAGAGGTAGGTCTGCGCGTGACAAAACTCCGCGGCGACAACGGCGAGATCTGGTACGTCCGCAACGGCGAGGTCAAGCGCATCGGCAACCTCTCCCAGGGCTGGGCCACGGCCGGCGTCGACGTCACCGTCCGCTCGTCGGAGAACCTGGACCGGGTGAAGGCCACGCTCGACGCGGTCTCCGAGCGCATGAGCAAGGAAGAGCCCTGGAACGAACTCCTCTGGGGCCCGATCCAGGTCCTCGGCCTCGACAGCGTCCTCATCGACTCGATGGTCGTCCGCCTCTCCGCGAAGACGATGCCGGGCAAGTCGGTGAGCGTCGAGCGAGAGTTGCGGTGGCGCGTCAAGCGGGCCTTCGACGAGGCGAACATCCGCATCGTCGGCGGGGCGACGGCGGACCCGGCCGACACCCCGGCCGACCCGACGGAGGCGGTCGCGGCGCCTTCGGTGTACTCGAACTCGGACTCGCCTCAGGTGGCGGCCACTTCGCCTATTTCTTCGCCGCGGGGGTCGGGAACGCGTTAGGCGTACGGGTGCAGGGGGCGTACGAGGGCGCGTACTGGGCGTACGAAGTGGGGCGCGGGCGGAACGGTTCAGCACACTCGTTCGAGTGAACGGGGGCGGGATCCCAGGTCACAGGCCCACCGGACGGCCCGTGGTTCTGCCGGGGCACCCGGCACGGGCGTAGCCTGGCAGCAGCGTGACGAGGGAGAAGCATCGATGAGCGCCGAACCCATCATGGAGCCGGTCATGACGCAGCAGGACCCCATCGATCTGCTGATCGCGATCGAGGAGGCGTCGACGACGCCGATTCGACCCGAGTACGTCGAGGGGATGGCCATCGTGCCACCGGCACCGAACGACAACCACAACGACGGCGCGGGGGAACTGTTCTTCCAGTTCCGTGTCGCCGGACACCGCCTGGTGGGCATGGGCAACGGCTACCGCGCAGCCCACAAGGACGGCACCACGATGGCCCTGCTCATCCCGGACTTCTACGTCCGCCGCCGCAGGCCGAGCGAGCTCGACGACTCATACCTGAAGGCCCACAGGGGCTGGTACCCCATCGACATGATCGCCCTGGTCGGCGAGGTCACCTCCTCCAACCACGAGACGGACACCGGTCCGAAGCTCCGCACCTACGCCGCCGCCGGAGTGCCGATCTACGTCCTGATCAACCGCAACACGAAGACGGCCCACTGCTACACCGCCCCCGTCCTCCCCGGCGACGATCCCAAAGAGGCGTTCTACGACGCGGAGTCCAAGGTCGGCCTGGGCAATCCCCTCGTCCTCCCGGCCCCGTACCCCACCCTGGACACGGCACCCTTCCTCGACAGCTGAGCCCGAGAGATGCGGGCAAGCCCGTCACCCGGCGTCGCCCCGCCCCCTCCGCTCAGCTCCCGTATCGAAGAACCGCTCCACATACTCGCCGACCGGCAACTCGCTCTCCCGCATGAGGGAGAAGACCTCGGCGCCTTCCCCCGGCTCGTCGTACATCCGGTACACCTCGGCGAAGTCGGTGAACTCGACGCTGTCGAGGTCAGCGCAGTACTCGCGCGCCTCCGACTCCCCGCGCCCGATCGCCTCGTCGAACGACGCGGCCCGCCACAGGGTCACCCGCTCTTCGTAGACGCCGAGTTCGCGATCCCGGAACACACACCGGACGCCGTACCAGGACTGCTCGCTCACTTGCTCCCCCGCCCATCCCCATCACCGGGGCCGATACAGGCCGCACTCTCCGGACCGACAGCCAAAGGCCATGGAATCACGCACGGCGATCTAGTTGGCCACCCGTGACCTCGCGGTACGCGGCGCGCACGCTCTCCCCGGCCTCGCGAACGGCAGGGTCGCGTACGGCGGGGTCCGCGCGCACCCGTGCGTCGCGGGCCCGTTCAGCATCATCTCCTTCGCGGAGATCGACAGCCTGCGCAAGGAGATGCGGCCACAACGGACCCTCCCCGCAGAAGCGTGACACCTCAGCGCCGAGTGTCACACTTCCGCACCCCACCCCCCAGCACGGAACGTCCCCGTGCACCGCCCGACTTCGAAGACCCGCCATAGCTCGGCATACCGCTCTCCGAGACTCCACAGCCCCGCCGGCGTCGGACTCATGTCCTTGCGCGCCGCGAGGTAGGTACGCAGATCCTGGCCGGCCTGTCGGCGCGCTTCGATGACGTGGCCCAGAACGTCGTCCTCCACGTACATCGCGTACTCGGGCCAGAGCAGCCCGAGGAAGTCGTGGTATTCCTCGCCGTCACCCTCGACCTCGTCCCACTTGTCCCGATAGGCGTCGACGTCATCGAGCGATGCCCGCCCGCTCAGGACGTCCTCGACGAATGTCACGCCCGACCCCCAGCCCCGCACTGTCCCTCGACCCCCACCAGCCCCAACCCCCCGGCCACCTGGCACAACGCAACAAAAGACGCCCCCCGCCGCACCCCCGAAACCCCCGTGTACGCCGCCCCCTCGCGAAGGTCCAGCAGCACCGTCCCCGACGGCTCGTCGAAGGTGATCGAGCCCCAGACCGTGTGCCTGCGGCGGCCCGGGCGCCACTGGAACCAGACCTCCTCGCGGCCCTTCTCCGCGGTGACGGAGGCGCGGTCGGATGCCTTCAGTTCCGTGCGCATCCGGTCGGACCAGCCCACGGAGGGCCGTAGCACGCGGAGTTGACGTGTCTGGCGGCGGGCGAGGACGTCGGGGGTGAGAGGGATACCCGCGGTGCGGGCTCGTCGCCGTAGCGACGGCCGGGCCGCGACAGCCCATGCGACGTTGACGGCGAGCATGCCCACCGCCTCCCGGCGGCCCTCGACCAACACGCTCATGCCCGCACCCCTCTCACCGTTCCCCGCATCCCGCAAACGCCGTTGATCAAAAGTCAGGATTCTGTGAGGTGGCTGGCAGGACGGATCGGTTCCATCACGAATCGGCCTCGGCAGTGGAGTCGTAGCGGCCGAAAAGCGTTCAACTGGTGGCGCAATTGCGGCAGATCAGCCAAATCTCCGCCACCCGCTCCCACCTGCCGCTTTGTCCATCGTGACGAAGCCGTGATGCGATCACCTTCACAGGTTGATCTCATTTCCCTCGCAGCCCCCTCATGCCTAAAGTCGCCCCACGACGGGCCCTTGTTCTGGAGCGCAATGCCCAGGGGTTCGTTTCGAATGTGGGGACAAGAATGAGAAAGCTCGCCATCGGCGCCGCCCTGACCGGTGCCCTGGCCCTGACCGGTCTGGCCGCGCCGCTCGCGCAGGCCGCGACGCCGGATCTGGTCTTCTCGGGTGTGACGGTCAACAAGGGGAAGGCGATCGTCGTCGGCACCACCGCCTCGGTGAAGGTGCCCGTGACGTACACGCTGACGCGGCCGGCGGACCTGGTCATCGACAGCAAGACGACGTTCGCGGGGATCATGCTCTACCGCGGCCGGCTCGCCGACATGGACAACGACATCGAGAGCACTCTCGCGCCGACCTGCACGACGACGGCGACGACGGACACCACCGTCACCGAGTCCTGCTCCGACACGATCACGATCGACCCGGAGGAGAGCCTCTACGAGGCCGCCGACGCGACCACCTGGAACGTCGGTGGTTTCTACGGCCACATCGACATCGACGCGGACGACTCCGACGACAAGATCAGCTCGTCGACCGACTTCGCGGCCTGGGGCGGCAAGGGCAAGGTCAAGGTGCAGCGAGCGGCCAAGCTCACCGCCAACGCCGCGCCGGAGCCGGTGAAGAAGGGCAAGACCATAACGGTCACCGGCAAGCTGACCCGCGCCGACTGGGAGAACGGCGTCTACACCGGTTATGTGTCCCAGCCCGCCAAGTTGCAGTTCCGGGCGAAGGGTTCGAGCACCTACACCACCGTGAAGACGGTCACCACCGTCAAGGGCGGCGCCCTGAAGACGACCGTGAAGGCGACCAAGGACGGTTACTTCCGCTACGTCTTCGCCGGCACCGCCACCACCGGCGCGGCCACCGCCGCCGGTGACTACATCGACGTTCAGTAGGACGCCGGGTAACACCAGCCCCCTCCCACCGCCCCCGCAGGTAACGAGTCTGTTGCCTCGGGGGCGGTGTCTATTGACGCCCCCTTCGTTCCGGGCTTACGTTCCTCCCACCCAATAGGAAACTTTCCTAACAGTGATCACGTGACACGCTGGGTGGTTCGGACGTTCGAGGCTTCCGAGCGTTCGACGAGAGTTCGAAAGGCAGGTGGCGTACGACATGGCAGGAACCTCCGGTACCCCGGGAACGGGTACCCCGGGCACCCCTCGCGTCCTGCGAGCCATGAACGACCGCGCCGCCCTGGACCTCCTCCTGGAGCACGGCCCGCTCTCCCGCACCCGGATCGGCAAGCTCACCGGACTCTCCAAGCCGACCGCCTCCCAGCTGCTCGCCCGGCTGGAAGCGGCGGGGCTCGTCCTCGCCACGGGGACGAGCGAGGGGCGGCCCGGCCCCAACGCCCAGCTGTACGTGGTCAATCCGGGCGCGGCGTACGCCGCCGGGCTCGACGTCACGCCGGAGCGCATCCGGGCCGCCGTCGCCGATGTCACCGGCCGTACGGTGGGCGAGTTCGAGCTCGCCACCCCCGGCCGGCGGCCCGCCCAGCCCGTCGTGCAGCAGGTCACCGACACCCTCGACGGGGCCGTCAAGGCGGCAGGGCTCGCGCGGGGCGACATCCATCGCCTCGTCATCGGGACCCCCGGCGCCTTCGACCCCAACACCGGCCGGCTGCGGTACGCCTCGCACCTGCCGGGCTGGCACTCCCCCGCCCTCCTCGACGAACTCGCCGCCGCGCTGCCGATGCCGGTGGAGTACGAGAACGACGTCAATCTCGTCGCCATAGCCGAGCAGCGGCTCGGCGCGGCCCGCGGGCACGGCGACTTCGTGCTGCTGTGGAACGAGGGCGGCCTCGGCGCCGCCCTGGTCCTCGGCGGCCGGCTGCACCGCGGCTGGACCGGCGGCGCGGGCGAGGTCGGCTTCCTGCCCGTGCCCGGCGCACCCCTGGTCCGCCAGGTGACCAAGGCCAACAGCGGTGGTTACCAGGCACTTGCGGGCTCCCAGGCCCTGCCCCAACTCGCCCGCGAACTCGGCATCACCGAGATTCCGACGGGTCCCTACGCCGAGGTCGCCGCCGCCCTCGTCGCCACCGCCGCCGACCACACCACCGGTCCCCAGCGGCGGCTCCTGGAGATCTACGCGACCCACCTCGCGACCGGTCTCGCCTCGCTCGTCTCCGTGCTCGACCCCGAACTCGTCGTCCTCAGCGGTGCGTCGTTGACCGCCGGCGGCGAACCGCTACGTGCCCTCGTCCAGGCCGAGTTGGAGGAGCTGGCGGCGTCCCGGCCCCGGCTCGTCGTCGGCGACGTCCATGAACAGCCCGTGCTGCGCGGCGCGTTGGAAAGCGCGCTGGCAACGACCCGCGACGAGGTCTTCGACACCTCGCGCTGAGACCACCCGACAGACCCGGTTCTCCGTACCGACTCCGGTTCCCCCAGACCGGTTTCGGCCCACCCGACCCACCCGGCTTCCCCAACCACCTCGCCCCGCCCCGCCCTTGGGAGACCTTGCCATGCCCGGAACGTCCCGGAAGATGTCCGTAACATCCCGGAAAGCGGCTGTCGCGCTCGCCGCCTCCGCCTCCTTCGCCCTCCTCGCCACCGCCTGTACCGGCCAGTCCTCGTCCGGTGGCTCCGACGACGCCTCGAAGGACGTCACCATCAACTTCTGGCACGCCTGGAGCGCGGCCTCCGAGCTGAGCGCCGTGAAGTCGCTGGTCGCCGGGTTCGAGAAGGCGCACCCCAACATCCACGTGAACGTCGTCGGCAACATGACGGACGACAAGATCAACCAGGCGCTGCGCACCGGCGGCGGCAAGTCGCCCGACGTGATCTCGTCCTTCACGACGAACAATGTCGGCAAGTTCTGTTCCTCGGGCGCCCTGGTCGATCTCAACCCCCTCTTCAAGAAGGACGGCATCGACCCGGAGACGACGTTCCCCAAGGCGATGAACGAGTACACCCAGTTCGACGGGAACCGCTGCACCGCTCCCCTGCTGGGCGACGCGTACGGGCTCTACTACAACAAGACGGAGTTCAAGAAGGCCGGTATCACCAGCCCGCCCAAGACCTGGTCCGAATTCGAGGCCGACGCCAAGAAGTTGACGATCAGCAAGGGCGACACGTACTCGCAGCTCGGGTTCATGCCGGACTACCACGGCTGGGAGACCACGACCGAGCACATCTTCGCGCAGTTCTCGCCGACGTACTTCGACAAGAGCGGAAAGTCGGCGCTCGCCACGGACCCCGCGTTCAAGGCCGGATTCACCCTGCAGAAGAAGCTCGTCGACGAACTCGGCGGATTCAAGAAGCTGGAGAGCTACCGCTCCACGCTCGGCGACGAGTGGGGCGACAAGCACCCCTTCCACACCGGTCAGGTCGCGATGCAGCTCGACGGTGAGTGGCGGCTCGGGATGGCCACGGCCGCGAATCCCAAGCTGGACATAGGAGTTGCCCCGCTGCCCGTGCCGGACGACCAGGTCGCCCAGTACGGCAAGGGCTACATCACCGGCACGATCACCGGTATCGCCGCCAACAGCAAGAAGCAGAACGCCGCTTGGGAGTTCGTCAAGTACATCACCACGGACACGGACGCGGTGGTCGGCTTCTCCAACGCCATCCACAACGTGCCCTCCACCCTCGCCGCCCTCAAGTCCCCGAACCTGAAGTACGACCCGCGCTTCAAGACGTTCCTGGACATCGCCTCGAACCAGTACTCGACGACAAGTCCCGCCTCCATCAACGGCGGTGTGTACCTGACGACGATCCAGAACCTCGGATACGACTACGAGAGCGGCAAGGTAAAGGATCTCGACTCGGCCCTGAAGAGCACGGCCAAGCAGATCGACACGGACATCGCGCAGGCGAAGTAGCAGCAAGATGAGCACAATTACTCTGGCGTCGAAGCGCCGCCGGTCGGCGCTTCGCACTCTCGCCTTCATGTCGCCCTGGCTGATCGGCTTCGCGGTCTTCTTCGCGTATCCGCTGATCTCGACGGTCTATTTCTCGTTCATGCACTACGACGGCTTCAAGCCGCCGACGTGGGTGGGGACGAAGAACTGGACGTACGTCTTCAAGAACTATCCGTACTTCTGGCCCGCGATGCGCAACACCCTGTGGCTGGTCGTGGTGATGGTCTCGCTGCGGGTCGTGTTCGGGCTCGGCGTCGGCCTGTTGATCACCAAGATCAAGACGGCTACGGGCGTCTTCCGCACGCTCTTCTACCTGCCGTACCTCGCCCCGCCGGTCGCGGCGACGATGGCGTTCGCGTTCCTGCTCAACCCCGGTACCGGGCCGGTGAATTCGATCCTGGAGAAGGTCGGCATCCCGGCCCCGGGCTGGTTCAACGACCCCACCTGGTCCAAGCCGGCCCTCACCCTGCTCGCCCTCTGGGGCATCGGCGACCTCATGGTCATCTTCATGGCCGCGCTGCTCGACGTACCCCAGGAGCAGTACGAGGCGGCCGAGTTGGACGGCGCCTCGGCCTGGCAGCGGTTCCGGTTCGTCACGCTGCCGAACATCTCGCCGATCGTGATGTTCGCCGTCGTCACCGGCGTGATCCAGACCATGCAGTACTACACACAGCCGCTCATCGCCGGGAAGGTCGCGTCCGGCGTGATCCAGGGCGCGGGCACGCAGTTCGAGCCCGGCTACCCGGAGAAGTCCACGCTCACCCTTCCCCAGCTCGTCTACAACCTCGGCTTCCAGCGCTTCGACTACGGCTCGGCCTGCGTGGTGGCACTCGTCCTGTTCGCCCTGTCGATGGTGTTCACCGCGTTCCTGATGCGGCGCCGGGGCGGCCTCAACCTGGCAGGTGACTGACCCATGGCCCAAGTACTCGACAAGCCCGTGGAGTTGCGGGCGCCGGTGACCCCCGCCGAGCGCGTCGCCCGCCGCAAGGCGCTCATGGAGTGGATCGCGATCCACTCGCTCGGCGTCGCCGCCGCGCTCTTCTTCACGCTCCCGTTCGTGTTCGTGTTCCTGACCTCGCTGATGAGCGACAGCCAGGCCCTGAGCCGGGACCTGATCCCGCACACCTGGGAGTGGGGCAACTACCGCAAGGTCTTCGACACCCCGGGCTTCCTCACCTGGTGGAAGAACACGCTGATCTACGCCGGTCTCGGCACCGTGCTGACCGTCGTGTCGTCGATCCCGGTGGCGTACGCGCTCGCCAAGTTCCGCTTCCGGGGCCGGAATCTGTCGCTGATGCTGGTCATCTCGATGATGATGCTGCCGCCGCAGGTCGTCATCATCCCCATGTACCTGTTCTGGGCCAAGCAGTTGGACCTGTCGGGCACGCTGTGGCCGCTGATCATCCCGATGGCGTTCGGAGATGCCTTCTCCATCTTCCTTCTCCGCCAGTTCCTGATGACCATCCCGAACGAGTACCTGGACGCGGCGAAGGTCGACGGCTGCGGCGAGTTCAAGACGCTCGTGCGGGTCGTGCTGCCGATGGCCAAGCCCGGTATCGCCGCCATCGCGCTCTTCCAGTTCTTCTACGCCTGGAACGACTACTTCGGGCCGCAGATCTACGCGTCCGAGAACCCCGGTGCCTGGACCCTGAGTTACGGCCTGGAGTCGTTCAAGGGCGCGCACCACACCGACTGGAATCTCACCATGGCCGCGACCGTGCTGGTCATGGCCCCCGTGATCCTCGTGTTCTTCTTCGCGCAGAAGGCGTTCGTCGAGGGTGTCACGCTCACCGGAGTGAAGGGTTAACCACGTATGAAACTCGCCGTGGTCGGCGGAGGCTCGACCTACACACCCGAACTCATCGACGGTTTCGCCCGGTTGAGGGACACCCTGCCCGTCGAGGAACTGGTCCTCGTCGACCCGGCGCCCGAACGCCTGGAGCTGGTGGGCGGGTTGGCCCGCCGGATCTTCGCCAAGCAGGGGCACCCCGGCAGGATCGTGACGACGGACGACCTGGACGCCGGTGTCGAGGGCGCCGACGCGGTGCTGCTCCAGCTGCGGGTCGGCGGCCAGGCTGCTCGCGAGCAGGACGAGACCTGGCCGCTGGAGTGCGGCTGCGTCGGTCAGGAGACGACCGGTGCGGGCGGCCTCGCCAAGGCGCTGCGCACGGTGCCGGTGGTTCTCGACATCGCGGAACGGGTCCGCCGTACGAACCCGAACGCCTGGATCATCGACTTCACCAACCCGGTGGGGATCGTGACCCGCGCCCTGCTCCAGGCCGGCCACAAGGCGGTCGGGCTGTGCAATGTGGCGATCGGCTTCCAGCGGAAGTTCGCCGGGCTCCTCGGGGTCGGCGCGGACGATGTCCACCTCGACCACGTGGGTCTCAACCACCTCACCTGGGAGACCGGTGTGCGGCTCGGCGGGCCCGAGGGCGAGAACGTCCTGCCCAAGCTGCTCGGCGAGTTCGGCGACGACATCGCCGCCGACCTGAGCCTGCCCCGGGTGCTGCTCGACCGGCTCGGCGTGGTCCCGTCGTACTACCTGCGGTACTTCTACGCGCACGACGAGGTCGTACGGGAACTCCGTACGAAGCCGTCGCGGGCCTCCGAAGTGGCCGAGATGGAACGGAACCTGCTGAAGATGTACGCCGATCCGGCGCTCGACGAGAAGCCCGCGCTGCTCGCCAAGCGGGGTGGCGCCTACTACTCCGAGGCCGCCGTGGATCTGGCCGCCGCGCTGCTCGGCGGGGGCGGGAGTCCCTACCAGGTGGTGAACACGTACAACAAGGGCACGCTGCCGTTCCTGCCGGACGACGCCGTCATCGAGGTGCAGGCCGCGGTCGGCGCCATGGGTCCGACGCCGCTTCCCGTGGCCGAAGTCGACCCGCTGTACGCGGGGTTGATGTCCCATGTGACCGCGTACGAGGACCTCGCCCTGGAGGCCGCGCTGCGCGGTGGCCGGGACCGGGTGTTCCGGGCGCTGCTCTCGCATCCCCTGATCGGCCAGTACGAGTACGCCGAAGCCCTGACCGACCAGCTGATCGCGCACAACCGGGAGCACCTCGCGTGGGCCTGACCGCAAGTGTCCTCGCCGTCGACGCGGGCAACAGCAAGACCGACGTCGCGGTCGTGGCGGCCGACGGAGAGATCCTCGCCACGGCCCGCGGCGGCGGGTTCCGACCCCCGGTCGTGGGCATCGACACGGCCGTGGACGCCCTCGGGGAGGTGGTCGCCCGCGCCTTCGCGGACGCCGGGGTGAGCGCGGTCGGCCATGTGTCGGCCTGTCTCGCCAACGCCGACTTCCCCGTGGAGGAGGAGCAGTTGGCCGCCGCGCTGCACGCGCGCGCGTGGGGCACGAGTGTGGAGGTGCGCAACGACACGTTCGCGATCCTGCGGGCGGGCATCCCCGAACCGCGCGGAGTCGCCGTGGTGTGCGGGGCGGGTATCAACTGCGTCGGCATGCGGCCCGACGGCCGTACCGCCCGCTTCCCGGCGCTGGGCCGTATCTCCGGTGACTGGGGCGGTGGTTGGGGCCTGGCGGAGGAGGCCCTGTGGCACGCGGCCCGCGCCGAGGACGGACGCGGCGGCCCCACGGCCCTGGCGCGTACGCTCCCGGCGTATTTCGGCCTGGACTCCATGTACGGCCTCGTCGAGGCGCTGCATCTCGAACATGTCGCGCACCACCGTCGGCACGAGTTGACACCGGTGCTGTTCGCGACGGCGGCGGACGGCGACCCGGTGGCCCGCTCGATCGTGGACCGGATGGCGGAGGAGGTGGTGGCGATGGCGACGGTCGCGCTGACCCGCCTCGAACTGCTCGACGAGGAGGCACCGGTGCTGCTCGGCGGGAGCGTCCTCGCCGCCCGGCATCCCCAACTGGACGACCGTATAAGGGAGTTGCTGGCTGCCCGGGCGCCGAAGGCGGTGGCGACGGTGGTCACGGCGCGGCCGGTCCTCGGCGCGGTGCTGCTGGGTCTGGATCATGTGGGAGTTCCGGCCGAGGCGCATGTGCGGGCGCGGGGGTACTACGAGCACTGACACCCGGGAACCGAACAGATTCCCACGGCGTATTCATGGACAAGGGGGCGGTGGGGGGCGTTGTGTGGTGCCGGAAATCCGGTCACCACGCTGCGATCCGATCAAGATCCAGTGAAGGCCCGTGCGGAATGTCAGTCCTGGCGGCGATACTTGCGCCGACGGGATGACCCTGGGGGAGGTCAGCAGTGACACAACCGCCGAAAAGCAGTACGGCGCCACCGGGCGCCGGCGTGCCCACGATGCCGGTGCTGCCGGCACAGTCGGGCCGGCCAGGGGCGCCCGCGCCCCGGCGTGCGCCGGAAGCGGCACCCGCGCGCCGTACGGCGCTGGCCGAGGGCGTCGACCGGCTGCGCGCGGCGGCCACCACCGAGCCGGGCCGGCTGCGGGCCATCGGCGCGCTGCTGGCCGTGCTGGTGGTGGCGTTCGGCGCGGTCACCGCCTGGCAGACCGACAGCCGTGCCACGGCGGCCGACGACGTCCTCCACCACAGCCAGCCGCTCAGCTCGGACGCGGCGGACATCTACCGCTCGCTCGCGGACGCCAACACGATGGCGGCCACCGGTTATCTGGCGGGTCTGCAGGAGACGCAGGCGACCCGCGCCCAGTACGAGAAGGACATCAAGACGGCCGCCTCGAAGCTGGTCACGGCCGCCGCCAACACCGACCCGGGCTCGTCGTCCGCGGGCTTCATCACGGATCTCAACGAACTCCTGCCGGAGTACAAGGGCCTGGTCGAATCGGCCCGCGCCAACAACCGGCAGGGCTTCCCGGTGGGCGGCGCCTATCTGCGCGCCGCGAACAACACCATGCAGAACCAGATGCTGCCGACGGCCCAGAAGCTCTACAAGAACGAGAACGCGCGGCTGAGCACCGACTACGGGAACGCGACGCCGTACCCGTGGTTCGCGATCGCCCTCGGGCTCGTCGCGCTCGGCGGACTGGCCTGGGCCCAGCGGCGCAACTACCAGCGCACCAACCGGGTGCTGAACCACGGCCTGGTAGCCGCCTCGGCCACCACAGCGGTCGTCCTGCTGTGGGTGGTCGTCGGCCACACCGTCGCCCGCGCGGGTCTGAACGACTCCTACGACCACGGGGTCAAGTCGCTCAACGTGCTGCACGACGCCCGCATCGCCTCCCTGAAGGCCCGCAGCGACGAGAACCTGACGCTGGTCAGCCGCGGCGCGGAGACCCACGAACTCGCGGACGGCACGGTCATGGACGCCTACGACTGGGGCTACGACCAGGAGATCGCCACGCTGGGCAAGGGCCTGAAACTGGCCGACTCGCTCGCCGACGACTCCGCGGGCCGCAAGCCCGTCGCGGTCGCCAACAGCTCCATGACGGTGTGGATCTCCCGTCACAAGCAGGTCAGCAAGGACAACAACGACGGCGATTACCAGGCGGCGCGCGACGGTGTCATCGGCAAGGACGGTGCGACGGCCGAGTGCTTCCAGGCCGTGGACGCCTCGCTGGAGACGGCCCTGAAGCACGAGACCACGGAGTTCCAGCGGTCCGCGGGTGACGGCCTGGACGCCATGACCGGCCTCACCGTAGGCGCCGCGGTGCTCGCCGTGCTCGGTGCGGCCGGTGCCGTACTGGGCATCGGGCGCAGGCTGTCGGAGTACCGGTGAAAGGGGGCGTGACCATGCGAGCACGCAGTGACTTTCTTCGCCGCCTGAGGGCTGTACGACGCCTGCGGATCAGCCTGCGGGGCTGGGGCGGGGTGGGTGCGATGGCAGTCGTCTGCGTCCTCGCGGTCGCTTTCGTCCTGCTGCTGCCGCTCACCCAGTCGCGCGGCGAGGCCGGCACGGACGTCGGCGGACAGCGCACGGCCCAGGGCATCCAGGCCAAGGCCGCCAAGTGCGACGACAGCACCATCCAGGACCAGAGCCCGCCCCCGTCGGACGCCGGGGGCACCACGATCGACGCCATCAAGGCCCGCGGCGTCCTGAAGGTGGGCGTCGACCAGAACAGCTACCGCTGGGGCTACCGCGATCCCAACAGTGCCAAGGGCGACCTGGCGGGCTTCGACATCGACCTCGTCACCGCCATCGCCAAGAACATCTTCGGCAGCTCCTACACCGACAAGAGCATCCAGTTCCTGGCCATCCCGACCAACGAGCGCATCCCGGCGATCCAGAAGAACCGCGTCGACATGGTCGTCCGCACCATGACGATCACCTGCAAACGCGCCGGGCAAGTCGCCTTCTCCGCCCCGTACTTCGTCACCGGCCAGCAGGTCCTCGCCCCGAAGGTGTCGTCGATCACGGGCTACAACGACACCCTCGCGAACAAGCGGGTCTGCTCGGCGGCGACCTCCACGGCGAACGACCATCTGAACGCGGACAAGGGCCACAAGATCCCCGCCAGCGTCAGGATCATGGACCCCGTCCCCAACCAGCTGGACTGTCTGGTGAAGCTCCAACTCGGGGAAGCCGACGCGGTGGTGACCGACGGCGCGCTCGCCGCCAGCCAGGCCGCGCAGGACCCGACGGTGGAGCTGAAGGGCAGCCCCTTCACCACCGAGTACTACGGCGTGGCGATGAACCTGAAGGCCACCGATCTGGTACAGCGGGTCAACCGAATACTGGAGACCTACCGCACCAGCCCCACCGGCTGGCGCGCGTCGTACACGAAATGGCTGCAGCCCACCCTGCGCGCCGACTCGAAGTCGGCCAACCCGCCCGTACCGAAGTACAAGTGACGGATCGTCAACAACCGAACGGCACGGACACACGGACACGGACCACCGACGGAACACAACGCAGCGAGAGGTGATCGATGGGCGTCACGGGACCCCCCGGGCCGGTAATGGACCGGGACGAGGTGGACCGTGCGCTGGCGCGGCTCGGCGCGGAGCACGAGGCCATCGAGACCTCGCTCCTCGCCCTCCAGGACCACGCGGGCCGCAGACTCCTCGAAGGCGCCGAGCTCACCGGCACGACCAAGGAGCGCTGGGCGACCGCCGACGCGTCGATCACGCTGCTGTGGGCGTACTTCGACGCGTACACGGACGCGTTCCACGCCGCCCAGAGCATCCGTTCCCGACGCCGCTGGTCCAACCGTGAGGACCTGGTCGAGCTGACCGAGCTGCTGCGCGGCGAGTCCGTGACGGTCGCCGGATCGACCACGGCGACCGCCAACGCCCCGACGCTGACCGGCGGTTCGGGCAAGCTGAGCCATCAGTTCTCGCTGAGCGCGCTCGTCGACGAGATGAACGACCTGTACGCGACCTCGCTGGACATGGTCGTCACCTCCGACGCGGTGTGGTCCGCACTGCCCGCCCGGATCGATTTACTGGCCGCGGAGTTGCAGCGCACCCGGCAGCTGGCCCACTCCGTGGGTGTCCGCCCGGGCGAGCACCCGGCGGGCGACGACCTGGAGCGCATCACCACCACCCTGACCGAGCTGCGCGAGCGGGTCATCTCCGACCCGCTGGCCTTCTGGGTGCGGGCACAGGGCAGTTCGGCACCCGGCGGCGGCCGGCCCGACACCACGGTCTACGACCGGGAGGCGCGCGCGCTGGAGGAGGTGCGCCGGGAGATCGACGCCGTACTGACCGTCCGTCAGGACGCCGAGGCGCGGCTGGTGAAGCTGCGGGACGTGCTCTCGCGCGCGGACCGCACGCTCGCCGAGGCGCGCACCGCGCGCGGTGAGGTCCTCGCGAAGATCGCGGCCACCGAGGTGCCGGTCGTCAGCGGACCGCCGACCGTGCTGCAGGAGCAGCTGTCGACGGCCGCCGAGTACCGCCGACACGCCCAGTGGCACCGGCTGTCGCCGCTCCTGGAGTCCCTGGAGCAGAAGGCGGAGGACGAACTGCTGCGCGCCCGCGAGTCGTTGACGGCGGTCACCCAGCCGCTGGCGGTCCGCGCCGAGCTGCGCGGCCGGCTCGACGCGTACAAGGCGAAGGTGGCCCGGCACGGCCTCGCGGAGGACCCGTTCCTCATCGAGCGGTACGACGCGGCGCGCCGCATGCTGTGGAGCGCGCCCTGCGACCTGCGCGTCGCGGAACAGGCGGTGCTGCGCTACCAGCACGCCGCCGCCGAGCAGTTGAGCACTCCCCGGACCCCGCCGCAGGGCGGTCCCGAGGACCAGAGGGGGCCGGGCGCGTGAGTGACGAGGGAGAAGCGGGGTCGGTCATGAGTGAGGCACAGCGGAAGTGTCAGCGGCCCGGCTGCGAGGGGTCGTACGAGGACATGGGCGGCGGCGAGCTGTACTGCGACACGTGCGGTCTGGCGCCGGTGGTGGCGTCCAACGGCTCGCTGGGTTCACCGCCCACCGGGATGACCGGCGGCGGCAGGGGCTCGCGGGGTTCGGGCAGCAGTTCCCGTACCAGCAGCCGCAGTTCGCGTACGTCGTCGCAGTCGTCGAAGTCGCGGCGCTCGGTGTCGGGCCGGCTCTCGCGCTCGGTGTCGGGGCAGTCGTCCGGCCGCTCGGTGTCGGTGCGCAGCTCCGGTTCGTCGTCGGCGTCCTCGACGCGCGGCCGGCTCGGGGTCGGTCTGGTGCAGGTGCCGGACGTGCCGCGGCCCGACCCGCGCGCGATGGTACTGGAGAACCCGGAGGTGCCCGAGCGCAAGCGGTTCTGCTCGCGCTCGGACTGCGGTGCGCCGGTGGGGCGGTCGCGCGGCGACAGCCAGGGGCGCACGGAGGGGTTCTGCACCAAGTGCGGCAACCCGTACTCGTTCACGCCCAAGCTGGCCGGCGGTGACGTCGTGCACGGCCAGTACGAGGTCGTGGGCTGTCTGGCGCACGGCGGCCTGGGCTGGGTCTATCTCGCCGTGGACCGCGCGGTCTCCGACCGCTGGGTGGTGCTCAAGGGTCTCCTCGACACCGGCGACGAGGACGCGATGGCCGCCGCGATCTCCGAGCGGCGCTTCCTCGCCGAGATCGAGCACTCCAACATCGTGCGGATCTACAACTTCGTGGAGCACCTCGACCAGCGGACGGGTTCGCTGGACGGGTACATCGTCATGGAGTACGTCGGCGGCAAGTCCCTCAAGGAGATCGCCAACGACCGCCGTACGGAGACCGGGAAGCGTGATCCGCTGCCGGTGGAGCAGGCCTGCGCCTACGGCATCGAGGCCCTTGAGGCGCTCGGTCATCTGCACAGCCGCAACCTGCTGTACTGCGACTTCAAGGTCGACAACGCGATCCAGACCGAGGACCAGCTCAAGCTGATCGACATGGGCGCGGTGCGCAGAATGGACGACGAGGAGTCGGCCATCTACGGCACGGTGGGGTATCAGGCGCCCGAGGTCGCGGAGGTCGGTCCGTCGGTGGCGTCCGACATCTACACCGTCGGCCGTACCCTCGCCGTCCTCACCTTCGACTTCCAGGGCTACACGAACGTCTTCGTGGACTCCCTGCCCGACCCGGACAACATCGAGGTCTTCCGCCGCTACGAGTCGTTCTACCGGCTCCTGGTGCGCGCCACCGACCCGGATCCGGCCCGCCGGTTCGCCTCCGCGCAGGAGATGGCCGAGCAGCTGACGGGCGTGCTGCGGGAGGTCGTCTCCCTGCAGACCGGCCGCGCCCGGCCGTCCCTGTCCACCCTGTTCGGCCCCGAACTCAAGGTCACGGACACGGAGTTGTTCCCGAAGCTGGACGGGGACGTGTCGCTGCTGGGGGCGCGGGTGGTGCGGCCCGGGAAGAAGGCGGCCACACGCGCCGACGCCGCGCTGCCCGCCGCCGCGTCTCCCGCGAGCCCGCTTCCGGTCGCCGCGCCGTATCCCGTCGGCACCGCGGTCGCCGAGCGGCCGAACGGCACCGCCGCCGCCAACGGGTCGGGCGGCGCGACCCCGGCCCTCGTCAAGCAGGTCGACTCCCCCGCCGTGGCACTGGCCCTGCCCGTGCCGCACGTCGACCCGACCGACCCCAACGCGGGCTTCCTCGCGGGGCTGATGACGACCGCGGCGACCGAACTGCTCGGCGCTCTCGCATCTGCGCCCTCGCCGTCCGTGGAGACCCGGCTGCGGCAGATCAGGGCCTGGCTGGAGAACGGCGACTCGTACACCGCGCTGGACGCCCTCGCGAAGCTGGAGGACGAGCGGCCCGACGACTGGCGGGTGGTCTGGTACCGGGGCGTGGCCGCCCTGGCGACCCGCGACTTCGAGGCCGCCGCGCTGTCCTTCGACGCGATCTACGACGCCTTCCCGGGCGAGCCCGCGCCGAAGCTGGCGCTCGGGCTGTGCGCCGAGGTGCTGGGGCAGCTGGACAACGCGGCCGAGTACTACCGGCTGGTGTGGTCGACCGACCCGAGCTATGTGAGCGCGGCCTTCGGCCTGGCCCGCGTCCAGCTCGCGACCGGCGACCGCCCGGGCTCCGTACGGACGCTGGAGTCGGTGTCGGAGGCCTCGATCCACTACACGGCGGCGCGGGTGGCCGCCGTACGGGCGCGGCTGCGGCGGCGGACCGCGACGGCGGGCGACACGCCGTTCCTGGACGATCTGACCGCGTCCGCCGGGCAGGTGGAAGCGCTGGAGGGATACGGTCTGGACGCGGTGCGGCGCGAGCAGTTGTCGGCCGAGGTCCTCGGCTGCGCCCTCGACTGGATACTCTCCGGAGGCCAGGGTTCCGTGCCGCCGACGCGGCCGGGGCTGCTCGGCAGCGAGCTGGACGAGCGGGGACTCCGCTTCGGCCTGGAGCGTTCGTACCGCACGCTGGCCCGGCTGGCGCGGGGCGGCGAGGAGAGGATCGACCTGGTGGAACGTGCCAACCGTTACCGCCCCCGGACGTGGGTGTAGTTGATGTCCCAGATGCCCCAGCTGTCCGCGTGCCCGAGCTGCGAGGAGCCGCTCGAATCGGGTGACCGCTTCTGCGGTGCGTGCGGGTACGACCTGTCGGCCGCGCCCGCGCCGCCGGACGACCACCCGACGCTGACCATGAACGGCGCGGGTTCGCTCCCTCCCGAGGAGGCCACGGACGTGAACTGGCCCGTGGTCCCCCAGCCGGAGGGCCCCGAGACCGCGCCGACGGTCCATCTGCCCACCGACCTGGCCGGCACCGACTCGGGCGGCACCCCGCTGCCGTCCAACTCCCCGCTGCCGCCCACCGGTTCACCGGTCTCCCCGGCCACGGGCGTACGGTTCGACCGGCCGCCGGAGCCCGACGAGTACCCGCTGCAGGCACCGGACCCGCGGGTCGCCGCCGATCTGCAGACCCCGGCCGAGGGCACCAAGGTGTGCGTGGCCTGCCGGTCGGGCCGGGTCGATCCGGACGGCTACTGCGAGAACTGCGGGCACGCCCAGCCCCGCGAACGCGACCACATGGAACAGGAGTCGGGCCCGCTCGCGGCGGTCAGCGACCGCGGGCTGCGCCACCATCGCAACGAGGACGCCTTCGCCGTAGGACAGTGCGTGCTGCCGGACGGGGCGCCCGCGCTGGTGGCGGTCGTGTGCGACGGGGTGTCCTCGGCGACCCGGCCCGACGCGGCCTCGCTGGCCGCGTCCCGGAAGGCCGGTGAGTCGCTGCTGGCCGCGCTGCCGCAGGGCACGCATCCGCAGCAGGCGATGCACGAGGCGATCATCGCGGCCTCGCACGCGGTCAACTCCCTTGCGGAGGAGCCCGCGACGGCCCGCGAGCACGCCCCGCACCAGAACGCCCCGGCCTGCACCCTGGTCGCCTCCGTCGTCACCCCGACCCTCCTCGTCGTCGGCTGGGTCGGCGACAGCCGCGCCTACTGGATCCCGGTGGACCGCGGTTCACCGCCGGCCCGGCTCACCGAGGACGACTCGTGGGCGGCCCAGATGGTCGCCGCGGGCCTGATGAGCGAGGCGGAGGCCTACGCCGACGAGCGCGCCCACGCGATCACCGGCTGGCTCGGCGCGGACGCGTACGAACTGGAGCCGCACACGGCTTCCTTCAAGCCGGACCGGCCGGGTGTAGTGGTGGTGTGCACGGACGGCCTGTGGAACTACGCGGAGTCGGCCGAGGAGATGGCCGAGGTCGTACCCCCCGATGCCATGGTCCGCCCGCTGCACAGCGCCCAGGTCCTGGTCGGTCACGCGCTGGACGGCGGGGGCCACGACAACGTAACAGTGGCCGTCGTGCCGTTCCCGGCCCCGCCGCAAGGGGCAGTAATCGGCTGAGGCCGTACAAACGGGGGCGGTCTCGGACCGGAGGGGACCGGTCCGCTCATAGTCATCGCCCCATCCAGGTGGGGTATTCGAGGGGGATCAGAGTAGGTATGGCCAATTTCTCGAAGTCGAACGTGCCGCAGTTCTCGGTGGACGTGTACCAGAACGAGTACCTGCCCGAGGGCGGCCGTGAGGTCAACGCGATCGTCACCGTGACCTCGACCGGCGGCGGCACCGTGGGGAGCGCGGTCGCGGCACCCCATCTGTACTCGCCCGGTCAGGGCCCGGACGCGGCTGTGGCGATCATGGTCGACTGTTCGGGGTCGATGGACTACCCGCCGACCAAGATGCGCAACGCCCGGGACGCCACCGCCGCCGCGATCGACACCCTGCGCGACGGGGTGCACTTCGCGGTGATCGGCGGCACGCACATCGCCAAGGAGGTCTATCCGGGCAACGGGCGGCTCGCGGTCGCCGACGCCACCACCCGCGGCCAGGCCAAGCAGGCGCTGCGCAAGCTGAGCGCGGGCGGCGGCACCGCGATCGGCACCTGGCTGCGGCTCGCCGACCGGCTGCTGTCCTCGGCGGACGTCTCCATACGCCACGGCATCGTCCTCACCGACGGCCGCAACGAGCACGAGTCGCCGGAGGACCTGAAGGCCGCCCTCGACGCCTGCGCCGGACGCTTCACCTGTGACGCCCGTGGTGTCGGCACCGACTGGGAAGTGAAAGAAGTCACAGGGATCGCCTCCGCACTGCTCGGCACCGCCGACATCGTCGCCGACCCGGCGAACCTCGCCGCCGACTTCACGAAGATGATGGAGACGGCGATGGGCAAGGAGGTCGCGGACGTCGCGCTGCGGCTGTGGACGCCGGTGGGCACGGCCATCAAATTCGTCAAGCAAGTCGCGCCCAGGGTCGAGGAGTTGACCGACCGCCGCACCGAGGCGGGCCCGCGTGCCGGGGACTACCCCACCGGGTCCTGGGGAGACGAGTCCCGTGACTACCACGTGTGCGTCGAGGTCCCCGAGGCCGGCGTCGGCCAGGAGATGCTCGCCGCCCGGGTCTCGCTGGTCGTCCCGCAGCCCGACGGAAGTACCCAGAACCTGGGCGCCCAGGGGCTGGTGAAGGCCGTGTGGACCGACGACATGGTGGCGTCCACGTCCATCAACCCCCAGGTCGCGCACTACACCGGCCAGGCCGAACTGGCGCAAGTCATCCAACAAGGTCTCGATCTTCGCAAATCAGGTGATGTCGATGGAGCAACGGCCAAACTGGGACGGGCCGTTCAGCTCGCCAGCGTCTCCGGAAACGCGGATACTGCGAAACTGCTTGCGAAGGTGGTGGACGTGGTCGATGCCGCGGCGGGTACTGTGCGACTGAAGGCGAAGGTCGCGGAGGCCGACGAGATGACCCTCGAAACACGGTCCACAAAGACTGTTCGTGTAAAGAAGTGACCTAGCTAGAACAACCCTGTGAGAAAGGGGGACGAGCCGACATGCCGACCTGCCCGAACGGACACCAGTCGGGTTCCGACGACTGGTGCGAGGTCTGCGGTCACCGCATGGCCGGTGCCGTACCCCCGCCCCCTCCCCCGCCTCCCGGCGGCGGCTACGGCTTCCCGCCGCCCGCGCGCCCGAGCGCCGAGGCGGAGCTCTGCCCGCAGTGCCGTACGCCCCGCGAGGGCGGTGCGCCGTTCTGCGAGGAGTGCCGGTGGAACTTCCTCACCAACACGGCCACCTCGTACACCCCGGCGGCCCCGCGCCCGTCGAACCCCGGCCCGAGCCCGGCGGCCCGCTTCCAGCAGCCGCCGCCCGGTCCGACGTACGGCGGTGACTCCTACGAGTACCAGGGATCGCGCCCCTCACAGATGAACCGCCCGGCCGAGCCGATACCCCCGTTCGGCAACGAGCCGACGAACCGGTCCGGTGGGCCGGGGGGTCGCGGTCCGGGGGGTCCCGGAGGTCCCGGAGGCGCTGGTGCTCCCGGCGGTCCTGGAGGTCAAGGGGGTCCTGGGGGTCCCGGGGGTCCGAACGGCCCCGGTGGCTTCGGTGGCGAGCGGCAGCAGGGTGGGCCCGGCGGCCCCGGCGGCTCGCAGGGCTTCGGCGGCGAGCGGCCGGGTGGGCCTGACGGTCCTGGCGGCCAGGGTTCGCAGGGCTTCGGCAATGAGCGGCAAGGTGGGCCCGGCGGCCCCGGCGGCTCGCAGGGTTTCGGCAACGAGCGGCCGGGTGGCCCCGGCGGTCCGTCGGGCTTCGGCGGTGAGCGCCAGGGTGGCGGTCCCGGTGGCGCGTCGGGCTTCGGCGGCGAGCGCCAGGGCGGCCCGGGCGGCGCTTCAGGTTTCGGCGGGGAACGCCAGGGCGGTGGCCCCGGCGGTGCTTCGGGCTTCGGCGGCGAGCGGCAGGGTGGCGGTCCCGCGCCCTTCGGCGGCAACGACCCGTCCGGTCCGCCGCGGGCGTTCGGCAACGACCCCTCCGGCCCGCCCCCTCCGCCCTTCGGCAACGAGGCGTCCGGTCGGCGGCCGTTCGGCAACGAGCAACCCCCGGGCCCCGGCGGCCAGTTCGGCAACGAGCGCCCCGGCCAGGGCGACTTCGGCGGTGGCCGCCCCGGTGCCTTCGGCGGTGAGCGGCAGGGCGGTGGTCCCGGCGGCGCACAGGGCTTCGGCGGCGACCCGTCCGGTCCGCCGCGGCCCTTCGGCAACGAACCCTCGACCCCGCAGGGTCCCTCCAACTTCGGCCCCGACCCCTCCCGGCCGGTCCCGCCGCCAGGACCTACGCCCCCCGCGGGCCCGGGTCAGACGAGCGGCGCCCCGCAGGCGTTCCAGCAGTCCGCCCCGCCGGCCCCGCCCAGGTTCCCGCAGGAGACGAACCGTCCGCAGCAGGGCGGCCCGTCCTTCGGCGGCGGTGACGACGACTGGGTGATCTCCCCGCCGACCCCCGGCTCCCCGGGCGGCCCCGGAGGTCCCGGACAGGGTGGTGGCGGCTACGGCTATCCGCAGCCCGGTTCCACCCAGGCCCCGCCCCCGCCCCGCCCGGCGTACCAGCAGCCGACGACCTGGCTGGCGACGATCGGCCCGGACCGCGACTACTTCCTGGCGATGATGCAGCGCTCGGGCCCGGAGGCCGCGGGTCTCAACCTGCCCGCGTACTCCCCCGAGCAGCAGCGCCAGCTCACCGGCAACCAGATCACCATCGGCCGCCGCCGGCACTCCACCGGCGAGTCCCCCGACATCGACCTGTCGGTGCCGCCGGAGGACCCGGGCGTCTCGCACCAGCACGCGGTACTGGTCCAGCAGCCGGACGGCAGCTGGGCGGTCGTCGACCAGAACTCGACGAACGGTACGACGGTCAACGGCGGCGAGGAGCCCATCCAGCCCTTCGTGCCGGTGCCGTTGCAGGACGGGGACCGGGTGCATGTGGGGGCGTGGACGACGATCACGGTCCGGCGGGGCTAGAGGCGGCACGGTTCAGCGGAGGGGCCAGCTGTACGGCCCCTCCGGATCGTCCAGCCACGCCCGCACCCTGCCGTCGGCGACCGTGACGCCGTAGCGCTCGCGTCCTGGTCTCCCTTCGCGGTCCCACAGTTCGTGGGCGTCCCGCGGGTCGAGGGTGCCGTGGGTGAGGGTGAACAGGAAGCGGAGTAGTTCGTGGTCGCCGGGGCGGTGCGGGATCTCGTCCGCCGGGGCGGGCCCGGTGCCGCGCAGGGGCACGAAGTACGCGGCGGTGTCGAGGAAGGTGCCCTCGGCGTGCTCGGCGTCCCGCACGGTGAGCGCGATCAGTCCGGTGGCGAGCGGGGCCAGGACACGGGCGCCGGGACTGCACTGGGCGAGCCAGGCGGGCGGCACCGACGGCAGGGCGCAGGTCGCGATGATCCGGTCGTAGGGGGCGTGTTCGGGGGCTCCGCGGGCGCCGTCGCCGGTGACGACGGTCGGGTGGTACCCGGCGTCGGCGAGGTGGGCGCGCGCGGACTCGGTGATCTCCGGTTCCAGGTCGACGGTGGTCACCAGGCCGTCGCCGAGCCGGTGGGCGAGCAGCGCCGCGTTGTAGCCGGTGCCCGCGCCGATCTCCAGCACCCGGCTGCCGTCCGTCACCCCCAGCTCGACGAGCATCCTGGCCATCAGCGAGGGCTGGCTGCTGGACGACACCAGTTCCCCGTCGCGCAGCCTGGTGGCCAGCGGGGCGTCGGCGTACACCCCGCGCAGCCAGCGCTCCCGGACGCGCGGGTCGGGGCTCCCGGCCCACAGCCTCTCGTGGCCGCCCTGGACGCCGACGTAGTAGTACGGCACGAAGAGATGCCGCGGCACCGCCTCGAACACCGCCCGCCACCCCGGGTCCGCGTCCCACGCCCCGCTCAGCCCGATCCGCCGCACCAGCTCCGCCCGCGCGGGGCCGGCCACGGCGTCCAGTTCCCTGCCGAGAGCGTGCGCACCCATACGTCCACTGTCCTGCGGTCCGGCCGGGGAGGCGAGCGGTCCGCCGGGGCAAGGTCCTAAGTCCGAAGTCCTCCGCCACGCCGTCTGAGACCATGGGAGCGTGAAAGAGATTCGGCGCGGCACGCTTCAGGAGCAGACCTTCTACGAGCAGGTCGGCGGGGAGGAGACCTTCCGTCGGCTCGTGCACCGTTTCTACGAGGGTGTCGCCGAGGACCCGCTGCTGAGGGCGATGTACCCGGAGGAGGACCTGGGCCCGGCCGAGGAGCGCTTCACCCTGTTCCTGATGCAGTACTGGGGCGGCCCGACGACGTACAGCGACAACCGCGGTCACCCGCGGCTGCGGATGCGCCACGCCCCGTTCCAGGTCGACCGGGCAGCGCACGACGCCTGGCTGCGGCACATGCGGGTCGCCGTCGACGAACTCGGCCTGTCCGAGGAACACGAGCACACGCTGTGGAACTATCTGACGTACGCTGCCGCTTCGATGGTGAACACCGAGGGTTGAGCGCGGAAGGCTGAGCACCGAGGGCTGAACGCCCTTTGGCGCGCGGGGAGTTGGACGGCGCGCTCAGCGCACGCTGACGCCGAGTGCGCCAACTCCTGCCCGTCGTACGGCGATCGAGCCGTACGGCGTGCGCAGCCGCAGCCAGGCGCCGGACGAGAAGAGGCCCGGCTCCCCGCCGGGGCGCAGGAATCCGAGCGACTGGGCGGCGTGCACCGCACGCACCGGCAGCGAGGTGTCCCCGACCGTCCGGGACCAGATCTCCCGCCCTATGCGGTCGAGTTCGCTGCGCGTACGGCCCTCGGGCGCCAACTCCTGCGTACGGGACCGGAATTCGGCGACCCCGGCGGCGATCATCCCGCGCAGCGCCTGCGGTTCCGGCAGCCCGGACTCGGGAGTCCAGCCGCCGCGCGGCGGCAGGACGCCGGCCCACGGCGGGCCGGTCACCGCGGCCGGTACCCGGGCCGTGGCCGCCGACTCGTCGAGGGATTCCAGGAGTTCACCGGCGGAGACGGTCACGTCGAGCGTGTCGTGAAGGCCGTTCTCGTACGGCTTGGCGAGGCGCACCGTGCGGATGGCGAGGACCTCGAAGGACGGCGGACGGCCGAAGACGGCGAGGGCGGTGCCGACTGCCTGGAGGCGGACCGCGGCGGCGCGGTCGTAGTGGAGCAGCCGGGAGAGGAAGGCCGCGAGATCCGCCGCCTCCCCTTCGTCGGCGAGGTGGAGGACCGTCATGCCGCGACGGCCTCGTCCTCGTCGTCGTCCCGGTATTCCTCCAGGAACTCCCGTTCCTCGGCGGTGATCCGGCGCGGTCGTTGTGCCTCGAAGTCGAACGGCACTATGACCGTGGCGGCCCGGACGTAGACCTGGTCGCCGTCCTTCACCTCGTAGGTGATGGTGAAGGACGCCGCCCTGATCTCCGTGACCCACAGCTCGATGTCCACCGGGTGGTGCCGGTGGACGAGCTGGCGTTTGTAGTCGATCTCGTGTCGCGCCACGACCGAGCCCTGCTTGAAGTCCTTGTCCGGGCGGAACAGGAAGTCGATACGGGCTTCCTCCAGGTAGCGGAGGAAGACCACGTTGTTGACGTGGCCGTACGCGTCCATGTCCGCCCAGCGCAGTGGGCAGCGGTAGATGTGGCGCAAGAAGATCAGCCCCGGGTCAGCTTCTTGTAGGTGGCGCGGTGCGGACGCGCGGCGTCCGGGCCGAGCCGCTCGACCTTGTTCTTCTCGTAGGACTCGAAGTTGCCCTCGAACCAGAACCACTTGGAGTCACCCTCGTAGGCGAGGATGTGCGTGGCCACCCGGTCCAGGAACCACCGGTCGTGGGAGACGACCACGGCCGCACCGGGGAACTCAAGCAGCGCGTTCTCCAGCGAGCCCAGGGTCTCGACGTCGAGGTCGTTCGTCGGCTCGTCGAGGAGCAGGAGGTTGCCGCCCTGCTTGAGGGTGAGCGCGAGGTTGAGGCGGTTGCGCTCACCGCCGGAGAGCACGCCGGCCGGCTTCTGCTGGTCGGGGCCCTTGAAGCCGAACGCGGAGACGTAGGCGCGGGACGGCATCTCGACCTGGCCGACGTTGATGTAGTCCAGCTCGTCCGAGACGACGGCCCACAGCGACTTCTTGGGGTCGATGTTCTCGCGGCTCTGGTCGACGTAGGAGATCTTGACGGTCTCGCCGACCTTGATGGAACCGGAGTCCGGGGTCTCCAGGCCCTGGATCATCTTGAAGAGGGTCGTCTTGCCGGCGCCGTTCGGGCCGATGACGCCCACGATGCCGTTGCGCGGCAGCGTGAAGGAGAGGTCGTCGATGAGGACCTTGTCGCCGAAGGCCTTGGAGAGGTTGCTGACCTCGACGACGATGGAGCCCAGGCGCGGGCCCGGCGGGATCTGGATCTCCTCGAAGTCCAGCTTCCGCATCTTGTCCGCCTCGGCGGCCATCTCCTCGTAGCGCGACAGACGCGCCTTGGACTTGGCCTGACGCCCCTTGGCGTTGGAGCGGACCCAGTCCAGCTCCTCCTTCAGACGCTTGGCACGCTTGGCGTCCTTCTGGCCCTCGACCTTGAGGCGGGAGGCCTTCTTCTCCAGGTAGGTGGAGTAGTTGCCCTCGTAGGGGTGGGCGCGACCGCGGTCGAGTTCGAGGATCCACTCGGCGACGTTGTCGAGGAAGTACCGGTCGTGGGTGACGGCTACGACGGTGCCGGGGTACTTCGCGAGGTGCTGCTCCAGCCACTGGACGGACTCGGCGTCCAGGTGGTTGGTGGGCTCGTCGAGGAGCAGCAGGTCGGGGGCTTCGAGCAGCAGCTTGCAGAGCGCTACGCGGCGGCGCTCACCACCGGAGAGGTTGGTGACGGGCCAGTCGCCGGGCGGGCAGCCCAGGGCGTCCATGGCCTGCTCCAGCTGGGTGTCCAGGTCCCACGCGTTGGCGTGGTCCAGGTCCTCCTGGAGCTTGCCCATCTCGTCGAGCAGGGCGTCCGAGTAGTCGGTCGCCATCTCCTCGGCCACCTCGTTGAAGCGCTTGAGCTTGCCCATGATCTCGGCGGCGCCGTCCTGCACGTTCTCCAGGACCGTCTTCGACTCGTCGAGCGGGGGCTCCTGGAGGAGCATGCCGACGCTGTAACCCGGCGACAGGAAGGCGTCGCCGTTGGAGGGCTGCTCAAGGCCCGCCATGATCTTGAGAACGGTGGACTTACCGGCACCGTTAGGTCCGACCACACCGATCTTCGCGCCGGGCAGGAAGCTCAGCGTCACATCGTCAAGGATGACCTTGTCGCCGTGCGCCTTGCGCGTCTTGCGCATGGTGTAGATGTACTCAGCCAAGAGAAACCGTCCGGCAGCTTGAAATCTGGAGTGGGCAGATGTAGTCCATCTTGCCTGACCCCTGCCCCTCGGGGGAAACGCGTATGGGCGAGGGGGCTGTGAACTGGGGGTTGGCCACCGACGGCGGCGCCCGGTCCCCGGTTCAGCCCTGCTGTCCGGGCTTGCGGTCCCGCAGCAGGATCAGGGCCGTGGCGCCGATGCCGACCAGGCCGAGGGCGACGACCATGATCATCGGGGTGATGGCGGAGCCGCCCGTCTCGGCGAGGTTGGTGTCGACGGTGGTGCCGCCCACCGTGGCGGGGCTGGGCTCGCTGAGCGTCTGCGTCACGACGCCGCCCGCGTTGCTCTGCGTCCGGCAGTCGAGGACTCCGGCGAACCGCTTCTCGTAGCCGTTCGGTGCCGTGATCGTGAAGTCGTACGCCTGGTCCTCCTGGAACGGGATCGTCACCGTCTGGGACGTCCCGGCGTCGATGCCGTGCTCGACACCCATGAGATCGAAGGTGAACGTCTCGTCGCCCTCGTTGGCCGCCGTGATGTCCACGCCGCCCGCGACGCAGTTCTTCCGCGCCGACAGTGCCGGTATCGCCCCCGTCTTCGCCCAGTCCGCGTCGGCGGCGGCGGAGACCGTCGACTCGCTGGAACCGGCGAGGATCTGCGTCTGGCTCCTGTTCTCGGAGGTGAAGGCCCGGCCGACGGGGACGGTGGTGGAGGCCTGCACGGTCAGCTCGGCCGACCCTGCCGCCGCGTCCTCGGGGACGTCGAAGAACACCTGGCTTCCGTCCGACGCGGAGGTGACGGCCTTGCCGTCCTTGTCGACGATCCGCACCTTGGTCGTGGCGGCGTCCGCGGGCGGTGTCACCGTCACCCCGCTCGCGTTGGTGTGCACCGTCACCGGGCCGAGCCGCTCGCCGGGGTGCCCGGACACGGCCGGCGGGTCGAGGGTCAGCGAGGCCTGCGGCTCCGCCGTGTCACGCGCGCTCCTCTGCAGATAGTCCGCGAGCTTCTCGGCCTGCGGGTCGACCGCGTCGACGTCGGCGCCGTCCGAGTAGCGCCAGATGGCCACCTGGGTGCCGGCCGCCGCGTCGCTCTCGGTCAGGCCCTTGGTGCCGGCCTTCGCGGAGAGCGCCGCGAGGTCGTTCACCTGCGGGTAGGAGTGCTGCAGGATCCAACGGATCCTGCCCGCGTTCTTGTTGGTGCCCAGCGACGTGCCGCTCCACGCGGTCTCGTGGTACTTGGCGTCGCGCTGGGTGGGGTTCTGGAGATCGACGCAGTACGTCTGCAGGGTGCCGCCGCCGTCCACGGACATCTCGAACAGGCCCGCGGAGACCTGCACATCGCTGCCGCCTGCGTCGTGGATCACGGCGTCGCCGTACGTCTTGAGCCCGCCTATCGTGGCCGTCGCCCCGCCCTGGGTCTGCGGTGTCTCGTCGGCGAAGGCCGGGCCCGCGCCGGCCAGCACACCGGCGGCGACGAGTCCGCACGCCCAGGTCGCGGCGACGAAGCGCACGGCGCCCCGGCCACGTGGTGACAGCACGGAGAAGACAGACAACGCAGAAGACACGGAATTCCCCTTCGAGCAGGACCCATGGGCGTGGGGGGCGTGGCGTGGTCCCACCAGCAGAATCTGTAGCGCCGAGAGCTGTGCCCGAGCTATGTCCGGCATCCTAGGGACGCGGGCGCACCACGTTCTCCAGTCGGGTGATCGGATAACCGTTCCGAATCGGAATCGTTATCCCCAAGATCACCCGCGAGCGGGGCTTATCGACAAATCCACCGAGCCATACGGAACGCATTCATCGATAAGCCACGGATAAGCCGTAGTTCGATCAGCTCGGGGCATTCACTGACATCACGTCACCGCGACGGGCTCGGCCTGTCGCTGCCGGTCCGGTTGCTCGGAGACGTCGGCGGAATCCCCGGCCGGGGTCTCCCAGTCCGGCTCGGGCCGGGGCGGGGAGGCCGCCGTGTCCGGCCTGCTGGCCCGCCGGAAGGCCGAGGTGCCGCGCGCCAGGTCGTGGCCGATCGCCACGGCGTCGAGGTCCGCCGAGGACCGGTTCGGCTGGCCCTCGCGTGCCTCCGTGCGCACCTTCAACCGGCCCTGGACGACGACCGGGTCACCGACCGTCAGCGACGCCGCCACGTTCGTGGCCAGCTGTCGATTGGCCCACACTGTGAAGAAGTTGGTGTGGCCGTCCGTCCAGGTGCTCTTCTCGCGGTCCCAGTAGCGCGAGGTCACCGCAAGCCGGAACCGCGCCGACGGTCCCGCCGCCAACTCCCGGTACACCGGCGGTGTCGCCACGTTGCCCACCGCGCAGACCATGGTCTCGTTCATCGCGCATCCCTCCCTCACCCGGCCGCGCAGGCCGGGCGGAAACGCGTACGGGCCCGTCCCGTACGGCTGCAGTCAGACTGCCTCCGCCGAGCCGAGCCCGCTGAGCGCTGTGCACCACCGCCCACCTGTGGAAAACCTCATCACCCGGACGAGGGAACGACGTTCGGACCGAGGTTCACCCGGCTCCGATCCCCGCCCCCGTGACCCGCCCGTACTGCTCCCGCACCTCCCGGTACCGCAGCAGCTCGGCGGCCAGCGGATCGAGCACCCGCGCCCGTCCACAGCCCGCCGCGGCCTCCCGCAATCGCCGCTCGGCGTCGAGGCCGTAGCGCCGGGCTGGGCCGCGGGCCGCCATCCGGCAGCTCCACTCGACGAGCGGGCCGCCGATGATGCCGGCCACCATCAACAGCACAGGCACTCCCAGGTTCGGCGCCATGAACCCGATGATCTGGCCCAACAGCCAGAGCCCGCCGACGACTTGGAGGATCGTCATGGACGCCTGCGCCAGCACGGCCGCCGGCCACCACCCCGGCCGCGGCGGGCGCCCGACGGGCAGCCCGGCCCGCGCCGCCAGCTCGTCCAGCGCCTCGGGCAGCCCCTGCGCCCCGCGTACGGCCGCCTCCCGCACCGCCTGCGCCCACGGCGCGGGCAGCCCGCCGGAGGCCCGGTCGGCGACCGTACGGACCGCCTGTTCGACGCGCTGGCGTGCCGTGGCCTCCTCGTCCGCCTGGGCGCGGACGGGCAGTCGGCCGGTGGTGGGTTCGCGCCGGTCGTTGTACCAGCGCCACAGCCGCAGCCAGGGCGTGCCACAGGCCCGGTTGGCGTTGCGCAGCCAGGCGCGTTCGGCCGCCTCGCCCGCCGCGGTGGCTCCCACCGAGTCCGCGAGCCGCGCGGCGAACTCGTCCCGCGCCTCCTCGCTGAGCCCGGTGCGCCGCCCCGTGGCGTAGACGGGCCGCAGCCGCCACGCCGCCGCGTCGACATCGGCTGAAATTCGCCGTGCCGCCGCTCCACGATCCGCCACGAACTGGCCCAAAACCTCGCGCAGTTCGGGGATGCCGTCGCCGGTGAGCGCGGACAGGGACAGCACGGTCGCGCCGGGTTCGCCGTACTCCCCCAGGGCGATCCCGTCCTCGTCGAGCAGTCTCCGAAGATCGTCGAGAACCTGGTCGGCGGCCTCCCCGGGAAGCCTGTCGATCTGGTTGAGGACGACGAACATGACCTCCGCGTGGCCCGCCATCGGCCGCAGATAGCGCTCATGGAGGATCGCGTCGGCGTACTTCTCCGGGTCGACGACCCAGATGACCGCGTCGACGAGCGCCAGCACCCGGTCGACCTGCTCGCGGTGCGCGACGGCCGCAGAGTCGTGGTCGGGCAGGTCCACCAGGACGAGCCCGCGCAACTGGGCCTCCATCTCGGCGCTCTGCAGGGGGCGCCTGCGCAGTCGTCCCGGGATGCCGATCCGGTCGATGAGGGTGGCCGCGCCGTCGCTCCAGCTGCACGCGATGGGCGCGGCGGTGGTGGGCCGTCGTACTCCCGTCTCCGAGATGGCCACTCCGGCGAGCGCGTTGAAGAGCTGCGACTTGCCGCTGCCGGTGGCGCCCGCGATGGCGACGACGGTGTGCTGCCCGGAGAGCCTGCGCCGCGCGGCGGCCTCGTCGAGGACCCGCCCCGCCTCCGCGAGGGTCCCGCTGTCGAGCCGGGTCCTGGAGAGCCCCACCAGTTCGCGCAACGCGTCGAGACGGGACCGTAGCGGCCCGTCGTACGCCAAGGGGGCCGGGACGTGGGCGGTGTGGTGCGCGGTGTGCGCCGCCTGCGTCCGGGAGGCCCTGATCTCCACGGCGGCGGCCTGCTGCGCGGCGGTGGTCTCGTTGACCCGCCGCGCGATGAGCCCGTCGTCCCAGGAGCCGGTCGCTTCCTCGGGGTCCGTGGGGTCTTTGGGGTCCGTTGGGTTTACGGCCGCCTTGGATTCCGTACGGCCGGAGGTGGCGGCCCGCACGCGCGCGTGGTCGTCGGCGTCCTCCGGGGCGACGACTTCCTGGGCGTCCTCTACGGGGAGGTCGTTTCCGGAGGTTGCTTCCGAACCGCCCTCCACGGGAGTGGGATCGGCGGGCCGGGCGCGATCGGCGTGGTCCATCTCGTCCGTGTGGTCCTGGTCAGTGACGGCAGTCACCGGTCACCTCTCCTTCTGCAGTACGGACAGCGCGGCGATGAGTTCGGCCTGGGGTTCGGGGTGCACGTCGAGGGCGTCGAGCGGGGCGAGCCTGCGTTCGCGCTCGGTGTGCACGACCCGGTCCAGGTGGTCGTTGAGCAGCCGTCCGGCCCGGTCGCGCAGCCGCAGCGCCCCGTGGGCACCGATCCGCTCGGCGAGCCCCTCACCCGCGGACCGCGCCCTACGGCCGCCCAGCAGCGCGGTGGCAACGAGGGCGGCGACCACCTCGGGGTCGGGCGCGATGCTCCGGTCGAGGTCGGCCACCTCCTCCTCGGCGTACTCCTCCAGCTCGCGCCGCCACCGCCGTACGGCCATCCCGATGCGGTGCTCGGCGCTCTCCAGCGAGGGATCGCGGTCGGTGAGCTCCGGGGCATCCGCGGCCGGTTCGCGGCGCCAGGCGTCGTCGACGCGTTCGTCGGCGGCCGTGACGGCGCACAGGAGCAGTGCGGCGAGGCTTTCGGCGAGGGCGTCGAGCAGTTCGCCCGCGGAGCAGTCGAGCGGGAAGGCGCGCCAGCGCTTCAACGCGTCCCCGGCGAGCACGGCCCCGCCCTGCAACCGCCCCCGCACACGCGCGTGCTCGCTGTCGTAGGCCCCGTCGACGGCGGCCGTGAGCCGCAGCGCGGCGGCGTACTGGGCGGCGGCGGCACCGGCCAGCTCGGGCATCCGCGACTTCAGCGAGTCGAGGACGCCGTAGGCCGTACGCGCCATGGACTGGTGCCGGGCCCCGGGGTCCTGGGCCTGCTGCACGAGCCAACTCCGCAGTGTCGCCACGGCGCTGGCCGGCAGCAGCCCGCCGCCCCAGGCGGACTCGGGGAGTTCGGGCACCGTGAAGCGGGGTACGTCGCCGAGCCCGGCCTTGGCCAGCAGGGCGCCGTACTGCCGGGACACCTCGGACACCACCTGGTGGGGCACCCGGTCGAGGACGGTCACCAGGGTCGCGTTGTGCTCCTTGGCGGAGCGCAGCAGATGCCAGGGCACGGCGTCGGCGTAGCGGGCGGCCGTGGTGACCATCACCCAGATGTCGGCCGCGCAGATCAGTTCGGCGGCCAGTACCCGGTTGTCGGCGACCAGGGAGTCGATGTCGGGCGCGTCCAGGAGGGCGATTCCGCGCGGGAGGGAGTCGGCGGTCTCGACCCGCAGCACACGCATACCGTCCTCACCGGGGAGGAGCAACTCGTCCCCCGGGTCCTGATGGGGCACCCACACGCGCGTGAGGTCGGGCAGCACGCGCATCCCGCTGAACCAGTGATGGTCCTCCGGATGGCAGACAAGCACCGGTGTGCGGGTCGTCGGCCGCAGCACCCCGGCCTCGCTGACCCGGCGCCCCACAAGGGAGTTGACGAGCGTCGACTTGCCCGCGCCGGTGGAACCGCCGACCACGGCCAGCAGGGGCGCTTCGGGCTCTTTGAGGCGGGGCACCAGATAGTCGTCGAGCTGGGCGAGCAGTTCGTCGCGGTTGGCACGCGCGCGTGGAGCCCCCGCAAGGGGCAGCGGGAAGCGTGCGGCGGCGACACGGTCGCGCAGGGCGGAGAGTGCGTCGAGCAGCTGAGGCCGTACGTCCAAGGTCACCACATGTGAAGAATGCCCAATTTTGGGGGAATTCTGAAGCATATGAGCATGTCTGCGCGCCGACAGAACACAACGGACGGAAGGGATGACTGGGGCATGGGCACAGTCCAGGCATAACGAGTGCACAACACCCGTGGCGCGGGGCACCAAAAGCGGTGCACGATTCGTACCTGCCTGCGATTATCAGGACCGCTTCACCGAACCTCCACATCGAGCCACGGAGGGGAAGCAACAGGGACAAGGACCCGGGAGCCCTATCCTTGTCCCCGGCAACGTCACGGACCGGCCCACACCCGGGCACACCACGACCGAGGCCACCACACCCGGCCCCCGTAGCTCAGTGGATAGAGCAGGCGCCTTCTAAGCGCTTGGCCGCAGGTTCGAGTCCTGCCGGGGGCGCTCAAGCCAATCCGCGGAGAGCAGGCCGTCCACGACGACGAAGGCGCTCCTGAGGCCAAGGCCTCGCCTGCGGGCCGTATGGCGCCGCGGCGGCGACCCGAAGACCGTCCTGGCCGCCGAGGAACTGGACGGCTGCGTGACCTCGTTGGTGACCACTCAGGCGTCGGAACCCTCCAGGGTGACCGCCCAAAGCGTTTCGTCCCAGCCTCCGGCCCCGTCGTCGCCGAAGCCGGCCTCCCCTCGCGCCTCAGTACCGGTGTCGTCGTAGAGAACCACTTCGAGGGGCGGGTTGAGGAGGAGCTTCTGGCGACGGATGTCGGCGAGGCTTCTGTCGTGGCGGAGGAGTACGCGGCCGATTTCGTCCCGGACGGTGAAGTCGGCCCAGATCCGGGGCGGGGAGGCGTCGGCGACGTACGGGGTGAGCGAACCGTTGTCGCCTTCCCGGTGAAGCCGCCCGCAGTTGCCGCACGCGTAGAGGGACGAGAACGACGCCTCCACGGCCCGCTGCCGTTCCTCGGTGTCGAGATCCGAGGGGTCGGGCCAGGCGATCTGGTCGAACAGGTCGTCGGGGACGAGGCGGAACTGTTCTCCAGGGTTGTGGGAACCGCTGAAGAGTCTGCCGCACACGCACTTGAAGCCACCCATGTTCCGCCTCCTTCCTCCGCATTCCTACCAGGTCACTCAGGCGATGGGTTCGATCGGTTCGAAGGGCAGGGGCTCCTCTTCGGGCTCGATCGGGGTGGACCCGCTGCTCCCGGTCGACCCACGCGGGTTGAGGGGAACGCCGTCCTCGACGATCGGCGCACCTCCGCCGACACCCACGACCGCGTCGATGTCTTCGAACACGCTGCTGGCCCCGGGCTTGATCACCTGGGTCTCGTCGTAGAAGTTGCCCTGGTCGAGGCTTACCGCCCGCACCGCGTCCATGTCGACCTGGTCCTTGGCCGCGCTGAGGATGGCGCTGGCATCCTCTTCGGACACCCCCTTGAAGCTCACTACGGACGCGTCCGCCTGCCGATCCTTGCCGGCCATCTGGCCCGCCTTGTCCTTCAGCCGCATGATGGCGCCGTTGATCGCGTTGCTCGCACGAGTGACGATGCCGACCCGGATCGCTTCGACGATCTTTCCGCCCGACCACTTCAGGCGAATCATGTCGGCCGTGCGTCTGCCCATTCCCGCAGGATTCCGACGTACTGGATGCCGTCCTGGTCACCGAAGTCCGAGTACTTGCCCTGGTCTTTCAGTCCGTTGTTGAGGTAGTCGAAGACCGGCTTCTCGTCGGCGTTCCCGTTGATCTCACGGTTGTTGAGCCGATACGTCGAACCGTCTTTCAGGGTGAGGGTGCGTGAGCCGCCGTCGCCCTTGTTCGGCTTGCCCAGGGTCGCGGCCGCCGCGGCCCCGGCGCCGGCGGCCGTGGCCGGCTTGGACTTCTTGCAGGGCAGTGACGGGTCGTACAGGCAAGTGCCCTGTGTACCGCCCGGGTCGAGCCCTGTGGGGTCGCTGAAGTTCGTCGGATTGTTGCGGGAGTAGGTATAGGCGTTCAGCCCCTGCGGTGCATACGGACTGCTCATCGGGTCCGCGCTCAGGAAACGCCCCAGGGTGGGGTCGTAGGCGCGGGCGCCGAGGATGTCCAGGCCCGTGGAGTCGTCTTCGGTCTTGCCGAGGAAGCCGCGGTCGGTGCTGCTGGGCAGCGACGTGGAGCGCTGGGCGCCGAAGGGGAGGTACCGACGGCGGCTGGCGGTGCCGGTAGCGGTGTCGACGGTGACCTGGCTGGAGTTCTGCAGGTCGGACATCACCCAGGTGAGGTTGCCGTTGCCGGTGCCGGCGACGCGCATGGCGGACGTGGAGGTGCCGTCGCTGTAGTAGCGGGTGGCGACGGGACCGGCGGTGCCTGCCTTGTGGATTTCCTGGGCGCCGAGATAGAGGACGGACTCGGCGGGGGCGACGCGCTCCAGGAGGTTGCCGTCGGGGTCGTAGACGTAGCTGGTGGTCTTGTCACCGCCGGTGGCGTGCACGGTGGTCTTGGTGAGCTGGCCGAGAGTGTTCCAGGCGTAGTCGAGGGATCCCGACAACTCCCCGGCGAATCCCGCCAGTACACCGGGGACGAACGCACAGCCAACGGCGACCTTGTCGTGACCCGACTCGACCTCACCGGTGCCGAAATCGGCCGTATGTATCTCAAAGGCTTCGGTCATGGCGTTCAGACAGCCGCCGAGCCGTCCGGCAACAGTGCCTATCTGTGGACCGAGACGGACGCCGTCGCATCCACCGATTAGAGTGGCAACACCAATGGCTGGGGCAGCAAGCCGGCCCGCTTCAAGTTCGCCAACGGCACGGTCCTCAACACCGGTTCGTCCCAGCTGACCAAGTTCAGCCCGGTCTCGGGAGCGGACCGCACCACGGTCGCCATCGACCCGGTCAACAGCCGCCTGGCCGTACGCTACCGAGTCAGCGGCGTCTTCAAATTCAGCCTCTACGACCTGGCCACTTTCAAATCCGGCACGTTCACTCCGCTGGCCACGGTCACCCAGCCGACCGGTAGCGCCTATTCTGATTTCCAGGGTTTCGCAAGCCTCGGCCAGTACCTGTACATGATCGACGGAAACGCCTACGCGTATGCCGACAGCACAACGACGACGCCCACCAACCCTGATGGAAACACTTACATCACCAGAATCGACTGGAATACAGGGTCCGTCAGCGATCGCCAGCTCACGAAGGCCGCCCAGAGCCTCTATTTCCGCGAACCCGAGGGCCTCGCGCCATTCAGATCCCGGACACCAGCAACACGGCCGCCTGCCGACTGGTCATGGGGTTCGCCTCGGAGAATTCAGCAACCGCCACGGATAAGATGGCGAGCTTCTACTACAAGAGCAGTCTCATCTGACCACGATCTGCCCTGCTTGAGGTGTGCCCCACATGAGCAAGACGGTCGGCGGTATCGCCACCCATGCCCCACTTATCCACCCGAGTCCGTCTCCGTCGGCAAGCCCTGCTCCGCTGCACCGCGCGATCACACTGCTCGCCGTCATCAGCCTGTTCATCGGCACACGCGGCGAATGGTCGACGGCGATCGCTTCCCGACCCAAGGTCGGCGGAGTGATCATGCTCGGGTACGCCGGCATCCTGATCCTGGGCGTCCTGGCCCTCGCGGTGCGCAACCGTCGCGCTCTCGTACTGGTCGACGCGGGGGTACTGCTCCTCGGCATCGTGCTGGCGCTGTGCTCGTACGCCCTCGGCGGCGGGATGAACGACGAGACGGTGCTGATGACCCAGGCCACGCACGAGCTGGTGCACGGCCACGCGGTGTACGGGCACGAGTGGCCGTGGGTGTTCCAGCAACACCACGTCGGGGTGACGAAGACGATGTCGGGCGGCGCGGACTACTCCTTCGCGTATCCGCCGTTGGCACTGCTGCTGAACGCTCCCGTGTACGCGTTGATCGGTGCCAAGGCGGCCACGCTCGTCCCGACCCTCCTGCTGATCGTCGGCGCCGCGGTGCTGTGGTGGCTGCTGCCGACACCGTGGCGGTCGGCCGCGACAGCGGTCTGCCTGGGCTTCCCCATGCTCAAGGGATACGCGGCCATGGGCTACCCGGCGATCCCGGCACTCGTGCTGCTCATCCCGGTGGTGATCCGCTGGCCCTCGATCGGCGCCGGGGGGCGGCTTCGCCGCTCGGACATCGTGCGCGCGGGGCTCCTCGGGGCCGCGTGTGCGACACATCAACTGCCTTGGTTCCTGACGCCGTTCCTGCTCATCGGTGTCTACGCGGTACGGCGCGGTGAGCTCTCGGCGCGGGCGGCTCTCGGTGTGGTCGCACGGTTCACCGCGATCTCCGCGGTCGTGGCCCTGGCCGCCAACGCCTACTTCATCGCGCAGAGCCCCCGGGCCTGGATAGCCGGCCTGGCCCTGCCGTTCACCCAGCACGGGATCCCGCACGGCCAGGGCATCATGGGCCTGTCGTACTACTTCTCCGACGGCAGCAGCCGGCTGGACTTCTACTCGTACGGCAGCATGCTGCTGGCCGCCGGACTGCTCGTGCTGTTCGCCCTCTTCGTACGGCGGTTGGGCCCCGCCGCCGCCGTACTGCCATGGTGCGCGTTCTACCTGGCCACGCGGTCGCAGGACGGCTATTACTTGATGATGACCCCGTTGTGGGTCGCTGCCGCGGCCACCGCCACCAGCTCCGACTTCGCTTCAGCGTGGCAGCCCCGGTTGCCTCTGGGGCGGCGGCGGGCGGTCAGCGTGGCCCTGGCCGCGGTGCTGCTGGTTCCCGCTGCCGTCTGTGTGACCGTCGCTGCCGCGAGCGGGCCGCCGATCCGGCTGGTGGTCAGCGACGTACGGGGCGACAGCGGCGGGATACACGGGCTCACCGTGCAGGCGACCAACACCGGTGGCACCGCGCTGGCTCCGCACTTCGCCTCCAGCACCGGCGAGAGCACATCCGCGTACTGGACCGTGCGCAGCGGCCCGGCCGTGCTGGGTCCGCACCGGTCGGCGCGCTACGAACTCGTGCCGAGCACGGGACGCTATTCCCTGCCGAACCGGGCCCACTTGCGGGTACGGCTGAGGGTCTTCACGGACAGGCCGCAGACGCTGAGCAGCACGGACATCCACGTACCGAAGCGGTAGCGGTCGTTCCGTCAGAGCAATCGTCGCCATGCCGGTCGGCCGCATCCCGTACGACGGCCGATGACCTTCACGGAGACGCCGGCCGCCCGAACACCTGCCACGGCCCCGGCCCCAGGAACGAGGTTCGGCTACTTCTTCAGAGCCCGACGGACCTTGCCCGCGGCGCGGCGCAAGATCGTCGACGCCGCGGGGCGGGTGCCAGGCCTGCGCCGTCCGGGATCCTTCGCCGCCAGATCGGCCGCAGCAGCAGCGAGACGTTTGACGACGACACCTCCACTCGCGGAGACATCGAAGGCCAGCGGGAGGGCCACCGGCTTGCCGACCCCGGCCGAGGGCGGAGTCAGCTCCAGCCGCCACTGGCCGTCCGCCAACTCGCCGAGCGGGAGGTCAGCACCCAGGTCGGCGTCTCCGGTCACCCGGGCGGTCAGCGTGGCGGGGAGGTCGACCGCACGACCGCTCGCGACGTCCGTCAGCTTCAGGGCTGCCTCGCTCTCGCCCTGGATGTGGAACGGCAGGACGACAACGAGGCGGCCGGGGTCCGTCGTCACGGTGACGTCGGCAGAGGCGAGACCGGCGAACTCGTACGCGAGCCGGTCGGTCCTCTGGTCGACGTCGAGTGAGAGGTTGCCCTGCGGGTCGGTCCAGTACGGCAGGACCAGCTGGGCCGGGGAGCCGACGACGGCGCCGCCGCGCCCGCGCCCCGCCTCCTCACTGCGGACGGAACCGAGGCGGGTCTCCTTGGCCCACCCGCACGAGTTGATGCGGATAAGGACGTCCCAGATACCGGCGTCCAGTCCGGCACCGTTCGCCGCCGACAACGGGTTCACCCGCGCGACGGCACGCAGCACCTGCCTGAAATATCCCTCCTGCCCCTCCACGGCGACCTTCTCGCGGGTCAGATCGACAGGCTGGAAGAACTCCGCAGCCGTCGAACGCTCGCGCAGGACGAGGTCCACCTTCGACTTGGCCAGCGGAGCAGCGGTGTTCGCACCGAGCAGGGCGATGGCGTCCAGGCTGGCCTGTTGCAACGGCGGAACGAGCAGGTCCTTCGCACCGTCGGCACGGAAGGTGATGGGCTCGCCGCCCGACGTGTACTCGGCGGTGAAACCGATCGTCAGCCTGCCGTCCTCCCAGCCGAGCTCCTCGAGAACACCGGAGGGCTTGATCCCCGACTCCCACTGGGCGAACTCCTCGACATCCGCCGGCCGGTTGGCCGCGATCAGCCCCGCAACGATCTGCTGCGCGGGTTGCAGGCCGGCCGCGACACCAGGTCCGAAGCGCTCGACCACCACCTTGTGGATCTCGTCGAACAGTTCCTGTCGGTAGTCCTCCGGCAGCTTCAGCAGGCGCTGTCCGCGCATGCGCTCGACCATCTCGTTGCGCAGCCAGCGGCGGAAGAGCTTGTCACGCAGCGGGCCCGGCTCGGTGAGGCCCTCGACGACGTCGAGGGCCTCACGCAGGTTCTTGAAGTAGCCGACCGGGTCGAAGCGCTGGAAGCCCGCGTTGGCCGCGTCCTCACGCTTGATGTGGTAGTAGCACAGGTAGTCGCTGAGCACCGCGACGTTCTCGGCCCGCAGGTACGCCTCGGTGACGAAAACGTGGTCCTCAAGACGTCGACGCCCCTCCATGTAGCGGAGGTTGTGCCGGTCGAGGAACTCCTTGCGGAACATCTTGTGGGGGGTGAGGCTGTCGATCAGCGGGGCGTTGTCGACAGTGGCGCGCGGACGGTTCTTGCGGAACAACTCCCGGGGAACGCCACGGCCCTTGCCGACCATCTTGCCCACGATGACGTCGGCCTTGTTCTCCACGCCGTAGTTGTACATGCGTTCGAGAGCTTCGTCGCCCAGCCAGTCGTCGTTGTCCACGAACTGGATGAACTCACCCTTGGCAGCCGCGATGCCCGCGTTGCGGGGCTTGCCGGACCAGCCGGACGCCTCCTGATGGATGACGTGCATGTGCGCGTGCTCGGCGGCGAGCCGGTCCAGGCGCGCGGGAGTCTCGTCGGTGGAACCGTCGTTCACGAAGATCGCTTCGTACTCGTCGTCCGGCAGGCTCTGACGCAGAAGAGAGGCGATGCAGTCCTCGATGTACTTGCCCGGGTTGTAGACCGGGATCACCACGCTCACCTTGATGGGCATGTGTCTTCTTCCGCCTCAGCTGCTGGGAGTCATTCGTCAGGACCCGGCGCATGTCACCGCTCGGTAGACGTTCGATTAAGGCTAGCGGGTGGCCGACCCGCCCCAGTCACAGCAAGTGACGGACCAGGATACAAACGGATCACAAAGCCCATGGAACGGTTTCGCGAACTGTGGCCGACCGGCCGGAGTGTCGCTTGACAGGGCCCCGGTTAGGATGCCGCGCATGAAGGCTCTCGTTCTCTCCGGTGGCTCGGGCACACGCCTGCGCCCCATAACCCACACATCGGCCAAGCAGCTGGTGCCCGTCGCCAACAAACCCGTGCTCTTCTACGGTCTTGAGGCCATCGCCGACGCCGGGATCACGGATGTCGGGATCATCGTCGGCGACACCGCCGAAGAGATCCGGGAAGCCGTCGGCGACGGCTCGAAGCTCGGGATCGACGTCACGTACATCCCGCAGGACAAGCCGCTCGGCCTGGCACACGCGGTGCTCATCGCGAGCGACTTCCTCGGCGACGACGACTTCGTCATGTACCTCGGCGACAACTTCATCGTGGGCGGCATCACCGGCCTCGTCGACGAGTTCCGCACCGAGCACCCCGACGCGCAGATCCTGTTGACCAAGGTGCCCAACCCGACGTCGTTCGGTGTCGCCGAGCTCGACGAGAACGGCCGCGTCAAGGGGCTGGAGGAGAAGCCGAAGGAGCCCAAGAGCGATCTCGCCCTGGTGGGCGTGTACCTCTTCACTCCGGCGATCCACGAGGCCGTCCGCTCCATCGAGCCCTCCTGGCGCGGCGAGCTGGAGATCACCCACGCCATCCAGTGGCTGATCGACCAGCACAAGGACGTGCGCTCGACGACCATCTCCGGCTACTGGAAGGACACCGGGAACGTCGCCGACATGCTGGAGGTCAACCGCTCGGTCCTGGAGACGGTCGAGCCCCGCATCGAGGGCACCGTCGACGAGTCCAGCGAGATCATCGGCCGCGTGCGCATCGAAGCCGGCGCCGAGGTCCGCGGGTCGCGCATCGTCGGCCCGGCCGTCATCGGCCCCGGTTCGGTGATCAGCGACTCGTACATCGGCCCGTTCACCTCGGTCTCCGAGGGCTGCCGGATCGACGACAGCGAAGTCGAGTACTCCATCGTCCTGCGCGACTCCTCCATCACCGGCGTACGGCGGGTCGAGGTGTCCCTCATCGGCCGCAACGTCCAGGTCACTCCCGCGCCCCGCAACCCCGCAGCCCACCGTCTCGTCCTGGGCGACCACAGCAAGGTACAGATCTCTTCATGACCTCCCCTTCGGCTCCGGCCCCCTCCACCCGGATCCTGGTGACCGGCGGCGCCGGCTTCATCGGCTCGCACTACGTCCGTACACTGCTCGGCCCCGAGGGCCCCGGCGACGTCGCGATCACCGTCCTGGACAAGCTGACGTACGCGGGCAACCCGGCCAACCTCGACGAGGTGCGCGAGCACCCCGGCTTCGCCTTCGTGCAGGGCGACATCTGCGACCACGAGCTGGTCGGCAAGCTGTTGGCCGAGCACGACCAGGTGGTGCACTTCGCCGCCGAGTCGCACGTGGACCGCTCCATCGACGGCGGCGCGGAGTTCGTGCGCACCAACGTGGTCGGCACCCACACCCTCATCGACGCGGCCCACCGCGCGGGCATCAAGACCTTCGTGCACATCTCCACCGACGAGGTCTACGGCTCCATCGACGAAGGCTCCTGGCCCGAGACGCACCCGCTCCAGCCCAACTCGCCGTACTCCTCGGCGAAGGCCTCCAGCGACCTGATCGCGCTGTCGTACCACCGCACCCACGGCCTGGACGTCCGCGTCACCCGCTGCTCCAACAACTACGGGCACCACCACTTCCCCGAGAAGGTCATCCCGCTGTTCGTGACCAACCTCCTCGACGGCAGGAAGGTCCCGCTCTACGGCGACGGCGGCAACGTCCGCGACTGGCTGCACATCGACGACCACGTCCAGGGCATCGAACTCGTGCGCACCAAGGGCCGGGCCGGCGAGGTCTACAACATCGGCGGCGGCACGGAGCTCAGCAACAGGGAGTTGACCGAACTGCTGCTGAAGGCGTGTGGCGCCGACTGGGAGACCAGCGTCGAGTACGTCACCGACCGCAAGGGCCACGACCGCCGGTACTCGGTGGACTGCACGAAGATCCGTGAGGAGCTCGGCTACGAGCCCCGCAAGACCTTCGAGCAAGGCCTCGCGGAGACAGTGCAGTGGTACCGCGACAACCGCGCATGGTGGGAACCGCTGAAGGAGCGGGCCGCCCTGTGACCGACAACCGCACCTGACTGCTCGCCGGCCTCACCCGTCGGCGATGTGACCGACGGGCTGGCAGGTCCGGCGCCGGTGACGCCGTTCCTCGGCGCGGGAGACCGAGGACGGCAACGCATGCTGCCTGTGACCGTTCGCGCCAGTTGGCGGGTGCTGTTCGCGGTAGTTGGCGAGTCGGCAGCCGGCCCAGGGGAAACCGCGGCTCATGCGATCGTCGACAGCGGGGTCGTGTCCGCCGCGTGGTGTAGCCCCTGGGCTTCTCCGCGGTGGGTCCGGTACAGCACACACTGGCGAAGCGGCCCTTTGGGCACGCTCAGATCCTCGAAGTCGTCGGCCGGGTCCCGGGTCATGCCGATCCGGCGCATCACTGCCTGGGAACGAAGGTTGTTGACGGTCGTCGACGCCACAACCTCCGGCAGCCCGAGGGCCTCGAAGCCGAAGGCCAGGCAGGCCAGAGCGGCCTCCGTGGCGTAACCGTGACCCCACGCCGAACGCATCAACCGCCACCCGATGTCCACCCCCGCGAACGGCATGTCCTCGTCCACCTCGTCCAAGCCGGCGCGGCCGATGAACTCGCCAGTCTCCTGTGCTTCGAGCGCCCACCACCCAAAACCTCGCTCGTCGAACTCGGCCTGCATGAGTGCCACCGCGGCATCGCTTTGCTCCCGCGCCAGCAGTTCCCCCAGGTGTTCTCGGACTTCGGGATCGGCGTTCATCGCCGCCCACGGTTCGAGGTCGGACTCCCGCCACCGACGGAGCAGGAGACGCTCGGTACGCAGTTCTGGCATGCCGACCAGCTAACGCCATCACGATCAGGGCGTCGATCGGTTGTGTCGCAGCGCGAACGGTCACACTGCCGCAGCGCACACAAGGTGAAAGCTGATGAACATTGTGTAGCACTGGTGTACGATAATGGTGCTTCAGGGGGGAGTTGCGCGTTTCTTGTGTCTTGCGGGGTCCCTCTTGGTGCGCCCACAACGGACAATTACCAGGAAAGAGACGCGAAATGCGCAACATTCCACTGCGTACCATCACGTTCGGCGCCGCGCTCTCGGCTGCACTCACGCTCTCGCTGTCAGGAACCGCACAGGCCGACGGTGACGGTGACTGCACGGACACCGGGAACATCTGCGTCTACGACGGCACCGAGTGGGGAGCCACCGGGGGCCACTACGACCTGAACGACCCGCACTCCTCTCTGGCCGGCCTGGACTGGATCGGGGGCGGCACGGGCGACGTCAATGACGACATCTCCTCCATGGCCGTCCGGGGCCCGTACACGTCTTGCATTGGCTTCGTCTTCTGGAAGGACACCGGCTACTCGGGGGCGTGGAAGCTCGGCTTCTCGTACAACGCGAGCCCGGCGACCCTGGACGGGACGATCTACAACAACGCGATCTCTTCGTTCAAGAAGGATTGCTGAGGATTACTAGGCGAGTGGGCCTTTGCAGGCCGATTTCGGTATAACCTCCAGGTAGTTGCCGGACTTCGCACCCAGATAGCGCGAAGTCCGGCAAACTGTATTATGCGGGAGCGATTGTGCGAAAGAAAATACTGGGCAGTGTGTTCGCGTGCGGTGTGCTGCTCTCCGTATGCAGCTGCTCGAACGGCAATGCTGCGGCAACCATAGAAAACCCGCCAATTACCACTGGACTGAAGCCGACCCTGGGAGAGGCCAAGAAAGTCGATCTCGAAGAGGTTGACACAGTCAAGCTTCCTCTGGATTCATACTTGCCCACCAACGGCGAGAACGCGACCCTCCAAAGGGCCGAGGCCGAATCGATCAACTCGTGCATGAAAAAGTTGGGGTACACCAAGAATCCAGTCCCCGTACTGCCTGTTGCGGCCAACGGCGTCCGAGATTTCCGGACAGGATGGTTCGTGGTGACGAAAGAGGAGGCAGAGAAATACGGCTACGACTCGCCTCCCGACACCGCTTCCGATCGCCGCGCGACCAAGGACAACGCGTGGCAGAAAAAGCGAACCAAGCTTCAGGATGCCCTCATGGGGGGCGCCATAAAGACGTTCTATGGAAAAAGCGTGCCCGCTGGCGGGTGTCTAGGGGGGAGCTCACGAAAGATGACCGCCGGAGCCCCTCTGGGGAGTACTACAATCCTTGCCGGCGGGATGAAAATGAAAGCCTCGGACGGAGATTTTGCGGCACGGGGATACCTGGAAATGCATATACAGGCAGCGCGAAACGAACTGACACTTCAGGTCGAAAAAAGTACCCGCTGGAAGTCCCTGGCAAAATCCTGGTCGGACTGCATGGCCAAATCTGGATATCACTACGACAGCCCGGTCGATGCCATGACGGATAAGCGCTGGTCGGGCCCCGCGGACAAACAGGAACGAGCCGCCGCCGAAGCCGATGCCGCATGCAAGGACGACGTCAACTTCTTGGGGACCATGATTTCACTGCACACTGCCTATGAGAATTCTTTCATCCAGCAAAATCAAAAATTCCTCAAGAAGCTGCGCACCGAGTATGGCAGGTGGCTGAAGAACGCACGATCCATTGTCGACGCCGCAAGTTAGGGCCGTGCAAATTACAGCGCCGAGGGGATCCATTTCTTGATCGGCTTGGCGAGCTGCATGAGGGTGCCAACATCATGTGCACGCTTCTCCGGCAAAAAGACTTGCACATAGACCTTTCGATATGTGGTGGTACAGCGATAACTGCCGTCCCTCGAATTTTCCATGAGCCAGTTCACCCCCTCGACTGTCCCTGCGTCTGCGTTGGGGTCACTCATCTTCTCCGGGCGAGGGATTCCACAGGTGAGCACAACAGCAGGATTTCCCCATGCTGCTGTCAGTTCGGACTTCGGGGTCACTGTGCGGCGGCGGAGGCCATCCAGTGAATCCGGCAAAGCTCCGTAAAAGGATCGGCAGATCTTGATACCCGCCGCGTCAAGAGAGGGAGGGGAAACCTCTACTGCGTTTCCCGAGCTGCTACAGCTGGCGATGGTCGACACCAGCGTTGACACAAGGACGGCTCGGGGTATCCAGCGGCTATAAGTCACTCGGCAATGATAGGCCAGTAACTCGACGGTTCCGCTGGGGCCTTACTGGGCCGGGAAGGGCTTGCCGCACAGAGGGCGTCCTCGCGGTGGACGAGGACGGCGACATCGGCGTCATCCTCGACGAAGGGTTCCGGAGTCGCGAGGTCGTTGAGCACCAGCATCTTGTCCGTGCCTCGTGCCGTGCCGGGCCGGGTTGAGGGTGGAGATCACGACGCCGGGCAGCCACAGTTCTTTGCCGAGCCGTTACAGGCAGCGGGTGAGTTGACGGTTTCCTCGCAGCGGTTTCCCGCCGTTCGTCGGACCGCCCCGCCGACCGCGCAGCCGTGCGTGCAGCACGTGCAGTCGTCCGAGCTTGTGCTCCCGCAGGTGCCGCGCAGTGCGCTTGCGGGCATCAACGGCTATCACCTGCGCGGCCGGGCCGCGCCCGACACCAGGGAGTCACAGCCCATGTCGGCACCGGCCAGGAACTCACCTCTCAGGGCATCTCAGGGAACGGCCAGGAGCGCGGCACTCCACGTCGGCTGCGGACCCTCGCGGGAGGCCGCGTCGAGTTGTGCCGGTACACGTGTCGGCCGATGCACGTGCTCGTTACGATCATGGCCCTCGCTTCGCTGACCAGGGGGTCTGTGACGACGAAAGGCCCCCCACGCCGCCATGACTCAGCGTTTGCACGACCAAGCTCCGTCCCGGTTCGGCGAGTTCGGCCTGTCCCCGGAGCCGCCCGCGGTCCACGCGAAGGTGCTGCGGGACGAACTCGTGGCGGCGGCCGAGTGGGCCGCCCGGTACCTGAGCGAGCTGCCGCAGGGCCCGGTGAGCCGTCCGCTGCCCGTGCGGGTGCGATCCCGGCTGCGTGCGGGACAACTGCGGCAACGGGGCCGGGAGTTGGGCGGGGTGCTGGACTTCGTGCGCGAGGAGATCGCACCGTACCCGACCGGGAACGGACACCCCGCGTTCTTCGCCTGGGTCAACTCGCCGCCCGCACCGGCCGGGATCGTCGCCGATCTGCTGGCCTGCGCCATCAACGCGACCTGCGGGATGGGCGAGAACGCCCTGATGGACCTGGAACGCGGCACCGTGCGCATGCTCGCCGACCTGGCGGGCCTGCCCGACGGTGCGGGCGGGGTCCTGACCAGCGGCGGCTCCATGGCCAACCTGCTCGCCCTGGCCACCGCCCGCACCTGGTTCCTCGCCCGGCGCGGCTCCGCCGACGGCCCCGCCTTCGACCACGACCACGCCCGCCTCACCCTCTACTACAGCGCCCAGGCACACATGTCCGTCGCCAAGGCAGCCGCCTGCATCGGCCTGCCCGCCCACCGGCTGCGCCCCGTCGCCACAGACCCGCACGACCGCCTGGACCCCGCCGCGCTGCGCGCCGCGGTCACCGCCGACCTGGACGCGGGCCTGTTGCCCTTCTGCGCCGTCACCACACTGGGCACCACCGCCACCGGCGCCGTGGATCCGCTCGAACCGGTCACGGAACTGTGCCGGAGCGTGGGGATGTGGCACCACGCGGACGGTGCCTGGGGCGGACTCGGAGCCGGTGTGCCGGCCCTGGCGCCCCACTACGTGGGCGTCGGCGGCGTCGATTCGCTGACCGTGGACCCGCACAAGACCCTCAGCGTGCCGGTGGGCTGCGGGGCGTTGCTCGTCCCCGACCCCGAGCACCTGCACACGGCCTTCGCCCACCAGGCGTCCTACCTCACCGCCGGTGAACCGGACGCCCTGCCCTGGCTGTCCCATGCCACGATCGAGCTGACCCGTCCTGGCACCCGGGCCCTCGGCCTGTGGGCCACCCTGCACCACCTGGGCCGCGACGGCGTCACCGGTCTGATCGAGCACTACCTGGCCTTCGCCGACGGGCTGCGCGAGCGGATCACCGCCGAACCCCGGCTTCAGCTGCTGGCGGGCGGTCCGTTGCCGGTCGCCTGCTTCCGGATCACCGACCCCGACGGGGGCGACCCGGACGGCCTGCACACCCGCGTCGCCCGCCGCGTCCAGGACAACGGACGCGCCTACCTCGCCACCGTCGCCGTCCACGGCCGTACCGTCCTGCGCGCCGCCCTGTGCAACTACCGCACCACCCCGGACGACCTCGACCTGCTGATCCACGAAGTCCTCCACGCCGCCGACGCCGAGCACTCCGCCCCCGGAGGGTGAGGCGATGCGGACCTCCGCGGAACCCGGTGCCGTCTTCCCCGCCCCGGACGCTCGGACGGAGAATGGTGTCCTGCCGAGTCGTGCCCGACGAACCCCGCACAGCCCCTGGTCGTGGAGCGACCCCCGCGCAACTCTCCGCGTGGCGAAGCTCGTTGGAAGCTCATTGAGCGAAAGGTGACCCCTCATGGCTGACGAGCCGGTCGCGCCCCAGGCATCGCCCGGTATCGAGCACGTACCCGACGTACCCAACGTCGCCCGGATCTACGACTACTTCCTCGGCGGCCACACCCACTACCCCGCCGACCGCGCAGCCGCCCGACGCATCACCGCCGCCAACCCGCAGGCACCCCTGCTGGCCCGGGCCATGCGGCGTTGGCTGGTGCGAGTCGTGGCCGCCATGACCGCCGAGGGCATCACCCAGTTCCTCGACCTGGGCGCCGGCCTGCCCACCCAGGACAACGTGCACGAGGTCGCCGCCCGCCACCACCCCGACACCAGAGTCGTCTACGTCGACAACGACCCCACCGTGCTCGCCCACGGCAGACCCCTGTTGGAGCCCGGACGATCCGTACTGCTCCTTGGCGACGTCCAGGACATGGCATCCGTCCTCGACCACCCCGACCTGCACGCCCTGATCGACCTCACCGCCCCGCTCGGTGTCATCGTCTCCGGCGTCGTCCACTTCCTGCCCGAAACACCCGCCACCACAGCCCAGTTCGCCGCCCTCCGCGACCGCTTGGCACCGGGCAGCACCCTCGCCCTCAACTCCCTTGTGTCCGACGCCGATCCGATCGGCGCGACCACACTGTTCCGCCTCTACCAGGGAGAAACAGGACGCGGCCAGCTCCGCACAGCCGGTCAACTCCAGCAGTTCTTCACCGACTTCGACCTCCAGCAACCGGGCCTCGTACCGCTGGACGACTGGCGTCCCGACGTGCCCGTCCCGACGCCCGATCTCCCCAGGCCCTTGATATGGGGCGGCATGGCCCGCAAGCCGTGAGCCCCACCGCGCCGGTGGCCCGATCGCCCCCGTGTTTCCCCCCGGTTTCCGTTACGTCCCGTTGGATACGTAATGGTCAAGACTTGGCCCCGAACGCTTGTGGGGTTCCCCACGGGCACCGATCATTGGCCGAATCCCGCCCCTCGTCCCCGCAGGAGCTCCCGGTGGCCGCTGGTCAGACAGCCTTCGAGCCGGCCGACGCGCCGGCCGCAGCCCAGACGGAGCGGCAGAAGCTGCGCAAGCACTTCGGCCGTTTCGACATCCTCTTCTTCCTTCTCTGCACGATCGTCGGAGTGGACACGATCGGCACGGTCGCCTCCTCCGGCGCCGAGGCGTTCACCTGGCTCATCGTGCTGGCCGTGGTCTTCTTCGTGCCCTCGGCGCTGCTGATCGCCGAGCTCGGTGCCGCGTTCCCCGAGGAGGGCGGCCCCTACATCTGGACCAGCCGGGCCTTCGGCCGCCTCGCGGGCGCCGTCAACAACTTCCTGTACTGGATCACCAACCCGGTCTGGCTCGGCGGCACCCTCGCCGTCGCCGCCGTCACCGCGTTCACGACCTTCTTCAACGACGGCAAGGACCTGAGCACCCCGGCCTTCTACGTCTTCGCCCTCGTCTTCATCTGGGTGGGCGTCCTCGCCGCGATCCTCTCCTTCGACGTCGGCAAGTGGATCCCCACCATCGGCGCCTGGAGCCGCTTCGTCCTCCTCGGCTTCTTCACGCTCACGGTCGTCATCTACGGCATCAAGCACGGCCTGCACGGCTTCGGCGTCGGCGACTTCTCCCCGACGTACGCGGGCTTCGTCGGCCTGGTGCCCGTCCTGATGTTCAACTACGTCGGCTTCGAGCTGCCCAACACGGCGGGCGACGAGATGACCGACGCGCAGAAGGACGTGCCGTTCGCGATCTTCCGCAGCGCCGCCCTGTCCGTGGTCCTCTACGCGCTGCCCATCCTCGGCATCCTGCTCGTCCTCCCGGTCAAGGCCATCACCGGCCTCGGCGGCTTCCTCGACGCGATCCGCCAGGTCTTCACCGTCTACGGCGGCAACGTCGCCGCCGACGGCACCATCACCAGCAGCGGCGCGGGCACGGTCCTCGGGGACATCGCCGCGGTCCTGTTCATCCTCACGGTGCTGTCCTCCGGCGTCACCTGGGTCATGGGCTCCGACCGCGCCCTCGCCGTCTCCGGCTACGACGGCGCCGCGCCCCGCTTCCTCGGCGTCATCTCCAGCCGGTTCGGGACGCCGGTACGGGTCAACATCCTCAGCGGTCTCGTCTCCACCCTCGTCCTGGTGCTGGCCCACGAGCTGACCAACGGCAGCGCCGCCAAGCTCTTCGGCGCCGTCCTCGGCCTCGCCATCTCCACCACGCTCATCAGCTACCTGGGCATCTTCCCGGCCCTCGCGGTACTCCGCTACAAGGCCCCGGACGTCCCCCGCCCCTACAAGGCACCCGCCCCCATCCTGATCAGCGTGGTGCTCACCCTGCTCATCGTGTTCGCAAGTGTGCAGTTGCTCGCCCCGGGAGCGCCTACCGCCTGGTTCGGCGCCGACTACCTCCCGGACGGCTGGACCCACGCCGAGCGCGTGAAGTACCTCCTCACGGAGGCCGTACCGCTCGCCGCGTTCGTCCTCCTCGGCGTCCTGTTCTGGGCCCTCGGCAAGCCGACCCGCACGGCGATGTCCCACGCGAAGGAATAACCTTCCAGAACCCGACCTAAGGAACCGAACCGCCGTGCGCCTGCGTTGTGTTGTCCTCGACGACTATCAGAACGCGGCGACCCGTCTCGCCGACTGGTCGCCCGTCGAGGACGCGGTGGAAGTCGTCAGCCTGCGTGAACACCTCGACGGCGAGGGCGAGTTGGCCGCCGCCCTCGCCACCGCCGACATCGTGGTCACGCTGCGCGAACGCGTCGCCTTCCCCGCCTCGCTGTTCGCCCGGCTCCCCCGGCTGAAGCTGCTGATCGCCTCCGGCATGCGCAACACGGTCATCGACTACGCCGCCGCCGAGGCGCACGGCGTCACCGTGTGCGGTACGGCCAGCTCCTCGGCGCCGCCGGTCGAACTGACCTGGGCCCTGCTGCTCGGCCTGGCCCGGGGCATCGTCGAGGAGAACAACTCCCTTCGCGGGGGCGGCCCTTGGCAGCAGACCGTCGGCGCCGACCTGCACGGCCGCACCCTCGGACTGCTCGGCCTCGGGAAGATCGGCGGCCGGGTGGCCACGATCGGGCTCGCCTTCGGCATGCGGGTCACCGCCTGGAGCGAGCACCTCACCAAGGAGCGGGCGGACGAGATCGGCGTAGAACTCGCCGCGTCCAAGGAGAAGTTGCTCGCGGAGAGCGACTTCGTCTCGGTCCACCTGGCCCTCGGCGACCGCTCCCGGGGTCTCCTCGGGCCCGCCGAACTCGCCCTCCTCAAGCCGACCGCGTATCTGGTCAACACCTCGCGCGCGGCGATCGTCGACCAGGACGCCCTGCTCGCCGCGCTGCACGAGGGCCGTATCGCCGGCGCCGGAATCGACGTCTTCGACATCGAGCCCCTCCCCGCCGACCACCCGATGCGCACGGCACCGCGCCTGCTAGCGACACCGCACCTCGGCTATGTGTCACAGGCCAACTACACGACGTACTACGGCCAGGCGGTCGAGGACATCCGGGCCTACCTGGCGGGTTCGACCGTACGACAGCTGCCGTAGGTCACGCTTCGATGCGCCGGTAGATGCCGTTGCCCCGCCGCAGATGGTGCAGGTCCACCAGGTATCGGCGGAGCGTCACATGGTCGATCTCGCCCTCGTCGCACCAGGCGCGCAGCTTCTCGTTGACGATCCGCTCGGGGTACTCGACGCCGGGGGTGAAGGTCTGCTCGGCGATGTGCTGGAGCACCACCTGCTTGCGGGTCCACTGGGCGGGCAGGCGGATCAGCCGGCCGCCCTGGACGAAGGTCCGCAGGATCATGTCGGTGTGCTCGTCGCCGGTGACCGGGCCCTGGTCGGCGGGCTCCTCGCCCTGGCGTGCGAGGGTCTTGAACAGGTCGTAGTCGACGCGGAGTTCACCGTCGTCCATGGTCTTCACCACGCCCTGCTCGCGCAGCTTGAGCAGCGCGAGGGCCGTCCCCTTCGGGGTGAGGCCGGCCACCTGGGCGACCTCCTCGGAGGTCTCCGCGCCCAGGGCCACCGCCGCGAAGGCACGTACTCGGTTCTGCTCGGCGAACAGACGGAACAGTTGGTCGGTTGCCATGCCGGGAGGCTAATGGACACCGGCCCCCGAGGGCACCGAATTTCCGGCCGTCGAACGTCCTCTCCCGGCGCTCGAAGTCCTGTTCAAAAAGGTGATCCCCGCGCTGTCGCCGTTACCAGGCATGGACCGCCGCGTTGAACCCGAAGTGCGGCGGCGAGTCCTGCCGCCGCACTCACCGAACCAAAGGAGAACGTGATGTCTCGCATCGCGAAGGCGGCCGTGGTCGCTCTCGGCACGGGCGCCGTGGCGCTCGGCGGCGCCGGTCTGGCCATGGCGGACGCGGGTGCGCAGGGTGCGGCCGTCGGTTCGCCCGGCGTCCTGTCGGGCAACGTCGTGCAGGTGCCGGTCCACATCCCGGTCAACGTCTGCGGCAACACCATCAGCGTGATCGGCCTGCTGAACCCGGCCTTCGGCAACACCTGCGCCAACGTGAGCGACCACGGCAAGGGCGGCCACCCCGGCCCGGGCGGTTACGGCGACAACGGCTACGGCCACTGATTCGACCGCACGCGCGGACGGACGTACGCGAAGAGCCCCGGCACCTCAGGCGCCGGGGCTCTCCCCGTGTCCGCGACCGGTCAGCCGTAGCGATAGATCCTGCTGACGTCCTCCAGCTGTTCCGGTGTCACGTCCCACGGCGGCATCCGCTGCTGCCGTGCCACGATCCGCCCCTCCTGGTCGTCGCCCGGCCCGGGCGGCTTCGCCGGGAGGTAGCGGGCGCCGCGGTGCCGGTTCTGCCAGCGGGACCACTGCAGGTCGATGAAGGCGTGGTGCAGCCAGAACACCGGGTCGTTGACGGAGGCGCCGCCGAGCATCACGCCCCCGACCCACTTGTGGACCCGGTTGTGGTTGCGCCAGGACGCGCTGCCCGACCCGGTGCCCCACCCTTCGAGCCGGTTGCGGAATCCGGTGCGGGAGGTCGAGTCCCAGGGCGCGGTGTCGTAGACGGGGTCGGCGAGCGCTCCGTCCAGGTCGTTCTTCGTCGGCAGCGCGATCGGCGCACCGGCCCGGCCGAGGTCCCGGGTGAGGTACGGCTCGTCGGTGATGTTCTCCGTGATCTTCCAGTTGCCCGCCGCGTAGGCGAACGGCCCGGTCGTCACCTGGTGGTCGGAGCGCCGCCCGGTACCGCCCAGCAGGTCCTTCGTCCAGGGCAGGGCACTCGGGCTGCGGTCCCGCGTCCAGTCCCAATAGGGCACCGTCACCGAGGAGTCGACGCGGCGCAGCGCCCGCTCCAGGTCCAGCAGGAACTGCCGGTGCCAGGGCAGGAAGGAGGGCGCCATGTGCGCGGAGCGCAGTCCGTACTCCCCGTCGGGCACGAAGAACTCGATGTGCGTACGCACGAACTCGTCGTACTCGCCCCGCCGTTTGATCTCCAGCATCGCCGCCACGAACCGCCGCTTCTCGCCGGCGGTGAGTGTGCTGACGTCCTTACGCGTGTACGCCATGGTCTCCCCCCATGTGCATCTGCCCCATCTGTCCGTCCGCCTCCCGCAGTTCACGGCCGGGGCTGAGCTCGTCGACGGCCGCGCGGGTCGCCTCCAGCGCGGTGGGATACGAGCGGTAGTGGTCGACCATGCTCAGCCAGGTGCCGTCGGCGCGCCGCATGAGATGCAGCGGCCGGCCGTCGACCGTCACCTGCCAACTGCCCTTCAGCACACCGCGGATACGGCGGCCCCGGTACGTCTCGTCGAAGGCGGTGTCCCCGGGATCCTCACCGGAGCGGGTGGGCCGGGAGGCCGCGACGACGGGCACGAGGGCCACGGCGAGCGCGGCACCGAACGCCCCGCGCAGCGCCTCCCGCCGCGTCCTGCGCGCCGACCCCGGTCTGACCGGCTCCCGGCCCACTGATACTCCACCGACGCTCACGCTCATGGTCCAACTCCCTCGTCCGTTCCGACCGTTCGAGGGGCTAACCGTCCGACACCCCGCCCGGTCACCGTCCGAAAGCACCCATGACATGCGGAAGGGCCCGGGTCGCACCACCCGGGCCCATGTCCACCTTCGTGCTCCGGCCGCGTTCGCTCCAGCCGTACGACCGTCCGCGCTCCCGCGCTACGGCCCTAGAGGCCCGCCCCCGTGACCAGGTCCGCGCCCGGCACGGTCTGCAGGACCGGTGCCAGGACGCCCGCCTGGGGTGCCTTCAGGTCCGGGAGGCCGAAGTTGTCGGGGTTGGGCGGGGTCAGCGGGGCGTCCAGGGCGAGGCCCGGGGCCAGCGTGCGCAGGTCCGAGGCGGGGGTGCTGACGCCGATGTGGTCGAAGCCGTCGCCGAGGACGTGCGGCAGCGGGGCGCGCAGGCCGAGACCGGGCAGGCCGCCGTGGACCGGGAGTTGGGGCAGCGCGTGCTCCGGGATGAGCCGGCCCTCGACGTACCGCGGGCCCTCGGGGGTGCCCGGCATCGGCACCGGGATCTCGCCGCCCAGCTTGGGGAGTTCCATGCCGAGGGCGCTCTCCGCACCCTCCAGCGGCACGGGCACCGGGACCGTGCCGAGCGCGGCGGCGGGGGTCGCGGCGGCGGCGCCGGTCGCGGCCGCCACGGCCGTGATGACGGCGGCGATGGTTCCTCGGGTGGTCGACTTCATCGTGAGTACGGTCCCTTTCGGAATTCGGAGGCTCTGCGTTCTGAGGCTCTTTGTGCTGACCGGGTAACGATCCCGGGAAGGAGACCAGTTCAAGATTCCCCCGAGTGCCGCAGTAGTCAGCTTTTCCCGAATTCCCATCAGCGGGCCGGAGCCGGCTTACCGTCAGCGGGCCGGAACCGGCGTTCCCGCCCGCTGTCCGGTCGTCAGCCGCGCAGGCTGCGGGCCGGCAGGACCACGTGCGCGGCGGCGGTCAGGGTCTCCTCGGCGCCCGCGAACTCGGCCAGCGCCTCGGGGGTGACGGGCTTGCCCGGCTCGGCCTCGGGCCAGGGGCGGGTGGTGAACACCAGGTAGGCGAAGGCGCGTTCGCCGACCGCCGCGAGCCACTCGGGCGGCGGCACGCACTGGGCGTTGAGCTGCGGCATGTTGAGGACGGCCTGCCCGGACTCGACGAGCATGGTGATCGGCAGGCTGGGCCGGGTGGCTCCGTCGACGACGTCGCCGCCGACCGGGAGTCCGTTGTCGGTCAGCAGTCGTTCCACCGCGGCACTCGCGGCCTCGGGGCCGTCCGCGGCGTCGCCCAGGGTGTAGGCGAGGAGGTAGGGCATGTCCCCGTCGGGGGCCTCGCCGCTCCACGCCAGGACGACGAGGGTGCCGAGGTCGGCGACGCGGAAGGGGCGCGTTTCGCTTGAGGTTGAGGTCACCGCGCGACCTTATCGACGGGCCGGAAGGCCACCGGACGCGTTCTCACCCGTCCGGCCGATGGCACGGTCGACCCGCCACACGAACGAGGGACGCCTCGCGACGCCCCTCGAACACCACCGGCGGGACTCAGCCCTGCAGCGGCAGACCGCCGAGCAGCGGGTTGTGCTGGTTCAGCGCGCCGGCCGCACCCTTGACGGTGCTGAGCGGAGACTGCTTGTTCTCGGTGTCGAGCGCGTCCGACTGGTGCTGCAGCGGCATCACGTCGACGGGCTGGATCCGGCCACTGGTGAGGGTGTTGACGGCGCCGGTGAGGCTGGTGGGCGTCACGTCGGCGGGGCTGTAGGCGAACGCGGGCGCGGCGGCACCGGCGAGGGCGACGGACCCGGCAACGACAGCGGCAGCCTTCAGGGACTTCATCGTGTTCCTTTCTTCGGCAACTCATGTCACCAGAGGGAATTCTGTCGCCGTGTGTAACGAGTTCCGGCCGGGCCGGAAACCCGTGCGCAGAAACTTTCTGCGCCCCCACCCGAATGCGGAGTGTGTCTCATCGGCGTTTCCCATCCTCATATGAAAGGGACGTGCGGCGGAAAAGGCCGTTGGGCCGGCCCCGGAAAGGGACCGGCCCAACGGCTTTTCTACGACCGCTCGCGTCACACTCCCGGCAGCGCGGGAACCGCCGGAAGGGCCGGCGCCGCGGGCACTGCCGGAAGCGAGGACGTGGACGGCAGTGCGGACGTGGACGGCAGCGCGGGCAGCGCCGGCAGACCGGCCAGGCTCGGAGCGGGCAGCCCGCCGCCCAGCAGCGTGGCCGCGACCACGTTGACGAGGCCCGTCACCACACCGGTGACCGCCGGGACGACCGCGCCGACATCGCCGGAGGTGACGGCGGCGAGCAGGGTGGCGACCGCTTTCTGCAGGGAGGCGAGGGCGTCCCCGGCGAGGTCGGCGGGCGCCTTGGCCTTGCCCTTGGAGTCGTCACCGCTCTTCGGCAGAGCTGGGAGGGCGGGAGTCGCGGGCAGGGCGGGCGTCGCAGGCAGCGCCGGGGTGGCCGGCAGCGCGGGCGTCGCCGGTACGGCCGGGACAGCGGGAGCCGCCGGAACAGCCGGAGCCGCGGGCACGGCCGGGGCCGCCGGAGCCGCCGCAGTGATCTTGGCGACGGCCTCGTTGACGGTGTCGGCGAGCTTCTGCGCCTGGTCGGCGGAGAGCTGACCGTTGTCGGCCTTGAGCACCTGGGTGAGCAGGTCGGTGACCGGGGTGAGCACGCTGCCGACGTCACCGAGACCCTTGACCTGGGCGAGCAGCCCGTCGGCTCCAGGGACCGGCACGCTCGACGCGGCGTGGACGTGCTTCCGCGCCGAGTCGTTGTCGGCGGCGACGGCGGCGGGGCCGGCGATTCCGATCAGGACGGTGGCACAGAGTACGGAGGACGCGATGCGCCGTGCGGGCAGACCACGCATGGGGTGTTCCTTTCGGTGGTGCTTTGAGATCTTGAGCCCACCGTGAAAGCGCTCACCACCATCTGCAACCGGTCGATCGCGCCGGGTGACCGTCCGTCAGTCGTACGGACGACGTCGTGCCTGGTGAGGGCCATGTCAAGACCGGACCGCCGGGCCGCTGCCGCTACCGCCCATTCGGGGCAACGCCCCGCGCGACCGCCCCAACGCCAACCGGCCGTCCCCCCGTGGAAGGACCACGGGGAAACGGCCGGCCGAAGGGATGCGCGCGGACGTCAGTCGTTGACGCAGGTGTTGCCGAAGGCGGGGTTCAGCAGACCGATGACGTTGACGGTGTTGCCGCAGACGTTGACCGGGATGTGAACCGGAACCTGGACGACGTTGCCCGACAGCACGCCCGGGGAGTGGGCGGCGGCGCCGTGCGCGTCGCTGTCGGCGGCGGCGATGCCGGCGGTGCCCGCCATGGCGGCGGCGGCAACGGAGGTCAGGACCAGGCCCTTCGCGATACGCGACATGGAGAGGTGCTCCTTGGGGTTGAAACAAACACCCGGGCGGGGATGCCCGGCGCTGTGTCAACGCGCGGCACCCACGGGGGTTGTGCCGCCAATGGGGTGATGTCCCACAGGGCCGAACTTCACCATTCCGACACACTTGTCACGTTTCGCCTGATTAATCCGGATAGCTACTAGAGTTGCGCACCTCCCGAAGTACCCCTATAGCCAGCAAATCGCATATAGGGGCCGTACTTCCCGAAAGGGCACCGCCGGTCATGCGCAATTCCCAGGGTCCGCTGCTGCGCCGGGCGTCGGTGGGCGCCCTCGCCCTCGCCTCGATCTGGGCCCCGGCCGCCTCCGGCGCCTCCGCCCCGTCCGCCGCCGAGACGGAGCGCATCCCCCCGGCCCAGCGCTACCGGGCCCTCCAGCACGGCGGCTTCGTCCGCGCGGCCAACACCTCCATCAGCTGCCGTACGGACACGGCCGCCTGCGCCTCCGCACGTGAGGGCCAGAAGGCGGTCAACGGCGACTTCGACATGTTCTACGTCGACGTCGACCACGACCCGAACACCTACAACTCCTCCCGCGCCGAGGTCCGGTTGCCCGAGGGCGCCCGGGCCACGTACGCACGCCTGTACTGGGGCGGCAACCTCCGGGTGGGCGAGCAGAAGCCGCCCAAGGACAACGGGCGGGTGCTGATCGCGGAGCCCGGCGGCGAGTACCGGGACGTGCTCGCGGACACCGTCGTCGGGCACCGGGTGGCGGGCGGCGCGGACGCGTTCCAGGCCTCGGCGGACGTCACGAAGCTGGTCCGGGAGAGTGGTTCGGGCAGCTACACGGTGGCCCAGGTCAACACCGCGATGGGGCAGTCGGCGGCCGGCGCGTGGGGCGGCTGGACGCTCGTCGTGGCGTACGAGAAGCCACAGGAGCCGCTGCGCCGGCTGGAGCTGTGGGACGGGTTCGACGCGCTGAACTCCGCTACCGGCGCGCAGATCCGGCTGCGCGCGCTTCGCACGCCCGCGCACGCCGGGGGACGCGCGGGCGTGGTGGCGTACAACGGAGATCGCGGCCGGACCGGGGATTCGCTCACGCTCTCGACCGGTCGTACGAACGCCGTCCCGCTCGGTGACGGTGCCAATCCCCGTGACGACGTGCTGAATTCCACGATCAGCGAGCCGGGGGCGGCGCCTTCGGAGCGTGCGCCCGCGTATGCGAACACGCTCGGCTACGACTCCGATGTGTTCGATCTCGGCAAGGCGCTGCGGCCGGGCGGTGACCAGCTGGCCTTCCGGCTCGTTTCCCAGCGGGACGCGGCGTGGTTCGGGGCGCTCTTCGTCGCCGTCGACGCCCAGCAGTGAGGCGCGTTCCCGCCCGCAGTCCCGAGCGCCACCCGTGAGCGAGGAAACCGCGCAATGCACCAGCCAGCAACCGACCCTCGGCCACGGGTCCTGCACCTCGCCCAGCCCGTGGACGCCGGGGTCGCCCGGGTCGTCACGGATCTGACGCGGGCCCAGCTCGCCTCCGGCCTGCACGTCACGGTCGCCTGCCCCGACGGCGGCTCCCTCGCGGACGGCATCAGGGCGCTCGGCGCCGACGTACGACGGTGGCAGGCCACGCGGTCGCCGGGTCCCGCGCTCGTCTCCGAGGTGCGGCGGCTGGCCAGGGTGGTCGCGGAGGTGCGGCCCGATCTGGTGCACGCGCACAGCGCGAAGGCGGGGCTGGCCGGGCGGCTCGCCGTGCGGGGGCGGATCCCGACCGTGTTCCAGCCGCACGCCTGGTCGTTCGAGGCGGTCGGCGGGGTCACCGCCGCGCTCGCCGTCGGCTGGGAGCGCTGGGGCGCCCGGTGGGCCACCCGGACGGTGTGCGTGAGCGAGGCGGAGCGCACGACCGGGCTGCGGGCCGGGGTCCGGGGCCGCTGGAGCGTGATCCCGAACGGGATCGACACCGAGCGTTTCCACCCGGCCCCCGTGGACACCGTACGGGCCGGGATCGAGCAGCTCGCCGGGGTCGATCCGGCGGCGCCGCTGGTGGTGTGCGTGGGGCGGCTGTGCCGGCAGAAGGGCCAGGACGTCCTGCTGAGCGCGTGGGACGAGGTGGTCCGGCGGGTGCCGACGGCGCGGCTCGTGCTCGTCGGCGACGGACCCGACCGGGCCGCACTGCGTCAACTCGCCCCGGAATCGGTGCTGTTCGCGGGCGCGGTCGCCGATGCCGTGCCCTGGTACCAGGCGGCCGACCTGGTGGTGCTGCCCTCGCGCTGGGAGGGCATGGCGCTGGCCCCGCTGGAGGCGATGGCCTGCGGCCGGCCCGTCGTCGTCACCGATGTGGCCGGGGCCCGCGAGAGCCTGCCCCCGGGACTCGCGCCCCGCTGCCTCGTCCCGGCCGACAACCCGGCGGTGCTGTCCGGGGCCGTCGCCGAACTGCTGCTCGACCCGCTGCTGCGTGAGTCCCTCGGCCACCAGGGACGCCGGTACGTCCAGTCCACGCACGACGTGCGGCACTCCGCCGAGGCGGTCGCGGGGGTATACCGCGAACTGCTCGGCGCCCCGGAGGCGAAACAGAAGGACACGTCCGTCGTGCCCACCGAGTGCAGGGAGTCCATCCACTCGTGACTGCGGAAAGCACCGTCCCCTCCCCCGGCGGACAGCCACGGGACCACGGATCCTCGAACGTCTCGGTCATCCCCCGGCGCACCGGCGGCGGTTTCCGGTTCCCGGTCCGCCGACCGCCCGCGCGCCCGGCCTCACCGCTGCCGCTGCTGGGCGCGGACCTCGCCGCCGCCCTCCTCGGCGCCCTCGCGCTGACCGGCGGCCAGCGCCGGCCGCTCCTGGTGGCGCTGCTGATCGCCGGTTCGATACTGCTGCGCCCGCACCTCCCCCGCGCCGTACCGCGTGTCCTCGACGAACTGCCCGCCGTCTGCGGCCGGATCGCCGTCGCCTGGCTCGCGCTCGGCACCCTCACCGCGGCCTACGCCCCCGACCGCGCCCTGTCCCCGCGCACCCTGCTGCTGGGCTTCGCCCTGCAGTCGGCGGCCGGTTGCGTGGCCCGCGGCGCGGTCCACCGCCGCCGCCGCAAGGCCCTGCTGAACCACCCCCGCACCGCCCTGGTCATCGGCCCGGCGACGACCGCGCAACGCGTCGCGGCAGCGGTGCTACGACACCCTGGGTGCGGGGTCGAGCCGATCGGCATCGTCGCCGACCGCCCCGACGGCACCGAGGGCCTGCCCGTGCTGACCACCGGCGAGGAGGTCGAACGCGCCCTCATCCAGAACGGCGTCCGGGCCGTTCTCACCGTGCATCCCTCCGTACGGTCCGAACGCGGGCCGCTGCTGCGGGCGTTGGCGGAGTCGGGCTGCGTGGTCTGGGAGGTCGACGCGGACTCGCCCTCGTACGAGATGCGCGACCAGCTCGCCGGATTCGCCTGCCGGCGGCTGGAGTTGGGCTCCCGCAGGCGCGGCAGCCTCGGCAAGCGGGCACTGGACGTCCTGGTGTCCGGGATCCTGCTCCTCCTGGTCAGCCCCCTCCTCCTGGTGTGCGCGACGGTGCTGCGCCTCACCGACGGACCCGGCGTCGTCTTCCGCCAGGAACGCATCGGCAAGGACGGCCGCCCCTTCACACTCCTCAAGTTCCGCACCCACCGCCCGGTCGACGAGCACGAGGCGGCGACCCGCTGGAGCGTCGCGGGCGAACACCAGATGAGCCGCTTCTGCCGCTTCCTGCGGCAGACCTCGCTGGACGAGCTGCTCCAGCTCTGGAACGTCTTCCGGGGCGACATGAGCCTGGTCGGCCCGCGCCCCGAACGCCCTTACTTCGTCGCGCAGTTCAGCCAGACCTACCCCGGCTACGCGGCCCGCCACCGGATGCAGACCGGTATCACCGGCCTCGCCCAGATCCACGGGCTGCGCGGCGACACCTCGATCGAGGACCGCTGCCGGTTCGACAACGCGTACATCGACAACTGGTCGCTGTGGCAGGACATCTGCATCCTCGCCCGCACCGCGACCGCGCTCGTACGTCCGACGGGGAGCTGAGCCGTGAACCACCGCCTGCGCACGTTCGCCCCGGTCCTGCCGGTCATCGCCGTGATCGCCCTGCTCGGCCTGCCGCTCGCCCCGGGCGCGGGCGGCGCGGGTCCCGCCGACGCGGTCTCCGGGCTGGTGGTGCTGTACTGCGGGATCCGGCTGCTCCGCGAGCGCAGGCGTCCACTCACCCCAACTGCCATGGTGGTCATGGGACTTCCGGTCCTGGGCCTGTCCATCGCCGCGATGGGCGCGTCCTCGCCGGGGGCGGGGCTGAGCGGCCTGGGCCGCTACCTCCAGATCTTCGTCCTCGTCCCGGCGGCGGTCGTGCTGCTGGTCCGCGACCGGCGCGACTTCCGCGTGCTGGCCTGGTCGTTCGTCTCCCTCGCCCTGTGGCAGGGAGCGATCGGCGTCAAGCAGTACGTCACCGCGACCGGCGCCTCCTACCAGGGCGAGGACATCCGCGCCGTCGGCACCTTCGGACCGACCGACGTGATGGGCATGGCGACGGTCGTGTCCTTCGGCCTGATCTGCGCGCTCGCGCTGGCACTGGGCCTGGGCCGAAAGGACGTACGGCAACGGACAGTTGCCGCCGCATGCACCTTCGCTCTCCTCGTCCCCCTCGCCCTCTCCTTCAGCCGCGGCGCCTGGATCGCGACCGCCGCGACCTGCGCGCTGCAACTGGCGCTGGCCGGACTGCGGCGCGCACTGAAGGTGGCCGCGGCCGTGACGGCGGCGGGCGTGGTCCTGGTCGGCGGCTTCGGGGTCGGTTCGGCGATGCTCCAGGAGCGGATCAGCAGCATCACCCAAGTCACCGACGCCCCCGACCAGTCGGTGATCGACCGGTACACCATGTGGGCGGCGGCAACCGCGATGTGGCGCGAACACCCGCTGACCGGCGTCGGGTTGAAGGGCTTCCCCGAACACCGCGACGGCAACGCCTCGTTGGCCCTCTCCTCGGGCAGCGACACCGACGGCGCGGGCGCCGGGTACCTGAAGCAGCCCCTGCTCTCCCCCCACAACATGTACCTCCTGGTCCTCAGCGAACAGGGCCTGATCGGCCTCCTCACCCTGGCCGGCAGCTGGCTGGCATTGCTGGTGTGCGCCCTGCGCGGCCTCTTCCGTACCCACCGCACCGGCCAGCCCGGCGTCGACTGCGCACTGGTGTCCTCAGGCCTCCTGATCTGGCAGCTGATCGACTTCATGTACGCGGACATCGGCGGCCCGTCGACAGTCCTGACGGCGGTGGTGTTCGGGGTGGCGGCGTGGTGGTCGCTGGTGGGGGCGAACAGGGAGGAGGAGCAGCTTCCTGTTGCGGCTCCGGTGCGCGCGATCAAGGCAGAGGCCGGGATCCAATGACGGTGACAGGTAGCGCCCCAAAGGGGCGCGGGGAACTGCGCGACCAGCCCCAACGGCGCAGCACCCAACAACCCACCGAAACCGCCCTCATCCCGTCCCCCTCCCCAGAAGTCACCCCGGCCCCCGAGTCCCGCCGCTTCCTCGCCAAAGCCGCCCTCATCACCGCCGCCCTCTCCATCACCGGCTCCCTCCTCGGCCTCGCCAGAGACCAGTCCCTCGCCCGCCTCTTCGGCGCCGGCAGCGAAACAGACGCCTTCCTCGTCGCCTGGACCGTCCCCGAGTTCGCCGCCACCCTCCTCATCGAGGACGGCCTCGCGTTCGCCCTGATCCCGGCGTTCAGCATGGCGCTGGCCCACAGAGCGCAAGGCGCCCCCGGCGACCCCGTCCGCACCCTGGTAAGAGCCACCCTCCCCCGCCTCGCCCTGGCGTTCATCGCGGTATCGGCACTGCTCATCGCAGCAGCCCCCTACCTGGTCGAGGCCCTCGCCCCCGGCCTGCCCAACCCCGCGCTCGCCGTCAGCTGCACCCGCATCACCGCGACCTGCGTCCTGAGCTTCGGCCTCGCCGGCTACTGCAGCGCCGCCCTGCGCGCCCACCGTCGTTTCGTGGCACCGGCGGCGATCTACGTGGCGTACAACATCGGCATCATCGCCGGGATGTACGCCTTCGGTGCCCACTGGGGCGTACGGTCGGCGGCCCTCGGTGTGGCCGCGGGCGGCTGCCTGATGGTGCTGACCCAACTGCCCGCACTGGTAAGCCAGTTGAGGAGCCACAAGCCGACGGCACCGGACACCGGCGTCGACGGCACCACCGAGGCCCCCCGCCCGATGAACTTCGCCCTGATGGCCACCGTGCTGCTCTTCGCACTCTGCCGCCAGTCCCAGGTCCTCATCGAGCGCTTCCTCGCCTCCCACCTCCCGGCCGGCGCCATCTCGCATCTGAACTACGCGCAGAAGGTCGCCCAGATGCCGATGGTGCTGTCGCTGATGCTGTGCACGGTCACCTTCCCGGTGGTCGCGCGGGCGCTCGCCGAGGGCGACACGGAGAAGGCCCGCAACCGGGTGGAGCGGGACCTCGCGCTCGCCGCGTGCCTTGTCCTGCTGGGCGCCGCCACGGTGATCGCCTGTGCCCCGCAGATCATCGAACTCCTCTTCCAGCGGGGCGCGTTCACCGCCCACGACACCGCGGCCACGGCCGGCGTGATGCGTGTGTACGCGCTCGGGCTGCTCGGCCAGACCCTGGTCGGTGTCCTGGTCCGCTCGTACTTCTCGGCGGGCCGCCCCACCTGGTTCCCGGTCGGCGCGATGGCCGCCGGCATCGTCGTGACCTCCTGGATCGGTGCCTGGACGGTCGGTCCCTGGGGCGTCATCGGCATCGCCACCGCCAACGCCACCGGCATCACCGTCACCGCCGTACTCCTGCTGTGCGGCAGCGGCCCGCGCAGTGTCCCGATCCGCACCCGGCAGGTCCTGGTCGAGCTGACCCGGCCGGTGCGCGCGGCGGCGGTCGCGACGGTCGCCGGGGCGTTCGCCGCCCGCGCGATGCCCTCACCGCTGCCCGGTCTCGCCGTCGGCTGCACGACCGTCACCGTCGTCTTCGTCCTGCTCGGCTGGGCCCTGGACGCCCAGGGCTTCGCACCCGCACTGGAATCCGTCCGCTCCGTCACACGAAGGCTCCCGCATGGCCGCTCCCGCTGATTCCCCGACCACCGGCAGTCGCGTCACGGGCCCGGTCCCGTGGGTGGCGATGTACCACTCCGTGGGCGACTGCTCCGACGACCCCTACCACATCACGGTCACCCCCGACCGCCTGGACCGGCAGCTGCGCTGGCTGAGCCGGCGCGGTCTGCGGGGCGTGTCCATGGCCGAGCTGCTCACCGCCCGCGCCCGGGGCGAGGGCCACGGTCTGGTCGGGCTGACCTTCGACGACGGTTACGCCGACTTCGTCGACAACGCCCTTCCCGTGCTGGCCCGTTGGGACTGCGGCGCCACCCTCTTCGTGCTGCCCGGCAGGCTCGGCGGCGACAACTCCTGGGACCCGCTGGGCCCGCGCAAACCGCTCCTCACCGCGGACGGCATCCGTCGAGCCGCCGCCGAGGGCATGGAGATCGGCTCGCACGGCCTGACCCACGTCGACCTGACCAAGGCGGACGACGCCACCCTGAAGGCCGAAGTCGCCGAAAGCCGTTCCGTACTGGCCGAGTTGACCGGCACGAACGTCGACGGCTTCTGCTACCCGTACGGCACGATCGACGCCCGCACCGTGGCCGCCGTACGCGAAGCCGGTTACACCTACGCCTGCGCCATCGACCCCTGCGACCTCAACGGCCAACACGCCTTCCCCCGCGTGCACATCGGCCAGAACGACACCGCCGTCCGCCTCTTCCTCAAGTACCGGCTGCACGGCCTGCGCCGCCGTCCGGTGGAGGGTCCCGCATGAAGGCCCTGCACATCATCACCGGGCTCGGCATCGGCGGCGCCGAGCAGCAACTCCGGCTGCTGCTGCGCCACTTGCCGGTCGACTGCGATGTCGTGACGCTCACCAACCCGGGCGCGGTCGCCGACGGTCTCACGGCCGACGGGGTGCGCGTCCACCACCTCGGCATGACCGGCAACCGCGACCTGCCCGCCCTCCCCCGCCTGGTCAAAATCATCCGCAACGGCGGCTACGACCTGGTCCACACCCACCTCTACCGCGCCTGCGTCTACGGCCGGCTCGCCGCCCGGATCGCGGGTGTGAAGGCGGTCGTCGCCACCGAACACTCCCTGGGCGACTCGCAGATGGAGGGTCGCGGCCTCAACACCGGGGTCCGCGCCCTGTATCTCGCCAGCGAACGCCTGGGCCGCTCCACGGTCGCCGTCTCCCCCACGGTCGCCGAACGCCTCAAGCAGTGGGGCGTGCCCAGCCCACGCATCGAAGTGGTCCCCAACGGCATCGACCTGCCCCGCTTCCGCTTCGACCCGGTCCAACGGCTGCGCACCCGCCAGCGCCTCGGCCTGCCGGAGGACGCGTACGTCGTCGGCGGCATCGGCCGGCTCGCGGCCGGCAAACGCTTCGACGTCCTGATCCGCACCCTGACCCAACTCCCCTCCGACTACTGGCTGTTGCTGGTCGGCGGCGGCCCCGAGGAGAACCTCCTGCGCCGCACCGCCCACGACTGCGGAGTGGCCGACCGGGTGCTGTTCACCGGCGAACGCCCCTACGTCCCGGACGGCACCCCCGGCCCCGACCTGCCCTCCCTCACCGCGGCGATGGACCTGCTGGCCTCGCCGTCCCCCGAGGAGGCCTTCGGCCTGGCCGTCGTAGAGGGTCTGGCGGCCGGGCTGCCCGTGCTCTACGCCTCCTGCCCCGCCGTCGAGGACCTCCCGCCACAGGCCGCCGAAACCGCACTCCGCGTCCAGGGCGGCCCCGAGGTCTTCGCCCGCGCGCTGGCGGCGGCCCGCGCCCGGGGCCCGCGCCCGCGCACCGCGCCGGACGCCGCCCACCACTACTGCATCACCCGCAGCGCCGCCCAACTCATGGACGTGTACGCGGCGGTCTCCACCTCGTCGCCGTCCCCCGCACCCCAGGGAGCCAGTTCCTCATGACCGAGATCCGACAGCACCGACCGCTCGCCCGCGCGAAGACCCTTCCGGCCTGGTCCCTCCTCGCGGCCGGCGCCATGACCGGCGGACTCCTCGGCGCCGGCTACGGCCTCGCCAAGCCGCCGACGTATACGGCCACCAGCTACGTCATCGCCGTACCGACCGACAAGGCCGACTCCTCGACCGCGCTCGGCTTCGCGCAGGCCTACGGCCGGGTCGCCACCCAGCTCGCGGTGCTCGGCGACGCGCAGGTGTGGGCGGGCGTCCCGGTGAAGACGCTCCAGTCGAGCGTGCAGACGGCGACCTCGCCGGACGCGCCGATGGTCGCCGTCACAGCCGTCTCCTCCCGCGCCGACCTCGCCGCCGACATGGCCAACGCGGTGTCCCGCTCGCTGACCGTGCACGCGAACGACTCGAAGGACTCGACCCACGTCGAACTCCAGACCTTCGCCCGGGCGATCAAGCCGGCCGGGCCCTCCTCGGCCTCCGCCGCGGTGACCGGTCTGGTCGGCGCGAGCGCGGGCGGCCTCCTCGGCGGCCTGCTGCTCCTGGTACGGCCGCGCCGGACCACCGACGAGACCGGCCGCCCGGCCTCCGTGCCCAGCCCGGCCACCGCGGCCGACGTCCTGTGACACCGGTGTACTCGACCGAACTCGTCACCGACGCCCAGGCCTTCGCCGAACTGGCCCAATCCTGGGGCCGGTTGTACCAGAAGTGCGGCGCGGCGACCCCCTTCCAGAGCCACGCCTGGCTGCACTCCTGGTGGCTGTCGTACGGCCGAACGGGCCGACTGCGCCTGCTCGTTGTGCGCGACGGCCGCGAACTCGTCGCCGCCGCACCCCTGATGCTCGTCCGCCGCCCGGTCTCCTCGCTGGTCCCGCTCGGCGGCGCGATCTCGGACTACGGCGACGTCCTGCTCGACGACGACCACGGCGACCCGGCGGTCGCCGCACTGACGGAGGCCCTCGCGTCCGCCGCCCGCACCGCGCTGATCGACTTCCGCGAGGTGCGGCCCGGCGGCGCGGTCGAGCGCGTCTACGACCGCTGGCACGGCCCCCGCCGCCGCGTCCACGACTCGCTGTGCCTGGAGCTCCCCGCCGTACCGATGGACGAACTGGTCGCCCGTCTCCCCTCCTCCAAGGCCCAGCGCGTCCGCGCCAAACTCCGCAAGCTCACCGCACTCGGCGTCGAGCGCACTGTCGTACGACCCGACGAGGTGGACGGAGCACTGCGGCGGCTGCTGGAGCTGCATCAACTCCAGTGGCAGGGGCGGAAGGTGACGTCCGAGCATCTCCAGACCCGGTTCTGCGAACACCTGGTCCGCTCGGTCGGGCCGATGGTCCGTTCCGGGGACGCCGTCGTCACCGAGTTCCGGCTCGACGAGGACGTGGTCGCCGTAGACCTCACGCTGTTGTCGCGGCGGCTCGCGGGCGGGTATCTCTACGGCGCGCATCCGCGGCTGCGGGAGCGGAAGGCGGACGTGGCGGTGATGCTGCTCGACGCGTGCGCCGAGCACACCGGCACCGACGGGCCCGGCACGCTCAGCCTGCTGCGCGGCAACGAGCCGTACAAGCACCACTGGCGGCCCGAACCGGTGCTCAACCAGCGGCTGTTGCTGGCCCGGAGGCGCACGGCGCCGCTGATGACGGCGGTCGTCTGCGATGTCGCCGCGCGCCGGCAGGGCAAGGCGATACTGCGGAAGTGGAGGGAACGCGGTGGCGACGGACCGTGAGCGGCCCGCCGCCACCTCTGGTTCAGCGGTCGCGCTGCCACCAGTCGAACTTCACGCACAGCTTCCCGCCGAGCCAGTACTCGACCCAGTCGCCGAGTTCCACGGGCGAGCAGTTGGCCGGGTGCGTCGGGGTGGGAGGCGTGGTCGGCTTGGGCGGCTCCGGGGTGACCGGGGTCGTGGGTGTCGTGGGTGTGGTCGGCACCGGAGTGACCGGGGTCGGGTCCTCCGTGCGGCCGAACAGGACCGAACGGTAGACCTTGGACGACTTCGGGTTCTGGGAGCACTGCCACACACCGTGCGGGCAGTAGTCGGTCACGGTGTTGTACAGCAGCTTGTGCTCGTCCATCCAGGCGAGCATCCGCTTCATGTACTCCGCGTTGTCGCCATTGCGGAAGAGTCCCCATTCAGGATAGGAAATGGGCTTGCCGTGGGACTTGGCGAAGTCCACGTGTTCCTGGAGTCCGTAGGGCTCTTTCACCTGCTCGTCGAACGTCAGCCCGGAAGGCTGGTCGTACGAATCCATTCCGACGATGTCGACCGTGTCGTCCCCCGGATAGCACTGCGTCCAGGGAACGGCGTCCCGACCGCGGCTCGGAGTGAAGTCGAACCGGAATTTCTGGCCCGGCACCGAGCGCATCGTGGTGACGATCCTGTTCCAGTACTTCTTCCAGGCCTCCGGGTCCGGCCCGCAGCGAGAGGTGTACGTGGTGCCGTTCATCTCCCAGCCGAGCACGATCACCGTGTCCGGCACCTTCAGGTCGACCAGCCGTTCGGCCAGAGCCTTGAAGTGCTGATCGAACTGACCGGCCGCGCCCAGCTGGAGCAGCCGCCGGACCTGCCAGTCGGAGACCCCGTCCTCGTTGTGCTCCTGCATGGGCACGTTGAGGACGAGCATCCGGTCGGTCTTCTCGGTGCGCCAGTCCGCCCACACGTCGAGGAGACCGGGGGCGCCCTCGATGTCGCTCCAGTGGTTGCCGGGCAGGTAGGTGTGGCCGACGCGGAGTTCGGCACCGCCCAACCAGCTGCTCAGCGCGGCCATCCGGGCCACACCACGGGCACCGGAGTCGAGGAAGGCACCGAAGGCCGGCGCCTCTTTCGGCTCGGGGGTCTTCACCGGTGCGACGACGGCCGGGGTCGTGGGCACGGCGACCGCGGGTGCGGTGGTCGTAGGCGTGGCGGGCACGGTGGTCGTGGGCGCGGTGGTCACGGGAGCAGGCGGGTCGGTGGCCCGCGCCACCTCCGCCCCCGCCGCGAACCCGGGACCCGACGCCAGTGCCGCCGACGCGGCGACCGTAGCCGCGACGAAGGCCAGTCGTCCGGTCCGGGACCGTCGTTGCTGTGGGGCCATGCCTGCTCCTCTCTCCACTCTCGTGTTCTCGTTTCTCTTTTTGACACTCAGTCATACGAATATGAATTACGCCACCGCCGTTACGGCTTTTGAGTGTCCCTGTCGCCCGCGTGGGTGAACCGAACCGAAGGAAACAGTCCGTGTCGCTGCTCGACATCCGTGTCCCCGCAGTTCTGTTGCGGATCGACCGGAATCCCTTTCACCACGGAACGCTGGGGGCCGTGCGTTCGCTCGGCAGGGCGGGAGTGGAGGTGCATGTGGTCGCCGATTCCGCCGGAAGTCCCGTACGCAGCTCCCGCTTTGTCTGCCAGATGCACCCCCCGCCGGCGCCCGGCGCGTCCCTGGCCGAGATCGCCGTCACGCTGCGCCGGGTGGCCGCGCGGATCGCGCGTCCCGCCGTACTGATCCCGATGGACGACGCGAGCGCCGTCGCCGTCGGCCGGCTGCGCGACGAACTCGCGCCCTCCTACCTGCTGCCGCAGCAGCCCGGCGCACTGGCCGAACGGGTCGCCGACAAGGCCGAACTGGCCGCCGTGTGCGCGAGCGCCGACATCCCGCACCCGGTGACGCTGATCCCGGAGAGCCCGGCGCAGGCCGCGAGCGCGGCCTGGCAACTGGGGCTGCCGGTGGTCGCGAAGTGGAGCCGGCCCTGGCTGGTGCCGTGCGGGACCGGGCTGCGCAGCACGGTGGTGGTGCACAGCGCGCAGGAGGCACGCGAGTTGTATCTGCGCGCCGAGGAAGCGGGCAGCCGACTGCTGCTGCAGTCGTTCCTGCCCCCGGGGCCCGACCGCGACTGGTTCTTCCACGGCTACGTCGATCGCACCGGCGCCGTGCGCGGCGGCGGCCCCGGCCGCAAGCAGCGGGCCTGGCCCCGCGGTGCGGGCCTGACGGCGGTGGGCCGCTGGACGCCCAACTCCCAGGTACAGGCGCTCGCCGAACGTCTCACCGCCGAACTCGGCTACCGCGGCATCTTCGACCTGGACTTCCGCCTCTGCGGCACGACCGGCCGCTACCACCTGCTCGACTTCAACCCGCGGCCCGGCGCACAGTTCCGGCTCTTCACCGACAGCGCGGGCCTCGACGTGGTCCGCGCGCTGCACCTGGACCTGACCCACCGTCCGCTGCCGGACGGGGCGCCCCGCCCCGGGCGCTCGTTCGTGGTGGAGAACTACGCGCCGCTCAGCGCGCTGCGGCCGGCCCCCGCCGGACGCGAACTGGCCTGGTACGCGCCGGACGACCGGGCACCGGGCCGGGCGATGTGGGGCCTGTGGGCCGGGCATGTGCTCCGCAAGCTGCGGGAGCGACTGGGCGGCGGACCGGTGCCGCCGCGCGCGGCGACGCGGGTGGTGCGGCAGTCGAGCACGAGCCCGCTCGACGAGCCCGCCGAACAGGCCGAGTTGACCAAGTTGACCAAGTTGACCGACGACGAGAAAGCGAGCAGTTGCTGATGTACGACCTGCTGGTGGTGGGCGCGGGCCCGTACGGCCTGTCCATCGCGTCCCACGCCGCGGCTGCCGGGCTGAACCTGCGCGTCTTCGGCCGGCCCATGGCGTCCTGGCGCGACCACATGCCCCGGGGCATGTTCCTCAAGTCGGAACCCTGGGCCTCCAACCTGTCCGATCCCGAAGGCCGTTGGCCGCTCGACGCGTACTGCGCGACCCAGGGCGTGGAGTCCCGGCACGGCGAGCCGATCCCGGTCGAGATGTTCGCCTCGTACGGACTGTGGTTCGCCCGCAACGCCGTGCCCGAGGTGGACGAGCGGACCGTGGAACGGATCGCACCGGTGCCCGGCGGCTTCGAGGCGGTGACGGACGACGGCACGGTGCTGCACGCCCGGACCGTCGCCCTCGCGGTCGGTGTCATGCCGTTCGTCGAAATCCCGTCCGCGCTACGGGGGTTGAGCCGTTCCCTCGTCTCGCACAGCAGCCACCACAGCGCGCTGGACGACTTCCGCGACAAGGACGTCACAGTGATCGGCGGCGGCCAGGCGGCGCTGGAGACGGCCGCCCTGCTCGCCGAACAGGGCACGCGGGTAAGGGTGTTGGCGCGCGCTGACGAGCTGTACTGGAACGACGTACCGCCGGCCTGGGAGCGCCCGTGGTGGCAGGAGGCCCGCTCCCCGCACAGCGGCCTGGGCCCCGGCTGGCGCAACTGGTTCTACGCCGAACGCCCCGACCTCTTCCGCCGTCTCCCGGAGTCGACCCGGGCCAGGATCGCAGCCAACGCCCTTGGTCCGGCCGGTGCTTGGTGGGTGCGGGACCGGTTCGAACCGGCGGTGGAGGTACTGCTCGGCCACGAGGTCGCGGCGGCCGACCTGGTGCCCGGCGGGGTACGCCTGGAGACGGTGAGCGGAGCGGGCGGGACACGCTCCCTGGAGACCGAACACGTCATCGCGGCCACGGGGTTCAAGGCGACGACCGGCCGACTCGGGCTGCTCTCAAGCGAGTTGCGGGGATCACTGGCCACGGTGGGAGACGGTTCCCCGGAGGTCGGCCGGGACTTCGAGTCCTCGCTCCCGGGCCTCTTCATGGCGGGTCTGCTGACGGCCTCGGGCTTCGGCCCGGCGATGCGCTTCGTGCACGGCGCCACGTTCACGGCGGGCGCGCTGGTCCGGGGAGTCCGGCGCCGGCTGAACTCGGAGCCGCGCGGCGGGATGATCCCGGCGCCGGGGCGGCGCGGCGCACTGGATTTCGTACGACGCTGACCGCGTAGTGCGGCGCGGGTGTGCCGGGCGGTGACGTCCGGCACCCCGTGCGCATTACCTACGGGTCGCTGCCCGGCCTCGTCGGTAGAGGATCGTGCCACCCGCGATCAACGCGGCGCTGACGGCGGAAGTGGCCAACATGGCCTCACTGCCGGTGTGCGCCAGAACGGGCGGCGGGGTGTGGCTCCCACCGTGCGGAGGCGGCGGGGTGTGGTCGCCGCCTTGCGGAGGCGGGGTGTGGTTTCCACCCGTGGGGGGCGGGGTGTGGTGGTCGCCGCCAGTGGGCGGAGGCGTGTGGCTGCCGCCGGTCGGGGGCGGGGTGTGGTGATCCCCACCCGTGGGCGGAGGGGTGTGGTTCCCGCCGGTCGGGGGCGGGGTGTGGTGGTCACCGCCAGTGGGCGGAGGGGTGTGGTGATCCCCACCGGTAGGCGGAGGTGTGTGGTGGTCACCGCCAGTAGGAGGCGGCGTGTGGTGATCCCCACCCGTAGGCGGAGGCGTGTGATGGTCACCGCCATGCGGAGGGGGTGGCGTCTCCTCGCAGTCCTCCGGCTTGCCGTGGCCCGAGTCACCGGAGCCGTAGCCCGAGTGGTCTCCCGAGCCATAGCCCGAGTGATCGCCCGAGCCGTAACCCGAGTGGTCACCGTAGCCGTGGCCGGAGTGCTCGCCGTAGCCGTAACCCGAATCATCGCCGGAGCCGTACCCCGAGTCGTCCCCGGAGCCGTAGCCCGAGTCGTCGGAGTCGTCGTAGGCCTGCTCGGCCCACCGGTGGTGTCCGGTGTGCTCACTGTGCCGGTGCGATTCCTTGCCGCCGGCGCAGGAGTTGCCGAAGGTCGGGTTGAGCCCGGACACGCCGTCGACGGAGTTGCCGCAGGCGTTGACCGGCGCGTCGACCGGGACAGAGAGGCTGTTGCCGGACAGGACGCCCGGCGAATCCTTGGCAGCGCCGGCCGTGTACGTCTCGGCCATGGCGGGGCTGCCGCACAGGGACAGAATGCTTGTCGCGGCGGCAGCCGCGACCATTCCCTTACCCAGGGTCTGTCGCAATCTCGTTGTCTTCCTGCTTGAAGAAGTGGGAAAAAAAGCCGGCCTTGGAACAGGAAAGTGTCCAAGGCCGGCCGTGACACAGCCGGAACGGCTGGTGCGTTACGTCGTCAGTCGTTGACGCAGGTGTTGCCGAACGCCGGGTTCAGCAGGCCGATCACGTCGATCGAGTTGCCGCACACGTTGACGGGGATGTGCACGGGAACCTGGACCACGTTGCCCGAGAGGACACCCGGCGAACCGACGGCGGCACCCTCGGCACCCGCGTCGGCGAAGGCCGGGGCGGCCATACCGAGAGCCATGATCGCACCAGCGACAACAGCAGCGCTCTTCTTCATGAACGTTCCCTTCTCTGCGGTCATGCCCTATGACGGCCGAAACCGAGCGAGCACAGCTTGGGCGGCTCGCACCATGACCTGCAGCCTGTGAAACGAGGGATAGACACAGGAAGAAACTGAAGAACGCGTGTCACCTGACAATTCACTCGATCGTCGGCACTTAATTGACGCGATGGCCGCACCGACGCAGAAACGCTTCTCTTCAAGGCAAGGCAGCGGGAAGACAACTTCGGAAAACGCCGAGGGCGGCCCGTACGGAAATTCCCGTACGGGCCGCCCTGGCCGCTTCATTGACGGACGATCAGCTGCCGATGGCGCCGTTGCCCGACAGCACCGGGATGTTGTCCGCGATGTGCGACAGCGGCTCGTCACCCTTGGCCTGGGTGGAGTTCTCGGCGCACTGCTGGTTCTGCTCGGCCGACAGGATCGGCACGTCCTGGAGGACGGTGACCGGCACGAGGACGCCCACGAGCGAGGCCGCGTTGGCCTTGACCGGGACACCGAGGCACAGCTTGTTCAGGTCACCCTGGGCGAGCGAGAGCTGGGGGCTCATGTCGCCGGTGGTCTTGGCGTTGCCGTAGACCTGCTCGGCACCGTTCCCGTTGACCGTGGTGACGCCATTGTCGTTGCCGATGGCCAGCGCCTGCGGGGCGGCCGTCGCCGAGACGCCGACGACGGAAGCCGCGACAGCCGTCGCAGCCATTGCCTTCTTGAGCATTTCTGCGGTCCTTTCCTGGCAGAGACACAATTCCTGCTCCCCGATCAACCGGGGTGGGCCGGAATGGTTGCGTGTCTTCACCCGGTTGGATTCATCTGGGCCATTGGAGTGAATCGGAGCAACCATGCGGCCCGGTGCCAGTTGTTCAGGTCGCTCCGGTGGACGGGGTTACTCCAGAAGGGATCATGAAGTGATCAAGAAGGTTATGGCTGCTGCGGCTGTCGCCGCTTCCGTCGTCGGAGCCTCGGCTGCCGTCGCCGCCCCGGCGATGGCGATCGGTAACGACAACGGCGTCACCACGACGAATGGCAACGGCGCCGAGCAGGTCTACGGCAACCAGGCCACGTACGGCAACATGAGCCCGCAGATGGCGCTCATCCAGGGCTCGCTGAACAAGCCCTGCATCGGCCTGCCGGCCAAGGCGAACCTGGCCTCGCTGGTCGGCGTCGTGCCGGTCACCGTCGCCCAGGACGTGCCGATCCTCTCCGCGCCGCAGAACCAGCAGTGCACCGAGAACTCCACCCAGGCGAAGGGCGACGAGCCCC
>NZ_JALJRY010000006.1:0-151714 GCF_024519455.1 Streptomyces sp. STR69 | reverse complement strand
CCGCAGAACCAGCAGTGCACCGAGAACTCCACCCAGGCGAAGGGCGACGAGCCCCTGTCGCACATCCTGGACAACATCCCGGTCCTGTCGGGCAACGGCTCCGCGGGCAGCTGACCCCCGGACACACACCGCGGGCCGCCGAATTCTCGGCGGCCCGTTGGCTTGCCCTCCGCGCGCGGACCGTCCACGGGGACACGCTCTCGCCCGCCCGTGAGCCGGCTTGTCACTCCAGCCGACTTATTGCTCCATTCAGGGCAAAGGCCGCAACCAAACCAGCCATCACCCAGTTGATCATCGCGCGGCTCCGCAACGGGGTCCGTCCTCCGAAAGGGTTTGAACATGAAGAAGCTGTGGGCGACCGCGGCTGTTGCCGCCTCCATCGCCGGTGCCACCGCCGCCGTCGCCACCCCGGCGATGGCGATCGGCAACGACGACGGTGTCACCACCACCAACGGCAACGGTGCCGTGCAGAAGTACGGCAACCAGGAGACCAAGGGCGACATGAGCCCCCAGCTCTCCCTCGTCCAGGGCACCCTGAACAAGCCCTGTGTCGGCCTGCCGGTCAAGGCGAACCTGGCCTCGATCGTCGGCGTCGTGCCGGTCACCGTTCTGCAGGACGTGCCGATCCTGTCGGCCCCGCAGAACCAGCAGTGCACCGAGAACTCCACCCAGGCGAAGGGCGACGAGCCCCTGTCGCACATCCTGGACAACATCCCGGTCCTGTCGGGCAACGGCGCCGTGGGCAGCTGACCCCACCAGCACCACGAGAGCGGGCCGCCGAGCACCTCGGCGGCCCGCTTCTCTTTTCTACGGCTGTTTCGGCTTCGCGTAGAGCGCCTCGATGTCGTCCGCGTAGGCCGCCGTCACCACGTGCCGTTTGACCTTCAGGGACGGGGTGAGCAGGCCGTTGTCCTCGGTGAACTCGCCCTCGACCAGGGCGAAGGCACGGATCGACTCGGCTCGGGAGACAGCCTGGTTGGCGTGGTCGACGGCCTTCTGGACGTCGGCGAGCATGCGCGGGTCCCGTACGAGGTCGGCGAGCGGGGTGTCGGCGGGGAGTTTGCGCACCGAGAGCCAGTGGGCGAGGGCCTCGGGGTCGAGGGTGATCAGGGCGGCGACGAAGGGGCGGTTGTCGCCGACGACCAGGCACTGGCCGACCGGGGCGCGGCTGCGCAGCCGGTCCTCCAGGACGGCGGGCGAGACGTTCTTGCCGCCGTTGGTGACGAGGATGTCCTTCTTGCGGCCGGTGATGGTGAGATACCCGTCCTCGTCGAGCGCGCCGAGGTCCCCGGTCGCGAACCACTCGTCCCGCAGTACGGCGTCGGTGGCCGCCGGGTTGTTCCAGTACGCGCCGAAGACCACCCCGCCCCTGATCAGCACCTCGCCGTCGTCGGCGATGCGGATCGTGGTGCCGGGCACCGGGAGGCCGACCGTGCCGGGGCGGGGCCGCAGCGGCGGGACGATGGTGGCGGCGGCGGTCGTCTCGGTGAGGCCGTAGCCCTCGTAGACGATGATTCCGGCCGCGGCGAAGAAGAGGTTGAGGTCGCGGTCGAGCGGGGAGCCGCCGCTGATGGCGTACCGCATCCGGCCGCCGAGTTCGCTGCGGATACGGCGGTAGACCAGCAGGTCGTAGAGGGCCCACGCGGCGTACAGGGCGGGGCTCGGGCCCTTGCCGGTGCCGAGGAACTTGTCGAGGTACGCCTTGCCGAAGCGGACCGCGACGCGGTCGGCGCGGTCGAAGGAGGCGGCGCGGCCCATCCGTTCGGCGGTCGCGCGGCCGGTGTCGTGGATCTTCTCGAAGAGGTACGGCACCCCGACCAGGAACGTGGGCCTGAACTCCCGTAGGGCCGGGCGGAGTTCGTCGGGCTTGATGCTCGGGCAGTGGCCGATCTCGATGCGGGCCATCAGACAGGCGATCTGCAGGGTGCGGCCCATGATGTGCGCGAGCGGGAGGAAGAGGAGCGTCGAGGCGACCTGGCCGGTGACCTCGGTGAAGAGCGGGTGCAGCAACTCGACCGTGTTGGCGGCCTCGGCGTGCAGGTTCGCGTGGGTGAGGACACAGCCCTTGGGGCGGCCGGTGGTGCCGGAGGTGTAGCAGATCGTCGCGACCGTGTCGGGGGTGAGAGCGCTGCGGCGCTTGGTGACCTCCGCGTCGGTGATGTCCCGGCCCAGGGTGGCGAGTTCGGCCATGGCACCCGCGTCCAGCTGCCAGATGCGCGGGTGTTGGGGATGGCGGGCGGTGCCCGTCATGACCGTGTCGGTGTTCTCGGCGTTCTCCGTGACGACGAAGCGGGTGCCCGAGTCCCTGACGATCCAGTCCACTTGCTCGGCGGACGAGGTCGCGTAGATCGGCACGGTACGGCCGCCGGCCGCCCAGATCGCGAAGTCGAGGACCGTCCACTCGTAGCGGGTACGGGACATCACCGCGACCCGGCCGCCCGGTTCGAGGCCGGCGGCCATCAACCCCTTTGCGGTGGCGGTGACTTCGCGGGCGAAGGCGGCGGCGGTCACGGGGTGCCAGCCGCCGTTCTGTTCGCGGCGGAGGACCACGGTGTCGGGGGCCTCCGCCGCGTTGGTGAACGGGAGGTCGGCGGTGCTGCCGGTCGTCGGGCGCGGGGCGAGCGGCGGGGTACTCGCCTCTCGTACGACTCCCCGCTCGTCCCTGGTGAGTTCGACCCGGGTGCGGGCCGCCAGGTCGGTGCGTTGCCGCGCCCGCTTCAGGTCCTTGCGTACGCCCATGTCGGCTGCTCCCGGTCGGCGGTGAGACGGTGACTGGGGCGTCAACTTACTCGCAAGTAGGGGAAGGTCAATGGGGTCGGTGGGGTTGGGTGCGGGTTCGGTCGGGTTCAGTCCATCCGGACCGCCTCGTCGATCGCCTCGGCGAGTTGCCGTACGTCCTTGTCCTCCGTCCGCTTCGCCAACGCGTGGGCGCGGTCGGCCAGTTCGCCGAGTCCGGGGTTGCCGGGCAGGTTGCCGGAGCGGAGCGAGTCGGCGAAGTAGGCGGCCACGGCGGTGACTTGGAAGCGGGGCGAGGCGCTGGACAGGGAGTCGTGCAGGGCGTCGGTCTCCAGCTGGCCCGACTCCTCGTGCGGGGCGCGGGAGTCGGGGTCGAGCCAGCGGACGCTCGCCGTGGCGAGGTGGCCTTCGGCGCCGGGCCTGGTGCGTACGGCGTAGAGGGCGGTCACGGTGTGGCCGGGGCCGATCTCGCCGCCGTCGACGTTGTCGTTGCGGAAGTCGTCGTCGGCGACCTTGCGGTCCTCGTAGCCGATGAGACGGAACTGCGCGACCGTCTCGGGGTCGAAGGCGACCTGGGCCTTGGCGTCGCGGGCGGTGAGGTCGATGTTCTGCGGGAGTTGGTCGACGAAGACCTTGCGGGCGTCGGCGTCGTCCGAGACGTACGCGGTGTGGCCGTCGCCCTTGTCGGCGAGTTTCTCCATCAGGGCGTCGCCGTAGTCGCTGCCGACCCCGACGCCGAAGAGGGTGATGCCGTGGTCGCGGCGTTCGTTCGAGATGCGTTCCAGGATCGAATCGGCGTTGGTGTCACCGGTGTTGGCGAGGCCGTCGGAGATCAGGACGACCCGGTTGGTGGCGCCCTCGCGCAGGCCCTCGGTGGCGGTGGCGTAGCCGGTCTCGACGCCGGCGCCGAGGTTGGTCGAGGACTGGGTCTCCAACTCGTCGATGGCGTGGTGGACTTTGCCGCGGTGGCCGTCGAGGCGGGTCATCGGGAGGACGGTCTCGGCCTCGTCGCTGAAGGTGACGAGCGCGACCGAGTCGTCGTCGCGCAGCCGGTCCGTCATCTCGTCGAGGGACTTCTTGGCGAGGTCCAGGCGGCCCGTCTCGGCCATGGAACCGGAGACGTCGATGACGAACGTGAGGGCGGCGGGCGGGCGTTCGTCGCTGTCGTCGGCCGTGCGGGTGGCGAGGCCGACGCGGACCAGGGACCAGTTGGCGCTGTCGGTGCGGGCGCCGTCGACGGTGACCGTGAAGCCGTTGCCGTCGGGGCGTTCGTAGTCCTGCCGGAAGCTGTTGACGAACTCCTCCGGGCGGATCGTCGACGGGTCGGGCAGCTGCCCGTCGGCCAGGACGCGGCGCGCGTAGCCGTAGGAGGCCGTGTCGACGTCGAGGGCGAAGGTGGAGAGGTAGTCGGGGGACGGGGCGATCTTGTCGGCGGGGGTGCTTGTCTGCTCGCCGTCCTGTTCGCTGCTGTTGTCACCGCCGGAGGTGGTGACGGGGGCCGGGGCCGGGAAGCCGGTCCGGTTCGCCCCGTTCGAGCTGTCGGAGTGGCTGCCGCCGCCCGCGCTGCAGCCGGTGAGCAGCAGGCCGCCCGCGGCGGTGAGGGCGAGCAGGGTGGCGCGCAGGTGCCGGGTGCGGTGGCGGGCGTACTCCTGCGCAGGTCGTGTTCGGCCGGTCTGGTTGGACTCCATCTCCCGTGCCCCCTCGGTCCGTTGACGTCGGCTTTCTGCGACTGTGACGGCGGAGGGGGCGGGAACGTGCGCTACGGGGAGTTGCGGAAGCGTCTCGAAGGGGTCGCGATCATGGCCCGTCGAGACCGGTGGGAGATCCTCCGGTGACCTAGGACACGATGTCCTTGCGGGCGAAACCCCGGAAGGCCAGGGCGAACAGCACGATGGCGTACGTAACGGAGACCGCCGTGCCCTGGATCATGCCGGACCACTCCGGATGGGGCTGTACGGCGTCCGCCCAGGCGAACTGCCAGTGCGCGGGCAGGAAGTCGCGCCAGTGGCCGAGGGCCGTGACGGCGTCCAGGACGTTGCCGACGATGGTCAGGCCGACCGCGCCGCCGACCGCGCCCAGGGGTGCGTCGGTCTTCGTCGAGAGCCAGAACGCGAGCCCGGCGGTGACCAGTTGGGACACGAAGATGTACGCGACGACCACCAGTAGGCGTTGGGCGGCCGTGCCCGCGCCGATCGTGCCGCCGGTGGGCAGCTCCAGTGGGCCCCAGCCGTAAGCGGCGGTGCCGACGGCCAGGGCGACGAGCGGGAGCAGGACCATCGCACCGAGGCTGAGGCTCAGGCCGACGACCAGCTTCGACCACAGCAGACGGGCCCGGGGCACGGGTGCCGCCAGCAGATAGCGCAGGGACGACCAGCTGGCCTCCGAGGCGACGGTGTCCCCGCAGAACAGGGCGACCGGGACGACCAGCAGGAAGCCCGCCGACACGAACAGGTTCACCGCGGCGAAGTTGGCGCCGGACGAGGTGGCCGTGTCCATCAGGGTCACCTGGCCGTTGCGCTCACCCGGAGTGCCGCCGATCGCGAAGGCGGCCACCAGGATGAAGGGCAGCGCTGCGAGGATGCCGCCCATGACCAGGGTGCGGCGCCGCTTCAACTGCCGGACCAGTTCGACCCGGAGGGGCAGTGTGCGGCCCGCTCGGTAGCCGGAGGCCACCTCTACGGGCTCGGCGAGCGTGCTCATGCGGAACCTCCGATCAGGGTGAGGAAGGCGTCTTCCAGGCGACGGTGGGGGCCGACGGAGGACACGGGGACTTCGAGTCGTACGAGCTCCACGAGGAGCCGGGCCGCGGTGGCCGAGCCTTGCGCGGGGGGCGCCGGGTCCTTGTCGGTGGACGGGAGCACCGGCGCGTCGAGCGCGGCGGGCGCAGCCGTGTCCGTGGCCGTTTTGGCGCCGTCCGCCGTGGAGTTGGCGGCCACCAGCCGGTCCTCGGGTACCGCACTGTCGCCGGAGGCCAGTCGCAGCAGCAGGCCGCCGTCCGCGCGGGTCACCGACTCGACGTCCGGCAGGGCACCGATCTTCTCCACCAGGGGGTCGGGGATGTCGGTCGCCAGGCCGACGAGGAGGGTGTCTCCGGAGCCGACGATCTCGGCTACCGGGCCGGCCTGGACGAGCCGGCCGCGGTCCATGACCACGAGGTGGGTGCACGACTGCTCGACCTCCGCGAGGAGGTGGCTGGAGACGATGACCGTGCGGCCGGCCTCCGCGTAGCGGATCATCACCTCGCGCATCTCGCGGATCTGCGGCGGGTCGAGGCCGTTGGTCGGTTCGTCGAGGATGAGGAGGTCGGGGAGGCCCAGCATGGCCTGGGCGATGGCGAGACGCTGGCGCATGCCCTGGGAGTAGGTGCGCACCGCGCGGGCGAGCGCGTCGCCCAGGCCCGCGATCTCCAGGGCCTCTTCCAGGTGGGCGTCCTCCGGGGGCCGTCCCGTCGCCTGCCAGTACAGCTCCAGGTTCTCGCGGCCGGAGAGGTGGGGGAGGAAGCCCGCGCCCTCGACGAAGGCGCCGACCCGGGACAGCACCGGGGCGCCCGGGCGGATCGCGTGGCCGAAGACCCTGATCTCGCCGTCGTCCGGTTTGATCAGGCCCATCAGCATGCGCAGGGTGGTCGTCTTGCCCGCGCCGTTCGGGCCCAGCAGGCCGAGCACCTGGCCCTTCTCCACCCGGAAGGACAGCTCCCGCACCGCGTACCGGTCCGCCGACTTCGCGTACCGCTTGCTCAAGTCGGTGATCTGGAGCGGGACTTCGGCCAGCTCGGGGTCGGGGGGCGTCGCGGAGGTGCGGCGGCGTCCGGTCAGCAGCAGCGCCAGTGCGAGCGCCGCGCCGGCCAGCGGGAACCACCAGACCCAGGACGGCAGAGTCGCCGCAGCGGTCGTCACACCGGGGGCCGTCGGCACCTTGAGGTCGCTCTTCAGGGTGACGGTGTACGTCGCCGGGGCCGTCGGGGAGGAGTACGCGAGGTCCGTCGAGGCGAGGACCAGGCGCAGGTGGTGGCCGCTCTGGACGTCGTAGTCGATGGCCGGGAGGGTGATCGTGACGTCCTTGCCCGCCTTGGCGCCCTCGACCCTGAGGGGGGTCACCAGTTGGGAGGGGAGCACCTGTTGGGTGCCGCCCGGGCCGACGTCGTAGACCTTGCCGAAGAGGACGGCGGCGTCGCTCGTCGACTTGACGTGGACGGTGACCGTGGGCGATCCGGTGATGCGGAGGCCCTGGGTGAGGGGCTTGGAGTCGAACGCCGCGTACTGGCCCGGGAAGTCGAGGGAGATGCCGACGCCCAGGGAGGACAGCTGGGACAGGCCGCCGGCACTGCCGAGGCCGGGGAGGGCGGAGATCGCGGGCGGGCTCGCGCCGGCCGGGTTGGTGAAGGTCTGCTCCGGGCGGCCGGTCAGGGCGATCGCGCGCGGGTCGTTCTCCAGGCCGGGGTAGGCGCTGCCGCTCGCGCCGCGCAGCTGGGCGGCGCCGTCGGTGGAGTCGACGCCTCCGGTGCGGGTGACGCGGAAGGCGGGGCCGGTGTCGGTGTTCTTGTCGTCCTTCAGGTACCGGTCGAACCACGAGGTCACGCGGGCCTGGACGCGGCTCGTCTCCATGTCGCCGCCGTCATGGCCGCCCGCGATCCAGTCGACGTCCACGGGGGCGCCGTTGGCGCGGATCGCCTTCGCGGCGGCGTCGGCCTGGCCGAGCGGGAAGAGGGAGTCGGTCTGACCCTGGAGCAGGAGGGTCGGCACGTTGATGTGCGAGGCGACGGCGGACGGGGAGCGGGCCTCCAGGAGTGCGCGCGCTGCCGCGTCCGGCTTGCCCGACTCGGCGACCCGGTCGTACATCGCGCACAACTGGGGCTCGAAATTGGCGCAGCCGCCACCGGAGTTGATGAAGATGCTCGCCCAGAGCTTCTTGAACACGCCGTTCGGGAACAGGGCGTCGGCGAGGTTCCAGTACGTGATCGCCGGGGCGATGGCGTCCACGCGGGCGTCGTACCCGGCGGCGAGCAGGGAGATCGCTCCGCCGTAGGAGCCGCCCGCCACGCCCACGCGCGGGTCGCCGGGCTTGTCGAGCTGGACGCCCGGCTGCTTCGCCAGCCAGTCGATCAGCTTGGAGACGTCCTTGACCTCGGCGTCCGGGTCGTTCAGGCCGATCTTGCCGGTCGACTTGCCGAAGCCGCGGGCGGACCAGGTGAGGACGGCGTACCCGTCTCTGGCCAGGTCCTGGGCTTCCTTCCGTACGTCGTCCTTGCTGCCGCCGAAGCCGTGGGCCAGGAGGACGGCGGGGCGGCGGGTGGCTCCGCCGGTCGTGAAGTACGAGGTGTCCAGGCTGACGCCGTCGACCGCCATCACCCGGTCCGCGCGGTGTACCTCCGGCGGGTTGTCGGAGGCTACGGCCGTCCAGGTGCCGGCGGCGGCGAGCACGGCTACGGCGGCAGTGGCGGCGAGCCAGCGCCGTGGTCGTCGTAGTCGTAGCTGCGGGCGAAGATCCATGTCGTCAACGGTACGGGGCGTCTCTGACAGTTGGGCCAGACCCTGGGGTGAACCGGGGGTGAGTGTGTACCGCGCCTGGTGTACGGCCAATAGCTCGGGTGGTTCTGTCGGCTGCCGAGCGCGGGTGCGTCGTGGCTTGTCGCGCAGTTCCCCGCGCCCCTGAGGAGGACTCGCCCCTTCGGGGCTCAGTCCTCCTCAGGGAGTGAGATCAGCCAGCGTGTGTCCCTGCGGGGGCGGAGATAGAGCGCCCAGTACAGCGTTGCCGCCGCCACTGTCCCGCCCGTCCACAGCAGGTAGCTCGTTTCCTGCTGGGTGAGGATGTACGCCAAGACCGCTATCAGCAGGATCGGCATCGTGGGCCACAGGGGCATGCGCCACGCGTGCGTGTGGCGGTGGTTTCCTCGGCGGGAGAGGAGTGCGGCTACCGCTACCAGCAGGTACATGCCGGTCACCGAGACGCCTGTCACGCCGTAGAGGGTGTCCAGGTTGACGAAGCAGAGGATCGCTCCGGGGATGCCTACGGCGAGGGTGGCCACCCAAGGGGAGCCGAAGCGGCCGAGCTTGGAGAAGACCATGTTGACCGGGGCGGGCCAGGCCTTGTCGCGGGCGGAGGCGAAGAGGACGCGGGAGTTCTGGATGACCATGACGATGCCCGCGTTGATGATCGCGAGGGCCACGCAGAGGCTGACGAAGGTGCCCACCGCCGAGTTGGACCAGGCCGTGACCATGCTGGTGATGTCGCCGCCGGTCAGCTCCGAGAGGTTGGACGCGCCCATGGTGATGGCTACCACCGGGACCAGGATGATCACCGTGGAGATCGCGAGGGTGGCGAGGACCGTGCGGGCCACGTTGCGGCGCGGGTTCTCCAGCTCCTCGGAGAGGTAGACCGCCGTCGAGAAGCCCTGGGTGACGAAGAGCGCGATGGCCAGGCCGGAGACCACCAGCATCGCCGTCACCGTGTCCGTGTGACCGCCGGTGCCCGCCACCTGCATCGAGGTCAGACTGCCCAGGCCCCGGTGGCCGTGCGTGAAGCCGAGGAGGGCTACGACTCCTGCCGCTATGACCTCCAGGACCAGGAAGATGCCCGTGATCCAGGCGTTGGCCCTCAGGTCCAGCAGGCCCGCCAGCGTGGCCAGGAGCATCACGCCCGCGCCGGTCATCGACGGGTTCAGGTGGACGATCGGGGTCAGGTAGTCCGCCGTGCCCATCGCTATCACCGGGGGGACGATCATCACGACCAGGAGGGACAGGACGAAGACCAGCCAGCCTGCCAGGCGGCCCGCCAGCGTCGACACCATGGCGTACTCGCCGCCCGCGCTGGGGATGAGGGTGCCCAGCTCCGAGTAGCAGAACGCCACCGCGATGCAGAGGACCGAGCCGATCGCGATCGTGAGGGCGGTCGCGGTGCCGAGCGAGCCGAACAGGTCGGGGACGACCACGAAGAGCGTGGAGGCCGGTGTCACGCAGGAGAGCGTCAGGAGCGTGCCGCCGACGATGCCGATGGAACGCTTCAGCTGCCGCGGATGCTGCGGACTCTGGGGACTGTCCGACGTCGCCTCGGAAACGGCGGCGGCCTCGGCAGTGGGGAGGGTGTCGGTCACGGGCCTGATGGAACATTGACGGAAACCATCACGTCAATGGGTGTTTACCTACGGAATCCGTTGATCCAGTCCGCCGAGAGTGACGTATTCGGCATCCGAGGGCAGTGTCGGACCCGGTTCGGGTTCCTACGGGAACCGCAGTGGTCGTAGCGAAAAAATGGGGCCGTCCGCGATACGGACGGCCCCATTCGGCGTTGCTCAGGACTGCTCAGTGGTTGCGCGGGAACCCGAGGTCGACGCCGGTCGGGGCGTCGGCCGGGTCGGGCCAGCGGGTGGTGACGACCTTGCCGCGGGTGTAGAAGTGCGTGCCGTCGTTGCCGTAGATGTGGTGGTCCCCGAAGAGGGAGTCCTTCCAGCCGCCGAAGCTGTGGTAGCCGACGGGGACCGGGATCGGGACGTTGACGCCGACCATGCCGGCCTCGATCTCCAGCTGGAAGCGGCGGGCGGCGCCGCCGTCGCGGGTGAAGATCGCGGTGCCGTTGCCGAAGGGGGAGCTGTTGATGAGGGACACGCCCTCGTCGTACGTGTCCACGCGCAGGACGCACAGGACCGGGCCGAAGATCTCGTCCGTGTACGCCTTCGCCGTCGTCGGCACCTTGTCGAGGAGCGAGATGCCGATCCAGTGGCCGTCCTCGAAGCCCTCGACCGTGTAGCCGGTGCCGTCCAGGACGACCTCCGCGCCCTCGGCCGCCGCGCCGGTGACGTAGGAGGCCACCTTGTCGCGGTGGACGGCCGTGATGAGCGGGCCCATCTCGGACGTCGGGTCGTTGCCGGGGCCGATCTTGATCTTCTCGGCGCGCTCGCGGATCTTCTCGACCAGCTCGTCGCCGATGGAGCCGACCGCGACCACGGCGGAGATGGCCATGCAGCGCTCGCCCGCCGAGCCGTAGGCGGCGGACACGGCCGCGTCGGCCGCCGCGTCCAGGTCGGCGTCGGGCAGGACCAGCATGTGGTTCTTGGCGCCGCCCAGGGCCTGGACGCGCTTGCCGTTCGCGGAGGCCGTGGTGTGGATGTAGCGGGCGATGGGCGTCGAGCCGACGAAGGAGACCGCCTTGACGTCCGGGTGCTCAAGGAGGCGGTCGACGGCCACCTTGTCGCCGTGGACGACGTTGAAGACGCCGTCCGGGAGGCCCGCCTCGGCGAGCAGTTCGGCGATCTTCAGGGACGCCGACGGGTCCTTCTCGGACGGCTTGAGCACGAAGGTGTTGCCGGTCGCGATGGCGATCGGGAACATCCACATCGGCACCATGGCCGGGAAGTTGAACGGCGTGATGCCGGCCACGACGCCGAGCGGCTGGCGGATCGACGCCACGTCGACGCGGCTGGCGACCTCGGTCGACAGTTCGCCCTTGAGCTGCACGGTGATCCCGCACGCCAGGTCGACGATCTCCAGGCCGCGCGCGACCTCGCCCAGCGCGTCGCTGTGCACCTTGCCGTGCTCGGCGGTGATCAGCTCGGCGATGGCGTCCCTGTTGGCCTCAAGCAGCGCCCGGAACTTGAAGAGGATCGTGGTCCGCTTGGCGAGCGAGGACGTGCCCCAGGTCGCGTAGGCGTCCTTGGCGGCGGCGACCGCCGCGTCGACCTCCTCGACCGACGCGAACGCGACGTTCGTGGTGACCGCGCCGGTCGCCGGGTCGGTGACCGGCCCGTAGTTCCCCGACGCGCCTTCGACGGTCTTGCCGCCGATCCAGTGGTTGACGATCTTCGTCATGCCCAGTTGCTCCTTCACAGATGGCGGCGTCGGGTGGTGACGTGCCGTTCGTACAGCTCTCGTGCCTTCACCGCGGACGATCGGGCCGCGGTCTCGGCCACAGGAACATCCCACCAGGCCTGCGCCGGAGGCGCGCCCGACACAGTGTCTGCGGTTTCGGTCTCCACGTAGACACAAGTGGGAGTGTCCGCGGCCCGCGCCTCGGCGAGCGCCGCGCGCAGGTCACGGACGGTCTTCGCGCGCAGCACGCGCATGCCGAGGCTGGCCGCGTTGGCGGCGAGGTCGACGGGCAGCGGGGCGCCGGTGTAGGTGCCGTCGTCGGCCTGGTAGCGGTACGCGGTGCCGAACCGCTCGGCGCCCACCGACTCCGACAGGCCGCCTATGGACGCGTACCCGTGGTTCTGTATCAGCAGCACCTTGATCGCGATGCCTTCTTGTACGGCGGTCACGATCTCCGTCGGCATCATCAGATAGGTGCCGTCGCCGACCAGCGCCCACACCGGCCGGTCCGGGGCGGCCAGCTTGACGCCGATGGCGGCCGGGATCTCGTAGCCCATGCAGGAGTAGCCGTACTCCAGGTGGTACTGGTCGCACGACCGCGTCCGCCACAGCTTGTGCAGATCGCCGGGGAGCGAGCCGGCCGCGTTGACGATGATGTCCGACTCGTCGACGATCTCGTCGAGTGCGCCCAGGACCTGGGGCTGTGTGGGGCGTACGTCGGGCTCGTCGGCCTCGTAGCAGGCGTCGACGCGCTGTTCCCAACGCTCCTTGTCCTCGCGGTACTCGGCGATGTACGACGCGTCGACCCGGTGGCCGTGGCGGCCCAACTCCTTTGCCAGCGCGGTCAGCCCGCCGCGGGCGTCGGCGATCAGCGGCTGTCCGGCGAGCTTGTGGCCGTCGTACGGGGCGATGTTGAGGTTGAGGAAGCGGACGCCGGGGCGTTCGAAGAGGGTGTGGGAGGCGGTGGTGAAGTCGGTGTAGCGGGTGCCGATACCGATCACCAGGTCGGCCAGGCGGGCGAGTTCGTCGGCGGTCGCGGTGCCGGTGTGGCCGATGCCGCCGACGTCCTGCGGGTGGTCGTGGTTCAGGGAGCCCTTGCCGGCCTGGGTGGAGGCGACCGGAATGCCGGTGGCCGACGCGAACTCGGCGAGGGCGGCCTCGGCCCGGCTGTGGTGGACTCCGCCGCCCGCGACGATCAGGGGTCGCTTCGCGGCCCGAACTGCCCTTACCGCTTCGGCGAGTTCGGCCGGGTCGGCGGCCGGTCGCCGTACGTACCAGGTGCGTTCGGCGAAGAACTCGTCCGGCCAGTCGTACGCCTCGGCCTGAACGTCCTGCGGGAGAGCGAGAGTTACCGCCCCGGTCTCGACGGGATCGGCGAGGACGCGCATGGCGTGCAGGGCGGCGGGGATCAGCGCTTCGGGGCGGGTGATCCGGTCGAAGTACCTCGACACCGGGCGCAGACAGTCGTTGACCGACACATCGCCCGCGTACGGGACTTCGAGCTGCTGGAGCACCGGGTCGGCGACCCGGGTGGCGAAGGTGTCGCCGGGGAGGAGCAGGACCGGGAGGTGGTTGATCGTGGCGAGCGCGGCGCCGGTGACGAGGTTGGTGGCGCCGGGGCCGATGGAGGTCGTGACGGCGTGCGCGGACAGCCGGTTCGACTGCCGCGCGTAGCCGACCGCCGCGTGCACCATGGCTTGTTCGTTACGGCCCTGGTGGTACGGCATGACCGGTGAGGCGGGGGGTGTCTCCCCGCCGGGCACGGTGGCGTACTCGATGAGCGCCTGGCCGAGCCCGGCCACGTTGCCGTGGCCGAAGATGCCCCAGGTCGCACTGATCAACCGCCGCCGTACGCCGTCGCGTTCGGTGTACTGGGCGGACAGGAAGCGTACGAGCGCCTGTGCGACCGTGAGCCTCGTCGTTGAGGTCATCGGTGTTCCTCCGTGTGTTCCGGGTGCAAGCTGATCCGCAACTCCGGTACGGCTCCGCGACCCCGTCCGACTCGATGCCCGAGGCCGTGAACCTCAGTGCGCATGCTCCAACACGCAGGGTGATCGGCCGTGTTGGAGACCTCCGGCGCGGGGCCGTAGCGAGCGGGGAGTCGTCGCTCGCACTTCGCTCCTGCCAGGGCGAAGCGGCCTCCCGCGCCGGAGGCGTTCTGTGTCCGGGCGAACATGCTTTCCCCGCCCGGGAGTTGGACCTTTTGGTCCGTAAATCGCACGGTACATCCACCGCTGAGCGGACGCACGATCCGCTGCCCGTCACCGGCGGCCGTCATAAGCCGGCCCTCACAGCAGGCCCACGGCGGTGTCGACGGCGGCGGCCACATCTCCGTCCGGCGGATAGAGCAGCGAACGGCCGACCACCAGGCCCCGCACGGTGGGGAGTTGGAGGGCGCCGCGCCACTTCTCGTAGGCGCCGTCCTGGTCGTCGCCGACCTCGCCGCCGAGGAGGACGGCGGGGAGGGTGGAGGTCTCCATCACCTGGGCCATGTCGTCCGGGTTCTCGGTGACCGGGAGCTTGAGCCAGGTGTAGGCCGAAGTGCCGCCCAGGCCCGAGGAGATGGCGATGGACTTGATGACGGCCTCGGCGGAGAGATCGTTCTTCAGCTTGCCCTCGTCGGTGCGGCGGCTGATGAACGGCTCGACGAACAGCGGGAGTCGGCGCGCGGCCATGTCGTCGATGGCGCGGGCGGTGGACTCCAGGGTGGTGAGGGAGCCCGGGTCGTCGTAGTCGATGCGCAGCAGCAGCTTGCCCGCGTCGAAGCGGAGCCGCTCGATGTCCTCGGCGCGGTGGCCGGTGAAGCGGTCGTCGAGTTCGAAGCGGGCGCCCTGGAGGCCGCCGCGGTTCATCGAGCCCATGACGACCTTGCCGTCGAGGGCGCCGAGGAGGAGCAGGTCGTCCAGGATGTCGGCGGTCGCGAGCACACCGTCGACGCCGGGCCGGGACAGCGCCAGGCAGAGGCGTTCGAGCAGTTCGGCGCGGTTGGCCATGGCGAGCTTGCGGTCGCCGACACCGAGCGCACCGCGGGCCGGGTGGTCGGCGGCGACGATCATCAGCCGACCGGCGTCGTTGAGAAGGGGGCGCCGGATGCGGCGGGCGGCGGCCTCGGCTATCGCCTCGGGGTGGCGGGCGCGGACGCGGACGAGTTCGGAGATGTCCACGCGGGGGCCGGGGCCACTGTCGTGACCGGAGGGTCCGGAGTTGTCGGCGGGACCGGAGTTGCCGGAGCCGCCTTCGTGACCGGTGAGGCCGTCGCCGCCCTCGTGGCCCACATGCGCGTGCGTCACGCCGTCCCCGTCCCTGTTTCCGTCCCCGCCTTCGCGTTCGTGCTCGGCGCCCGCCACGCGGCCGGCCCTCACAGGACCGCTCCGGCCGCGACCGCGCTCTCGACCTCGGCGACCGTGGGCATCGCGGACGAGCACTCCAGGCGGGAGGCGACGATCGCCCCGGCAGCGTTGGCGTGCCGCATGATCTTCTCCAGGTCCCAGCCGGCCAGCAGGCCGTGGCAGAGCGAGCCGCCGAAGGCGTCACCGGCACCGAGTCCGTTGAGGACGTTCACGGGCAGCGGGGGCACCTCGGCCGACTCGCCGTCCCGGTTGACCGCGAGGACGCCCTTGGGGCCCTGCTTCACCACGGCGAGTTCGACGCCGGCGTCCAGCAGCGCGCGGGCGGCGGCATGCGGCTCGCGCACGCCGGTGGCGACCTCCACCTCGTCGAGGTTGCCGACCGCGACGGTGGTGTGGCGCAGGGCCTCCTCGTAGAACGGGCGGGCCTCGCTCGGGTCCTTCCAGGCTGCGTCTTTCCAAAACGCCGGCCGCCAGTCGAGGTCGAAGACCGTCGTACCGGACTTGGCGCGGTGCGCGAGGGCCGCGAGCGTGGCCGTACGGCTGGGCTCCTCGCTCAGGCCCGTGCCGGTGATCCAGAAGATCCGGGCCGCGTGGATCGCGTCCAGGTCGAGCTCGTGGGCGTCGATCTCCAGGTCCGGGGCCTTGGGCTGCCGGTAGAAGTACAGCGGGAAGTCGTCCGGCGGGAAGATCTCGCAGAACGTGACCGGGGTCGGCAGGCCGGGGACCGGGGTGACCCAGCGGTCGTCGACGCCGAAGTCGCGCAGCGCCTCGTGCAGGTAGGTGCCGAAGGGGTCGTCGCCGGTGCGCGAGACCAGGGCGACCTCGCGGCCCAGCCGGGCGGCGGCGACGGCGACGTTCGCCGCGGAGCCGCCGAGGAACTTCCCGAAGGTCGTCACCTGGGGCAGCGGCACGCCCGTCTGCAGCGGATAGAGGTCCACCCCTAGCCGCCCCATGGTGATCAGGTCGTACGCCATCGACTTCCCCTTCATTTCGGCTCTCCACGGTTTGTAGTCCCGTGGCCCGAGCCCTGTCAATGTTTTGTCCAGACATTCGGACGAGACGGGGGGGTGGGACCGGTTGTTCGTCGGGTGCGGGTCCGCCGTGGTTGCTCGCGCAGTTCCCCGCACCCCTTTCGGGGCGCTGTCGCGGGATGCGGCTCGCGGGTGTCAACGCGCCGCGCCACCACGCCCGCGTGCGCCTTTGCGTCACCTGTGTCACAAAAGCCCCCCTCACGTCACACATGTCGCGTGTACGCGGGTCTTGGGTCACACCCGAACCACAGGCACTTCCTCATCCTCACTCTGTGTCGTTGACCGGGCACAGGCTTTGTGATCGCCAGCGCAGCGCACGGCTCCCCCGACGGCCGCCCCCGGCCGCCGCCGCGGCGCGCGCAGGGAGGTGCACTGATGACCGACCGACGGCTCTGGTCGTACAAGGAAATCGCGGCTCACATCCGGGTCCAGCCCGACACCGTCCGCTCCTACCGCAAGCACGGCCTGCTGCCCCCGCCCGACCACGTGGAGAGCGGCAAGCCCTACTGGTACGCCGACACGGTCCGGGCCTGGGTGGCCGCCCGGCCGGGCAACCGGGGGCGCAGGGAGGACTGACCCGAGCCGGCGCGGTACCGGGTGTCCGGTGCCGCGTCGGTCTCTTCGGCCGTGCCTGCGGGCGCGGCAATTCGCTTGCCCGCACGACCGACCGCCGCCGAGGATCCCCGGATGAACCTCTCCGTCAAACCCGTCCTCACCGGCGAGAAGACCGTCCTCCGCCCGTTCACCGAGTCCGACGCCGACGGCATCCGGGAGTTGATCCAGGACCCGGAGATCGTCCACTACACCTTCGAGCCGTCGACCGAGCTGACACCGGAGCGGCTGCGGTCCTGGTACGCGACCCGGGCCGACCAACCCGACCGCCTCGACCTCGCCGTGACCGACCCCGCCACCGGTGAACTCCTCGGCGAGGTCGTCCTCCACGAGTGGGATCCCACCGCCCGCAGCTGCACCTTCCGCACCCTCATCGGCCCCCGGGGCCGCGGCCGGGGCATCGGCACGGAGGCGACCCGCCTGATCGTCGGCTACGCCTTCGAGCAACTCGGCCTGCACCGGATCCAGTTGGAGGTCTACGGCCACAACCACCGGGCCCGGCGGGTGTACGAGAAGGTCGGGTTCGTGGTCGAAGGTGTGCGGCGCGAGGCCCAGTTGCGGGACGGGGAGTGGGTCGACGACGTGCTCATGGCGATCCTCGACCACGAGTGGGCCGCCCTCACCGCCACGGCTCGATGACCGTCACCCCCGCCCCGGGTGCCGTGCCCATCGCCGCGAGGGCGGCCGGGGTCTCGTCCAGAGTGATCGTGGAGGTGGTCAGGAGGTCGGGGCGGAGAACTCCGGACCGGACCAGTTCCAGCATGGGCGGGTAGGTGTGGGCCGCCATGCCGTGGCTGCCGAGGAGTTCGAGTTCCAGGCCGATCGCACGGGCCATCGGGACCGGGGTCGTACCGGAGGGAGAGGGGAGCAGGCCCACCTGGATGTGGCGGCCCCGGCGGCGCAGGCCGTTCACCGAGGCGGCGCAGGTCGCCGGTGAGCCCAGGGCGTCCAGGGAGAGGTGGGCGCCGCCGCCCGTCAGCTCACGGACCGCCGCCGCCGTGTCCGGGGTGCTCGCGCCGTCCACGCACTCCGCCGCCCCGAACTTCCTTGCCAGGTCCAGTGCTTGGGGCGAGATGTCGACGGCGACGACCCTCGCGCCCGAGGCCGCCGCGATCATCACCGCCGACAGGCCGACCCCGCCGCAGCCGTGCACCGCGACCCACTCCCCCGCTGCGACCCTGCCCCGCTGCACCACCGCGCGGAACGCCGTCGCGAACCGGCAGCCGAGCGAGGCCGCCGTCGCGAAGGACATCCCGTCGGGGATCGCGACCAGGTTCACGTCGGCGTGGTCCAGTGCCACGTACTGGGCGAAGGAGCCCCAGTGCGTGAAGCCGGGCTGGGTCTGCCGCGCGCAGACCTGCTGGTCGCCGGCCGCGCATGCCTCGCAGGTTCCGCAGGCGCACACGAACGGGACGGTGACTCGGTCGCCGGGGCGCCAGCCGGTCACCCGGGCGCCGACCTCCTCCACGACACCTGCGAGTTCGTGGCCCGGTACGTGCGGGAGCGTGATGTCGGGGTCGTGGCCCTGCCAGCCGTGCCAGTCGCTGCGGCAGAGGCCGGTGGCCCGGACCCGGACTGTCACTCCGTGGGCTGCGGGGTGGGGGTCGGGTACGTCTCGTACGTCGGCGGGGTCACCGTATTGCTCGAACACCACCGCTTTCATTCAGGCTCCCATCGCCGTTTTCGTCCGGGGGTGCGTTGTGGTTGGTCGCGCCCCTAGGTGGGTCTTCTCCTCCTCCGCCCGGACCGAACCGTTCACGCACCGAGGTCGGACAGGGTGTCGATCACCTGTCCGTCGCCCGCCCGGCCGAGTACGTCCGGCCCTACGAGGATGCCCGGCAGGATCTCGAAGACGACCAGCGGGACCGGGAGCCACCGGCCGGTCCCGTAGGCCGGCAGGGGTGCCGGTACGGCGACGGCCCTGATCGGGACGAGCTTCCCGGACTGCGACATGAGGCGTATCTACCATAAAGTGCCGGTAAATCTGCCCTGTAGAAGTACGAGGGGATTTGCCGTGACCTACTCTCCGCCGCCGGGCGCGCCCCGGGCCCGTATCCCCGGGCCGCAGCAGCCGCCACCCACGTACCCCCAGATCCGCACCGGCCTGTGGAAGCACTGTCTGGGCGGCGGGCTGGCGCTGTGGGCCCTGACCGCGCTGGTCACGTACACGACGCGGAACACCACGCTGCTGCCGACGCTGATCCTGCTCGGCAGCTTCCTGGTGCCGGTGACCTTCGTCCTGTGGGCGTACGAGCGGCACGGGCGCGATCTGGGCGTCAGCGTGATCCTGGGCTGCTTCCTGACCGGTGGCACGCTCGGGGTGCTGGGCGCCTCGGTGATGGAGTACTACCTGCTGCATCCCTCCCTGGGGATGTTCGTCGGCGTCGGGCTGATCGAGGAGGCCGCGAAGCTCGGGGCGCTGATGTTCGTGCTGCGCCGGCAGCCCCGGCTGCACGGGATCCGCGCGGGACTGGTGCTCGGCGCGACGGTCGGCTTCGGTTTCGCGGCCCTGGAGAGCGCCGGGTACGCCTTCAACGCGGCCGTCTCCACCAAGGGCATCGATCTGCGGGCACTCCTGGAGACCGAGATCCTGCGCGGGGTCCTCGCCCCCTTCGGGCACGGCCTGTGGACGGCGGTCGCGGGTGCGGTCCTGCTCTCCTACCGACAGCTGAACGGCCGCTTCCACTTCACCGGCCCGGTCGTCGGAACGTATCTCGGCGTCTCGGTGCTGCACGCCCTGTGGGACTCGACCCACGGCATCGCGATCTGGCTGGTGGCACGGCTGTCGGGCGCGGGCCTGGACCGGCACTTGTTCGCCCAGGGGTTCATCCCCCGGCCGACCGACCAGCAGGAGCACCTCTTCACGATGTTCTCGCTGGGCGGGATGGCACTCGTGGCACTGCTCGGCATCGGCTGGGTGAGGTCGCTGGCCCGCCGCGATCCCTCTTGGAGAAATACCCCCTAGGGGTATACCCTGGACTCCAGAGCAAGCCACCGTGGGCCACTCCGACCCCAGCTGCCTCCACACGCCTCCATGAGGAGAACGACATGAGCGCCCAGACCGACACCCAGGGTTCCGTCACCACCGTCTACAAGGTGAGCGGGATGAGCTGCGGACACTGCGAGGGCTCCGTCTCCGGCGAGATCTCCGAGCTGCCCGGCGTCAGCTCGGTGAAGGCCGTCGCGTCGACCGGCGAGGTCACCGTCGTATCCACCGCCCCGCTCGACGCCGAGGCCGTCCGCGCGGCCGTCGACGAGGCCGGCTTCGAGCTCGTCGGCCAGGCCTGAATCAGCACCGGCACCAAACTTCTTGTTCTCTCCGACCGGGCCGTGCCGACCAGCTGATACTGGCTCCGTGCGGTCCGGTCCGATGTCTGGAGTCCGGACATGACCAGCACCACCGCGATCGGCACCACCACAGACACACCCATGGCCCCCGCCCCCGAAGCGGCCGAGGTCGAGCTGCTCATCGGCGGGATGACCTGCGCCTCCTGCGCGGCCCGCGTCGAGAAGAAGCTCAACCGCATGGACGGCGTCAGCGCCACCGTCAACTACGCGACGGAGAAGGCGAAAGTCAGCTACCCGGCGGGCATCCAGGTCGCCGACCTCATCGCGACCGTGGTGAAGACCGGGTACACCGCCGAGGAACCCGCACCGCCGCAGCCGGAGCCACAGCCCCATGGCGACGATCCCGAACTCGCCTCCCTGCGCGAGCGGTTGACCGTCTCCGCCGTCCTCGCGCTGCCCGTCGTGCTGCTCTCGATGGTCCCGGCCCTGCAGTTCGACAACTGGCAGTGGCTCGCGCTCACCCTCGCCGCACCGGTCGTCGTCTGGGGCGGACTCCCGTTCCACAAGGCCGCGTTCACCAACGCCCGGCACGGCGCCGCCACCATGGACACCCTCGTCTCGGTCGGCACGCTGGCCGCGTTCGGCTGGTCGCTGTGGGCGCTGTTCTGGGGCGACGCGGGCATGGCCGGCATGCACGACGAGTTCCGTCTCACCGTCTCGCGCACGGACGGCGCCTCGACGATCTACCTCGAAGTGGCCGCCGGAGTCGTCGCGTTGATCCTGCTGGGCCGCTATCTGGAGGCCCGCTCCAAGCGGCGGGCGGGCGCGGCCCTGCGCGCGCTCATGGAGTTGGGCGCCAAGGACGTCGCGGTCCTGCGGGACGGTCGTGAAGTACGGCTCCCGGTCGGCGAGTTGGCGGTCGGGGACCGTTTCGTCGTACGGCCCGGGGAGAAGATCGCGACCGACGGCACCGTCGTCGAGGGCGTCTCGGCGGTCGACGCGTCGATGCTGACCGGCGAATCGGTACCGGTGGACGTGGCACCGGGTGACACGGTCACCGGCGCGACGGTCAACGCCGGCGGGCGACTGGTCGTAGCGGCGAGCCGGGTCGGTTCGGACACCCAACTCGCGCGCATGGCGCGGCTGGTGGAGGACGCGCAGAACGGCAAGGCCGAGGTGCAGCGGCTCGCCGACCGGATCTCCGGGATCTTCGTGCCGGTGGTGCTGCTGATCGCGCTCGGCACCTTCGGAGTGTGGCTCGCGGTCACCGGCGACACGGCCGCCGCGTTCACCGCGGCTGTCGCCGTGCTGATCATCGCCTGCCCGTGCGCACTGGGCCTGGCCACCCCGACGGCCCTCATGGTCGGCACCGGCCGCGGCGCCCAACTGGGCATCCTGATCAAGGGCCCCGAGGTCCTGGAGTCCACCCGCCGCGTCGACACCGTCGTCCTCGACAAGACCGGCACGATCACCACCGGCCGCATGACCCTCCAGGAGGTCCACGTGGCCGAAGGCACCGACGAGCACGAGTTGCTGCGGCTCGCGGGCGCCCTGGAGCACGCCTCCGAGCACCCCGTCGCGCGGGCCGTCGCGGCGGGCGCGGAGGAGCGGGTGGGCCCGCTGCCGTCGGCCGAGCACTTCGAGAACGTGCCGGGGCGTGGCGTGCGCGGGTGCGTGGAGGGCCGTGAGGTGGCCGTGGGGCGCCTCTACGACACCCTCCCCGAGGAGTTGGCCCGAGCCGCCTCCGAGGCCGAGAGCCGCGGTCGTACGGCCGTGGTGGTCGGCTGGGACGGAGTGGCGCGCGGGGTCGTCGCGGTCGCGGACGCGGTCAAGGAGACCAGCGCCGAGGCCGTGCGCGAGCTGCGGGCCCTCGGGCTCACCCCGGTGCTGCTGACCGGCGACAACCGCGCGGTGGCGGACGCCGTGGCCGCCGCCGTCGGGATCTCCCCCGGGGACGTCATCGCCGAGGTGCTGCCCGAGGACAAAGTCGACGTCGTACGACGGCTGCAGGGCGAGGGGCGGACCGTCGCGATGGTGGGCGACGGGGTCAACGACGCCGCCGCGCTCGCCGCCGCCGACCTGGGGCTCGCGATGGGCACCGGGACGGACGCGGCGATCGAGGCGAGCGATCTGACGCTGGTGCGCGGGGACCTGCGGGTGGCCGCGGACGCGATCCGGCTGTCCCGGAGGACGCTCGGCACCATCAAGGGCAATCTCGTATGGGCCTTTGGATACAATGTGGCGGCGCTTCCGCTGGCCGCCGCGGGCATGCTGAACCCCATGATCGCGGGGGCCGCGATGGCCTTCTCCTCGGCGTTCGTGGTCTCCAACAGCCTGCGACTTAGGACATTTCGCTGAAGTTCCGCAAAGTTACCGGGAGTTACGGGAAGCTGAAGTAAGAGTCCCTCTAGAGACCGACGACGGCCTCACATAAGCTCTTCACAAGCCTCGCGCATCATCCTTACGCTGGGGTCCCGACCGCGACATCGGGGCTCTTGCGCATCTAACGGACATATGCAAGAGACGCAGATCACAGTGATGTGAACGTAACCATCGAAGGGGTTCGAAGGTCTAAGTTGACGATGTCAGTAAGCGTCTTGGGGGGCGCGAACTGGCATCTGAGGATGTCTTGGGGGACTTCCTCAGAGATGCGTTGCCGGGACACGTACACCGGGGAGCTTTGAGCGGCCCTCCCGTCGTGCGGTGTCCCGGCAGATCGCACACATCACTGGTTCCACCCAGTAGTACGAGGAGTTTTGCTCGTTCTGCTCAGTTCAACGAAGCCCAGTTTCATCGGGCTTCGGCACGACAGCGATTCAGGCGCTGGTTCTCACAGGCGCCCGGCCGGATCCCGTGGGGGGAATCCGCACCGGGACATGGGAAGGCGCCCTGTACGCCGGCCCGTGGGGGGACCGTCGGCAGGGCGCCTTCTTCCCACCTCTTTTTAAGGCTCGGTTCGCCTCCGGGGCGCAGAAGCCTGTGTCGAGAGCCCGATCGTGCTCGACCCTTCGGCTCACTCGCCGACGTGAGGCGAGGGAGTCAAAGAGGCGGCTGCTGCAACACCGGCGTTTTGGGCTTTAGGGGCGCGGGGAACTGCGCGACCAGCCCCCGCTGGGCCCGCAGCAAACGCACAACGGACCCAGCGGAGCTGTTCGCTTCAGCGACCCTCGACCGGCACGAAGTCCCGCTCGACAACACCCGTGTAGATCTGACGCGGGCGCCCGATACGAGATCCGGGCTCCTTGATCATCTCGTGCCACTGGGCGATCCAGCCCGGGAGGCGGCCCAGGGCGAACAGGACCGTGAACATCTCGGCCGGGAAGCCCATGGCCCGGTAGATCAGGCCGGTGTAGAAGTCGACGTTCGGGTAGAGGTTGCGCGAGACGAAGTAGTCGTCGGACAGCGCGTGCCCTTCGAGCTTGAGCGCGATGTCCAGCAGCTCGTCGGACTTGCCGAGGGCCGAGAGGACGTCGTGCGCGGCGGCCTTGATGATCTTGGCGCGCGGGTCGAAGGACTTGTACACCCGGTGGCCGAAGCCCATCAGGCGGACGCCGTCCTCCTTGTTCTTCACCTTGCGGATGAAGGAGTCGACATCGCCGCCGTTGGCCTGGATGCCCTCCAGCATCTCCAGGACCGACTGGTTGGCACCGCCGTGCAGCGGGCCCCACAGCGCGTTGATGCCGGCCGAGATCGAGGCGAACATGTTGGCCTGCGAGGAGCCGACGAGGCGGACCGTGGAGGTCGAACAGTTCTGCTCGTGGTCCGCGTGCAGGATGAGCAGCTTGTCGAGCGCGGAGACGACGACCGGGTCGAGGTCGTACTCCTGGGCGGGGACCGAGAAGGTCATGCGCAGGAAGTTCTCGACGTAGCCGAGGTCGTTGCGCGGGTAGACGAACGGGTGGCCGATCGACTTCTTGTACGCGTACGCCGCGATCGTCGGAAGCTTGGCGAGCAGCCGGATCGTGGAGAGGTTGCGCTGCTTCTCGTCGAACGGGTTGTGGCTGTCCTGGTAGAAGGTGGACAGCGCCGAGACGACCGACGACAGCATCGCCATCGGGTGGGCGTCGCGCGGGAAGCCCTTGTAGAAGTTCTTGACGTCCTCGTGCAGCAGGGTGTGCTGCGTGATGTCGTTCTTGAACACGGTGAGCTCGTCGACGGTAGGCAGCTCGCCGTTGATGAGCAGGTAGGCGACCTCCACGAACGTGGAGCGCTCGGCCAGCTGCTCGATCGGGTAGCCGCGGTACCGGAGGATGCCCTGCTCACCGTCGAGGTAGGTGATGGCGGATTTATAGGCGGCGGTGTTCCCATAACCGCTGTCCAGCGTCACCAGACCGGTCTGGGCACGGAGCTTCCCGATGTCGAAGCCCTTGTCGCCGACGGTGCTGTCGATCACCGGGTAGGTGTACTCGCCGTCGCCGAACCGCAGTACTACAGAGTTGTCGCTCACGTCATCCCTCACCGACGTTGTGCCTCTTCTTCGAGGTTGCCCTGACTGTCTCTACCATCCCCCATTTGGCGCAGGAGAGTGCACTCGGGGTCGACCATTGGGCCTATTGGCGGCACTCAGTGCCGCCAACCTCCTCATCCTGCCCCCTCCACCCCGGCATCTGGAAGTGCTGTGTGACCTTCACGACTCATTTGATCGATCATTTTTTACGGTCAGTCGGAAGTCCAGTGCCGTGCAGCGCCGCCCCGCCGACACCGTACGCACGGCCTGTCCGATCGCCTTGCGCGATCCGACCAGCACGACCAGCTGTTTGGCCCGGGTCACGGCCGTATACAGCAGGTTCCGCTGAAGCATCGTCCACGCGCTCGTGGTGACCGGGATCACGACGGCCGGATATTCACTCCCCTGCGAACGGTGAATTGTCACCGCATACGCGTGCGCCAACTCGTCCAGTTCATCGAATTCGTACGGAACCTCCTCGTCCTCGTCCGTCAGCACGGTGAGGCGCTGGTCCACCGGGTCGAGTGAGGTGACGACGCCGACCGTGCCGTTGAAGACGCCGTTCTCGCCCTTCTCGTAGTTGTTGCGGATCTGGGTGACCTTGTCGCCGACCCGGAAGACCCGGCCGCCGAACCGCCTCTCGGCGAGGTCGGGCCGGCCGGGCGTGATCGCCTGCTGCAACAGCCCGTTGAGATTGCCCGCGCCCGCCGGTCCCCGGTGCATGGGCGCGAGCACCTGCACGTCGCGGCGCGGGTCGAGCCCGAACTTGGCCGGAATTCGGCGCGCCACCACGTCCACGGTGAGCCGGCCGACCTCCTCCGTGTCGTCCTCGACGAAGAGGAAGAAGTCCTTCATGCCGTCGGTGACCGGATGCTGCCCGGAGTTGATCCGGTGCGCGTTGGTGATCACGCCGGACTGCTGGGCCTGCCGGAACACGCGCGTGAGACGCACGGCGGGGATCGGACCACCCTCGGCCAGCATGTCCCGCAGCACCTCACCGGCGCCGACGCTGGGGAGTTGGTCCACATCGCCGACGAAGAGGAGATGGGCGCCCGGGGGCACGGCCTTGACGAGCTTGTTGGCGAGGAGGAGGTCGAGCATGGAGGCCTCGTCGACCACGACCAGATCGGCGTCCAGGGGCCGGTCCTTGTCGTAGGCGGCATCGCCCCCGGGCTTCAGCTCCAGCAGCCGGTGGACGGTTGAGGCGTCGGCGCCGGTGAGTTCGGCAAGTCGCTTGGCGGCACGGCCGGTTGGGGCGGCGAGGACGACCTTGGCCTTCTTGGCGCGGGCGAGTTCGACGATCGAGCGAACCGTGAAGGACTTCCCGCAGCCGGGCCCACCGGTGAGTACGGCGACCTTCTTGGTCAACGCGAGCCGGACGGCGGCTTCTTGCTCGGGTGCGAGCTCCACGCCCGTCTTGCCCTTCAGCCAGTCCAACGCCTTGTCCCAGGCCACGTCGTGGAAGCCGGGCATACGGTCCGCGGTCGTGTGCAGCAGGCGGCGGAGCTGGGCGGCGAGGGAGAGTTCGGCGCGGTGGAAGGGGACGAGGTAGACGGCGGTGACGGGTTCGGAGTCGCCGTCCGGGCCGGGGACCTTTTCGCGTACGACACCGGGATCGCCCCCCGACTCCTCGTCCGGGAGGGCGAGTTCGGCGAGGCACTCGATGACGAGACCGGTGTCGACCTGCAACAGCTTCACCGCGTCGGCGATGAGCCGCTCCTCGGGGAGATAGCAGTTGCCCTGGTCGGTGGCCTGGGAGAGGGCGTACTGGAGCCCCGCCTTGACGCGCTCCGGACTGTCGTGGGGAATCCCGACGGACTGGGCGATCTTGTCGGCGGTGAGGAAGCCGATGCCCCAGACGTCGGAGGCGAGGCGGTAGGGCTGATTCTTGACGACGGAGATGGACGCGTCGCCGTACTTCTTGTAGATCCGCACCGCGATCGAGGTCGACACCTCGACGGTCTGGAGGAAGAGCATGACCTCCTTGATCGCCTTCTGTTCCTCCCAGGCCTCGGTGATCTTCTTGGTCCGCTTGGGCCCGAGCCCCGGGACCTCGATGAGGCGCTTGGGCTCCTCCTCGATGATCTGGAGGGTGTCCATGCCGAAGTGCTGGGTGATGCGGTCGGCGAAGACGGGTCCGATGCCCTTGACGAGGCCGGAGCCGAGGTAGCGGCGGATGCCCTGGATGGTGGCGGGGAGGACCGTCGTGTAGTTCTCCACGGTGAACTGCTTGCCGTACTGCGGGTGCGACCCCCAACGCCCCTCCATCCGCAGGGACTCACCGGCCTGGGCACCGAGGAGTGAGCCTACGACGGTGAGGAGATCGCCGCCGCCGCGGCCGGTGTCGACACGGGCGACCGTGTAGCCGTTGTCCTCGTTGGCGTAGGTGATCCGCTCCAGGACACCTTCGAGGACGGCGAGGTGCCGCTCGCCTGTGGGGTTCCCCGGATTCGTCGGCTGGTTGGACATGGGTCGACCGTACCGGGAGGGTGTGACAGCGCTCAGGGGAGGCGGCGGAGGGGGTGCTCCCACCGGAGGGCTTGCTGGTCGCCGATCCAGTAGGTGTGCGCCTCTTTGGTGATGTGGAGGCGGACGCTCGCGATGTCGGGGCTGCCGGCGTTCTGCCAGGCGGCCAGAGTCTCCTCGACCGCGTCCCACAGAGCCATGGGGCCGCCCTGGCGGACCGTCCAGCCCTCGGTGTCCTCGGTGAACGCGGCGAACGACTCCCGCTCGGCGTCGAGGAGATAGAGGTTCTCGATGCCGTCACCGGCCGTCGCACGTACGAATTGTGCGCCAGGAACGGCGAGTTGGGCCAGGAAGCCAGGCATCCACTCCTCCAGCAGCAGGGGCGATGTCTTGGTGGGGCGCTCGGCGTCCGCGTAGGCGGTGCGGGCCGACAAGTCACCGGCCAACGGGGGCAGGGCCTGTGCACGAGCGTGCATGAAGGAGGAGCGGCCGATGATCTGTCCCTCTGCCGAACCGCCGTCGTTCACGCGGACCTTGGCGAGGCCCGTGCCGTACAGCCAGGAGCCGACCGTGGCGAGGATGATCCCGCCGGGCCTGGTCTGGCGTACCCAGGTGTACGGGATGCGCCGTACCGCGCAGGTGGCGATGACCCGGTCATAGGGTGCTCGGGTCGGGTGGCCGAGCAATCCGTCACCGGTGACCGTCCACGTGGAGTGCCCGGCCACTTCCAGAGCCGCATCCGCGCGGGCGGCCACTTGGGGGTCGACCTCGACCGTGGTCACGTTGTCCTCGCCGAGGCGGTGGCACATGAGGGCGCCGGAGTAGCCGGTACCGGTGCCGATTTCGAGGACGGAATCGTCGTCGGCGACGTCGAGTTGTTCGAGCATGCCGATGACTGTGGTGGGCGTGGTGGAGGACGACGTGGGGACGCCGGTCACGGGTCCGGTTGACTGGTCGGCGGTGAGATGGCCGTCGAGCTGTGTGACCAGCGACTCGTCGCGGTAGGCGATCCGGGACCACTCCTCCGGTGGCGTGCCGAGCGCGGTCACCGGCTGCCAGAGTCCGCCGTCGGCCGGCAGGAACACCCCTGGATTCAGGAAGAGTTCGCGCGGTACCGCTTCGACGGCCGGCCGCCACGGCGACTCCGGCCGCAGCACACCGGACACTGTCAGCCGGTCGGCGAGCGCACGGCGCTCAGGGGCGGTGTCCATCAGGTTCTCCTCGGATCAGCAGATCTGCGAATGCGGCGGCCATCTCCAGGCCGGTCTTCTCCTCCAGCCAGCCCCATTGGCCGTTCGGGTTCAGCTCCAGCCAGTGGAATTCACCGTCGCCGTCCACAGCAATGTCGAAGGATCCGGAGGCGAGTCCGAAGTGGTCCAGGACATCGTGCAGCGCCTTCACCAAGCGTCCGGGGAGACCGACGACGGCGTACGAGAGCGCGTCGTAATCCGTGCGCCAGTCCAACAGGCCGGAGTCGATCCGGACGCCGAAGACGCGGCGGCCGACGACCAACACCCGTAGGTCGGCGACCTTCTCGACACGGACCTGGAACAGGTGAGGGGCAGTGCGAAGGGTGTTGTCGATCTCGTCGGTGACCACCGGCTCCGCCCACGAGGTCATGGGGACCCCGTCACGCTCGTACGGCGTCCATCGCAGCGTCTTGGCGACGACCGGACCGTGCGCCGCGATGAACTGGCGTGCTTTGTGAGGGTCGTTGGTGACCAAGGTGGGTGGGACGGTCAGCCCCAGTCGCTGGGCGACGGCGAGTTGGGCGGGCTTGTAGTCGGCAGCCGCGTCCCGGAGGGGGTGGTTCACCCACAGGGGACCGTCGAGGGCGTACAGAATGCCGCCGAGCCCATAACGCACCTGCGCGGCGGCGTAACGGGCGTCCGCGGCCTCCAGGTGCGCGAAGGTTGGCCAGCCGGGGCGACGCCAGTACACCGCCCGTGCGTGCTCCAGGGCGACGGTTCTCGACTGGGTGCGGAGCTGCCCGACCACGGGGGCCGGGAGGCCACCGAACCGGGCCGATACCGCCAAGTCGGTGCCGATGTCGGCAGGGTTGAAGCGGACCACTTCAACACCCTTGCGGTTGAGTTCGGCGATCACCATGTCGGCGGTCAGGTCGAGCGGTTCGGTGGCCACGAGGACGGGCCCGTCGGTCTCGGTCATGCGTGTCAGTCCTGCTGTGAATCCTGGTCGGAACCCTGGTCGTTGCGCGAGTCCAGGTTGGTGACGGTGGTCGTCGAGGTGGCGGAACTGGTGCCGTGCTTGCCCATCTCGACGACCTGGCCGTCGGCGTCATGGAAGATGCCGACCTGTGTGTCCGGATCGACCATGACCGTGGTGAACGGCATCTTCACTGTGTTCGGGTACGGCCCGAGTCGGCGAAGACCCCAAGGACGGTGAGCTGCCGTCCGCGTTTCGGTCTGCATGGTGTTCCTCCAATGCCGAATGCCGTTCCGGGTGGAGGAGACGACCGTAGGAAGTCATGGGCGTGACACTCCACGAACTTGCACCGACTTGCATGTCAATTGGCATGGCTGACAGCGCTATTGACGCTGTATCCGCAGTTCAGTGAGGCTGGTGCAAGTCTCAGCAAGCACTCGAACCCAGGAGCCGACCATGGCCGTAGAGTTCGTTGGAATCGACCCCGACACCGACCTGGACCACTGCCCCACGGTGTGGGCGGACGCGGAAGCGCAGGAGATCTTGTTGCAGGGGTGGAAGCCGAACGCCAAGACCCAGGCGGAGTGCGAGACAAGCAGCCCCGCGAAGGGCCGGGTGCCGGTCAGTGAGGCCATCGTCAGGATTCCGGCTCGGATGATCCCGATGATCAGGGAGGCGTGCGATGCCGTCGAGCGTGCCCAGCTTCGCTGAGCTGCTTGGCCGTTGCGAGCGGTCAGCCTTCCACCTGGAGCTGCGCGACTCCTACGCCTCGACGGACCGGTTCGAGGCGTGGAAGCGGGGTGAGCGGATCAACTGGGCGGATCGTGACGCCTGGTGGCATCCCTTCTACCAGTCGATCACGGACGCGACTGCCCGCGGCATCACGATCCGCCGGGCACGGGTGGTCTCCGAACCCGCATCGGACTACATCCGCTGGGAGCACTACGTCACTCAGGCCAACGTCACGGCGGGTGAGGAGGTTCGGTGGCTGCCGCGACGACGGGCCACGAACATCCCCCTTCCCGGAAACGACTTCTGGCTGTTCGATGGGGCACTGCTCCGCGTACACCACTTCTCTGGTGACGGAGCGGTGGTCGAGGATGAGTTCACGGCAGACCCGGAGGCCGTGAAACTGTGCTCGACCGCCTTCGAGACAGTCTGGGAGCGCGCGACACCGCACCACCTGTACAAGATCTGACGAAAGCCAGTTCCATGCCCCCGCATCCCTCTTCCAATGTCCAGAAGGCACGCGAAGGCCTCGCCGGCCAGCTGCGTGAGATGCGGAAGGATGCCGGGATCAGCGGCCGGGAGCTGGCTGTCAGGTGCGGCTGGTCGGAGTCGAAGTCGTCCCGGATCGAGAACGCCAGGACCCCTCCCTCCGACGCGGACATCACAGCGTGGTGTCGAGCCTGCGCCGCTGAAGATCAGGCGCCCGATCTGATCGCGGCGAACAGGCAGTCCGCCGACGCCCATGTGCAGTGGAGGCGACTCCAGCGCAGCGGTCTCCGTCTCCTGCAGGAGTCCGTGGTCGACCTGTACCAACAGACCAGGAAGTTCCGCGTCTACGTGTCCGACGTCGTCCCCGGATTCCTTCAGACACCCGGATACGCCACCGCACTCTTGTCCTCCATCGCGGACTTCCGGGGGACCCCGGACGACGTGAGTGCTGCGGTGGCGGCCCGCATGAGGCGTAACTCCGTGCTGGGCAACGGCTCCCGGCGGTTCTCGTTCGTACTGGAAGAGTCGGTGTTGCGATACCGGCTCTGCAGCGCCGAGACCATGGCGGCGCAACTCGGCCATCTGCTCGGGGTCATGGATCTCCAGAACGTCGCGGTGGGCATCGTTCCGTTTTCGGCGCAACGGACTGTGTGGCCCATGCCGACCTTCACGATCTTCGACGACACCAGGGTGCACGCGGACACACTGGACGCCGCTTCCGCGCTCACGCAGCCGAGCCAGGTGGAGCTGTACACCCGAGCCTTTGAACGGCTCTCTCAGGGGGCCGTGAGGGGAGCAACGGCGCGTTCCCTGATAGCGAGTGCGTTGTCGTCCTTGGACTGAGTCGGACAGCGGTCCTGGAAGTCAGGGGTGAGGTTGCCGTTTCAGAGCTTCGACGAAGGCGGTGAAGGCGGGGGCCGGGAAGGTGAGGGTGGCTCGGGCCGGGGTCTTGGAGTCGCGTATGGCTGTGCGGGTGGGGCGGTTGGCGATCTCCACGCAGGAGTCTCCGTCACCGGGGCCCGAGTAGGACGACTTCCTCCAGTTGTCGGGGGTGCCCATGGGGTGCCTCACAGCTCCTTCGCCAACTTGTGGATAAAGTCGCGCGACCGTTCAGGGTCGAGCGATGCAGTCTCCACTTTACGGAAAAGCGTTCGAAAGGCGCCCAGTTGGGCTTCGGAGTCGATGAAGGCCGCGCCGTGGGGCGCATCGCGTACAACGGTGTCCAGCTTGGGCACGAGGCCTCCCGCATAAGTCATGGCGCTCGCAGCGCCGGCGAACTCCTCCATTTCGAAGGGGATGACGCGCACGGTGACGTGGTCGGCTTCGGAAAGTTCGACAAGACGGGCGAGCTGGACTCGTGAGGCGGCGCGATTTCCCACCATGATGCGCAGCGCCGCCTCGTGGACGACCACCTCGTACGGGGTGGGGTTGGGGCCTTCGAGGATTACCTTGCGCTGCATCCGATGACGGACGCGCGACTCAAGTTCCTCGTCCGGGAGTTCCGGGACGCGGTAGGCGTAGACGGCGCGAGCGTAGCCCTCTGTCTGAAGCGGGCCAGGGATGAACAGGAACTGGACCTCTCGCAGGAACGTGGCATGGTGCTCCAGTTCGGCGAGGTCGAGGAAAGGGGTGGGTAGTGCCCCTCGGTACTCCTCCCACCAACCGCGCGTCCGGTCGGTCGCGAGGGCGACCAGGGCATCGACGAACGCCTCGTCCGTGCATACGTAGTGGGACGCAAGGCGGCGCAGACGCTTCTCGCTCACGCCCGCAAGAGCGGATTCGATATGGCTGATCTGGACGGGGCTCACTCCGAGCAGCGCCGCCGCGTCGCGGGCGGCGAGGCCCGCCGCGTCGCGGAGTCTGCGGAGTTCGACCGCCAGGCGCATCTGACGTGCTGTTGGTTCGCGCCTCAGCGCCATCGACTGCTCCTTGGCTCAACACGCCTGTGGGCGCGACTCGTTCGGGGTTAGATTACGCGACCCGCTTGCAGAACATGAAGAATAAGACCTACCGTCAGTGACGCGACGCACACGCTACGGAAAACCCGGGACACCGGAAGCGCACCACTCCGTCCTGCCACGACGGCTGTGGCACTGCCACCGCCCGCGACATCCCGCAGTCCTCCGAAGTCCCCACCGCCGAACCGGAGTTGACGCATGCCCGAAAACCCGCCCGCACCCTGGGAGTACTGTCTTCACGTCCCGAACGACCTGCGCGCCGTCACCGTCAGCCGCCGCACCCTCCGGCTGATCCTCACCATGCACGGCCTGATCCGGCTGGCGGACACCGCCGAGCTGCTCGCTACGGAGCTGATCGCCAACGCCGTACAGCACACGAAAGGGTCCGCCGCGCTGCGGGTGGGCTGGTCCGCGGGGGTGTTGCGACTCGGGGCCTGGGACACCGACCCCCAACCGCCGGAGCCGCCAAGGGCGTTGGAGGAACTCGGCGAGGCGGAGGACGGGCGCGGCCTCGCGCTGGTCCGGGCCTGCGCCGACCAGTGGGGCTGGCAGCCGCTGTCCCGGAACGGCAATCCGGGGAAACTCGTGTGGTGCGAGCTCGCCTCGACTTGAGGCGACCACCGGGACCCTCTCCACAAAAGTGTGACACTTCAGCACCGAGTGTCACACTTTCCAAGCCGCACCCCTCCCGACGCCGAGGATCCTCGCGCACCGCCACCACCCAGCACACCCACCCCGCGAACCGGTCCGACCCCCTTCATCACGATCCGGTCACACCCCCTTGTTAACTCGCATGTAATCGATTCCAATCCTCCGTGTAATCGATTCCACGAGGAGGTGGAACGGCGATGGCGAGCATCAAGGACGTCGCTGCCGAGGCCGGGGTTTCCGTGGCCACGGTGTCGCGGGTCCTGAACGACCATCCGTCGGTCAGTGACGACGCACGCACGCGTGTGCGGACCGCCGTAGAGGCGCTGGACTACCGTCCGAACGCCGTCGCCCGGTCGCTGCGCACCGATCAGACCCGCACCCTCGGGCTGGTCATCAGCGACGTGCTGAACCCTTACTTCACCGAGTTGGCCCGCTCCGTCGAGGAGGAGGCCCGCGCGCTCGGTTACAGCGTGATCATCGGTAACGCCGACGAGCGGCCCGAACTCCAGGACCACCACGTACGGACGCTGCTGGACCGCCGTATCGACGGACTGCTCCTCTCTCCCACCGACGGCGGCTCCCCCGGCATGCTGGACGCCGCCCGCGCAGGCACCCCCATGGTGTTCGTCGACCGGTGGATCCCGGGGCTGGACGTGCCCGTCGTGCGGGCCGACGGGCGGGCCGCCATCCGGGATCTCGTCGCGCATCTGCACGGGCTCGGGCATCGCAGGCTCGCCATCATCGCGGGCCCCGCCGCCACGACCACCGGCAGTGAGCGCGTCGCCGCCTTCCGGGACGCGCTCGCCGAGTACGGGATTCCGCTCCCCGACGCCTACATCGGGCAGGGCGACTTCCAGGCCGAGAGCGGGCGGCAGGTCACCGAGGGCTTCCTCGATCTGCCCGAGCCGCCCGAGGTCGTCTTCGCCACCGACAACCTGATGGCGCTCGGCGCCCTGGACGCCGTACGCGCGCGTGGGCTGCGGGTTCCCGAGGACCTCGCGTTGGCCGCGTTCGACGACATCCGGTGGTTCGTGCACACCGATCCGCCGATCACCGCGATCGCCCAGCCGACGCCCGAGTTGGGGCGGGCCGCCGTCCGCGCCCTGGTCGACCGGATCGAGGGGCGGGTGCCGGAGTCGGTCACCCTTCCCGCCCGGCTCGTCGTGCGCCGCTCGTGCGGTGAGCCGGGTCCCGCGCAACCCCCTGTCGGAACTGTTGGAACTGTTGGAACTGTTCGAAGGAGCAAGTCGTGAGCAACGACGACGAGTTGCTGCGCATCGAGGGCATCCGCAAGACCTTCCCCGGTGTCGTCGCGCTGGACGGCGTCGACTTCGATCTGCGCCGGGGCGAGGTCCATGTGCTGCTCGGTGAGAACGGCGCCGGCAAGAGCACCCTCATCAAGATGCTCTCCGGTGCCTACCGTCCCGACGGCGGCCGCATTGTGGTCGGTGGCGAGGAGGTGCGTATCCACAGTGCGCAGGACTCCGCGCATCTCGGGATCGCCACCATCTACCAGGAGTTCAACCTCGTTCCCGATCTGACGGTCGCCGAGAATATTTTTCTGGGGCGGCAGCCGCGTCGGCTGGGGATGATCGACCGGAAGCGGATGGAGGCCGATGCCGCCGTTCTGCTGGAGCGCGTGGGTGTGCATGTGTCGCCGCGCGCCCGTGTGCGTGAACTCGGTATCGCGCGGCTCCAGATGGTCGAGATCGCCAAGGCGCTGAGTCTCGACGCGCGGGTTTTGATCATGGACGAACCTACCGCCGTCCTCACCTCGGAAGAGGTCGAGAAGCTGTTCTCCATCGTGCGCCAACTGCGTGCCGACGGCGTCGGGATCGTCTTCATCACCCATCATCTGGAGGAGATCGCCGCCCTCGGGGACCGCGTCACCGTCATCCGGGACGGGCGGTCCGTCGGGGAGGTGCCTGCCTCCACCCCCGAGGACGAGCTCGTACGGCTCATGGTCGGACGGTCCATCGAGCAGCAGTATCCGCGTGAACGGGCCGACACCGGCGGCGCGTTGCTCTCCGTCGAGGGGCTCACCCGGGACGGTGTCTTCCACGACATCAGCTTCGAGGTGCGGGCCGGTGAGGTCGTCGGGATCGCCGGGCTCGTCGGGGCGGGTCGTACCGAAGTCGTACGGGCTGTCTTCGGGGCCGACCCGTACGACCAGGGGACCGTGAGGGTCGGCGGTTCCGCGCTGCGCGGGCACGACGTCAACGCGGCGATGACCGCCGGGATCGGGCTCGTGCCCGAGGACCGCAAGGGGCAGGGGCTCGTGCTCGACCAGTCCGTGCAGGAGAACCTCGGGCTCGTCACCATGCGGGCCGCCACCAAGGGTGGTCTTGTCGACCTCAAGGGGCAGCGCGAAGCCGCCGCGCGGATCGCGGAGCAACTGGGCGTGCGGATGGCCGGACTCGGCCAGCAGGTACGGACGTTGTCCGGCGGCAACCAGCAGAAGGTCGTCATCGGCAAGTGGCTGCTCGCCGACACCAAGGTGCTGATCCTCGACGAGCCGACGCGCGGGATCGACGTCGGCGCCAAGGTCGAGATCTATCAACTCATCAATGAACTCACGGCCGCCGGTGCCGCCGTACTCATGATCTCCAGTGACCTGCCCGAAGTCCTCGGCATGAGCGACCGGGTGCTCGTCATGGCCCAGGGGCGCATCGCCGGCGAACTCTCCGCCGACCAGGCCACGCAGGACTCCGTGATGGCACTCGCCGTCAGCACACCCAGCACATCGACCCAAGCGACTACCGCTCAAGCAACTACCGCTGTGGAGGACCACCGTGGCCACTGACACGCTCAAGAGCACGCCGGGCGCGAGTGGCGCCTCGGGAATCCGCCGACTGCTCCTGGACAACGGCGCGTTGACCGCGCTCATCGTCCTCGTCATCGCCATGTCGGCGCTCTCCGGCGACTTCCTCACCACCGACAACCTCCTCAACGTCGGTGTCCAGGCGGCCGTCACCGCCATCCTCGCCTTCGGCGTCACCTTCGTGATCGTCTCGGCGGGCATCGACCTGTCGGTGGGTTCGGTGGCGGCCCTGTCGGCCACCGTGCTCGCGTGGAGCGCCACCCAGCACGGCGTCCCGGTCTTCCTCGCCGTCGTCCTGGCAATCGCCACCGGCATCGCGGCCGGTCTCGTCAACGGTTTCCTCATCGCCTACGGCAAACTGCCGCCGTTCATCGCGACGTTGGCGATGCTGTCGGTGGCGCGCGGGCTGTCGCTGGTGATCTCGCAGGGCTCCCCGATCGCCTTCCCGGACTCGGTCTCGCACCTCGGTGACACGCTCGGCGGCTGGCTGCCGGTGCCGGTCCTGGTGATGATCGTGATGGGGCTGATCGCCGCCTTCGTCCTCGGGCGGACGTACATCGGCCGGTCCATGTACGCGATCGGCGGCAACGAAGAGGCCGCGCGGCTCTCGGGGTTGCGGGTCTCCAAGCAGAAGCTCGCGATCTACGCCCTGTCCGGAGTGTTCGCCGCCGCCGCGGGCATCGTCCTCGCCTCCCGGCTCTCCTCCGCGCAGCCGCAGGCCGCCGACGGCTACGAGCTGGACGCGATCGCCGCGGTCGTCATCGGCGGCGCCTCCCTCGCGGGCGGCACCGGCAAGGCGTCCGGCACGCTCATCGGCGCGCTGATCCTCGCGGTGCTGCGCAACGGCCTCAACCTCCTTTCCGTGTCGGCCTTCTGGCAGCAGGTCGTCATCGGTGTCGTCATCGCGCTGGCCGTCCTGCTGGACACCGTGCGCCGCAAGGCCGGGGCAACTCCCGTCGCCGGTACGGGTGTTGGCAGTGGCGGTGGCGGAAAGGGCAAGCAGGCGACCACGTACGTCCTCGCCGCAGTCGTCACCATCGCGATCGTCGGCGCGACCTCCTTCCTGCACAACGACTCCTCCACGACGTCGAAGCCCAAGCTCGGTCTGTCGCTCTCCACGCTCAACAACCCGTTCTTCGTGCAGATCCGGGCCGGTGCGCAGGCTGAGGCGAAGAAGCTGGGCCTGGACCTGACCGTCACCGACGCGCAGAACGACGCCTCGCAACAGGCCAACCAGCTGCAGAACTTCACCAGTTCGAACTACGACGCGATCATCGTCAACCCGGTGGACTCGGACGCGGCGGGCAACTCCGTGAAGGCCGCGGACAAGGCGAAGATCCCGGTGATCGCGGTCGACCGCGGCGTCAACAAGGCGGCCGTGGACACCCTCGTCGCCTCCGACAACATCGCCGGTGGTGAACTCGCCGCGAAGACCGTCGCCGAGAAGCTGGGCGGCAGCGGCAAGATCGTCATCCTCCAGGGCCAGGCGGGTACTTCGGCGGCGCGTGAGCGGGCCGAGGGCTTCGCCAAGGGGCTGAAGGCCTATCCCGGCATCCAGGTCCTCGCCCAGCAGCCCGCCGACTTCGACCGAACCAAGGGCCTCGACGTGATGTCGAACCTGCTCCAGGCCCACCCCGACGTCCAGGGCGTCATCGCGGCCAACGACGAGATGGCCCTCGGCGCCATCAAGGCGCTCGGATCCAAGGCGGGCAAGTCGGTCTCGGTCGTAGGCTTCGACGGTACGCCCGACGGGCTGACGGCGGTGAAGCAGGGGACGCTGTACGCGTCCGTGGCACAGCAGCCGAGCCAGTTGGGCAAAATCGCCGTGGACAACGCGCTGCGCGCGGCTCAGGGCAAGAAGGTGGAGACGACGGTGAAGGTGCCCGTGAAGGTGGTCACCAAGGAGAACGTGGCCGGTTTCACCGGCTGACAGCGGACCGGTCACCACACCAAGTCACCACTGTGGGGAGTCACTTCATGTACGACTACGACCTGCTGGTCGTCGGATCGGCCAACGCCGACCTCGTGATCGATGTCGAGCGGCGGCCGGGCGCCGGCGAGACGGTCCTCGGTTCCGACCTGGCCGTCCACCCCGGCGGCAAGGGCGCCAACCAGGCGGTCGCCGCCGCCCGGCTCGGTGCCAGTACGGTCCTGCTGGCCCGGGTCGGCGACGACGCGTACGGCAGGCTGCTGCTCGACTCGCAGCGGGCGGCCGGGGTCGACACGGTGGGCGTGCTGGTCGGCGGGGCGCCGACCGGGGTCGCGCTGATCACGGTGGATCCGTCCGGCGACAACAGCATCGTGGTGTCGCCGGGGGCCAACGGGAAGCTGTTCCCGGTGGACATCCAGGCCGCCGCCTGCCTCTTCCACGCCTCCCGGGTGGTGTCCGTACAGCTGGAGATCCCGCTGGAGACGGTCGTGGAGGTCGTACGGAGTCTGGCGCCCGACAGCCGGTTCGTGCTGAACCCGTCGCCGCCCCGGCCGCTGCCGTCCGAAGTCCTGGCGGCCTGCGACCCGTTGATCGTCAACGAGCACGAGGCGAGGGTGATCCTCGGGGACGCGTGTGTGAGCGAGCGGCCCGAGGACTGGGCCCGGATCCTGCTGGCGAAGGGACCGCGTTCGGTGGTCGTGACGCTGGGCGCGGAGGGCGCGCTGGTGGCCTCCAAGGACGGGGTCACCCGGGTGCCGTCCGTGAAGGTGGACGCCGTGGACACGACGGGCGCGGGCGACGCCTTCACCGCGGCGCTGGCCTGGAAGCTGGGCACGGGTGCGTCGCTGGCGGACGCGGCGTCGTACGCGGCCCGGGTCGGGGCGGCGGCCGTCACCAGGAAGGGCGCCCAGGACTCCTTCCCGACGGCGGACGAGGTCGCCGCGCTGTGAAGAAGGCAGGGATCCTCAACCGCCATCTCTCCGGCGCGCTGGCCGAGTTGGGGCACGGGGACGGGGTGCTGGTGTGCGACGCCGGGATGCCGATCCCGGCCGGGCCCCGGGTGGTGGACCTGGCGTTCCGGGCCGGGGTGCCGTCGTTCGCGGAGGTGCTGGACGGGCTGCTGGCCGAGCTGGTGGTGGAGGGCGCGACGGCGGCGAGCGAGATACGCGGCGCCAACCGAGCCGCCACCGCCCTCCTCGACGCCCGCTTCCCCGACCTGGACCTCGTCTCCCACGAGCGGCTCAAGGAGCTGTCGGCGGGCGCGCGGCTGATCGTACGGACGGGCGAGGCGCGGCCGTACGCGAACGTGCTGCTGCGGTGCGGGGTGTTCTTCTAGAAGTGTGACAGTTCGGGCGAATGTGTAACGCTTTCAAATTCGAGGGGGCCCGGTCCGTCGACCGGGCCCCCTCGGGTTTTCCCCTCCAGCATCAGAACCCCCACGATCCCCCCAGATCCCCCTCCAAGAGTCCTGATGCAAAGTACGACCCGCGCGGTGCGGGCAGGGTTGTACGGACTTCCAAGATTCTTTTGGCGGAGACGACGAAGACACGGAGAGGGGCGGCCGGATGATCGGGACGTTGTTCCGGAGTGACGACGTGCCGGTGGAGGACCGGTTCGACTACTGGCGGGAGTTGATCCATCAGGCGATCGCGCCCAGTCACATCAGCAGCGAGCACGCCGGGGACTTCTGGGCGGAGCAGCGGATGATGGAGCTGGGGCCGGTGTATGTGTGGCCCACGTCGTTGCTGCCGGCGCGCTTCGTACGGACCGAGAAGCTGGTGCGGCAGTGCGACCCGGAGACGTACCACCTGTCGCTGGTGCTCGGCGGCGGCCTGGGTCTGGACCACGTGGGCCGGACCGATTTCTACGGCCCGCTCGACCTGTGGGTGACGGACAGTTCGCGCCCGTACGACGTCCGCCCGTCGACGGCGGACGGACGGCGGGCGGTCACGGGGGTCGGGGTGGACTTCCCCAAGGCGTTGATGCCGATGTCCCCGGACCGGATGCGGCCGTTGCTGGGCAGGCGGTTGTCGGGCCGGGAGGGTACGGGCGCACTGCTGACGGGTTTCCTGGCCGGCCTGGACCAGCAGGCGGAGTCCCTGCGGCCGTCGGACGCGACGCGGTTGGGCACGGTGGTGGTGGACCTGCTGGCGGCGTGGTTCGCGCAGGTGCTGGAGGTGGAGTCCGCGCTGTCGCCGGAGACGCGCCACCGAACCCTGATCGCACACATCCGGGCATTCATCCGGGACAACCTGCACGATCCGGAGCTGACTCCGCCGGTGGTGGCTGCCGCGCACCACATCTCCTTGAGCTACCTGCACCGCCTCTTCCAGGAGGACGCCCGGGGCGAGACGGTGGCGGCGTGGATACGTGCGCAGCGTCTGGAAGGTGCCCGCCGCGACCTGGCGAACCCGGCGTTGCGGGACACCCCGATCCGCGCGATCGCCGCCCGCTGGGGCTTGTTGCGCGCGGCGGACTTCACGCGGGCGTTCCGCCAGGCGTACGGGTTGTCGCCGAGGGAGTACCGGATACGGGGAGTCGAGTAGACGGAGAACCAACATCACGCATGGACTCTCCGCTAACGACAGTTCCGGGGCTCACCCCGCATCCTGATCATTCGGTGCCTGGTGCTCCATCGCCGCGGGGGTGTGATGGAGCACCAGGGCACCGCCTTTCTCCAGCCGGGCTCCCCGGCTCTCCGCGATCCGCCGGACATCGCTCAGGGACTCGACCAACCGCCTTGCCAGATAGCGCAGTTCGGCACCGGTGGCGCGGTGCGCGGCGAGGATGGCATCGGCGTGCCCGAGCAGTTCGTCGGCCATCCCGAGCTGTACGTCTTCGACGTCGTCGGCCATCCGCGATACGTAGCCGGCGCCGTCGCCGACGACGTAACAGGGGTTTCCGTCCAAGGTGGTCCAGGGCAACAGGCGTCCTTGGTCGGTCACTTGCCGCCCTCCCGACGGGGAACGCCGAGCGAGCCCATGCCGACACCGCGGAGTTCGTACGACGGGGTGGGCGGGCGCTCTCCGGTGGCGTAGCGGGTGGAGCCGCCGACGTACGGACACGAGTAGGGGCGGTAGCACCCTGGCTTCAGGAACCGGGCGATGCGGGCGAACACGGTGACCTCCTGCTTTCCCTCGACTGCGAGCTGTGGCGAATCAGTCACAGAGTGGGGTCGGCGCTGGCTACGCTGCCAGTACCTGGAGGTTGACAGCGCGTACGTCAAGTTGGGGGTCGCGGCCATGACCGGATCTCGTTCACCTCGGACGCAACGGGAGAAGTACGGGGAGGAGTTGAGGCTGCGGCGACTTGCGGCCGGTCTGACGCAGGAGGGACTGGGCGAACTGGTCGTGTGCTCGCCGACGCTGATCAGCCACTGGGAGTCGGGGAGGCGGCTGCCGAGGCCCGATGACGCACGGCGGATCGATCAGGCGCTGGCAACGGACGGGTTCTTCCTTCGCTGGCTGGAGGACCTGGAGTCGAAGTACGCGGACCACTTCGCAGCCGTAGCCGAGCTGGAGCAACAGGCCACGCTCATCCAGCAGTTCGCTCTCTCGCTCGTTCCAGGCGTGTTCCAGACCGACGACTACGCGCGTGCGTTGTTCCGCGCGTACCGGCCGAACCACACCGCGGCGGAACTTGACGAGGCCGTTGTCATTCGAACAAAGCGTGCCCAGATTCTCGACGGCCCGTTGAAACCGGTCGTCTGGACGCTGCTCGACGAGTCCGTGCTGCGGCGCCGGGTTGGCGGCTGTCAGGTGATGGCCGAACAACTGCACAAGATCGGCGACTTGGCTGAAGCGGGGCGCATGCGACTGCACATCCTCCCGTTCGGCGTCGGAGCACACGCGCTCCAACAGAGCCTGCTCACGCTCATGAGCTTCGACGACTCGGCCCCGGTGGCCTACGCCGAGGGCTTCCTCACCGGCAACTTGATGGATGATCCAGCGCTGGTGACCGCCGGCCAGACGGCCTACGCTCTGGTCTTGGGCGACGCCTTGTCGCAGCAAGAGTCACTGGCCCTCGTCAGAGCGGCAGCGGAGGAACACGCGCATGGTCAGCAGTGAGCACATCGTCTCCGACTCGTCCGCCCTCACCGGGTGGTACAAGTCCAGCCACAGCGGCGGCGATCAGGGCGAGTGCCTTGAGGTGGCGCGCGGCTACGCCGGTGTGCCCGTCCGCGACAGCAAGGCCGTCACCGGCCCGGCGTTGGTGTTCTCGACCGGCCACTGGGCGGCGTTCGTCGGTGCCGTCAAGGGTGGTCGGGTCTAGTACGTCGAGTCGGCGGCCGACCGTTTTCCAGGAGTGGGACTCCCGCACCGGTGAGTCGACCCACCGCACGGGAGCCCCACGCACACCTCAGCGGCTCACAGCACGTGCTCCACGAACCGCGCCGCCGTCTCGGCCAGCACCTCGCGCCCGTCGCGTGCCCACAGCGCGTCGTTGAACAGCTCGACCTCGACGGGACCGGTGTATCCGGCGGCCTCGACGTACGCCTTCCACTCCCGCATGTCGATCGCGCCGTCCCCGATCTGCCCGCGGCCGTTGAGGACGCCCTCGGGCAACGGGGTGGTCCAGTCGGCGAGTTGGAAGGTGTGGATACGGCCGCCCGCGCCGGCCCTGGCGATCTGCGCCGGGGCCTGGTCGTCCCACCAGATGTGGTACGTGTCGACCGTGACGCCGACCTGCCGCGCGGGGAAGCGCTCGGCGAGGTCGAGGGCCTGGGTGAGCGTCGAGACCACGCAGCGGTCGGAGGCGAACATGGGGTGCAGCGGCTCGATGGCCAGCCGTACGCCCCGCTCCTCGGCGTAGGGCCCCAACTCCCCCAGCGCGTCGGCGATCCGCTCCCGCGCGCCGTGCAGGTCCTTCGAGCCGGCCGGCAGACCGCCCGACACCAGCACGAGGGTGTCCGTGCCGAGCGTGGCCGCCTCGTCCACGGCCCTGCGGTTGTCGTCCAGGGCACGGGTGCGCTCGGCCGGGTCGAGCGCCGTGAAGAAGCCGCCCCTGCACAACGTTGTCACCGTAAGCCCCGCGTCGCGGACCAGCTTCGCGGTGGCCTCCAGGCCGTACGACTGGACCGGCTCACGCCACAGGCCGACACCGGGGACGCCCAACTCCAGGCAGGCGTCGACCAGTTCGGGCATGCCGAGCTGCTTCACCGTCATCTGGTTGATGGAGAAGCGGGACAGATCCGGATTGCTCACTGGGTCACTCCGTACAGGGCGAGCAGGTTCTTCATCCGTTCCTCCGCGAGCTTCGGGTCGGGGAACAGGCCCAGGCCGTCGGCGAGTTGGTAGGCGCGGGCGAAGTGCGGGAGGGAGCGGGCCGACTGGAGGCCGCCGACCATCGTGAAGTGCGACTGGTGGCCCGCGAGCCAGGCCAGGAACACCACGCCCGTCTTGTAGAAGCGGGTCGGGGTCTGGAAGAGGTGCCGGGACAACTCGACGGTGGGGTCGAGGAGTTCGCGGAACCCGGCCGTGTTCCCGGTGTCCAGGACGCGGACCGCCTCCGCCGCCAGCGGGCCGAGCGGGTCGAAGATGCCGAGCAGGGCGTGGCTGAAGCCCTGGTCGTCGCCCGCGATCAGCTCGGGGTAGTTGAAGTCGTCGCCGGTGTAGCAGCGGACGCCCTGCGGCAGTCGGCGCCGGATGTCGATCTCCCGCTGAGCCTCCAGGAGCGACACCTTGATGCCGTCCACCTTGTCGGGGTGGGCCGCGATGACTTCGAGGAACGTGTCGGTGGCGGCGTCCAGGTCGGACGAGCCCCAGTAGCCCTCCAGCGCCGGGTCGAACATCGGGCCGAGCCAGTGCAGGACGACGGGCTCGGTGGCCTGCCGGAGCAGGTGGCCGTAGACCTCAAGGTAGTCCTCGGGGCCCTTCGCCACGGCCGCGAGCGCCCGCGAAGCCATCAGGATGGCCTGCGCGCCGGACTCCTCGACGAGGGCCAACTGCTCCTCGTACGCGGCCTGTACGTCGGCCAGGGTGCCGCCGGTGATCTGGTCGGTGCCGACACCGCACGCGATCCGGCCGCCAACCGCCTTGGCCTCTGCGGAGCTTCGGCGGATCAGCTCGGCCGCGCCCGCCCAGTCCAGGCCCATGCCGCGCTGGGCGGTGTCCATCGCCTCGGCGACACCGAGCCCGTGCGACCAGAGGTGGCGGCGGAAGGCGAGGGTGGCGTCCCAGTCGACGGCGGCGGCCGAGTCGGGGCTCGTGTCGGCGAACGGGTCGGCGACGACGTGGGCCGCCGAGAACACCGTACGAGAGGTGAAGGGGGTGCCGGAGGTGACGGCGAGGGGTTCGGGGCGCGGCTCGTAGGACCTCAAGGCCCCTGACGCGTCGGGGAGTTGGATGGTCACAGTGCGATCTCCGGGACGTCGAGGCGGCGGCCCTCGGCGGACGACCTCAGGCCCAGCTCGGCGAGCTGGACGCCACGGGCGCCGGCCAGCAGGTCCCAGTGGTAGGGGGCGTCGGCGTAGACGTGGCGGAGGAACAGTTCCCACTGCGCCTTGAAGCCGTTGTCGAAGTCGGCGTTGTCGGGGACCTCCTGCCACTGGTCGCGGAAGACCTCGGTGGCGGGGATGTCGGGGTTCCACACCGGCTTGGGGGTGGAACTGCGGTGCTGGGCACGGCAGTTGCGCAGGCCTGCGACCGCCGAACCCTCCGTGCCGTCCACCTGGAACTCGACGAGCTCGTCGCGGTTGACGCGGACGGCCCAGGAGGAGTTGATCTGGGCGATGGCTCCGCTGTCGAGTTCGAAGATGCCGTAGGCGGCGTCGTCGGCGGTGGCGTCGTAGGGCTTGCCGTTCTCGTCCCAGCGCTGCGGGATGTGGGTGGTGGCGATGGCCTGGACGGACTTGACGCGGCCGAACAGCTCGTGGAGGACGTACTCCCAGTGCGGGAACATGTCGACGACGATGCCGCCGCCGTCCTCCGAGCGGTAGTTCCACGACGGGCGCTGGGCACTCTGCCAGTCGCCCTCGAAGACCCAGTAGCCGAACTCGCCCCGGATCGACAGGATCCGGCCGAAGAAGCCACCGTCGATGAGCCGCTTGAGCTTGAGCAGGCCCGGGAGGAACAGCTTGTCCTGGACGACGCCGTGCTTGATGCCGGCGGCGTCGGCGAGGCGGGCCAGCTCCAGGGCGCCGTCGAGGCCGGTCGCGGTCGGCTTCTCGGTGTAGATGTGCTTGCCCGCGGCGATCGCCTTCTTGAGCGCCTCCTCGCGGGCCGAGGTGACCTGGGCGTCGAAGTAGATCTCGACGGTCGGATCGGCGAGGACCGCGTCGACGTCCGTGGAGACGTTCGCCGGGTCGAGGCCGTGCTGCTCGGCAAGCGCCTTCAGCGCGTGCTCGCGTCGGCCGACGAGGATCGGTTCCGGCCACAGCACGGTTCCGTCGCCGAGGTCTAGACCACCCTGCTCGCGCAGTGCGAGGATCGAGCGGACGAGGTGCTGTCGGTAGCCCATGCGCCCCGTCACGCCGTTCATGGCGATACGCACCGTCTTGCGTGTCACGTGTTTCCCTTCGTCCACATACGTCTCAACAACGCAGCAAGCGCTTTCTATATATGCAGAAGCTAGCCTTTGCACATAGGTCTGTACAAGACCGTGATGGGGTCGAGTTGTTCGAGGGGGCGAACAACAGGGGCCGATGGCCTTATCGTCTGCTCGGACGGGGGCTTCCTATGAGCAGCCTATGCACAACGTCGTACGACAAGATGCGCGACCGGAGGACGAACGACATGACGGTGACCCTGGCGGACGTGGCGGCCCGCGCCCAGGTCTCCCCCGCGACGGTGTCGCGCGTACTGAACGGCAACTACCCGGTCGCGGCCACCACCCGCGAGCGGGTGCTGCGCGCGGTCGACGAGCTCGACTACGTCCTCAACGGTCCCGCGAGCGCGCTCGCGGCGGCCACCTCCGACCTCGTCGGCATCCTGGTCAACGACATCGCCGACCCCTTCTTCGGGATCATGGCGAGCGCGATCCAGGCCGAGATCGGGGGTCCGGGCGGGCGTGCGGGCGGTGAACGTCTGGCTGTGGTGTGCAACACAGGAGGCTCCCCGGAGCGCGAGCTGACGTACCTGACCCTGCTGCAGCGGCAGCGGGCGGCGGCCGTCGTACTGACCGGTGGAGCCATGGAGAACGCGCCGCACGCGGCTGCCGTCGCGGCGAAACTGCGAAAGCTCGGGGAGGCCGGGACGCGCGTGGTGCTGTGCGGACGCCCGCCGGCACCGGACACCGGGGCGTTCGCGTTGACCTTCGACAACCGCGGGGGCGGGCGGGAGCTGACCGAGCACCTGATCGGCCTCGGGCACCGGCGGCTCGGCTACATCGCGGGCCCGGAGGAACGGACCACGACCCGGCACCGGCTGGAGGGCCACCGCGAGGCGCTGGCCGCGCACGGCATCGCGGAGGACCCCCGGTGGACCGTGCACGGACGCTACGACCGCCGGTCCGGCTACGAGGCGACGCTGGAACTCCTGCGCCGCGACCCGTCGTTGACGGCCGTGGTCGCGGCGAACGACTCCGTCGCGGTGGGGGCGTGTGCGGCCCTGCGGGAGTCCGGTCGACGGATCCCGGACGACGTCTCGGTCGCCGGCTTCGACGATCTCCCGTTCAGCGTGGACGCGGTGCCTTCTCTTACGACGGTGCGGTTGCCGCTGTCGGAGGCGGGCGCGCGGGCCGGACGGATCGCGATGGGGCGGGAGGAGCCGCCGCCGGGCGGGATCGCCACGGTTCGCGGGGAGTTGATGGTGCGGGGGTCTTCGGGGGTGCCTCGGAAGTAGCGGGGCAGGCCCGCCTTGTCAGTGCCTCCACCTATCGTCCCGCCATGGTCTTCCCACTGCCCGACGAACTGTCCCTGTCCCCCGGTCGCTTCGAGACCCGGGGGAAGACGGAGGTCTGGTTCGCCGACGAACTGCCCGATGGCATCGTGGAGTTGTGGCCCCGGTTGCTGGAGCGGGCCGAGGCCGACGGCCTGTATCCGTTCATCTGCTGGCGCGACGACCCTTACCAGCCCGAGGACTTGAGCACGGTCGACGCCGTCCGGCTCGACACCGAACTCGCGGCGGACTTCGCCGAGTACCGGCGCCGGCGGCTGCCGTACTGGTCGAGTCCGCCGGCGACCGACGTCCTGCCGGACGACGACGATCCGGACGACATCACGCCCTGGCCGCACGATCCGGGGCCGCCCTTCGAGTCCTGGCCCGGGCTCGCGCCCGCCGAGCCGGTGACCGGTGCCGGACTGAGCCCCGCGCAGACCGCGGGGTGGGCAGTAGATCAACTGCTGCGCACCGAGCCCTTCGTGCGCACCTGCCAGCTGGCCCTGGTGCCCGCCCGCCGCAGCGCCGACGTGCCGGCGATCGTCGGGTGGGAGCCCAGGGCTCCGCTTCCGCTGCTGTGCGCGCTGTTGCGAAGCTGGGAAGAGCGGTTCGGGGCACGGGTCCTGTCCGGGTTCGGGGGCGCCCTGACCGTGTCGGTCGCCCGGCCGCCCCAGGACCTCCCGCAGGCCGAACGGCTCGCCCTGGAGCATGTGCTGACGACCGCCGACAACATCGTGGACGATCCTCCGACCCCGTTCCCGGAGTACTCGGGCGAGCTTGTCGGGCGACATCTGTGGCGGTTCTGGTGGGACTAGGAACTCACCATCGAAGTGCGAGGCCCCCTATGCCCCACACCACCAGACCGAGCATGGTGAAGGCCAGCAGGTGACAACCGCAGGCCATTTCAACGGCGTTGGGTCTGTCCCTGCTCGACTCGGGTGTTTTCTCGCGCCATTTCGGGACCATCAGGCGGGCCCAGAACCACCAGGCCGGAAGGGCCACAGGTGTGGCAACGGCCAGCAGGACGACGTAGGCGACCGGCGTCGACTGGACATACATGTGCGCGAGGAGAACTGGACGCCCGGCGGATTCAGGAACCGTGACCACGGGCCGATCGTTCCAGAGCCGATCGCCCGCAGTCCCCCATGGACACCGCTTCCGGTCTCCGGCAAGAAGTTCCCGTCCGTTCCTGCGAGTTCAGGGCGTCGACAGCCTCGGAGCGGCGGAGAACAATCGGCCCGGTGTACCGCTCCAGCGCCATGAGGAGAGCCGGGAATGACGAGTGCGGGGCAGAGTGGGCCGCCGACGCTGATCGTGCGGTCGCCGGACGCCGTGACCCGGCTGACGGCCGAGGGTGTCGTGTGGGAGGAGCGTGCCACCGTCACCCGCATTCCCTACCTCGCCGTCCTCCGTGCCGCCACGGAACCGGTCGGCGCCCGACAGGTCCGGCTGCGTATCGAGGTCGCCGACAGTGCCCACGGCCGGCCCGGCGGGTATGAGCTGGTGTGTGGCAGGCGTGCCGCCCGGACATTCGTACGCGCCGTACTCTCGCAGCGCGCCGCCCTGCCGGCGACGGATGCGGTCCCGTCCGTGACGGACGAGCCGCGCACGGCGGCTCCGCCGACCCGCCGCACCCGCGGTGAGCCCGCCTTTCGTGTACTGCTCGGGGTCGTCGTACTGAACTTCCTGGCCGTCCTGGCGACCGGACGGTTCATGGCCGCCGTACTGAGCTGCTTCGGGTTCTTCGCCTGGTGGGGCTGTGCCGACCTGACAGGTCACATCGTCTCGGTCGCGCGTGACCCGTGGGCGTCCCTCACCCGGGGTGTGGAGGTGGAGGCCGACTACGTCAGGTCCGAGACGCGTCCCGGCAGCAGCGGCCGGATGGCGCGCACCTGGGTGTACCGGTACACGGGCCTGGACGGTCAGGTGTCCGAGTACCTGACCGGTCCGCTGCTGCGCGGCTCGAAGCCCCCGCCGACCAGAACGGTCACCGTCGTCCCCGACAGCAAGCAGGGTGCCCGGTCTCGGGCCGACGCCGGGTTCACCCTGCTGATCCTGCTGCCCGCCCTCCTCCTTGGCCTGGCGGTGGTGGGCAGCGCCGCCCTCGTGGCGATACCGGGCGTGCTGCTGTGGGGGATCGGCTGAGCCGGTGCCCACGGGGAGCCGCTCCGGGTCCGGGAGCAAAACCATGGACGAGCGGTCCTCCTCGGTACTACCGTCGGAACCGCAATACCTCTGACTGAGTCAACTACCCTGAGCGAGCACCGGGGATCGATCATGACCGTCCAGGACATCCGCGCCTTCAACCGCTTCTACACGAACGTCATCGGCGCCCTCGACTACAGCCGCCACCTCTACGCCCCCTTCACCCTCACCGAGTCCCGCGTCCTGTACGAACTCGCGCACTCCCCGCACACGGACGCGGCCGACCTCCGCTCCGAACTGTCCCTGGACGCCGGGTACTTGAGCCGGATCCTGAACCGGTTCGAGCAGGACGGGCTGATCGAGCGGGCGCCCTCGGAGCGGGATCCGCGGCGGCGGCACATAACGCTCACCGCACACGGGCGGGAGACCGCCGACCTGCTGGCCGAGCGGGCGGACGAATCCGTCGGCGCGCTGCTCGCGACCGTACCGGCCACCGACCGGCCCCGGCTCTCCGAGGCGCTGCACACCGTACGCACCATCCTGTCGCCGGACACGGACGGTCACCGGCCCCGGCCCGAGGACGTCGTGCTGCGGGAGCCCGGGCCCGGTGACCTGGGGTGGATCGTGCAGCGCAACGCGGCGCTCTACTCCGCCGAGTACCACTTCAACGCCGACTACGAAGGGCTCGTGGCACGGATCGTCGCCGACTTCGCCGAGGATCACGATCCGCATCTGGAGCGGGTGTGGATCGCCGAGCTCGACGGGCGGCCGGTGGGGTGTGTGATGTGCGTACGGGACGACGCCCCGGGTACCGCCCGGCTGCGGTTGCTGCTCGTCGAGCCGGATGCCCGAGGGCTTCGGATCGGCGACCAACTCGTCTCGGCGGTCGTCGAGTTCGCGGGCGGTGTCGGTTACCGCGACCTCGTGCTGTGGACCAACGACATCCTCGGCGCCGCCCGCCGCATCTACCAGCGGCACGGTTTCGCCCTCGTCGCCGAGAAACCCCACCGCTCCTTCGGTCAGGACCTCGTCGGCCAGGACTGGCGCCTCGACCTGCACGGAAGTCGTGAGTGACGAGTAGGGTCGAGAGCATGAAGTTCGCGTTCTCCACCCTCGGTGTCCCGGGGCTCCCCCTCGCCGACGTGCTGCACCTCGCCGTCACGCACGGCTACCACGGTGTCGAGTTGCGCGCGCACCCGGAGGAGCCCGTGCACCCCGGTATCGACGCCGCCCAACGGGCCGATGCGGTGGCCGAGTTCAAGGCGGCCGGGGTCGAAGTCCTGGGTCTCGCAGGGTACGCACGCGTGGCCGCGCCGGGCGACGACGACACCGTACTCGCGGAGATCCGTGAACTCCTGGAACTGGCACGGGACTTGGGGGCACCCTTCGTCCGCGTCTTCCCCGGCGGAGGTACCGACCAGTCCGCCCACGAGGCCGACGCGACGGCCGCGCGGCGGCTGGGCACGGCGGCGGAGTGGGGTGCCGACCTCGGCGTACGGATTCTGCTGGAGACCCACGACTCGCACCGGACCGGCGCGGACGCGCTCCGCGTGCTCGGCCCGGTCGGGCACCGGCAGGTGGGCGCGCTCTGGGACGTCATGCACACCTGGCTGGGCGGCGAGCAGCCGGCGGAGACGTTGGCCGCGCTGGGCCCGTATCTCGGATACGTGCAGGTCAAGGACATCGCGTCGGCCGACGACACCACCCCGCTGGCACTCGGCGCAGGCGTCCTGCCGCTCGCCGAGTGCGTGGAGCTCCTGACCCGGCACGACTGGGACGGCTGGCTGTGCTGGGAGTACGAGAAGCGCTGGTACGAGGCCGCCGCGCCGCTGCCCGAGCTGCTGGCCGCCGGTCACCACCATCTGGCGCGGCTGCTCAACGACTCCGCGTAGAGCGTAGGCACGGCGCGAGCACGACGTCAGCGAGCCGTGAGCGGCGCCGTCCCGTCCAGACACCACTCCAGTACCGCAGGCCAGGAGCCGTACCCGGCGTCCAGGTCGAGGTGACCCGCGCCCGGAATGATCTCGGTGGGGATGCCGAGCGGGTCGCCGAAGACGGTGCGGGCGCCTTCCGGGCAGTACGGGTCGTCGTCGCCGGCGACCAGCCGGGTGACCCCGGGAAGCGTCAACTCGGCGGTGGGCGGCGCGAATTCGGCGATCTCCGGATGCTGTACGACCACGGAGGCGGACGGCGGTGCGACCAGCAGCACCCGGTCCGCGTCACCGTCCCGGACCACCCCGCGGGCGACGGCGTGCAGCCACAGCAGGACGGAGGCGCTGTGCGCGAGGACGACCCGCTCGCCTTCCGGCAACTCCCGCAGCCGCCGGGCGAGTTCGCCGAGCCACACCTCCAGGTCGGGGTCGTCGGGATCGGGCAACTGGGGGTACGTCACCTCGTGGCCGAGTGCGCGGAGCCGGTCGGCGAGCCAGTGCTGCCAGTGTCCCTCCGGGCGGCGGTTCTGCCAGCCGTGCAGGATGAGATACGCGCTCATGACCTGGACACCCGTTCCTCCAGCGCCTTTTCGCACTCCTCCCACTCCTCCGCCGTGATCGAGTAGATCGCGGAGTCCCGCAGCCGGCCGTCCTCACCCGGCGCCCAGGAGCGGGACCAGTTGCGCAGGACGCCCTCGAAGCGGGCGCCGACACGCTGGATCGCGGCCCGGGAGCGGTCGTTGCGGGCGTCCGTCTTGAGGTCGATCCGGGAGACGTGCCACTCCTCGAAGGCGTGCCGGAACAGCAGGAGTTTGGCCTCCGCGTTGATGCCGGTGCCCTGCGCGGAACCGGCCAGCCAGGTGAACCCGACCTCCACGGCGTCGAGTTGATCGTCCGTCAGCCAGCAGCGGGGTTCCCAGTAGGCCGTGGCCCCGACCGCCCGCCCGGTCGCCGTCGAGATCTGGGCGTACGGGGCGAGCATGCCCGTGGCCGCGCGGGCCAGCTGGGCGTCGATGTACGGGCCCACCTGGTCCGCCCTCGGCACCCAGGTGAACGCGTACGACCCCCGGTCCTCCTCCGCCGCCACCGCCAGATCGGCCGCGTGCCGGTGGTCGAGCGGCTCCAGCCGCACCGACTCACCCGTCAGGACCGGTGCCTTCAGCTCGAACGCCACGCTGCTCCCCTCATGCCGGCAACTGCCCCCGCAGCGCCCCGAACGCCTCGTGAAAACCGGGGAAAGTCTTGCGCACGCACCCCGGGTCGTCGAACGAAATACCCGGCACCCGCAGCCCGGTCACCGCGAAGGACATGACGATGCGATGGTCGCCGTAGGACTTGATCTCCGCGCCGACCGGGGTCTCGGGCCGGATCTCGATCCAGTCGTCCCCCGTCACGACCTCCACGCCCAGCCGCCGGAGGTTCTCCGCGCAGGCCTCCAGGCGGTCGCACTCCTTGACGCGGGTGTTGCCGACGTCCTCGATGCGGACCGGGCCGGAGGCGAAGGGCGCGAGCGCGGCCAGCGTCGGCATGGTGTCCGAGATGTCCCGCATGTTGACCGTGAGGCCGCGGAGTTCGCCGGTGCCGCGCACCCGGGTGCCGTGCGCGTCGGTCGTCACCTCCGCGCCCATGCGGCGCAGTACGTCGACGAAGGCCAGGTCGCCCTGGAGCGCGCCGGTGCCGAGCCCGGGGACGGTGACCTCGCCGCCGGTGACCGCGGCGGCGGCGAAGAAGTAGCTCGCGGTGGAGGCGTCCGGCTCGATGTCGTAGGTGGTCGCGGTGTAGCCGCCCGGCGGGACGACGTAGACCGTGCCCTCCCTGCGCACCTCCACCCCGAACGCCCGCATCATCGCGATGGTGATCTCGACGTACGGCGCGGAGACGAGGTCCGTGACCCTGATCCGCAGGCCCTTCCTGGTCAGCGGGCCGAGCAGGAGCAGGGCGGTCAGGTACTGCGAGGACTGGCCGGCGTCGAGCACCACCTCGCCGCCCTCGACCCCGGACGCCTCGATGCGCAGCGGGTGGTGGCCCTCGGCCTCCTCGTGGCGCAGGTCCACGCCCAGGTCGCGCAGGGCACGGGTCAAAGGGAGCAGCGGCCGGCGGCGCATCTGCGGGGACGCGTCGAAGCGGAAGCTGCCGTGGCCGGCCGCCGCGAGGGTGGGCAGGAAGCGGGCCGTGGTCGCGCCGTCCCGGCAGTACACGTCGGCCTCGGCGACCGCCGGTCCCTGCGGGCGGCCGTCGATCTGCCAGGCGTCGGGGGTGCGGCCCACCCGGTAGCCGAGCCGGGTCAGTCCCTCCGCGAAGCCCTCGGTGTCGTCCGAGCGGAGCGGACGCCGGAGGGTGGTGACGCCGTCGGCCGCGGCGGCCAGGAAGAGCGCGCGGGCGGTGACGGACTTGGAACCGGGGATGTCGACTACGGGCATGTCCTCATGATCGGGCGGTGGCCGCCCGCCGCGCCGGGACGTCCACGGGATGGACGACCGCCGTTCGCCCGCGTGTACCTGTGCGTGACCGCATCCGTCCCGTTGTGCACAGGTTCACCAACTTCCGGGAATCGGCCCGCGGACGGGAACCCGGGCCCGTTCAACTCCGTCCAACCGGCATGCTGCCGGATGAGTCTCCGCGGTACGGCGTCGGCCTCGCTGCTGGCTGCGAACGCTGACCAACCCTCTCCTCCGTACCGCGGCCGGCAGCAAGCCGTCATCGGCGCGCCCCCCTCCAACTGCGCCGATGGCGGCCCCTCCCCTGGTTACTGTGCACTCCCCTGACAGGCGGAAACCTCTCCGGAATCCGGAAGGAGCGCACATGCCCTCCAGACGCACCGTCCTCGCCGCGACCATGGGCGTCACGGCGTCCCTCGCGGTCGGCACCCCCGCCCACGCCGACGACACGGCACTCCGCTCGCTGATCTCCCGCATGCCCCTGGAGGAGAAGGCCGGCCAGCTCTTCGTGACGCGGGTCTACGGCCACTCCGCCACCGCCCCCGACCGGGCCGACGCCGACGCCAACCTGAGCGAGCTCGGGGTGCGCACGGCCGCCGAGCTGATCGCGAAGTACCGGGTCGGCGGGATCATCTACTTCAGCTGGGCGCACAACACCCGCGACCCGCACCAGATCGCCGACCTCTCCAACGGCATCCAGCAGGCATCGCTCGGCCTGCCGCGCGGGCTGCCCGTGCTGATCGCCACCGATCAAGAACACGGTGCCGTCTGCCGGATCGGCAAGCCCGCCACGCTCTTCCCGGGCGCGATGGCGCTCGGCGCCGGCGGCTCCCGCGCCGACGCCCGCGCGGTCGGCCGGATCTCCGGCGCCGAGCTGCGCGCGATGGGCGTCAACCAGGACTACTCCCCCGACGCCGACGTGAACGTGAACCCGGCCAACCCGATCATCGGCGTACGGTCCTTCGGTGCCGACCCGGACGCGGTGGCCGGCCTGGTCGCCGCCGAGGTCACGGGGTACCAGGCCAGCCGGGTGGCGGCGACCGCCAAGCACTTCCCCGGGCACGGGGACACCGCCGTGGACAGCCACACCGGGTTCCCCGTCATCACGCACAGCCGCGAACTGTGGGGAAAGCTGGACGCCGTGCCCTTCCGGGCCGCCGTCAAGGCCGGGATCGACGCGATCATGACCGCGCACCTCAAGGTCCCGGCCCTCGACGACTCCGGCGACCCGGCCACCCTCTCCCACCCGATCGTCACCGGCGTGCTGCGCGGCGAACTCGGCTACGACGGCGTCGTGGTCACCGACTCGCTGGGCATGGCGGGCGTCCGCCAGAAGTACGGCGACGACCGCGTGCCGGTGCTCGCGCTGAAGGCCGGGGTCGATCAACTCCTCGACCCGCCCTCCCTGGACATCGCGTGGAACGCCGTCATCAAGGCAGTACGAAACGGGGAGTTGACCGAGGCACGGCTCGACGAGTCGGTGCTGCGGGTGCTGCGGCTGAAGGCACGGCTCGGACTCTTCGAGGAGCCGTACGTCAGCCGGGCGGGCGTGGACCTCGTCGTCGGCAGCGCCGAACATCTCGCCACCGCCGACCGCATCGCCGAGCGCACCACCACCCTGCTCGTCAACCGGGCGGGGCTGCTCCCGCTGTCCCGCCGTACGCACGGGAACCTCCTGGTCGTCGGCGCCGATCCGGCCTCGCCGTCCGGTACGACGGGACCGCCGACCGGTGCACTGGCCGCGGCCCTACGGGAGTTGGGCTTCATCGTGACCGTCCTGTCCACCGGCACAGCCCCCTCCGCCGACACCGTCGCCAAGGCCGTGGCGGCGGCGCGGGCGGTGGACGCAGTGGTGGTGGCGACCTACAACGTCACCGCGGCCGACCCGCAGAAGACCCTGGTCGAGCAACTGATCCCGACCGGCACACCGGTCGTGGCCGTCGCCGTCCGCAACCCCTACGATGTTGCCCAACTGCCCACCGTCCCCGCCTACTTGGCGTCCTACTCCTGGACCGACGTCGAACTGCGGGCGGCAGCACGGGTGATCGCGGGCCGGGTCACCCCGCGCGGGAAGCTCCCGGTGGCCGTGCAGCGCGCGGACGACCCGGCGCAGGTGCTGTATCCGGTCGGTCACGGACTGTCGTACTAGAGGTACGTCGGCCACCCTCCCCGCCCCCGCCAACTGGCCCAAAGCCCCCCGCACGGCTGGCGTGCGCCCGGCACCGAGGGTCACGCTGGGCAGGGGACGTCCGGGGGGAACGATGGGTGAGAGATGGAGCGCCGGGGCGGTGTGCGCGCTGCTCGCCGCCCTGCTGGCCGGCTGCTCCTCCGCCAACGGCTCCGACGCCGGTGACGGCCGCCTCGGCGCCAAGGCCTCCCCGTCCTCGGCCACCCAACCCACCGGCTACGGCGCGGTGTTCCTCGGCGTCGACGAGTGCAGCTCCTTCGGTACGACGAGCTTCACCGAGGTGCCGTGCACCAGCGAACGGGCCGCCGCCCGGGTCATCGCCCGCTACGACGGCGACGTGAGCAGCGGTCCCGTCTGCCCGGCGACCACCGACTTCGTGCTGCACATCAGCGCCCAGGGCACCTCGGGCACGGGCCGCGACAGCGCCGTACCGAAGGGCTACGCCTGTATGCGCAACCTGGAACCCCCGCACCCCGGCGACCCGGGCGGCGGGGGCGGCCCCCGCACGATCGCCGGCGACTGCGTCTACGGCTCGGGCAGCGGCCAGGTCCGGGAGACCGCGTGCGACGGCTCGGGACAGCGGAAGCCGCAGTACAAGGTGGTCAAGGCAGTGGTCAAGCGCGCGAGTTGCCCGGCGTCGACCGCCCTGTACGTCCAGCTCGGCGGCCCGCAACCGGTGGGCTGCGCCCGGCCGGTGTAGTCGAACCACCACCAACGGCCGGGCGCAGTAAGGGTGTTACGGGCGCAGTGTCGGCTCGCGCTCGACGCCCTGCCGGTCCAGCCTCGCGTCGTACGGCGCCAGCGGCTTCGCCTGTGCCGTCGTCGCGGCGGGGACACCCGCCCACGCCAGGATGCGCGCGGTGGCCAGTGCCTTCTGGTCGGCGGTCAGCGCCGCGACGTTCGCGCCGTGGTTGAGGCCGGGCGCGGTGAAGACGTACGAGTCCTTCGCGCCCTTGCCGACGGCGAACCGCTCGGCGCCCCACGGGTCGTTCTGGCCGTAGACGAAGAGCATGTGGTCGGCGTGGTGGCGGACCCAGGTGTCCACGTCCCGCATCGCGCCCGGCTGGAACCTCATCGGGATGGAGCGCGGGACGAAGTTGCGGGGCGGCTGGTAGCCGTAGCGGACGTACTTCTTCTCGATGTACGGGAACTGGACGGTGGGCGCGCCGAGTTGGGTGCCCGCCTGGTAGTAGTACGGGGTGTACGGGGACAGGCCCTGGTCGGTGTAGAAGGAGAAGCCGGAGATCGTGTCGACCGAGGTCCAGATCTCGTCGTCGGTGGCGGTCGCCGCGTCGGCGGGGATGGTGTCGCAGTCGGAGAGCAGGCTGTACTGCCAGAAGCCCCAGACGTAGTCGAGGACGACGGCTTCGTAGGCCTTGTCCAGGCTGCCGACGGTGGTGAAGGTGAAGCCGTTCTCCGCCGCGTAGGCCGCGTACTTCTGCTCCAGCGGCTCCCGGCGCACCAGCGCCTCACGCTGTACCGCGTCCAGACGGTCGCGGCACTCCTTGGTGCCGACCTTGGTGAAGAAGCGGTCGTAGGCCGAATCCTCGTTGTTGACCACGTCGTTGGGGGCGACGTAGGCGACGACGCCGTCCATGTCACGGGGATAGAAGCGCTCGTAGTAAGTGGCGGTCATGCCGCCCTTCGAGCCGCCGGTGGCGATCCAGTTCTTGGTGTAGACCGACTTGAGGGCCTTGAAGACGCGGTGCTGGTCGCTGGCCGCCTGCCAGATGTCGAGCTTGGACCAGTCGGCGGGCTCGGGCCGGGACGGCGTGAAGTACCGGTATTCCAGGGAGACTTGGTTGGCGTCCGCGATCCGGGTCGGTTCGCTGCGGCTGGGGGTCGTGGAGACGTTGTAGCCGCTGGTGTAGAAGACCGTCGGGCGCGAGACGTCCTTGTGCAGCACGGTGATCCGCTGCTGGAACGTGCCCTTGGACGGGTGCCGGTGGTCGATCGGCTGGGTGTAGTTCAGGACGAAGTAGCGGTAGCCGGTGTACGGCTTCTCCTGGACCAGGCTCATGCCGGGTATCGCCAGCAACTGGTCCTTGATGTCAGTGACTTGGCCGGCCTGGGCGGCGGTGGCCACCCCGGCCGTACCCAGCGTGCCTATGAGCACGGTGAGCGCCAGCAGCCATCTGAGCGCCTTGCGCATGCGGTCTCCCCTGTGAGGCAGTTGTGAACCGGAAGCTATCCGAGCAACTACCGTCACACCAGAGGGGTTTGTTCACTCAGGGCACTGGCCTGGGGTTCAGCACAGGATCCAGCCCGAGCCGACCGAGCCGCCGGCGACCGCGCCCTTGATCCGTACGCAGCGGTGGCCGGCGTGCACGGTGACCGGTCCGGCGCGGCGCGTGTACCGCCCCTTGTCGACGACCGGGCGGCTGCCGCGGGCCTGGACGCTGACCGACATCGTGCGCTTGGCGCCGGGGGTCTTGGGGGCGGTGTACGCGCAGATGTAGTCGCCCCGCCGGAACACATGGACGGTGCCGGTGGAGAAGGGCAGCGTCGCCACCTCCCGCCCCGGGCAGACCGAGGCCGCCTGGGCGCTGCCTGGGGCCGCGAGCGCGAGCAGTCCGGACACGGTGAGCACGGCCATGCCGAGCGCCACCCGCCGTCGTAGCGCACCCATGTCCACAGTCATCCCTCCCGCACAGCAGCCGAACAGCGTACTGATGTACGGACGCAAGACGTATGTCGAACGGTTGCGCGCCCCCTCAGCGGGACGTACCGACCGGCTCCTCGGCCTCGGGCACACCGACGAAAGTCCGCCACAGCCCGGCGGCCGGACTCCGTCCGGCGCTCGGTGTGGCCGCGAGCCCGCGCAGGTCAGGCGGCGGTCGCGGGCACATCCTCTCCGACGAAGGTTCGCCACAGCTCGGCGTAGTACCCGTCGAGCGCGAGCAGCTCGTCGTGGGTGCCGTCCTCGACAACCCTGCCGTGATCCATCAGCACGACCCGGTCCGCGCGGGCCGCCGTTGTCAGGCGGTGGGCCACGACGAGGGTGGTGCGGCGGCCGGCGAGGCGGTCGGTGGCCTGGTTGACCTGGGCTTCTGTGGCCAGGTCCAGGGCTGCTGTCGCCTCGTCCAGGAGGAGGATGTCGGGGTCTACCAGCTCCGCGCGGGCCAGGGCGATCAGCTGGCGCTGGCCCGCCGAGAGGTTGCGGCCCCGCTCGGCGACCTCGTGCAGGTAGCCGCCGTCCAGCGTGGCGATCATCTCGTGTGCGCCGACCGCGCGGGCCGCCGCCTCCACCTCGGCGTCGGTGGCGTCGGGGCGGCCGTAGGCGATGGCGTCGCGGACGGTGCCCTGGAAGAGGTACGCCTCCTGGGGGACGACGCCCAGGTGGTGGCGGTACGACGTGATGTCCAGGGACCGGAGGTCCGTGCCGTCGACCGTCACCCGGCCGCCCGTCGGGTCGTAGAAGCGGGCCACCAGCTTCACGAGGGTCGACTTGCCCGCGCCCGTCTCGCCGACGAAGGCGACCGTCTGGCCCGCCGGGATCGTCAACTCGACGCCCCCGATGGCCTCTTCGTCATCGCCGTACGCGAAGTGCACGTCCTCGAAGGCGATGTCGCCGCGCAGGGAGAGGACTTCGAGGGGTTCGTCGGCCGCTCGGGTGGAGGTCGGTTCCTGGAGGAGTTCCTGGATGCGGCCCAGCGAGACCGTGGCCTGCTGGTAGCCGTCGAAGACCTGGGAGAGCTGCTGGACCGGGGCGAAGAACAGGTCGATGTAGAGCAGGTACGCGACCAGGGCGCCTGTCGTGAGCGTCGCGTCGTCCACCCTGCCCGCGCCCGCGATCAGTACCGACGCCGCCGCCACCGACGACAGCAACTGCACGAAGGGGAAGTAGATCGAGATCAGCCACTGGCCCCGGGTGCGGGCCGCGCGATAGCTGCTGCTGCGCTCGGCGAACCGTCGGCCACCATCGCGCTCGCGCCGGAACGCCTGCACGATCCGCAGCCCGGACACCGACTCCTGAAGGTCGGCGTTGACCAACGACACGCGCTCACGGGCGAGTTCGTACGCCTTCACGCTCGCCCGGCGGAAGAAGAACGTGGCGATGACGAGCGGGGGAAGCGTCGCGAACACGACGAGCGCGAGCTGTACGTCGATCACCAGCAGGGCGACCATGATGCCGAAGAAGGTGACGACCGAGACGAAGGCCGTGACCAGGCCCGTCTGCAGGAAGGACGAGAGGGCGTCGACGTCCGTCGTCATCCTCGTCATGATCCGGCCGGTCAACTCCCGCTCGTAGTAGTCGAGTCCGAGGCGTTGGAGCTGCGCGAAGATCTTCAGGCGGAGCGTGTAGAGGACCCGCTCCCCGGTGCGTCCGGTCATCCTCGTCTCACCGCGCTGTGCGACCCACTGCACGGCCACCGCGACGAGCGCCAGCAGCGAGGCCGACCAGATCGCGCCGATCGCCATCTTGGTCACGCCCTGGTCGATGCCGTGCCGGATCATGACCGGCAGCAGCAGGCTCATGCTCGCGTCCACGGCGACGAGGCCGAGGCTGATCAGCAGCGGGGCGCCGAAACCGCGCAGCAGCCGGCGCAGCCCGTAGGAGTCCTCGGCACGCACCGCGCGCGACTCGTCGATGTCGGGGGTGTCGGTCGCCGGGGGCAACGCGTCGACCTGTGCAAGGAGTTCGGGCGTCGCGGGCATCCCGGACAGCGCGGTGTCCTTGGGCTCGCGGTCGCCGGTCCACAGCCGGGGCGTGAGCCCGCGCTCGGCGTCGAACTCCGCGTCCAACTCCGCGCGTACGGAGGTGTCTTCGGCCGGTTCCGCGGCGGGCAGGGCGTGGCCGGGCGAGACACCGCCGAGTTCGTCGGGGTCGGTGAGGAGGCGGCGGTAGAGCGGTGAGCGCTCCTGGAGTTCGTCGTGCGTGCCGATGTCGGCGAGCCGGCCCCCGTCGAGGACGGCGATGCGGTCGGCGAGGTTGAGGGTGGAGCGGCGGTGCGCGATCAACAGCGTGGTCCGGCCCTCCATGACCTGCTTCAGGGCCTCGTGGATCTCGTGCTCGACGCGCGCGTCCACCGCCGAGGTCGCGTCGTCGAGGACCAGCAGGCGCGGGTCGGTGAGGATCGCGCGGGCGAGGGCGACGCGCTGGCGCTGGCCGCCGGAGAGGGTGAGGCCCTGCTCGCCGACCGTCGTGTCGTAGCCCTCGGGGAGTTCCGCGATGAACCGGTCGGCCTGCGCGGCCCGGGAGGCGGTGAGGATCTCCTCCTCGGTCGCGTCGGGGCGGCCGTAGGCGATGTTGTTGCGGACCGTGTCGGAGAAGAGGAAGGAGTCCTCGGGGACCAGGCCGATCGCGGCGCGGAGGGAGTCCAGGGTGAGTTCGCGGACGTCGTGGCCGCCGATGAGGACGGCGCCGTGGGTGACGTCGTAGAAGCGCGGGAGGAGGAGCGAGACCGTGGATTTTCCGGAGCCGGAGGAGCCTACGACCGCGAGGGTCTCACCGGGGTGGATCTCGAAGCTGAGGCCGTCGAGGACGGGGCGGTCGTGGTCGTAGCCGAAGGAGACGTCGTCGAACTCGACCGTGGCCGGGGCGTCGGCGGGGAGTTCCTTGGTGCCGTCCGCCATCGAGGGCTCGGTGTCGATGAGTTCCAGGACGCGTTCGGTGCCGGCGCGGGCCTGCTGGCCGACTGTGAGGACCATGGCCAACATGCGGACCGGGCCGACGAGTTGGGCTAGGTAGGTGGAGAAAGCGACGAACGTGCCGAGCGTGATGTGACCGCGCACCGCGAGCCAGCCGCCGAGGGCGAGCATCGCGACCTGGCCGAGGGCGGGGACGGCCTGGAGGGCGGGGGTGTACTTGGCGTTCTGCCGGATGGTGCGCAGCCGGCCGGCGTAGAGGCGACGACCGACCTCGCGCAGTTTCCCGGTCTCCTGGTCCTCCTGCCCGAAGCCCTTCACCACGCGTACACCGCTGACGGCGCCGTCGACGACTCCCGCGACGGCGGCGGCCTGGGCCTGCGCGTACCAGGTGGAGGGGTGGAGCTTGCTGCGGCTGCGGCGGGCGATGAAGCCGAGGGCGGGGGCGACGGCCAGGGCGACCAGGGTCAGCGGCAGCGACAGCCAGGCCATGATGGCGAGGGAGATCACGAAGAGCAGGACGTTCCCGATGGTCATCGGGAGCATGAACAGCAGGCCCTGGATCAGCTGGAGGTCGCTGGTCGCGCGGCCGACGACCTGGCCGGTGGACAGCTCGTCCTGGCGGCGGCCGTCAAGGCGGGTGATCGTGCCGTACATCTCGGTGCGCAGGTCGTGCTGGACGTCGAGGGCGAGCCGGCCGCCGTAATAACGCCGGACGTAGGTGGAGACGTAGACAAGAAGGGCGGCGGCGATCAGGGCGCCCGCCCAGGGGGCCATGGAGCGGGTGTGGCCGGTGATCACGTCGTCGATGATCACCTTGGTGACCAGCGGGACGACGGCCGTGACCGCCATACCGGCAAGGGAGGCGCCGAGGGCGAGGACGACGTCCTTGGGGTATCGCCAGGCGTACCCGGCGAGCCTTCGGGCCCAGCCCTGCGTCTCCCCCTGTTTCACTGCCACGCGGGTGCCTTCCGTTCGCCCTGATCATGGAGTCCCTGATCAGCTGGTCTTCCGGAAGGCACCAACGCGGAATGGAGCGGATTTCATCCCTCCGCAACAAACGGGCGGAGGGCCGGTGGGTCAGACGCGGACCCGGAGGTAGTAGAAGCGGGTCGTCTGTACGGCGTTCTGGTTGTCGTCGCTGACCAGCAGGACCTTCAGGCGGCCCTTGTCGTGGCCGGTGATCACCATGCCCTCGATGTTGTCGAGGAGGGGGTTGGGCTGGGGCTGCTTCGCCGTCGCGCCGAGGGACGGGCAGTCGGCGATGTCCGCGAGGAGGGTCTTCTTGATGAGGCGTACGCCGGGCTGGCCGGTGAGGGTGTCGATCTTGCTGGTGTCCGTCGCGTGACGCGGGTCGGCCAGGTAGAGGCGGACGGTGTTGCCGACGCCGCTGGTGAAGCCGCGCTCCAGGACGAGGAGGCGGCCGTCGGGGAGGGCCTGCACCTCGGGGACGCCGAGGAAGGCCGCGTCGGTCTTGTAGGCGTACTGCGCGGCGAGCTCGAAGTGGTCGCCCTTGGTCCGGGTCCAGGTCTGGAAGCGGACGGCGCCGGAGGTGTCACCGGCGATCGGGTACTCCATCGACGCGAGGAGCGTGTGGCCGCCGGGCAGCAGGGTCAGGCCCTCGAAGGTCTGGTTGGAGACGGCCCGGCCGGCCGGGGCGACCAGGAGGGAGGACGGGACCGGGAGGCGGTCGAGGATCTTGCCGTCGGTTGAGTAGCGGCGGATCGACGGCTCGGTCTCGGAGGTGATGAGGCGGGTGCCGTCCCGGTCGATGACCAGGCCCTCGGAGTCGAGGGCGGCGCCGTTCTCGTCGGCGAGCGGGACGACCCGCTTCGGCTGGAGGGTCTTCGCGTCGAGGTCGAACAGGGAGGAACGGTCCTCCAGCGCGGCGAGCGAGCCGTCCTTGTCCACCGCGAGCGCGGAGAAGTTGCCGACGAAGGTGCCGTCGTACGTCGTCTTGTCGAGCGCGTCGGAGAAGCGGTCGATCGAGACGGACGACGAACAGGCGTTGGCGGTGCGGGAGTTGCTGGTACGGGTGCTGCTGACGGCGCTCGCGGGCCCGGCGGCGGTGAGGCAGGTGGCCGCCGCCAGGCCGGCGGTCGCGGTCGCGAGTACGGTTCTCAGGCGCATGGGCGCCACCGTAGGACGGGTGGATGACGGGCGGGAGACCGCGCAGTAAAGCGATGTCCTTGAGCAGGGGTTTTAGGCGAGGTCCTTGTGAATCGCCTTTGCGACGCCCTGGATCGTGGTGATCCCGTAGCTCATCGTGCTGTTGTCCTGCGTGAGCACGCTCATCATGTAGTCGTGGCCGCCGCCGTTGAAGGTGCCCAGGCTGTGCACGCGCCAGCCGTGCGTGGAGCGTTGCAGCCAGCCGTTCTTGACGTGCACGGTGACGGTCGACGGGGCGCCGTACGGAGTGCCCCAACGCTGGCCGGAGACAACCTGGTTCATCAACTTCAGGATGTACGCACGGGAGTTGTCGCTCAGCACCGAGTTCTTGGCGGTGACCAGCTTGAGCAGCTTCTGCTCGTCGGTGACCGTCTCCTGGGTCAGACCCCAGTAGTTGTTGGCGCCGGGCTTGGTCTGCGTCATACCGGCCGCCGTCAGGAAGCCCTTGATCTTCGTCAGCCCCAGCTGCTTCCACAGGGTGGAGGTCGCGGTGTTGTCCGACTTGGTGATCATGGCCTTGGCGAGGGTCGACTCCCGCGTCGTCAGCGTGCGGTTGTGCTTCTTCGCGTCCCACAGCAGCGTGGCGAGAACGGTCACCTTGACGGTGCTCGCCGAGTCATAGGCGGTCGTCGCCCGCAGTGTGCAGGTGGTGTTGGTCTTGCGGTCGTAGAGGCCGACGGCCACGGTTCCCTTACGGGTCGCGAGGGCGGCGGTGATGTCCTTCTTCAGCTTGTCGGCGAGGCCGGCCTTGGCAGACGTACAGCTGACCGTCGGGGTGGCGGCGGCAGCGGGCGTCGCGGCGGCCAGCACGGGTATGAGCACCCCGGCGCCCGCGCCGGCCGCCAGCACTCTGGCTCGGCGGGATATCCATTGAGTCATGCATGACTTGACTCACAGGAAGGCGTGAAAGGTTGTACGGGTTGGGGAACGGTTGTACGACCCGTTACCCGGGCCTTTGCGAATTCACAGCCGAGCACTAGGTCCGGCACAGCACGCACCCACCCTGCCTTCGCACGATGGCCGGGTGACATCTGCCACCGATCCACACCCCCACACCGAACCCGCGTCCGCCGACTGGCCGCCGCCGGCCCCACCCGAGACGGCCCCGCCCGAGAAGGCGCCCCGCTGGTCGCTGCCCGCGCTGGTCGCGATCATGGTCCTCGCTGCCGTGCTGTACTCCTGGAACCTGACCGGTTCCAGCCTCAACAGCTTCTACAGCAGCGCCGTCTACAGCGGCACGCAGAGCTGGAAGGCCTGGTTCTTCGGCTCGCTGGACGCGGGCAACTTCATCACGGTCGACAAGCCTCCCTTCTCCCTGATGGTGATGGGCCTGTCGTGCCGGATCTTCGGCTTCGGCACCTGGCAGATGATGCTGCCGGAGGTCGCCGCCGCGCTCGGCACGATCTGGATCCTGCACTCCTCCGTGAAGCGGTACTTCGGCCATGTGGCCGCGACCATCGCGGCGCTGGTCCTCGCGCTCACCCCGATCACGGTCGCCATCAACCGCGACAACAACCCCGACACCCTTCTCGTCCTGCTGATGGTGGCGGGCGCGGCCCTCGGCCTGCGCGCCGTACGCACCGAGAAGCTGCTTCCCCTGCTCGGCTCCGCGGTCTGCTTCGGCTTCGCGTTCAACACCAAGCTCCTCCAGGGCTACATCGCGCTGCCCGCCGTCTTCGCCGTGTACCTCTTCGCGTCGAAGCTCGGCTGGAAGAAGAAGCTGGTCCAACTGGCCCTGGCAACCGTCGCGTTGGCCGTCTCCAGCTTCTGGTGGGCCACGGCCGTCTCCCTCGTCCCCGCCGCCGACCGCCCCTACATCGGCGGCTCGACGGACGGCACGGCCTGGGACCTGATCATGGGCTACGACGGCTTCGGCCGCGTCTTCGGCGGCGAGGGCAACGGCGGCGGAGGCGGGGGTGGCGGCGGAGGCGGTACGTTCGCCGGCACCGCGGGCCTCGGCCGGATGTTCAACGACATCCTCGGCGGCCAGATCTCCTGGCTGCTCCCCTTCTCGGCGATCGCCCTGATCGCCGGCCTGGTCCTGGTCGGCCGCGCCCCGCGCACCGACGCGACGCGCGCCGCGCTGGTCATGTGGGGCGGCTGGACGCTGCTCCACTACGTCACCTTCAGCATGGCCCAGGGCACGATGCACCCCTACTACACGACCGCGCTCGCTCCCGGCATCGCGGCCCTGTGCGGTGGCGGCGGCGTGATGCTGTGGCGCGCCTTCCGCAGCGGCGACGCGCGTTGGTCCTGGGTCCTCCCGGCCGGTCTCGCGGTCACGGGCATCTGGGCGATCGTGGTGCTCCGCCGGGCCTCCGGCTGGAACACCTGGCTGTGGCCGACGGTGGGCGTGCTGATGGTCCTCGCGATCGTGGGCCTGTTCGTGTTCCGTTCGGGCAACCGGGCCCGGCTGCTGACCGCGTCGGTCGTGGCGGCGATCGTCGCCGCGCTCGCCGGTCCGACGGCGTACGCCGTGACCCCGGCCGCGTCCAGCGGCTCCGGCGGCGGCATGGGCGGCACCAACCCGACGGCCGGTCCGTCGACCGGCGGCGGCATGGGCGGCGGTCCCGGCGGGGGCGGCAACCGCGGCGGCTTCGGCGGCGGCCAGGGCGGTCCCGGCGGCGGCACCCAGCAGGGTGGCGGCCAGGCGACCGGCGAACTCCCCGGCGGCGGCACGGCTCCCGGCGGGATGACGCCGGGTGGCGGCGGCACGGGTGAGCTGCCGCAGGGCGGCACAGCGCCGAGCGGAGCGCCGACCGGAGCGCCGACCGGCGGTACGGCCGGTGGCCAACAGGGCGGTACGACTGGGGAGTTGCCCGGCGGCGGTACGGCTCCCGGCGGGACCGGCACCGGTACGGCTCCTGGTGGCACCGGCGGTACGCGCGGCGGCTTCGGCGGTGGCGGCGGCATGGGCGGCACCACGTCCAGCGCGCTCGTCTCGTACCTGGAGAAGCACCAGGACGGCGCCAAGTGGCTGCTCGCGGTGTCCAATTCGCAGAGCGCGGGCCAGCTGATCCTCAGCACCCACAAGCCCGTCATCTCCATGTGGGGCTTCACCGGCTCCGACAAGGCGATGACCCTCGCCAAGCTCAAGGAGCTGGTGAAGAAGGGCGAGTTGCACTACATCCAGCTCGGTGGCGGCGGGATGGGCGGCAACAGCACCCTGAACACCGAGATCACCGCGTGGGTGCAGAAGAACGCGACGGCGGTGAAGGAGAGCGCGTACGACAAGAGCGCGACGACGGAGTCGAGTTCGAGCTCTTCGTCCTCCACCTCCACGACGTCGACGACCAACACCTCGACGCTGTACCGGCTGGACCCGTCGGACGTGAAGTGACGCCGACGCAAGTGCCGTAGACGACGGCGAACGGCCCCCGACCCACCGGTCGGGGGCCGTTTTGGTACGTCAACTCGCGTAGACACGAGGCAAATTGTCGCGTCCGGTCACCTGATCGACACGTCTCGTTTATTTACAGGACTGCATGTCCATGCCACGCTCCCGTTTGCCGCCCCATTCAACCCGCGTAGATGGGACACTCTTTATGTTGGTGACTCGCATGCACCGCTGGAAAACGGTGGCGTTGACCACCGCCGCGGTTCTGGTGGGCCTCGCGGCCCCGACCCTGACGGCGACTCCGGCCGCCGCCACGACGACCGCGTACGACTCGACGTACTACAAGAACGCGGTCGGCAAGACGGGTACGACCCTGAAGTCCTCGCTGCACACGATCATCAGCACCAACGTCACGAAGATCTCGTACTCCGCGGTCTGGAACGCCCTCATGGCCACCGACCAGGACCCGAACAACAGCAGCAACGTGATCCTGCTGTACAGCGGTGTCTCCCGCGCCAAGTCCCTCAACGGCGGCGACGTCGGCGACTGGAACCGCGAGCACACCTGGGCCAAGTCCCACGGCGACTTCGGCGAGGTGGTCGGCCCCGGCACGGACCTGCACCACCTGCGTCCGGCCGACGTCCAGGTCAACAGCATCCGCGGCAACCTGGACTTCGACAACGGCGGCAGCGCGGTCACCAACGGCGGCGGCAGCACGGTCGACTCCGACTCCTTCGCGCCGCGCGCGGCGGACCGGGGCGACGTGGCCCGCATGATCCTCTACATGGCCGTGCGCTACGAGGGCGACGACGGCTTCGCCGACCTGGAGCCCAACGAGAAGGTGGGCAACGGCAGCAACCCCTACATGGGCAAGCTCTCCGTCCTCAAGGCCTGGAACGAGGCGGACCCGCCGAGCGCCTTCGAGGAGAACCGCAACAACGTCATCTACAACACGTACCAACACAACCGGAACCCGTTCATCGACCACCCGGAGTGGGTCGAGGCGATCTGGTAGGCGGCAGTACCGGGCCGGGCTCCTCGCGATCTGCGGGGAGCCCGATCGGTCAGGACATTGGTGACGTGAGTTGTCGGCAGATCAGCTGGTGGGCAAGTTGGGCCGTCGCGAGCAGGTCCTCGCGAGCCGTGTCGACGTTGGACCGCACTGACAGTCCGTGCCAGACGGATTGGATGAGCCCGGTCAGGACCGCCGCGTTGGTGCCCGCGGCCAGTTCCCCGTCCTGGATCGCTCGTTCGATGCGCCCGAGGAGGGCCTGCTCGTTCGAGCTGTGCAGTTCGGCGACGTAGGCGCTGGTATCGAGCGTGCTCGTGCTGTCGGTCATCACGGCGCTGCTGATGAGACATCCGGGATGCGTGCCGCTTGGCTGGGTGAACTCGTGGACCGAGTCGGTGAGGATGCGTTCGATGACCGTCTGGATGTCCTTCTGGGCGACAGCCTGCTGGTAGATCTCGCGGTAACGCTCGGCGTAGGTCCGCACCGCTTCCTCGAACAGTCCGGCCTTGCTGCCGAAGGCGGCGTAGAGGCTGGAGGTGGAAAGCCCGAGGGCCGCGGTCAGGGTGCGGGTCGAGGTGCCGGAGTAGCCGCGTCGCCAGAAGAGGCGAGCGGCGTCAAGGACCGCACGGTCGCGGTCGAAGGCTCGTGGTCGTCCACGGTTGCGCTCGGTCACGCTTGCATTGTAGATCGTTCGCTCCATAATTGATTTATGGAGCGAACGATTCAGAAGAAGCTGTCGGTCGGCGGTGACAGCTGGGTCACAGTCGATGTGTACGGCGAGCCGGATGCCCCGAGCCTCGTCGTCGTCCCGGGTGTGATGAGCGATGCGCATACGTGGCGCCGTGTTGCGGGCGCCATCGACGCCTGGCCCTCAGTGGTAGTCGTAAACCGCCGGGGACGTACGTCCTCAGGGCCGTTGACCAACTCGTACTCACTGCGGACAGAGGTTGAGGACCTCGGCGTGGTCCTTGACGAGTTCGACAGCACGAGAGCACTCTTCGGCTGGAGCTACGGCGGCCTGATCACCTTGCTGACCGCCAACGATCGCCCGATTCCCCAGGTGATCGCCTACGAGCCGGTGATGCGGCCATTCGGACGTCATGCACTGCCGGACCTGAAGGTCGCAGCGGAGACGGCGGACTGGGATCGCTGCGTCGAGATCGTCAATCGGCAGATCTCCGGCTTCTCCGCTGCGCATGTCGAGGATCTTCGGGCCGATCAGCACGGTTGGGCGATCTTGCGTCGCTTGAGCGGACCGCTGTACGCCGAACTCGACGCGCTCAACTCGGCGCCGCCTCCGGATGTGATGGCGCGACAGGCAGATCAAGTCGACCTGATCATCGGCCAGTGCAACCGCGGAACAGCCCCCTACGGAACGTCGTTCGACAACGTGCGGCAGCACGTCGCTCACGCCGGAGTCCACGAACTCCCCGGCCAGGGCCACCTGGCCCACATGCAGGCGCCGGCGGAACTTGGCCACCTGCTCAACACCCTCGCCGCCATCTGACGGGCACCTATGCCAACGCACCTCTCTCCATTGAGGGCCGCAGGCGACTCGTCGAGCGATGCGTGTCACGTCGGACACATCAGTCCTCCTCGCCGTCTGCAACCGGAAGGACGCGCATCAAGAGTCCTCCGTACAAGCCCTCCCCTGGTCGACCAACTCGTGGTGTCACCGATGGTCCTGGCCATCTTGCGCGCCGGCCGTGGCCGCCGCGGCGAGCGCCGCCCCCGGGGGCAGCCCGGCAGCGTGGCCGCCTCCTCCAGATCGTGCACCGCCCAGGCCGCCAACAGCCCGAAGCTCACGCTGACTTGGGCCGCCCGGCTACCATCGCCCGCCTCGTGTCCACCCATGGCAGGAAGTCTGTCAGCGCGCGACGCCGGTGCTGGCGAGCGTTCGGCCGTTCGGTGGAAACCGGAGGCCTGTCGGTGCTCGTTCGCGGACGGCGACGATCGGGACGGCATCGTGGCTCCCGTCCCGATCCGCCCCGTCCAGGAGGACTTCATGCTCGGCACCGACTTCATCACCGGATCGCCCAACTGGCTCGACCTCGGCAGCCCCGACACCGACGCCGCCTCCGCGTTCTACGGCGCCGTCCTCGGCTGGCGGTTCGTCTCCGCCGGGCCCGAGACGGGCGGATACGGGTTCTTCCAGGTGGACGGCAGGACCGTCGCGGCCCTCGGACCACTCACCGAGGAAGGCGCGCGCTCCGCCTGGATGATCCACTTCAAGACCGACGACATCGCGGCCACCGTCCAGGCCGTCACGGCCGGCGGCGGAACCGTACGGATGGAGCCCATGGACGTCATGGGTGAGGGCATGCTGGCGCAGGCCACCGACCCGCAGGGCGCGCAGTTCGCGCTCTGGCAGCCCGGCAGGACCGCGGGTCTGGAACTCACCTCGGCCCCGAACACCCTGCTCTGGGCGGAACTGCACGCCCCCGATCCGGAGGCGGACATCGCCTTCTACCAGGGCCTGTTCGGCTGGCGCAGCCAGGACATGCCGGCGCCCGGCATGACGTACCGGGTGCTGAGCACCAGCGCCGGCGACCAGCAGGACGCCTCCTTCGGCGGGGTCGCGCCACTCAATGCGGGCGAGGGTGAACAGCCGCGCTGGGTACCGTACTTCCACTCGACGGATGTCGACGCCACGATCAACTCGGCGCGCTCCAACGGCGGTTCCGTACTGATGCCGGCGGCGGACGTACCTGAGGTCGGCCGGATCGCCTGGCTCGCGGACCCCTTCGGCGCGGCGTTCGCCCTGCTGAAGCCGGATCCGCGGATGTGACGCCGAACGCGGGAGGGGGATCGTGAGGGGGACCGGCAAGGACGGCCGCCCTCGCCCTCCCCCGTCACCCCAAATGCGTAGCCGCGAACATCCGCAGCACAGCCGGGAGTACGACCACGGAGGGCCCCGGTTCCGCCAACGCCTTCGCCAGGTCCGACTCCAGTGCCTCCGGCGAAGTCCGCACGCCGGGCACCCCGAACGACTCCGCCAGCGCCACATAGTCCGGCCGGGTCAGTTCCGTCGCCGTGGCCTCGCCGAAGGCGTCCGTCATGTACTCACGCAGAATCCCGTAGCCGCCGTCGTCGACAATGAGCCAAGTGACGTTCAGGTCATACTGCTTGGCCGTCGCCAGCTCCGCGATCGAGTACAGCGCTCCGCCGTCACCCGACACCGCCAGCACCGGCCGCGTCGGGTCCGCCACAGCCGCGCCCAGTGCCGCCGGGAAGCCGTAGCCGAGGCCGCCCGCGCCCTGGGCGGAGTGGAGCTGGTTGGGGCCCTTCGCGTCGAACGCCGACCAGGCCCAGTAGGCCAGGATCGTCATGTCCCAGAAGGACGGGGAGTCGGCCGGCAGCGCCCTGCGGACCGACTCCAAGACGCCCTGTTCCAGGGTCAGTTCCTGCGAGTCGATGCGCTCCCGCACTCGGCCGAGCAGTTCGGCCACCCGCCCCTCCGCCGTCGCGTCCGCCCGCTCCGTCACCGTCTCCAACAGCGCCTGCACCGCGTGCCACGCGTCCGCGTGGATGCCCAACGCCGGGTGGTTCGACTCCAGTTTGCCGAGGTCCGCCTCGATCTGGACGACCCGGCCGCGCGGGGCGAACGTGTGGTAGTTGGACGACAGTTCACCCAGACCCGAGCCCACCACCAGCAGGACGTCCGCGTCCTCCAGGAAGTCCGTCGTGTGACGGTCCTCAAGCCAGGACTGCAACGACAACGGATGGTTCCAGGGGAACGCACCCTTGCCGCCCGGCGTCGTGACCACCGGCGCCCGGAGCTTCTCCGCCAGCTGCCGCAGCTTCTTCGACGCGTCCGCCCTCACCACTCCCCCGCCCGCGATGATCGCGGGACGGACCGCGCGCGACAGCAAGTCGGCTGCTACGGCGGTCAGTTCGGGGCGTGGGATCAAGTCCTCCGGGGTCGCGTCCACCGCCGTCACCACGGGGAGGCGGGTCTCGGCCAGCAGGACGTCCTGCGGGATCTCCACCCACACCGGGCCGTGCGGGGCCGTGAGCGCCGACTTCCACGCCTCCGCGATCGCGGACGGGATCTGCGACTGGGCGCGGACCGTGTGGACCGACTTCACCACGCCCCTGAACGAGGCCGGCTGGTCCGGGAGTTCGTGCAGATAGCCGTGGCGACCGCCGCCCAGGCCCGCCGTCGGGATCTGGCTGCTGATCGCCAGGACGGGGGCCGAGGCAGCCCGCGCCTCCTGGAGCGCGGCCAGCGATGTCAGCGCGCCGGGGCCCGTGGACAGCAGCAGCGGTGCCGCCTCACCCGTGATGCGGCCGTACGCGTCCGCCGCGAAACCGGCGTTGTTCTCCACCCGCAGGCCGATGTACCGCAGGTCGGAGCGGCGCAGTGCGTCGAACATGCCGAGCGCGTGCTGCCCGGGCAGGCCGAAGACGGTCGTCGCGCCGAGCCCGGCCAGGGTCTCCACGACCACGTCGCCGCCGTTGCGCCCGGGGGGCGGGTTCAGCGCGGCGGTGATCTGCGCGGCCGTGGGGCGGAGTTCCAGGTCGTGGTCGTGGGTCACTTCGAACGAGCCTCGGCAATCTGACGGGACATGATGGTGATCAGGTCGTACGCGGTGTGGGAGGCGGCCACCGACGTGATCTCGGCGTGGTCGTACGCCGGCGCCACCTCGACGACGTCCGCCGACACCAGGTTGCAGGATGCCAGGCCGCGCAGGATCTCCAGAAGTTCGCGGGAGGTCAGGCCGCCCGCCTCGGGCGTGCCGGTGCCGGGCGCGTGGGCCGGGTCGAGGCAGTCGATGTCGATGGAGATGTAGAGGGGGCGGTCACCGATGCGCTGGCGGAGCTGGTCGGCGACCTCGTCGGCGCCGCGCCGGTAGACGTCCGCGGACGTGACGATGCCGAAGCCCATCTTCTCGTCGTCCTTGAGGTCCTGCTTGCCGTACAGCGGACCGCGGATACCGACGTGCGAGAGCGCCTCCGTGTCGAGGATGCCCTCCTCAACTGCCCTGCGGAACGGCGTCCCGTGCGTGTACTCCGCCCCGAAGTACGTGTCCCAGGTGTCGAGATGGGCGTCGAAGTGCAGCAGGGCCACCGGGCCGTGCTTCTTCGCGACCGAGCGCAACAGCGGCAGCGCGATGGTGTGGTCGCCGCCGAGCGTCATCAACCGCGCGCCGGTGCCCAGGAGTTGGTCAGCGGCCTCCTCGATGGTCTCGACGGCCTCGTTGATGTTGAACGGGTTCGCCGCGATGTCACCGGCGTCCGCGACCTGCGCCAGCGCGAACGGGGACGCGTCCTGCGCCGGGTTGTACGGCCGCAGCAGCCGGGACGCCTCGCGGATCGCGTTGCCGCCGAAGCGCGCGCCCGGCCGGTAGGAGACACCGGCGTCGAACGGCACCCCGACCACGGCGACATCCGCGCTGCCGACCTCGTCCAGCCGCGGCAGCCGGGCGTAGGTCGCGGGCCCGGCGTAGCGCGGGGTGCGAGAGGAGTCGACGGGGCCTCGGGGCGTCTCGTTGCTGGTCATGGGGACTGCCTTCTTTCCTACGCTTCGTCGCGTGTGGGGTTGTTTCCAACCTCTGTCATTGAATTTACCGGTGTGCCGCGACCGGCTCGGCCCCGACTTCGGGTGCGCCACGCCCCGCCAGCCGGTCCCGCCAGGCGTCGAGTACGGCCGCGTCGGTCGCCGGCGTGGCGAGCGAGACCGTGACATAGGCGGCCAGCGACAGCAACAGGCCGTAGTAGACAGGCTCGTTGGCGAGGATGCCGTAGGTCGCCATCAGGCCGACGACCGCGAGGCCGCCGACGGCGACGGAGGCGAGCGCGCCCTGCGCGGTGCCGCGCTTCCACAGCAGGCCACCGAGGATCGGGACGAGGAGACCGCCGACGAGGAGGTTGTAGGCGACGGTCAGCGCCTCCACCACGTTGTTCAGCGCGATCGCCGTGACGATCACCGCGACGCCCATGACGAGGATGAAGGCACGGTTGCCCCGCACCTCGTCGTGCCGCTCCTCCTCGCCGTCCCGCCGGACGGCTCCGCGCAGCTTCGACCAGATGTCGTTGTTGGCGACCGTGGCGCAGGCGATCAGCGCGCCGGAGGACGTCGACATCACGGCGGCCAGGGCGGCGGCCAGCACCAACCCCCGTACGCCGACCGGGAGTTCGTCCTTGACGATCGTCGCGAAGGCGTCGTCCGCGCTGCCGAGGTTCGGGTACAGGACCTTCGCCGCCGTGCCGATGACGGCTCCTGCGAGGGCGTAGACGAGACAGTAGGTGCCGGCGACCGTGCCGCCCCACTTGGCGGTCCTGTCGCTGCCGGCCGTGAACACGCGCTGCCAGATGTCCTGGCCGATGAGCATGCCGAACGTGTAGATCAGGACGTACGTGAAGATCGTCTCGCCGCCGATGCCCAGCGGGTCGAAGTACCCGGTGGGCAGCTTCGCCTTCATCTCGCTGAACCCGCCCGCCTTGACGACCGCGATCGGCAGGAGCAGAAGCAGCACGCCGATCGTCTTCACCACGAACTGCACCATGTCCGTCAGCGTGATGGACCACATGCCGCCGAGGGTCGAGTACGCGACGACGATCGAGCCGCCGAGGACGATCGCGACCGTGCGGTTCATGTCGAAGAGGACGTCGAAGATCGTGGCGTAGGCGATGGTCGAGGTGACCGCGAGCATCAGGGTGTAGACCCACATGACCACGCCGGAGATCACTCCCGCACGACCCCCGTACCTGAGATCGAGCATCTCGGAGACGGTGTACACCTTCAGGCGGGCGATGCGGGCGGAGAAGAAGACGGAGAGCGCGAGCAGGCCGAGGCCGATGGTGAAGACCATCCACGCCCCGGACAACCCGTACTGGTAGCCGAGGCCCACCCCGCCGATGGTGGAGGCGCCGCCGAGGACGATGGCGGCCATGGTGCCGGAGTACATGACCGGGCCCAGCCGGCGGCCCGCGACCAGGAAGTCGCTCTTCGACTTGGCGCGGCGCATGCCCCACCAGCCCATGGCCAGCATGCCGGCCAGGTAGACGACGATGACGGTGTAGTCGACGGCCATACGGGGGCCTCCTTCGCGCGGTCGCTGCCTGGTCCGGGTCGACAGTAGGTGGCCGGGAAGCGGCTGCGAAGTGTACGTTTCATCCATTCGAGCACGAGGTGATGGAGGAAACGTCCACCATGCCGGACCTCACGATTCCCCCTACTCCCCCTACACCTCCCGTACCCCTCTCCGCCCTCCTGGCCGTCGAGGACCTCGGGCTGAGGCAGATCGCGGGGCCCACCGACCCCGACATCGTCATCCACTGGGCGCACACGTCGGAGATGCCGGACCCGTATCCGTACCTGCTGGGCGGCGAGCTGCTGCTGACAGCGGGGGTCCACATCCCGGAGGCAGCCGGCTCGGGCACGTACTTCGCCGACTACGTCTCCCGGATCGTCGAGGCGGGCGGCGTGGCCCTCGGCTTCGGCGTGGCGCCCGTCCACGACACCGTGCCGAGGGCCCTGGTCGCGGCCTGCGACCACTACGACCTGCCACTCCTGGAGGTCCCGCCCCCGACCCCCTTCTCCCGTGTGGCCCGCGCGGTCTGGCAGCTGATGGCACAGGCCCGCCTCGCCGAACTCCGCCGCGTCACCGAGGCCCAGCAGAGCCTGGCGGCAGCGGCCTCCCGCCCCGACCCGGTCCCTTCGGTGCTACGGCAACTCGCCCAGCGCGTCAGCGGACGGGCCGTGCTGTACGGGCCCGACGGCACGGAGATCGCGGCGGCGGGGCGGGGGGCGGCGGGGGCGGAGGCCCGGGCGACGCGGGAGGCGTTGGCGGGGCTGGCGCGAGTCGTGCGTCCCACCGAAAGCCCCGCTCCCGCCACGCCCCCTTCCCCCACGTCCTCATCCGCTACGGCCCCTTCCCCCACGTCCGCCACCGACACCGTCCCTGGCGCCCATCTCTCGGCCTACGCCCTGGGTACCGGTCAGGGTTTCGTCCTAGGGGTCGCCGCCCCGCACCGCGACCCCGGCGACCACACCATCGCCTCGGTGGCCGCCGTACTGCTCTCCCTCCTCACCGGCGAACACCAGAGCCGTACGGGAGCGGACCGTTCGTCGGCGCTCGTACGACTGCTGCTGGGCGCCCCGCCACAGGACGTCGCGGCGCTGCTCGGCGGGGACCGGTGGGTCGTCGTGCACGCGGCGCCCGACACCCCTGTTTCCGACCCGGTCGCCGCGTCCGCGCTGGGCGCCGCCCTCGGGTCGGCGCTGATCGACCTGGCGCCGGAGGTAGTACGGGTACTGGTCCCCGCCGATCGCGAACCCGCCCCCCAACCCGGCTGGACCCTCGGTGTCAGTGCACCCGTAGCTCCACGGGACTGGCCGGCCGCGGACACCCAGGCGGCCCGCGCTCTGGCCCGGGCCCGCGCGACCCGCGCCCCGCTGGTCCGGCACGGCGCCGCCGGCCGCCCCGGCCTCGCCGAACTGGTCCCCCACGGGGAAGCCGAGGCGCACGCCCGCACCCTCCTCGCCCCGCTCGCCGCGAACCCCGCGCTCACCGAGACCCTGCGCACCTGGCTCTCCCTGCACGGGAGTTGGGACCGCACGGCGGTCGCGCTGGCCGTGCACCGCAACACCGTGCGGCAGCGGATCGTCCGGTGCGCGGCGCTGCTGGACGCGGACCTGGACGATCCGGACGTACGGATGGAGCTGTGGTTCGGTCTGCGTCACCTGTGAGCGGTCACCCGCGAGTGATCCACATCCCAGCGTCCGGGACGCCGGGCACCGGCACAGCCCGCTGCTCCACAATGGGGCCATGCCGATACCCGGGACCCCCAGCCGCGCCGAGCTCGTCGATCACCTTGTGAAGACCCGTATCGCGGGCGACGTAGCCACTCCCCGCGAGAACAACCTCTCCCACTACCGCAAGCTGGCCAACGGCGACCGCCACTACTGGTTCGGCCTGGAGCTCGGCGACCGCTGGTCCGACGAGCAGGACGTGCTCGCGGTGATGGCGGAGCGGGTGGGGGTGAACGACGATCCCGAGTACCGCTACGGCCAGGACACCATCGACCCGGAGCTGACGGTCGAGGCGCTCGACCGCCTCGCCGCGCGGCTGCGCAAGGCGGCCGACGGACAGCAGCGAGTGCTCTTCGCCACCGGCCACCCGGGCGGTCTGCTCGAAGTGCACCACTCCACGGCCGCCGCCCTGCGCACGGCCGGCTGCGAGATCGTGGTGATCCCGGAGGGGCTGCAGACGGAGGAGGGGTACGTCATGCAGTTCGCGGACGTGGCCGTCCTGGAGCACGGCGCCACGCTGTGGCACACCCACTCCGGCGAGCCGATGAAGGCGATCCTGACCGCCCTGGAGCGCGAGGGCCGCCCACTGCCCGACCTGGTCGTCGCCGACCACGGCTGGGCGGGCTACGCGGGCCGCCACGGCGTCGACTCCGTCGGCTACGCGGACTGCAACGACCCGGCGCTCTTCCTCGCCGAGTCCGAGGGCACCCTCCAGGTGGCCGTCCCGCTCGACGACCACGTGGTCAGCCCCAGGTACTACGACCCGCTGACGGCGTATCTGCTCGCGGAGGCCGGGCTGTCGTCCTGAGCGACCGGGCTCAACTCCCCTGTCACGGCCAGGGGTTCAGCCCTTCCGCCCGTCGCTGCGCATAGCCCGGTGTCGGGTCCAGATACACCCGGCTCACCGCCGGGAACGCCTCCCGCAGTCGTTGTTCGGCCTGTTCGCAGGCCCACTCGATCTGGGCGGCCGTCGACCGATCCCGGAAGTCGATCTTCGCGGCGACCAGTGCCTCGCGCGGGCCCTGCACGAGGGTCGTCAACTCCAGTACGGCTTCGATGTGTTCGACCCCGAGCAGCTCTTCGCGGATGCGGTCCCGCATGGGCTTGGGCAGGGGGCGGCCGATGAGGAGTTCCGCGTTGGAACGGCCGAGCACCCAGGCGACGTAGAGCAGCAGGAGGCCGATGCAGAGGGATGCGAGGCCGTCCCAGACGCCGGAGCCGGTGAGTTGTCCGCCGAGCAGGCCGCCGGCCGCCAGGACCAGGCCGACCAGTGCGGCGGAGTCCTCCAGTACTACGGCCTTCACCGCGGTGTCGGGTGTGTAGCGGAGGTAGCGCTTGAAGGAGGCGTCGAAGCGGGCCGCCTCGCCGCGCGCCTGGCGTACGCCCGTCCGCAGGGAGTAGCCCTCCAGGAGGAAGGCGACGCCGAGCACGATGTAGGAGATGAGCGGGTCGCCGAGGTCCTCGCCGGCGACCAGGGTGTGGATTCCGTCGTAGAGGGAGAAGACCGCACCGCCCACGAAGGTGGCGACGGCGGCGAGCATCGCCCAGATGTAGCGCTCGGGGCCGTAGCCGAGGGGGTGTTCCTCGTCGGCGGGTTTCTCGCTGCGCTTGAGGGCGGTGAGGAGGAGGAGTTCGGTGACCGTGTCGGCGACCGAGTGGGCCGCCTCGGAGAGCATCGCGCTGGAGCCGCTGATGACGCCGGCGACCGCCTTGGCGAGCGCGATCCCCAGGTTGGCGACGGCCGCGACGATCACCGTGAAGGTGGACTCGCCGCCGCCCTCACTCGCCTCTGTCTCCACGGTTTCTGTCATGCCCTCAGTCTTCCCGAGGAACCCGGACCACGCCCTCCTGGATGACGGAGACGGCCAGTTGACCGTCCTGGGTGTAGATCCGGGCCTGCCCGAGACCGCGTCCGCCGTAGGCCGACGGCGACTCCTGGTCGTAGAGCAGCCAATCGTCCGCGCGGAACGGCCGGTGGAACCACATCGCGTGGTCGAGCGACGCTCCTACGACATCTCCCACGGCCCAGCCGCCGCGGCCGTGCGCGAGGAGGATCGAGTCGAGGAGGGTCATGTCGGAGACGTAGGTCGCGAGGACTACGTGGAGGAGGGGATCGTCCGCGAGCTTGCCGTTGGTGCGGAACCAGACCTGGGAGTGCGGTTCGCGCGGCTCGCCGAACCTGCCGTACGGCGGGTCGTCGACATACCGGAGGTCGATCGCCTCGCGGGCCTCCAGGAATCGTTCAACGATCCTCTGGTCGAGGTGGTCGTAGCCGAGCAGCCGCTCGCGGCCGGTGGGGACCGTCTCCGGGTCGGGCGCGGGCGGCATGGGGGTCTGGTGGTCGAGGCCTTCTTCGTACGTCTGGAAGGACGCCGACAGCGCGAAGATCGGCCGGCCGTGCTGGACGGCGACCGCGCGGCGGGTGGTGAAGGAACGGCCGTCGCGCATGCGCTCGACGTTGTAGACGATGGGCGCGCCGGGGTCGCCCATGCGCAGGAAGTACGCGTGCAGGGAGTGGGCGTGGCGGTCGGCGGGGACCGTGCGCCCGGCGGCGACCAGTGCTTGGGCCGCCACCTGGCCCCCGAAGACGCGGGGGACGACGGCGGAGCGGGACTGGCCGCGGAAGATGTTCTCCTCGATCTGCTCGAGGTCGAGCAGATCGAGGAGATCCTGTAGTGCCTGGTTCATGGCGTCCAGTTGTACCGGGCGGTAATTGCCGGGACCTTACAGGCCCATGTCCTTGGCGATGATCGTCTTCATGATCTCGCTGGTGCCGCCGTAGATGCGGTTGACGCGGTTGTCCGCGTACAGGCGGGCGATCGGGTACTCGTTCATGAAGCCGTAGCCGCCGTGCAGCTGGAGGCAGCGGTCGATCACGCGGTGGGCGACCTCGGTGGTGAACAGCTTGGCGCTGGCCGCCTCGGCGGGGGTCAGCTCACCGGCGTCCAGGGCCTCGGTCGCGCGGTCCACGACGGCCTCGGCGGCGTCCACCTCGGCCTGGCAGGCGGCCAGTTCGAACTTGGTGTTCTGGAACGCGGCGACGGGCTGGCCGAAGACGACCCGGTCCTGCACGTACTGCTTGGCGAACCGGACGGCGGCCTTGGCCTGCGCGTAGGCGCCGAAGGCGATGCCCCAGCGCTCGGAGGCGAGGTTGTGGCCGAGGTAGTAGAAGCCCTTGTTCTCCTCGCCGAGGAGGTCCTCGACGGGCACCTTGACGTCGACGAACGCCAGTTCGGCGGTGTCGGAGGTCTTCAGGCCGAGCTTGTCGAGCTTGCGGCCGACCGAGTAGCCCTCGGCCTTGGTGTCCACCACGAAGAGGGAGATGCCGTGGCGGCGGTCCTCCTTGCTGGGCGCGTCGGTGCGGGCGCAGACGATCATGCGGTCGGCGTGCACGCCGCCGGTGATGAAGGTCTTGGCGCCGTTGAGGACGTAGTGCGTGCCGTCCTCGGAGAGCTTGGCGGTGGTCTTCATGCCCGCGAGGTCGGAACCGGTGCCCGGCTCCGTCATCGCGATGGCCCACATCTCCTCGCCGGAGACGAACTTCGGGAGGTACTTCTTCTTCTGCTCGTCGTTGGCGAGCAGCTTGATGTAGGGCAGGCCGAGCAGCACGTGCACACCGGAGCCGCCGAAGGAGACACCCGCGCGGGCGGTCTCCTCGTAGAGGACGGCCTCGAACTTGTACGAGTCGATGCCCGCGCCGCCGTACTCCTCGTCCACGCGGATGCCGAAGACGCCGAGCTCGGCGAGCTTGTAGTAGAACTCGCGCGGCGCCTGGCCGGCGGCGAACCACTCGTCGTAGACCGGGACGACCTCGGCCTCGATGAAGGCCCGGAGGGTCTCCCGGAACGCCTCGTGGTCCTCGTCAAACACCGTACGGCGCACCGCCGCCACCCTTCTTTGCGCCTAAACCGGCGCCGCTCGCGCGGATGTGGTTGCTCGCCATCGGGGTTCCTCAGTTGATGGTTGCGGCCCGATCGGCTAAGCGCTTGCTCAGCATCGAGCGTACCGGCGAGTAGGCAGGGGCGTCCAGTGGAACGGGCACGTAACGCTCGTCACGCCCCTTCGCCCACCCGTCATCCACCCGAAGCCGCCGCCCCCAACGCCCCCCTCGCCATCCGATGCAACAACTCCGCCGTCGCCCCCCGCCCGGGCAACGACCCCGGTCGCCCCAGATGCGGAGTCGAGTTGAGCAGGCCGAAGACCGAGTGGACCGCCGACCGGGCGCTGGGTTCGGCCAGCTCCGGGTACACGTCCCGTACGACCTCCACCCACAGTTCGACGTACTGCCGCTGAAGCTGCCGCACCAACTTGCGGTCACTGTCCCGCAGCCGGTCCAGCTCGCGGTCGTGCAGCGTGATCAGCGGGCGGTCGTCGAGGGCGAAGTCGATGTGGCCCTCGATGAGCGAGTCGAGGAGCACCTCCGAAGAAGTCACCCCCTCCGCCTCCGCCAGCCGCCGCTTCGCCCCCGTCAGCAGCTGTCCGCTGATGCCGACCAGCAGCTCCGCGAGCATCGCGTCCTTGCCCGGGAAGTGCCGGTACAGGCCGGGGCCGCTGATGCCGACCGCGGCACCTATCTCGTCCACCCCGACGCCGTGGAATCCCCGCTCGGCGAAGAGCCGCGCGGCCTCCTTGAGGATCTGCTCGCGGCGGGTGGGGGCGTCGGTTCTCGTGGTCATGAAAGCAATTCTAGACAGGGAGGTTAGCGGTCGTTAACCTGAAGGAGATGGTTAACGCTCATTAACAGCCGAGAGCGGCCGATCGCTGTGCGAGGGGACCCACAGAATGCAAGAGGCACCGGAGCTGACGAGCGCGGCGGATCCCGCGTCGGAGGCGTGGCGGGCCAACGAGGCGGCGCACCGCGCGCTGGGCGAGGAGCTGCGGCGGAAGCTCGCCGCGGCCCGGCTCGGCGGCGGTGAGCGGGCCCGGGACCGGCACACCGCGCGCGGCAAGCTGCTTCCCCGCGACCGCGTCGATACGCTCCTCGACCCCGGCTCGCCCTTCCTGGAACTCGCTCCCCTCGCGGCCGACGGGATGTACGACGGGGCCGCCCCCGCCGCCGGTGTGATCGCCGGGATCGGCCGGGTGAGCGGCCGGGAGTGCGTGATCGTCGCGAACGACGCCACGGTCAAGGGCGGCACGTACTACCCGATGACCGTGAAGAAGCATCTGCGCGCCCAGGAGATCGCCCTCGAAAACCGCCTCCCCTGTGTCTATCTCGTCGACTCCGGGGGCGCGTTCCTGCCCATGCAGGACGAGGTGTTCCCGGACCGCGAGCACTTCGGGCGGATCTTCTACAACCAGGCCCGGATGTCGGGGGCGGGGATTCCGCAGATCGCCGCCGTGCTCGGGTCGTGTACCGCCGGGGGCGCCTACGTCCCGGCCATGAGCGACGAGGCCGTGATCGTCCGGAATCAGGGGACGATCTTCCTGGGCGGTCCTCCCCTGGTGAAGGCCGCCACCGGTGAGGTCGTCACCGCCGAGGAGCTGGGCGGCGGCGACGTGCACGCACGCGTGTCGGGTGTCACCGACCACCTCGCGGAGGACGACGCGCACGCGCTGCGGATCGTCCGGAACATCGCCGCCACGCTCCCCGCGCGCGGGCCGCTCCCCTGGGAGGTCACGGAGGCGGTCGAGCCGAAGGTCGACCCGTACGGGATCTACGGCGCGGTCCCGGTCGACTCCCGTACCCCCTACGACGTACGGGAGATCATCGCGCGCGTGGTCGACGGCTCGCGCTTCGCCGAGTTCAAGGCGGAGTTCGGGCAGACCCTGGTCACCGGCTTCGCCCGGATCCACGGCCACCCGGTCGGCATCGTCGCCAACAACGGCATCCTGTTCTCCGAATCCGCCCAGAAGGGCGCCCACTTCATCGAACTGTGCGACCAGCGCGGCATCCCCCTGGTGTTCCTGCAGAACATCTCGGGGTTCATGGTCGGCAAGGACTACGAGGCGGGCGGCATCGCCAAGCACGGCGCCAAGATGGTCACGGCCGTCGCCTGCGCGCGCGTGCCCAAGCTGACGGTCGTGGTCGGCGGCTCCTACGGCGCGGGCAACTACTCGATGTGCGGCCGGGCCTACTCCCCCCGCTTCCTGTGGATGTGGCCCGGCGCCAAGATCTCCGTCATGGGCGGCGAGCAGGCCGCGTCGGTCCTCTCGACCGTGAAGCGCGACCAGTTGGAGGCGCGCGGGGAGTCCTGGCCCACGGAGGACGAAGAGACCTTCAAGGACCCGATCCGGCAGCAGTACGAGCGCCAGGGCAACGCCTACTACGCGACCGCCCGCCTCTGGGACGACGGGGTCATCGACCCCCTGGAGACCCGTCAGGTCCTCGGCCTCGCTCTGACCGCCTGTGCCAACGCGCCGCTGGGTGACACCCAGTTCGGCGTCTTCCGGATGTGATGAGGGTGCCCAAGATGCCCAAGACGGTCGAGATGCCCAAGACGGTCCGGATGTTCGAGACCGTCCTGGTGGCCAACCGGGGCGAGATCGCGGTCCGCGTGATCCGCACCCTGCGCTCGCTCGGCGTGCGCTCGGTGGCCGTCTTCTCCGACGCCGACGCGGACGCCCGGCACGTCCGGGAGGCCGACACGGCGGTACGGATCGGCCCCGCACCGGCGGCGGAAAGCTATCTCTCCGTGGAGCGGCTCCTGGAGGCGGCGGCCCGCACAGGCGCGCAGGCCGTCCACCCGGGGTACGGCTTCCTCGCGGAGAACGCGGCCTTCGCGCGCGCGTGCGCCGACGCCGGGCTGGTCTTCATCGGTCCTCCGGCGGACGCGATCGCCCTCATGGGGGACAAGATCCGCGCCAAGGAGACGGTGGAGGCGGCAGGTGTCCCGGTCGTCCCCGGCGGACGCGACCCCGAACTGGCCAAGGCCGCACACGAGTTGGGCGCCCCCGTGCTCCTCAAGCCGTCAGCCGGCGGCGGCGGCAAGGGCATGCGGCTGGTCCGCGACCTCACCCTCCTGGACGACGAGATCGCCGCCGCCCGCCGCGAGGCCCGCGCCTCCTTCGGCGACGACACCCTCCTGGTCGAGCGCTGGGTGGACCCCCCCCGCCACATCGAGATCCAGGTCCTGGCCGACGGCCACGGCAACGTCGTCCACCTCGGCGAGCGCGAGTGCTCCCTGCAGCGCCGGCACCAGAAGGTCGTCGAGGAGGCCCCGAGCGTGCTCCTCGACGAGGCCACGCGCGCGGCGATGGGCGAGGCGGCGGTCCAGGCGGCCCGCTCGTGCGGGTACGCGGGCGCGGGCACGGTGGAGTTCATCGTGCCGGGCAACGACCCGTCGTCGTACTACTTCATGGAGATGAACACCCGTCTCCAAGTGGAGCACCCGGTAACGGAGTTGGTGACCGGACTCGACCTGGTGGAGTGGCAGCTGCGGGTGGCGGCGGGTGAGCGACTCCCCTTCGGCCAGGAGGACATCACCCTCACCGGGCACGCCATCGAGGCACGCATCTGCGCGGAAACCGTGTCTGTCAAAGAAGGCGCGCGCGGGTTCCTCCCGTCCGGCGGCACCGTCCTGAAACTGAACGAACCCTCCGGCGACGGCATCCGCACCGACTCCGGCCTCTCCGAAGGGACCGAGGTCGGCAGCCTCTACGACCCGATGCTCTCCAAGGTCATCGCCTACGGCCCCGACCGCGCGACCGCGCTCAGGAAACTCCGGGCCGCCCTCGCGGACACGGTCACCCTGGGCGTGCCGACGAACGCCGGGTTCCTACGACGGCTGCTGGCCCACCCGGCGGTCGTGGCGGGCGAGTTGGACACCGGGCTGGTCGAGCGCGAGGCGGACTCCCTGATCCCGGATGCGGTGCCAGAGGAGGTCTACGAGGCGGCAGCCGCCGTACGACTGGATGCGCTGCGGCCGAAGGGCGAGGGCTGGACCGACCCGTTCTCGGTGCCGAGTGGCTGGCGGCTGGGCGGTACTCCGAAGCCGGTCGGTTTCCACCTGAAGGTCACCGAGCCCGTGGAGTACGTCCCGCGCGGCAGCCACACCGTCACCGCCGATCAGGTCGCCGTCACCCTCGACGGGGTGCGGCACACCTTCCGCCGCGCCGGTGACTGGCTGGGCCGGGACGGGGACGCCTGGCAGGTGCGGGACCACGATCCGGTGGCCGCCTCGCTCAGTGGCGCCGACCGGTCCGGTGCGGGTTCGCTGACCGCGCCGATGCCGGGGACGGTGACCGTGGTGAAGGTCGCCGTAGGAGATCAAGTGACCGCCGGACAGAGCCTGTTGGTGGTCGAGGCGATGAAGATGGAGCACGTCGTCTCCGCGCCGCACGCCGGCACCGTCGCCGAACTCGATGTGACCCCCGGCGCCACGGTCGCCATGGACCAGGTGCTGGCGGTCGTCACACCTGCGGAGGAGGACCAGTGACACTCCCGATGGTCGTACCGGCGCCCGATCTGCCCGCCCGGGTGCGCATCCACGAGGTCGGGGCCCGTGACGGACTCCAGAACGAGAAGTCGACCGTGCCCACCGAGGTCAAGGCCGAGTTCATCCGGCGGCTGGCCGACGCGGGCCTCACCACCATCGAGGCCACCAGCTTCGTCCACCCGAAGTGGGTGCCCCAACTGGCCGACGCCGAGCAGCTGTTCCCGCTCGTGCGGGATCTGCCAGGGGTGCACCTCCCCGTCCTCGTCCCGAACGGACGCGGACTCGACCGGGCCCTGGCCCTGGACGCGAACCGCGTCGCCGTCTTCGCCAGCGCCACCGAGTCCTTCGCCAAGGCCAATCTCAACCGCACGGTGGACGAGTCGCTGGCCGTGTTCGCCCCGGTCGTGGCCCGCGCCAAGGAGGAGGGCGCCCATGTGCGCGGCTATCTCTCCATGTGCTTCGGCGACCCCTGGGAGGGCGAGGTCCCCATCGCCCAAGTGGTGCGTGTCTGCCGGGCGTTGGTCGACATGGGCTGCGACGAGCTGAGCCTCGGCGACACCATCGGCGTGGCAACTCCCGGGCACGTCCTGGAACTTCTCGCCTCGCTCAACGAACAGCACGTCCCCACCGACGTGTTGGGCGTGCACTTCCACGACACCTACGGCCAGGCCCTCGCCAACACCCTGGCCGCCCTCCAGCACGGCGTCACCACCGTGGACGCCTCCGCGGGCGGCCTCGGCGGCTGTCCGTTCGCCAAGTCCGCCACCGGCAACCTCGCCACCGAGGACCTGGTGTGGATGCTCCAGGGTCTCGGCATCGACTCCGAAGTCGACCTCGGCTCTCTCACCGCCACCAGCGTGTGGATGGCCGAACAACTGGGCCGACCCAGCCCGTCCCGCACCGTCCGAGCACTCGGTAAAACAGCACAGCCCCACAAGGAGCAGTGACCGCCATGGACCACCGTCTCTCCCCCGAGCTGGAAGAACTCCGCCGTACGGTCGAGGAGTTCGCGCACGACGTCGTCGCGCCGAAGATCGGCGACTTCTACGAGCGGCACGAGTTCCCGTACGAGATCGTCCGCGAGATGGGCCGCATGGGCCTGTTCGGGCTGCCGTTCCCCGAGGAGCACGGCGGGATGGGCGGCGACTATCTGGCGCTGGGCCTGGTCCTGGAGGAACTGGCCCGGGTCGACTCGTCGGTTGCGATCACGTTGGAAGCCGGGGTGTCCCTCGGCGCGATGCCGATCCATCTCTTCGGGACCGACGCCCAGAAGGCCGAGTGGCTGCCCCGGCTGTGCTCCGGCGAGATGCTCGGCGCCTTCGGGCTGACCGAGCCGGACGGCGGCTCGGACGCGGGGGCGACCCGGACGACGGCCCGCCTGGACCCGGACACCGACGAGTGGGTGATCAACGGCTCGAAGTGCTTCATCACCAACTCCGGTACGGACATCACCGGTCTGGTGACGGTCACCGCGGTCACCGGTCGCAAGCCCGACGGCAAGCCGCTGATCTCGGCGATCATCGTGCCGTCCGGGACGCCCGGCTTCACGGTCGCGGCGCCGTACTCGAAGGTCGGCTGGAACGCCTCGGACACCCGGGAGCTGTCCTTCTCCGACGTACGGGTCCCGGCGGCGAACCTGCTGGGCCAACAGGGCCGCGGCTACGCCCAGTTCCTGCGCATCCTCGACGAGGGCCGGATCGCCATCGCCGCGCTCGCGACGGGGCTCGCCCAAGGCTGCGTCGACGAGTCGGTGAAGTACGCCAAGGAACGGCACGCGTTCGGGCGGCCGATCGGCGCCAACCAGGCCATCCAGTTCAAGATCGCCGACATGGAGATGAAGGCCCACACCGCCCGCCTGGCCTGGCGCGACGCGGCCTCCCGCCTGGTGGCAGGCGAGCCCTTCAAGAAGGAGGCGGCCCTCGCCAAGCTGTACTCCTCCACGATCGCCGTCGACAACGCCCGCGACGCCACCCAGGTGCACGGCGGCTACGGCTTCATGAACGAGTACCCGGTGGCCCGGATGTGGCGCGACTCCAAGATCCTGGAGATCGGCGAGGGCACCAGCGAGGTCCAACGGATGCTGATCGCCCGCGAGTTGGGCCTCACGGGCTGACCGCACCCGCTAAGCCACCTCACGGGCCGCGCTGTCGAGGCCTGCCGACAACTCCCCCGAGATCAGGGCGACATGACGGTAGGCCCGGTCGGCGGCGGCCAGGACGCGGTCCTGTACTGCGGGTTCGCCGAGTGCCCGGTCGAGGCGCTCGGCGAAGGCCGCCCAGCGGGCGCGGTCACCGCTGCCGTAGTACGACGCGCCGTTCCCGTCCGTGAGCCGGTACGCCTCGATGACGTACCGGAGCAGGAAGCGGGCGCCAAGGGTGGAGCCCTCCAACACATAGAGGAAGCCGAGGAGTTCGGTGGGTTCGGTGACGGCGGTGTGCCGCACCTCGACCGCGAACTCCTCGGCGGCCGGGCAGGGCCGAGGGGCGGTGCCCAGCGCCTCGAAATGGTGCAGGTCGCGTTCGACGAGCGGGAGTTTGACCAGGTCCGGCGACCACACCGAGCCGACCGACGGGCAGACGGCGCGGGCGAGTTCGGCTTCCAGCGCCTCCAACACCACGCGATAGGCGGCGAGCTGGCCGACGTAGCGGTCGAGCGGGAGCGTCCCGGCGAGCATCGCGGTGGCGAATCCGGTGCTCTCCAGGGCCTCGTGCCAGGTGCGGGTGCCGTTCCTCAGGCGTCGGCTCACCGTGTCCGTCATACGCCGCTCCGCTGCCGGCCCGTAGCGAGCAGACGGTCGATGAGGTGGCCCTTGCGTTCGATCGTCACGTCGAAGTAGGCGGCGCTGCGCTCGGAGCGGCACACCCCGTGGACGGCGTCCTTCGCGGCGCGCTTCAGGGCCACGGCCTCCTCGGCGAGCGCGAGAAGCGTCCGCTCCAGTTCGGGGTGACCGAGAACGTACCGTTTGAATTCCGCTTCGGGCGGCACGTCGTCGAGGAGTTCCAGGAGGACGCGGTTGCCGAGGGCGTCGAAGTCCTCGTGGGTGTTGGCGCCGCCGAGTTCCGGCACGAAGTCGGTCAGGTCGTTGAACAGCTGGCTGGCGAGGCCGAGTTGACGCATCGCGCCGTCCAGGGCGAGCCGGTCGTCCTCGACCACCCGCAGCCCCGCGACCGCCGCGTCGAGCGGCATCCGGAACAGGGTGCCGGTCTTGAGGGCGGCCGTCTCCTCCCAGAAGCCGACCCGGACGGCGCGCGGCGCGGCCAGCAACTCGGCGCGGGTGAGGGCCGTACGCGAGGACATGTCGACGGCCTGCCCGGTGAAGCCGTCGCCGACCGAGCGCACCAGGCTGTCCACGACGGCCGGGTCGGCCGTGTGCCGCAGCGCGGACATGATCAGCCAGGCGCCGGTGTTGAGGGCGAGGGGCACGCCGTGGGTGGTGTGCAGGGCCGGTTCGCCGTAGCGGACGTCGCTGCCGTCCTGGATGTCGTCGAGGGCGACGGCGGCCTTCAGCAGAATCCTTACGGCAACTGCCGTGCGGCGGACGACGTCCAGCTCGGCGGCCGTGTCGTCCCCCGCGGCCAACTCGCCCGGAAAACCCCGGTAGTTGCGGTAGGCCCAGTAGACCATCGAGGGGCGCAGCGGGGCCCGGCCGCCGGGTGTCGCGGCGGTGGGGGGCAGCGCCTGCTGGCCGATCTTGGAGCCGACGGCGTCGGCGACGGGTTCGTACAGGGAACGTCGTAGTGCCGTGTCGTAGACGGAGGCCGCCGCCCGCGCCGGGGCGGTCAGCGAGCCGAGGAACTCGGCGAGGTCGTCCTCCAGCAGTGCCGCGTCACTTCGCACCACCGCTTCCACATCCGTCGTTTCCACCGTGGTAGCCACTCCATCTCCGAATATCACCGAACATCAGTGCGCAGAGCTCGCTACGAACGAGCATGATCACAACGGACCGATGGGACAAGGAGGTTGAAAGCCAAAGTGCATCGGCGCCGCACCCGCAGGCTCGGCACGACACCGGCACGGGCCCGGCCGGGCGGGCACCCGCCCACTGGACATCTAGTGAGGTTAGGCTAACCTACCTTCGAATTGTCCGGCGGGCACTCCGCCCTGTTCGAAAGCAGCCACACATGTCCAACGCCCGTGCCACTCACCTCTCCCGCCGCGGCATCCTCGCCGCGGGCGGCGCCCTCGGCCTCGGCGCCGTGCTCGCGGCCTGCGGCGACGACGACGCGAAAAGCGGTGGCTCGGTCAAGGAGACGACGGCCGCGAAGAAGTCCGGCCCCTGGTCCTTCAAGGACGACCGCGGCACCACGGTGAAGCTCGACAGGATCCCCGCGAACATCGTCGCGTTCGTCGGCGTCGGCGCCGCGCTCCACGACTACGGCATCTCCGTCAAGGGCGTCTTCGGACCGACCGAGCTGAAGAACGGCAAGCCCGACGTCCAGGCCGGCGACATGGACATCAGCAAGGTCACGATCCTCGGCAACACCTGGGGCCAGTTCAACATCGAGAAGTACGCGACCCTCGCCCCCGACGTCCTCCTCACCACCACGTTCGACGCCGCCGGGACCCTCTGGTACGTCCCCGAGGAGTCCAAGGACAAGATCGCCAAGCTGGCGCCGAGCGCCGCCGTCTCCGTGTTCGACCGCCAGCTCACCACGCCGCTCCAGCGCATGTGGGAGCTGGCCGAGTCGCTGGGCGCCGACATGACGGCCACGAAGGTCACCGACGCCAAGAAGCGTTTCGAGGAGGCCTCGGAGCGACTGCGCAAGGCGGCCAAGTCGCGCCCCGAGATCAAGGTGCTGGCCGGTTCGGCGGCGGACACGGTGTTCTACGTCTCCGGGTCCAACCTCTCCGTCGACCTGGAGTACTACAGGGCACTCGGCGTGAACTTCGTCGAGCCGTCCGCGGCTGCGCTCAAGGCGAGCGGTGGCTGGTACGAGAACCTCAGCTGGGAGAACGCGGACAAGTACCCGGCCGACATCATCATGATGGACGACCGGTCCGCGACGATTCAGCCCGCGGACATCACTGAGGCCACGTGGAAGGCGCTGCCTGCGGTCAAGGCGGGGCAGGTCATCTCGCGGTCGCCCGAGCCGATTCTGTCGTACGACAAGTGTGTGCCGATGGTGGAGAGCCTGGCGAAGGCGATCGAATCTGCGAAGAAGGTCAGCTGAATTTGGGGTGGTTGCACTTTGTGGGGAGCTGCGGGCCGGTGGGGGCTGGTCGCGCAGTTCCCCGCGCCCCTTTGGGGCGCATCCCCTCCCGTTTCTCTGAAGGAACCCCATGCCCGTCCCGTTCCGCTTCTTCTCACTCCACGTCGTGCGGACGGAGCGGCTCGGGCCGTCTGTCGTCCGGGTCACCTTTGGTGGGGACGACCTGGCGTACTTCTTTTCCGACGGGTGTGATCAGTCCCTGTCGTTGTTCCTTCCCCACCCCGGCCAGCGTGAGCCCGCCGTGCCGTACGGACTCGGTGACGGGTGGTGGCAGGCGTGGCGTGAACTGCCGGACGACGTACGGGCCGTGATGCGCTCGTACACACTTCGCGCCCTGCGCCGCGAACCCGACGAGATCGACATCGACTTCGTGCTTCACGAACCCGCCGGGCCCGCCTCCCGGTGGGCTTCACGTGCCTCCGCCGGGGACCGGGTCGTGCTGCTCGGGCCGGCTGTCGCGGACAATCGGGCTATTCGGTTCCGGCCGCCGGAGGACGCCGATCTCGTGGTGCTCTGGGGCGACGAGACCGCCGTGCCGGCCGTGTCCGCCATCCTCGAAGCGCTGCCCGCCGGTATCCGTGCGCGGGTGTGGCTTGAGGTCCAACATGCCGGTGATGTGCAGGACTTGGTGTCCGCCGCCGACGTCGAGGTGACCTGGCTGGTGCGCGATGACGAGGGTGCCGAGGGGTCCCCCATGACCCTCGGCGCCCTGCGTGCGGCCCAACTCCCGTCCGCCGAGCGGCCGTACGTGTGGATCGCGGGCGAGTCCGGTCAAGTGAAGGCGCTGCGGCGGCACTTCGTGGGTGAGCGCGGGTTCGACCGGCGGCGGGTGACCTTCGTCGGGTACTGGCGGCAGGGGCTCAGTGAGGAGCAGTTGCGCGAAGCCGAGTGAGACGCGAGTGACGGCAGTCACGGGAGGGGTAGGTTCCGAAAGATCTAAGTTAGGTTAGCCTTACCTAAGTTCAAACCCGTCCCCACCGGAGGACCCCCACATGCGCTCGCACCTGCTCAATGACACGACTGCGGAGCACTACCGCCGCTCCGTGACGGAAGGCGTGGAGCGGGTGGCGGCCAAACTCGCCACCACCGAACGGCCGTTCACCGGCGTCACGGTCGACGCCCTCTCCCCCCTCATCGACCGCATCGACCTCGACCACCCGCTCCACGACACCGCCGCGGTGCTCGACGAGCTGGACGAGGTCTATCTGCGTGACGCGATCTACTTCCACCACCCGCGCTACCTCGCCCACCTCAACTGCCCGGTCGTCATCCCCGCGGTGCTCGGCGAGGCGGTGCTCTCCGCCGTCAACTCCTCCCTGGACACCTGGGACCAGTCGGCCGGCGGCACCCTCATCGAGCGCAAGCTGATCGACTGGACGAATGAACGGATCGGCCTCGGGCCGCACGCGGACGGGGTGTTCACCTCCGGCGGCAGCCAGTCCAACCTCCAGGCGCTGCTGCTGGCCCGCGAGGAGGCGAAGAGCGACACACTCGCCGAACTGCGTATCTTCGCCTCCGAGGTCAGCCACTTCAGCGTGAAGAAGTCCGCGAAACTGCTGGGCCTCGGGCAGGACGCCGTCGTGTCGATACCCGTCGGCGCCGACAAGCGCATGCAAACCGTCGCGCTCGCCCGGGAGTTGGAGCGCTGCAAGAACGCCGGTCTTGTGCCCATGGCCGTCGTCGCCACCGCCGGTACCACCGACTTCGGCTCCATCGACCCGCTGCCCGAAATCGCCGCCCTGTGCGAGCAGTTCGGGGTCTGGATGCACGTCGACGCGGCCTACGGCTGCGGTCTGCTCGCCTCCCTCAAGCACCGGAGCCGGATCGACGGCATCGAGCGCGCCGACTCGGTCACCGTGGACTACCACAAGTCCTTCTTCCAGCCGGTGAGTTCGTCCGCCCTGCTGGTCCGCGACGCCGACACCCTGCGCCACGCGACCTACCACGCGGACTACCTCAACCCGCGCCGCATGGCGCAGGAGCGCATCCCCAACCAGGTCGACAAGTCCCTGCAGACCACCCGCCGTTTCGACGCGCTCAAGCTGTGGATGACGCTGCGCGTGATGGGCGCCGACGGCATCGGCCAACTCTTCGACGAGGTCTGCGACTTGGCCGAGGAAGGGTGGCGGCTGCTGGCCGCCGACCCGCGCTTCGACGTGGTCGTCGAGCCCACGCTCTCCACCCTCGTCTACCGCTACATCCCGGCCGCCGTCACCGACCCGGCCGAGATCGACCGCGCCAACCTGTACGCCCGCAAGGCCCTGTTCGCCTCCGGTGACGCGGTGGTCGCGGGCACCAAGGTAGCGGGCCGCCACTACCTGAAGTTCACCCTGCTCAACCCCGAGACGACGGCCGACGACATCGCCGCCGTCCTCGACCTGATCGCCGGCCACGCCGAGCAGTACCTGGGAGAGTCCCTTGACCGCGCTTCCTGAACCCGCCACCAAGACCTACGACTTCGTGGGCATCGGGCTCGGACCCTTCAACCTCGGCCTCGCCTGCCTCACGGAGCCCATCGCCGAACTCGACGGGATCTTCCTGGACTCGAAGCCCGACTTCGAGTGGCACGCCGGCATGTTCCTCGACGGCGCCCACCTCCAGACCCCGTTCATGTCCGACCTGGTCACCCTCGCCGACCCGACCTCGCCGTACTCCTTCCTCAACTACCTGAAGGAGAAGGGGCGTCTGTACCCCTTCTACATCCGCGAGAACTTCTATCCGCTGCGGGTCGAGTACGACGACTACTGCCGGTGGGCCGCCAACAGGCTGTCCAACGTGCGCTTCAGCGCGACGGTGTCGGAGGTGACGTACGAGGACGAGGTCTACGTCGTCCGGACCGAGGCCGGTGACGTCTTCCGCGCCCGGCACCTGGTCCTCGGCACCGGTACCCCGCCGTATCTCCCGGAGGCCGTCGCCGGACTGGGCGGCGACTTCATCCACAACTCCCGCTATGTGCACCACAAAGCGGAGTTGCAGGCCAAGGAGTCGATCACACTGGTCGGCAGCGGGCAGTCCGCCGCCGAGATCTACTACGACCTGCTCAGTGAAATCGACGTCCACGGCTACGAGTTGAACTGGGTCACGCGCTCGCCGCGCTTCTTCCCGCTGGAGTACACGAAACTCACGCTGGAGATGACCTCCCCGGAGTACATCGACTACTTCCACGCGCTGCCCGAGCAGACCCGCTACCGCCTCACGGCCGAGCAGAAGGGCCTCTTCAAGGGCATCGACGGCGACCTCGTCAACGAGATCTTCGACCTGCTGTACCAGAAGAAGGTCGGCGGACCCGTCCCCACCCGGCTGCTCACCAACTCCTCGCTGAACGACGCCACTTACCGCGACGGCGTCTACGAACTGGCGCTGCGCCAGGAGGAGCAGGAGAAGGACTACACCCTGCGCTCGCAGGGCCTGGTCCTCGCCACCGGCTACAAGTACGCCGAGCCGGAGTTCCTCAAGCCCGTGCACGAGCGGCTGCGTTACGACTCCTGGGGCAACTTCGACATCGCGCGCAACTACTCGATCGACACCACGGGCCGGGGCGTCTTCCTGCAGAACGCCGGCGTCCACGCGCACAGCATCACGTCCCCGGACCTGGGCATGGGCGCGTACCGGAACTCGTACATCATCCGTGAGCTGCTCGGCACCGAGTACTACCCGGTCGAACAGACCATCGCGTTCCAGGAGTTCGCCGTATGACCTTCACCTTCCGCCCCCTGGACCCGCTGCGGGACGCCGAGTTGCTGCATCGGTGGGTCACCCATCCCAAGGCCGCGTACTGGATGATGCAGGACGCGAAACTGGAGGACGTCGAGCGCGCCTACATGGAGATCGCGGCCGACGAGCACCAGCAGGCGCTGCTCGGGCTCCAGGACGGAGTGCCCGTCTTCCTGATGGAGTACTACGACCCGCGGCATCGCGAACTCGTCGGTCTGTACGAGCCGTTGCCCGGTGATGTCGGGATGCACTTCCTGACGCCGGCCACCGCCACCCCCGTCCACGGCTTCACCCGTGCGGTGATCACCGCCGTGATGGCCCGCCTCTTCGAGGACCCGGCCGTCGAGCGTGTCGTCGTGGAACCGGACGTGTCCAACACCGCCGTCCACGCCCTGAACGAAGCCGTCGGGTTCGTGCCCGAGCGTGAGATCCAGAAGCCGGAGAAAATGGCCTTGTTGAGCTTCTGCACCCGGGAGCAGTTCCTGCTCGCCACGGCGGTGTCCGCATGAGTCTCGCCGACGCCGTGGCCCATCTCTCCCCCGAGCGCTGGGAGAAGGCCAACCGCCAGCTGATCCGCAAGGCGCTCGCGGAGTTCGCGCACGAGCGGCTGATCAGCCCTGAACCGGTCGAGAAAGACGGTGACTTGTACGTCGTCCGCAGCGACGACGGTCTGACCCGCTACCGGTTCACCGCCACCCGGCGCGCCCTCGACCACTGGCAGGTCGACGCCGACTCCATCAACCGGCAGCGTGACGGCACCGAACTCCCCCTCGCCGCACTGGAGTTCTTCATCGAACTGCAGAAGTCGCTCGGTCTGAGCGAGGCGATCCTGCCGGTCTACCTGGAGGAGATCTCCTCCACCCTCTCCGGTACCTGCTACAAGCTCACCAAGCCGCAGCCCCCGGTCGCCGAGCTGGTGCGGAGCGACTTCCAGGCCATCGAGACGGGGATGACCGAGGGCCACCCCTGCTTCGTCGCCAACAACGGGCGGCTCGGCTTCGGCGTCCACGAGTACCTCTCGTACGCCCCCGAGACCGCGAGCCCGGTCCGGCTGGTCTGGCTGGCCGCGCACCGCTCGCGGGCGGCGTTCACGGCGGGTGTGGGCATCGAGTACGAGTCCTTCCTGCGGGACGAGCTGGGAAGTGTGACGCTGAACTGTTTCCGCGACACACTTTCCGAGAAGGGTCTCGACCCCGACGACTACCTCCTCATCCCCGTCCACCCCTGGCAGTGGTGGAACAAGCTCACCGTCACCTTCGCCGCCGAGGTCGCCCGCGGCCACCTCGTCTGCCTCGGCGAGGGCGACGACGAGTACCTCGCCCAGCAGTCCATCCGGACCTTCTTCAACAAGTCGAACCCCGAGAAGCACTACGTGAAGACGGCCCTGTCGGTCATCAACATGGGCTTCATGCGCGGACTTTCGGCCGCCTACATGGAGGCGACCCCGGCGATCAACGACTGGCTCGCCCAACTCATCGACAACGACCCGGTGTTGAAGTCCACCGGCCTGTCGATCATCCGCGAGCGGGCCGCCGTCGGCTACCGGCATCTGGAGTACGAGGCAGCCACCGACCGCTACTCGCCGTACCGCAAAATGCTCGCCGCCCTGTGGCGCGAGAGCCCGGTGTCCTCGCTCCGGGACGGCGAGTCCCTGGCGACGATGGCCTCGCTGGTGCACCTGGACCACGAGGGCGCGTCGTTCGCGGGCGCGCTGATCGAGTGGTCGGGGCTGACCCCGGTGGAGTGGCTGCGGCGCTATCTGCGGGCGTACTTCACCCCGCTGCTGCACAGCTTCTACGCCTACGACCTCGTCTTCATGCCGCACGGCGAGAACGTGATCCTCGTCCTCAAGGACGGTGTCGTCCAGCGCGCGATCTACAAGGACATCGCCGAGGAGATCGCCGTCATGGACCCGGACGCGGTGCTGCCGCCGACTGTGGAGCGGCTGCGGGTCGAGGTTCCCGAGGACAAGAAGCTGCTGTCGATCTTCACCGATGTCTTCGACTGCTTCTTCCGCTTCCTCGCCTCCAACCTGGCCGCCGAAGGCGTCCTGGAGGAGGACGACTTCTGGCGTACGGTCGCGGCGGTCACCCGCGAGTACCAGGACTCGGCACCCGAACTCGCCGACAAGTTCCGGCAGTACGACATGTTCGCCCCCGAGTTCTCCCTGTCCTGCCTCAACCGTCTCCAACTGCGCAACAACGAGCAGATGGTGGACCTGGCGGACCCGTCCGGCGCGCTCCAGCTCGTCGGCACCCTGAAGAACCCCATCGCCGGGTTCTGACACCACAAACAGGCGGACACCCCGGGGTACGGTCCCCCGGGGTGCCCGCCCTTTTCACGAACGCAGCTCGACTAGCCTGCGGGCCACGGCACTTGGGGTGACCGGTAGTAGTCGATCCCGAGCGCGTCCCAGCGCGGGGCCTGTGCCGCCAGCCGCACCTTGTAGGTGTCCCAGTCGTGCGTCGAGGCCGGCGACCAGCCCAGCTCGGCCACGCCGGGCAACCTCGGGAAGGCCATGTAGTCGATGTTCGCGCCGGTCACGATGGTCTCGGTCCACAGTGGTGCCTCGACCCCCCGGATCGCCGAACACGGCACCCCGGCAAGGTAGTTGCCCGGGTCCCAGTCGTAGGACCGCTTCACCTCGACCAGGCCCGCCCAGTCCTGGCCGAGCGGGGTGTCCTCGGTGTACTTCATGTCGAGGTAGACCCGGTCGGCGGGCGAGAGGATCAGCCCGGTGCCGTTCTTCGCGGCCTCGGCGACCTGTGCCTTCTCGGCGGCGTCGGTGTCGTCGAGCCCCCAGTACTGGGCGAGGGCGCCCTTGATCGGATGCGCTCCGGTGATCTGGTGCCAGGCGATCACCGTCTTGCCGTACTTGGCGACGATCGGCTGCACCCGGTCCATGAACTTGACGTAGTCCTCATGGCTGGTGGACTGCGCCTCGTCGCCGCCGATGTGCAGATAGCGGCCCGGGGTGAGCGCGGCCAGCTCGCGGATGACGTCGTCCACGAAGCTGTAGGTGACGTCCTTGCCGACGCACAGCGAGCTGAAGCCGACGTCCGTGCCCGTGTAGAGCGGGGGTGCCACGCCGTCGCAGTTCAGCTCGGCGTAGGAGGCGAGGGCCGCGTTCGTGTGCCCCGGCATGTCGATCTCGGGGACCACTTCGAGGAAGCGGGAGGCCGCATACCGCACGATCTCCTTGTAGTCGGCCTTCGTGTAGTAGCCGCCCGCGCCACCGCCGACCTCGGTCGAGCCGCCGTAAGTCGCCAGGCGGGGCCAGGAGTTGACCGCGATGCGCCAGCCCTGGTCGTCACTGAGGTGCAGATGCAGTTCGTTGATCTTGTAGAGGGCCAACTCGTCGATGTAGCGCTTGACTTGGGCGACCGTGAAGAAGTGCCGGGAGACGTCGAGCATCGCGCCGCGGTAGGCGTAGCGCGGGGAGTCCTCGATGGTGCCGCCCGCGATCTGCCAGGGTCCGCGCTGCACGGAGTTCTTCTCGACGGCGGCGGGCAGGAGTTGGCGCAGGGTCTGGACGCCGTGGAAGAGCCCGGCCGGCCTGCTCGCGGTGATGGTGACTCCGGAGGTCCCGCTGACGAGCCGGTAGCCCTCGGCGCCGAACGTGCCCTTGGACAGCCGGAGTTGGATACCACCCTTGCCCCGGGACGTGACCGGCAGCCGGTAGCCGGTGGAGGGGCGCAGTATGCCCGCGAGGTACTCGCCGATCCGGCGCGACTCGCGTGACTCGCCGACGCGGATACGGGTGGCGCTCGTGATCCGGTACGGCTGTCCGCCGGGGGCGACGGACGCGGGCGCCGGGACCACCCGGCCCAGCGGGGTCACCGCGGCGGGCGCGGCGGAGGGTGCGGCGCCGACCACGGACACGCTCGCGGCGGCGACGAGCAGCAGCGAACCGAGGAGGCGGGTCGTTCTGTGGCGCTGTCTCACAAGGTGTCTCACAAGCGGTGCCTTCCTTGAAGCCGAAAGTCGGAAGCCGAAAGCCAGAAGCCGGAAGCCGGACAGGTACAGACCATTCTGTCGCCACAGCGATGGAACAATCCCTCCTATGGCGGAAATCATCCAGAAGGACGGCACCTGGATCTTCGACGGCGACGCCCTGCGGCTGACTCCCGGACGGGACAAGAACGTCGGCCTGTTCCGCCGGACGCTGGGCGAACTCGTCGTCCCCCTGGGCGCGTTGGCGGGCGTCTCGTTCGAGCAGGGCCGCAAGTCGGGGCGGCTGAGACTGCGCCTGCGCGACGGCGCCGACCCGCTGCTGCACGCCACCGGCGGCCGGCTCGCCGAGGGCGACGACCCCTATCAACTGGCAGTGGAATCGGACCGGTACGGCGTCGCCGAGTACTTCGTGGACGAGGTGCGCAACGCCCTGCTGCTCGACGGGGTTCCGGCCGACCCCGTCGCCGAGTACCTGCTGCCGGGCCCGGCCGTGCCGCTCTCCGTCTCCGCCGGGGACGGCACCGCGAGCTTCGACGGCGAGCACATACGGCTGGAGTGGAACTGGAAGACCGAGGACGCCAAGTCCGCGGCCGGTGCCCGCACGCTCGCCGTCACGGACCTCGTCGGCGTGGAGTGGCGTCCGTCGGCCGGTCTTGAGAACGGCTACATCCGCTTCGCGGTGCGCCACGCGCCGACCAAGGCGCCGCCCAAGTACGACCCCAACTCCGTGGAGCTGTGGGGCTTCAAGAAGGACCCGCTGATGGCCCTGATCGCCGCGGCCGTCCAGGCCCGCCTCCCGCACCCCGCCGCCGAGACGGACGTACGACCCGAACGGCCCGAGCCCGCCCGGCAGTTGGCGACCGCGGCGGAGGACGGCCACGACGCGCAGCTGCGGCGGCTGCGTGAACTCGGCGAGCTGCACCGGGACGGGGTGCTGACGGACGAGGAGTTCGCGATGGCCAAACAGGCGGTCCTCAAACGGATGTGACCATCCGGGAGTTGAGGACCGCCTGCGGTGTGTCTGCGTCTACGCCCCGCCTTCAGAGCGCAGTCGGCCCGCGGCCGGAGGCCGCTGATGGATGCTTACTTGGCCTTGCGGGCGACCGTGAAGCGGTCGACCTCGGCGCCGGTCTCGGCGATGCCGCGGACCGTCAGGGTGGTCGTACGGCCCTTGTGGGCGGGCTGGACGTCCACGCGCAGGAACGAGTAGTTGAGGTAGCGCACGCGCGACCAGGCGACCGTCTCGTTGACCTTGCCGTCCTTCGTGTTGACGAAGGCGGCGACCGAGTCGACGTCGGCGACGTGCCCCTCGTAGGAGTCCGGGGCGGAGAACGCGTACAGGCTGCGGCCGGCCGCGCCCGCCGTCACGTAGACGACACCCTCGGTCTCCGGGTACGCCGTGCCGCCGATCGGCAGCTTCTTGACAACGGCGTTCTTCTTGATGACGTCGGTGCGCTCGTACTGGTGGTTGTGGCCGTTGATGACCAGGTCCACCGTGTACTTCTCGAACAGCGGCACCCACTCGTTGCGCACTCCCCCCTCCGAGGAGTGCGCGGTGGAGGTGCAGTACGCGCAGTGGTGGAAGAAGATCACCACGAAGTCGATGTCCTTGGACGCGCGGAACTTCTTGAGCTGCGCCTCCAGCCACTTGGTCTGGGTGCCGCCGGAGATGCCGAGGTTGGCCGGGATCTCGAAGGACACGTCGTTGGCGTCCAGCGAGATGATCGCCGTGTTGCCGTAGACGAAGGAGTAGACGCCCGGCAGGTTCGTCTTGTCGGGGCCGTTGTCCGGCAGGTTCCAGCGGGCGTCCTCGCCGCCGTAGCCGTTGGGCGAGTACCAGGCCTCCATGTCGTGGTTGCCGTAGGCGGGCATCCACGGCACGGACTTGGCGACCGACTCGGTCTGGGCGAGGAACTGGTCCCAGACGCGCGAGTCGAAGCCCGTGTCGGCGGTCTTGCCCTGGCCGGCCGGATCGGCGTACGCGATGTCACCGGCGTGCAGGTGGAACGCCGGGTTCTGGGCGAGCAGGAGGCTGTCGTTGGCGAGGCCGTGGTAGCCGACGCCCTCGTCGCCGAAGGCCGTGAAGGTGAACGGCTTCTTGTGGTCGGGGGCGGTGGTGAAGGTGCCCAGCGTGCCGAGCAGGTGGGGCTCGGCCGGGTCGAAGCCCGCGTGGCCGACGCCGTAGTAGTAGGTCCGGCCCGGACGCAGGTGGGTCAGCTTGGCGTGCAGGTAGTACTGGGTGTGGTCGCCGCTCGCGCCGACGCCCGCCGGGGTGTAGAGGGTGCGCACCTCGGCCTCGATCTTGCGGGAGAGGTCCCAGGGCTGCGCGCCGATCCGGACGAACGGCTTCTTGACGTCGGTCGGGACCTGCCAGGAGACCGTGACCTCCGTGCTCGGGTCGTTGCCGAACGCGAGGTGCCGGCCGAACGGGGAGACGAGGGCCCCGTCGACGGACTCGCCGGAGGTGGAGGCGTAGGTGGCGGAGGCCTGGCTGGGGACAGCCGCCTGGGCGACCGCGCCCGGTACGAACACGCCACCCGCGATGGCGCCGAGCGTCACGGCACCGCCTCTGACCATCGTGCGCCGCGAGAATCTCGCGCGCAGGTATTCGTGCTGCTCCGCCATGCTCATGCGCTCTGCGAGCTCTGCGGGTACTCCCATACGAGGAATGTCCATGGCGTCTGAAACTCGTCCATATGAGCGACGGGGCGCAAGACACAGGATGGACAGCTTACGAACAGAGCCCCATAAGACTTTCAACAGCCGGTTGCCCGATATCGGGCAGGATTCTTGCAAACCTTTCCCCGGTACCCCAGGATCAACCGGGTGCACGACGAACTCGTTGATCATCTGACGCGCTCCACGACCCTCAACCGGGGCGAGGCGCTGCGGGTGATCCAGGACGTGCTCGCGTACTTCGACGAGACGACCGAGGACTACGTCCGTCGCCGCCACCGCGAGCTCCAGGCCCAGGGCCTGGTCAACGCGACGATCTTCGACCGGATCGAGGCGGACCTGAAATACCGGGCGGTCGCACCGCCGGAGCTCACGCTCAGGCAGCTGCGCCGCATCGTCTACGGCTAGGAATACCTATACATGTGCGGAATCGTCGGATACATCGGCAAGCGTGACGTTGCGCCGCTTCTGCTGGAGGGCCTGCAGCGGCTGGAGTACCGCGGCTACGACTCCGCGGGCATCGCCATCACGGCCCCCAAGACGGCCGGCCTGAAGGTGGTCAAGGCCAAGGGCCGGGTCCGTGACCTGGAGGCCAAGGTCCCGGCGCGCTTCAAGGGCACCACCGGCATCGCCCACACCCGCTGGGCCACGCACGGCGCCCCCTCCGACGTGAACGCCCACCCGCACCTGTCCGCCGACAGCAAGGTCGCCGTCGTCCACAACGGCATCATCGACAACGCCTCGGACCTCCGGAAGAAGCTCGAGGCGGACGGCGTCGAGTTCCTCTCCGAGACCGACACCGAGGTCCTCACCCACCTCATCGCCCGCTCCCAGGCGGAGACCCTGGAGGAGAAGGTCCGCCAGGCGCTCCGGGTGATCGAGGGGACGTACGGCATCGCCGTGCTGCACGCCGACTTCCCCGACCGCATCGTGGTGGCTCGAAACGGCTCCCCGGTGGTCCTCGGCATCGGCGAGAAGGAGATGTTCGTAGCCTCGGACATCGCCGCACTCGTCACTCACACGCGCCAGATAGTGACCCTCGACGACGGCGAGATGGCGACCCTCAAGGCCGACGACTTCCGGACATACACCACCGAGGGCACGCGGACGACGTCCGAGCCGACCACCGTCGAGTGGGAGGCCGCCTCCTACGACATGGGCGGCCACGACACCTACATGCACAAGGAGATCTTCGAGCAGGCCGACGCGGTGGACCGCGTGCTGCGCGGCCGGATCGACGACCGTTTCTCCACCGTGCACCTCGGCGGCCTGAACCTGGACGCCCGCGAGGCCCGGCAGATCCGCCGCGTCAAGATCCTCGGCTGCGGCACCTCGTACCACGCGGGCATGATCGGCGCCCAGATGATCGAGGAGCTGGCCCGCATCCCCGCGGACGCCGAGCCGGCCTCCGAATTCCGGTACCGCAACGCGGTAGTCGACCCCGACACCCTCTACATCGCGGTCTCGCAGTCCGGTGAGACGTACGACGTCCTCGCTGCGGTCCAGGAGTTGAAGCGCAAGGGCGCGCGCGTCCTCGGCGTGGTGAACGTCGTCGGCTCGGCAATCGCGCGCGAGGCGGACGGCGGCATGTACGTGCACGCGGGCCCCGAGGTCTGTGTCGTCTCGACCAAGTGCTTCACCAACACCACAGTGGCGTTCGCCCTGTTGGCCCTCCACCTCGGCCGCACCCGTGACCTCTCGGTCCGCGACGGCAAGCGCATCATCGAGGGCCTGCGCAAGCTGCCGGCCCAGATCTCCGAGATCCTCGACCGCGAGGACGAGATCAAGAAGCTGGCCGCCGAGTACGCCGAGGCCCGCTCGATGCTGTTCATCGGCCGCGTCCGCGGCTACCCGGTCGCCCGCGAGGCCTCCCTCAAGCTCAAGGAGGTCTCGTACATCCACGCCGAGGCCTACCCCGCCTCGGAGTTGAAGCACGGCCCCCTCGCCCTGATCGAGCCCGCCCTCCCCACGGTGGCAATCGTCCCCGACGACGACCTCCTGGAGAAGAACCGCGCCGCCCTGGAGGAGATCAAGGCCCGCAGCGGCCGAATCCTCGCGGTGGCCCACCAGCACCAGGAAAAGGCCGACCAGACGATCGTGGTCCCGAAGAACGAGGACGAGTTGGACCCCATCTTGATGGGCATCCCGCTCCAACTCCTCGCGTACCACACGGCGTTGGCGCTGGGCAGGGACATCGACAAGCCGAGGAACCTGGCGAAGTCGGTGACGGTGGAGTAGGTCTTTGCTTTTGGGGGCGCGGGGCTGTGTCAATTTGCGGCTCCGCCGCGTGGGCGCGAGCAACCCCCACCGGCCGGTAGAGGCCGACGAACGGAAAGGCCCCCCACGTGTGCCTCATACACGCGGGGGGCCTTTCCGCTGCCGGTCAACTGGTAGCCGTCACGCCCCGACCGGCCGTCCGCCGCGGAAGCACCGTCGGCCAGTGAGCCAACGCAGCCGTCGCCGAGTACCAGGCGACAGCCCCCGCAGCGACACCGAACCACCCCCCGACCTTGCTCAGCCCGTCGTTGCCGGCGAACTGCGCGATGGCGAGAAGCACGAGGGAGACGAAGAACAACCCGTATGTCCCCTGGGTGAGTTGATCCCCACCCGCGAGAGTCACCGAGAGAGCGACGAGAGCGAACAGGACCAGGAACAGCCCCGCCGCGTTGTCCGAGGTGGAGCCACCCGCGCTGACGGCCCAGGTGAACCAGAGCGCACCGAAGGCCGCGAAGGCCGTCCCCGTGGCCGAGTCACCGTCGCGGAACGCGAACAGCCCGGCGACGAAGAGCGCAACTCCGCCTACGTAGTGAGCGAGTGACACGGCGTCAGCCGCCGACACTCCGTTGATGACATCCGTGTACCCGAGCCCGAAGGCCAACAGGGTGATTCCCAGGGCGAGTCGGCCGACGACCGAGGTGGTGCTTCCCGCGGAGACGTCATTGTCCACGGCGGGCTCCCTTCATGCATGTGCGGTTGTGCGGTGTGACCGATATATGCCCTTCACAAGGACACAAACACCTCTGCACAGCAGTGAATTCGGAGCCGACCGGCGAGTTGGACCTACGAGTTACGGGATGACGACGACGGGCCGCTGCGCCCGCTTCGCGAGCCGCCCCGCGACGGAGCCGAAGATGCGTCCGACGATGCCGTGGGTCGAGCCCACGACGATCGCGTCCGCCTCGTACTCCCGCCCCACCTCTTCGAGTTCGTGGCAGATGTCGCCGCCGCGCTCGACCAGGATCCAGGGCACTTCGGCCAGATACTCGGCGCACGCCAGCTCAAGCCCCAGCACCTCGGTGCGGTGATCCGGCACGTCGACGAAGACCGGTGGCTCGCAGCCCGCCCACACCGTGGTGGGCAGCCGGTTGGCGACATGCACGATGACCAGGCCCGAGCCCGAACGATGGGCCATGCCGATGGCGTACGCGAGGGCACGCTCACTGGACGTGGAGCCGTCGAAACCGACGACGACGCCGTGCTTGAAGGCGGGATCGCAGGAATGACGTGGCTGTTCCGCCGCCAGGGGCTCGGCCGCCGTGGGATCGGCGACGGGCCGCTTGCGGTCCGCGGGTTCGAAAGATTCGTGACCGGCCATGGATGTCTCGGCTTTTTGATCCTCTTGGGAGGGGACAACAGTGTGCGGCGGAGCTGTGTCCGGGAATCATCTTCCCAACCCCATACCCCCAAGGGTACGGCGCCAGTCCTCCTTAGCCCACATTCCGCACACGCTCCGGCGGAGTTCCCCGGAGCATGCACGAGGGGACGCCCGTAACGCAATGGTTGCTGCCCCGTACAGGCGGTTTGCACAGGATTCACTTATCCCCGCGTCCACCCTTGGGCTGCCCTACAGTGACCGACGCATCGAACAAGCGTTGAACCCGGCGAACCGCCGCCCCAGGGAGCACGCCATGTCCGGACACCGTACGACCTCCGAGGCACACCCCGGCCCGGACACCGCCACCGATGTGGTCCGCTGGGCGGTCTTCAGCTGTGTCCTCGTCCCCCTGGTCCTCCTCTGGTACGGCACCTCGCTCGCCGGCGCCGCCGGCACGGCCCTCGGCCTCGCGGCCGTCACCGCCGCCTGCCGGGTGCTGCTGCGCCGCTCCGAGCGGGGTACGGCCCGGCTGCTGGACGAGGAGGAGTCCCCGCACCGCGGCCATCGCCACCGGGCGGCGGCGGGGGCGCACCGGGGCGGTCGGCACGCCGGAGGAAGTACACCGGTCGACTGACCGGTTTCCGCGCACGCGCCCGACGCTTTTCAGCCAACTTCCGGCCACCGCGCATCTGTTGTCCGAACCACCCCCCAACCCCCGTTCCACCTGCACCGAAAGGGCCTGGGAGGCCCTGCGCACCCTACGGGGATTGGCCACTAAGGGGAGGCGCACTTCCCTGCACGGCCCACGAGTGCAACGCTTCGTGATCGAATGCTTCACGCCAAGTTGCCATGTCGACAATGTGCCGGTTGCCGAACTGGTCACCCCGGCACCACTGGACACAGTAGATTCGATCTTGACGTCTTACGGCGGGGGACTCGTGCAGGACCGAGGGGAAACGTGCAGGAGCGACACAACCGAGGAGCCGCGACCACCGAGGGGGGCTTAGCAGTATGAGCCACGACTCCACTGCCGCGCCGGAAGCCGCGGCCCGGAAGCTTTCCGGGCGACGCCGCAAGGAGATCGTCGCGGTGCTGCTGTTCAGCGGCGGCCCCATCTTCGAGAGTTCCATACCGCTGTCGGTGTTCGGAATCGACCGGCAGGACGCCGGAGTTCCGCGCTACCGCCTTCTTGTGTGCGGTGGAGAGGACGGCCCGCTGCGCACCACCGGCGGGCTGGAACTCACCACACCGCACGGTCTGGAGGCGATCTCGCGGGCGGGCACCGTCGTCGTGCCTGCCTGGCGGTCGATCACCGCGCCGCCGCCGGAGGAAGCGCTCGACGCACTGCGCCGGGCGCACGAAGAAGGGGCCCGCATAGTCGGCCTGTGCACCGGCGCCTTCGTGCTGGCGGCGGCGGGCCTGCTGGACGGCCGTCCCGCGACCACCCACTGGATGTACGCGCCGACGCTGGCCAAGCGCTATCCGTCGGTGCACGTGGATCCACGGGAACTCTTCGTCGACGACGGAGACGTACTGACGTCCGCCGGTACGGCGGCCGGAATCGATCTCTGTCTCCACATCGTGCGGACGGACCACGGCAACGAGGCGGCAGGCGCGCTCGCCCGGCGCCTGGTGGTCCCCCCGCGCCGAAGCGGCGGTCAGGAGCGCTACCTCGATCGGTCTTTACCAGAGGAGATCGGCGCCGACCCGCTCGCGGAGGTCGTCGCCTGGGCGCTGGAGCACCTCCACGAACAGTTCGACGTGGAGACGCTGGCGGCACGCGCGTACATGAGCAGGCGTACGTTCGACCGCCGCTTCCGCTCGCTCACCGGGAGCGCTCCCCTGCAGTGGCTGATCACGCAGCGGGTGCTCCAGGCGCAGCGTCTGCTGGAGACGTCGGACTACTCGGTGGACGAGGTCGCGGGGCGCTGCGGCTTCCGCTCACCGGTGGCCCTGCGCGGGCATTTCCGCCGCCAGCTGGGCTCGTCGCCCGCCGCCTACCGGGCCGCGTACCGCGCCCGCAGGCCCCAGGGCGACAAGCAGTCGGACGGCGACGGCGCACCGAGCCAGCCCGGCGGTCCGTCGTCCCTGGGCCCGGCGGGCCTGCCGCCCTCGCTCCACCCGGAGGGCCCGGTCCCGATGCAGTCCCGTCGTACGGCGGCGAGCGCGCTGTCGGCAGCGTCCGCGGCGGCCTCCTCCGCCTCGGCGGCGGACAACGGCCGTGAGGCGTACGCCACGAGCCGGACGGCGGCGAGCCTGCCCGGCCAGCGCAGCGCGACGTAGCACCAGAGCACGCCCTCGGGGGTCTCCGTCAGGAGATCTCCGGGGGCTTTCGCGCGCCCCCGCACCACAAGGTCACCGCACGGTTGGCTCAGCTGAGCGGCGCGCACCTTAGGGTTAGACACATGAACGATCGCATGGTGTGGATCGACTGCGAGATGACCGGCCTCTCGCTGTCAGACGACGCTCTCATCGAGGTGGCCGCCCTCGTCACCGACTCCGAGCTGAACGTGCTCGGCGAGGGGGTGGACATCGTCATCCGCCCGCCGGACCAGGCGCTGGAGACGATGCCGGACGTAGTACGCCAGATGCACACCGCATCCGGTCTGCTCGACGAGCTGGCCGGCGGTACGACACTGGCCGACGCGGAGGAGCTGGTCCTCGCGTACATCCGCGAGCACGTCAAGGAGCCGGGCAAGGCCCCGCTGTGCGGCAACTCGGTCGGCACCGACCGCGGTTTCCTCCTCCGTGACATGCCGACCCTGGAGGAGTACCTGCACTACCGCATCGTGGACGTGTCCTCGGTGAAGGAGCTGGCCCGTCGCTGGTACCCGCGGGCGTACTTCAACAGCCCCGAGAAGAAGGGCAATCACCGCGCCCTCGCCGACATCCGCGAGTCCATCGCGGAGCTGCGCTACTACCGCGAGGCGATCTTCGTCCCGCAGCCCGGCCCGGACTCCGACACCGCCCGCACGATCGCCGCGAAGCACGTCCAGCCTGCGCGATAAAGGCGGGCGCGAGCACCCCTTCGGACCCTGTACACTTTTTCTCGGCCGGTCGGAAACTCGCAGAGTGAACGACCGGGCATGGTGGGTGTAGCTCAGCTGGTAGAGCACCTGGTTGTGGTCCAGGAAGTCGCGGGTTCAAGTCCCGTCACTCACCCTTGAAGAAAGGCCCCTCGGCCCGCGGAAACGCGGGCCGAGGGGCCTTTCTCGGTTGTCGGCGGAGCGCAGGAGTGTATCGACTCCCGCCCGCATCATGCGAGTTGCCGACCTGGGGCCGTTCGGCATCGAGCCCCGAACCACTGGGGTGCCTCCCCAGTGCGAGGGCACCGGGGTTTCCGGTTTCGTGTGCACACGCCGGGTGAGGACACCCACACACGAGAGGCCCCGCCATGACCGCTCCCCTTCCCGTGGTCTTCGTCCACGGGCTCTGGCTGCACAGCACCTCCTGGCAGCCGTGGATCGAGTTGTTCCGCGCGGAGGGCTACGACCCCTCCGCGCCCGGATGGCCCGGCGACCCCGCCACCGTCGAGGAGGCGCGCCAGAACCCCGAGAGCATCGCCGGCTACGGCATCGACGACGTCGTCGAGCACTACGCGGCCCTGATCGAGGCGCTGCCCGTACGGCCCCTCGTGATCGGCCACTCGTTCGGCGGGATGATCGCGCAGAAACTGCTCGGCCAGGACCGCGCCGCCGCGGCGGTCGCGATCGACGCCGCGCAGATCAAGGGCGTGCTGCCCCTGCCGCTGTCCGCGCTGAAGGCGACGCTCCCGGTCTTCAAGAACCCGGCCAACAAGCGCCGGGCGGTCTCCCTGACCGCGGAGCAGTTCCGGTTCGCGTTCGGCAACGCCGTCGCGGAGGAGGAGTCGGCGGCCCTGTACGAGCGCTGGACCATCCCCGCGCCGGGCAAGCCGCTGTACGAGGCCGCCTCCGCCAACTTCAACCCCCACTCGCCGGCGAAGGTCGACACGGACAACAGCGGACGCGGCCCGCTGCTGCTCGTCTCCGGCGGCAAGGACCACACCGTGCCCGAGGTCGTCACCCGGGCCACTCTCAAGCAGTACCGGCACTCCGAGGCGGTCACCGACATCGTCAACTTCCCCGACCGCGGGCACTCGTTGACGATCGACGGCGGCTGGCGCGAGGTCGCGGACACCGTTCTCACCTGGCTGCGGCAGCAGAATCTGGGGACCGGGCGATGAGTACCCGGGCCGCCGGCCCGTCCGGTGCGGACGCGGGTCCGGCCGGACGGACCGTGGTGGTCACCGGCGCCGGGCGCGGCATCGGGCTGGCCGTCGTCGAGGCCTTCCTCTCGGCCGGTCACCGCGTCGTCGCGGGTTCGAGGGAACGCACCGACGCCCTCGACCGGCACGTGAAGCAGGGGGCCGAGCTGACCGTCGTGGAGCTCGACCTCGCGACGCCCGACGGCCCGGCCGCGCTGATCGCCGAGGCGGTGGCGCTCCATGGCGGTGTCGACGTCCTGGTGAACAACGTCGGGGCGGTACGGCCGCGGGTCGACGGCTTCCTCGGCGTGACGGACGAGGACTGGGAGTGGACGTTCACGGTCAACTTCATGGCCGCCGTCCGCGCCACCCGGGCCGCGCTGCCGCACCTGCTCGCCACCGGAGCGGGCCGTATCGTCACCGTCTCCTCGGTCAACGCCCGGCTGCCCGACCCGCTGGTCATCGACTACGGCGCGGCGAAGGCCGCGCTGACCAACTTCTGCAAGGCCCTCTCCAAAGAGGTGGGGCCGCGCGGTGTGCGGGTGAACACCATCGGTCCCGGCCCGGTGGAGACGGCGCTGTGGCAGGGCGCCGACGGGGTCGCCGCAACGGTGGGCCGGTCCCGGGACGTCGACCCCCGGGAGGTGGCCCGCGGCGCGGCGGCCCAGTCCGTGACCGGCCGCTTCACCCGGCCGTCGGAGGTGGCCGATCTCGTGCTCTACCTCGCCGGTCCTCAGGCGGCGAACATCACCGGCGCCGACTTCGTCATCGACGGCGGCCTCGTCGAATCCCTCTGACCGGCCGTGACGGCACGGCGGGCGCCGAGCCCCGCCTCCCTCGCCTCCCCTGGAGAGACCAGTGAGATTCCGCCTGCCCAGATCCCGCCGCCTGGTGGCCGCGGTCTTCGCCCTGGCCGTCGGCCTCGGCTCGATCACGCTCACGGCCGCGGCCTCCGCCGGGCCCGCGGCCCCGGCCGGCGAGCAAGTACCCGCCGGCTTCAGCGAACACAGGACGCGCGTCGCCGGAACCGGCATCGACTACGTGATCGGCGGGCACGGCCCGACCCTCGTCCTGATCCACGGCTACCCCCAGACCTGGTACGAGTGGCACGGCATCATGCCCGCGCTCGCCGAGCACTACACCGTCGTCGCGCCGGACCTGCCCGGCGCGGGCCGGAGCGACGCCCCGGCGTCCGGCTACGACAAGAAGACCATGGCCGCCACGTTGCACGCGCTCCTGGTGTCGCTCGGCAAGGACCAGGGCGTGAACGTCGTCGGCCACGACATCGGCACGATGGTCGCCTACGCATACGCGGCGCAGTACCCGCACACCGTCAGGAAGCTCGTGCTCAGCGAGGCCCCCATCCCCGACCCGGGCATCTACGAGTTCCCCTCTCTGACGGCCCAGGGCCCTGGAGCGTGGCACTTCGGCTTCTTCTCCCTGCGGACCGGCCTCCCGGAGAGTCTGATCCGGGGCCGCGAGCTGACCTGGACGACCGGTTTCATGCGGGGCATCGCCGTACACAAGGACGCCCTGACCCCGGACGACCTTCGGGTCTTCGCCTCCTACCTGCGCGACTACGCACACCTGGAAGCGAGCTTCGCGTGGTTCAGGACGTTCCCGCAGGACATCGCCGACAACACGCGGTTCCAGAAGACGCCCCTGACCATGCCGGTGCTCGCGATCGGCGCCTCCGGCAGCCTCGGTACGTCGGTCGCGGAACAGGTGCGCCACTACGCCACCCATGTCACTCCGGCGGTCGTGCCCGACTCCGGCCACTGGATCTACGAGGAACACCCGAAAGAGACGACCGACATGCTGCTGCGTTTCCTGAGCAGCCACCGATGACGTCAGGAGCGGACATGACCAGTTCCTTCCCCACCTTCGGCCCGACGGCCGAGCGCGAACCCTTCTGGTTCCTCGGCGGCCAGGCCAGGATCCTGCTGCCCGGCACCGCGACCGACAACCGGCTCAGCCTGATGGAGTTCGCCGACCCGGCCGGCCACGCGCCCCCGCACCACGTCCACGAGGACGAGGAGGAGGTCTGGTTCGTCCTCGACGGCGAGGTGACGTTCTTCGTCGGCGATCAGCGCCACGACCTGGTGCCCGGACAGGTGGCGTACGGGCCTCGCGGGGTTCCGCACAGCTATCTGGTGCGCTCGCCCGAGGGGGCGCGGATAGCGGTGCTGTTCAGCCCGGCCTGCATCGAGGAGTACTTCCGGGCCAACGGCACCCCGGTGGCCGAGGCCGGGGACCTTCCGCCGGAGTTCGACCTCGCCGCGGTCGTGGCCTCCGCCGAGGCCTTCCACCTGCGCGTCACCGGACCACCGCCGTCCTTGTGAGCCGGACCGCCCCGGGATGACCCACGGCACCCGTACACCGTCCACCCCACTGCACCGGCGCCGTCACCCTGCGCCGGTCCACCGAGCCCCCGAAGGGAACCGACATGCCGTACATCACCGTCGGCCGGGAGAACTCCGCCGACATCGAGCTGTACTACGAGGACCACGGGAGCGGGCAGCCCGTCGTGCTGATCCACGGTTACCCGCTGGACGGCCACTCCTGGGAGAAGCAGCTCCCGGCCCTGCTCGACGCGGGCCACCGGGTCATCACCTACGACCGGCGCGGTTTCGGCCGGTCCTCGCAGCCGACCACGGGCTACGACTACGACACCTTCGCCGCCGATCTCGACGCGGTGCTGACCGGGCTGGACCTCACCGACGCGGTACTCGTCGGCTTCTCCATGGGCACCGGGGAAGTCGGCCGCTACCTGGGCACGTACGGCTCGCAGCGGATCGCCAAGGCGGCCTTCCTCGCCTCCCTCGAACCCTTCCTGGTCAAGACCGACGACAACCCGGACGGCGTCGACCGGTCGGTCTTCGACGGCATCCTGGCGGCGGTCACGGAGGACCGTTACGCCTACTTCACCGGCTTCTACGAGGCGTTCTACAACCTCGACGAGACGCTCGGCAGCCGGATCAGCGAGGAGGCGGTGCGGGCCAGCTGGAACGTGGCGGCGGGCGCGTCGGCGTACGCGTCGGTGGCCTGCGTGCCCACCTGGATCACAGATTTCCGCGCCGACGTCGCCAGGATCGACGTACCGACGCTGATCCTGCACGGCACGGCCGACCGGATCCTGCCGGTCGACTCCACCGGGCGGCCCTTCCACGCGCTGCTGCCCTCGGCCCAGTACGTCGAGATCGAGGGCGCCCCGCACGGCCTGCTGTGGACGCACGCCGAAGAGGTCAACGCCGCGCTGCTGGCCTTCCTGGCCAAGTAGTCGCGCGGGGCGGCCGGGTCCAACTGCGGGCGGCGTACGAGGACTTGGGAGCGGGCTGCGTGACATCGGTCCCGGCCGGCTGTGGTGATCGAGCGGGCGGGGCACAACATCCCGTTGGAGGCACCCGCCGAACTCGCGCGTCATTACCTCGACTTCTTCGCGACCGCGCAGAAGTGACGGTCCGACACGGGCGGTCGGGGTCAGTCCCCGGCCACCGGGTCCGGTTCGCCGATCGCGCGGGGGATCTGCTTCCGGGAGGTGATGCCGAGCTTGCGGAACACCTTGTTCAGATGGAACTCGACGGTCGAGGCGGTGACGAACAACCGCGTCGCGATCTCCCCGTTGGTCAGCCCCGAGGCGGCCAGGGAAGCCACCTGCCGTTCCCGCGGTGTGAGGTCGAACCGGGTGTCGACCGTGCGTCTGCGTGCCGTCTCACCGGTGGCCAGCAGCTCGATCCGGGCCCGCTCCGCGTACGGCACCGCGCCGAAGGCGTCGAAGCTCTCGTAGGCGGCGCGCAACTGCTTCCTGGCATCGGAACGCCGTTTGCGGCGGCGCAGCCACTCGCCGAACAGCAGCCGGGCCCGGGCCTGTTCCAGGGCCAGCGGTGCCTGCCCCAGCCGTTCGACCGACTCCTGGTAGTGCTTCTCGGCCTCGTCGCCGTCCGCCGCCAGTGCCCGGCCGAGGGCCAGGGCGCCCAGGGCCCAGGGCGTACCGGCGAGCGGGGCGCGTTCCTCCAGCCGGGACAGTGCCGCGAGGGCGACGGCCCGGTCGCCGGCGCGCACTCCGGCCTCGATGAGCAGCGGGAGAACGAGGTTGCCACAGGCCGGGGGGTCGCCCTCGAAGACGGCCCGAGCGTGCCGCAGCGCCTGTCGGTAGCGGCCGTGTCCCAGCTCGAACAGGGACAGCGCGTGCTGTGCCAGCAGCTGGAGCAGGCCGTGGCCCATGCTCTTCATCGCCGCGGTCTGCCGCACCGATTCCCGCAGCTCGGGCTCCCGGCCTGCCAGGGCGAACAGGTGGAGCCGGTTGATGACTCCGCCGCCGCGGAAGCCGGTATCGGCCGCGATGTCGTCGAACTCGGCGTAGCGGACCTCCGCCTCCGTGAACCGTCCGTCCCAGAGATCGCAGCGGGCCGCGACGAGCAGCGTCATGCTCAGCGCGTACAGTGCGCCGGCGTCGCGGTCCGCCGCCGCGAGGCGGTCGGTGAGTTCGCGCTCGGCCCGGACGTCCCAGAGATCGTCGCAGGCCATGGACAGCATCACCGCGAAGGGGCTGTTCGCGTCCCCGATCTCGGCGCCGTCCCGCAGCCGGTCCAGGGCGGCACGCAACACGGACGCGCCGCGCTCGTAGCCCTCGGCCACGCGTCGGGCCAGACCCTCCATCAGTACGTCACGGCCGTACGCGGCGGTGTCCGGGGCATGCCGGGCGGCGACGACAGCCACCGCGACCTCGGTCAACGACGTGCCCTGCGGACAGCCGTCGGCGACCAGCGCCGCATGCAGCGCCTCACGGAGCAGCTCCCAGGTCAGCCGGGGGTCCCGCGGGCCGAGCCTGGTCACGGCGTCCATCAGCATCGCCGGGACGTCGGCGACGGCGATCTGGAACATCTGGGCGGTCGCCCGCATCCGCAGCTCGCGCGTGCGCATCACCGGGCCGCGGAGGCCGGCGCCGGCCAGGTCCAGCGCGATCCGCGCCGCCGCCGCCTCGCCGGACGCCAGATGGGCCTGCGCCGCGTCGAGCAGCCGCTCGGCCCGCTTGTCCGAGTCGCTGGTGAAATCGGCTGCGCGCGACAGGAAGCGGGCCTGCTGGGAGTAGCCGCCGCGGGAGCGGGCTCGCTCGGAGGCGGCCGCCAGGTCGTCGGCGACGTCGTCGTCCACTCCCTCGGCGGCCTCGGCCCGGTGCCAGGCTCGGCGGTCGGCGTCCCGTACGGGGTCGCAGGCGGCGGCCAGGGCCGAGTGCGCCCGGCGGCGCTCGCCGGGTTCGGCCGCGGCGTAGACCGTCGAGCGGATCAGGGGGTGCCGGAAGGCCGTCGGTGTGTCCCGGCCGAGGATTCCCGCGGCGACCGCCGGCTGGACGGCCCGGGCGGACAGTCCGAGCCGTCCGGCGGCCCGCCACATCAGTCCCGTGTCGTCCGAGGGGGCCGCCGCGAGCAGCAGCAACAGGGTTCCCGTCTCGGGCGGGAGGGCTCGGACCAGCTGCTGGAAGTGGCCCTCCAGCAGGCGGCCCACCGGCAGCGGATCGGGCAGCGGGGCGATACCGGACAGTTGCTCGGCGGCCAGGGCGTCGGCCAGCTCCAGCAGCGCGAGCGGGTTGCCTCCGGTCCCGGCGACGATCCGGTCGGCCACGTCCGCGTCCACCCGCCGGGGGACGGAGAGGAGCAGGTTCCTGGCCTCCGACTCCGGTAGGCCGGTCACCGCGTGCACGCTCAGCCCGTCGAACAGGCCGTTGTCCCCGAGCCCGTCGCGGACGGCGATGATCAGGCCCAGGGAGTCGGCGTGCAGCCGGCGGGCGGCGAACGCGAGCGCCTCGGCCGACTCCCGGTCCAGCCACTGCGCGTCGTCCAGCAGGAACAGCAGCGGCTGGTCGGCGGCGGCCTCGGACAGCAGCGTCAGTGTCGCGAGGCCGACCAGATAGCGGTCGGTCGGCGGCCCCGGCACCAGGCCCAGGGCCGCGTCGAGCGCGGCCCGCTGCGGTCCGGGCAGCCGGTCCGTCCGGTTCAGGAAGGGCCGCAGCAACCGGTGCAGCGCGCCGAAACCCAGACCTGTCTCGGGCTCGGCCGCGGTCAGCCGGACCACGCGCAGTTCGGAGGCCCGGGCCGCGGCGTACTCGAGGAGCCGGGTCTTGCCGATCCCCGGTTCGCCGGTGAGGACAAGGACTCCGCTGAGGCCGTCGCGCACCGCGTCGAGCAGCCGCCCGACGGCTTCGCGTTCGGCGTGGCGTCCGACCATCCGCGGCCCGGACGCGGGCCGGCCGCCGTTCCACACCATGGGATCGCTCCCCCGCTTGTCGATGCCCTGACATGGGGAACGCTAGGAACGCCGCGCCGGCGGAAGCGAGCGTCATGTGACGGTGGTGTGCCGGTCAGCGCAGTGCGCTGACCACCGTCCGCAGCTCGGCACGCGAGGCCACGCCCAGCTTGGGAAAGATCCGGTGGAGATGCGAGCTGACGGTGCGGTGGGACAGGTAGAGCCGCTGCCCTATCTCACGGTTGGTCAGCCCGTCGGCGGCGAGCTGGACGATCTGCAGCTCGTGGGCGGTCAGCTGGTCCCGGGCGTCCGGGGCCCGGCGGCGGCTGGTCTCGCCCGCGGCGCGCAGTTCACGGCGGGCCCGCTCCCCCCAGGGGATCACGCCGAGCGCGTCGAACATGTCGCGGGCGGCACGGAGGTGGTCGCGGGACTCGACGCTGCGCCGCCGGCGCCGCAGCCATTCACCGTAGGCCAGGTGGGTACGGGCCCTGATCAGCGGCCAGGCGCCGAGGTCGGCGCGCAGCGCGTCCGCGAAGAGCGGGTCGGCGTCCTCGTCGTCGGCCAACAGCGCCCGGACCAGACGCAGTTCGGCGTGCAGCACCGGCGCGGAGGTCACCGCGGCGATCTCCTCCAGCTCGGCCACGACCGGGAGCACGAGCTCCAACCGCCCGCAGTGCACAGCCGCGTCGACCAGGTCGACCACGGTCGTCAGCCGCAGGGCGACCTGGAACGCGGGATCCGCCGGATCGTGCAGCCGTCGGAAGTGCCCGAAGGCCTCCTCGAACCGCCCCGTGCCCAACGCGGCCAGCCCGCGGGCCATCGACGCGGTGGCCAGCACCGGACGCGCCCCGGCGGGCAGCCCGATCTCCTCCGCCTCCTCGGCCAGCCCCAGGGCGGAATCCACCTCGCCGCGCAACGCGGCAAGCTTGGCCGCGGTGGCGGTCATCAACGCGTACATCATCGTCTGGCTGGTTTCGCGCGCCAGTCTTCGCGACTCCTCGGTCGTGGCGATCGCCGCGCCGAGATCGCCGACCACGAGCGCGCTCCACGCGTCCGCGCCGACCGTGCGGGCCAAAAGCCCCAGGCGTCCCTGGGCACGCAGCGGTTCGGCGCCGGCCGCCGAGAACGCCCGCGCCAGGTCGAAGCCGCCGACGAGGAGCGAGGCGGTGCTGAGCATGCGGTAGGCGCGGCCGTCGTCGCCCTCCTTCAGGGCGACGCGCCGGGCCCGCTCCAGCACGAACGTGCCGCGGTCGACCGGCGCGGCGTAGGCGCAGATGGCCAGCCGCCACGGATCGAGTTCGTCGAGTTCCAGCCGCTCCACTGCCTCCAGGACCGTACGGCGGCCTTCCGGGCCCGGGTCGGACCAGAAGCACAACTGCGCGGCGCTCCACAGGATCCGCAGCGCCAGCGCACGGTCCTGAGCGGCCATCTCCTCGGCGAGGGCGGTCAGGGAGTTGGCGCCGGACGCGTGGCTGTGCAGTCCCTCGTCGAAGCTGCCGCGGAGCCAGACAACCGTGGCGTGCTGACGCCGTGACAGTGGGCCGGTGAGCGCCTGGTCCAGCAGCCGGGTCACGGTCTCGGGCCGGCCGAGCTCCACGGCGAAGTCGGCGGCGCGCAGCAGCCGTTCCACTCGGCGATCGGCGTCCTCGCTGAGCGCGGCGGCCTGTTCGAGGGCCGTGACGGCCGCCGCGATGCCACCGCGGCGGGCGGCCCGGTGCGCGGCGTCCTCCAACGCGGCGGCGACCGCCTCCGCCGGTTCGTCGGCCGCGGCGGCCCGGTGTCGCAGCTGCCGGTCCGGGTGTTCCCACAGTACGGCGGCGAGCGCCGCGTGTGCGGCGTGGCGGGCGCCGGTGGGCATGGTCTGGTGGATCGCCGACCGCATCAGCGGATGCCCGAACCGCAGTTCGCCGCCGACGACGTGGACGAGGCGGGCGCGCACGGCCGGGTCGAGTTCCGGGGCCCCGGCCGTCGCGCCGGTGAACAGCCGGGTCGCGCGGTAGATCTCGGGGAGCGACGGGCTGTCGTTGAGGGCGGCGATCCGCAGCAGGCTCCGGGTGATGTCGGGCAGGGTCTTCAAGCGGTCGGTGAAGGCCTGTTCGAGCCGCTCGGTGAGCGGCAGTTGGGACATGTACGGATCGGCCGACGCCCCGAGGGAACGGGAGAGCTCCGTCAGGGCCAGGGGGTTGCCGGCGGCCTCGGCCAGCAGCCGGCGGTGCGCGGTCGGCCGCAGGTCCGGGGCCCGGTCCGCCAGGATCTCCGCGGCCTGGCCGTCCGTGAGCGGACCCAGGGGCACGGAGGTGAGTTCGTCGGCGTTCAGGCGCGAGCGGTAGCCCTCGCGTGCGGCCCCCACGATGACCACCGGCTCCGTGCCGACCCGGCGTGCCACGAAGGCCAGGACGCTGGCGGTGGCGTCGTCGAGCCACTGGACGTCGTCGACCAGGACCAGTACCGGCGCGACGGCGGCCGCGTCGGCCAGGAGGTTGAGGACCGCCAGACCGACCAGGAACACGTCGGGGACGCCGGCCCCGGCGAGTCCGAGAGCGGTGTCCAGGGCCTGCCGGTGCGGGGTGGCGAGGTCAGCGGCTCCCGCGGCAAGGGGGCGCAGGACGAGTTGCAGACCGGCATAGGGGATGTCGCTCTCGGCCTCCACACCGCTGGTGCGCAGCACCCGGTGGCCGAGCCCCTCGGCGAGGGCGGCGGTCTCGGCGAGCAACGCCGTCTTCCCGATGCCTGGGGCCCCGCGGACCAGCACCGCGCTCCCGTGGCTCCGCGGCTCGGCCAGCAGCCGGCGCAACAGATCCAGCTGATCGTCCCGACCGACGAGCTCCACGTTCCCCCCATCAGCCGGGTCTCCGGACTCGGTCTGTCCGAAAGGTCAGGGTACTGTGCCGCGGCCGACACCTCTCAGCACGGCGAGATCAGGTGGCAGCGCGCCACGCCTCCGTGAACTCCCGTACGCCCGCGAACCGTTCGGCGGGATCGTCACGGGTCGCCCTTTCCAGTACGGCGAGTTGACCCGCCGTACCGCGCCAGGCCCGCCGCTCACCGCCGTCGAGGAGTACATGGGCGCTGCGGCCGAGGGCGTAGACCGTCGTACGGATGTCGATGGCGGAACCCCGGTACCACTCCTCGGGAGCCATGAAGCGGGCCGAGCCCGGGAGGCGGTCCGCGTCGAGGACGAAGGGGCCGGGGCGGTACTCGTCGAGGTCGATGAGGTGGAGCAGATCGCCGCCGAAGTCGTACAGGAACGCTCCGTCGTAGAGATCGACCGCCACCATGCCCGCCGCCTCCACCGCGAGGTGCGCGTCCAGGACCCGGTCGACCGCGCGCAGGACGGAGGCGAGGGGCAGTGCGCGGAAACGGGCGCGGGCCGGGCCGTACAGGGACTCCCCGTGGCGCCAGGGCATGACCGCCGCCGTACGGCCGTCCGCCACAGCGATCCGATGCGACTGCGGGACGATCGCCGGGTGTCGTACCGCCCGATGGAAGGCCCAGGCGCGGTCAAGTGAGGTCTGGGCGGGGGCTGTTGTCGCCTCTTTGACGAACCAGCGCTCGCCGTCCGGGAGTTGGACACCGTAGGAGACACATCCCGAGTCCTGCTCGCGGAAGACGCGGAACACCTCGCCCACCGTGCGGAGGTACGGCTCGACGGCGGGGATTTCGGCAACGGCCAGGAGGGGATGACGAGTCACGGGCATCAGCTTGTCCGAGCAACCGCTCCCTCATGAAGAGGCCCGCGTCACCAACTCCGTTGCCAGTACCGCCTGTCGGCGCTCAAGTTCCCGGGACGTGGCCGGACGCCGGTCCGCGATCTCGGCCAGGAGCAGGTCGATCATCGCGCGGCCCATCTCCTCGATGGGCTGGCGGACGCTGGTGAGGGGCGGGTCCATGTGGCGGGCGATGGCCGAGTCGTCGTAGCCGACGAGGGCCACGTCGTCGGGGATGACGCGGCCCTCCTCGCGGAGCACCTGGCGGGCGCCCGCCGCCATGACGTCCGAGCCGGCGAAGACCGCGTCGACGTCGGGGCGGCGGGTCAGCAGTTCCGTCATCGCCCTGCGACCGCCCTCCTCCGTGAAGTCGCCCGGCTGGATGAGGTGTTCGTCCACCGCGTGGCCCGCGTCGAGCAGCGCCTCGCGGTAGCCGTCGACGCGGCGCTGGGCGCCGTAGACGTCGAGGCGGCCGGTGATGTGGGCGATGCGGGTGCGGCCTCGGGAGAGCAGGTGCTCGACCGCCGAGCGGGCTCCGCCGTAGTTGTCCGAGTCGACGGACGTCAGGGTCTCCGCCGCCGAGCGCGGGCCGCTGATCACCGCCGGGATTTCCAGTTGCGCCAGCAAGTCCGGCAGCGGGTCGTCCGCGTGGACCGAGACCAGCAGGACGCCGTCCACCCGGTGTGCGGCCAAGTACTGGGCGAGGCGCTGCCGTTCGCGGTCGCTGCCCGCGAAGATGAGCAGCAACTGCATCTCGGTTTCCGAGAGTTCGGCGCCTACGCCCTTCAGCATGTCCGAGAAGTACGGCTCCGCGAAGAAGCGGGTCTCCGGCTCGGGGACGACGAGGGCGATGGCGTCGGTGCGGTTCGCGGCGAGGGCGCGGGCGGCCGTGTTGGGGACGTAGCCGAGTTCGGCGACCGCCGCCTCCACCGCCGCGCGGGTCGTGTCGCTGACTCTTGGCGAACCGTTGATCACCCGGGAGACCGTGCCGCGGCCCACTCCGGCGCGCGCCGCGACCTCCTCCAAGGTCGGCCGGCCGCCGCTCCGGCCCCGCGCTCCGTGGCTTGCCATTGGCTCCGCCTCCTGTAGACCCACCCGTTGGCCTGGAATGTAACAGTCCTGATCAGGGAAGAGGGGCGTGCGGAGCCCCGCCTCCGGCCGAATCCCCGCCTCCCGCACAGTTAGCTAACAGACGAATAACTGAACGCATCTCTCCGTGTCCGGTCCCTTGACACCCCCGCGCGAACCGACGACTCTTCAACACATCACCGGTGGGAGCGCTCCCACGGTACCTGACACATACACATCCCGCACGTTCCCCGCCCGAGCCGCAGCGTGAACTAACGGGCCCAACAATGCAGTTGGCCGGGGGGTCGGCACGTCAGGCAACAGGAGGACGCAATGCGCACGAGTACCCGACGGTCCCATCGGCTGATGGCCCTCGCGGCCGTCGCCGCCCTGACCACAGGGGTGCTGGCCGGCTGCTCAAGTGACTCGGACGGCACTTCGTCGAACGCGAGCGACAGCGGCAAGGGCAAGACCACGCTGACCGTCGGTACCTTCGGCGTCTTCGGCTACAAGCAGGCCGGTCTGTACGACGAGTACATGAAGCTCCACCCGAACATCACCATCAAGGAGGACGTCACCACCCGTACCGACGTGTACTGGCCCAAGGTCCTCACCCGGCTCCAGGCCGGCGCGGGCACCGACGACATCCAGGCCATCGAGGTCGGCAACATCACCGAGGCCGTGCAGACGCAGGCCGACAAGTTCGTCGACCTCGGCAAGGACGTCGACAAGTCGCAGTGGCTGCCCTGGAAGAACGCCCAGGCCACCACCAAGGACGGCAAGCAGATAGGCCTCGGCACCGACACCGGCCCGATGGCGATCTGCTACCGCAAGGACCTCTTCAAGAAGGCCGGTCTGCCCACCGACCGCACCCAGCTCGCCGCCCTGTGGAAGGGCGACTGGACGAAGTACGTCGATGTCGGCAAGGACTACATGAAGAAGGCGCCCAAGGGCACCAAGTTCGTGGACTCCGCGTCCTCCGTCTACAACGCGGCCATCGGCGGCGAGAGCCAGCGGTACTACGACAAGGACGGCAACGTCATCTGGGACAAGTCGACCGGTGTGAAGGCGGCCTGGAACGCGGCGATGGAGGTCGCGACCAGCAACATGTCGGCGAAGCTGAAGCAGTTCGACCCGACCTGGGACCAGGGCTTCGCCAACGCCAGCTTCGCGACGGTGGCCTGCCCCGCCTGGATGATGGGTTACATCCAGGAGAAGGCCGGCACCTCCGGCAGCGGCAACTGGGACGTGGCGGCGGCGCCGACCGCGGCCAACTGGGGCGGTTCGTTCCTCGGCGTTCCCACGGCGACCAAGCACCAGGCCGACGCCGTGGCACTGGCGAAGTGGCTGACCGCGCCGGAGCAGCAGGAGAAGGTCTTCGCCAAGCAGGCCAGCTTCCCGTCCACCCCGGCGGCGTACCCGAACCTGAAGCCGGCCGCCGCCACGACGGCCTACTTCTCGAACGCGCCGATCACGCAGATCTTCTCCGACTCGGCGAAGACGATCCCGGTGCAGGTCTTCGGCATCAAGGACCAGCCGATCGGTACCGCGATCACTGACGTCGGCATCCTCCAGGTGGAGCAGAAGGGCAAGACCCCGGCCCAGGGATGGAGCGCCGCCACCAAGGAGATCAAGGACGTGCTCGGGCAGTGAGCAGCTCCAAGCAGGCCCTCGCACACCCCGCGCCGGGCTCCGGCGCCGCGCCCGGCCACCAGCCGGGCGCGGCCCGCGGCGGTCGCGGTACGCCGGCGCCCGGCCCGAGTTCGTGGCGGAGCCGGCTGTACCGCTGGGACATGAAGGCGTCGCCGTACGCGTTCATCTCCCCGTTCTTCATCATCTTCGGGGCCTTCGGCCTCATCCCCCTCCTCTACACGGCCTGGTACTCGCTGCACAACGTGCAGTTGTCGTCGCTGGACCACAAGACGTGGGCGGGGCTGGACAACTACCGGAACCTGTTGTCCTCGGACTTCTTCTGGAACGCCCTGAAGAACACGTTCACCATCGGTCTGATCTCCACCGTGCCGCAGCTGTTGATGGCGATCGGGATCGCGCATCTGCTCAACTACCGGCTGCGCGGCTCGACCGTGTGGCGGGTCGTGATGCTCACTCCGTACGCCACCTCGGTGGCCGCGGCGACCCTCGTCTTCACGCTGCTGTATTCGTGGGACGGCGGCATGGTCAACTGGCTGCTGCACTTCGTCGGCGTGGACGCCATCAACTGGCGTGAGTCCACGTGGGGTTCGCAGTTCGCGGTGTCGTCGATCGTGATCTGGCGCTGGACGGGTTACAACGCGCTGATCTATCTGGCGGCGATGCAGGCGATTCCCGCCGACCTCTACGAGTCGGCGGCGATCGACGGCGCCAACCGCTGGCAGCAGTTCCGCCATGTGACGATCCCCCAGCTGCGCCCCACGATCCTCTTCACGGTCGTCGTCTCCACCATCGGCGCGACCCAACTCTTCGGCGAGCCCCTGCTGTTCGGCGGGGTCAGCGGTTCGAAGGGCGGCTCCGAGCACCAGTACCAGACGCTCGGTCTGTACATGTACGACCAGGGCTGGATCATCGGCAACCTCGGCAAGGCGTCCGCAATCGCCTGGTCGATGTTCCTGATCCTGCTGATCGTCGCCGCGATCAACCTGCTGTTCACCCGACGGCTGAGGAAGTCCCAATGACCACAGGCGAATTGACACTCCCTCAGGATCAGGCGCCCGTACGGACGGAGCGCGGCCCACGCCGCCGCCGGATCATGGGCGCGGGCAAGCAGATGCACGCGGGCCCGCTGACCTACGCCGTCCTCGTCCTCCTCACGCTGGTCTCGCTGGCCCCGCTGGTGTGGACGGCGATCGCGGCCTCGCGCACCAACACGCGGCTCGCCCAGACCCCGCCGCCACTGTGGTTCGGCGGGAACCTGTTCAAGAACCTCCAGACGGCCTGGGACCAGGCCGGCATGGGCACCGCGATGTTCAACTCCACGGTCGTCGCGAGCACCATCACCATCGGCACGGTGCTGTTCTCGACCCTGGCGGGCTTCGCCTTCGCCAAGCTGAAGTTCAAGTTCTCCAGCACGCTGCTGCTCCTCACCATCGGCACGATGATGATCCCGCCCCAACTGGCCGTCGTACCGCTGTACTTGTGGATGGCGGACCTGCACTGGTCGAACCACCTCCAGACGGTGATCCTGCCGACTCTGGTCAGCGCCTTCGGCACCTTCTTCATGCGCCAGTACCTGGTGCAGGCCCTGCCGACGGAACTGATCGAGGCGGCGAGGGTGGACGGCGCGAGCAGCCTCCGCGTGGTCTGGCACGTGGTCTTCCCGGCGGCCCGCCCCGCGATGGCGGTGCTGGGCCTCCTGACCTTCGTGATGGCCTGGAACGACTTCCTCTGGCCGATCATCGCCCTCAACCAGCAGAACCCCACCGTCCAGGTCGCCCTGAACTCCCTCGGCACCGGCTACATCCCCGACCAGTCGGTGATCATGGCGGGCGCCCTGCTGGGCACGCTGCCACTGCTGATCGCCTTCCTGCTCTTCGGCAAGCAGATCGTGGGGGGAATCATGCAGGGCGCGGTCAAGGGCTGACGCCCGACCCGGGGGCCGGGCACAGCCGGCTCGGCCCCTCCCTCCCCCCTCCGCCTACTCGTTGGTCTCCACGACCCCTTATGGGAGCGCTTCCATGCCTGAGCCCGTGACCCCCGTGACCTTTCCTCCCGCCTTCCTCTGGGGCGCCGCGACCTCCGCGTACCAGATCGAGGGGGCGGTGCGGGAGGACGGCCGTACGCCCTCGATCTGGGACACCTTCAGTCATACGCCGGGCCGTACGGCCGGTGGTGAGCACGGTGACATCGCTGTCGACCACTACCACCGCTACCGCGACGACGTGGCGCTGATGGCGGACCTGGGCCTGACGGCGTACCGCTTCTCGGTCTCCTGGTCACGGGTGCAGCCGACCGGCCGGGGCCCGGCGGTGCAGGTGGGCCTCGACTTCTACCGCCGCCTGGTGGACGAGTTGCTGGCGGTCGGCATCAAGCCGGCCCTCACCCTCTACCACTGGGACCTGCCGCAGGAGTTGGAGGACGCGGGCGGCTGGCCGGAGCGCGACACGGCGTACCGCTTCGCCGAGTACGCGCAGATCGTGGGCGAGGCGCTGGGCGACCGGGTGGAGCAGTGGATCACGCTCAACGAGCCGTGGTGCAGCGCGTTCCTGGGCTACGGCTCCGGGGTGCACGCACCGGGTCGTACGGACGCGGCGGCGTCGCTACGAGCGGCCCATCACCTGAACTTGGCGCACGGGCTGGCCACTTCGGCGCTGCGGTCCGCGATTCCGGCCCGCAACTCGATCGCGGTGAGCCTCAACTCGTCTGTGGTCAGGCCCGCTTCGCAGTCACCGGCGGACCTGGCGGCGGCCCGGAAGATCGACGACCTGGCCAACGGGGTGTTCCACGGGCCGATGCTGCACGGTTCGTATCCGCAGTCCCTCTTCGACGCGACGAGGTCGATCACGGACTGGTCGTACGTCCTCGACAACGACCTGACGCTGATTCACCAGCCTTTGGACGCACTGGGGTTGAACTACTACACCCCGACGCTGGTGGAGGCGGCGGCCTCGGCCTCGGCGGGCCCGCGCGCCGACGGCCATGGCGCGAGCGCGCACTCCCCCTGGCCGGGCGCGGACGACGTGGCGTTCCTCCAAACCCCGGGCGAGCGCACGGAGATGGGCTGGACGATCGACCCGACGGGCCTCTACGACCTGATCATGCGGTACACGAGGGAGGCACCGGGCCTGCCGCTGTACGTGACCGAGAACGGCGCGGCCTACGACGACAAGCCGGACCCGGAGGGCCGCGTGCACGATCCCGAGCGGATCGCGTACCTCCACGGCCACCTGTCGGCCGTACGGCGGGCCATCGCGGACGGCGCGGACGTACGCGGCTACTACCTCTGGTCCCTGATGGACAACTTCGAGTGGGCGTACGGCTACGAGAAGCGGTTCGGGGCGGTGTACGTGGACTACGCGACGCTGGAGCGGACGCCCAAGTCGAGCGCGCGGTGGTACGGGGAGGCGGCGCGGACGGGCGTACTGCCGACGGCGGGGGAAGCCTGACCGACGGGGGACTCCGGGGGACGGGGCGCGGCACGCCTAGGGGACGTGCCGCGCCCCGGCGGGGTTGTCGAGGCCCGCGGTTCCTCGTCCGTGTCACCGGTCCCCCAGCTCGAACCAGGTCGCCTTCCCCCGGCCGGGCCCGTGCGTGCACACGCCCCAGGCGTCGGCGCCGTACGCGATGAGCTGAATGCCGCGGCCGTCCTCGTCGGTGGGGACGGGGGGTACGGCAGGTGGGGACGCCCGGGGCCTCGTCGTGGACGAGGACGCGGAAGCTGTGGGGGTTGGACCAACCTGCGTAGAGGGTTACGGGGGTTAGGTTGCCGTCCAGCTTGCAGGCGTTGATGGCGTTGGTGACGGCTTCCGAGGTCAGCAGCAAGGCCGTGTCGGTGAGTTCGGGGCGGCGAGATGTGGCGAGGAGGGTGCGGACCGTTTCACGGGCGGTGCGGACCCAGGCGGGGTGGGGCGGGAAGACGAGGGAGACGTCGGGGAGGCATCGGGGGTCGTCGTCCATGGAGGGGCTTCTCCTTCGGAGGGGCAACCGGCTTGTGGGTGGCGGTACTTCCGGGGGTGCGGTTGTCGATGACGGTAGGGAATCCGTTTCGGAAGTTGCAACCGTTTACCCACCGCGTCACCCTTGTGAGTGACCGCCGAACAACCTTGTGCTCCAAGGGAGTTCGGCTGTGCAGACTGCCCGCAGGAGGTCACTCATGCCACCCAGGAACAACCCCAGCGAGCGTCAGCGGCGACTCGGCCTGGAACTCCGCAAACTGCGCAACCGTGCCGGGCTGTCCGGCGACCGGGCCGGCGAACTGCTCGACGCCGACCGCACCCGGATCAGCAACATCGAGGCGGGCCGCATCGACGTCTCACGCAACCGCCTCTACATGCTCCTGCGCGAATACGACTGCCCGCCCGGCCCCCTGTTCGACGGGATCATGGCGATGGCCCAGGAGAGCGGCAAAGGGTGGTGGGACGAGTTCAACGACACGATCGGCCCGGCGGCGCGGAACCTGGCCGAGCTGGAATCCCGGTCGACAGTGCTGCGCACCCACAACCCCCTCGTGATCCCCGGCATGCTGCAGACCGACGAGTACGCCCGGGCGGTGCTGGCCGCCACCGAGTCAGCCCCTCAACACGCCGACCGATACGCCGAGTTCCGCCTGGCCCGCCAGCGCGTGCTGACCGGCGACTCACCCGTCACGTACCGCGCTGTCATCCACGAATCCGCGCTCCACACGCGCGTGGGCGGCCCGGCTGTCATGCGCAGGCAATTGTTGCGGCTGATGGAAGTCTCCAGACTGCCCAACGTGATCGTTCAGATCTACCCGTTCGAAGCCGGCGTCTACTCCGCGCACACCCGCTCCTTCGTCGTCTTCGGCGGCGGGGCCCCTGAACTGGACACGGTCTACCTGGAGCATCCGACGAACTCGCTCTTCCTGCGGGATGGAGAGCAACTCGACGAGTACGCCAAGATGTTCGAGCGACTCTCGAAGCTGGCGCTGGCGCCGGTCGACCCGGAATCCGCGCCGGAGTCGCACGAGTCACGCGACTCGCTGAGCCTGATCCAGCACGTCATGTACGCCCTGTGAAAGGACCCGCCATGCCTCAGCTCGTCTGGCAGAAGTCGTCGTTCAGCACCGGCGGCGAAGGCGAGTGCGTGGAGCTGGCGGCAGCGGCGACCGGCCCCCACATCCACCTCCGCGAGAGCGACCACCCCCACCGCATCGCCACGCTCGCACCCCACACCCTCGCCGCCCTCCTCCACGCGGTGAAGTCCCGCCCTCCCTTGCCAAGCCCCAAATAAAGTGATTCATTCGCCACGCAAGTGAATGGATGCACGTCAAGCGCGGGGAGATGTCCATGGCCGCTGTCACCTTGGGCGAGGACCCGATCACCATCGAGCAGTTCGTCGCCGTCACCCGGCACGGCGCCCGGGTCGAGTTCGACGCGACCTACGTCGACCGGGTCCGCAAGTCCCGCACGCTGATCGAACGCTTCCTCGCCGAGAACCGCCTCGTCTACGGCGTCACCACCGGCTTCGGCGACAACGTCACGGAGGTCGTCGACCCGGCGGACGCTGAACAACTCCAGCGCAACATAGTCCGCTCGCACGCCGTGTCCGTGGGCGAACCGCTCCCCAACGAGATAGTCCGAGCCATCGCGCTCATGGAACTGGTCGGCCTCGGCGAGGGCTTCTCCGGCATCCGCTTCGAGACCCTGGAACTGATCCGGCGCATGCTCAACGCCGGCGTCACCCCCCACGTCCCCGGCGAGGGCTCCGTCGGCTACCTCGCCCCCGAGGCCCACATGGCCCTCGTGCTCCTGGGCGAGGGCCGGGCATCCTACGGCGGCCAACTCCTCCCCGGCGCCGAGGCGTTGGCCCGCATCGGCGAGCAGCCGACCCGGCTCGCCTGCAAGGAGGGGCTGTCGCTGACGAACGGCACGCACTCGGTCACCGCGATAGCCGTCCTCGCCGCCCACGACGCCGGCCTCGCGGCGACCACCGCCGACATCGCCGCGAGCCTGTCGGTACAGGCACTGAAGGGCACGGTCCGCGCCTACGACGCCCGATTGCAGGCCCGCAAACGGCACCCCGAGCAGGCCGCCGTGGCGGACAACCTACGACGGCTCACCGCGTCCAGCGCGATCAGCGCCACGTTCCTCGACCACCGGCTCCAGGACAGCCTCTCCCTGCGCGCCGTCCCGCAGATCCACGGCGGCGCGAAGCGGGCGCTCGCGCAGGCCCGGGAGGTCATCGTCGAGGAACTGCACTCCGTGGGCGACAACCCGGTCATCCACCCCGAGGGCGAGGACGGGGTCGCGCTGAGCGGAGCCAACTGCGACAGCACCTACGTCGGTATCCAGGCCGACACCATGGTCAACGCGATGACGGTCCTGGCCAAGGTCTCCGAACGCCGTACCGACCGCATGGTCAACAGCAACTTCAGCGAGCTGCCCGCCTTCCTGGCGCCGAAGCCCGGCCTCAACAGCGGCTACATGATCGCGCAGTACACGGCCGCCGCCCTGACGATGGAACTGCGGGGCATGGCAGTCCCCGCGTCCGCCGACAACGTCACCACCTCGGCCAACCAGGAAGACGCGGTCAGCAACGGCTACTTGGCCGCCCTGAAGGCCTACCGCGCGGCCCACAAGCTCACCTACGTCGTCGCGATCGAGCTGATGTGCGCGACCCAGGCCCTCGACCTGCTCGCACCGCTCACGCCCTCCCCGGCCGCGGAGGCCTTGCGGGCCAGGATCCGGGAGACGGTGCCGACCGTCGACGAGGACCGGGGCTTCCACGCCGACATCGAGCACATCGCCGAACTCGTGCGGAACGGGGAGGCGTTGCGGGTGGTCGAGGACGTGGTCGGCCCGCTGCGCCACTGAGGTCTCGCGGCCTTTCACAGTTGCCCCTCAGACCCCCCGCAGCAGCCTCTCAGCCCCAAGGCGTCTGATCCCTGTGTACGGGTGATTCGATCCCGGCGCAGACGGGAGGACGTCATGTTTTTCATCGTGTTGGTGCTGCTGGCCCTGATCGTCGGCGGCGCGGTCGCCTACGGCAAACGGCAGGCGGGCGGCGGGAGTTCGCGATACGGAGCCGGGAACGCGCAGCAGGTCTACGACGCCGACGCGGGCGCCGAGGCCACCCGCTGGGTGGAGCGGCTCGGCGGGAGTCTGTCCACGCTGGACGCGGGTGGCAACACGGCCGCCCGCCAGGCCCTCGCCGACGCCGCCGAGCGGCACCGTGCCGCCGAGGGGCAACTCGCCGTCGCCTACTCGCCGATGCAGTACGGGCTGGTGACGCAGACCGCCATCGAGGGACTGCACCACATCCGCAGCGCCCGCACCGCGCTGGGGCTCGACCCGGGGCCCGAGTTGCCCGCGCAGGGTGCCGGCGGTCAGGTCACGGTCGGCGGGCAGACGTACACCGCGTCCGCGCAACCCGGTGCGAACACGCCGTACTACTACCCCGGCGGGGTCGTCAACGGCCGTTCCATGGCCGGGGGTTGGTACAGCGCCCCATGGTGGAAGACCGCCCTCGTCGCGGGCGCCGCGGGAGTCGGCGGCATGCTGCTCGCGGACGCGCTCTTCGACGGCTTCCACCATCACGGGCCGCATGGAGGGATGTTCGGCGGCGGGCCCGGTGGACCCGGCGGGTTCGGGGGGTTCGGCGGGCCCGGGCCGTTCTGAGCTAGGGCCTGCGTGGCTCCCGGACGACCGCGACTCCGCCCGGCGGAACACTCACCGAGCCGCCCAACTCACCCTCGCCTGTGAGGAGTTCGGCCGCCCCGGACGCGACCGGCACCTCCGCGCCCGTCCCCGCGTGGTCGATGAGGAACAGATAGTCCGCGTCCGCCCCGCGCCGCAGCACCGCCTCCACGCCGTCCGGCGTCACCCGCACCGGCTCAACTCCCGCCTCACGGCGGATGAGGTCCAGGAGCCCGGCGAGGGTCGCCGGGTCGGGCTGCGTGGCCAGGTACCAGGCCGTGCCCGTGCCGTACGCGTTCCGCGTCACCGCCGGGATGCCGGTCAACGGGCCCTCCGCGTACGACGTGATCGCCTCGGCGCCCGCCAGGGCGACCCGCTCCGACCACAAGGACGCCGTACCGCCGCCGCTGCTCAGTCCGAGGGAATCCCCGGGCAGCAGCGGGAACAGTTCATCCGTCCGGACGCCCAGCGCGTCTCTGAAGGCGCCTGGGTAACCGCCCAGCCGCACATGACAGTTCTCGTCCACGGCCCCACTGTGGAAGCCCACCGCGAGCGTGCCGCCGGACGACGCGAAGTCGGAGAGGTTGGCCGCGCCGGCGTCGTCCACCAGGTACAGGCTGGGGGCCAGGACCAGGCGGTACGGCGACAGGTCCGCGTCGGGGCGGACGAAGTCCATCGCGATGCCCGACCGCCACAACGGCTCGTACCAGGAGCGGACTTGGTCCAGGTAGCGGACCTCCTCGCTGGGCTGGGACGGCAGTTCCAGGGCCCAGCGGGCGTTCCAGTCCCAGACCACTGCGACTGATGCCGTGCCCGTGCTGCCCCGCACCTCCGCCAACGACCGCAGGTCCGCGCCCAGTTGGACCACGTCCCGCCAGATCGCGCTGTCCGTCCCCGCGTGCGGCAGCATCGCCGAGTGCCACTGTTCGGCGCCCGCCTTCGCCGCCCGCCACTGGAAGTAGGCGATGCCGTCCGCGCCGTGCGCGACATGGGCGAGCGCGTTGCGTCTCAACTCACCGGGGTTCTTGGCCCTGTTGACCGGCTGCCAGTTCACCGCGCCGGTCGAGTGCTCCATCAGCAGCCAGGGCCGGCCGCCCGCCAGCGAACGGACCAGGTCGCCGCTCATCGCGATGTCGATCTCCGACTCGGGGTCCGTGGAGCGGAGGTAGTGGTCGTTCGAGACGACGTCCAACTCCGGTGCCCACCGCCAGTAGTCCAGCGCGTCGAAGTTGAACATCACCATGAAGTTGGTGGTGGCCGGGATCGCAGGGGCCGCCTCGCGCAGTACCTCCCGTTCCGCCTTGTACAGCGACAGGAGCGCGTCGCTGCAGAAGCGGCGCCAGTCCAGCTGGTGGGTCGGGTTGGGGACCGCGCCCGTGGCGCGCGGGGGCAGGATCTCCGCCCAGTCGTAGTACCACTGACTCCAGAAGGCCGTGCCCCAGGCGTCGTTGAGCGCCGGGAGGCTGTCGCCGTACTTCGCGCGCAGCCACACCCGGAACGCCTCGGCGCTCTCGTCGCAGTAGCAGGCCGGGTTGTGGCAGCCGTACTCGTTGTGGATGTGCCACATCGCGACCGCGGGGTGAGCTGCGTAGCGCCGCGCCAGTTCGCCCGCGATGCGCAACGCGGCCGTACGGTATGCGGGGCTGGAGGGGCAGAACGTCTGGCGGCTGCCGTACGACAGTCTGCGGCCGTCCCGGTCCACCGGCAGTGCCTCGGGGTGGGCGCGGAAGAACCAGGCCGGGGGTGCCGCCGTCGGGGTCGCCAAGTCGGCCTGGATGCCGTGCTGTTGGAGCAGGTCCAGGACCTTGTCCAGGAGCGTGAAGTCGTACTCGCCCTCGGCCGGTTCCAGCAGCGCCCACGAGAAAATGCCGACGCTGACCATGGTCACCCCGGCCTCGGCCATGAGCCGCATGTCCTCGGCCCAGACCTCCTCGGGCCACTGCTCGGGGTTGTAGTCGCCGCCGTAGGCAATGGTCATTGTTCAACTCCCGTCAGGAGGCGACGGGTTGTCGCCACACCCCACTGGTCCAGAGACAGCAGGCGGTCGCTCGACGCCATCAGGCCGCCGGTGGCCTCGACATGGGCCGCCCAGCGTTCGCGGGTCTCCACGGCCGGGCGGGCCATGAGGCAGTCGGGGTCGTTGGTCCAGAGGCGGCCGTGCTGCCACTGGCGGGCGAATCCCGTGAACTCGGCGGAATCCTGGCCGGGTTGGGAGTGGTCGTCGGCCTCGGGGCGGCGGTGCGGTGCTGTGTCGGGGCTGACCCGCATCGCGTCGAACAGGCCGATGGAGGGGAGGATCGGCGCCCCGCAGCCCAGCAGGTAGGCGTCCGGGCCGATCGCCTCTCGGATCAGGGCGATCCCGGCCCGGTAGGCCTCGATGGCGTCAACTTCCTTGTGGCGTACGCCGTCCAGGGCGCCGGCGTAGAGGAAGTCGGCCTTGAAGTAGTCGTAGCCCTCGGTGCGGAGGGTGGCGTAGACCTCGGTCAGGTACGCCGCCGCGCCGGGGTGGGTGGGGTCCAGAACGCAGAGGTCGTGGCCCCAGTTGCGGCCGGCGTGGGCGAAGCCGCCCGCCGGGTCGCGCACCAGCCACTCGGGGTGTTCGGCGGCCAGGTCGCTCGCCGGGTCGACCAGGAAGGGGGCCGTCCAGATGCCCGCCCTGCGGCCACGCGCGCGGATCGTGTCGGCGATGCCGGCCCGTGAGCGGAAGCGGCCGGAGAGGGTCAGCCAGTCGCCCAGCGCCTTCTGATAGCCGTCGTCGATCTGGACGACGTCGATGGGCAGGTCGAGGGTGTCCATCGCGCGCAGGTTCTCGTGGATGTCGTCCTCGGTGACGGCGGTGAAGTACTCGTACCAGGAGCACCAGACCGTGGGCGCGGGGCGGAGGGACGGCAGGGCCAGGCTGTCGGCCCAGTCCCCCAGCACCGACTGGATGCCGGACCCCGTCCACTCCTTCACCGGGCCGTCGGCGGCGATCTCCGCCACCCCGTCCCGTACCGACAGCCGGATGGACGGGACCGATCCGGTCGGGTCGACCGCCGCCCACAGGCGGGTCGGTGAGCCGTCGCCGGGGTCGAGGGCGAGCAGACCCTCGCCCTGGAAGACATCGGCGGGGACGGTGGCACCGGGGCGGTAGCACACCGTCGCCCAGTTGGCGTTGGCCGGCCGGTACGGCCGCGCCCCGAGGGGGTAGGCGCCGCTCGGGCTCCAGGACTGCCAGCCCTCCTCGTGGACCCGGGCGGTGCGCGGATTCACGGGGACGGAGGCGAGCGCGGTGAAGGGGTGGTCGTGCACGGTGGTTCTCTTTCAACGGGAAGGGCTGGACCGGAGTGGCGTCAGCCCTTGTTGGCGCCCAGCGTGAGACCGCTGACGAACTGGCGCTGGAGCGCGAAGTACACGATCAGGGTCGGGATCGCGGTGAGCAGGGCGCCGGCCGCGACCAGGTTGGGGTCGGTGAAGTACTGGCCGGAGAGGTTGTTCAGGGCGGAGGTGATCGGCATGTTCTCGCCGGTCGAGATCAGCACGATCGCCCAGAAGAAGTCGTTGTAGATCCAGATGGAGAGCAGGGTGCCCAGGGCCGCCATCGCCGGCTTGCACAGCGGCAGCACGATCTGCCAGTACTGGCGCCACACGGACGCGCCGTCCACGAGGGCCGCCTCGGTCAGCTCGGTCGGCAGCATCCGCATGTAGTTGCTGAGCACGAACGCGCAGAAGCCGGACTGGAACGCCACGTGGATGAGGACCAGGCCGAGCGCGGAGTCGTAGAGCTTGCCGCTCGCCGTGATGCCCGGCAGGTCGATCAGCAGGTACAGGCGGTACAGCGGGGTGATGATGACCTGCTGCGGCAGCAGGTTGCCGGCCGTGAACACCAGCAGCAGGGCGATGTTCCACCGGAAGTCGAAGCGGCTGACGTAGAAAGCCACCATCGACGCCAGCAGCAGCGTGAGCAGCACGGCCGGGACCGCGATGATCACTGTGTTGACGAAGTAGTGCGTCATGTCGGACTGCTGGAACGCGTTCTTGAAGTTGTCGAGGTTCAGCTTGTCCGGCCAGGAGACGTACCCCTTGTTGCTGGTCTCCGAGTACGGGCGCAGGGCCGCGTAGACCGCCCACAGGAGCGGGGCGAGCCAGGCCAGCGAGGTGACGACGAGGAACGTGTGCAGCAGGACCCGGGCGGGGCGGAGCGGGGTGCGCTGCTTCCCGCCGAGCGCGGCGGTGGGGGTGGTCATGCGCGCCGCTCCTTCCGGAAGGTCGCGATCAGGTACGGGATGATGACCGCGAGGGAGATGACCAGCAGGACGACGGCGATCGCCGACCCGTAACCGATCCGGCTGGACTCGCCGATGATGTTGTTGGTGATCAGGATCGACAGCAGCTCGGTGCCCTGGGCGCCCTTGTTGAAGACGTAGACCAGGTCGAAGGCGCGCAGCGACTCGATGATGGTGACGACCAGGACGACCGTGTTGGTGGGGCGCAGCGTCGGGAAGATGACGTTCTTGAACGTCTGCCACTCGTTCGCGCCGTCCAGTGCGGAGGCCTCCCGCAGGGACGGGTCGACGCCCTTGAGACCGGCCAGGTACAAGATCATCATGTAGCCGGCGTGCCGCCAGGAGGCGGCGATCAGGACGGCCCACAGGTTGAGCTTGGGGTCGCCGATCCAGTCGATGTAGTGGCCGGGCTTGTTGGCCCCGATGAGGCTGTTGATCAGGCCGGTGTCCGGGTTGTAGATCAGCTGCCAGACGAAGCCGGTGACCGCCAGCGACATGACGACCGGCAGGAAGAACGCGGTCTGGTAGACGCGGCTGAAGCGGATGTTCTTGTCCAGCTGCACGGCCAGGAACAGGCCGAAGGGCGTCGGCAGCAGGATGAGCACGACGAACCAGATGACGTTGTGCTCAAGGGCGGGCCAGAACTGCGGGTTGTCGGAGAACAACTGCTTGAAGTTGTCCAGCCCGACCCACTTGATCGAGTCGAAGCCGATGCCGTCCCAGCTGGTGAAGGCCAGGGCGATCGACGCGAGGGCGGTGACCCAGACCAGGGCCACGTGCAGGACCGTCGGCACGCCCGCCATGAAGGCGAGCGTGATGCGGTCACGGCGGGTCAGCAGGCGCTTGGCGCCCTTCGGGACCCGCTTGTTGGCAGGCGCGGGGCCCGGAGGCGGAACGGCGTCCGCCTCCGGGCTCGTCGTAGTCGTCTCGGAGATCATGAGGAGGCGAAGATCGTCTTCTTCTGGCGCTCGATCGAGGACAGCAGACTGTCGACGCCCTTGGGGTTCTGGAGGAACTTCTGCAGACCGGGCTGCATCACCGTCGAGGTGAAGTCCGGACGGGAGTCACGGTCCATGAACTGCGTGAGGCTCTTGGCGGCGCCGATCATGTCGAACGCCTTCTTCTGCAGCGGCGAGTACGCGGCGGTGGAGGCCTTGCTGGAGGCGGCGACCACGCTCGGGTCGGTCTTGAGGTAGAGCTCCTCGGCCGCCGGGCTGCCCAGGTACTCCATGAGCTTCACGACACCGTCGTGGTTCTTCGGGGACTTGCTGACCATGAAGCCGTCGGTGGGCGCCTCGACGGTGTCCTGGCCGTACGCGGAGTTGATCTCCGGGAAGGCGAAGAAGTCGAGGTCGTCGAGGTCGGCCTTGTTGGTGAACTGCTGCGCCACGAAGGTGCCCAGGAGGTACATGCCGGCCTTCTTCGCCACCAGGCCCTGGGCGGCGTCCTGCCAGGTGCGGCCCATGAAGCCGTCCTGGTGGTACGGGAGCAGCTCGGACCAGTGGTCGAAGACCGCCTTGACCTTGGGGTCGGTCCACGACTCGGTGCCCGCCATGAGCGCCTTGTGGAAGTCGTAGCCGTTGAGGCGGAAGTTGATCTGGTCGAAGGTGCCCATCGCCGGCCAGGCGTCCTTGTCGCCGAAGGCGATCGGGACCAGGCCGTCGCTCTTCATCTTCTTGCACAGGGCGACCAGCTGGTCCCAGGTGGTGGGGACGGTGTAGCCCTTCGCCGCGAAGACGCTCTTGCGGTAGAAGATCGCCCACGGGTACGTGGTCAGCGGGACGAAGTAGTACTTGCCGTCCTCGCCCTTGCTGAGCTTCTTCATCGCGTCGGGGAAGTTGTCCCCGATCTTCGCCCAGACGTCGTCGATCGGGGTGGCGAGCTTCTTGGCCGCGAAGAACTGCATGCGGTACCCGGCGAACCAGTTGAACACGTCGTCCGGGGTGCCCTGGAGGTAGGAGTTGATCTGCTCCTGGAAGGTGTTGTGGTCCTTCGTGTTGACCTTGACGGTAATGCCGGAGGTCTTCTTGAAGTCCGCGTAGACGCTCGCGAACGCCTTCTTCGGCACGGCGTCGGACGCGTTGGACCCGAGCGTCACGGTCTTCGAGTCGGACCCGCTGCCACTGCTGCCACAGGCGCTCAGCAGGGGGATACCGGCTCCGAGGACGGCGGCGCCGCCGATGCCGCGCAGGACGGAACGGCGGCTCGCGGCGGGGAGGGAGAAGTCGGGCATGAACGGCTCCTGACGGACAGGGTTCGGCCGGAATGCGCCACGCCCCAGGTCGTCGTAACCGACCAGAAACCAACGCGACCAAACACGGTGGCGTAATAACAGTCCCATGTCTGGTCATGCGTCAACACCCGCCGCCTTCATTTGTCGAAACGTAATCGACATGCACCAGCAAGAGAAGCGGACGTACAGCCGAGTGGCCATACGTCCGCTGTGGGGCGATTGGGGCCGCGGGAGCCGCAAGGGGCTCCTGGGGCGCATGGGGCGACTACTGCAAGGCGGAGAAGGCCTTGGAGAACGCGGACGGGGCCTGCACGATCGAGCTGCAGGTCGCGTCGGCGGTGGGCTTGGCCCCGCCGGCGCACTGCTTGTCGCGGGTCGCGGACCACATCGAGATGCCGCCCAGCCCCTTCGCCTTGACGAAAGCGACGAGCTGGGTCGCGTCGTCGACCTTGAAGACCTCCGATGAAACGTCGTTCACACCGATCATCGGCGTGACAGAAACCGCTTTCCATGCAGCGCTTTCAGAGAGCCCGAGAAAACTCTTGACTTGGGCCTGAGTAGCGGTAGCCGCTTGCTCTGAGTACGTTCCCATATCTCCGCTGTAAGCCGGTCCGTAGTCCATCGCCATGATGTTGACCGTGGCGATTTTCACGCCGTTGGACTTGGCATTGGACAACAGGTTCACACCGTCCTGGGTAAGCCCCTCGGGCATCACCGGAAGGGTGTAGGAGACGTCCAGATTCGGGTGCTGCTGCTGGAGTTTTGCTATCGCCTGGGCGCGGATCGTGTTCGCCGCCGTGTTGGGCAGCGCGCCGCCCTCGATGTCGAAGTCGACCTTCGTTAGGCCGTACGTGTCCACGACCTTGCCGTAGGCCGTCGCCAGCGCGCTCGCCGAACCGCACGTCGTCGCCAGCTCGGAGCCGGACGCACCGCCGAAGGAGACCCGCACGTCGCCGCCCTTGGCGCGCAGCGCGCCGATCTGGGAGGCCACGCCGTCGCTCGCGAGGTCCGTCACCCCGCCCCACTTCGGGGTGCAGCCGCCTCCGTCGGTGATGAAGGCGAGGTTGTAGTTCTTCACGCCGGTCGCGGTGACGTTCCCGAGGAGGTCGAAGGCCGGGTAGAGGGAGGTGTCGACGTACGGGGCGAAGCCTCCGGCGGCGGTCGTGCCGGTGCTTGGAGAAGGCGAGGCGGTGGGGGTCGGGGTGGGCGTGGGCGTCGGCTTGGCGGTGGGTGTGGGGGTCGGCGTGGGCGTCGGCGACGAGGTCGTCGGGCGGCCGGTCGGCTCGGGGGTCGCTGTGCCGTCGGCCGAGCACTTGGCGTTGTCGATGAGACAACTCGTCGGCTGGCCCGTGCCGTTGACCACGAAGCCGACCGTGACCGACTCGCCGGCCGCGAGACCGTCCGTGTCCCACTTCGGCGGCTTCACGGTGATGTGCTGCCCGCTCACACTCGACTCGGCGTTCCACAGCGAGCTCAGCTTCGAACCGGACGGCAGGTCGAACTCCAGCGTCCAGTCCTTCTTGGTGGCACCGGTGGTGTTGGTGACGACGTACTGGGCGGTGTACCCGGTCGACCACTCACTGGTCCTGGTGTAGGCCGCGCCGACGCTCGCCGCCTGGGCCACGCCGGTCAGCAGGATCGCGCCGCCGCCGACCACCGCCGCGGCGACCGCGCCGCCGATCACCTTGTTCCTGTTGCTGATCCTGCGCCGGTGGGTGCTCATCGCGTGCCTGCTTTCGCTGTCCGCCTGGGGGGTGGGTGCGGCAGCACGCTAGCGATCCGGAATCGGGCAAAGCGCCTGATCCGGACGGGGGTTGGCGATCTTAGGGCGCGCTTAAGGAAGGGATCGGGAACGGTTAAAGGTCGAGACCAATCTGCCGGGCCGACGCCGTCGTACGGCTCCCCGATGCCCCTTGCGCTCCGGCTCCCGCCCGTCCAGCTGGATCCAGATCCGCACCTCGGTACCGCCGAGCATCGAGGAGCCGATCCGGACGTCCCCGCCGGTCGACTCGGCGAGCCTGCGCACGATGTCGAGGCCGAGCCCGGTCGACCCGTCATTGCCGGAGCCGCGCCCGCGGGCCATCGCCGCCTCGGGGTCCCGTATGCCGGAGCCCGCGTCCGAGACGAGCACGATCACCGCGTCGTCGCTGTTGTGCACGTCGACCGCGAAGGCGGTGCCCTCGGGCGTGTGCCGGAACACATTGCCCAGCAGGGCGTCCAGGGCGGCGACCAGGTCGGCGCGGGCCACGGGTATCCGCACCGGCCGCTCCACCCCGGCCACCCGCACCTTGCGGCCCTCGTCCTCGGCGAGCGCGGACCAGAACCGCATCCGCTCGCGCACCACCTCGGCCGCGTCGCACCCGGCGCCGGGCCCGGCCGCCACGGTCCGCGGCTTGGCCTCGCGCGCGGTCCGGATGATGGTGTCGACCTCCCGCTCCAGCTGTGCGACGGCGGTCCGCGTCTGCTCGGCGGCCGGACCGTCCCCGAGCGAGGCCGCGTTGAGCCGCAGCACGGTGAGGGGTGTGCGGAGGCGGTGCGACAGGTCGGCCGCCAACTCCCGCTCGTTCGCCAGAAGTTGTACGACCTGGTCGGCCATGGAGTTGAACGCGACCGCCGCCAGCCGCAGTTCGGTCGGCCCCTCCTCGGGCACCCGCGCCCCCAGCTTCCCCTCCCCCAGTTCGTGCGCGCCCTCGACCAGGCGCTGCGCGGGCTGCACCATCCGTACGCCCAGCCGGTCGGCGACCGCGACGGAACCGACGATCAGCGCGATGCCGACCCCGGCGAGCACCGCCCAGGCCGTACCCACGCCGTTGCTGACCTCCGACTCCGGGACGAACACCTCGACGACGGATATCTCGCCGGAGCTGAGCGCGACGGGCTGGAGCAGGACGGAGCCGCCGGGCACCTCGGTGGTGGAGGCGCGGCCCAGCTTCCGTACGGTCGCGATGTCCTTGCCGGCGGCGCGCTGCCGGCCGATGTCGAGGGCGGCCTTCCCCTCCCCCGCCGGTATGTGGACGGCCATTCCGGAGTCCGTGCCCGCCGAGGCGACGACCTTCTCCAACTGGTCCCGGTCGGTGGTGATGGACAGCGCGGGGGCGACGGCGGCGGCCTCCCGCTCGGCGTTCGAGAAGGCGCGGTCGCGGGCCATCTCCTTGATGACCAGGCCGAGCGGCACCGCGAAGGCGACGACGACCATGGCCGCGATCGCCAGACAGACCCTGACCAGTGCCCACCTCATCGCAGCGACTCCGCTCCCGGTGGCTCCAGCTTCACGCCGACACCCCGCAGGGTGTGCAGATAGCGCGGCCGGGCCGCCGTCTCCCCCAACTTCCGGCGCAGCCACGACAGATGGACGTCGATCGTCTGGTCGTCGCCGTAGGACTGCTGCCACACCTCGGCGAGGAGTTCCTTGCGCGGGACGACGACACCGGGGCGCCCGGCCAGGAAGGCGAGGAGGTCGAACTCGCGGCGGGTGAGGTCGAGTCGGACACCGTCCAGGTCCGCCTGGCGGCGCAGCGGGTCGACGGTCAGGCCGCCGACGCGGAGGACCGAGGACGGGGGTGCCTCGCCGGTGGCGGCACGGGAGCGCCGCAGGACCGCGGACATACGAGCCGAGAGATGGTCGACCGAGAAGGGCTTGGTGAGGTAGTCGTCCGCGCCCGCGTTCAACAGGCGGACGATCTCCGACTCGTCGTCCCGCGCGGTGGCGATGATCACCGGTACGTCGGTGATTCCACGCAGCATCTTCAGCGCCTCGGACCCGTCCAGGTCGGGCAGTCCGAGGTCCAGGATGACCACGTCGAAACGGAAATGGGCGACCTCGCGCAGCGCCTCAAGTGCCGTACCGACACTGCGCACCGTGTGTGCGGCGTCGGTCAGATGCCGGATGAGGGCCGAGCGTACGAACTGGTCGTCCTCGACCACGAGCACACTTGCCATGCGCCGCACCGTAGCCCATGCGGGCGAACCGTATCCGGGCCTGTGGACAACTCCCGCCTGTGGACAAAGCCGTGGCCATCGCCGGGACACTCGTGGGGCGCGTGAGGCAGTATGGCCGCGATGCCCAGAGGACTCGTCAACGGATTCGCGCACGTGCTGGCCTGGTTGCTCGCCACCGGCGCGGCGGTCACGCTGTCCTGGTGGGGCGTCCACACGGTCATGACGGGCACGGCCTACGACCCCCCGCGCGCCCTGCCCATCACGGCGGCCGGCGCGACCGCGCAGGAGGCGACACCGCCCGCCGAGCCGACGGTACGGGCCGAGTCGGCCCCGAGCCCGTCGAGCACCCCGACACCGACCCGCACCCCGAGTCCGACCCCCACGGAGACGGCGACCGCGAGCCCGTCCCCGTCCCCCTCCGTCTCCACCTCGGGCCAGGTCAAGAGCTACGACACCGACGGCGGGCGGGTGGTGCTCGAACTCGACACCGATCCGGCCTACGTCACGCTCGTGTCGGCGACACCGGGTACGGGCTGGTCGATGCAGGTGTGGAAGACGCCCTCGTGGCTCCGGGTGGAGTTCACCAAGGGCACGGGCAAGGTGTCGGTGATCTGCACCTGGCACGACGGGGCGCCGCGGGTGGATGTGGGGAACTACTAGCGCGCGGGCGGCCCGGACCGCACGAACCAGAAAGTGAAAGCCAACTACATATTGACAGTCGACTCCCATTTGGAAGTAGCCTCTCATTAGGTTGCCACCTTCTGGGAGGTCCGCATGTCCGCGCACGCCCTCACTCCTCTGTCCTCGTCCCCCCGCCGCTGGCTCGCGCTCGCCGCGCTCACCCTGAGCGTGCTGATCGTCGGCCTCGACGGGACCGTCATCAACGTCGCCCTGCCGACCATCGCGGGCCAACTCCACGCCGACAGCGCCCAGTTGCAGTGGATCGGCGGCGGTTATCTGCTGACCCTGTCCGTGGCGATGCTCCCGGTCGGCCTGCTCGGCGACCGCTACGGCCACAAACGCCTGCTCCTGTCCGGCATCGCGCTCTTCGGACTCGCCTCGCTCGGCGGGGCGCTCGCCTCCTCGACGGCTCAGGTCATCGCGGCCCGCGCGGTCCTCGGTCTGGGCGCCGCCGCGATCACCCCGCTCTCCATGGCGATCCTGCCGCGCGTGTTCGCCAAGGAGGAACTGCCCCGGGCCATCGCCGTCTGGACCGCCGCCACCGCGCTCGGCATGCCGGTCGGGCCCCTGGTCGGCGGCTGGCTCCTGAACCACTTCTGGTGGGGCTCGATCTTCCTCTTCAACCTCCCCGTGGCCGCCCTCGCCCTGACAGCAGGCATATGGCTCCTCCCCCACGACAAGGCCCGCCCCCGGGAGACACCCGCCTTCGACACCCTCGGCACCCTCCTGGGCGGCCTCGGCATCACGACTCTCGTCTACGGCACGATCCTCATCCCGCAGCTCGGCTGGACGCACGCGCGCGTGGTCGTCCCGCTCGCCGCAGCGGCCGTACTGCTCACCGCCTTCGTGGTGCGCGAGCGCCGCCACCCGCACCCGATCGTCGACCTGCGGCTCTTCACCGACCGCCGCTTCCTGTGGGGCACCCTGATCGCCGTCTTCGTCAACTTCGCGGTGATGGGCATCCTGTTCGTCGTCCCGCAGTACCTGGAGGCGGTCCTCGGCAACGACTCCTTCGGCACCGGACTGCGCGTACTGCCCCTGATCGGCGGCCTGATGGCGGCAGCCGCGGCGAGCGAGCCCCTGGTGCCGCGGCTCGGTGTCCGTACGGTCATCCCCTTCGGCCTGTCCGTGCTGGCCGCCGGCGCCCTGCTCGGCGCGACCTCGGACGGCTCGACCGGATACGGCTTCACCGCGCTGTGGCTCTCCCTCACCGGCCTCGGCTTCGGACTCGCCGTCGTCCCCGCGACCAGCCTGGTGATGGGCTCGCTGCCCACCGACAACACCGGTTCGGGCACCAGCCTCCTGGAGACCGTGCAGCAACTCGGCGGCGTCCTCGGCGTGGCCGGCCTGGGCAGCCTCCTCGGCTACGGCTATCTCGCCCGCGTCCGCACCGGCGGCCTCCCGGCGCAGGCGGCGCACACGGCCCGCGACTCGGTCTCCGGCGCCGACGAGGTCGCCCGGCAACTGCACGACACGGGCCTCGCGAACTCCGCCCACGAGGCCTTCGTGCACGGCATGAACCTGGTGCTGACCGCCTGCGGCACGATCTCCCTGCTCGCCGCCGTGCTGGCCCTGCTCTTCCTGCCCGGCCGCGCCACCTGCTCCCGGACGGTGGCCCGGTCCCCGCGCGAACACGCAGAATCAGTGGCATGACGACGCACGAGACCTCCGCCGCCCCCCTCGGCCTGCGTGAGCGCAAGAAGCGGCAGACCCGCGAGCGCATCCGCCGTGAGGCCTACCGCCTCTTCGCCGAGCACGGGTACGAGACGACCACGGTCGACCAGATCGCGGACGCGGCGGAGGTCTCGCCGAGCACGTTCTTCCGGTACTACCCCACCAAGGAGGACGTGGTCATCCAGGACGAGTACGACCCCGCGCTCGCCGAGGCCCTCCGCGCGCGCCCGGCCGACGAACCGATCGTGGACGCGATCCTCAACTCCCTGAAGGGGCCGCTGGGTCAGATGCTGGACCAGGACCGCGAGGACCTGCTCCTGCGCACCCGCATCACCTTCACCGACGCCGCGATCCGGGCCCGCAACGTCGTCGAACAGCAGCGCAGCGAGGAGGTGATCGCCGCGATCATCGCCGAACGCACCGGCCGCGCCGCGACCGACCTGGAGATCAAGTGCGCGGCGGCGGCCATCATCGCCGTGTTCACGACGCTCGTACGGCACTGGGTGGAGGGTGACGGCCAGGAGGACCTGGCGGAGCTGTACCAGCGCCATCTGCCGCTGCTGGCAAGGGGGTTGGACTTCTGACCGGTCGGGCCGGATTCCGGTCGGGCCGGATTCCGGTCGGCCGGATTTTCGAACTCAGCGGAACACGGACGGGGGCGGCGCCGGTGAGGCGACCGCCGCGGCATCCGTCACCGGTACGGCGCCGCCCGTGAAGTCGGTGAGTTCGCGGCCGTGTTGGAGCCGGCCGGGGTGCGGGTCGGAGGCGGCGCGCCGGGTGAGTTCGGCGAGCGGCAGCGGGTGGTCGGAGGCGACGAGGACGGCGTTGCCGAACCGTTTGCCGCGCAGCACGGTCGGGTCGGCGATCAGCGCGAGTTCCGTGAACCGGGCGGCCACGGTGGCGATTTGACCGCGGAGATGGGCGAGCGGGGGTCCGTCGGCGAGGTTGGCGGCGTAGATCCCGCCGGGTCCCAGCGCCCGGCGCACCTCGTCGAGAAACTCGATCGAGGTGAGGTGGGCGGGCGTCCGGGCGCCGCTGAAGACGTCCGCGACGACGAGGTCCGCCCAGCCCTCGGGCAGTTTCGCGAGTCCCGCGCGGGCGTCGGTGGAGCGCACCCTGATCCGCGCGTTCGGGTCCAACGGCAGCTCGCGCCGGACCAGTTGGACGAGGGCCGCGTCGAACTCGACGACCTGCTGGGTGGATCGGGGGCGGGTGGCGGCGACGTACCGGGCGAGCGTGAGGGCGCCACCGCCGAGGTGCACTGCCTGGATCGGTTTGCCTGCCGGTGCGGCGAGGTCGATGACGTGGCCCAGGCGGCGCTGGTACTCGAAGGACAGATACGCCGGGTCGTCGAGGTCGACGTAGGACTGCGGCGCTCCGTCGATCAACAGGGTCCAGGCCCGCGCACGGTCCCGGTCGGGTATCAGCTCGGCGAGCCCACCGTCGACCGCCTCGACGACGGCCTCGGCAGAGCCGGCACCACCTCGCCGGGTGTTCCTGGACTTTCCCATTGGCCCATTATCGGGGGCCCTGGACGGGACGGCGCGCCCGGCACCGACGGCCACCGTCCGCGCACCGCCGCCGAGCGCTCAGCGACAGCCGTCCGCCGCCTCGATCAGGCGGGCCGCCTCGCCCAGCGCGGCCCGCAGGACCGCCGGGTCGGTCGCGAGGTCGGCGTCGCCGGGGGGCAGCAGCCAGTCGGAGCCCTCGACCGGGGGCTCGGGGTCGGGGGCGAGGCGCAGACCCCGGCCGTGGGTCTCCGTACAGGTACTGCCCGGAACGTCCCAGGCCGCCGCCGTGCCCGGCGGGACCAGGAAGCCGAGGGTGTCGCCGCCGTCGTCGTGCAGGACGGGGCCGACCCCGTCGCCCGCACCGCGCCGCAGGATGTCGACGGCCTCCAGGCCCTGCCGCGTCGGCACGGTCACCAGATCGCAGGCGGAGTCCGCGAACGGTGGCGCACTGCACTCCGCGCTCGGCATTCGAGGATCGACGCTCTGACTGGTCTCCAGCCCGGTCTCCACCACGGAACCCCTCCTTGGACGAGCGGGTCGGGAGTCGGGTGGCTCCCGGATCCATGGAGTTCAACGCGTCGAAGCGTCAACGGCTACGGCACAAGTCCGCCGCAAAGGATGGCAGTTCATGGCAGATCCCGGATGAGATATCCGGTTTGTAGCCAAACCCTGCGTGGCGGGTCATGCACAGCAGGTACGTTCTTGCCCGCTGGAAACAGGGCGTCACTCAACAAGTCACCCTGAATCCGGCATGGTTCGACGGTTCGCACGAGAGGACCCGGCCATGGCGTCGTCAACGGTGCTCCCGCCCCAGTTCCCCCAACCACCGAGACCCAATCTCGCCTTCCGGCGGCTGCGCGGACAGCGCTCACCGGCGGAGTTCGCCGCGGCCGTACGCCGGTCCGCCCGCGAGATCGGCGAGCGGGTCAGCTGCGACGCGCGCTATGTCGGCCGCGTCGAAGCCGGTGAGATCCGTTGCCCCAACTACGCGTACGAACGGGTGTTCCTGCACATGTTCCCCGGCCGCACGCTCGCCGACCTCGGCTTCGCGCCCCGCTCGTCCGTACGCGGACGCGGGGCGCGCACCGCCGAGGACACGCCCCCCGCACACCCCACGAGCCCGGGATACACCTCGGGCGAGACAGGTGGGACGGATGAGACGCAGGGGGCGTACGAGCCGTATGACACCCAGGACCCGTACGACACGCACGAGAACCACGAGAACCACGAGGAGAGCGACGTGCTGCGTCGCGCATTCATGAGGGGCGGCACCGTCACGGTGGCCGCCGGCACCCTGGGCCCGCTGGGGCTCACATTGGACGCCGTGGCAGCGGAACGTTCCGTCCGCCGCCCCGGTACGAGCGAGGCGGGCGCCCTGGAAGAGGCCGTCCGCAGAATCCGGCTGCTCGACGACCGGCACGGCGCCGACGGCCTCTACCGGCGCGCGGCGGCCCCGCTGCGCGCCGCCTACGCCCTGCTCGACGCGGGCACCACCCGGCAGTCGGTCGCCGAACGACTGCACTCCGGAGCCGGTGAACTCGCCATCTCGGTGGGCTGGCTGGCCCACGACTCCGGCCGTTTCGACGACGCCCGCTCGCACTACGCGGAAGCCCTCGCCACCGCCCGCATGACCGGCGACGCGGGCCTTGAGGCACACGCCTTCTGCAATACGGCGTTCCTCGCGCGGGACGCCGGACGCCCGCGCGAGGCGGTACGCGCCGCACAGGCCGCGCAGCGGGTCGCCCGCCCGGTGGGCTCCGCCCGTCTGATGTCGCTGCTCGCGCTGCGCGAGGCGGGCGGCTGGGCCGGGCTCGCCGACCGCACCGGCTGCGAACAGGCGCTGGCCCGAGCGCAGGCCCTCTACGAGCGGGGCCACTCGGACGCCGACCCCGAGTGGATGAGCTTCTACGGAGAGGCCGAGTTGGAGGGGCTTGAGGCGCAGTGCTGGTCGACGCTGGGCGACTGGCCGAGGGCTTCTCGGCACGCTCGGCGTGCGGCCCAGCTCCAGGATCCGCACTTCACGCGGAACATCGCGCTGTACACAGCCGAACTTGCCGACGATCTCGCGCGGGGAGGCCGGCCCGACGAGGCGGCGACTGCGGGGATGCGGGTGCTGGATCTTCTGGACCTGGTGCAGTCGTCGCGGATTCAGACGATGCTGGCCGGGACCGCGCGGGTGCTGCTGCCTCATCGGCGGGCTTCGGGGGTTTCCACGTTTCTGGAGAGGCACTCCAGTCTGCCTCGAACTGCGGCGTAGTTTTTTTGCTGCGGGCCGGTGAGGGCTGGGCGCGCCCACGCGGCGGAGCCGCAGATCGACACAGCCCCGCGCCCCTGAAGGGGCACGCCTATGACTACGTAACCAGATGCCCCAGGTCGTTCCAGCTCTCGATCGCCGGTTCGTCGTAGGCCCAGCCGAGCACCGACAGGGACGTCGGGTTGAGCCGTATCCGTGCCGCGAAGTCGATCGGCAGGCCCAGCCAGCGGGCGCCGATCGAGCGGAGGATGTGGCCGTGCGCGAAGACCAGGACGTCACGGTCCTCGGACCGTGCCCAGGCGACGACCTCGTCCGCGCGGGCGGTCACTTCCGCGAGGGTCTCCCCTTCGGGGACGCCGTCGCGCCAGATCAGCCAGCCCGGCCGCAAGACCGCTATCTCCTGCGGGGTGAGGCCCTCATAGGCGCCGTAGTCCCACTCCATGAGGGTGTCCCAGTCGGTGGCGCGGTCGCCGAAGCCGGCGAGTTCGCAGGTCTCACGCGCGCGTGCCAGCGGGCTGGTGCGCACCTCGACCCCGGGGAGGCCGTCCAGCGGGGAGCGGTGCAGTCGCTCGCCGAGCACCTTGGCGCCGCGCCGGCCCTCTTCGAGGAGCGGGACGTCGGTCCTGCCGGTGTGCTTCCCGGACAGCGACCATGCCGTCTGTCCGTGCCGGGCCAGCAGGATGCGCGGTGCCATGGGGGACCTTTCCGGGAGATGCCGAGAGGCGGGTCACTCCATCATCTCGCACCATTGAGAAGGGCAACCCGGGGGGCGATCTCTGCGTCTTTGAGGTCCGGGGGCGCCCGAAACAGGGCGCGCACATACGCCGTAAAGTGTCCCGACCGAACACCGGCGAGCCGGAACACCGGGCACCGCACCAGGAGAGAAGGGGGAGGGCGATCGGATGCCGCAGACCGAGACACCAGGCATCGAGGCGGACCGGCGAAGCCGGCTGCGCTGGTGGACCGAGCTGCCGCTGATCCTCATGGTGTACGCCTCGTACTCGGCGGGCCGCCTGCTGGCCAGGGGCGACACGGCGAGCGCCGTGGACCACGGGCTGGCGATCCTGCGCGTCGAGAAGTTCCTGCACATCAACGCCGAGCACCCGCTCAACCGGCTCTTCACGCGCGAGGCCTGGCTCGGCATCCCGGCCGACTTCTGGTACGCGTCGCTGCACTACCTGGTCACGCCCGCGATCCTGATCTGGCTGTTCCGGTCACGTGCACAGGTCTACCGCGCGGCCCGCACCTGGCTGATGACGTCCACGTTCATCGGCCTGATCGGCTTCACCCTGCTCCCGACCTGCCCGCCCCGTCTCCTCTCCCCGGACTACGGCTTCGTCGACACGATGGCCAAGTACAGCTCGTACGGCTGGTGGGGCGGCGACGCGAGCGCGCCGCGCGGCCTGGGCGGGATGACCAACCAGTACGCGGCGATGCCGAGCCTGCACTGCGGCTGGGCGCTGTGGTGCGGAGTGATGCTGTGGCGCTACGGCGGCACGCGGCTCACCAAGGTCCTCGGCGTCGCCTATCCGCTGCTGACGGCGATCGTGGTCATGGGCACCGCGAACCACTACCTCCTCGACGCGGTCGCGGGTGTGGTCGTGATGGGGCTCGGGTTCCTGCTGGCGCCGCAGGTCATGAAGGGCGCGGACCGGATCAGGGCGCGGTTCGAGGGGCGCGGCTCACTCGTCGCGGCCCGCTCCCGTGACGCCTCTCCCGGCACAGAAACCTCAATTGTCAGTGGTGGATGCCAGACTTCCCCGGGTGAACGAATTCCACGGCAGCGCGAGTCACAGCTCGGTACCGGAGCCGAGCCGGGTGCCTCCCCCACGGACGCGGGGGACGGCGCTCCGGCACCGGCTCGCTGAGCTGCGCGGCCCGGACGTCCCGGCCAAGGCGCTGGACGCACGCGCCCTGGCGGCCCTGGCCGCGAACCCGGGCTGCGAGCGGCGGGCGATCCTGGACGGCGCGGGGGTGAACAAGGCGGTGCTGGCCGAAGCGCTCGGCTCCCCGTCCGCCTTCGGGCAGTCCCAGTTCGCCTTCATGCGGGGCAACGCGTTCGAGGCCCGGGTGAAGGCGGACGGCGGCGCGGAGCTGCTGCGGCTGGTGCACGAGAAGCTGGACCCGGGCGCCGAGCCGCCGGTGCACGCGCATGTGCCCGTACTGACGGCGGTCGGCCCCGAGGGACGCGCGGCGCGTACGGCGCTGGCACTGCGCGAGGCGACCGAGGCCGCCGCCTGGACGCTGCTGGACCACCCGATGCTCGCCCTGGACGTGGCGGGCTCCCCGGCCTTCCTGGAGCCGGACGCGGTGGTCGTGCACCCGGACGGCAGTTGGACGGTCGTGGAGATCAAGTCCTTCCCGATGCTGGACGGTTCGGCGGACCCGGCGAAGGTCGGCGCGGCGGCCCGCCAGTCGGCGGTGTACGTGCTGGCCCTGGAGGAGGTGGCCGCCCGCCTCGATCCGGTCCCCCGGGTACGCACGCGCGTGCTGCTCGTCTGCCCGAAGGACTTCTCCAACCTGCCCACCGCGTCCGCCGTCGACGTCCGCAAACAGCGTGCGGTCACCGGGCGTCAACTCGCCCGTCTCACCCGCATCGAGGACATCGCCGACACCCTCCCCGAGGGCACCTGTTTCGCCCCCGACCGCCCGGCCGCCGAGCTGACGGCGGCCGTCGAGTCGGTCCCGGCGAGCTACGCCCCCGAGTGCCTGGCCGCCTGCGAGCTGGCCTTCCACTGCCGCGACCACTCCCGCGCGTCCGGCGCCGTCACCGCTCTCGGCCGTTCCCTGCGCGCCGAGTTGGGCGACCTGACCACGATCGACGAGGTCCTGGCGGCTGCCCACGGCGAGGCGGGCGACCCGGACGACCCGGCGGTGGCGGCACTGCGGAGAGCGGCGGAGTTGCGGGCCGAGGCGCTGGCGCACCTCCCGGAGGGCGCCCCATGTCGCTGATCTCGACTCTCGCCCGGCTGGAGGCCGTTCGCACCGGCCGCGCCCAGCCCACCGCCACCGTGCGCCACCGGCACCTGTCCGAGCGCCCCCTGGTCCTCGTGCCGCTCACCACCGCCGGTGAGGCGGGGGCGCCCCTCGGTGCGCTCGTCGGCACGGACCGGGACGCGCCGCGGCTGCTCGTCGTACCGCAGCCGCGCGACCGTGACCTCAGGTTCGCGTTCCTGGCCGAACTCGCGGACGTGGTCCTGCCGTACATCGACACGTTCGCGGACGACGTGGAGGCCGCCGAGCGCAACGAGACCGATCCGGAGACCGGCAAGCGGGTCAAGGTCGAGGTCGAACTGTGCGCCGACGCCCCGCAGTTGATCGTGCCGAGCCGCCCCGGCATCGAGCTGGTCCGGCTGCTCGGCCGCTCGATGCGCTTTCGCCGTACGGCCGAGCAGGACCCGGAGACCCCGCATCCCGCGCCCCCGCACGTGCCGTTGCTCGGGCGCTGGCTGACCCACTTCGGGGAGCGGGCCCGGGTGCCCGGTTCGGCGCTGCTGCTCGCGCTCACCGAGGTGCTCGGCCGACACTGGGCGACCGGTCAGTCCAGCCTGGAGGACCAGCACCTGGGCGCGCTGCTCGCCTGGATCGACCCCCCGGACGGCGTCCCGGGCGCCGAGGCCGCGCTCGACGCGGAGCTACGCCGGGACGCACAGGGCCAGTTGGTGTGCCCGCCGGCGGGGCCGGCCACCGACCCGGCGTTCGACAACAAGCTGCTCGCCCCGGCCATCGAGCGCTACGACCGCGCCCGTACCGCCCTCGCCGCCGCCGAGGACGGCCTGGAGGCCGACGACCGGCTCGGTGAACTCACCGCCGCCGAGCGGGAGATCAGGGCCCTCGTCGAGAGCCGCACCCGCCCCACCTGGGACGCGGTGTGGCACGGGCTGGATCTGCTGCGGGCACTCCCGGAGGGCGCGCACGCCGTCGACCGGTGGACGCGCGACCGCTGGTCGTTCACCGGGCACCGCGACCGGATCACCGCCGGTGAGCCCCCGCAGCCGCGCCGCGACGACGCGGTGACCGCGGCCAACAAGCTCGCCACGCGTGAGCGCGAACAGGCCCGCCTGGACGCCCAGGAGGCCCTGGACGACCCGCTGGTGATGGCCGGGCGGCGGCTCGCCGGAGAGGCCTTCGCGGGCGAGGTCACGGATGTGGTGATGTCGTACAGCGAGGGCAAGAGCCCCCGTCCGCGCCCGCTGGTGACCGTGCGGACGGACGACCGGCCGCATCTCGGGGAGCGGGTGAAGGTGTTCCGGTCCCTGGGCGGCAAGCCGCAGTCGGCGGAGTTCGTGGGCCATGAGGAGGACGGCGCCCTCGTCGTCCTCCGGGTCGTCGACAAGATGGGCCGGGGCAAGGAGCCGGACGTCGGTTCCGTGCCGGAGAAGGGCGACCGGATCTGCTTCACGCTCTTCGAGCACGAGCAGCGGGGCGGGGCGAAACTGCCCGACCAGGAGGACACACCGTGGACGCACGGCGGCCCGCCCGGCGAGGAGATCGCCGTACAGGAGTCGGCGGATCCGGTGACCGAGGAGGACGTCCTGTGACTCCGGACCCGACTTTCGACCCCGGTGCCGAGGCCGGCCGGGCCACCGACGCCATCCTGCGCGACACCCTGCACGGCACGGCGCGCGGAGTGGTCGTCGACTCCCCGCCCGGTGCCGGCAAGTCCACCCTCGTGGTCCGGGCCGCGCTCGAACTGGCCGACGCGGGGCGCCCGTTGATGGTGGTCGCGCAGACCAACGCCCAGGTCGACGACCTCGTCGTCCGGCTCGCCGAGAAGAACGGCGAGCTGCCCGTGGGCCGGCTGCACAGCAGTGACGCGGACCCGTACGACAAGGCGCTGGACGACCTGCCGAACGTACGGAAGTCGGCGAAGGCGGGTGAGCTGGCCGGGCTCCCGGTGGTCATCTCGACGGCGGCCAAGTGGGCGCACGTCAAAGTTGACGAGCCGTGGCGGCACGCGATCGTCGACGAGGCGTACCAGATGCGCTCGGACTCGCTGCTGGCCGTGGCCGGGCTGTTCGAGCGGGCGCTGTTCGTGGGCGACCCGGGGCAGTTGGACCCGTTCGCGATCGTCGGCGCGGAGCAGTGGGCGGGCCTGTCGTACGACCCCTCGGCCTCGGCGGTGACGACCCTGCTCGCGCACAACCCCGAACTCCCGCAGCACCGCCTCCCGGTGTCCTGGCGCCTCCCGGCGTCGGCCGCCCCCCTCGTCTCGAACGCGTTCTACCCGTACACCCGTTTCCGCAGCGGCACCGGCCACGGCGACCGGCGGCTCGCCTTCGGTGTCCCGTCGGACGGTTCGGGCCCGGACCGGGTGCTCGACGAGGCCGCCGAGTCGGGCTGGGGCCTGCTGGAACTCCCCGCCCGCCACACGCCCCGCACGGACCCGGAGGCGGTGCGGGCGGTGGCGACGGTCGTACGACGGCTGCTGGACCGGGGCGGCGCGGCCACGTCGGAGCGCTCGCCCGACCCCACCCCCCTGACCGCCGACCGGATCGCGGTCGGCACCGCGCACCGGGACCAGGCGGCGGCGGTCCGCGCGGCGCTGGCGGAGCTGGGCGTCACGGACGTCACCGTGGACACGGCGAACCGGCTCCAGGGCCGGGAGTTCGACGTCACGGTGGTCCTCCACCCCCTCTCCGGCCGCCCCGACGCCACCGCCTTCCACCTGGAGACGGGCCGCCTCTGCGTCCTGGCCTCCCGACACCGCCACGCGTGCATCGTGGTCTGCCGGGCCGGGGTGAGCGAACTGCTGGACGACCACCCGTCCACGGAGCCGGTGCAGCTGGGGGTGACGGTGAAGTTTCCGGACGGGTGGGAGGCGAATCACGCTGTGCTCGCGCACCTGGCAGAACACCGGGTGGTGTGGAGACCCTGACGGCTGGGCAGCCAATCACGCGGTGCCGTCGCGCTTCGGGGAACATCGCGTGGTCCGGGGGGCTTGAGAGTCCCGGGACCGTGCCCGGGTGGTATGCCCGGGGCCTCTTGCGCGGTCGGGAGACAATGGACGGTGGTCCGGCTCGTGAGGCGGGTCATCCGTGACGTACGAGGAGGAGAAGACATGGCGGAGCACACGCCGCGTCGCAACGAATCGCGGCTACGCCCCGCGCCCTTGCTCTTCGAGCCCGCGCAGGCGGCCGAGGACCCGGAGCACTTCTTCGACCTGGAGTCGATGGACGACCCGCGCGCGCTGCTGGCGCGGGCGACGGAGCTGACGCACGCGTTCCGCGCCGCGACGGACCGCGCGGTGGAGTTCCAGGCGATCGCGGCGGCTCAGCTCGCCGACCCGCGCCGGTTCGACCGGCTGACGCCGGCGGACATCGCGGAGCAGGCCGAGTGGACCGAGGACTACGCGAAGAAGATGGTCGAGTTCGGGCGGGATCTGCTGCGCGGCACCGAGGGGCGGGACAGCGGGGCCGCAGACCCGGTGTGACCCGAGGGACCCGGGAGTTTTCGGCTTGGCTTTTGGCATATGCCCGGCGGGCAAGATACTCCCTACCGCCCCCTCCTGTCCCGATTTCTGGCAACTCTCGGAGACCGTACGCTCACGGGCGGTAGATCTGTTCGCCATGAGCCGCACACAGGACGACCCCTTCGCCGACCGCTTCGACATCTCGGGCGTGACCCCGGACGGTGCCGCCTGGCTCGCCTCGGCAGGAACGTATCCGCGTAGCACGCTCGCCCTGTGGCGGGAGCGGCCGGACGCCCCGGTCGTCCTGCCCTGCGGCTCCGCCTTCGACGTGGTGAACGCTCCGGCGATCTTCGGCCGCCGTATGGTCGACCGCTTGTGGGACGAGGGTCCCGGCTCCGGGCCGGTCGCGACCTACCGGGGCCGGATGCTCCTGTTCGCCACCCCCGGGACGGCTCAACGGCTGCCCTCGTTGCTGGGCTGGGAGGAGTGGGGCACGGATGCCGCGGAGCACGGCCGTACAGAGTCCGTCCCGCCGCTGCTGTGCCACGGCAAGGGAGACGCGGTGACCGTCCCGGCACTGGTCGGCGCGGCCGATCCGGCGCCGTTCGACTCCCGCTGGCTGGTCGCTCCCGACACCCGCCGCCCCTGGCTCCCCGGCGCGGAAATCCTGCTCTGGGCGGCCGTGCGGGCAGCCCGCGCGACGGTGCGCATATCGATTTTTCCTCCCGCCGATCAGGATGCTAAGGTCTACGACGTCAGCAGGCGCCGCTAGCTCAGTTGGTTAGAGCAGCTGACTCTTAATCAGCGGG
>NZ_JALJRY010000069.1 GCF_024519455.1 Streptomyces sp. STR69 | reverse complement strand
CCGGGCGAGCCAGGCGGCGGTGCCCGCGGCGATGGCCGGAGCGGCCTGCCGCAGGCGGGGGCGGACCAGGTGCGGTGCGCTGCCGATGACGGCGTAGAGAAGGCAGTTGCCGTCACCGGGGGTCAGAACGGCTCTGCCTGTGGGAGGTACGTAGGGAGACAGCGGGGCGGGCGGGGTCGTGCCGGGCTGCTGGGGCGACGCCGTCTTGACCTTGCTCTTGCCGGTGCTCGTGCTCGTGTTCTTGCCGGTGACCGGCTTCTTGCCCTTGTCGGACTTGCCGCCGCTGGTACCGGACTTGGACGGCCCGCTCTTCTTCGGCTGCTGTTTCGTCGGCGTGGGCGTGGACGTGGATGCGGCCGTGGTGGCCGGCCACGGGGTGTGGGTCTGGCCGGCGGCCGGGAGAGGGGCGGTGCGGCCGTCGGGGTTCGGCCAGCGGGGCGGGGTGGTGGCGAACGTGGTGCGCAACGACTGTTCGGGGGTCGGGGCACTGTCCTGGACGGCGGTGGACAGACCCGGCAACGCGGCGGTGGCCGACACCTGTTCGGCGGCGGCCTGTATCTGCGCGGTGACCGCGGCGACGACCTCCCTCTCGCGGAGGCTGACCTCATCCGCTGCCTCGGTCACCTTCTCCTGGGCGTCGGTCTCGTGCTCCGTGGCGACCCGGAGGTTGTCGGCCGCGACGCCCTCGGCCTCCGCGTACCGCGCCGCCTTCTCCACGGCCGTCCTGTGGTCCCCTTCCGCCTTGCGGATCCGACCCGGCCGGTCGGCGGCGGTCGCCTCCGCTGCTGCCAGCGCCGGCCGGGCGGTGGTGAGTGCGGCGGCGGCCTGCTGGATCGCGCCGTTCGCGTCGGCGATCGCCGGGAGCGTGGCCTGCACCCGGGGGTCGGCGGCGACATCGGGCGCGGGAGTGTGGGAGCGCGTGGTGCCGGCTGCGGCGGGGGTCGGCGCGGGGGTGGGGGCCGTACTCGACTGCCCGTTCTTCGCGGCCTGTTCGGCGGCGGCGATCCGCTCGGCGCGCACGGCGTTCTCGGCCTCCGTCAGCGCGGCCAGGGCCGTCTGGAGGTCGTGGCGGCCCTGGATCTCGTCCCGCGCATGCTGCTCGATCACCGACGGCAGGGTGGCTACGGCCTTCCGGGCTTCCGTCAACTCCCGCTTCAGCCGGGTCACCAGCGCCTCGGCCTTGCGCACGGCCTCGGCGGAGTCGGCGGTCTCCGTCCTCGCCTGCGTGTGGTCGGACCTCGCGCCCGTGACCGCGGCCTGCGCCTTCTGGTGGACCGCCAGCGCGGCCGTGTACACCCTGTTGGCCTGTCGGCGGGCAGCGAAGCGGAGGTTCAGCTGCCGCGGGGTGTCGGTGAGGGTGTCGGTGGCTCTGTGCAGGATTTCGGCCTGCGCGTCGAAGGCGTTCCACGCGGTGGTCAGGTCCGGGTCCGCGGTGACGAGGGCGCCCTCGGCGGTGAACTCCCAGCGGCGGACGCCCTGTTGGTCGCGGGTCATCAGTTCCAGCGGCCGGTTGCCGAGCACGGCCGTACGGGAGGCCATGTAGAGCGCCTGGCCGAGGCGGGCGCCCTGCGGATCATCACCGAGGGCCGCCCAGAACTGCACGCCGTGGCTGCCGGCCGGGATCGCGGCGTGCAGGCGCTCGGGCAGGGTGTGCGGCTGGGCATCGGCCCAGTCGGGGACGAGCGCGGGCAGGTCGTGGACGTTCGGCGGCGACTCGGCCGGGGTGAGCAGACCGTGGCCGAGGAGGTCACGCTCCTCGACGCGCAGGGTGACGGTGCCGGTGACATGGCGGGTGCCCTCCGGTCCCTCGACGAGAAGGTGGGCATCGGTGTCGATGACGTAACTGCGCGTGCCGCGCGCCCCGTTGGCGGGTGCGGAGGTGCTGCCGGACTTGAGCCAGTCGCGGCGGCTGCCGGTGGTGGTGCCTCCGAAGGCGGAGGGCTGGGTCTGCCGCTGCGCGAGCGGCACGCTGATCCCGCCGATCTCGTGGTTGTCGTCGTCGCCGCTGAGCAGCTCCGTGAACGAGGTCGCGAAGGAGTGGTCGGCGCCCGCGGCGGTGCTCACCGTGTCGGTGGTGTTGTGGAGCTGGTCGAGCGTGACGTCGTCGGCGTTCGTGGAACGACGGGGGTTGTACAGGGTCACCGCGATCGTCGGGGGGTGCGACGGTGCCCCTTCGAAGGGCGCGGTGCCGGGCATCTCGGCGGTGAGGTCGGCGACCCGCCGGGGGCGGTCGAGGGCGACCCGTCCGGCCTGGATCAACTGGCCCAGCCGGACGGCCTGTCCCTCCACCGAGACCGAGGTGATCTGCGCGTGCCAGCCGCGTCCGCCGCGCGGTGCCACGTCGTTGAGGGCCGTCTCCAGATGCGCCCAGCCGTCGAAGTGGAACGCCGGGGTCGGTCCCACCGGATGGAACATCTGCGCGTCGGTGAGATACGGGCCCGCTGCCGGGCCGGCCGGCCGCACGGTGTTACGCGGGTCGACGTCGGAGACGACGGACGGGGCGTTCACCCGGGCCGGGCCACCGGGTGCGGTGGTCTCGGTGCCGGTGAACCGCAGCGCCAGCCGGACCGGGACGGTGCTGGTGCGCGAGTTGCCCCCTTCCAGCAGGCTCTCGATCCACCGGCGTACGTCGCCGTCCGCGTCGGCCCAGGCGATGACACCGTTCTGGATGAGACCGCCGATGACGTTCGGCGGCCAGTCGGCGACCAGCGCGGAGCGGACGGTGAGCTCGTAGTCGTAGCGCAGGCCGTCGAAGTCGGCGCCGTGGTCGGTGCGCAGCCAGAAGCGGTTGTCCGCCGTGGTCGCCCGTCGCACCGAGACGCTGCTGGCCGACTGCGGGGTGAACACCGGCGCCGCGCGGTCCGTCCTGGAGTGCTCGGGATCCCGGAACGGGCGGAGATAGCGGTTGGTGATCGTGGTCGGGAGCTGCGCCTGCCTGCCCGCGGCACGGGCGAGGGAACGGCCCGCCGCGGTGTGCGACTGCGACTGTTCGAGACCCGAGCCGGGCGTCGTGGTACCCCGGATGCCGGCCAGGTTCTGGGTCCGCCGGGGCACCGCCGTCAGCCTGACCTCGACCAGCCGCTCACCGCCGTAGGCGTGGTGGCGGAAGTGGAGGCGGGTGGTGGCCGGGTCCTGGGTGCCGTCCGGGCCGCGGCCGGGCAGCGAGCGCAGTCCACCGATTGAGGTGAGCTGCATGATCCGGCTGTGCACACCCTGCTGGTAGCCGGTGTGCCCGGGGTCGATCACGCCGGGTGCCTCGGTCTCGACCAGGTCCAGCAGTTCGCGCCCGACCTGGCCGCGCCGCTCCCTGCCGTTGACCGGTACCAACGGGATCTGGCCGGCGACGGCCGCGGGGGCGGGGGGCCTCTCGTACTCGATGACCGAGAGGACGCCGCCGAGACCCAATTGCCGGTTCTGTACGAACGCCGCCGGCAGCGGAGCCTGGCCCTGGACGGGCGTGGGGGTGAGTCCCTGCACGGAGCCCATCCACCGTGCGTCACGGTTGAGTTGGCCCTGGGTCATCAGGAACTGGAGGCCGTCCGGGACGTTCACCGCGAAAGTGACGGGGTCGATCGTGCCGAGGTTGCGGACCCCGTTGAGCAGCGTGCGGGAACCCGCGCGGACCGTGACCACATAGGTGACGTCCGCGACCACCCGGTGCAGGTCGCCGCTCTCGGTGGGGGTGCGGTTGACGCCCGTACTGGCGGAGAGGGTGTCGGAGGTGTCGGTGCGGGACACCTGGTTGAGCCGTACCGACGGGTTGAGCTGGATCTTGTTCGGTTTGCCGCTGGTCTGGCTGGTGGAGACCGAACCGTCCGACTCGGGACCGCCGCTGCCCTTTTCCGCCGGCGTGGACGGGTTCTGGGTGGCCACGCCGGTGACGCCCAACTGGCGTGACTTTCCCAGGGACTTGAGCTGCTGGGCGCTGTCGGTGGCCGAGACACCGGTCTCCAGGTACTGGCGGGTGGTGTCCACCAGCCGGGGCCGGTGGGCGACGGCCTGGATCTCCAGGGAGTACTGGCCGTCCGCGAGCGTCCCGGGCAGGCTCAAGCCTTCAACTACGTAGGAGTTCTTGAACAGTTCCTGGCCGTGGGCGACCAGACTGCCCGGCGTGATCGCCGCGTGCCGGGTCTCGGCGGCGCGTGTCGTGCTGTCCGTGAGCCCTTGTCCGGCGAGCGGCGGGACACCCGTGCGCTCCGGCCCGGTGCCGGTGGCCGGCGGGGCGGGCGGGATCGCGGCGGCGGTGACCGGGAGGATCGGGCCGGTGGCCGGGATGGCGGGCGTCGCCGGCTGCGCCTGCTGTGCTCGGCGGCGGATCACCGCGGCGGCCCGCCGGAAGACCGACTCGATGGCCGCGGAGCCGCGCACGGTGTCGATCAGCGCGTCGTCCGGTATCCGCACCAGGTCCGGGCGCGGGACACCGTGGGCGTCGGTCCCTTCGAGACGCTCCCGGTCGACGTCGTCCACCGGACGCGGCGCCCCGTCGACCCGCGCCGGGGGCGCTGCGGGGTTCGCCGACGGCGTGCGGGTACGGCCGTGCGGCACCGCCAGCCGCAGCGAGCCGGCGACCGTCGGCGACGGTGCGGGAGCAACGGGCGGCGCGCCGGGGACAGTTGGGGCCGCGACGACGGCCGGGGCAGGGGCCTGGGCCGCCCGGTTGATGTCCTCCCCGAACTGCACGCTCGGCTCGTCCGCGTCGTTCGCGTACAGATCGAGGGCCAGCTGCACCGGCACGTCGAACGCGTGGGCGTCCTGGCCGGTGGCGATGAAGAACTGGTCGTGCCCGGTGGCACCGCCCACGGTGTCGCCGTGGGTCACCTGGGGGCCGCGCTGGTAGTCGAGCCCGCCCCCGAGGGTCCCCCAAGGTCCCACCGGCCCGCTGACGCTGGCCAGCAGCCCGAGCGCGCCGCTGTACGACTCACCCCGCTGCTCGGCGTCGCTGCCCGCCATCTGGGCCAGACCCATGACCTGGATGCCCGGCAGGACCAGGTCATGACGGCTGGCCTGCGAGGTGTCACGGACTGCGGTGAGCAGCAGCCGGACCCGACGGACGCCGGTATCGCTCCGGTTGGGCACCTCGAAGTGCAACGCGTGACCGCCGTCCACCATCGAGTCGGTCGCGGCACGCAACCCGGTGCGGGAGCGCGCCTCACGCAACCGGCGCAAGTTGTTGAGCTGGGCGTGCAACCGGATCTGGTGCTCGGGCTCAAGGTTCCGCACGACGCCGATGCCGGTGGGAGCGGACGGCAGGAAGCCCTCGCGGCGCAGCCACGTCTCGGCCCGGTCGAACAGCTCGTCCGTGCCGGTGACGTCGAGCGGGGCCGCGCTCAGCCCGATGCCGTCCAACCGCTCCAGCGAGTCCGGGAGTTCACGCCTCTCGGCGGGGGCCGGAGTGCGCCCGGCGGCGGCCGTCCGGCTCAGGAGCCGTAGATCCATGCCATGCGTCAGGTCCAGGTCCGGCGCGTCGATCTCGCTGCCGTCCGGCCGGATCAGGGTGACCTCGTAGGTGACGGCGGTCTGGGCGAGCAGATGACTCTGGTTGGTGCGGATGGCGTGCATCGTGCCCGCGGAACTGCTCGCGCTGTACGTGTTGGTGACGGTCGCCTGCGCCTGCGCGCGCAGACCCAGGCTGCCGCCGACGACGCTCGACGCGTCCGGGTGCCCCTGGCTGTGGTCGCCGGTGAGGGCGGCGGCAGCGCTGGCGGTGACCCCGAGACCGCTGGTGTACTTCGAGGAGAGGTCCACCTTCGCGGTGTTGACCAGATGGCTCTCCAGGTTGATCTGCCCCGCGGTGCTCTCCCGCAGCGGGGTACTGGTCCCCGGCCGGGTGATCAGGCGCAGCATGCCGACCGCGTTGCCGTCGGCGTCGGTGATCACCGGCGAGTAGAGCCCGCCATGGATCTGCATCGGCAGCGTGCCACGCAGCACCTGCTCGGAGAGGAAGTCCGCGACCTGCCCGGCGGCGGTGGCGTCGAGATCGGCGTGGAACGTCTGGTGGACATGCTCGTACAGGGCCCTGGGGTCGATGACGGAATCGACGCCGTAGAGCGGGAGACCGGCCGGATCGGCCGGCGCGGGCAGCGAACCCGGCGCCGGGTCGGCGGTGGTGAGGTGCCGGGGAAACCAGATCGTGGTGGGACCGTGCGACACCG
>NZ_JALJRY010000068.1 GCF_024519455.1 Streptomyces sp. STR69 | reverse complement strand
ATAGGCCTCGGCACCAAGGAGAAGCTGGTCGTCAAGGACGTCGTCAAGGACGTCGACGGCACGGTGCACACCCGCTACGAGCGCACCTACGCCGGCCTCCCGGTCCTCGGCGGCGACCTGGTCGTCCACACCTCGCCGGCCGGCAAGACCGAGGGTGTCACCAAGGCGCACTCCGCGACCATCAAGGTCGCCACCGTCACGCCGAAGATCACCGTCGCCAAGGCCGAGAAGCAGGCGCTGACCGCCGCCAAGGCCGCCGGTTCGGACAAGACCGCCGCCGACGGTGCCCGCAAGGTCATCTGGGCCGGCGGCGCCACCCCCGTCCTCGCCTACGAGACGGTCGTCGGCGGCCTCCAGGACGACGGCACCCCGAACAAGCTGCACGTCATCACCGACGCGGCCACCGGCAAGAAGCTCTTCGAGTACCAGGGCGTCGAGAACGCCACCGGCACCGGCAAGACCCTGTACTCGGGCACGGTCAGCCTCACCACCACGCTGTCGGGCACGACGTACTCGCTGACCGACGCCTCGCGCGGCGGCCACAAGACATACAACCTGAAGCACACCACCAGCTCCGGCACCGGCACCCTGTTCACCAACACCACCAACTCGTGGGGCACCGGCGCCGCTTCCAGCTCCACCACCGACGTGACCGCCGCGGCCGACGCCGCCTACGGCGCGCAGGAGACGTGGGACTTCTACAAGGCCACCTTCGGCCGCAGCGGCATCAAGAACGACGGTGTCGGCGCCTACTCCCGCGTCCACTACGGCAGCTCGTACGTCAACGCCTTCTGGGACGACGACTGCTTCTGCATGACCTACGGCGACGGGTCCAGCAACACCCACCCGCTGACCTCGCTGGACGTGGCCGGCCACGAGATGAGCCACGGCGTCACCGCCAACACCGCGGGCCTCAACTACAGCGGTGAGTCCGGTGGCCTGAACGAGGCGACCTCCGACATCATGGGCACCGGCGTCGAGTTCTACGCCGCCAACTCCTCCGACGTCGGCGACTACCTCATCGGCGAGAAGATCGACATCAACGGCGACGGCACCCCGCTGCGCTACATGGACCAGCCCAGCAAGGACGGCGGCTCCGCCAACTACTGGTCCTCCTCGGTCGGCAACCTCGACGTGCACTACTCGTCGGGCGTCGCGAACCACTTCTTCTACCTCCTCTCGGAGGGCAGCGGTTCGAAGACCATCAACGGGGTGGCCTACAACTCCCCGACGTACAACGGCGCCACCCTCGCCGGCATCGGCCGCGCCAAGGCGCTGCAGATCTGGTACAAGGCGCTGACGACGTACTTCACGTCGACGACCAACTACAAGTCGGCCCGTACCGGCACCCTGAGCGCGGCTGCCGCGCTCTACGGCACCAGCTCCGCCGAGTACGCGGCGGTGGCGGCGACCTGGACGGCCGTCAACGTCACCTGACGACAGCCGAGTTGACAGGTAAGCGGTAAGGGCGGTACCCGGAGCGAAGGCATCTCCGGGTACCGCCCTACTCTTGGGTCCCATGTCCTTCACGTACGACGACGTCGGCGCGACCCGCGAACGCGGCTTCTGCCCCCCGGGATTCCACCCCCTCCATGTGCGCACCCGGATCGGCGAGGGCGAGAAGGTCTTCCGCCGGGCGTCCGACGCGCTCCTCACCTGGGAGTTGCACCGCGAGATGGGCGTCGGCATCGAGGCGAGCGCCGACAAGGCCGCCCCCGGCGTGGACGTGACGGTCACCCTCGCGGGCCTGATCAAGGCCCCCTGCCGCATCGTCTGGACGGTGGAGGAACACCGCAGGTCCGGCTGGGCCTACGGCACCCTCCCCGGCCACCCGGAATGCGGCGAGGAGGCCTTCGTGGTGGACCGCACGGGCGACGGCACGGTCTGGCTGACGGTGTCGGCGTTCAGCCGCGGCGCGAAGTGGTACGCACGGCTGGGCGGCCCGGCGACCCGGGGCTTGCAGCATGCGTACGCCCGCCGTATAGGGAGCACACTGCGGCAGATGTGCGCTCCCTACTCCGACGTCTAACGCATGAGCACTCCCGCCCCCTCCACCGCGTCCTCCGAAGGCACCGCCACCAACCCCAACTCCGCGCCGGACGCGAGCAGTCGGTGCGCCGGCAGGATCCGGACCGTGTAGCCGTAGGGCCCGGTGCGGTCAAGGGCGAGTGGTCCTTCGTACAACCAGCGGCCCTCCGAGTCCGGGCCTCCCGCCGGTTTCAGGGGCACCGTTGTCGCGTCCCCGATCCGGTCCTCAGGATCCACCCGGCCGGAAACCGCCTGCACTTCCACATCGTCCGGGGCGAGCCCGCCAAGGCCCACCCGGACCCGGAGATTGAGCGTCGTCCCGAGTTCCGCGGTGGCCGTGGCTGCGGACGTCTCCACATGGTCGACGGTCACCCCGTGCCAAGCCGCCCGCACCCGCCCCTTCCACGCGGCGAGTTCGCGCGCCGCGTCCGGGGTCATCGTGCGGTGCGCGTGCGCGGCCGGGGCGTACAGCCGCTCCACGTACTCGCGGACCATCCGGCCGGCCAGCACCTTCGGACCGAGCAGCGTCAGGGTCTGGCGGACCATCTCGATCCAGCGGTCGGGCAGACCGTCCTGGCCGCGCTCGTAGAAGCGCGGGGTGACGCGCTGTTCGAGGAGGTCGTAGAGGGCGGCGGCCTCCACGTCGTCGCGGTGGTCGGGATCCGTGCCGGTGCCGTCGGCCGTGGGGATGGCCCAGCCGAAGTCGGGCTGGAACCACTCGTCCCACCAGCCGTCCAGGACCGAGAGGTTGAGACAGCCGTTGAGTGCCGCCTTCATACCGCTCGTGCCGCACGCCTCCAGCGGGCGCAGCGGGTTGTTGAGCCAGATGTCGCAGCCGGGGTACAGCTTCTGCGCCATCGCCATGCCGTAGTCGGGGAGGAACACGATGCGGTGGCGGACGCGCGGGTCGTCCGCGAACTTCACCAGCTCCTGGACGAGGCGCTTCCCGCCGTCGTCCGCCGGGTGGGCCTTGCCCGCCACCACGATCTGGATCGGGTGGTCCGGGTGCAGCAGGAGATCCATCAGCCGGTCCCGGTCGCGCAACATCAGCGTCAGGCGTTTGTACGACGGGACGCGGCGGGCGAAGCCGATGGTGAGGACGTCGGGGTCGAGCACGCCGTCGATCCAGCCCAACTCGGCCGATCCTGCGCCGCGTTGACGCCAGGAGGCGCGCAGCCGATCCCGTACCTCCACGACCAGTTGCTCGCGCAGGTCGCGCCGGAGCTCCCAGATGTCCTGGTCCGGGATATCCGCGACCGCGTCCCAGCGGTCCGAGCCGCCGACCGTCAGCGCGTCCTCGGTGCGCTGGGCGCCGATCTGCCGGGCGCCGAGCCGGAACACCTCGGGGGCGACCCAGGTCGGCGCGTGCACCCCGTTGGTGACGGAGGTGATCGGCACCTCCTCCGCGTCGAACCCCGGCCACAGGCCCGAGAACATCTCGCGGCTGACCTGCCCGTGCAACAGCGAGACACCGTTGGCGCGTTGACCCAGGCGCAGGCCCATCACGGCCATGTTGAACAGGTTGGGTTCGCCGCCCGGGTAGGTCTCCATGCCCAGCCGGAGGATGTTTCCGACGTCCAGGCGCGGGAGTTCGGCGTCCGGCCCGAAGTGAGTGGCGACCAACTCCCGGTCGAAACGGTCGATGCCGGCCGGGACGGGGGTGTGCGTCGTGAAGACCGTGCCCGCCCGCACCGCCTCCAGGCCCGCGTCGAAGTCCAGCCCGGCGTCGCAGAGTTCGGCGATCCGCTCCAGGCCGAGGAAGCCCGCGTGGCCCTCGTTGGTGTGGAACACCTCGGGCTCGGGGTGACCGGTGAGGCGACAGTACGTCCGTACCGCCCGCACACCCCCTATACCGAGCAACATCTCCTGGAGCAGCCGGTGTTCACTGCCGCCGCCGTAGAGCACGTCGGTCACGCCGCGGGCGCCGAGGTCGTTCTCCTCGACGTCGGAGTCGAGCATCAGCAGCGGCACCCGGCCCACCTGTGCCAGCCAGATCCGGGCGCGCAGCGAACGTCCGCCGGGCAGGGCGATGGAGACCTGGGCCGGGGAGCCGTCGTCCTCCCTGAGCAGTGCCACCGGGAGTTCGTTGGGGTCGAGGACCGGATAGGTCTCCTGCTGCCAGCCGTCCCGGGACAGGGACTGGCGGAAGTAGCCGTGCCGGTAGAGGAGTCCGACACCGATCAGCGGTACACCGAGGTCGCTGGCCGATTTGAGATGGTCGCCGGCGAGGATGCCGAGGCCGCCGGAGTATTGCGGCAGGGCGGCCGTGACACCGAACTCGGGTGAGAAGTAGGCGACGGCGGCGGGCAGTTCACCGGACTGGGCCTGGTACCAGCGGTCGCCGCCCACATAGTCGGCGAGATCGCCGGCGACCTCGGTGAGCCGGCGCAGGAAACGGCTGTCCTCGGCCAGCTCCGCGAGCCGCTCGGCGGAGACGCTGCCGAGCAGTCGTACCGGATCGCCCTCCGAGGCGGTCCAGCGCTCGGGGTCGACGGACTGGAAGAGATCGCGGGTTTCCGCGTGCCAGGACCAGCGCAGGTTGCGCGCGAGATCGCTGAGCGGCCGGAGGGGTTCGGGGAGAACGGGACGGACGGTGAATCGACGGATCGCCTTCACAGCTCCACCTTGCGCGTTCGCTGGATGACACACGGCTATGTGCGTCGTCGTCTCTGAAGACGGTACCGGTGACGGTGTGGACGTCGTCCTCAAACGGCGGACGGGCCGGATGATGCCGGCCTGGGCCGAAAAGGGCCCCTCATGCGCCCTTGTGGTGCTTCGCACCGCACGAGAGGCTGCCCAGTGGAGAGTTGAAGGAGGGGAACTCGACCATGGCACGGACGCGTACGCGGCGTCTGCGCCGGGCGGGGGGACTGACCGCGGTCGCCACAGCCGTGGTGTTTTCGGCCATCACCCTGCCCGCGCATGCCGCACCGGAGGGGACCATACTCGGCGCCGGCGCACCCGGCACCGTCAGCGGTAGTTACCTGGTGACACTCAAGGGGGGAACGAAGGCTCCGTCGGCCGCCGGAAAGGGGCTCGCCGAGAAGTACGGGGCGAAAATAAGCCACACCTACGGCACAGCCCTCAACGGTTACGCCGTCGAGGCGAACGAGAGACAGGCGAGACGCCTCGCGGCGGACCCGCGGGTCGCCTCGGTCGCCCAGGACACCCGGGTGACCCTGGAGAGCACCGGCCGCACCGAGCGGAACCCGCCGTCCTGGGGCCTGGACCGCCTCGACCAGCCGGGCCTGCCGCTGGACAAGAGCTACACCTCGCCGGACTCCGGGGGCAGCGGGGTGACGGTGTACGTGATCGACACCGGCATCCGCATCACCCACAAGGACTTCGGCGGCCGGGCGAGCTACGGCTGGGACTTCGTCGACAACGACACCACCGCCCAGGACGGCAACGGCCACGGCACCCATGTGGCCGGCACGATCGCCGGCACCATGTACGGCGTCGCCAAGAAGGCCAAGGTGGTCGCCGTCCGCGTCCTGGACAACGCGGGAGCCGGTACGACCTCGCAGGTCATCGCGGGTATCGACTGGGTCACCCGGCACGCGCACAAACCGGCGGTGGCCAATCTCAGCCTCGGCGGCCTCCACAACGCCCAGCTCGACGCCGCCGTACGCAACTCGATCGCCTCCGGAGTCACCTACACGGTGGCGGCGGGCAACGACGGACTGTCGGCCGGTCTGTACCCCCCCGCCGATGTGAAGGAGGCGATCACGGTCGGCGCCACCGACCGCAGCGACACCCGGGCGGCCTTCTCGAACTTCGGCCCGGCCGTCGACCTGTTCGCCCCGGGCGTCTCGATCACCTCCGCGACGGACACGAGCGACACGGCGAAGGCGACCTTCTCCGGTACGTCGATGGCGTCGCCGCACGCGGCCGGCGCGGCGGCGGTCTATCTCGGCACTCACCCGCGCGCCACACCCGCACAGGTGTCCAAGGCGCTCGTCGCGGGAGCGGTTTCCGGCAAGGTGTCCGGTGAAGGGCTCGGTTCGCCGGACAAACTTCTGCAAGTACCGCGGTCGTAGTGCGGGAGTGACGGCTCCGGCCCCGTTCGCCCAGGACGGGGCCGGATCTTCTGTGGAGACCTGCGTGTAAGTAGTTGGCAACCTGCCGGATTGCTAACCCGAATAGGGTGGGAAGGCTCCACCGGTACACCCCCAGACGCACCACGGGATCTCCTTCGCAGGACCCACCTCCCCACATCCATCCGCCCACACCCACGTTGACGCGGACAGGAGCGGTCATGCCCGCCACGCACCACTCGTCAGCACCCCCGACACCCGGCACCGCCACGCCCCCCGTGCGCCCTGCCGGCACGGCACCACCCGCCCCGGAGCCACCCTCCGCGGACGGCACGTCCCCCGGCATCGGACGCATCCCCGTCCTCGATGTCCGGCCGGTCGTCCAGCACGGCCACCGGGCCGCCAAAGCGGTCACCGGTGAGGCGTTCGAGGTGTCGGCCACCGTCTTCCGCGAAGGCCATGACGCGGTCGCCGCCAATGTCGTCCTCCGCGATCCGGACGGCCGTCCCGGTCCATGGACCCCGATGCGGGAGCTCGCCCCGGGCACCGACCGCTGGGGCGCCACCGTCACGCCGGACGCGCCGGGCCATTGGTCGTACGTCGTGGAGGCCTGGAGCGATCCGGTCTCCACCTGGCGCCACCACGCGGGGATCAAGATCCCGGCCGGCATGGACACGGACCTCGTCCTGGAGGAGGGCGCGCGGCTCCACGAACGCGCCATCGCCGGGGTGCCGAAGGGCAGAGGCCTCCGTCCCGTCCTCCGCGCCGCCGTCACCGCCCTCCGCGACGAAACCCGCCCGGTCGCCGCCCGCCTCGCCGCCGCGCTCACGCCGGAGGTGGACCAGGTCCTCGCCCGGTATCCGCTGCGGGAGTTGATCACGGTCTCCGAGCCGCGCGCGTTGCTGGTGGAGCGGGAGCGGGCGCTCTTCGGCTCCTGGTACGAGTTCTTCCCGCGCTCCGAGGGCACCGCCG
>NZ_JALJRY010000067.1 GCF_024519455.1 Streptomyces sp. STR69 | reverse complement strand
ATTGGCAGAGCAGCCGGCTGTTAACCGGCAGGTTACTGGTTCGAGTCCAGTCGGGAGAGCCAGTGGACGGCAGTGGACGAGGACCCCGTTGGGGTCCTTTTTCATGTCCCCCGGAACCGCTCGGCGCAGGCCACAGTCCTCATGGTCATGCGAAGCCGACCATCCGAAGCAGGAGATCGTATGAGCGGCTATGCTGCGGCAGACGGCGCGCACAAATGTGCGCGACGCGCCGTAATGGGGCGGTAGCTCAGCCGGTTAGAGCAGCGGACTCATAATCCGTCGGCCGTGGGTTCGAGTCCCACCCGCCCCACCTGTGCAGGCTTCTGACCTGCGGAAACGTTCATTTTGTCCTGTCGGATCGTCAACTTTGCCTGAACGGACTGAATCCGCTGCTCGCGAGTTCGGCCTCGTTGCCGGTGTCGGTAGTGCGAATGCCCCCTGACCTGCATGGATGTTCCAGCTCGTAGCGGTTGAACATGCGGTATGTGGATGCTGTGACTGGTTGGGGTACTGGATTCTGGACGCTGGCTGGACGCGGGGAAACCGGAAGGGGTCGCTCCGGCGCCGAGTCATCCATTCTGCCCAGGGGTGTAGCAGGGTAGGTGCGGTGTGGTGGCGACTGGGCTCGCCTGGATCGTGCCGTTGCCGACGTGGCCGGTCGGCGTGGGGGAGAAACGGCCCGTACTGAAAACGGCCCCAGATCGCACCACGGAGTCGCTCCCCAGTGCCTCACGGTTTCGGCGGGGGCATGCAGACCGAGGGTTGCCGACGTAGCCTGTTCGGCTGCTCGGACTCCGGACTGCCTGTAGCTGGGTGGTCGAGTTACGGACGATGAATAGGGTGGTGGGCGCCCCTTGGAACACGGTGTAGCCGCCAACGGTGGGGCGGAGAGAAACGGCCCGTACAGGAAACTGTACGAAGGGTCACTCAGGGTGCGCGGAGACTGCTGTGGACGTCCACCCCGTTCCGTGCGAGGTGCTTGTTCTGCGGCGCGGGGGATGGGGTAAGCCCGGCCTGTGCGGGGTCGACTCGTAGTCCTTGATCGTGTTCGCCTGGCGGTGGGAGCTATCCCGCATGCGCGGGTCCCATTTCTTCTACGGCAGCAACCGGTACGTCGAGAAGGAGCAATCCCCACGTGCCCGGGGATAGCTCCTACCAGGATGCTCTAGCGGTACGCGATCGGCTGCGTCGACCGCCTCGGGCTCGTGCACCAGGCCGAGATGATGTAGCACAAGCCCAACCCCATGCCCGAGTCTGTCGCCGACCGTGTCGTGCGCGCCCACGAGACCGTCTTCCACTTCGCCCGGGGCCCGCGGTACCGGCACGACCCCGAGCACGCCCGGCTGCCCGGCGTGTGGACCGTGCCCACCACTCCGCTCAAGGTGCGCGCCGCACTGGAGGACGCCCGGCACTTCGCCGCCATGCCTGAGGCGCTGCCCCGCCGCTCGGGATCGTTCTGGACCCCTTCGGCACCTGCACCACCGCGGCAGCGGCGAAGGAACTGGGGCATCTCGTCGCGTTCCAGACCCCACTAGTTGGCGGATCCGATGCCCACATGAACAGGTAGTCAAGTTCTGTAAAGATGTGAAAGTTCAGTGTTGACCAATCATTGATGTACCCATTTTGCTCACTGGGTCAGAGATGGATACGGCGGCGGGGGAGTCGATGCATACGACGCGTTATTTGTCATGCCCTAGAACTATTCGCATGGCCGCACGGACGGCTGCGCTCGTCTGCACACTGGCACTGCTGATCCCGGGCGGTTCGGTGGTCGCCAGCGCGGACGCGAACAGCTCATCGGCCAGCACCACGGAGTCGCCGGGTGAGTCGAACACAGCCTCGGCCAGGGCGCAGGCCGAGGAACAGGGCAAGCGGGTCGAGATCACCAGCAAGCGCACCGAGGACTCGACCACGTGGGCCGACCCGAACGGCGCACTGACCACCGAGGTCTTCCAGGAGCCGATCCGGGTCCGCCAGAGCGGCGCCTGGACGCCAGTCGACACCACACTCGCCGACACGGGAGCCTCGGTCACACCCGGCGCGACGGCGGCGGACCTGAACTTCTCCGACGGTGGGACGGGCCCCTTCGCCAAGGTGACGGACGGCGGGACCTCGCTGGCCCTGTCTGTCGGAGGCGACCTGCCGTCGCCGACTCTGGAAGGGAACACGGCGACGTACGCCGGCGCTGTCTCCGGCGGCGACCTGGTCGTGACGGCGCTGCCCGGCGGATTCTCCGAGCAGGTCATACTTCACGAACGGCCGGATGGTCCCCTGACCATCCGGATGCCGCTGACCACATCTCAAGGTTTGCAGGTCTCTCAGGCCATTTCCGGCCACCTGGTCTTGACCGATGCGAGCGGCAAAACGGTCGCCGATGCCCCGGCACCGCACATGTGGGACTCTGCCGTCGACCCCGCCTCCGGACTCGCCGCGCACGACGCTCCGGTTACCTCCCGGATCGAGAACACCGACGAGGGCCAAGTCCTCGTCCTCACCCCGGACATGACCTTCCTCGACTCGGCCGACGTCAGCTATCCGCTGACCATCGACCCGACCACCACCCTGGCGGTCAGCACCGACACCTGGCTGGAGAGCCCCAACTACACCGACTCGCAGCGCTCTTCGGAGGAGCTGCGGGTGGGTACGTACGACGGTGGCACCCACCGGGCCCGCGCCTACCTGAAGTTCGACGTCGACGACATCCTCGGCTCCCACATCGTGGACACCGACCTGTCTCTGTACTCCTACTGGTCCTCCAGCTGCTCGACGTCCGGCTCCGGCATCCGAGTCCGCCGGGTCACCTCCGACTGGGACTCCTCGGCCGTCACCTGGGACACGGTGCCGACCGTGACCGGGACCGGAGAGGTAGTCAACACCGGGGCCCACGGCTACTCCTCGGCCTGCCCCGCCGCCTACAGCCACTGGGACATCGACGCCATCGTGCAGGCATGGGCGGACGGCGCCCCCAACTACGGCATCCAACTGCGCGCAGTCGACGAAACCGACTCCCTGACCTGGCGGCGCTACCGCTCCGCGAACTACGTCTCCGGAGACGACGCCGAAGAACCTCATCTGACCATCACCTACGAGGACGCCGAGCTCGCGGGCATCACCGACTCGTCCGACCTCACCACCCCGGTGGTAAGCAACGGAACGATCAAGGGCGCCGACGGGAACACGGTGGCCGGTGCGGACGTGGTGCTGTATGCCTGGCCGGACAACGAGTCGGACGACGCCCTCGAAGAAGGGGACTCGGTGAAACTGCAGCCTGTTGCGAAAGCGGTCTCCGACAGCAGCGGTGACTACACGCTACGGGTGGCCTCCGCCTCCTCGCTGACCCCCCAGGCCGCGGCGGACGGCACGGTGAACTTCGAAACCGTCGCCTATTCCGGCAGCCAGCAGGCTGTATTCAACTTCCCGCGCACACTGGTCACCGCGTCGAGCACTACGGCGTACCTGGCGGCGACCACAGATGCGGCCACCTCGGACACAGACACCACTTCCATGGCCGACACCACCCCGGTGGTCGCCGACCTGGTCATGGACAACGCGCTGTCCATCAGCGCGTACTCAAGCTCCAGCGACGGCGCCAGCAACGGCGTAGACGAGGAGAGCAGCTCGGCACCCGAGTCCCTGACGGACGATCCGGACAGCGCGACCGCCTCCGCCGCGGACGACACCGCGGCCGCTGAATCCGAAGCGAGCGACACGACCGCCGACGCGGGCGTCGCCAAGGGCTGCAACGGCACTCTGGTGAAGGGTCTGGGGGCGAAGTGGGTGATCGCCGGCCAGACCTACAGCGCCACCACGGGTGTCAAGCACACCTTCTCCTACAGCAAGGGCGCGGACAGTTCGTTGGGCGTCGGCGTCTCAGCCTCAGGCACCTACGGCAGCTTCACCAGCAGTGGCTCGGTCTCCAAGTCCAGCTCGATCACCATGGAATACCCCGCCTACGGCAACAACAGGGGCGTCTATTACAAGACCGAGTACAGCTACGGCAAGTACTTGGTGGCCTGCCAGAGCCCTGGGCGGGGCACACCGGTCACCCATCACTACGAGGTGCGCGCCAGGGGCTACTACGGCGGTGCGAAGACGAGCACGGCGTACATCCCCACCGCCAAGCATTGCGCCTATCAGCAGAAGGACACCAAGTTCACCCGGACGACCTCCCACGCCATCACCTGGTCCGACGGTGCCAGCGTCGCCGATGTGATCGGTATCGACCTGTCTGCCGAGACTGGCTACTCCAGCGACGCGACGGTGGAGTACACCTTCAATGCCAACCGCTATATCTGCGGCACGGGCGGAGCGCCGGGCGGCAGCCATCCGTACAATTTCGTCGCCACCACCACAAAGAGCGGGCACACCCGATGAGAGTACGGCGGCCACTGCCGGCCCTGATCATGCTCGTGGCCCTGGTGACGAGCTGCTCCTCGGGCGGTCACCAGGCTTCCGACGGCGGGCCGTTGAACGGACCCGGCGATGCAGAGGCCGGATCGGGCGAGGAGTGCATTCCGGCGAAGGCGGGCGGCAGTATCGCTTTCGGCGGGGACGAGCTGCACAACTACGGCAGCAAGGCAGTCGTCATCGACAAGATCACGCTACGCAAGGCGAGCGGTCTGCGCCTGGTCGAGGCCGTCATCGTGTCGAACTCGTCGGCCCTCATCGGTTACGGCTCCGGCTGGCCCCCTGACCCGGAGGCACGCAGCGGACCCGGCATCGACTGGGCCCACCGTCGCAAGGCAGTGGGAGCGACCCTCTCCCCCCAACCGGACAACGCGAAAGTCCTGAACAATCTGGTCCTTCATCTCCAGGTCACCGCCGCCTCCGGCGTACGCATGGCCGGGGTCCTGGTCAACTACCACGTCGGCCGTTCCGACTACGTCTGGCGCAACGTGCTGGGCCTGACTGTAGAGACGCAGAAGAAGTCATGCTGAACCGCCCATGCCCCGCCGGTTCATGACGAGCGTCCCGGCAGCGGTGCTGATGATCCTCATCGGCCTGCTGCCGGGCGGCTCGGCAGGCCCCCACGCTCGCACCCTGGATCCTGGGCCCGGTACCGGGGCGGTCGTGGCCTTGGTCAACGCGTCCTCACCCGCTGGGGATCTCTTCAACGGCCAGTTCTGCGGAGGCGTCCTGGTCGCACCTACTCTGGTTCTCACCGCCGCCCACTGCGTGCGGGGCAGACGGCCCGCCTCTGTGGACGCCGTCGTCGGAGCCGACAACCTGTGCCGCGGCACGCCCGTCCCGGGGCAGCGGCTCCACATCCGTACGGCCTTCTTGCATCCCCGCACACCGCAAGGACGGCTCGTGGACGCGGCGCTTCTCGTGCTGGCGGGTCGAGCCACCAGCACGCCTGCCCGCCTCCCCGATGCGAACGAGCAACTGCCGGTCACAGGTATCGAATTCGGCTGGGGCCGAGACGGCTACGGAGGGGTGGCGCCTTGCCGTCGCACTTCCGTGCCTCTGCGTTTCGTGTCAGGGCAGCAGTGCTTTCGCGCCCAGCTCAACCTGGACATCGCTCCCAACCCCGCCTGGCAACTGTGTGCCGTGCCGACCGCTGACGCCACCCGCAACACGTGCACGGGCGACTCCGGCAGCCCGGTCCTCGTCACGAACACGGTATGGGGTCTGGTCTCCTGGGGCCCCAGTTGTCGTATCGACGACGTGGGCGTCTATGTACGTGGTCCCGCGCTCAGAACATGGGTGACCAGAATCAAACCGTCGTAATTCCAAGGGCGTCTTGACATGGACGTTCCTTAAACCAGACCTATGAGCTCGTAACACGATCTTGTAGAGGTGTCCTGGTCGGGCGTGACCGATGTGATGATTCGGCCGTTCGTGATGTGTGAGCACCCGGCCGTGGATCGTGGACGACGACTTGTGGGCGTTGATCGAGCCGTTGCTGCCGCGCTGGCCGCAGAAGGCGCCGGGCCCGCGGCCGGTGGACGACCGGTTGTGTCTGCAGGGGATCCTGTACGTGCTCCACAACGACATAGCCTGGCAACTCCTGGAGCTGGAGCTGGAGCTGGGGTTCGGCTCGGGACAGACCTGCTGGCGCAGGCTGGAGCGGTGGCAGCAGGCCGGGGTCTTCGACCAACTGCACCGCATCCTGCTGGCCGAACTGAACGCGGCTGGCGAACTCGACTGGTCCCGCGTGTGTGTGGACGGCTCCCACATCCGCGCGAAAAAACGGGAGCCGACACCGGTCCGTCGCCGGTCGACCGGCGGAAGACAGGCAGCAAACACCATCTGATCTGCGACGGACGCGGCACCCCGCTAAAGGTCATCACCACCGCGGCCAACGTCAACGACGTCACCCAGACCCTTGCCCTCGTCGACGGCGCCCCGCCCGTGGCCGGACGGCCCGGCCGTCCGCGCCGGCACCCCGACTCACTCCTCGGCGACAAGGGCTACGACTCCAACCCCAACAGGCGCGAGCTGCGCAAACGGCGGATCCTGCCGGTCATCTCCCGCAAGGGCGCCCCGAACATCAAGGGCCTGGGCAAACTCCGCTACGTCGTCGAGCAGACCTTCGCCTGCTCCATCAGTTCAAGCGCCTCGCCGTCCGCTGGGAACGCCGAACCGAACTCCACGACGCCTTCATCTCGCTGGCCTGCAGCCTCATCTGCTGGAGACGCCTCAAGAAGGCCCGACCATGATCGTGTTACGAGCTCTACGAGAAGGGCCTGATGACCTTCCGTGTCGAGTCGGCCCCGCACAAGCGGGGATAGCTCCCCCACCTGCGGGGCCTCGGTCACGATGGTGAAGTCGGCCCCACGCGCGCGAGGATAGTGCGTACGGCGTCACCGTTGAGGCGAAGGAGGAAATGTCGGCCCCACGTAGTTGGGCGGCGATCCACCTGCCCTTGCGTCGCTGAGCGTTGGAAAGGAAATCCGCTGCGCATGGTTTTGAGACCCTCTCCTCAGCTGGGGAGAGGGTCTGTGAACCGGGTGCGCTTGCCCATCTGGGACGCGTTCTGGACGCAGGTTGGACACAAGGATCGGAGAAGACTGACAAGGGCCGAGAAGGACCGAAGCGTCAAACTGCGCCTGACCTGGGAAAACGGCCAAGGTGAGCATGGATCGGCAAGGATCGCCAAGATCCTCAAAGGACTCATAATCCGTCGGCCGTGGGTTCGAGTCCCACCCGCC
>NZ_JALJRY010000066.1 GCF_024519455.1 Streptomyces sp. STR69 | reverse complement strand
ACCCGACCACCACACCACAACGACACACAACTCCCCCGCCACCACCGGCGGCCCGGCCGTCCGGCCGTACACCCCTTGCCGCCGGGGCGGACGCGCGGATCCACCACCGCGACAGAACCGCCATCGCCCACACCCCCGCCACCTTCTCCACCACCAGCCCCGCCGTCCACACACCCCCACGACACCACCACCCCACACCCACCACCCCACCCCGGACACCCACCCCACCCGGGAGCACCGGCCGCACCCGGGACACCCACCCCACCCGCAGCCACCGCACCCGGGAGCACCGGCCGCCACACCACGACGACCCCGGCATCCGCCAGCCACCCCGCCCCCGGCCCACCACCACAACAGCCCCCGCCCACCGCAGCCCGCACCCCTCACCGAGCGGGGCGCATCCCGGGCGGCCCGACCCCCACACTCCCGAACCGCCCCGAACACAGACCGCTCAGCGCCAGCCGAGCCCCGGCGCCACATGGGCCAGGATGCTCTCCAGCACATGCACGTTGTCATCGACCCCGAGCTGGTTGGGGACGGTCAGCAGGAGAGTGTCCGCGGCCTGCACGGCCTCGTCCTCCCGGAGCTGCTTCACCAGCACGTCCGGCTCGGCGGCGTACGAACGCCCGAAGACCGCCCTGGCCGTGCCGTCGATCATGCCGACCCGGTCACACGCATTGCGGCCGCGGCCGAAACAGGCCCGGTCCACATCACCGGTCAGGGCGAAGATGCTACGGCCGACCGACACCCGCGGCCCGCGCGCGTGCCCCGCCTCCCCGTACGCCTCGCCGTACACCTCGATCTGCCTGCGCTGCCGGACATGCAGCAGCCCGCCCGTCCCGTCGTCCTTCACAGTCGAACTCTGCAGATTCATCCCCAGCCTCGCCGCCCAGACAGCGGTCGCATCCGAACTGGAGCCCCACCAGATCCACCCGCGCAGCCCCCCGGAACACGGCCCGACACGCAGCAGCCCCGGCAGGTTGGGAAACACCGGCCGGGGATTCGCCTGCGCGAAACCCGCACCCCCGATTCACCCCGAGGAAACCCTCGGCATGCCGGCGGGCCATGTCCGCGCCGCTCTCCCCCTCCCCGGGGGCACAGCCGAAGCAACGCCAGCCGTCGATCACCCGTCCCGGTGAACCCCGGCTGATGCCCAGCTGCAGCCGGCCGCCGGAGATGAGATCGGCCGCGCCCGCATTCCCGGCCATGTACAGACGGCCACGCCGCGGATCCGGGAGGAGCGGCTGAACCGGGAGGTTGCCGAGGGGGTGCGGGACACAGCCGCTTCAGGCGCCGTCTCCCGCCCTGGCGGCGAAGCATACGGAACGGCCCGAACAAGGCGGAACAGGCCTTCCAGCGAGGCCTGACGGCCCTCACACAGCGGGTGGAACGGGAAGGCGCCCACCGGCCCGTACCCAGCGGACACAGCGAACAGATCGCCGCCGACAGCGAGACCGAACCCGTGACCGTGAAACTGGGCGTATGGATCTCCAACCCGCGTGCCAGGCGAGACAAACTCACCGCAGAACAACACACCGCCCTCGCCGAACCCGGCGTCGAATGGGCCTAGACGAATGCGTGTGGCCCTGCGCCGCCGGATCGGGCGACCCCGCTGACCGACAGGTCAGTCCCACTGCTCGTCCGCGAGGGAGCTGACCGGCTGCGGCTTGCCGATGACGGCCAGAGCGACGAAGAAGTTGATCTGGCCGATCGCGATGGTCAGAGTGGCCAGCGCCTTCTCGTCGTAGTGCTTCGCCACCTCGGCATACAGCTCGTCGGAGACGCGCTCCTTGCCATGCGGGGCGGGCTGGAGGGTGGCCTCCACCAAGGCTAGAGCGGCGCGCTCGGCGTCGGTAAAATAAGGGGCGTCCTGCCAGGAGGAGACGGCGGTGATGCGCTCCTCGGACTCCCCGGCCTTGCGCAGGAAGCCGGTGTTCAGGATCGTCAGGTAAGTGTTGCCGACGATCTGCCCGGCACGCAGGTGGACGAGGTTCATCGTGGTGCGCGGCACCGAGTGGTTGCCCGTGGCCCGGAAGAGGGCGGCGCTGATGTCGTTCAGCTCGGGCACGAACTCGGCCGGGTTGGGCATCCGGGAGATGGAAGTGTTCGTCATAGCTGCTCTCCTTCGCGTCCGCCTGGTTGGCGTCCTCACAGCACTGACGGAACGGCGCACGCAGATGTGACAGGAATCCGGAAAAGTACTCTGGCCTGTTCCGGGCCTGGTGACAGCCCTGTCCTTCCCGGGCCGCGCCTAGTGCTGGATTCCTCTTTCGCTGGGTATATGTCCTGGTGGCGGGGTAGTTGACGGTGCTCGGGGCGGGTGCTGGACGATGGTTTCACGGGCACGACCGGGGCATGACGAAGACGAACGGGCGGTCGTTCGTCGACTGTCGCGGGCGCGGAAGGCTCCGCGGGATGCAGTGAGACCCGTGCATCGTGAAACGTGCAGTTGAGGTGGGCTGGTGTGCGGGCGAGTTGCCGTGCTCGTGCTGGTCGGCGGCGGGTGTCCATGGTGAAGATCGTCTGCCCCTGTCGGCTGAGGCGGTTCTCGGGTTCCGCTGCGCTCGTCTCGGGACCGCTCCTACGATCCGTGACCGGGGCGGTACGCGATGAGATCGCGGGAGGGTGCGGGGCATGGGAGACCTGGAGCGGATCATTCGTCGCCGGAGCGAACTGGACGCGCTCGCCGAGGAGTTGGCCAAGCAGTTGCAGGAGGTCCGCGCCGAGCGGGAGGAACTGTTGGTCGCCGAACGGGTCCTGAACCGGCTGGCCGAGCAGGACCGGGCCGAAGCGGAGACAGCCGTGGCCGTCTCAACGGTGCCCGCCCGGGTGGCGGGAAGTGCGGTCCTGCTGATCCCGCACCGCGGCGAGGGCCTTGACGAGGCCGCGCTGCCCGGCGATTACCGCAAAATCCTGGCGATCGTACGGGCCGCGGACGGCCCGGTGCAGGTCAGGACGGTGGGCGAGGAGCTGGGACTTGAGGTGGCGGTGCGCGGGAAGCTGGAACCGCTGCGGGCGAAGATGACCAAGCTCGCCGATCGTGGCTGGCTGCACAAACGGCCCGACGGACGGTTCACCGCACGCCGGTAGCCACACCGGGACAGGGCATCGGGGCGTAACCAGCGGGCCCCCGACGGCAGTTGACGTGTTTTGTGAAGAACAACCCCAGCCCCGTCGAGGGCCCTGACGGCCTTGTCCACACCGCCCGCCTGCCGCTGTCGAGCGCCACCCTGAACTACCTCGCCACCCTGATACGCGGCCACTTGAAGAAGATCGGTTCGCGGTGGCGGGCCCTGCCCTCAGGGAAGATCGCCGGCATCGTGCTGGCGGTGCTGCGCTGTGACCAGCGCCCCGGCGACCTCGCCGGCGGCAACGGAGTGCACCGCACCACCCTCACCCGGTGGGTGCGGGAAGCCGTCGGCCTGCTCGCCGCCCGCGCCCCGCGCCTGGACCGCGCACTCAAAAAGATCGCCCGAACGGGTGGCGGAGTGGTCCTGCTCGACGGCACCCTGATACGGACCCGGCGGCGAACCGGAAGAACTACTCCGGCAAGCACAAATGCCATGGCCTGCTGGTGATCGCACTCACTGACGACCGGGGCCGCCTGCTGTGGGTCTCCGCAGCCCGCCCCGGACGATCCTCGGAGATCACCGCCTGCCGCCACGACCAGCTCACCGCGAAACTGCGGGCAGCTGGCCTCGGCGCCATCGCCGACCTGGGATTCGTCGGCCTCGACGACAGCGCCCCGGACGCCGACCCGACGGTGATCACCGGCTACAAGGCCGCCCGCAACCGGCCCCTGACCCGAGGACAGAAACTGTCCAACAAGGCGCTCGCCGCCGTCCGTGCGCCGGTCGAGCACGGCTTCGCCCATCTCACGAGCTGGCGGGTCCTCGGCAAGGTCCGCACCGACCCGAAGTGGGCGACCGCCCTGGTCAGATCCCTGCTGGTCCTGACGAACCGCGAAGTCTCCCGCTGACCGACGATCTTCACCGAAGTCATCCACCCGCGACCGGCACGAGAATCGAGAATCCCACGCACACCAGGCCCGTGACCTGCAACTTCACGATGCACACTGCTCATTGAAGGTGGGCCACTGATGCCTCAGCGCTCACCGCATCGAGCGCAGCCCGATAGGTCGCCTCGGCCTGGGCGATTCCTACACGACCTGTTTCTTCCGCAGCCCGCAACTGCCAGCGTCCAGCAAGTAGAGCCGCCGGTACTGCAATCGCAGCTACCAGCGCCGCGGCTATCGCGCCGATGCCTTGAACGTCCATGGGACGATCGTGCCGTGTCGCACCTGTCATGCGCAGGGAGACGTGGTGATGTGGCAGAACCTTGAGTTTCTGCGTCGTCTTACGCGAGGTCAGCCTCCTCGCAATCGAACACGGTTGTCCCGTCTCGATTGATCTGGTTCGGAGTCAGGGCTGGGACCTGCGAGGACCAGATCGCTTGAGACGATGAGCTCCCTCGAATCTCATGTGATCTGGTCCGCCGCCCGCAGATGGTGTCCGTCGTCTCAATCGTTGTGGTCCGCCGGCGGCGTTCGAAGTGGCTGCAAGACTGCATGTCGAGCCAGGTCTGGCTACCCGCCCGCGAAACGCGCTGCCAGGTCCATGGCCTCCTGGGTGAGTTTGATGTGCAGGCCGACGTCGTCCTGGGTGGCGACCTGGGTAAAGCTGCCCTCGTGCCACCAGAACACCGAGGGGCTCAGCGCGCCCGGTGACTGCTCGAAGCCCATGGCGGCGAACCGGGCCATGGCGTGCAGCGAGGAGGCCACGTTCCTGTCGCGGACGACATGGAAGGCAAGTTGGTGCCGGTGCGGCAGCGCGACCAGAATTCCGTTCGGCGCCGGTGCGTCCTTGGCATAGCGGAGTACGACCTCGTCCAGGACCAGGGCGAGGCTCGCGATGAAGTACGAGCCGCCCATCAGCACGTCGAAGTGGGAGCCGTCCTTGTCTCTGACCACCTTGTGCTTGTCAACGCGGACGGCTCGTAGGTTCTGGAACGCACGGTCCCGAAGCGCCGTGATGTCACCCAGGTTGGAGAGGGAGTCTGCGGTCAGCATGTCGACGGTTTCCGGGAGGTCGAGCGCCAGCACCTCCAACAGCCCCGGGACCGATTGGGGACCGTACCCGAAAGCCTTCAGGAGCGCGGGATCGCTGGGAATGAAGCGGGGGTAGAGCTGGGCCAGGAGCTGTTCGTGCGGCGGGGCCTTGAGAACCTGAGGTCCATCCATCGATCGGATTACCCGGTCGACATGTTCGTCTACGAGCGCCCGCCAGCACCGGGGGCCGCGGCTGTCGTTGTGGCACACGGCCGCAAGATTGGAGAGGCCGAAGCGCCAACCCGAGTCCGTGGTCACGCGACCCGGTTCGACCGTTACCTCGATGCCGCGCTCCGCGAATGCCTCGCGGACGAAGGTACGCAACCGGGCAGCCTCCGCCTCGGACAGGAACGCGAACTCCCCGTCGCGCGGCAGGTCCACCCCATCACGACGCTCTCCGCGCCGAAATATCCCCACCAGGTCCCCAATCGCTCGAAGATGCGGATCATAGCTTCGACCGGCCCAGGCGCCTTCTTCAGGTGTTCACGCCCGGCGGAAGGTCGGACGCCGACGGCCCCTCGACTCCCCCGGTGACCTTTTTCCACGCTTTGAACCAGATCACCTGAGGCAACGAGCGAACCAGACCAGATCATCTGAGATTCGGACCAGGCCGACTGAGACGGTACAACGGTGTGACCCTCCGCGACCGCTCCCCAAGATCTGTGACAGAGCCCAATCGCCGACGTCGGGTCAGGTGTCGTTGATGACCCGGCGGATGGTCGCGCCGCTGAGCGGGACAGGTACGGCAAGTGCGGTCGCGGTACGAGCGCCGAGCTGGGCCAGGGCGTCCTGCAATGCGTCAGCCGCCCACTCGTTGATCGCCGCGAAGCTCTTCGCCCCGCATACCACGGCGGAACAAGCAATCAGCAGTACGGCTACGAAGGGGTGACGCTTCCCCCGTCGGCACCGCGGATCGGCCGGCGTGGCCGGTCGCTGGCTGACGGACCCGTCGCGGACATTTGATGCGCGAATGCCGCCGCACTCTGTCCTACCTGCTGTTCAGCGAGATAGGACGGGGTGCGGCGGCGAACGAGATCTCCGGCAGGAAAGAGCCTCAGTAGCGCCCGTTGTTCCTCAGATAGGCAGCCGGAGTCATTCCGTAGTGGGACTTGAAGCTCCTGATGAAATGACTCGCGTCGGAGAAGCGCCAACGTGCGGCAACTTCTGAGACTGCCGTCGCACTCTTTGAGCGCACAAGGTCATCATGAGCTTCCGGCATGCGGCGACGACGAGCGAACGCCATGACGGGTTCTCCGGTTTTCGCGAAGTGACGGTGGAGGGCGCGAAGGGACACCTTCAGGATTCGGGCGATCATCTCCGGAGACAGTTCTGGAGCGTCGAGGTAGTTCTCGATGACGTTTTTTGCTGCCGCCGTCAGATCTTGATGACCACTCATAGCGCGGCGAGAACCGCGACATTATCCAGATAGCTCCGATACCATTCCCGCTCCTGCGGGATCATTGCGGCACGTGAACCGGTAGAGTCAAATCGGATATAGCGAGCACGTACAATGGCGTGTTCGCCATTACCGGAAATCACGTCGGTTCGCACAGATATGCTCGCGCGGCCCAATTTTTCAACGACCAGTCGAGTCTCCACCTCACTGAGCGTCCACGGCAGAGGCAGTGAGAAAGCAGCCTGCACGTGCGCAGTACCCCAGAAGGTTTGCACTCCGGTCACATCGCGTTGGGCGGTGGCGAACTCGATAGCCAAATCTTCGGCGTAACGAATGATCGAAAGATTGTGAACGTTGCCGTAGATGTCGGCATCGCTCATACGGATCTTTCGGGAAATTGCGAAGCTGGTCACGATTTTCCTGTCGTCTTGACCTGAGATCTGAAGAAATTTCGTACGGCCGAAAGCAGTCCCGCGGGCTAGTGGTTGTTCCAGTTCCAGTTGCGGCGGGAGTACCGCTGGGAGAATCCGGCCCGGCACAGGTTGTGGTACGAGGAGTTGTACGTGCCCAGAGGCTCGTCGAACGTCTCCGCGATGAGCGTCCGGCAGCCCGCGTCCCTGGCGGCGCGCACCCTGGTCGCGATCAGCGCGGACTGGGCGCCCCGTCCACGAGCCTCGGGCAGGGTGCATCCCGCGAAGAAGCTCCCCACCTCCCCGGCGACGCGTAGGGTCCCCATCGCGACTACCGCGCCGGACTCACGGACGGCGAAGGTGTACCAGCCAGCTCGGCCGACCGAGGCGGCCGCCATCTCCTGCGTGCCCTGCGCGGCGATGCCCATCGCCGGCGGCAGCACGGCGGCCCATGCGGCGGCCTCAGCGGGCTCCACCGGTCCCACCGTCAGCCCTTCGTCCAGCCGCGCACCCGCGACGGCGACCAGGGCCGACTCGACGTCGACGGCGAGCTTGCGGATGGAGTGGCCTCCGTCGATGCCGAGCTTCTCGCAGATGGCCGACCAGTCGTCGGGGATCACCGACGGTGCCAACTGGATCGTGGCCCGCGGGACGTCACGGTCCCGGTAGAACGCGATGACTTGTTCCACGAGACCGAGCGTCACGGGCTCGCCGAAACCGAACCCGAGGGCCTTGTTCCAGTAGCCCGCGGGGTCATCGCGCATGGCCAGCACGACTCCGCCACCCAGCCTCGCCGAGTCCAGCCCCCAGGCCGAACGGTGGGGTTCCGCGACCCCCGCCTCGTACTCGTACATCTCATCGGCTTCGGTCTTCTCAAGGATCTCGGGAGAGATCTCCAATGTCATGGTGCTTCCCTAAGAATGTGAGGCGGTCCGGGAGGACCGGGTGTGGGTGATGGTGTTCTGCCGTTTGCGGCTCGGAAGGAATGGCCGCCCGCTCCTACCGGATGCTCCCGACTGCTAATACGAAAATCCCCTGTCTGTGCAGGTCAGGTGTGTTCATGTGGCCTCC
>NZ_JALJRY010000065.1 GCF_024519455.1 Streptomyces sp. STR69 | reverse complement strand
GCCGGGTGGATGATCTTCTGGTTGATCGTGCTGGAGGGGGTTGTCTGTGGGGGCCATGTCGCTGTCGTACAAGGGGCACAGGTGGCGGCGGGTGGTGCGGCCGTGTTGTTCGAGGTAGTCGGCGAGCCGGAGTTGCGGACTCGCAGGGGGCGGGGCCGCAGCTCTGACGGCAGTGGTGGGGGTCGGCGGGCGCTGTGGAGGGCGGGGGATGGTGCGGGGCAGGGAGGCTTGTGTGCCGTGGACCGGTTTGGCGAGTTCGGCGTAGGCCTGTTCCGCCCAGTCGTCGGTGAGCTGGTTGTAGTCGGTGTCGGTGAGGTAGTCGGAGGCGGCGTCCGCGAGGAATGCCTGGGGGAGGTGAAGGCCGACGCCGAGGCGGCGTGCGTCCATCGCGGCTTCCAGCACCGCTTTGGCGGCCGGGCTGGCGTGCTGGTAGCAGTTAAGGAGTTCGGGGGCGCCGGCCAGGTCCTGGGGCACTCTCCCGTCGGTGCAGGCGCGGGTGAGTGCGTCTTTCATTAGCCGGTCACCGCCCTCGGCAAGCGCGGTCGCGGTGGCCAGGGCCTGGGAGTCGAAGGTCTCTGGGACGGTCAGGGTGCGGCCGGCGAGCAGCTCCCGCACGCGGCTGTGCGGATCCTCCGTGCCCGGTGCGGGCAGGGCCGTGTACTGGTAGGCGTATTCGGGCCAGCGGGTGTCCAGCACGAGGACGGGCCCGCGCTCCTGGCTCACGAGGAGGTGGTGCACAGCCACTGCGATCTGCTCACCCACCGCTCGGTCACCGAGGTAGTGCTGGGCCTCGTTCAGCCACACCACCGTGCGGGGCCCGACACGGTGCAGGTCTTCCAGCGCGGCCTGCGCGCGGGTCGGGTCGAAGGGGTGCCACGAGCCGCTCCGTCCATCCACACGGGAGAAGCGCAGGTCTTCCTCGAACGCCGAATCCACCGCCGACTTGCACAGGCTCGCCGATGAGTACGTCAAGCTCGTCAACCTGCGTGACCTCGACGCCCTGTTCGCCCTGTACGCGCCGGACTTCCGCAACCACGCCGCCGACGGCACCACCACCGGCCTCGAGGAGACCCGCGCGGTGCTGGCGTCGTTCCTCGACGCAGTCCCCGACTTCGCAGCCACGCCGGTCCGTGTCGTCGCCGAGGACGATTGGTTCGCGATCAGCTTCATCCTCACCGGCACGAACACCGGGCCCTTCAACGGCACTCCCGCTACCGGCCGATCGATCAAGGTGCTGGAGCTCCGCATGTTCAAGGTGGCCGACGGGAAGCTCACCGAGCACTGGGGCCTCATCGACCTGGCGACGCTCTTCGCCCAATTGCAGTCCTGAGCTGAGTCCAGATCCTCCCGCGCCGCCACAGGAAGGTGAGGAACAGGCAGACGCCCGTGATGTAGTTCCGCTTCGTTTCCCTCGTGAAGCCCCGGAACGCACTACTGCGCGTGAGCGTCGGCCGCCTGGAGCCCTACGTGAACGTTGAGTGTGCCTGACCCTCCGGGGCACCCCTCCCCGCGGCCTCGGCGAACCGGACCCACCGCAGCGAGGTGTCCAACTTGCGGTCGGCTTCGATCACGTCGAACGACACCCGCGTCCCCGTCCGCGGAGGCACTACAACTGCTGGCCAGCAGGGGCACCGACGCGACCCACGCGGGATCCGGGATGCCGTCGGCACGCACGGCTTGATGAACAGTTGATCATCGGTAGTTGGCTGCGCGCCACGCTCAGCGTCCTTACTCACGCCAGACGCCTCCGGGGACGGTGTCGGATTCAGCACGGCGCGGGCGTGCTGCGGGTAGGCAGTGGAAGAACGGTGCCGCCGCTGCGCAGGGCGTCGTTTTCGAGGGCCTGCCGGCGGATGGCCTCCTCGTACCGGGCGAGGGTGCGGCGCAGCCCGGTGTTCTCCTTCCGTAGCCGGCTCAGGTTGGCTTCCGTACGTACGTCGGATCCGGCGGGTTCCGTCGGCGTCGCAGGCTGGGCTGGCGCCGGGACTCTGGGCCGGAAGTGCACGTCGATCAGGTCGGCGTAGTGCCGGTGGCAGGTGGCGTGCGGGATGTCCAGGAACCGCTCGATCGCGGTCACGGTGGGGCGGTGATCGCGGGCTGCGGCCTCGGCAGGGACGGTGTCCGTGGCGGCTTTGACGGTGTCAGTGCCGGGCAGGGCGCGTTTCACTCCGCGATCTCCGGGGTGTGGCGGGTGAGGAACGCGGCGGTGGCACAGTGCTGTTCCTGAAGGCCGCGACGGACGTATGGGGCCAGACGGTCGTCGGCGACCAGAGTGTCCTCCAGCCGGGCGCGGTGATTGGCGAGGGCCCGCCGATTGGCGGAGGTGAGGGCGGTGTTGCGGCAGGCTTGCGGCTGGCAGTCGGCCATGGCGGGCTGATCGGCGGAAGCCTCAGGGCAGCGGCGCAGGGCGCGGCCGGGGTTGTAGACGCAGGTGATGAAGGCGCCCGGGTACAAGTGGGTGTCGTGACGGGCCAGGATGCGGCTCAGGCGGGATTCGTCGGTGACGACTTGGCCGTCGAAGACCGTGTGGCGGGCGAACTCGGCGAGGAACTGGCCGCGGGCGAATGCTTCTTCGGCCTCGGTTTCGTCGCGGAAGCCCGCTCACGATCATTCCCATACCGCACCCAGGCTTCCCGGCCCCTTCTCGAATCACCGGACGCGTCCACTTGCCATCGACCGGCGGCCACCCTATGGTCGTACGAACGTAAGACATACGAACGTACGACATACGGACGTACTCCAAAATCAAGGGAGATCGTGATGGCGACAACTCAACCGGTGGCGCTCGTGACGGGTGCCTCATCGGGGATCGGCAAGGAGACGGCCCGCGCCTTCGCCGCGGCGGGCTTCGAGGTGATCGGAACCGCTCGCAACGCAGCGCGGGTCACCGCGCCCGCCGGGGTGACCTACCTCGACCTCGACGTGACCAGCGACGAATCGGTCGCCTCCGTGGTCAAGCAGATGATCGACCGGTTCGGGCGCATCGACGTCCTGGTCAACAACGCCGGCGTCGGCGCCAACGGCGCCGCCGAGGAGTTCTCCGTCGCCCGGACGCAGGAGGTCTTCGACGTCAACGTCTACGGCATCATGCGGATGACCAAGGCAGTTCTGCCGCACATGCGCGCTCAGCGGCGCGGACGCATCATCAACGTCTCCTCCCTCAGCGGGTTCGTCCCGAGCCCATTCATGGCCATCTACACCTCGACCAAGCACGCGGTCGAGGGCTACTCCGGGTCGCTGGACCACGAGGTCCGCGAGCACGGCGTCCGGATCTTGCTCGTCGAGCCCGGCCCGATCAACACCCCGTTCGGGGACCACAGCGTGCAGGGCGACACACCGTTGCCGCTTTATGCGTCGGGACGGCGCACCTTCGACGAGGTGCTGGCGAAAAACACCAGCGGCGGCGACGATCCCGCCACCGTGGCCAAGGTGATCGTCGCGGCAGCCACCGGCCGGAACCCGAAACTGCGGCGCACCGCCGGCTCGACGGCAGCAAGCATCAGCGTGCTCCACCGCATCCTTCCGGCCCGGATCTTCGACCGCATCGTCCGCAGATTCAACCGGATGCCGAACTGACGCGCACCTCTCGCGTACCCGAACCCGTCCGAAAGCGGCGGCGTGTCTTCGACGAGGCGATGGCGCAGGCGAAGGACGGCGATGACCCCGCCGTCGTCACCAGAACGATCGTCACCGCGACCACCGACAAGAAGCAGAAGCCGCGCTACATCGCAGGTCTGCTGGCCTCACGCGTCACAACGGCCCGCCGCCTCCCCGCCGGGACGTTCGACAAACAGATCTGCAAGAACACCGCCGCCTCCCACCTGGCTTCCCGGTCCGGCCTCAAGGGCGTCGTTACCCCTGAGCGCATCGCCGCGCTGGCCCCCGCCTCACGCCCCAACGGGCTCGCTGTCGACCCGGACGGACGCACGCTCTACGTCGCGGACAGCCTCAAGGGCATCATCTGGTCGATTCCCGTCGCGGGCGGATCGGTGACGCCGTGGCTGACCGACGCCGCTCTTGCGCCGGTGCCCACCGAGGCCCTGCCGATCGGTGCCAACGGGCTCAGGTTCCACAACAGCGCGCTGTGGGTGAGCAACTTCAACAAAGGCACCCTGCTGCCCGTACCGGTCACCACCACCGGCGTGCACGGCCCCATCCGCCAGGTCTCGGGCGGCCTGCCCAACATCGACGATCTCAGCTTCCTGACCCCCCGCTCCGACGTGGTGTTCGCGGCGCAGAACGGCTCCTCCTCGGACAACGGCCCGGACGGGGTCGTAGCGATCTACCCGACGGCACCTACAAGCCTGTCCTGACCAGCGCGGCCGGTCTCGCCTCACCCTCACCCTCCGCCACCGCCGTCCGCGGCGACCGGCTGTACATCACCGACGGGGGCGTCCCCGAGCCCCACCACCCGAGACCGCAGGGATCAACTTCCCCGCCCTCCTCGCCGGCGCGGCACACTGACCCGACCAGCAGCAGCCGGGGCACAAGCCCCGGTTCCCAGGAGGAACACATCGTGCGGTACAAGAAAGAACACAAGCAGGAGACACGGCAGCGGATCATTGCAACGGCCGGTCGCCGGCTCAAGCAGGATGGCATCGACGGCTCCGGCGTCGCCACGCTCATGAAGGACGCGGGCCTGACCAACGGCACCTTCTACGCCTACTTCGCCTCCAAGGACCACCTCGTGGCCACCGCGGTCGCCGACCAAATGCGCGCCCAGCACGAGAACATCGTCGCCCAGGCGGCGCCCGGCCGTGCCGGACTCGAACAGATCGTGCGCTGGTACTTCTCCCCCGAGCAACGCGACAATATCGAGGACGGCTGCCCCAACGCCGCCCTGCTCGACGAGATCGCGCGTTCCACGGATCCCACCCGGCAGGCCTATACCGACGGCGCGCTGGTCCTCATCGACGGCTTCGCTGCCCGCCTGGCACCCCACGATCCACCTTCGGCACGTCTGCGGGCACTTGGCCTCCTCGGCATGATGGCCGGGACACTACAGCTCTCCCGTGCCCTGACCGACCGGAAGCTCGCCGACCAACTCCTCGAACAGGGCATGCGCAACGCCCTCGCACTGCTGGATGCCGAGCAGCACAACTGAGACGCCATCCGCGTACCGATCAGAATCTGGTTCGGTCGAACAAGGGTGGTGGCTCCCTCGACATCCGCGGTAGACCTTCGAGTCGACTCGAAGGTCAAGCACAGTACGCAACCCGTATCGGAATGGCCACCAGTCCCTCACCGGCGCACGGGTTCGCTTAAGACCGTGTCCTACGTGGTGAGGCGGACGAGGCGCTTGTAGCAGCACAGGGCGGCGGCGAGTCCGAGAAATGCCAGGTAGTTGCGGGGATGACGCTCGTAGCGGGGGCTGAGTCTGCGGTAGCCGGACAGCCACGACATCGTGCGCTCGATCACCCACCTCCGACGCCCTAATCGCTCGCTGGATTCGATGCCTTTGCGGGCGATGCGTACTCCGATTCGCTTCCATCGGAGCCATTTGCGCAGGTCGGCGCGGTCGTAGGCTTTGTCTGCGTGGAGGCGCTGGGGCTTGAAGTACCGGCCGCGGTGAGGGTTGTGTCTCGTTTGGTGACCCTCGATCATGGGCTTCAGCCCTTCGCTGTCGTGGGTATTGCCGGCCGAGATACCGACGAGAAGCGGCAGTCCGTTCGCGTCCGACAGGACGTGCATCTTGGAACCCGGCTTGCCCCGGTCCACGGGGCTCGGGCCTGTGAGTTCGCCCCCTTTTAGCCCTGACGTGGGCGGTGTCGAGGACGACGCGGGTGACGTCGATGAGTCCGGCGTCGTCGAGGCGGTGCAGGACCGCTTCGTGCAGGCTGCCCCAGACACCGGCTCTCGACCAGATCAGGAATCTGCGGTGAGCAGTCGACTTCGATATCCCGAAGCAGGGCGGCAACGCTCGCCAGGCGCAGCCGCTGACCAGGACGTAGACGATCGCCGCAAACAGCGTCTCATCAGGTGTGTCCTGCGTTCCGCCGCCCTGCGGCCGCACTCTCGACGGCGGGATCAGCGGCTTCGCGATCTCCCACAGCCCGTCCGGAACAATCCAACTCCACGTACCCCGCCCCATGAACAGGCCAACGTCCGCCTCACCACGTAGGACACGGTCTAAGAACTGCTCCAGGATTCCGCGAACCCGCGCGCTTCCGAGGACGATGTCCTCCAGCACACGGTGACCGTGAACTACGGCAGCCACCCCTACGAGATCCGCTACCAGCCCACACCCGAGGGCCTCGCACAGCGCGAGTAGTCGGCGGCACCGGCGTGGGCGGGGAGCCGGGAGCGGGAATTCGCAGGCAGGCCGGTCGGCGTCGCTGACGGCCTCTGTCCGGTACAGCCCGGGTCACGACGGGGACGGTAGGGGCCGAAGGCGACCGGCGCGTCACCGGTGTCGTCCACTCATCCAGTAGCCCTGCGCCGTGAGGATCGTGCGGAGCGCGGTGTGCATCGCGTCCTGCTGCGTGCGCCATGCCTCGCCCAGCACGTCGACGGAGTGGTGCTGGCGCCAGATGACCCGCACGGCAGCGCCCGCCGGCCCGGGCCCCAGCGCGAGCATGACGCCGGTCGCCGCCTCGCCGTCGTCCTCGTTCGGGTCGCGGACGGGCAGCCCCACCCTCAGCAGCGCCACCACCAGGTCTTCCATGAAGGGGCGCATGTGCTCGGGGACATCCACGGGTCCGATGACACAGCGGTCCAAGACGTGTCCCGCCCGCTGTGCCACCAGGCGGCCCCGCGTCGTGCTCGGCAGCGGCAGCGGCAGCAGTGGGGCCTGAGCATCGACGCCGTAGAGCGCGACGCGCTGAACCAACAGCTCGCCGACTGCCCCGACTAGCCGATCACCGTCACCCTCGCTCGCTCGCTGAGCGCGGTTCCGGCCCGCCGCTACGGGGGGAAGCAGCGGGCCGGAACCGCCTCCACCGTGCCACAGGTCCGAGCGGTACGTACGGCGTGCCGGCGAAGTCGTGCAGCCATCCGGCCGGGCACCGTCCCCGGTTCCTCACCGCGCGCATGTGTGCCCGTCGTGCACCTCCAGGACGTCGTGGTCGGCTTGCAGGCCATCGCGGAGCAGGGCGCCGACGCGGCGGGCGAAGCCCGGGCCCGGCAGCGGGATTTCGAAGTCGTGGCGGAGGTAGCCGATGTCGACGGCGGTCGGCAGGTAGTCCATCAGGCTGGTGACGGCGGCGGCCCGGTGGTGGCTTCTGGCGAGCTGGCGCAGGACGCGCAGCATCGTGGTGGGGAACTTGCCGAGGGGATGGTTCGCGGGCGCCCATTCCCCTTCGCATGCCGGGGTCTGGGCGAAGGTGTCGTCGGTGGGGACGGGGGCGATGGTGGCCTCGGTCTGCTGCTCCCACCAGTCGGCGATGTCGTCCTCCCCGTTGGAGAGGTGGTGGAGGTAGAGGCAGTAGGCGGCCGCGCTCTGGCCCGCGCCGGCGGCGTACTGCCACCAGAAGCGGGCGCCGTCGTCGGTGTCGGTGAGTTGTAGGACGCAGGCCAGCGCGAGGGCGCTGCAGGGGCCGGGGACCTGGTCGGTGACGAAGTCGGCGACGTCAGCGGGCGAGGTGTGGGACAGGACGGTCTCGCACAGAGCGCGCAGGACTTTGGCGGCCTCGGCTGCCCCGCACCCGTCCCCGGCCTCTTCCGGGGAGGGCAGTGGGGCGGCGGCGGGCGGGAAGACGTCGGGCGGCACGGTACGGTCGCGTGCCAGCAGGGCGCGCGACAGGATGTCTTCGATGCAGGTCACGAAGGGGTCCCTTCCAGGTCGGGAGGCGGGCTGCACAGGATGCTGTCGAGGAAGCCGGTCGCGTGGCGCTCGTCGGAGCGCACGGTGGCCAGCGGGACACCGAGCAGGTCGCTGACCACCTCTTCGGCCATCCCGCCCAGGGATCGCAGGACGACGACATCGAGCTGGTGGCCGGGCAGTCGGCTCATCGCCCGGAACAGGGCTTCGGTCTCGGTGAGCTGTTCCACGGCGGCCTCGACGTCCTCGGGCCTCGTCAGGCTGCGCAGGGCGACGGTGTCGAACGCGGCATACGTGAACTGGGGGCGGCCGTCGATGAGCGGGGTACGGGACATCACCGTGGCGCGCAGCACGCTCCAGGCGTGGCGTCGGGTGTCAGCGCTGGCCAGCGCCTTCGTCCAGGTCAGCCAGAGCCGGTCGTACGTGTCACGGACCGCGGCCTCGCGCTGCGGGCCGGGCAGGAAGACGTCGGCGTAGAAGTCGTAGCAGGCGCTCCCCGCGCCCGTGGGGATGGCAGGTGTCCCGTGCCACTGGATCTTGACCGTT
>NZ_JALJRY010000064.1 GCF_024519455.1 Streptomyces sp. STR69 | reverse complement strand
CCGTCAGCCCACCGCCATCGGGATACCTCATCCCTCCGGCATAGCGCAGCCCACATCAATCGTCACGACCCCACGTAACCCACACCGTTAAAGATCTCTAGCAGCGCCCTTATGGTGCGGTTGTGGTGCGCACCCCGCCCACTGGTCTAGACAACAAAGAACCCCCGGGTCATCGACCTGGGGGTTTCATATGGAGCGGGTGACGAGAATCGAACTCGCACTCTCAGCTTGGGAAGCTGCGATCATTTGAGGCCTCCCGGCGGCATGCTGACCTGCGTCTTCGGTCGGCCTCGGCAACCCACCTGGTTCAGGCACGCATCTGACACGTCCAGGACGGCGTGCGCTCTCATCTGCGATATCGCGAGCGAAATTCTTCCAAGAGGCCCCGCGCGGAGCACAACTGTCCGCCATACTATGGCCATGAAGTTTGATCTCTCCAAGCTAGGGCCGCGCGAGTTCGAGAACCTCGCCCAGTCTCTAGCTCTCGCCGAAATCGGTTCAGCTCTGAGTGTCTTCGGTCCCGGCCCGGATGGCGGAAGAGAAGCAACCTTCGACGGACCCGTCAAATTGGGTAAGGACGGGCCGACTGTTGAAGGATACGGAGTATTCCAAGCCAAGTATTGCGAAAATCTAACCACACCAAGGAAGGACGCGACTTGGCTAATCAGCCAGATTCGCGACGAGCTAAAGGACTGGAAGACTTCTACTAAACGTACCAAAAAGCCTGATTGCCTTATTTTTGTAACAAACGTTACCCTTTCTGGTGTGCCTAACACGGGCGGTCTTGACCGCGCGCACAAGGAACTTAAAACACAGTGCGAGGCATTGGGAATCGAGAAGTGGTATGTCTGGCATGGAGAGACTGTAAATCGCTTGCTGGAGATTCATCCCAAGATTCGGACGAGTTACGCTGCCTGGGTTCTCCCAGGCGATGTACTAGCAGAACTGTACTCCCAATTCTCGGCACGCAAGCAGGAAGTCGGTAAAGGGCTGCAACGATACCTCGCCAAAGAGCTGGTACGTGATCTCCACGTTAACCTGGACCAGGCCGGCTCTGCTGATGACTTGCAGATTCCACTCGCGGAAGTCTTCATTGATCTTCCTATGGGCCCTCCGGGCGCGAGTAGCCCAGGTGCGCACACGCATGTGCTGCGTGGTCTTATTAACGCATGCGACAAGAGAGGATCCTCACGCACGGCTGACCGACGAAAAAGTAACGGGCGTTTCGTTCTTGTAGGAGGACCTGGGCAAGGCAAAAGCACTGTAAGTCAGTTCCTTTGTCAAATCTACCGAGCACGTCTCATCGAGGGAACCTCTGTGGGGCGCACCAAAGACGTCGCGCAGGCGGTAAAGCTCATTACTGAGCAGTCAGCACGAGAAGGGCTAATCCCCAATTCTCACCGATGGCCCGTGAAAGTTCCGTTGACCCAGCTTGCAGACGACTTGGCACATGGTCGCTCAAAGTCGCTTCTTCAGTTTATTGCAGCGCGAGCGTCTGATTCCTCAGATGTCAACATTACTCCGCAGGACCTTCGTGAATGGCTCGCAACTTTCCCTTGGCTTCTTCTTCTGGATGGCCTTGATGAGGTGCCGGCATCAAGCAACCGCGACCAAGTTTTGTCGGCGGTTAACGAATTCCTTATGGATGTTGATGAAATTTCCGCCGACGTGATGATTATTGCCACCACGCGACCCCAAGGGTATACGGAGGAATTTTCACCATCAAATTTCTTGCATCTAGAGCTCAAATCACTTGGAAAGGAGCGCGCGCTTCACTACGCCGGAAAGTTGGCTACTGCTCGCCATGGTGCTGATTCCGAACGTACCGCAAGGCTTATGCATCGGTTGAATCAAGCGGCGGATGAGGTCTCAACCGGACGCCTCATGTCATCGCCGCTTCAGGTCACAATCATGGCAGTACTGCTTGACAGAATGGGAAAGGCCCCAAAGGATCGTTACACTCTATTTAAAGATTACTACAGAGTGATCTATGAGCGTGAACTGGAGAAGGAAGGGGCTGCAACCAACCTCCTACGGGACCATAGGGCAGACATTGATACCATTCACGCTGATGTAGGTCTCTTGCTTCAGACGCGAAGCGAGAGGTCTGGGGATACGGAATCCAGGATTGCGATCGATGAGTTTAGCACTATAATTCGACAGCGCCTCGAAGGTGAGGGGCATGCAGGTGAATTGCTAAACTCGCTGACCAATTCTATAAGCCTTGCAGCCACGGATCGCCTCGTCTTCCTGGTTCCGTCTCGTGCAGGTGAAGTTGGATTCGAGATTCGATCGCTGCAAGAATTCTGGGCGGCAGACGCGTTGATGTCGGCTAGTGATGAAGAGGTCCGTGACCGACTTAGTTTGATTAGCGCAAGCTCCCATTGGCGGAACGTGCTTCTATTTGCGGTGGGAAAAATCTTCGCTGAAAGGCGTCATCTGCGCGACTCAGTCGGTGCTGTTGTGGCCGAGTTGAACATTCAGGCAAAAGAGCCTCAGGCGCCCACTCGCCGTCTGGCGCTAGGGTCACGTCTTGCACTGGATATTCTGACTGACGGGATGGTGAAGGCGCCCAAGCATGAGGCTGTCTTGGTAGATCAAGCCACGAAACTCTTTGGTTTGCCGTCTATCAATGATATGGAGCGGCTTGTTCCAGCCCTTTCTGATAGCGGCCTTCAAACCGCTAAAGGGAACGTTGAGAGCTGGATTATTGAAGGAAAGCGGGTAAGTGATAGCCTCCTTATCTTTCTAGCTAGACTGAGTGCTAGAGGTGATGCGTGGGCCAAGGTAACGCTTGATGCAGTCTATGCGAGCATGGATGATGCCGCGCAAGACAGAGCTCTGCGGCTTGCGTTCGAAGTGTCTTCGTCGGAGCTGCTAAATGTTGCGGCTGAGCGTCTTTTGGATGTGCCTCTCCAGGATCTTCCAGCGATTCTGTCAGCTCGGTGGAGGCGCCCTTACTCTCGCTCTTTGCAGGTCGACGCAGGCCCTGAGTGGATCACTAACTTTATCGCCGTCTACGAAAGTCCTGCGTATCATGCAAATATCACTCCCTCGCTCATTGTCGGCGGGAGCAGGATTGATTGCAGTATCTCAAGGGTCGGAGACCATCTAGTTTGGCGGGATATTAATCTGGCCGAGGTTCCTGCTGCCCATTGGATGCATGCCGTAAAGACGTTCAATGACGAGCCGTCACCGGCATCACTCAAGAAAGCGGCTATTTCGGTTAATGCTGCTGGATTCGGATTCACTTCAGGTGCCTCATTCCTTCCGTGGCCAATTGTTGCTGTGCTCCAAGATGTGAGATATGGGGATATCCCCGAAGACTCCCTCGTCGATAGCTCCTACGTTGGAGATTTGGAAGCCTGGCGACAGATTGAGGAATCCTGGCAGGAGCCGATTTCGATCGACCGTCTAGCGCGGAGCTTTTCTCAAAGCGTGCGTGACCAGCTTCCGTTTCTTCCTCTGGCGGCAGCTGTGGGTCGGAGCTTCGACACGCCAGCCGGCATCGTACGTAATGGTTTTACTGATATTCACCTGGCTGAGATGGTGCAACTGATCTCAACGTCGCCTGACTATGTACGGTCTTACATTGCCCAGTTGACTGTTAGTAACGCGCGTGTATTCGATAGAGGCCAGGTTGGGCTTGTGGAGGTTGAGAGCCTTAAAAAGCTTTCCGAGATTGCTATGGAAGGTTCAGGGCACGTAGATCTCACCTGGCTTGCGCGCGCGCGGAAAGTTCCGAATGGAATTGGGATGTGGCTAGATGGAGCGTTGGTAGGTAGTGCTGGAGCTGTGTGGATGCCACACGTCCCTTCGGCCATCTATCGAGAATGGGTGAAGGACTTTTCGCAGGTTGAACTCGGTCTCTTCCTTTGTACTGCGGATGCGAGTGGCATCCCCAAGGGGGTTCGCAGCGCGATTTCTCGCGAGTGGAAGAAAATCAAAAGTGACGCTTCAGTCGACATTCGACGCAGAAGTGCGGTCTGCTTTGTTGTGAGTTCCTTGGAGCCGTGCATCGATGAAGCGGATTATTCTGCGAGAATTGAGACTCTTACGGAATCAGTAAAGGCTGGCTTGGTCGATCCTGAATATGTTGCAATGCAAATCTATCTCTCGCATGACGTCGTGCAGCAGAGGCTTATTTTCAGTTTTCTCGATGCATTTCCAGAGCTTGACCATGATGTTTGGGAAGTAGCAATTGAGCGACTTGTGGCTGACGAGACTAGTGTTCCGACAAGGATTGACTTCAGTGCTATGAAGGCTCGATAGGTTAGCGCAACTGAAGCGGCCTCAAGGCCATTTATGAGAGGCGTGCGCAGAGGCTTTTAGGCTGGACTTTCAAGTCCACGGCTGCTGTCTGCCAGTGAGAACGGTGATCTTTCGGAGATCGTCTGTGCGTCAGCTGACGAAAGTCAGCCTCGGCGGCGGCTGCACTGATCGATCAGGCGCGCGTGTGTCTCGCTGCACCCCCACCAGCATGAACCACGCTGTCGGCTCTGTGTTGTCGACCAGCGCAACGTGCCTGGCCGCTTCAGTCGGACTCTCAGAGCCGGATGTTCCGAGCGCGCTGGGGTAGCTGCCATCCTTGGGTACTTGACGTTGAGCCTTGCCAGCGCAGCCTTTTCAAGGGGGCTGATCGCTGTGTACGCGAACGGACGTTAGCCGGGCTGAAACGGCGAAAACGGGAGCGCAGGCTCGGCCGGGGGCCGTGCGGCGCGCGGGGAGCGGAGCGAGCCGCCGGAGGGACCGGCCTCGGCTCCGCCCGGGTGGGCGACAACAGCCCTGCTGATGGACGCGGTACAGGTGGTCGTCGCCCGCGTGCGGGTCGTTGCTCCTGGCGCGGATGTCGTGGGCGCTCGCGTACTGCGCTTCGGCGATCAGGTCGACGTGCGGCCCATCGTGGCGTTCGGAGCGGGGGAGCGGCTGACCTCCGCGGCTGTTGCGGGTTACATCGCGAAGTACGCCACGAAGGGCGCCGAGTCTGCCGGGGCGGTCGACGGTCGCATTCACCAGGCGCGGGAACTGGTCATGTTGCCGGTACGGGCTCACGTCCTCCGCATGATCAGTACGTGTTGGTGGCTGGGCGGTCTGCCTTCTTTCGAGCCTCTGGGGCTGCGGCGTTGGGCCCACATGCTCGGCTACGGCGGCCACTTCTCGACCAAGTCACGGCGTTACTCGACGACTCTGACTGCACTCCGTGAGGCGCGTGCAGAACACCGTGCGGAAGAGCAGCGGACCGCCCTCGGCATCGGCGGGCGGACAACCGTCACCATCGGCCAGTGGCGCTATGCAGGGCGCGGCTACTCGCCGGAGGCGGCACTCCTGGCGGCCTCCGTACGGGAGGTCGGTGGTCCTCATGGCGCGTGAGAAGACGGCCGAACTACTCACCGTGCTGCAGGTGCTCGAAGAGCTGGGCGGGATCTCCCGGCGCACCTTCTACCGCTGGCGCGAACTGCGCCTCGCGCCGGCCTGCATCCGTTTACCCAACGGGGAGTTGAGGGTTCGCCGCGACGTGCTCAACGACTGGTTGGCGGAACGTGCGGAGGGGGCCGCATCGTGAAGTCGTACAGGGTCGTCATCTGGAAGTTGAGTATCAACCGCTCCGCGAAGAAGCCGACTTACCTCGTCCGCTGGTCCGTGGACGGCGAGCCGTTCCACGAGTCGCACGAGACGAAGGCGCTCGCGGATCGCTTCCGGGCCAAGCTGCTTCGAGCCGCCGACAAGGGCGAACCGTTCGACACAGTGACCGGGTTGCCTGACTCTCTCCGTGGTGGGAAAGCGGCGTTGTCGTTCCTCGACCTGGCGGTGAAGTACGTGGGGGCGCGTTGGGCGGAAGCGTCGGCGAAGCAACGGGACAGCATGACCGATGCTCTGGCGACGGTTGTTCCCCTCCTCGTCAAGCCGGGGAGGGGGCGGCCCGCTCCTGAGGTGTTGCGGCGGGCGCTGCGCTCGTACGTCCTGCCGGTTTCCCGCAGGGAACGAGAGCGGCCGGAAGAGATCGCGGCGGCCGTGCGGTGGATCGAGAAGGCATCGCTCCCCGTGGGTGAGCTGCAGGAGATCGCGCGAGTGCATGAGCTGATCGACGGGTTGGGCCGGAGGATGGACGGCAAACCTGCGGCGACACAGACGCACCGCCGACGCAGGGCGGTGGTCTTCAACTCACTTGAGTACGCAGTGGAGTTGGAGCACTTGCAGTCCAACCCGCTGAGCCGAGTGCGGCGTAAGCGAGGCAAGCGTGCGGTGCAGGAGGTTGACCGTCGGGTGGTGGTCAATCCTCGGCAGGCTCGTGAACTGCTGACCGCCCTCACCTGCGTGGGTGGCTATAGCGCGCGAGCGGCCGACGGCTGAAGGCGTTCTTCGGGTGCCTGTACTACGCGGCCATGCGGCCAGGCGAGGCGCTGGGACTCCGCCGCCCTGACTGCACGCTTCCGGCGTCCGGCTGGGGGCGGATTGAGCTGGCGGAGACTCGTCCCACGGCAGGGAAGGCGTGGACGGACTCCGGGGAGGCGCACGATCGGCGCGGCCTGAAGCAACGGGCCAGTGGCGAAGTGCGCGTCGTGCCGATACCGCCTCCGCTGGTGCGGCTGCTCCGTGAGCACCTGAAGGAGTTCGGTACGGCGAAGGACGGCCGGCTGTTCTCCAGCGAGCGGGGCAACGTGATCGCGGCCTCGTCGTACTCACGAGCGTGGAAACAGGCTCGGGAACTGGCGCTCGTACCGCATCAGGTGTCGTCGGTCCTGGCCTTCCGGCCGTACGACCTTCGCCATGCGGGCGTCTCCCAGTGGCTCAACTCCGGTGTCCCCGCTCCCGAGGTGGCGGCCCGTGCCGGTCACCCGGTCGACGTCCTTCTGAAGATCTACGCCAAGTGCATCGACGGCCAGGAGCAGGAGATGAACGACCGGATCCTGAGAGGCCTGGGGGAGGAGTGCGGCGCCGAAGACTGACTGACACAGCCCACACGCCCCTCACACGAGCCCCGGAGAGATCCGGGGCTTCGTCGTGTCGGAGGTGTGTCGGACTCTCGCGTTGCTACGGGCCTCGCTCCGCGGGCACTGCCGGCAGTCCCGCGGCTCCGGTCAAGGTGGCGGGCTCCAGGAGTCCCGCCACTACAGCCTGGATGATGACGTCGTTGGCTATCCGCTCGCTCCCCACCCCGGCGATGTAGAGCCGGAAAGGCACGACCAGCATGAGAGCCCACCAAGGGGAGTAGAGCCAGCTGAGCGTGGCTGCGAGCCCTATGAGGGAGTAGGCGACGTTCTTGCGGAACTCTGCTTCGCCCACGGCTCGGTCGTACTCGTTGAACAAGTCGTAGTTGGCGATCAGGAGTTTGATACGAAGCTGCCTGGTCTCGCCGAGCACGTCACGTGCGACAAGGTTGACCAGACCACGCTCGCCCTGCTCACGACGAGGATCTCTGATCTCATTCGGCTTCGGTACAGGTACTCGCCCTTGCGCTTGCAGGAAGCTGACCAGGTCATCGAACGCGAGCTTCGACACGCGAGGCGTGAGAGCCATCTGAATGTTCCTCAGTCGCGCCGTCTTCCGTGCTTCCTGCACGTTCACCGTGGCGACTCGGACCATCAACATGGCGCCGATGAGGTATGCGGCGAAGGCTGCGGACGCCAGCAATGCGGCGGGGCCCATCAAGCCGCCGAGGCGGTACAACGACGCCCACACCCCATGTGCTTCCTCCCGCGTCGGGACCCGATCCTCCACGATCAGCCAGAGCGTCAAGAGCCAGATGCACCCCGCCGACAGTGGTGCCCGGACGTCACGAAGGCCAGGCAGTAGGTTCGCCAGCATCTCTCCTCCTTGATCCAACGTGCTGGCCGTATGGGACAGCAGGGCCTTGGCGGAGTCCTGAGCGGCCGAGCCCAAGACGCATGCGGACAGCGGTGGTTGCGTCGAATGGGCGTGGGGCTGGCCGTCCGTACCCCAAGGTCTCGTAAGGCCGGACCTCACATGTGGCCAGCGTGAAGGCTGAAGACGGGCCGCGCAGCCACATGCCCGGGATCTTCACTTGAGCGCGGTCAGACGGAGAGACTTGGCTGCCTGCGCAGAGACGGGACAAGGAGACGGCAAACGGACGTTGACCTGCTGGAAAGGCCGCCAAAATCATTACTTCGTCATTGCGTGATCACTGGCAAACAGCTGCTTCGGCGGCATCCGCCTGCACATACGCGAAGACCCCGTCTTCAGCTAGCGAGCTGATGGCGGGGTCTTTGGGCACCTAAATCAAGGTGCCCCCGGCAGGATTCGAACCTGCGCACACGGCTCCGGAGGCCGTTGCTCTATCCCCTGAGCTACGGGGGCGTGTTCGTCGCGGTGTTCGCGGCGACGGGTAGAACCCTACCAGCTCCATCACGGTGTTCATGAACAGGTTTCTCGGTGGTCAGGGAGGTGGTCGGGGAGGTGTCCCGGGTCGCTCGCAGGGGGTGGAAGTGGGGAAAACCCGGACGCGGTGGCCGGTCCGGACCTACTCTCGAGTTGTGCCAGGCGCGTCGGGTCGGGTGCTTGTTGTGGACGACAACAAGGTCATCCGGCAGTTGATCAGGGTCAATCTCGAGCTGGAGGGTCTCGAGGTCGTGACCGCGGCCGATGGTGCCGAGTGTCTGGACGTCATCCATCAAGTGCAGCCCGATGTGGTGACCCTCGATGTCGTCATGCCCCGGCTGGACGGACTGCGTACCGCCGCTCGGCTGCGCAGCGATCCCCGTACCCGTGATCTGCCCCTCGCCATCGTCAGCGCCTGCACTCAGCACGAGGTTGAGAGCGGACTGGACGTCGGTGTCGACGCGTTTCTCGCCAAGCCCTTCGAGCCTTCCGAACTCATCGCGCTCGTACGGCAGTTGATTGAGCGTGGGCGGCGTGACGTTACAGACGGGCTGTCCATCGGCGGCCCCTTCGGCGCGAGCGAGGCCGAACGAGCCGACCGGGCCGAGCGAGCGGGACGGGGCGGTCGTACCGGCGGCTGAAACCGCCCCCCGTCCGACACCGCCCCCCGTCCGCCG
>NZ_JALJRY010000063.1 GCF_024519455.1 Streptomyces sp. STR69 | reverse complement strand
CCCGCTGATTAAGAGTCAGCTGCTCTAACCAACTGAGCTAGCGGCGCCTGCTGACCTGCACAACTCTACCGGACGGAGTGGGGTGCTCCTGACCACCCCCTCGGGCTCCCGGGTGGGTCCTTGTACATCATTCGGACCGTCAACATGCGAGTCCGGAAGACAGTTGAGAAACTGGCGCACGTGCACGAGCGCGGAAATATCCACCTGGAGTGTGAGGGGCATCGCATGGAGACTCCGGTATTCGAGGAATTCGATCCCGCGAGCGATTGTGATTGCCCGGAATGCGTTCACCGGCGGCGCATCCTGCCGCATTCCCCGACCGTCCGAACCGGCGGCCACCCCACCGCCCAACGCGTCCTGGTGGTGGCCGCCGCCGCGTCCGCGACCCTCGCCGCCGGGCACGCCGTACCGGCCCTCGCCGCCCCCCACACCCCGGCCCGCCCCGGCGTCCCCGCAGCTGACACGGGTGACTCGGGTGACGAGCCCGCGACCCCGCAGGGCGGCAAGGCCCCGCTGCACGGCCCGAGCGGGAAACCGGCGAAGCCGGCCGGTGTCCTCAAGGCGCCCGCGACCACCCGGGCGGAGATCATCAACCGGGCCAAGACCTGGATCGCGGCGCAGGTGCCGTACAGCATGAACGAATACTGGTCCGACGGTTACCGGCAGGACTGTTCGGGGTTCGTCTCGATGGCCTGGGGGCTGCCGGGGAACGAATGGACCGGAAGCCTCGACCAGTACGGGACACGTATTTCCAAGGAGGAACTGCAGCCCGGCGACATTCTGCTGTTCCACAATCCGGAGAATCCCGAGAAGGGCTCCCACGTCGTCATCTTCGGCGGCTGGACCGACTACACGCACACCTACTACATCGCCCTGGAGGAGACCCCCTCGCACGCCCGCCGCCAGTCCACGCCCTACGCGTACTGGAGCCACTCCGCCAACTACGTCCCCTACACCTACAGGGGCCTGACCCAGAGCGCGGCGGAGGTGACCCCGAAGCCCGCGGTGCCTCCGAAGCCCGCGGTGCCCCCGGTGACCCCGGCCGGCGCGGTCACGCCGAAGACGGCGTACCCGGGAGCGGCGTATTTCGGCCCCGGCGCCAACAACAAGTACGTCACCCGGCTCGGCACGATGCTCGTCGCCCGCGGTGCAGGCTCCTACTACGCAGCGGGTCCCGGCCCGGTCTGGTCGGACGCGGACCGGCTGGCCACCCAGGCGTTCCAGCAGGCCCAGGGCTGGACCGGCGCGGACGCGGACGGCCTGCCGGGACCGCTGACCTGGGAACTGCTGGTCACCGGCAAGGGCAGGAACATCGGCGGCGCGGTCGTGGGAGCGGCGGGCCCGCCCGGTGCCTCGGCCGCCTCGCACGGTGTCCCCGGCTACCCCGGCCGTAGCATGTTCCGCCCCGGCGCGACCAACAAGTACGTCACCGAGCTCGGAAAGCAGCTGGTCAAGAAGGGCTTCGGCAAGTACTACACGACGGGCCCGGGACCGCGCTGGGGCGAGCCTGACCGGCGCAACGTCGAGGCCTTCCAGCGCGCCCAGGGCTGGCGCGGCGGCGCGGCGGACGGCTACCCGGGGCCGGAGACCTGGCGCCGCCTCTTCTCATAAGCACGCTCATCACCCCGCTCGTCCCCACCCGTTGTGACGCATCTGGCGCGGAGGCTGGAGGCAACCATGAGTACGACGACCACTTCACAGACGCCCGAGAACGAGGAACCCGTGGGACCGCCCGAGGGGCAGACCCGACCCGCGCGGCTCATCCAGAACGAGGCGACCACCGAGATCCCCGTCCACCTGCTGTTCCGCGACGACCCCGACCCGGTGTCGCTGCCGCTCAGACCCGCCGTCGTAGGGCGCAGACAGGGCACCGGCGAACAGCCGCGCTTCCGCCGCCCCCTCCCGGCCAAGCCGCGCCCGGCACCGGAGGTCGACCCCGGGCTGGTGGAGCGGCCGGCCCGGGTGCTGCCCGGCACGGCCGGCGTGCTCGCCGGCTCCTGCGGACTCGCCGGCTGTCTCGCCACTTCGTGGTGGGCGGGCGTCCTGCCCCCGCTCGCGGCCCACGCGCTACGGCTGCCGGTCTACGCCGGTGCCGGGCTCGGTCCCGCGCAGTGGGCCGCGTACGCGGGGGCCGGCGCGCTCGGTCTCTTCGGCTTCGGCGGTCTTGCCCGGGGCCGTACCGGAGGGGCCTGGGTGCTCGGCCTGTTCGGGCGGTACCGGGGGACCGTCCGGCGCACCGGGCTGATGTGGGTCAACCCGCTGCTGCTGCGCCGCCGGGTCGACGTACGGCTGCGGCACTGGCGCAGCGAGCCGATGCCGGCCGCCGACGCGAACGGGGTCGCGCTGCGGGTCGCCGTGCTCGTGGTGTGGCGGGTGCGGGACACCGCGCGGGCCACGCTCGGGGTCGAGGACCACGAGACGTATCTGCGCGAGTGCGTGGAGGCGGCGCTGACCCGGGTGCCGGTGGAGCCGCCGGGCGGTGGCGCGAAGGGCGCGGCCGACCTGGCCGTCGACGCGCTGACCCGGCTGGTCGCGGCGGACGCGGCGCCGGTCGGTATCGAGGTGTTCTCGGTGCAGCCGCTGCGCGTCGAGTACGCCCCGGAGGTGGCCGCGGCGATGACCCGGCGCCGTATCGCCACGCTGGACGCGCAGCAGCGGGCGACGATGCTCACGTCGGTGGTCGACTCGGTGGAGGACACCGTCACCCGGCTGACCATGCGCGGCCTGGTGGAGCTGGACGACTACGAACGCAAGGCGCTGGTCAAGGACTTGACGGTCGCGTTCTGCTCGGGACGGGGAGAAGCCGCGCCGTGACCGACCTGGAGACGGACACGGCTTTTGGTATGGACACAGTCAAGTAGGGGCAATAATCTGAGACTTGGTCTAGACCTGCACGGCTCACGGAACTCCCCACACGTTCTCCAGGAGCGGCAGCATGCGCAAAAAGACCAAGTGGTACGCGGGCGTGCTCGGGCTCACCACGGCCGGGGCCATCGTGCTCTCGTCCGGGGCCGCGAGCAGCCACGGCTACACCGACCTCCCCATCAGCAGGCAGAAGCTCTGTGCCAACGGCACGGTGACGAACTGCGGTGACATCCAGTACGAGCCGCAGAGCGTCGAGGGCCCCAAGGGCTTCCCGGCCGCCGGTCCCGCCGACGGCCAGATCTGCAGCGGCGGCCTCAGCCGCTTCGCCCAACTCAGCGCGCCGAAGACCCCGTCGGGCGCCGCCTGGCCGACGACAAAGGTGACGGGTGGGCAGTCGTACACCTTCCGCTGGCAGTTCACGGCCATGCACGCCACCACGGACTTCAAGTACTACGTCACCAAGCAGGGCTGGAACCAGACCCACAACCTGGCCCGCTCGGACCTCAACACCACGCCGTTCCTCACCGTCCCCTACAACGGCCAGCGCCCGCCGGCCACCCTCTCGCACAGCGGCACCCTTCCCTCCGGCCTGACCGGCCACCACGTGATCGTGGCGGTGTGGACGATCGCGGACACGACCAACGCGTTCTACGCCTGCTCGGACGTCACTTTCTGAGCATTGCTTGAGACAGTCCGGTGTTCCCCGGGGGTAGGTTCCCTCCACCAAGCGGTAACTGACCTCGGGGGACACCATGGAAGCACTGCTCTACATCGCGCCACTCCTCATGATCGCCCTGGCGGTGTTCGGCGCGATCAAGGTGATCCGCCGGTCGCGGGAGGTCGACAGCGCCTGGAGCAGCGGGCTCACGGCCGAGGCCCGCTGTCTGCGGACGTACACGACGACCAGCGGCGGCGGGGACACCATGGTGTCGACGACGCTGCACCACGTCTACGAGTTCACGACGCGCGAGGGCCGGACCGTCAGGTTCGAGGAGGGGAACGGGCCGGGGACGACCCTGGAGGGCGACATCGTCACCGTGCACTACGCGGCGGACAATCCCGAGCGGGCCACCGCCCACGCCCCGGCCCGCGGGAAGCTCGTGGCGGGGACGGGCTGCGTGCTGGCGTTCCTCGGCGTGTTCGTCACCTTCTGCCTCGTCTTCATCGTCGCGGTCCACGAGGCCTTCAGGGTGGCGGACGACTTCTTTCCGTAGACTCCACATCTGACGGTACGTCAACTACCGTGCGCCCCCATGGAGTCCAGGAGGCGTACCGTCGCGGAACTCGTACAGGCACGGTGGGACGACCACCGCCCGGGGCTGTGGTGCGAGGAGCGGATGCTCACCCACCACGAGGTGGCGGCCGGCGCCGCGGCCAGAGCAGCGCTCCTCGCCGACCTCCTGCCACCCGGCACCGCACCCCATGTCGGCGTACTGCTCGACAACACCCCCGAATATCCCCTGTGGTTGAGCGCGGCGGCCCTCGCGGGCGCGGCCGTCGCCGGTATCAACCCCACCCGCCGCGGCCCCGAGCTGGCCCGCGACATCCTGCACACCGAATGCCGGGTCCTCGTCACCGAACGCACCCACCTCCCGCTCCTCGACGGCCTCGAACTCCCCGGCGTGCGCCTGCTGGTGACGGACACTCAGGCCTACGACGACCTTCTCGCGCCGTACGCGGACGCGAAACCGGACGCCTTCACCCGGGCCACCCCCGACGACCGCGTCCTGCTCTACTTCACCTCCGGTTCCACCGGTGCCCCGAAGGCCGCGATCTGCACCCAGGGCCGCCTGGCCGCCGCCGGAAGCTCCCTGGTCGGCAGCTTCGGGGTGCTTCCGGACGACGTGCACTACATCTGCATGCCGATGTTCCACGGCAACGCGGTGATCGCCGACTGGGCACCGGCGCTGGCGGCCGGGGCGGGCGTGGCGCTGCGCCGCCGGTTCTCGGCGTCCCGGTTCCTGGACGACGTACGGACGTACCGGGCCACGTACTTCACCTATGTCGGCCGTGCTGTGCAATACGTCCTGGCCACCGAGGAACGCGCCGACGACCGGGACAACCCGCTGCGGATGGGCTTCGGCACGGAGGCGGGGGCGGTGGACGCGGCGGCGTTCGAGCGGCGGTTCGGGGTGCGGCTGGTGGAGGGATACGGGTCCTCCGAGGGCGGGGCGGCGGTGCAGTGGTCGCCGGGGACACCGCCCGGGGCGGTCGGACGGGCGGCGCCCGGGCTCGCCGTACTCGATCCGCGGACGCGGACGGAGTGCCCGCCCGCGGTCTTCGACCCGGCCGGGCGGCTGCTCAACGGGGATGCGGCGATAGGGGAGTTGGTGAACCGCGCGGCCAACCCCTTCGAGGGCTACTGGCGCAACCCGGAGGCGGACGCCGAGCGGCGCCGGGAGGGCTGGTACTGGACGGGTGACCTCTTCTACCGGGACACCGACGGCTACCTCTACTTCGCCGGCCGCACCGACGACCGCCTCCGCGTCGACAGCGAGAACCTGGCCGCCGCGATGATCGAGAGCATCCTCGCCCGCTACGAGGGCGCCGACGCCGTGGCGGTGTACGCGGTACCGGACCCGGTGACCGGCGACCAGGTCATGGCCACGATCGCCGGGCACTTCGACCCGCTCGCCTTCGCCGAATTCCTGCTCGCCCAGCCGGACTTGGGGACGAAGATGGCACCCCGCTTCGTACGGGTGGTACGGCGGATGCCGGTCACCGCGACCAACAAGATCCACCGGGCGGGGCTGCGGCGGGAGGGGATCCGGTGCGCCGATCCGGTGTGGTGGCGGCCACCGGGGGAGGCGGCTTATCGACGGCTTACTCCTGAGGACGCTGTCGTGGCTGCGGGGACCAGCCGGACCGGCTGAGGATGTCGGCCAGTTCGCGGCGCGTACGGACGCCGAGTTTGGCGTAGGCGCGCCGGAGATGGTTGTCGACCGTGCGCACGGACAGGTGCAGTGCCTCGGCGATCTCCTTGCTGCGCAGGTTGGTTGCGGCCAGGAGCGCGATCTCGCGTTCGCGGTCCGTGAAGGCGTAGGTGGCCTCCGCGCTCGCGAGGAGGGGGGTGCGCACCCCGGGGCACCTGGCGGTGAAGTCCTGGGTCAGCAGGGACGCGGCGGTCGCGCGGCGCGGGTGACCGGCCCGGCGCCAGGCCGCCGAGGCCGACGCCGCGGCCTCGGCGGCGAGCAAGTAGGCGCCGATGGCGGCCAGTTCATGCGCCGCCGCCAGCAGCAGGTCCGGATCGTCGGCGGCCAGAGCGGTACCGAGACGGACCCGGGCCGGAGCGAGATCCCCGTCGCAGTGCCTGCTCAGCTCGACCAGCCGTCCGGTGACCTCCTTGGCGCCGCCCAGCCGGGCGAAGTCCGTCAGCAGCAGCATCTCCGAGGTGGGCTGCCCGGTGTCGCGGGCGGCCGAGGCCGCGGCGGCCAGGATGTCCCGGGCCTGGGACAGGTGCCCGCGGGCGGCGTGCAGCCAGGCCTCGCCGAGACGTTCCTCGCCCGCCTGATGGCCCATGACCGGGTAGGTCCGCATCCGGACCACGGCCGCCTCGGCGGTGCCGAAGTCGCCCAGTAACGCGGCTGCGGCGGCCAGGCCTCCCCAGGCCTGGGACAGCGGCCGGACCTGGTGGTGGTTCTGGCCCTGGGTGATGGCTTCGGCGTACCAGCGGCGTGCGGTCGCCGCGTCGCCGGCCAGCCACCCCACTCTGCCGCGGTAGGCCGCGGCCCACACCCGGGTCTGCGCCGAGTCGGTGTCGACCAGGTCGGTCAGAATGCCCTCCGCCACCTTCCCGGCCTGCGCCAGTTCCCCCGCGTCGGTCAACGCGAAGACCACGGGCACCAGTTGGGACGTCGGATGCGCCGGTCCCAGCGTCCGGTCGTCCACCTTCACATGGGCGGCGTAACTCGCCCGGCCCGAGTCGATCGCCTCACGGGACCTCCCGACGTAGGCCAGCCCGGCCGACCTGGACATCGAGGCCACCAGCCAGGAGTTGACGTCCTGGGTCTCCAGGATGTTGGCGTCCAGGCCGTCGAGCAACGCCAGGGCCTGAGCAGGGCGGCCCGAAACAGCCATCAGGGACGCCTTGTTGAGAGCGAGCAGGCGTTGACTCGCCGGGCTGGTGACGTGCCGTAGCGCGGTGTCGTTGACCCGGAACGCCTCCTCGGTGCGCGCGGCGACCCAGAAGAGGTTCCAGGTGCGGACCATCGCGGCGGCGATCCTGTCCTCCTCCGACGCGGCCCGCCGCTGCGCCTCCGCGAGGATCTCCTCCGCCCGCTGCCAGCGCCCGAGTTGGACCAGGGAATCGCCCTGGAGGAGGAAGGAGCCGTAGGTGCGATCCGCCTCGGGAAGAGCCTCCAGCAGGGCGACGACCTGTTCGTAGTCGTGGACATGGCGTGCCAGCGCGGCGGCACGGACGATCAGCCCGGGATCGGCCGTGCCGGTGGCGGCCAGCCGGTAGATGGCCACCCGGAGGGCGTCGTCGTGGCGTCTGCCGCCGTTCGCGCCGATCCGTTCGATCTGCCGGAGCAGCAGCGCCCGACGGCGGACGAGGGAGAGCCCCTCCCGCAGTGCCTCGCCGTAGAGCGGGTGGCTCAGGACGACGAGGGTGCGCCGTTCGTCCTGCCGGACCTCGACCAGACCGGCTTCGTCCAGCTCGGCCACCACATCCGTCGACGCGATCGAGGCCGCGTCGGCCAACGAGACCGACCCGCACACCGCGAGCAGCTCCAGAACCCTGCGCGCCACGGTGTCCACGGCGGCGAGGCGGTTCCTGATCAGCTCGCCGAGGCGTGGCGTGGTCGGCAGCGCCCCTTCGGCGAGGGTCCAGATCTCCCCGTCGCTCGACAGCGTCCCGGCGTCCAGCGCTCCGTGCACCAGCTCACGCAGGTACAGGGCGTTGCCCCCGGACGCCTCGAACAGACGGTGGAGGGTACGGTGCCCGAGCGGTGCGCCGAGTACGGTGCGCAACAGCCGTTCCGCGCCGCCCCGGTCGAAGGGTTCCAGGTCGATACGGCAGACCGCGTCACCCCGCGCGAGTGCCTCCACGGCGTCGACGGCGGTGGCTTCTGCGGCCGGGCCACCGGTGCGGACCGTGGCGATCAGCCGGATCGCGCCCGCGTCGAGCAGATGACGCAGCAGTGCGGTGGACGCCTTGTCCAGCAGATGCAGATCGTCCACCAGGACCGCCCACCGGTCGTCTCCCCCGGGTCCTGCCAGCAGCCTGGCGACCTCGGCGAACCCGGAGACCGGGTCCGACAGGTCGACGCCGGCCGGTATCAGGTGGGCGATCGCGCCCATCGGCGCCGCTGCCGCCGCGGAACTCGCGGTCACCCGGATCGCCTTGGCTCCCGTGTCCACGGCCCGGGTGAGGAGTTCGTCGGCGAGCCGTGACTTGCCCACTCCGGCCGGTCCGAAGACCGCCACGGTGGTGCACCCAGGTCTGCGCCATGCCCGCTCGAAGGTCTCCAGTTCCCGGTCCCGCTCCACGAACGGCCACGGTAAATCCGGCATGTCTGTCCCCCGGTCCGGCGGCACCACTGACATGAGCCTGCCCAGCGTGGCATGCCTGCGGCACTTTCCGGAGGGGGCGCGGCGCGGGTTCCGGGGCGGTTTGAGTAACGGCTACTCACGCCGTACGACGGCGACAGGCGCACCGTTTCTCATGGATCCGCCGACCGGCGGGGTCGGGAGAGCGAGAGGGCTCTGCAGCCGTGGTCGGCGACGACTCGATCTCTGAAACGGGGAGAGAACCGTGAACACCAGGAACAAGCTCGGCCGTGCGGCGGGCATCGTCATCGCCGCGGCCGGGATCGTGGCGCTGAGCCTGCCCGGCGAGGCGTCGGCGGCGGGGATACTGCCGACCTGCACCATCCAGACCGTCGACGGACACTTTCTGACGGCGGTCGACGGAGGCGGGCACACGACGAACGCGATCCAGAGCAACCGGACGGTCGCCTCGACCTGGGAGAAGTTCCAGCTCGTGCCGGCCGGAGACAACCTCCACGTCGGGTTGCGGACCAGCAACGGGAACTACCTCACCGCCGTCGGCGGAGGCGGCCAGGCCAACGCCGACGCCATCCACACGAACGCAACCGTCCTGTCGGCCTGGGAGGAATTCCGCATCACCTTCGAACCGACGCTCATCCAAACGGTGAACGGAAACCTCCTCACCGCTGTGAGCGGCGGCGGCCGGACCAACGAAGCCGTCCACACGGACGCGACGCTGTCCAACTTCGGCTCGTGGGAGGAGTTCCAGCTCGCCTGCGTCTACGTGTGACGGGCGGCCGACTCCGAAAATGACCAAGGGCGTTCTCCACGGGGGGAGAACGCCCTCAGTCGTTCACTGTGCGCCGCCAGGGACTCGAACCCCGGACCCGCTGATTAAGAGTCAGCTGCTC
>NZ_JALJRY010000062.1 GCF_024519455.1 Streptomyces sp. STR69 | reverse complement strand
TCACAGAGAGTTCTCAGTTCCCTCTGAGTCTCATCAGGATCACTGGCCCCATGGCCCCCACAGGCCCTGGAGCAGGACGGCGCCGGCGAGGGCGTCGCGACAACGGAGACCGCCCGGGGCTGCGGCGGGCTGCCATGGACGGTCCGGAGACAACGGCGACCGCGCGGACGGCGGATCCGCTCAGCGGCCGGGCGACACCGCCAACCCCAGCGCCAGCGCCAGATACTCGCCCACCGCGAGGTTCCGGCCGGTGCCGGCGGCCACGGCCCGGGGAAAACGCCCGGGTTCCGCGGACGTTGACCCGGCTCAGTCACAACGGTCGGGCGATGTCGGCCGTTCAGCGGGACGCTCCGGTCGCCACGTCGTGGTGGTTCCGGTGGCCAGGGTGGTCACTCCTCCGTCCGGCCATTCGATCCGTGCCGTCGCCCCGGTGGGCACCGTCGTGTGCACCTTGATGCCCGAGGCGTGCAGTTCCCAGCGGATGGCCACGCGGCCGTACGGTGACTCGTGGGCGGCGTCGGCCCAGGTGATGCCCCCGCCCGGTCGGGGGCGGAAGGCGATGTCGCGGTAGCCGGGCGAGACGGCGGTCAGGCCGGCGACCGTGGTGTGCAGCCACTGGGCGACCGCGCCGAGGGCGTAGTGGTTGAAGGAGGTCATCTCGCCCGGGTTGACGGTGCCGTCGGGAAGCATGCTGTCCCAGCGTTCCCAGATGGTGGTGGCGTCGTGCTTCAGCGCGTACAGCCAGGAGGGGCAGTCCTGTTGGAGGAGCAGGGTGTAGGCGGTGTCGACGTGGTGGGTGGCGCTGAGTGCGGATGTCACGAGCGGTGTGCCGATGAAGCCGGTCTGGATGGTGTGGCCGCCCGCGGCGACGAGTTGGGCGAGACGGTCTCCCGCCGTTGTCCGGGCTGCCGGGTCGGGAAGCAGGTCGAACTGGAGGGCGACGGCGTAGGCGGTCTGGGTGTCGCTGGTCATCAGGCCGGAGGGGAGCACGTAGGCGTCGTTGAAAGCCTGCCGTACCCGGTGTGCGAGATCCTCGTACCGTTGACGGTCTTCTTCGAGCCCGAGGACGCCCGCGATCCACGCCGTGTGCCGTGCGGACCAGGCGTAGTAGGCGGTGGCGATGAGGTGGCGGTCGGTGCGGCCGGCACCCGGGTCCCAGGGAGGCGCGGACGGGTCGAGCCAGTCGCCGAGTTGGTAGCCACGGTCCCACAGGCCCGAGAGGTCCGCGAGTTCGGTGATGAGGTCGACCCAGCGGCGTGCGCTGTCGTACTGGGCGGCCAGCAGCCCGGTGTCGCCGGAGTCCTGGTAGAGCGCCCACGGGGTCAACGCCACGACGTCGCCCCAGCCCGCGCCGGGTCTGGCCGGTGTCCACTGCGGGCCACCGGGGATGGCTGGCACGTACCAGGGCACGGTGCCGTCGTCGTGCTGCTCGACGGCGACGTCGCGCAGCCAGGACGCGAGCATGCCGTGGCAGTCGTACAGGAAGGCGGCGGTGGGTGCGAAGACCTGGATGTCGCCGGTCCAGCCGAGGCGTTCGTCGCGCTGCGGGCAGTCGGTGGGCAGGTCCACGAAGTTGCCGCGCAGGCTCCACACCACGTTCTCGTGCAGCCGGTTCACCTGGTCGTTGGAGCAGGCGAACCAGCCGGTCCTGGCCATGTCGGTGTGGTGGACGCGGGCCACGATGTCGCGGTGGGGGTCGCCGCCGCGCCAGCCGGTGATCTCGGCGTAGCGGAAGCCGTGGATGGTGAAGCGCGGTTCCCACGTCTCCCGGCCGTTGCCCCGTAGGACGTACCGGTCGGTGGAGGCGGCCCCGCGCAGGGGGCGCACGCACAGTTCGCCGTCCTGGAGCACTTCGGCGTGCCGGATGACGACCGTGTGCCCGGCCGGTCCCGTCACGCTGATACGGACCCTGCCGACGAGGTTCTGTCCGAAGTCCACCAGGAGACGGTCGGCGTCGAGGGCGGTCACCCGGGCCGGGGCGATCTCCTCGGTGCAGCGCACCGGTGGCCCGGTGGGCGCGACCAGTGTCGCCGGGTCCCGGGCGACGATGTCGACCGGTGACCAGTCGCCGTCGCCGAACCCGGGGGTGGACCACCGTGGTTGTTCGTCCCGGGCGTCGTAGGTCTCGCCGTCGAGCAGGCCGCTGGACACGATCGGACCGTGCGCCGCTCGCCAGGATGTGTCGGTGCCGATGATGGTGCGGGTTCCGTCGCGGTGGACGATCTCCAACTGGGCGATGAGGGCGAGCCGGTTGCCGTAGAGATCGGAATGGCCGCCGTTGAAGCCCAGCCGTCCGCGGTACCAGCCGTCGGCCAGCCAGGCGCCGATGGTGTTCTCGCCGGCACGCAGGTGATGTGTGACGTCGTGGGTCTGGTAGCGCAGCCGGTGGTCGTAGCTGGTCCAGCCGGGGGCGAGCGTGTGGTCGCCGACGCGTCGGCCGTTGATCTCGATCTCGTACAGGCCGTGCGCGGTGACGTACAGGCGTGCACGCTCCACCTCCGCGTCGGCCCGGAAGTCCTTACGCAGCAGGGGTGGACGCCGCTCACCGTCGAGCCGCTCCAGCGACTGGCGCCGGGGCGAGATCGCCCGCGCGGTCCAGTCGGTCGGCTCCAGCAGTCCCGTCTCCAGGTGCAGGGCCGGGCTCCAGTCGCCGGGGGTGGCGTCGGTCCCTCGGACCCGGACGCGTAGCTCGGCGTGTTCCCTCGATGCCAGAGGCTGGTCGGGCCAGTCGACAAGGACGGATTCGCCGGAGGCCACCCAGGGGGTGCGGTGCGTGCCGTCGGCGCGGTGGATCTCGATCTGGTAGGCCTGCTGCGTCCAGCCGGTCGGCGCGGTGGTCTTCCAGGAGATCCGGGGTGCTGGTTCACCGATGCCGAACGGCTCCCGGTGATGTTCCGCGGTCGGAGTGGCGACGGCTGGTATCGGCTCGTGGGTCATCCCTTCACCGCCCCGGCGGTGAGGCCCTTGATGATGCGCTGGTTGATGAGGAGGTACAGCACCAGGGCGCCGATCACGTTGATGCTGATCGCGGCGAAGAGCGGTCCGTAGGCCGTCTCGCCGTACTGGCCGGTGAAGTTGAGCAGTCCCACCTGGATGGTGCGCAGGTCGTCGTCGGTGGTGAAGGTGAGGGAGATGAGCAGGTCGTTCCAGATGAAGAAGAACTGCACGAGCCCCACGGTGAAGACGGCGTTGCGGACCATGGGGAAGGCGATCTTCCAGAAGGCCCTGAGGATGCTCGCTCCGTCGAGGGTGGCGGCTTCGAACACCTCGCGCGGGATCGCGCGGAAGTAGGTGGCCATCATGAAGACGGTCAGCGGGAGACCGGCCGCGGTGTAGGTGATGATCAGCGGCGCCAGTGTCCCGGACAGGCCGGTCTGGAAGTAGATCCGGAACAGCGGCAGCAGGATCATCTGGCTCGGCACCATGATGCCGAGGAGGAAGGCGAGCAGGACTCTGTGGCGTCCGCGCCAGACCATCACCTCCAGGGCGAAACCGGCGGCGACGCCGAGCAGGATGATGAGGGCGAGCGAGGGCACGGTGGCCATGAGGCTGTTGCGGATGTACAGGGCGACATGTCCGGTCGTCCAGGCCTCGGTGTAGTTGTGCAGGCCCCAGCTCTTCGGCAGCGACCAGGCGGGGTCGTTGACGAACTCGGACTGGGTCTTGAAGGAGCTCAGCAGCAGCCACAGCAGCGGCGCCACCTCGATCACCACCAGCAGGGCCACGAGCGCGTTGCGCACCAGACGCCGGACGTGCCGGCTCTTCGGAAGGGCGGTTGTCGGCGGGCGGGTGAGAGGTCTCCGCGGCGGCGCTGTCAGGGTGTCGGTCATGGGGGTTCAGCCCTTGGTCGGGTCGCGTCGCGAGAAGCGGAAGATGAGGAGGGAGACGCCCAGGCAGACGACGGTGAGCAGCGAGGCGATGGTGCTGCCGTAGCCGTAGTCGCCGTAGGAGAACGCGGTGCGGAACATGTACAGCGTCAGGGGTGTCGTGTCGCTGCCCGGCCCGCCGTTCGTCAGGGCCAGGACGGAGTCGAAGACCTTGAGGGTGCCGTTGATGCTGAACACGGCCGACGCCAGGACCACCGGCCAGGACAGCGGCAGGACGACGTGCCGGATCAGCCGCCATCCCGTGGCGCCGTCCATCCGCGCGGACTCAAGGGTTTCCTCGGGGATGTCGAGCAGTCCCGCGAAGATGAGCACGCCGTAGAAGCCCATGGAGCGCCACACGTCCATCACGACCAGGACGAGGAAGGACCCGCCGCCGCTGGCGAACCAGTCCCCGTGGTGGATGCCGAGCGATTCGACGGCGGTGTTGGCCAGGCCGTTCTGCGGTGCCACGGCGAAGAGTTTCTGGAACATCAGGGCTACGGCGACCGTCGGAAGGATCACCGGGAAGAAGACCAGCGTGCGGATCACCGCGGACGACTTGCGCAGGACGAACACGTAGAGCAGGGCGAGCAGGTATCCGCAGAGCACCTGCCCGACGCTGACGACGACTCCGTACTTGAAGGTGAACCACAGTGCCGAGTGCGCCTGCGGGTCGTGCCACAGCTTCTCGAAGTTGCCGAACCCGTCGAAGGTGAACCCCTCGATGACGTTCCCCTTGAAGAAGGTGTAGCCCAGGGACCAGCCCATCGGCACCAGCATCACCAGTGTGTACACGAGCAGCGCCGGACCCAGCAGGATGGCGAGGGCGCGGCGGTCTCCCAGAACTGAACGCATGACGGCTCTTTCGAAGGGTGCGGTGCGGTGCGGCGGCAGTTGGCGGCTGACGGACGATCAGCCGTTGTCGAGGTCTGCCTGGACCTTCTTCATGAAGTCCTTCGCGGAGAGTGACCCGTTGACCAGCGGCGCGGCGTTCGTCTGGCTGGTCGCGGTCGCCTTCGTGTTGAACAGCGCCTCGAACCACAGGGTGCTGGTCGTGGTCTTCGTGATGGTGTCCTGCACCGTCTGCGTGAGGACCGGCAGCGTGCCGGTGTCACCGTTGGGCTTGAACCCGGAGACCGTGCCCTGGTCCTTGAGCGAGCCGGCGCCGTAGTTCTTCGCGGTGCAGGCGAGCCAGTCGCCGACCTTGGAGTTGTACGCCTTCGCCGAGACGGCGACCGGGAGACCGACGTTGGCCGGGATCTGGTCCGCGGACCCCTTGCCACCGGACACGGTCGGGAACGGCATGAAGCCCACGTTGGCCGCGCCGACCTTGTTCTTGGTCTTGTCGTTGAAGTCGCCGAGCGCCCAGCTGCCCATGTAGTACATCGCGGCCTTGCCGGTCAGGAACTGCTGCGCGGCGGTGTCGTAGTCGAGGGATCCGACGCCCTTGCCGAAGTAGCCCGCCTTGCCGAGGTCGGCGATGGCCTGGGCGGCCTTGACGTATGCGGGGTCGGTCAGCTTGGCCTTGCCGTCCGCGACCGCCTGCAGGGCGTCGGGCCCCAGTTCGCGGTAGAGGTAGCTGCTGACCAGACGGGTGAGGGGCCACCCCTCCTTGCCGGCCGCGGCAAACGGGGTGACCCCCGAGCTCTTCAACTTGGCTGCCGCCGCGACCAGTTCGTCATACGTGGTCGGGACGGCGATGTTGTTCGCGGCGAGAAGCTTCTTGTTGTACCAGATGCCCTCGATGTTGAACTGGTAGGGCATCACGTTGAACTTGCCGTACAGGTTCTCCACCGTCTTGACCGCGGCGGGCTGGATGTCGTCCCACACCCCGAGGTCCTTGAGCGTCTTCTCCAGGTCGAGGACCTGCCCGGCCTTGTCCAGCGTCTTGGTGAGGGCCGGAGTGCCTCCCGCCGCGAACTGCGCGGGCAGCGCGTTCTGCCCGGCGAGAAGCTGCACCTTCTGGTCGACGTTGCTGATCGGCAGCGTCTGGATCTTCAGCGGCAGAGCCGAGTTCTGCGTCTTGCACGCGCCGGTGCTCAGGGTCTTGAGCTCCTGCTGCACGATGTGGTTGTCGTCGTTGATGGTGAGCGAGTATTCCTGGGCGCCGCTGCCCGACGCGCTCGAACCGCCGCCGCAGGCGCTCAGCAGAAGACCGGCGGACGTGGCGGTTGCCAGGGCGGCAAGGCTGCGGGGCTTGAGGGTGTGGTGCACGGGGTTGCTCCTCGCGGTGCACAGCGCATTGAAGCGCTTCAATGTTGCCCCGGAACCTACGGCCCGCTACGCGACCATGTCAAGGATGATTCGCCGGCATTTCCGAACCGCAATGTGCGCACAACGCCCGGAATCGGGCACGCCGGAGGGCGAGCCCTTGAGGGTCGGTGACGGCTACGGACTACGGATTCAGTGCGGCGCGCTGGCGCGGACGACCAGTTCGGGTTCGAGTACGACGGTGGCATGCCGGTGCTGCGCGCCCGAGGCGACCTCGTCCATCAGCAGCCGCATCGCTTCCTGCCCCATCGCCCGCCCCGGCAGGTCCACCGCGGTCAGGGGCACGGCCGCGGAACCGGCCGTCCGGTTGTTCTCGCACCCGATGACCGCGACCCGGTCGGGTACGCCGATGCCGGCCACCGTGTGCAGTTCGTGGACGATGCCGTTGGCCAGTTCGTCGGTGACGACGACGAGGCCGTCCGGCAGGTCGGCGGACTTCCGTCCGGCGAGGGCCCTGCCGACCAGATGTCCGTGCGCCGTGGTCAGGCCGGCGCTGTCGATCTCCTCCAGCGTCACGCGGGCGCCGGCTTCCTCGACCGCCGCGCGTACCCCTCGGCGCCGGTCGCGCACCGGCTGGTAGTCGTCGTGTGCGACCACGTACGCCAGCCGGGTACGTCCGGTGTCGATGAGGTGGCGGGCCGCGAGATACCCCACGTGCTCGTTGTTGACCAGCACCGAACAGCATGTGCCCGGCTTCGGCGAGTAGTTGAGGAGCACGATCTGGCGGCCGTGCGAACGCATCCTGGCGATGCCGTCGGTCGAGTCCTCCATGGGGGCCAGCAGCACGCCGGTCACCCGGGCCTCGTCGAAGACGTCCAGGTACTCGTTCTGGAGTCCGATGTCGCACGTCGTGTTCGCGAGCAGCAGGTTGAGGCCTGCCGTGCGGGCCGCCTCCTGGGCGCCGTGCGCCATGTCGATGAACAGTGAGTTCTCGATGTCCGCGAGCACCATGCCGACGCTGTCGTTCGACCCGGATGCCAGTGACCGGGCCGCGTCGTTGCGTACGAAACCCAGCCGGGTGATGGCTTCGCGCACACGCTGCGCCGTCACGGGGCTGACCTTGGCCGGATGGTTCAGGACGTTGGACACCGTGCCGAGCGAGACGCCCGCGGCCTTCGCGACGTCCTGCATGCTCGGACCGGCGTGCCCGTTTGCCCGTGGACCTGCGGCTGCCACGACGCTCCTCGACTTCCGGTCTCGATCGGCCTGGACGCGGATTGACGGGCCAGGCCGGTGTGAACAGGCGCAGGATACATGCTTCCGTTAAAGCGCTCCAACGTCTCCGTCGGGCACGCCCTGAAACTCGGTGGAAGCCCACGCGTATGTACAGGTCACGGCACTCCGCTGCCGCACGCCGCGAAGTGCCGCACTCCCACTGCCCCTTCGCTCGCCGGGTCCGGCTCCGAGAGCGGCACCGCGGCGCGGGATGGGCTGCGGCCTGCGGGACGAGTGCACGAACCCTTGACGTCACGCCGGGAGAATGCCAGCCTCACACCGCCGAAGCGATTGAAGCGTATCAATCCGCCCTTCGGCTCTTGCATGCCAGCCCACGCGGCGACACCCCGCGCAGCCGTACCGGCCGACAGGCCTGACCATGTACTCCGGTTCCGCGCCGGAGCACATGGCCGGCTCCCGCGCACACAGACCCCGCCCGCCGTCCTTCTCTCACCGTCGAGGGAGTCGCGAAGTCATGACAGCCGGCCCCGACGTCCCGCCCCAGAACGGTGTACCGACGCCTCCGCCGCTCGCTTGGACACCTACGGTCCAGGCGTGCCCCGAACCCTGACGGCGGGGCTGCCGGAGGGAACGTATCGGGCCGAACCCGGCTGCTGACCTGCGCGAACCGAAGCCCGCACCCCGGCGGCGCGGTCGTACTCACCCACACATCAGCGACACAAAGGAGTCTCGTATGACCAGCCATCGCACCGGAGGCGCATACCCCGGAATCCGTGGACGGCGCAGCTCTTCCATCCTCGCCGCGATCCTGGCCGCCCTCGTGGCCGTCATAGGTCTGGTCACCGCCGGCCAGGCGAAGGCCCTCAGCGGTGACATCCGTATGCACGACCCGAGTGTCATCAAGGTGGGGAGCTGCTACTACGGCTTCTCCACCGGATTCGAGAACGACTCGCTCAACCCCAGCGGATCCATCACCATCCGCAAGACGTGCGACGCCACCGCGGCGACCGGCTGGACCAAGGTGGGCAACGTCTGGGGGACGACCCCGTCCTGGATCACGAGCAAACTCGGCTCGACCCCGCCGAACATCTGGGCCCCCGACATCAAGTACTTCAACGGTACCTACCACCTGTACTACGCCGGTTCGCTCTGGGGCACCTCGTACGCCGTCATGGGCCTCGCCACCGCCACCAACATCGAAGGCCCCTGGACGGACCAGGGCATGGTCACGGACGTCAACTACCCCATCGACCCCAACGTCGACTGGGGCCCCGACGGCCGGCTCTACATCTCCTGGGGCTCCTGGACCGGCAGCGGCACCTACATGCACGTCCTGGACCAGACCACGGGCAAGCTCTCCACCACCGACAACAACCTCTGGCACATCGCCGTCGGAATCGAGAACCCGACGATCATCCTCAACGGTGGCTACTACTACCTCTTCGGTTCCAAGGGCCTGTGCTGCAGCGGGACCAGCAGCACCTACTACACCGTGGTCGGACGGTCCACCAGCATCACCGGCCCCTACCTCGACCAGAGCGGCACGGACATGGCGTCCAACGGCGGAACCACCGTCCTCACCGGCGCCTACCCCAAGGTGGCGGCAGGCGGTGCCGACGCCTTCGACGACGGCGCGTCCAAGTTCCTCGCCTACCACTACTACGACGGCGACAACTCCGGCCAGGAGACCCTCGACATCCGTCAGGTGACCTTCGCGGGCGGCTGGCCCGTCATCGCAGGCCCGCTCGGGGCCGCCAACAACCATCTGCTGAACCGCAACAGCGGCAAGTGCGCGGACGTCTGGTCCCTGAGCACGGCGGACGGGGCAGCGGTCAATTCCGGCAACTGCAACTCCGGCGCCAACCAGCAGTGGGTGCAGACCGCCGTCGGCTCCAACTACAAACTGGTCAACGTCAACAGCGGTAAATGCCTGCAGATCTCCGGCGCCTCCACCGCCAACGGGGCGGTGGCCGTCCAGTCGACGTGCACGGGCACCTCGAACCAGCTGTGGACGAAGACCCCGGTGATCGGCGGCTACGTCACCTTCACCAACGTCAACAGCGGCAAATGCCTTGAGGTCGCCGGAGCGTCCACCGACAACGGCGCGGCCCTGGACCAGTCGACCTGTGCCACCGGCGCGAACTACCAGTGGATGGTTGTCTGACGGTTCCAACGGGCAGTACCGAGCCGCCGACGGCGTCCTACCGCACACGAACGACGGGTGACCTCATGACCACCGCACAGCTGCAAGCCACCACACCCGGCAGCACGGGCCGACTCGCCATCACCCTGTGGGACTTCAGCTGGTACACGCAGGCGGGACCGGGCGAGCCCTTCGCCGACCTCGACCGCGCCTTCGCCGAGACGGTGGACCGCGGATTCAACACCGTGCGCATCTGCGCCATGCCCTTCCTGCTGTTCTCCGGACGCGTCAAGGAGCCGGAGTCCATCCAAGTACGCGGCCTGGGCGAGCAGTTCGGGCAGCGCACCCGCTGGTACAACGTGCGCGGCGGCTATCCGCTGGACGGCCGCCGCCGGCTCGTGGAGCTGTTCGAGGCAGCGGCCCGCCACGACTGCAAGGTCATCGTGTCCTCGTGGGAGTACCAGCAGTCCCCCAGCTTCGCCGACACCGACACCTGGCACCGCGCCCTGGCCGCCGTACCCGGCCCGGACCGCGCCGAGGCCGTGGCCGAAGCCCTCGCCGCGCTGCTCGACTTCCTCACCGAGCGCGGACTGGCCGACCGCGTCGCCTACGTCGAGGTGCACAACGAGGTCGACAACTGCTCCCTCGTACCGGCCGACGGCACCGCCGGCCACTACGCCCGGTTGCGCGGCCCCCTCGAACGCGCCGTCGAGCTGCTGCGAGCGCGCCACCCCACCATCCCCGTGACCTACTCCCTGGGCGAGCCCTGGCCCGGCGAACTCGACGACCTGCCCGAGCAGGCGCAGATCGCACACTTCCACTTCTACGTCTACGGCGTCCTCGGCGCGCTCTACGAGGCGGCGGGGCTCGGGCACGGCACCGAAGCGGCGCCCGAGACTGCCACCTGGCCCACCCCCGAACTGGCCGCCATGCTGCGCCCGGACGCGCCCGCCTTCACCGACTACCAGCCGGACGAACCCTGGCGACTGGCCGCCACCGGGATCCCCCGCGAACTGTTCTACGCGCTCGACTGGGTGGACCCCGACCGCTGGGACCTGTGGCTCTACGAGAACTATCCGGCACACCGGCAGGACATGCGGGAGACCCTGGCCCAATGGGTCGACTCCGTTGCCGAGTTCGCCCGTCGCCGCGGCATCCCCGCCGTCCTCGGCGAAGGCGTCGTGGGATACACCCCTCTCCTGACCCGTTTCGAGGAGGACGCCGTTGGCAAGGACATCGCCGAGTTCGTCGTCGACCGCTGCCTCGCGGTCGGATTCCAGGGCGTCGTCCTGACCTCCAACGCGGCTCCGCACCACCCCATGTGGCGCACCGACCGGGACTGGATGCGACGGGTCAACGCCCGTGTCACAGCGGGCTGAACGCGATCCCGCGGCAGCCCGGAGTGCGGACGGCGGACCCCCAGCCAATCCCGGCGGCTCCTCTGCGGCCACGGCGGCCCAGTCGGATACGTTCCGCAGGCCGGGACAGAGTCGTCGGCCAGGAGCGGCCGACGCAGGCCACGGTCCCGGAGCAGGCTGCCGAGGACAGCCATAGGACGCTGGAGGCCATCGAGTTCCAGGTGACGTCCGACCCTGTCTCGGTCACGCCGGCAGCGCAAAGACGGGACGCCCGTTCGGGTGTTACGGCCGTACGTTCGGACGACTCCGCGCGCGCCGTTGCCGGGTCTCTGGCAACGATCCGACTATGCAGAGCCGAAAACGCACCCTCATGCCGCTCGCCGTTCTCGCGGCAGTGGCCCTCGTGCCCTCCGTCCCCAGCACCGTCGCGGCGGCCGACCGCCCGGCACCCGCCACCGACTCCGCGCGGCCCACCGCCGACTGGCCGGCCGCCAAGCGCGTCCAGCCGGTGCGCGCCACCATCAAGGTCACCGGCAGCCGGGACTTCGACTTCACCCGCTTCGTCGGCGCCGGCGCGCTCGGCGGCGGTGACCAGGCCGAGAACCAGCCGCCGATCCTGGAGCTGGCCGACAAGGCCA
>NZ_JALJRY010000061.1 GCF_024519455.1 Streptomyces sp. STR69 | reverse complement strand
ACCCCGGACCCGCTGATTAAGAGTCAGCTGCTCTAACCAACTGAGCTAGCGGCGCATGACTCACGCCTTCCGCTGGATCTGAGTCTCGCGGAGGGCGACGAGAAAAATACTACCTGGTCCGGAGGGGTGCTCCGAACCAGCACCGGAGCAGCCGCTAGATCGCCAGGGACAGCAGTACCGGGCCCGCCTCGCGGTTCAGGGTGTCCGCCGCCTGGCGGAGGCGGTGGGCGTGCTCGACCGGGAGGGACAGGGCCAGGCAGCCCACCGAGGAGCCCGCCGTGATCGGGACGGCCGCGCAGACCGTGCCCACCGCGTACTCCTGGAGGTCGAGGTGGGGGACGGTCGGCGGCTGGGTCTCCAGGCGGGAGAGCAGCAGCTTGTCGCTGGTGATGGTGCGCGAGGTGAGGCGGGCCATCTTGTGCCGGGAGAGATGGTCGCGGCGGCCGTTGTGGTCGAGCTGGCCCAGCAGGCTCTTGCCGAGCGCGGTGGCGTGCGCGGAGAAGCGGAAGTCGACCCACTCGTTGACCGCGGGGGTGGTGGGTCCGGCCGCGTACTGGGTGATCGTGACCTCGCCGTCGACGTACCGGCTGACGTAGACCGCCGCGCCGAGGGAATCGCGCAGCCGGTCCAGGGTCCGCTGGATCTGTTCGCGCACCGCCTGGTCCCGGCCGGCCGCGGAGCCGAGCCGGCCCAGGGCCTCGCCGGTGACGTAGGCGCCGTCGGTGAGCTGCTCGACGTAGCCCTCGCGGCGCAGTGTCCGCAGCAGTATGGTCAGGCGCTCGACGCCGAGGCCGGTGCGGCGGGCCAGTTCGGTGTCCGTGACACCGGTGGTGTGTCCCGCGACGGTCTCCAGGATGCGCAGTGCGTCCTGTACCGAGTGGTAGGGAGCGGTCGGCTCGTGCATCAGCGCCACGGTGTTTCTCCCTGCGCTCGCTTTTTGGGCCGTGATACCGGACAGCGAATCCCTTCCACGATAGCTGTCAAACGGCTGATGTGGAGCGGCTGTTGGCGAGATTGTGTCCCTGCTCATGCCCTCCCAACTGGGACGCGGAACCTTTGGCATATGCCTACGGCATGCCACGTGGCGTAGACCTTGGGTGTTCGGTTGTTCACTCGGCGTAGTTGAACAAACGTCAAAGAATCGCGCCGAGAAATTCCCGGGTCCGCCGGTGTTCCGGATCGCCGAAGATCCGCTCCGGCGGGCCCGATTCGATGACCTTGCCCGCGTCGAACATCAGGACCTGGTCGGAGATGTCCCGGGCGAAATTCATCTCGTGGGTCACACAGAGCATGGTGATGTCGGTGGTGCGGGCGATGTCCCGCAGCACGTCGAGCACGCCCGCGACCAGCTCCGGGTCCAGTGCGGAGGTCACCTCGTCGAGCAGCAGCACCTGCGGGCGCATCGCCAGCGCCCGCGCGATCGCGACCCGCTGCTGCTGGCCGCCGGACAGCTGGGTCGGGCGGGCGCCGGCCTTGTCGGCGAGGCCGACCAGGTCCAGCAACTCCAGTGCGCGCGCATCCGCTTCGTCCCTGGGCAGGCCCAGGACGGTGACCGGTGCCTCGGTGATGTTGCGCAGTACGGTCATGTTCGGGAACAGGTTGAACTGCTGGAACACCATCCCGATCTTCTTGCGGATCTCGCGGACCCGCTTCTCGGGCGCGGGGAAGAGCCGCTCCCCGTCGACGGTGATCGTCCCCTCGTCCGGCTCGGTCAGGGTCATCAGCAGTCGCAGGATCGTGGTCTTGCCCGACCCCGAGGGGCCGATCAGGGTGACGTGCCTGCCGGACGCGACGGAGAAGTCGAGGTCGTCGAGCACGGTGTTGGACCCGAAGCGCTTCGTGACGTGGTCCAGGCGGATCAACTCGCTGCCGTCCACCGGGGGGTTGGCGCCTGCGTCGGGATCGTTCATCAGGGGCGTGTCAGTGGACAAGGCGTCGCTCCAGGGCTCGGATCAGCAGAGAGGCGGGGTAGGAGATGAGGACGAAGGCGACCCCGATCACGGTGATGGGCTCGGTGAACCGGTAGTGCTCCTGGGAGAAGAGCCGGGCCTGGCCCATCAGTTCGAGCACGGTGATCACCATCAGGATCGGGGTGTCCTTGAGCATCGCGATCACGTAGTTGCCGAGGGCCGGGACCACCCGGCGGATCGCCTGCGGCAGGATCACGGCCGTCCAGGTCCGGCGCACCGGAAGGTTCAGCGCGGTCGCCGCCTCCCACTGGCCGACGGGCACCGCCTCGATACCGGCGCGGTAGACCTGCATCGTGTACGTCGAGTAGTGCAGCCCGATCGCGAGGACACCGGTGGTCAGCGCGGAGAAGGTCAGCCCCCACTCCGGCAGCACATAGAAGAGGAAGAACAGCTGCACCAGGAGCGGGGTGTCCCGCACGAACTCGGTGACGACCCCAACCGGCCAGCGCAGCCAGCGAGTTGGCGTCCGCATCAGCAGCGCCCACACCAGCCCGAGCCCGAACGAGATCAACGACCCCAGGAGCAGCGCCTGCAGACTGACGGCCAGTCCGTCCCAGAAGTACGGCATGAAGTCGTGTACGGCGTTCCAGTCCCAGTTCACGCGACCCCACCTCCGACCCCCACGGGCCGACCGCCCTTGGACTCGCTGCTCGCGGGCCCCTTGCCGATCCCGGCCCTCAGCTTCTTCTCCAGCCCGCGCATCAGCCGGGTGAGGGTGAAGGCGATCACGAAGTAGATCAGCAGGATGTACGTGTAGATCTCCGCGCTCTGCTGCAGCGCGAGCCGTACCAGGTTGGCGCTGAAGGTGAGATCGCCCATGCCCATGACGGACACCAGGGCGGTGCCCTTGAGCAGTTCGACCAGCAGGTTGTTGAAGGGCGGGATCATCTCCGGCACCGCCTGCGGCAGCAGGATCAGCCGCATCCGCTGCCAGGGTGTGAAGCTGAGCGCGACTCCGCCCTCCTGCTGAGCCGGGTCGACCGCGCCCAGCGCCCCGCGCACGATCTCCGAGCCGTACGCCCCGTAGGTCAGCCCGAGTGCGAGGGTGCCCGCCCACAGCGGGACGAGTTGCCAGCCGAAGGCGACCGGCAGCACGAAGAACACCCAGAAGATCATGACGAGGGCGGAGGTGCCGCGGAACACCTCGGTGTAGAAACCGGCGAGGAAGCGGACGATCCACCGCCGGTGGGTGCGGGCCACGCCGACGACGAAGGATACGGCGGTCGCCAACAGCGCGCTGAGGAAGAGGAGTTGGACGGTGGTCCAGATCCCCTTGAGGACGAGTTCCCAAAGGCCTGAGGTCATCCGCGACAGAGCTCCTTCGCGGTGAGGTCGGTCATCTCGGCCTCGGTGAACCCGAAGGGCCGCAGGATGCGGAACAACTCCCCGCTCTTCTTGAGCAGTTGCAGCTCGACGTTGAAGGCGTCGCGCAGCCTCGACTCGGTCGGGCGGAACGCGAACGCGCCCCCGTCGACCCGCGGTTTCCCGTCGACGAGCGGTGCGAAGGGCCGGGTCGACTCGGCCTTCGCCGACTTCCGCACGACGGCACGGGTGGTGAGCGCCGTACCGGCGAAGACGTCAACACGCCCTGCCTCTACGGCGTTCAGCCCGGCGACCTGGTCCGGGACGATCAGGATGTCGCCCTGTTCGTACCCGGCGTCGACGGCGTGCTGGATCTGCGCGTACCCGGTGCCGGTGGCGAACCTGGCCTTCTTCGCCACGACGTCCTTGTACGTGTGCAGTCCCTTCGGGTTGCCCTTGCGGACCACGAAGGAGTCGAGCACCTGGTAGTCCGGATCGGCGAAGATGACCTGCTCACAGCGCTCCGGGGTCACATACATGCCGGCGGCCACGACGTCGAACTGCTGCGAGTTCAGCCCCGGGATGAGCGAGCCGAACTCGGTGGGCACGGGCTGCACCTTGCCGACGCCGAGCCGCTTGAAAATTGCTTTCGCCAACTGCGGTGCCTCACCGGTCAGTTGACCGTCCCTGTCGATGTACCCGAACGGGATCTCACCCGCTATGCCCAGCCGTACGACGCCCTGCGCCTTCAGCCGGTCGAGGAGATCGCCACCGCCCGCGGCCGACGCGGTGGCCACGCGGCTGCAGCCGGCCGCGCCCAGCGCACCGGCCGCCGCCACCCCGGCGAGCAGTGCCCGACGGGTGTGACCCGGCGCGTGGCCGGATGTGTGTCTGTCTTTCCCATGTGGTGGAGCCATGGGCGCGCGGCTACCCGATCGCAAACGGGTTATGCGCCCCGGATTCCGAACAGCGCGTGCGCCGCCCGCAGCACCAGGTCGTCCCGGTACCGGGCCGCCACAATCTGCATCCCGATGGGCAGCCCGTCCCCGTCGTTCCCCACGGGGACGGTGGCGGCGGGCTGCTGGGTCATGTTGAAGGGGTACGTGAACGGGGTCCAGCCCGTCCAGCGGCGGTACCCGGAGCCCTTCGGGACCTCGACTCCGGCCTCGAACGCGGTGATCGGGAGGGTCGGCGTGACGAGGAGGTCGTAGCGCTCGTGGAACAGGCCCATGCGGCGGCCGAGTTCCGCGCGGACGTCCACCGCCGCCAGGTGGGTCAGCGCGGAGATGCCCGCTCCCGTCGCACAGATCTCCCGCAGTCCGGGGTCGAGCAACTTCCGCTGCCGCGGGGCGAGTTTCTGGGTGCCGCGGGCCGCCCCGCTGAACCACAGCGTGTGGAAGGCGTCCACCGGGTCCGTGAGGTCGGGATCGGTCTCCTCGACGTACGCGCCGAGGGCGGCCAGCCGCTCCACGCCCCGCCGCACCGCCGCCGCGACCGCCGGACGGACCGCGACCTGGCCGCCGAGGGACGGGGAGTACGCGATCCGCAGGCCCTGTATGCCGTGCGCGAGCGCCTCCGTGAAAGATCCCGGCGAGCGGTCCAGGCACGACCAGTCGCGGGCGTCCGGTACGCCGATCACGTCCAGCAGCAGCGCCGCGTCCGCCGCGTCCCTGGTCATCGGGCCGACGTGCGACAGCGTGCCGAACGCGCTCGCCGGGTACAGCGGCACCCTGCCGTACGTCGGCTTCAGGCCGAAGATCCCGCAGAAGGACGCGGGGATACGGACGCTGCCGCCGCCGTCCGTGCCCAGTGACAACGGGCCCGCGCCGAGGGCAACGGCCGCCGCGCTGCCGCCACTTGAACCGCCTGCCGTCCGCGAGGGGTCGTGCGGGTTGCGGGTGATGCCGGACAGCGGGGAGTCCGTGACGCCCTTCCAGCCGAACTCCGGGGTCGTCGTCTTGCCGAGGAACACCGCGCCGTGTTCGCGGAGTCGGGCGACGGAGGGCGCGTCCTCGTCCCAACTGCCCTGCTCCGCAATGGTCCTGGAGCCGCGCAGGGTCGGGGTGCCGCGCTGCAGCAGGATGTCCTTCACGGTGACCGGGACCCCGTCCAGCAGCCCGGCCGGCTCGCCGCGCCGCCAGCGCTCCGCCGACTCGGCCGCCCGCGCCAACGCGTCCTCCGCGTCCAGCCGTACGAACGCGTTCACGACGGGCTGGATCTCCTCCGCCCGGTCGAGGGTCGCGCGGGTCGCCTCCACGGGGCTGAACTCCCGTTTGCGGTAGCCGTCCAGGAGTTCCACGGCGGTCAGCTCGGTGAGTTCGGTCGTCATCCGGCCCTCCAGGCTTGGGAGTTCAGTGACCCGGTACGTACCCGCGCTTCTTGTCGACCACGTTCCGCAGCGGCTTGCCCGCCGCCCAGCGCTCGTACAACTCCACGAACTGCGTGCCGAGTTCGTCCCGCCAGCCGACCGTGTCGCCGCTCATGTGCGGGGAGACGATCAGCCCCGGGACCTGCCACAACGGGCTGTCGGGGGTGAGGGGTTCGGTCTCGAAGACGTCCAGCGCGGCGCCCGCGATCCAGTGCTTGGTGAGCGCCTCCGCGAGCGCGTCCTCCACGACGAGTTGTCCGCGTCCCACGTTGATGAACCGCGCCGAGGGCTGCATACAGCCGAACCGGCGGGCGTCGAACATGCCCCGGGTCTCGTCGGTGAGCGGGGCCGCGGAGATCACCCAGTCGGCGCGGGCCATCAGGCGGTCGAGTTCGCCGGGGCCGTGGATCCCGGTGCGCGGGGTGCGGCCCACGAGCGCGGTCGTCACACCAAGTGCCTTGAGGACGCGGACGATTGCCCGCCCGATCGGCCCGGAGCCGACCACACAGGCACGGGTCCCGGCCACCCGCTGCGCCTCGCGGTGCCGCCAGGTCCGCTCGCGCTGGAGGTCCAGTGTCCTCGGCAGGTCCTTGGCCATCGCGAGGACGAGGGCGGCGACGTACTCGGCGATCGGATCGTCGAAGATCCCGCGCGCGTTCGTCACCACCGTGTCGGAGTCGGCGAGTTCGGGGCACATGAGGTGGTCCACGCCGGCGCTGGCGGTGTGCACCCAGCGCGGTCGCGGACCCTCGCCCGGCCAGGCGGAGCGCACCGCGCGCGAGGCGAAGTCCCACACCAACAGGACGTCGGCGGAGGGCAGTTGTTCCGCGAGTGTCGACGCGTCGGCGTGCTTCACACGCACGCGGCCGGTGAGCTTTCCGAGGCGGGGGAGCGGGTCGGCGTCCAGGACGAGAAGGGTGGGCGGGACAGCGGGAGTTGCGGTCATGCGGAGCCGTTTCTCGCGGAGGACAACCGGGGCGCGGCCGTCTGACATGCGCGGATTGCCCACGCTCGCACTCGAACGCACCTTCGTCAACACGGACGCCCGTACGGACCGTCGTCACCCTGTCTCTCTCGGTGAGGCCGGTGTCGCGCCCCGTCCGGCGGACCGCTCGGGAATAAAGCGGAGACAGCCTCCTGTTAGTCCGACCAGACACCGCACAGCTCACAACAGGAGGCACCCACCGTGGCGGCAGACGACGAGGTCCGGAGCGCGACCGACGAGATCCGGGGTACGGCGCAGGGCACCGCCCCCGTCCCCCTCTCCGTACTGGACCTGGTGACCGTGGGCGCCGGCCGCACCGCCACCGACGCGCTGCGCACCAGCGTGCGGATCGCGAAGCTCGCCGAATCGCGCGGCTTCCACCGCTACTGGGTCGCCGAGCACCACTCGATGCCGGGCGTCGCCTCCTCCTCGCCCGCCGTGATCCTGGCCCACCTCGCCGCCCACACGGACCGCATCCGCCTCGGCTCGGGCGGCGTCATGCTCCCGAACCACGCCCCGCTCGTCATCGCGGAACAGTTCGGCACCCTGGAGGCGCTGGCCCCGAACCGCGTCGACCTCGGCCTCGGCCGCGCCCCCGGCACCGACGGCGCCACCGCGGCAGCCCTGCGCCGGACCGAGCGCCTCAACGAAGGTGCCGACGACTTCCCCGAGCAACTCGCCGAACTCACCCGCTTCTTGGACGACGACTTCCCGGACGGCCACCCCTACGCCCGCATCCACGCGGTGCCGGGCCCGATCCAGTCGACCTCTCCCGGTGGCGTGCAGTCCCCGCACCGCCCCCCGATCTGGCTGCTCGGCTCCTCCGGCTTCAGCGCCCGCCTGGCCGGCATGCTCGGCCTGCCCTTCGCCTTCGCCCACCACTTCTCCGCGCAGAACACCGTCCCGGCCCTCGACCTCTACCGCGAGTCCTTCCGCCCGAGCGCGGTGCTCGACGCGCCGTACGCCCTGATCGGTGTCTCCGCCCTCGCCACCGACGACGAGAAGGAGGCCCGCCGCCAGGTGCTGGCCGCCGCCCTCAACATGGTCCGGCTGCGCACCGGCCGCCCGGGGCTCGTGCCCACCCCGGAAGAGGCCGAGGCGTACGAATTCAGCCCCATGGAGCGGGAGTTCATCACCTCCTGGAACGCCAACGTCATCCACGGCACGGTCGACGAGGTCCGCACCGGCCTCGACGACCTGCAAAAGCGCACGGGCGCCGACGAGTTGATGCTCACGTCCCACGCCCACAACGCCGACCTGCGACTGCGCTCGTACGAACTGATCGCCGACGCCTATGAGTTGACGGCCGGTCAGGAAGCCTGATTGCAGGCCTTCGTCCCCAGCAACTCGGAGATACGATCCGGCGCCACCGGGCGGGAGTACAGCCACCCCTGTCCGGTGTCGCAGCCGATCCGGCGCAGCCGGGAGGCCTGCGCCGAGGTCTCCACGCACTCGGCGGTCACCGACAGGCCCAGCCGGTGGGCGAGTTGGATCATCGCCTCGACGATGACCTCGTCGGCCGGGTTCGGCGGGACGCCCTCGCCCTCGTACTGGAAGCCCCGCACGAAGGACCCGTCCAGCTTCAGGACGGAGACGGGCAGGCGGCTCAGGTACGCCAGGTTCGAGTAACCCGTGCCGAAGTCGTCGATGGCGATGCGCACCCCCATGTCGCTGAGCGCCTGGAGCGCCTGCAAGGGCCGCCCCGCCGAGCCCATCACCGCGGACTCGGTCAGCTCCAACTGGAGGAGACGCGGGGCCAGTCCGGTCTCGGCCAGCACCTCCGCCACGTCCGCCACCAGGTCCGAGTCCCACACCTGACGTACGGCCACGTTGACGCTCACGAAGATCGGCGGCTCGTCCGGGTGGTCGAGCTGCCAACGGCGGGCCTGGCGGCAGGCGGTGACCAGCACCCAGCGGCCGAGCTGCACGATCGAGCCGTCCTCCTCGGCCAGTCCGATGAACCGATTCGGCGTCAGCATGCCGAACTGCGGGTGGTTCCAGCGGACCAACGCCTCGACCCCGCGCAGCCGTCCGTTCTCCATGCCCACCAACGGCTGGTACTCCAGGGTGAATTCACCCCGCTCGATGGCCGGGCGGAGGGTGGAGGCCAGCGCCTGGCGGGTCATGCGGTGCGCGTTGCGCTCCGGATCGAACAGCGTCCAGCGGGACTTGCCGTCCGCCTTCGCCCAGTACAGCGTGGTGTCCGCCGCCTGCATCAGACCGGTGGCCGTCGTACCGGCCGCCTGCCGCTCCACCACCCCGATCGACGCCGACAGCGACAGCCGCTGCCCGGACAGGTCGAAGGGCGCCTGCAGCGCCTTGAGCACCGACTCGGCGAGATCGGCCAGTTGATCGGTGCCGGTCGAGTCCTCGACGAGCAGCGCGAACTCGTCACCGCCGAGCCGCGCCACCAGCGGGGCGGTGGCCCGGGCCTGACCCGCCTCGTCCGCGCACCGCGTCAGCCGCTCCGCGACGGCGGCCAGCAGCCGGTCGCCGACGCGGTGGCCGAGGGTGTCGTTGACCGCCTTGAAGCCGTCCAGGTCCAGATAGCACAGGCCGATCCGCCCGGTGCCGCCCTGCTCGTACGACTCCGCCTCCAGCGCGGCCGACAGCCGTTCGAAGAACAGGGTGCGGTTGGGCAGCCGGGTCACCGGGTCGTGCATCTCCAAGTGCCGTAGCCGCGCCTGGAGTTCACGGCGGTCGCTGATGTCGGTGAGTGACAGCAGCACACCGTGCTCGGCGGCGGGCAGCGGTGCCGCGGTCACCTGCACCCACAGGGAGTGCCCGTCGGGGTGCTTGACCCGGCGGGTGCGGCTCAGCTTGGCCTGCCGGCCGCGCAGCACCTCGCGATAGGCGTGCCAGGTACGGGCGTCCGACCTCAGGTCCACCAGATCGGCCGCGACCAGCCCGGCGAGCGCCGCACCGCCCTTGCCGAGCAGCGCGCCGAACATGTCGTTGGCGCTCACCACCAGCCCGTTGCGATCCACGACGGCCATGGCGAGGGGGGACGCGGAGAAGGCGGACCCGAGCCGGCCGTCCACGGGAAGACTGACACGAGGCGATGCCTCGTCATTACTCTCTGTTACGGCCGGCCGGATGAGGTCTGCCGCGGGTGCCGGCCCTTCGGACGTTCCGCTCACCGCTCGCTCCCGCAGTGCACTCGATCTTCGGATGGGTCTCGTCGGGATGGCCGACCGGGTGGGAGGCCGCCGCGCCGTGTCCGTGCAGGAAAGTGTGCCGATCATAGAGGTTGGCCCCCGGCCCTTCCAGCCACTCTCCAGTGTCCCGGAACAACGGCCCGTTCCGGCAGATCGATTCCGCCCGCACCTGGACGGGTTCGCCAAATGGCCGACCACATGTGACGTTCCGTGAGTGTTTCCGGATGTCAGCCCGGGCGTGTCTCAGCCGTCCCTGGCGTCCCGCTCACTCATCTGGTGCAGATAAACAGGGCGTATCCCAACAAACCATCACAGGCTGGGTGTCGGTGTCCCGCGAACCGCTCCCGGAGGTCCTCGTGCCGTGTCAGCTCCCCCTCAAGGGGCTCTCCCGTGCGGCGCTCAAGGGGCTCGGTCAGTGGCGGACGCGCCCCCGACTGCGCAGCACCGCGGCCGTGTTCACCACGATGTCCGCGCTCGCCGCGACCTCCATCATGTCCAGCCAGTCGGTCGCCGAGCCCTTCTCGTCCACCCCCTGCGCCCTCAAGCGCACCGACGCCCACCACTCCGAGGGCCTGGACACCTGGAACGCCGCCTACCCGCGCCCCGTCCGCCCGCTCGACGCGGTGATGATCTTCCTCTCCTTCCCGGACGCGACCCCGCGGACCACCCCCGCCGAACTGGCCGCCGACCACTTCCCGGCCACCACCCGCTTCTACGAACGCGCCTCCTACGGCAGGTTCACGCTCCGCCCGCACCCGCTGCGGAACTGGATCCGCATGCCGAAGCCGTCGACGTCGTACGCCATACAACGTGACTGGAACCCGGTGAACCGCGCCGCGTATCTCCGCGACGCGCTCGCCGCCGCCGACCCGCAGGTCGACTTCGCGCGCTACGACGTCGTCTACTTCGTGGCCGATCCGGACGCGCCCGGGGTGGACTCGGACGCGACGAAGGTCGTCAACCTGGACGCCCCGCTGCGGGCCGACGGCACAGACATCCGGCGGGTCGTCACCGTGTTCGAGAAGCACCCGCCGGACCGGCTCGTCCTCGCCCACGAGACCGGCCATGTCTTCGACCTGCCCGACCTCTACCACCGGCCGGTGGACGGCAAGGGCGACTGGGACACGTATGTCGGCGACTGGGATCTGATGGGCAGTCAATTCGGCCTGGCCCCCGACCTGTTCGCCTGGCACAAGTGGAAGCTGGGCTGGCTGGATCCGCGCCAGGTCGTGTGCGTACGAGGGGCCGGTGCGACCCGGCTGACCCTGGAACCCCTGGCCGCCGAGCCCCCGACGGCCGGCAACGCCGGATCGCCCGCGTTCGGGCTCGGCCTCGGCGTCAAGCTGGCCGTGGTGCGGACCGGCACCGACAGCGCGCTGGCCTTCGAGGCCCGCAGCCCCGTCGGCAACGACAGCACGGCCTGCAAACAGGGCATCCTCGTCTACCGGGTACGCGACGGCGCGGCCTCCGGAAACGGCCCGATCGAGGTCGTCGACGCCCACCCCCGCACCGAGGCCTGCTGGGAGACCTCGGTCTACCCACCCCTCGCCGACGCCCCGATCGCCCTCGGCGAGACGTTCACCGTGCCCGGCGACAACGTACGGGTGGCGGTGGAGGGACGGACGGATTCGGGGGCCTGGAGGGTGGCGATCACGCCACCGGGGGACCCGAGCTGAAAACCCGGACCATCGGGCGTGGGGGTGTGGGTGGCGAAGCCCCCACAACGCGCGGCGAAGCCGCGCAGAAACAACGATGGCGAGGCCGTTCGCGCTTTCCGCGAACATGCCTCGCCATCGCTAGCGTGCGCCGCCAGGGACTCGAACCCCGGACCCGCTGATTAAGAGTCAGCTGCTCTAACCAACTGAGCTAGCGGCGCCTGCTGAC
>NZ_JALJRY010000060.1 GCF_024519455.1 Streptomyces sp. STR69 | reverse complement strand
AACTCTCCGCCGAACGCAGCGAGATCACCCTGGAAGAGCTCACCAACCACATGGCCGGCGGCACCGAACTCGCCGCACTCAAGCACGAGTTGTCCCAGGTCCGCGGCCTCGACGTCGAAGAACTCCCCGACGAAGCGACCACGCTCAAAGTCGGCTGACGGCGACAGCGGGCAACTGCCCCACCCCGTGCGAGCGGACGGCGGCACCAGACGTACCCCCGCTCCCCTACACCCGAAGGCATTCCCTCATGAAGATCGCCCTCGACCCGTACATGATCCGTCATGTCCCGCTGCTCGAACTGCCCGGCGTGGTGGCCGAGTTGGGCTACGAGTGGATCGAGCTCTCACCCCGAGAGGATTTCATCCCCTTCTTCCGGCACCCCCGTGTGGACGACGCCACCGTGCGCAAGTTCCGCAAGGCGTTGGACGCGGCCGGCGTCGGGATCTCCTCCCTGCTCCCGCTGTTCCGCTGGTCCGGGCCCGACGAGGACGCCCGGCAGGCCGCCGTACGTTACTGGAAGCGGTCGATCCAGATCGCCGCCGAGCTGGGCGTGGACAGCATGATCTCGGAGTTCAACGGCCGGCCCGAGGAAGCGGACCGCAGCGAGGCCCAGTTCCGGAAGTCGATGGACGAACTCCTTCCCCTCTTCGAGCAGGAGGGCATCCGGCTGGCCCTGGAACCACACCCCGACGACTTCATCGAGGACGGCCACCAGGCGGTCGACTTCATCCGGGGCATCAACCACCCGAGCGTCAGCTTCCTCTACTGCGCACCGCACACCTTCCACATCGGTGACGACGCCCCCGGCATCATCCGGCACGCGGGCGATCTGCTCACCCATGTCCACCTGGCCGACGCCTTCGACCACAACGCGTCCTCCGGCAACCGCTACATCCTCAACCCGCCCGGCACCACCGCCCGGATCCACCAGCATCTCGACATGGGCGAGGGCGAGGTCGACTTCGGCGAGCTGTTCCAAGCCCTGCGGGACAACGACTTCGACGGCACCCTCACCGCGTGCGTCTTCGCCTGGGAGGAACGGGCCAAGGAGTCCTCGCTGTTCATGCGCGCGAACATCGACGAATACCTCGCCGCATCGTCGTAGCACCTTGTTCCTCTGGGATCCCCTCGAACTCACCGGCCGGACAAGCGTGTTCGCCTCGGACGCCGACTTCGCGCATCTGCCGAGCGCGTCGGAGGCCCTGGTCAGCAGTGCGAACGGTGGGACGTTCGCACTGCCCCCACCCGTACCGGGCGGAGCTCACTCTCCGCCCGGTACGGGCCCCAAAACGGTCGTCACCACCCGCCTGCCGCAGCCCTCCCGGCAGCGCTCGGCCGACTTCGACTTCCCCATCTCCAGCTGTCATCACGTCTCGAAGGACACCTCATGACCACGTCCGCCAAGCCCTTGTCCGTCGCGGTGATCGGAGCCGGTATGGCCGGCCGCAGCCACGCCGCCGGATACCGCAACGTCAACACCGTCTTCGGGGCGGGACTGCCGCCGGTCCGGCTGGCCGCGATAGCCGACGCCAACACCGCGCTCGCCGAGGACGCCGCCCGCCGTTACGGCTTCGAGAAGGCGTTGCCGAGTTGGGAGGCCGTCGCCGAGGACCCGACGATCGACGCCGTCAGCATCGTCGTGGGAAACGCGCTGCACCGGCCGATCGCCGAGGCGCTGGTCGCCGCCGGGAAGCACGTGCTGTGCGAGAAGCCGCTGGCCGGCTCGCTCGAAGACGCCCGTGCGATGGCCGAGTTGGAGCGGTCCGCCGATGTCGTGACCGCCGTCGGGTACACCTTCCGCCGCTCCCCCCGGCATCGCCGCGATCCGCGGCCATGTGCGGCGCGGGGAGCTGGGTGACCTCACCCTGTTCAGCGGACGCTACTGGTGCGACTACGCCACCGACCCCAGGGGGCCGCTGAGTTGGCGTTTCAAGGGCGGTGCCGGTTCCGGCGCGCTCGGCGACGTCGGCTCGCACGTCATCGACGCGGCCGAGTACGTCGCGGGGCCCATCGCCTCGGTCTCCGGTGCCACGCTGTCCACGCAGATCCCCAAGCGTCCGCTGCCCCTTGGCGCGGTCGTCGGGCACAATGCCGCTCCCGTCTCCGACGAGTTCGGTGAGGTGGAGAACGAGGACACCGCGTCCTTCACGGCCCGTTTCGAGTCCGGGCTCGTCGGCACCTTCTCCGTCACCCGTACCGGCTTCGGGCTGCCCAACGGGCTCGCCTTCGACGTCCTCGGGGTCGGCGGGCGGGCCGCGTTCGACCAGCACCGGCCGGCCGAGTACCTCTTCGACGACGCCCAGCCCGACGTCCGTACCCGCGGTGCCCGGCAGATCATCGCCGGGCCCCAACTGCCGTACTTCGCGGGCGGGGTGCCGATGGAGGCGCCGGGTGTGGGCGCGAGCAACGCCGACAACTTCACCTACCAGGCAAGGGCGTTCCTCGACCAGGTCGCGGGAGTCGCCGAACCGCTGCCTGCCTGCGCCTCGTTCGCCGAGGGACTGCGGACCATGGAGATCATCCGCGCGATCGTCGAGTCCTCGCAGGCAGGCGGCGCCGCCGTCACCGTCCCGCCCGCCGTCTGACCACCCGCACTCATCCAAGGAGCACCCGCATGTCCCTCAAGCTCGGCGCCTACACCGCCTGTCTGCACGACCGCCCCCTCGCCGAGGCCCTCGACATCCTCAAGGAGAACGGCCTGACCTCCGTCGAGATCAACACCGGCGGCTTCATCCCCTCCCCGCACTGCCCGGTCGACCTGCTGCTGTCCTCGGCGAGCGCGCGCGAGGAATACCTGGCGGCCTTCGCGGACCGCGGGATGGAGCTGACCGGCCTCAACTGCAACGGGAATCCGCTCAACCCGCTCCCCGGGGTCGGCCCGAAGCACGCGGACGACCTGCGCCGTACGATCCGCCTCGCGGGGCTGCTCGGGGTGCGGCACGTGGTCACCATGTCCGGCACTCCGGGCTCCGACCCCGACGCCAAGTACCCCTCCTGGGTGGTGAATCCATGGGACGGCGTCTACATGGACGTCCTCGACTACCAGTGGGAGGTGGCGGTCGGGTTCTGGAAGGAGATCGACGCACTGGCCCGCGAGAACGGCGTCCGGGTCGCCATCGAGATGCACCCGCACAACCTCGTCTTCTCCCCGGTCACCCTGAAGCGGCTCGTCGACGCGACCGGCGCGACCAACGTCGGTGCGGAGATGGACCCCTCGCACCTGATGTGGCAGGGCATGGGCATCGTCGCCTCGATCAAGTGGCTGGGCCCGCTGGTCTTCCACGCCGCCGCGAAGGACGCGACGCTCTGCCCCGGCGCCGACATCCGCGGCGTGCTCGACACATCGTTCACCCGCGTCCCCGCCGACGCACCCGACAAGGTGCCCACCGGCTACGGCTTCTGGTGCAACTCCTGGCCCGAGAACCCGGCGTGGAAGTTCGTCGCCGTCGGCGAAGGCCACGACGTCGCGTACTGGACGGAGTTCCTGCGCGCCCTCGCCGAGGTCGACCCGGACATGGCCGTCAACATCGAGCACGAGGACGCCGCGTACTCCCAGACCGAGGGCCTCGCCCTGGCCGCGAAGAACCTGCACGCTGCCGCAGCCGCTGTCTAGGACCTGTCCGGCGGATCCTGTCGCAGACGCGGGGTCCAGCGCGAACGCCCCGGCGTCAGCCAGGCCGGGGCTCCGTTCATGAACGGCTCCCGGCGACAGGAGGCGCCGGGAATCCGCCGACCGCCTGTTCGAAGGTGTGCGCGACGCGCAGCACAGTGTCGTCGTCGAAGCGCCTGCCGGTGATCATCAGGCCGGCCGGGACACCGTCGACCAGGTCGGTCGGCACGCTGCACGACGGATGGCCGGTCACATCGAAAGGTGCGGTGTTGCCGACCATCGACAGCGCGGTGTGCAGGTAGTCGGCCAGGGAGACGTCGGCGGGCGGGATCTCCTTGGCCGTGTAGGGGACCGTGGGCATGACGAGCACGTCGTACCGGGCCAGTGCCTCGTCGTAGGCCGCGCGGACCTGCGGCAGGAGGCGGCGGGCCATGCCGTAGTACTTCCCGCCCCCGGCCTCGTAGGTGTAACGGCCGGACAGCCCGACGAGTTTGACGGTCCTGGACAGCGTGGCGCCGCGGTCGATACGCCCCTGCGCGTAGTGGGCGATCAGCTCGGGGTCGTAGAAGTCCTCGGTGTTCATGCCGTAGGCGTTGCCGTCGAGCATCTGGTGGGCGGCGCCCTCGGTCGCGACCACGTTCCACACGTGCAGGGCGTCCAGGTGCCAGGAGATCGACACCTTCTCCACGGTGAGTCCGGCCGAGGCCAGTACATCGATGGCGGCGTGGACGGCGTCGTCGACGCCGGGATCCGACACCGGCGTACCGAAGCCTTCCGTGACAACGCCGACGCGCAGGCCGGAGGCCGGTTCGGTGAGCGCCGTCAGATAGTCCACCGGGTCGATCGCGTCGGGCTGGCGCGGGTCGAAGCCGTCCACGCCGGCCAGGACGCCCAGCATCGTGGCCGCGTCGGCGACGGTTCGGGTCATCGGTCCCACGTGGTCGATGGTCCGCTCGATGGGGAAGGCGCCGGTGTAGGGCACGAGGCCGTGGGTGGGTTCGTGTCCCACGATGCCGGTGAAGGCGGCCGGCAGGCGGATCGAGCCGCCCTGGTCGCCGCCGAGGGCGAGGTCCACCTCACCGGTCGCCACGAGCGCGGCGCTGCCGCTGGAGGAACCGCCCGTGTTGCGGCCCTCGTCCCACGGGTTGCGCACCGGCCCCGGGTGCGAGGTGAAACTGGCGCCCGAGAAACACAGGTCCTCGCACACCGACTTGCCCGCGATCGTCGCGCCGGCGTCGAGCAACCGCCGTACGACGGTGGCGTCTTGGCGTGGGACGAAGCTCTCGACCGTCCGCGAACCGTTCATCATCGGTACGCCCGCGACCGCGATGTTGTCCTTCACCGCGACCGTACGACCGGCCAGCGGGCCTTCGGCGGACTCGCTGACCGAGGTCTTCACATACCAGGCGCCCAGCGGGTTCTCGTCCGGAGCGGGCGAGGTCCAGGGACGGTCGGGGGCGGTGGGAGCCGTGCGCTCCGGTTCGGCGAGGAGCCCCGACCGGCTGGCAGGCCGCGGCGGCGCATCAGCCACTCCAGTCCGGCCTCGTCGAGTTCGGCGAACAGCCGGATCCTGGTCCCGCCGCGATCGGCGTCGAAACGCAGCTTGATACGGCCCCGCCAGGGCTGGTCGTGCACGATCTCGATACGGCCACCACGTCCGGCGGCATGGCCGTACCCGCTCGCGGACGACGGCGGCCGTGCCTCGGTGATCCGGCCGATGATCTCCACCACGTCGGCGACCGGGCCGCCGAGCGGAGCCCCCATCCGCACCACCGCGCCCGCCGTGACCCGGTCGCACACGGCGTCGAACACCCAGCCCGCGCCGGTGCCCGCACCGAACAGGGCGAACGTCGCGGCAGGCGACGCGTCGGTCCATTCCTCGGCGGGCAGCAGGAGTGCGGTCATCACGTCACCTCATCAGGCGGACCGGCTGTCCTTGTTCTCCCGGACTGCGGGGTCGGCCGTCGCGGCAGCACGCCCGGCCTCGGCGAGCGCTCCCTGGAACAACGCCTGCAGCGTCGCGATGACGTCACGTGCGGGACCGGCCGGATCGATCGAGTAGTGCCGGAACCGGCCCGCCTTGCGCTCGGTCACCAGGCCGGCGGCACGCAGCACACGCAGATGGCTGGAGACTCCCGTACGACCGATGCTGTTGATCTGCTCGGCGAGCTCGCCCACGGTGCACTCCTCGCGTTCGGCCAGCACGCCCAGGATCTGACGGCGTACGGGGTCGGCGAGCGCGTCGAAAGCCAGATCTGCGGGCACCTGTGATCGCCACCTCCATCGGTCAGCGACGGTTGACATGTTGCAGCGTAGTCCAGGGTGGCGGGCTGCGGTGAAAGGCCGGTTTCCCGCAGCCCTGCTTCCCGTCCGGACGGGAAGCAGCAAAAGACGTCATGCGTGGGAGACCGGGCTCAGCCTCAGGAGGACCGCGGTATTGGCACGAGGCAGGGACACCGTCAGCTTCCCGTCGACCGCGTTCCACTCCGCGGCGGCACCGACGGTCGCCGGATGCAGCACCGTGGTGCGGATGTGCGCGTCACGCAGGTGGGGGACGGTGAGGGTGCGGTCGGTTCCGCCGCCGCTGTCCGGCTCGCGTCTCCAGACCATCACATACGTGGACCGCTCCCCGCGCAGCCCGTGCGCGATCCACTCGTCGTCCCAGCCGGGGAGGCCCAGCGGCCAGAACGGGTGCGCGGCAGCGATCTCCGGCCTGATGTCCTTGTAGACGGAGAGCGCCGAGCGGACGAGGTCGAACTGCTCGTCGTCCATGAGGTTGAGGAAGCCGGAGAGGTGGATACGGCCGAGCAGCGCGCCGGTGAGGGTGAAGGCGATCTCGTCCAGGCTCTGGTCGGGCTGGGGGTAGGCCCACACGGCGGCCTGTTCCGGTGTCGCGGCGGTGGCTGCCGAGGCGGCGATGGGCGGGTAGCGCAGCGGGTCCTGCTGGTCGCTGGTGGACTGGATCTGGGCGACGGCGAGTTGGGCGTAGTCCATGCGCAGACCGCCCGATCCGCAGTTCTCCAGGACCAGTTGGGGATGACGGTCGAGGAGTCCGGCCAGCCAGTCGAGGTGGGCGCGGTGATGTCCCAGCAGTCCGGCGCCCGCGCTTTCCGAACCGTTCTCGGTTCCCGGGCCGATGTTGACGTTGTAGTCGAGCTTCAGATAGCCCACGCCCCACTCCCCGACCAGCCGGTCCACGACCTCGTCGAGGTGGGCGCGGGCGGCCGGGTGGCGCAGGTCCAGGTGGTGCCGTCCGTGTTCGGTGACGCGGACACCGCCGCGCCGGAAGAAGGCCTCGGGCGGCAGTGTGTCGGCCAACGGGCTGCGCACGCCCACGACTTCGGGTTCGAGCCACAGCCCCGGGGTCATGCCGTGCTTCGTGATGGCGTCCAGGACCTCCTGAATGCCACCCGGGAAGCGGTTGGGCGCGGCCTCCCACGCGCCGACGGAGTCCCACCAGCCCTGGGCGTCGTCGTCGTACCAGCCCGCGTCGATCACGAACACCTCGGCACCGGCACTCGCCGCCGCCTCCACCAGGGGCAGGAGCCGTTCGGTGGTGGGGTCGCCCATCAGGGTGTTCATGTAGTCGTTGTAGATCACCGGGAGTTGACGGTGGTCGGGGTGGTCGCGGCGGATGCCGCGGCGGTAATCCGTGAGCGCGGCGAAGGCGGCGTCCAGGCCACCGCTCTCCGTGCGGACCAGGACGGCCGGGACGGAGTGGAACTCCTCGCCGGGCGCGAGGAGTTGGTGCCACTGGTGGTGGGCGTCGTCGGGCCCGAACAGGGCGACGTAGGCGGCGCCTTCGCGCTCTCCGGTCTCGAAGCGCCAGCCCGCGCTGGACTCTATCTGCCACAGCCACGCCCCGCCGTCCCGGTCGGTGAGAGCACCCATCGCGAGGTGCCGGCCGGTGGACCAACTCCCTTGCGAGTAGCGCTCGAAGCAGCCGCGCCCCTCGTGGCCGTGGGCGGCCCGGGTCAGCGGCACGACCTGGTCGCGGAAGTCGGCCCGGCGCCAACGGCATTCGGCGAGCCAGTCGTTGTCCGCCCAGTGCAGGGTCAGCCCGTCGAGACCGGTGCCGGGGTCGGAGACACCACCGAGGGTCAGGGTCGTCACGCTCTCCAACCGGACCGGCTCGGCACCCTCGTTGACCAGCCGTACGCCCGCGCGCAGGAAGCCCGCGCCGGAGCCCGCGTCCAGGGTGACTTCGGCGGCGAGCCCGGTCGCCGGGTCCGCCAAACGGATCGTCGTACGCTCCAGGTTCCCGTCCCGCACGGTCTCGTGGTCGCGGTAGGTCATCCGTTCACCGATGGCCGTCTCGATGAAGCGCTCGCCCGACCACATGCGCCCGTGCCCGGTGGCCGTGACCTCGACGAGAGGCACCAGTTGGGCCCAGTCCTGATCGGGCCTTCCCAGCCGGACCGCTCCGGAGGCATCGACGACGGCGTGCAGCCCGAGCGCCGGATGCGACCAGACACGGGATCCCTCGACTGCTCCTACGACACTGGTCAACGCAATTTCCCCTTCTGGGACGGTTCGGTGCTGCGGGTCCCGTACGGGCACCGAGCTGGGGTTTCTCGTCCGGCGGGAGCGTTCGTACCGCTCGAGTCGGTGTGTTCGAAAGGTAAATCCCCAGTTACGGTCTCTTGACGCCCACGTTGTGACCGCTCACAATCCTCGCATGGATGTGACCGGTCACACAAGCTCCGGCGGCCACGGCGACCCCCCTCAGGGGCAGCAGAAAGCCGCCAGTATCCGCGACGTAGCCGCCGCGGCAGGCGTCTCCTACCAGACCGTTTCGCGGGTCATCAACGGCCACCCGAACGTCAAGGAGGAGACCCGCAAGCGGGTCGACGCCGCCATCCAGACCTTGGGATTCAGGCGCAACGCCACCGCGTTCGCCCTGGCCAGCGGGGTCACCCGGTCGGTCACGGTCATCACGTCGAACACCGTCCTCTACGGTTACGCAGCCACCCTGCAGGGCCTGGAGGAGGCGTCCCGCGCCGCCGGATACGCGCTCGGCGTACGGGTCGTCACTCCCGAGGACGATCTGGACCGTACGATCGCCGCGGCTGCCGACACCGGTGGCGGCGTGGTGGTCATCGGCTTCGACCGCCTCGGTGCCGCCGCTCTGGACCGCGTACCGGCGCATGTACCGTGCGCGGCGCTGGTCGAAGCGCCACCGCCGGGCCGGAAACCCAGCCGTCCGGCGGTGTGGGCCGACGACCGCGAGGCGGCCCGCACCGCCACCGAGCACCTGCTGGCGCTCGGGCACGCGAACGTCCACTATGTCGCGATCCCCGCCTCGACCGGAACCCGGCGCCTGGCGAGTCCCCGCGCCGAGGGCTGGCGGCAGGCACTGGAAGCGGCCGGCATCACCCCGCCCCCGCCGTCCGGCAAGGGCTGGGACGCCCAGGCCGGCTACGAGGCAGGGAAGAAGCTCGCCCGGAACAAGGACGTCACCGCGATCCTGTGCGGCAACGACGACCTGGCGCTGGGTGTGCTGCGGGCCCTGCATCACGCGGGCCGGCGGGTCCCGGACGACGTCAGCGTCATCGGCTTCGACGACGCACCGCACTCCGGTTTCGTCACCCCGTCCCTCACCACCGTCCGCATGGACTTCCACGGGCTGGGCCGCGCCGCATTCGGGCTGCTGCACGCCCAACTCGACACCGACCGGCGGGAACCCGCGCCGGTGCCGGCCGAACCCACCCTCGTCCTCCGGGAGAGCTCGGGGCCACGGGACGCATGAGCCGGACCGGACGTCCGACCTCGCCGTATCCGTTAGCCGTCTTCCCCGCAGTCATCGCACAGCTCCGCAGTACCGCCCCGCCTCCCTTCTGCGAACGATCAAGGATCCGCCATGAGAAGAGCCGTCTCCGTCCTTGCCACCGCCTGTGTCCTCGGACTGACCGCCACCGCGTGCAGTGACAGCACCGGTGCCACCACGGCCGCCGCACCCGAGGGCTCCGTCAACCCGACCGCCTCCCTCAAGGGCGTCAAGCTCACCATGTGGGTCGCCCAGAACAGCGTCTCGGAGCCCAAGCAGGCCATCGAGGCGTTCGAGAAGGCCACCGGCGCCAAGATCACCACCGAGGTCATACCCGACCCGTACGAGTCGAACGTCCCGACCAAGCTCGCCTCGGGCGTCAAGCCGGACCTGATGTTCTGGCAGCCCACGGGCAGCACCCTGCCGTTCGTCCAGCCGGCCAAGAACCTGCTGACCCTCGACAACGAGGACTGGGTCTCCAAGCTCGGCACCACGGAGAAGTCCCTCGGCCAGGTCGACGGTCACCGCTACGCGGCCATCGTCACCAGCCCCGCAGTCCTCGGCGTCTACTACAACAAGGACGTCTTCGCGAAGGCCGGCATCACCACCATGCCCGCCAGCTACGACGAGTTGCTCGCCGACGCCGCGAAGATCAAGTCGAAGGTCTCGGGCGTGGCCCCGTTCTTCGAGGTCGGCGGCGACAAGTGGCCGCTGCAGTGGCAGGTGCAGGCCCAGATGACGGACCTGCCGCAGTCCTTCTGGGACAACCTCAACAAGAACAAGGACAGTTGGACCAACAAGACCATCGTCGACGCGATCACCAAGTACAAGACGAAGGTCCTCGACGGCGGTCTGGCGCAGAAGAACTACAAGACGGCGACCTTCGTCGACCAGGGCAAGGCGATCATGGACGGCACCGCCGCAATGGCCGTCAACGTCACCGCGCTCCAGTCCGAGATCCAGGCCACCGCCAGCACGGCGGACATCGACAAGAAGCTCGGCTGGTTCCCCATCGCCAACAGCGCGGCGAAGGCCGAGTACTCGCCGGACCAGACGAACGGCGTCGTCGCCTTCAACACCGGTGACAGCAAGCGGCAGAACGCGGCCCGGCAGTTCATGTCCTTCTGGCTCGGCCCCAACTACCCGGCCTACATCAAGGCCAACAAGCTGGTGTCGGTCGAGCCTTCGGTGCCCAACCCCGACGGCCTCCCGCAGACCGCGATCGCCCAGGCCAAGGCCCTGTCCAGCGCCTCCGGCGTCTTCCAGGTCAAGGCCCTCACCGCCCCCGACATGCACCTCGCCCTCGCCGACATGATCTACGGCAAGAAGACCCCGCTCCAGGTCGCCCAGGCTGCCGAGGACCAGTTCAAGCAGGTCCTCAAGGCACGCGGCGTCGCCGGCTTCTGACCGGCGCCACCGAGCCAGCCCCTCCCCCGGGCCGCCCGTCGGCGGCGGACCCGGGGCCGTACCGGAGGTAAGAAAGTGGTGGACACCGCCACGATGGACGCCATCGACGCCACGCGCGCGAAGGACCGAGCCCAGGACGACGGCCAGGAACGGACGTCCCGTCGCACCCGCCCGCGCAGCAAGGCCAACCAGCCGTGGTGGTTCGCCCTGCCCGCGCTCGCCGTGTTCGGCGTGTTCTTCCTGCTGCCGAACCTGCTGAACTTCGTCTACCCGTTCACCGACTGGTCGGCGTTCCACTCGCAGATCGGCTTCGTGGGACTGTCGAACTTCAGCACCATCCTGCACGACGGGTCGATGGCCCGTGACATCCGCATCACCCTGGAGTACGCCGTCCTCGTGGCCGTCTTCCAGAACGGCTTCGGTCTGGCCCTGGCCCTGCTGCTGGAGCGCGACACCCGTTTCAACCGCTTCTTCCGCGCGGTCTTCTTCCTCCCGGTACTGATCTCCGCGCTCGCCGTCGGCTACATCTTCCGCGCCCTGCTCGCCCAGGACGGCGCGCTCAACAGCGTGCTGTCCTCGCTCGCCGGACACCACGTCGACACCCCCTGGCTCGGCTCGACCACCTGGACGCTGGTCGTGGTGACCCTGATCCACGGCTGGAAGTGGATGGGCCTGGCCATGCTGATCTACCTGGCGGGTCTGAAGAGCATGCCGGGTGACGTCCTGGAGGCGGCCAGGATCGACGGGGCCGGCTGGTGGCGCACCTTCTGGTCGGTCAGGTTCCCGCTGCTCGCGCCCGCCGTCACCTTCAACGTGACGACCGCGCTGATCGGCTCCATGAACACCTTCGACATCGTGCAGGCGACCACCGGAGGCGGTCCTGGCAGCGAGACCGAGGTCTTCAACATCTACATGTTCCGCATCTTCGGCCAGGGCCTGTACGCGCAGGCGTCCGCGATGAGCCTGGTGCTCTTCCTCATCGTCGTCGTCCTCGCCGTGCCCGTCATCGTCGGCCTGCGCCGCAGGGAGAACAACCAGTGACCACCGTTACCGCGTTCGCCCCCGCGCACCGGCGCCCGTTGCGCTGGGTCCAGCCACTCGTCGTCCTGATCGTCGCCGGCGTCACCATCGGCATCCCGCTGTGGCTCGTCGCGGTCACCTCCTTCAAACCGCAGGCCGAGGCGATCAAGCCCAACCTCTCCCTGCCCCACCACGTCCAGGCCGCTGCCAACTACAAGCAGAGCTTCGACGAGGGCAAGATCGTCCAGGGCTTCGTCAACAGCCTCCTCGTCGTCGCCCCGTCCGTCGTCCTCGTGCTGCTCCTCGGGGCAGGCGCGGCTTGGGTGTTCGCCCGCCGCAAGGGCCGCCTGGTCAACACCCTGTACGCGCTCAGCATCAGTGGACTGCTGCTCCCTCCGGCAGTCATCACCATCGTCATGGAACTGCGCCAACTCGGCCTGGCCGGCACCCGCCCCGGCATGATCGGCGTCTACGCCGGGATGTACCTCTCCACCTCGATCTTCTTCATGACCGGTTTCATCCGCGCCCTCCCCGAGGAGCTGGAGGAGGCCGCCCGCATGGACGGCGCGGGCCCGGTCCGGGTCTTCTTCCGCATCATCCTGCCGCTCCTGCGCCCGGTCATCGCCACCGCCACGATCATGGTGATGCTCTACGCCTGGAGCGACATCTTCTACGCCTTCTTCGTCCTCGGCGGCGGCGACAAGGCCACCCTGCCGCTCAACCTCTACCAGGTCGCCAACGCCCAGCTGTACCTGAACAACTGGCACCTGATCTTCGCCTACGTCGTGATGATGAGCCTCCCCATGGTCCTCGTCTTCGTCATAGCGCAGCGCCGCATCGTCTCCGGCATCACGAGCGGCGCCGTCAAGTAGGCCAAGCAGCCCCGGGGTTCGGCCTGTTGAGCCGCCCCGGTCACCCGCGAAGTACCCCGACAGCCTCCCGCAACGCCGCGGGAGGAGGAGGACAGCCATGCCTCGAACAGCCCGCAGACCCCGCTCCGTCCGTGCCCTCATGGGTGCGACGGTGGCGACCGCCGCCCTCCTGGGCACGGCGCTCGCCGTCCCCGCCGCACAGGCGGCCACCCCGCAACTGACCGTCGACCTCGGCACCACCACCGGCGCGGTCATGCACGGAGCCAACGGCGCCCTGTACGGCCTCAGCGACGACGGCGTGCCCGGCGACAACATCGTCACGCCCCTGCACATGACGTCCATCGCGCAGAAGGCACCCGACGGCGCCCAGCACCCGAACGGCGACGCGCTGGTCGTCCAGCCGGAGTTCGCCCGCGGTGGCGGCGGCGACAACCTCATCTACATGCAGGACATCTACGCGTCGTGGCCGTACGAGAACCTCGGCCTGACGGACTACCTGTCCAAGGTCACCACGATGGTCACCAAGGTCGCGGCCCGCTCCGACGCGAGTACGTTCGTGTGGGTGCCGTTCAACGAGCCGGACGGCAACTGGTACACGGGGCTGGGCAGTTCGACCACGTCGACGTACAACAGCGCGCTCGCGAGCTTCGAGAGCGACTGGACGACGGTCTACAACAAGATCCGCTCGATCATCCCGAACGCACGCATCGCGGGCCCCAACGAGACGCACTACGACGCCCGTCTGATGGGCGACTTCTACCCGTGGGCCAAGGCCAACAACGTCCTTCCGGACATGACCACTTGGCACGAGCTGGACCCCACGTCGCTGTCCAACTTCGAGGGAAACCTGGCCGCCTACCGGACCATCGAGACCAACGCGGGCATCAGCCCGCGCCCGGTCAACATCAACGAGTACGGTGACCGCCGCGACCTCTCGGTGCCGGGCCAGATGGTCCAGTGGATGTCCATGTTCGAGCGGAACAAGGTCTACGCCGACCAGGCATACTGGGACATCGCGGGGAACCTGGACGGCAACGTCAGCCAGACCAACATCCCCAACGGCGACTGGTGGCTGCTGCGTTGGTACGCGGGCCTGACCGGCCAGACGACCAAGGTGACCCCGCCCCAGTCCAACGTCATCGACACACTCCAGGGCATCGCGTCCCTCGACACCGGCCGCAAGCAGGCCCAGGTCCTCCTCGGCGGCGGCACCTCCGGCTCGGCGAACACGGTCGTCCAGCACATACCGTCGTCGTTCGGCAGCACCGTCAACGTCTCGGTGGAGCGCACCGCTTGGAGCGGCTACGAGGGCGCCGGCCCCGCGCCCACAGTGCTCGCCCGCAGCACCTACACGGTCGCCTCGGACGGCAGCATCACCGTCCCGCTGACCAACCTCGACCCCATGTCGGCCTACCGGATCGTCGTCAACCCGGCCGGCACCGGCACACCCACCGCGGCGAGCACGCCGTGGTCGGCGTCGTACGAGGCCGAGAACGCGACCATCACCAGCGGCACCGTCTACACCCAGGGCAGCGTCACCAACGCCTACGGGTACGCCACTTCGGGCACCAAGGACGTCGGCAGCCTGAACCAGACGGGCAGCAAGGTCGCCTTCACCGTCACCGCCCCGACCACCGGCACGTACAACGTCAACGTCTTCTACGGCAACCAGTCCGGCGGCCCGGCGACCCAGACCCTCACGGTCGACGGCGGCTCGTCCCAGACGGTCACCTACTCGCCGACGCTGAACTGGACCTACCGCTCGACCGCCAGTGCCTCGGTGTCCCTGACGGCGGGCACGCACACGATCGCCTTGGCCAAGGGGACCAACGAGGTCACCCTCGACAAGATCGACCTCACCGCGGCCTCCACCGCCGACACTTCATACCCGGCCACATACGCCGACATCACCGGCTCGCCGACCTACAACTACACAGCCTCCGGTACGACGGGAGCGGGCGCCCTGGCCCTGACCTCGGGCACCTCGGCCGCCTTCGACGTCTACGCGCCGACCGATGGCTACTACACCGTCCACACCGACTACTCCTCCAACGGCTCCGGCACCCTCGCCCTGGACGGCGCCACCGCCGTCACGCTGGCCTCCACGAGCGGAACGCTCACCGACAAGAGCTCGCGGCTGTACCTCTCTGCGGGCAACAACCGCATCACGGCGGCGACTTCGGGCTCGACCACGCTGACCGTGCGCGACCTGCGTGTGTCCGCGAGCGCCGACACCACGGGCGTCTCCGCGTACGAGGCCGAGAGCGCGACCCTCGCCGGAACCGCCGTCGCCACCTCGGACACCTGGGCCTCCGGCGGCAAGTACGTCGGCTACATCGGCAACGGCTCGGCGAACACCCTCACCTTCCAGGTGAGCGCGGCAAGTGCCGGGCGGTACGTCATGAACGTCCGCTACGCCAACAACCAGGTCTCCGGCTCCGGGAACTACAACACCAACGTCGTCTCCCGGGCGGCCCAGATCTCCGTCAACGGCGGCACGGCGCAGACCGCCATGTTCCGCAACAACTACAGCTGGTCCACGTACTGGGACCTCCCCGTCCCGGTCACCCTCACCGCCGGCACCAACACGATCAGCTTCGCCAACGCGAGCGCCTACGCACCCAACATCGACCGCATCACCGTCGCGCCGGTCTCCGGCTGACAACCAACTCCGGTCGGGACCCGGGCACTTGCACCGGGCCCCGACCGGGGGTTCCATCCCCCAGATTTCCTCTCCACTTCATCCAGCACATCCGGCTCATCGAACAACGACTGAAATACCGAACAGAAGGGCGGCCCGGTGGCGAACGCCGAGAACAGCGAACACACCCATCCCGACACATACGTCATCGGAGTCGACTACGGCACGTTGTCCGGGCGGGCTGTGGTGGTCCGGGTGG
>NZ_JALJRY010000005.1:82209-421405 GCF_024519455.1 Streptomyces sp. STR69 | reverse complement strand
GGGGAGGAAGGCGGGGCCGTTGGGTCCGGTGGCGAGGGTGCGGCGGATGGCGACGGCTTCGGTGATGGAGGTGAGTGCGCCCTGCCGGTCACCGGTCTCGCCCTGCCGAACGGAGAGGCTGTTGAGCCAACTGGCACGGGCGGCCAGAACCTCCTCGGACGAATCTGCCAAGTCATCGGGCCGGGAACGTTCGGTGGCGATCAGCGCCAGGCCCCGCAGGTTGCTGTGTCCGATCGGCAGTGTGGCGGCCAGTTCCGCCAGCGGCAGTGGTGTCGTCTCCGCAGCGGCAAGGGATTCGAGGGCTTTGACGAACGGGCCTCCCTGCGCGGCGGCCAGCGAGAGCGCTGGCTGCCACAGCTCGGAGACCGCTTCCAAGGCCGTCTGCGCCAACGAGCCGGCGTCCGCTCCGCTGCTCACTGCGGCGAGGCGTGACACGCTCACGCAGGCATTCAGTCGCTCGTCCTTGTCGGCGGTCTTGAGGCATGCGCCGAACAGTTCGCGGTTCGTACGGAAGACGGCTGACACCAGGTGGGTGCCCAGTGGGTCGGGGCGCACCGCGACGGTGCCGTCCTCGGGCGTTGTGGGCAGCAACTCCTCCAGGAGGGCCGTTACTTCGTCACGCCTCTTGGTGTCGCAGCGGAGTTCGGCGATGGTCGTGAGTGCGTGATCGAGCCGGTCCTCTCGCGGGGCGAGCAGACTGACGCAGGCTCCCGCCTCTCGCAGCATCTCCCTTGTCCGCTTGGAGGGTTTCCCGATCTGGGACTTGTATGTACGAACCCAGTAGTCGAGTTCGTGCTTGAGGATCTTCTCGTACAGGGGCTCTTCGGAAGTGGGTGTCTCGGTGTTGTCGTCGGAGGGTCGGGCGGCGAGCCAGGCCAGCATGACCAGGTCCAAAGTGGTCCAGCGTCCGGAGTTCGGGTCGGGTGGCGGCATGCTGCCCATGACCGTGGTCTCCGGTGCTCCGAAGGACCGCAGGGCCGCGCGGTAGACGCCGGTCTGGCGGGGATGACGGGCAGCCAGCGGCAGTTGCTGCACCAGTAGCCGGTGGGCATCGTCCTCAAGTGCCTTGGCAATCTCCTCGTCCCACCAGCCGCCGATGGAGCGGGCAGTCAACAGGAGACAGGTGGGTGCCTCGCGATCCTGCAGCGTGCGGAGCGTGTTGATCACGTCGGCCGACTTGTGGTCTTCGGCGTAGTCGACGACCACCATGAGCGGGGAGGCGACGCGGCTGAGCCACGCACAGTCCTGAAGGTCGGGGTCGCGTGCGAGGAAGCCGGTGAACCAACCGGTCCCGGCCAGGCGGTGGGCGAGTTCGGCGGCCAGGCGTGTCTTTCCTGCTCCACCGACGCCGTGGAGCAGGGCGATACGGGTGCGGGGTCCTTGGGGGTCGGGAGCCCGGAACCAGTCCTGGAGGAAGTCGAGTTCGTCGCGGGGATGAAAGCGAATGGCGTCGTGGCGGGCCCACAGGAGTTTCAGCGGCCCAGTGTCGTCCCTGTCCTCGGGGATGGGCTGGTACGGCGGTGTGAGGACCCGAGTGCGGGGTTGGTCGGGCAGGGGCAGGGGTTCGCCCTGCTCGTGGCCCAGGCCCACGTCGAGTGCGATGCTCAGGCGGTTTTCGTCGGCGGCCTGCCGTAGAAGTGAGGCACCGTATGCGACGGACTGGGCCCAGGACTGCTGTTGCCGTCGCCGCGGGTCTGCGGCGTCGGGCCGGGAGGCGACGCCGGTGACGTCGATGGCGAGGAAGGATCCGGGGGCGTCCTCGGCGTCTGCGAGGTGGTCGGGGAAGTCAGGGGGCAGTGTCTGCCAGTCGGGGCCCGGTTCGTCGGCGCGGTAGTCCCGGTGAGCGTGGTTCGACCAGGTACCGCCCAGCCACACGGCGACCAAGGCATGGGCGGGGCCGCTCTGGGTTCCCGCCGTGACGAGAACAAGCGGATGGAGTCCGGCATCCAGACAGGCCCCGGCGAAGGCGATGGCGAGGTCGAGGCAGGTCCCGTGCCGGGGCGAGGCCAGCACTTCGTACGGCGGGCGAATGGTCTGCCGGCCGGGGTCGCTGGTGGTCGGCTCGTCGGCGTAGACGATCCTGCGAGTTGCGAAGGCGTCGTACAGGGCGCGGGCACGGTCGATGACAGGGCCGTCACCAGGAGCTGGCATGTCCGTGCCGAGAAGCTGAGCCGGTGTTCCCGGTGTGTTCTTGCCGTTGCGGTTGCGCTGAACGTAGTCGAGCAGGGCCTTCGGATCGTTGCTCGGCCAGCGTCGCCATGCCGTACTCATGGGGTCATGTCCATGTCTTCGGTGCTGACGACGCCCAGAACGTCCCCGGCATTCAAGCGGTTCACGGCCGGGACGTGGGTGGCGGCCGCCTCCACCACGTACGTCCCCGCAGGCAGCGGCGGCAGGTCAGTCTGCCAACTGCCGTCCACGCCCCTCGTGCACAGCTGCCACCCGGCGCCGCCTGGGCTGCCCCCGCGGGCGCGGGCACGGACCTGCACCCGCGTGCGTTCCTCTACCGGTGCGCCGTTGAGGGTCACGCCGACGCGGATCGCTTGGCCGACCGGGACCGTTTCGTCCAGGTCGAGCCCGAGCCAGGGCCGATCCGGCTGATCACCGCGTACGGCCGTGAGCGGCTGCCCCTCGTACTCGGCCAGGATGTCCACCGCCACGGACGTGGATGCCAGGGCCATGTGGCGTTCCACAACCGACCTGCGGGCACGCTTGTCCTCCTGTTCGATGGGGATGGCCGAGATTGCCGGGACGGTGCCGTCACCGTGCCAGTCGGTGTTGGGCAGCCAGGACGCCGCGTCCTTCGTCACCGAGATCCCGGTCGGCGACAGCAAGGCCCGCTGGAGTGTGCCGTGCCCCCGCCCGAACACCGCCGTCACCTCGGGGCAGTCCGGACCGCCGTAGAGGCCATTCCAGTCTGCCTCGATGTCCTCGTGGACGCTCCTGGCCGCCTTCGCCTTCGCCGCGAACCCCGGCACGACGGCTGCCGTGGCCTCTTCAGCCAGCTCGTGCGGGGCCAGTGCCGCCGTGGCCCCGGGCTGTCCCACCGCCGGATAGCGCGGCAGAAGCTCGTACGCCGACGGCCACTGCCGCAGCACATCCGTCAGCCCTCCCAGCCGCTTCGGACCCACCGCCAGTCCGTTCACCAGAACATCCAGGGCTTTGGGGGCGCCGCGGTGCGGGGTGCCGAGGGTGATCAGCGCCGCGCAGTCGGCCGCGCCGCCCAAAGGGCCCAGCCAGTAGCGGGCAACCAGGCCACCCATGGAATGCGCGACCACGATCACGCGCCGTCGGCGTGCTCCGGAGTGCTCTCCGCCCAGACGGGCAGCAAGATCGGAGGCGAGGTGCTCGGCCGCGTGCCGGATGCTGTGCCGGAAGTCGTACGGGAAAAGGATCAGGTCAGCACGATTGTCCGGCTCGCGCCCAGGCAGGGAGACATCCACCCGCACGTCATCGAAGCGGTTGCGGATCTTGCGTACCAGGCCGTCATAGCCGGGGACGACGAAGGGGCCGACCAGGGTGATGTCCGGCATCAGACCGACCGGGACCAGGTCCGGATGCGTATCCAGGCCCAACCGGTGCGGCCGGGTGGCCGCGGAGACGAACCGCCGTCGGTGCTCGTCCCAGCGAGCGGCCCCCTCCGCCGTCTGCAGGACACTCCCACCTATTCCGGGCACCACGACGACAAGATGCTTGAGTGAAGCCACCACTGTTCCCCCGTTCACACTCGCCACCGGGGCACTGGACCTAGGTGACGACCAATCAGGGGTACGAAGATAGCGCCGGATCAGACATATTCGGCAGGGTTTCACCGCATCGAGAATCGGGACCAATGCCATTCGGTAACTTGAGGGGCTGTTTGCCGCAGGACCGGAACGCAACGGTCAGCTGACGGGTGTGCCGGACCGGAAACGGTCAGAGCTGAAAGCAGTCTGGCAGGAGCGCCGAATGCGTCTGCGGGACACTCCGTTGGCTGGGGATGAGGTCAGACTCCCGTTACCCGGCAAGCGCGTCCTCCTCGCGACCGCAGACCGACGGCAACACAGAGCCACGCCCCGTGCAGCTCACTGATCGGCTTTACGGAAATCTTGACTGAGCCCGATTCGACTCAGTCAAGATTCACCCGTCGCCGACAGACTCATGGCTACCGGCCCTGTCCGCATGTGGGCGTGCGCGGAGTGGGCCGAAGGCAGGAGCGGCGCGCGGAGCGGAGCTGTGGAGCGCACCCGGCGGAGCGGAGCGCAGCCGGGGCTTGATCGATGTGGGGAAAGTTGAGTGTCCTGCCGCCATCGAGCAACGCTAGCCAGTCCTCCGATACACCGAGCCAACGCTGAGGATGAGCGCCGAGGGTAGCTATAGCGCGTCGGGGATTCGGTCTGACGGCCCAGAGACGGCCCAGGGCCAGTGAGACGCAGTGGGGCCGACGGTCCATGACCGTCGGCCCCACGCGTCGAATCAGCGGGAAGCCCGCTCCGACCTGCCCTTACAGCACCGGCAGGTTCTTCCGCAGCTCAAAGGCGGTGACTTCGGACCGGTACTCCTCCCACTCCTGCCGCTTGTTGCGCAGGAAGAAGTCGAAGACGTGCTCGCCGAGCGCCTCGGCGACGAGGTCGCTGCGCTCCATCAGGGTCAGGGCCTCGCCCAGGTTCTGGGGCAGCGGCTCGATGCCCATCGCGCGGCGTTCCGCGTCGGAGAGGGCCCAGACGTCGTCCTCGGCGCCAGGGGGGAGTTCGTAGCCCTCCTCGATGCCCTTCAGGCCGGCGGCCAGGAGGAGTGCGTACGCCAGGTACGGGTTCGCGCCCGAGTCCAGGGAGCGGACCTCGACCCGCGCCGAGCCCGTCTTGCCGGGCTTGTACATGGGGACGCGGACCAGGGCGCTGCGGTTGTTGTGGCCCCAGCAGATGTAGGACGGGGCCTCGCCGCCGGCGCCCGCCGTGCGCTCGGAGCCGCCCCAGATGCGCTTGTAGGAGTTGACCCACTGGTTGGTGACGGCGGAGATCTCCGCCGCGTGCTTCAGCAGGCCCGCGATGAAGGAGCGGCCGACCTTGGAGAGCTGGTACTCCGAGCCGGACTCGTAGAAGGCGTTCCGGTCGCCCTCGAAGAGCGAGAGGTGCGTGTGCATGCCGCTGCCCGGGTGTTCCGAGAACGGCTTCGGCATGAACGTCGCCTGTACGCCCTGCTCCAGCGCCACCTGCTTCATGACCAGGCGGAAGGTCATGATGTTGTCGGCCGTGGAGAGCGCGTCGGCGTAGCGCAGGTCGATCTCCTGCTGGCCCGGGGCGCCCTCGTGGTGGGAGAACTCGACCGAGATGCCCATCGACTCCAGCATGGTGATCGCCTGGCGGCGGAAGTCCATGCCCACGTTCTGCGGGGTGTGGTCGAAGTAGCCGGAGTTGTCGGCGGGGGTGGGGCGGGAGCCGTCGAGGGGGCGGTCCTTCAGGAGGAAGAACTCGATCTCGGGGTGGGTGTAGAAGGTGAAGCCCAGGTCGGAGGTCTTGGCGAGGGCTCGCTTCAGCACGTACCGCGGGTCCGCGAAGGACGGGGAGCCGTCCGGCATGAGGATGTCGCAGAACATGCGGGCCGTGCCGGGGGCCTCGGCGCGCCACGGCAGGACCTGGAAGGTGGAGGGGTCCGGCTTGGCGATCATGTCGGACTCGTACACGCGGGCGAAGCCCTCGATCGCGGAGCCGTCGAAGCCGATGCCCTCGTCGAAGGCCTGTTCCAGCTCGGCGGGGGCCACGGCGACGGACTTGAGGAAGCCCAGCACGTCCGTGAACCACAGCCGTACGAACCGGATGTCGCGCTCCTCCAACGTCCGGAGCACGAACTCCTGCTGCTTGTCCATCTTCCGCTTCCCCATCCTTGCTGGTCAGGCCGCCTGTCCTCGTACCGCAGGAGGCGGTCGGGCACCTGAGCATCCCACCACAACACCATTTCGTGCGCGTTGCCGACCTTGATCGACCGGCCGTCCTCGGGTTGAACGACTCGCGAACGGCAGATGTCCTGTGCCGATGCCCATCTGCTGACCATCTTGCCTGCTCGGACTGACATTCGTAATGCCTGGCCCGGGGCACTTCGCACTCTTCCGCGGTCTTTGCTGTGGGCGCCCTTCGAGAACCCTTTCCTCCCCCACTACGATCGGTGGGTCCCGACCTTCCTGTCCCTTCCCCCAAAAGGACACACATTTCATGGGTTCCGCGAAGAACACCGGCAACGCGGCGCGCAAGGCCCGCATCGAGGAGATGCGGCGCGCCGAGCAGGCCCGCGAGCGACGCGCCAAGCTCGTGAAGATCGTGGCGAGCACGGTGGTCGCCGCCGGTCTGGTCATCGGCGGGGTCGCCGTCGTGCACGCGCAGTCCGGTAAGAAGGACAGCTCCGCGAGTGACTCCAAGAGCGGCGGTTCGGGGCACTTCGTCGCCGGCGCCGACGGCGTGAACACGTGGAAGGGCACGCTGGGCCGCACCCACGTCACCGGCACGGTGAACTATCCGATGCGCCCGCCGGTCGGCGGCAACCACAACCCGGTCTGGCTGAACTGCAACGGCGACGTCTACACGAAGGCCGTCAAGGACGAGAACGCGGTGCACGCGCTGGAGCACGGCGCGGTCTGGGTGACGTACAACAAGAAGGCCTCGGCCGCCGACGTCAAGGCGCTCACAACGAAGGTGAAGTCGACGCCGTACTCGCTGATGAGCCCGTACGACAGCCAGAAGGACCCGATCATGCTGTCGGCGTGGGGGCACCAGCGCACCGTGAAGAGCGCGAGCGACCCGGACGTGAACAAGTTCTTCGCCGAGTTCGTGCAGGGCAAGCAGACACCCGAGCCGGGTGCGGCCTGCACGGGCGGGCTGTCGCAGTGAGGCAGGTGGGACTGATCGCGGGGGCCGCGGCGGTGGCGCTGGTCGCGGCCGGTGCGATCACGTACGCGGTCGCCGAGGACGGCGATGGATCGGCCAACTCCCCCACTCCTACGGCCGATTCGGCGGACGCCGGGTTCGCGCGGGACATGGCGGTCCACCACCAGCAGGCCGTCGAGATGTCGTACATCGTGCGGGATCGCACCCAGAATGTGGAAGTGCGGCGCCTTGCATACGACATCGCGCAGACGCAGGCCAACCAACGGGGCATGCTGCTCGGCTGGTTGGACCTGTGGAACCTGCCGAAGGTGTCGGCCGATCCGCCGATGACCTGGATGGGCATGGGTGACATGGCGTCCGGGAAGGACGGCGCGCTGATGCCGGGGATGGCGACCAACACCGAGCTGAAGAAGCTGAATTCACTGAGCGGCAAGCCCGCCGAGGTGTTCTTCCTGCAGCTCATGACGGACCATCACAAGGGCGGGATCCACATGGCCGAAGGGTGTGTGGAGAAGTGCACAGTGGGGGTGGAGAAACGGCTGGCGCAGGGGATGGTCGACGCGCAGCAGTCGGAGATCCAGCTGATGGCCGACATGCTCAAGGAGCGTGGCGCAAAAGCGCGTTCGTAAAGCATCCCCGGTCGTTCGTTACACGCCCGTAAGGAAAAAAGCACCCAATTCGCCCTGGGTGACGGTTCCTTGGGTTTCTCTTGACTTTTGCGTTCCCCTGGCATGAACGGTTCATCGAAAGAGTGGCCCCCATCGTGTGATCCATCCACGGACCTCCCGCCGCAGGTTCCGTGCGGATCCCGCATGACCGACCACTCCATGCGTCGAACCGCATAGCAGGGGGTTTTATGAGATCCAATCGCGCCACCATGCGCGCCGGCGTGAGCATGGCAGCGACACTGCCCATGATCGCCGGCGCTCTGGCGCTCGGTATACCCGCGGCGCACGCCGCGGACACCCCGGGCCGGGACGCTCTCGCGGGCACCAAGCCCGCGTGGGCGACGGCCAAGGCGGACAAGGGAGCCACCTCCGACAGCTCCAAGGTCTCCGCCCGGGTCTACCTCGCCGGCCGGAACGCCTCCGGCCTCGCGGCGTACGCCAAGGCCGTCTCGGATCCGAGTTCGGCTTCGTACGGCAAGTACCTGAGCGCCGCTCAGGTGCAGCAGCGCTTCGGCGCCACGACGGCCCAGGTGACCGCCGTCAAGTCCTGGCTGAAGTCCGCCGGGCTGAAGGTCACCGGCACCACGCAGCACTACGTCACCGTCTCCGGTGACGTGGCGGCGGTCGAGAAGGCGTTCAGCACCTCGCTGCACAACTACTCGAAGGGCTCGAAGACCTACCGCGCCCCGTCGAAGACGGCCTCCGCGCCGGACAGCCTCAACGGTGCCGTCCTGACCGTCACCGGTCTCGACAACGCCCCGCACAAGGCCAACCACGACGACACGCTGCCGGGTCCGACCGCGGTGTTCAAGAACTCGGGACCGTTCTCCTCGTACTACGGCTCCAACACCGCGACCACCCTGCCCTCGGCGTACGGCAAGAAGATCCCGTACGCGATCGAGGGCTACACCGGCAAGCAGCTGCGGGCCGCCTACGGCGCCGGCAAGTACACGGGCAAGGGCGTGCGCGTCGCCATCACCGACGCCTACGCCTCGCCGACCATCGCGTTCGACGCGGCCACCTACGCGAAGAACCACGGCGACGCCACCTGGAAGACCAGTCAGCTGAAGCAGGTCCTGCCCAGCGACTACACCAACACCGGTGCCGACGAGTGCGACGCCTCGGGCTGGTACGGCGAGGAGACCCTCGACGTCGAGGCCGTGCACGCGGTGGCTCCGGACGCCAACGTCACGTACGTGGGCTCCGCCTCCTGCATGGACGACGACCTGCTCGACTCGCTCAGCAAGGTCGTCGACAACCACCTGGCCGACATCGTCTCCAACTCGTGGGGCGACATCGAGGCCAACCAGACGCCGGACCTCGCGGCGGCCTACGACCAGGTGTTCCAGCTGGGCGCGGTCGAGGGCATCGGCTTCTACTTCTCCTCGGGTGACAACGGCGACGAGGTGGCCAACACCACCACGCCGACGCAGCCCGGCGTCAAGCAGGTCGACACCCCGGCCAACTCGGCGTGGGTGACGGCGGTCGGCGGTACCTCGCTGGCGGTCGGCAAGGGCGACAAGTACCTGTGGGAGACCGGCTGGGGCACCGAGAAGGCCGCGCTGTCGACCGACGGCAAGAGCTGGACCAGCTTCCCCGGCGCCTTCACCTCGGGCGCGGGCGGCGGCACCAGCAAGACCGTGGCCGAGCCCTTCTACCAGAAGGGTGTCGTCCCGAAGGCGCTCGCCACGGCCAACAGCGCCACCGGCAACCGCGTCGTCCCGGACATCTCGGCGATCGCCGACCCGAACACCGGTTTCAAGGTCGGCCAGACGCAGACCCAGGCGGACGGCTCGGAGTCGTACAGCGAGTACCGGATCGGCGGCACCTCGCTCGCCTCCCCGGTGATCGCGGCGGTCCAGGCCCTGGCCCAGGAGGCGCGCGGCGGCAAGGCGATCGGTTTCGCCAACCCGTCGATCTACGCCAAGTACGGCTCGAAGGTCTACCACGACGTGACCGACAACCCGACGGGCTCCGGCCTGGCGGTGGCGCGCGTGGACTTCGCCAACGGGTACGACGCCACCAACGGCCTGCTGACCTCGGTCCGCAGCCTCGGCAAGGACAGCTCGCTGTCCGCGGTCAAGGGCTACGACGACGTGACCGGCGTGGGCACGCCCGCGAACGGCTACGTCGAGTCGTTCGCCTCCCCGAAGGGTCACCACTGACCCGGTAGGCGGTAGGCGAGTCACCTGTTGATGGGGTGGCGTGGGGTACAAGACACCCCGCGCCACCCCATCGCGTCTCACTGACGATTACAGTGGACCCGTGCCTCCACTGAACTTCTGGTCGATCTATCAGCACGGCTTCGCCCGCGTCGCCGCCTGCACGGGCCACACCGTGATCGCGGACCCGCACGCCAACGCCGAAGCCGTCCTGCGCCACGCCCGCCGCTGCGACGAGGAGGGCGTCGCCGTCGCCGTCTTCGCGGAGCTGGGCCTGTGCGGCTACTCCATCGAGGACCTGCTCCTCCAGGACGCGCTGCTCGACCAGGTCGAGGAGGCGCTGCGGGACGTGGTGACGGGGTCCGCGGACCTGCTCCCGGTGCTGGTCGTCGGCGCCCCGCTGCGCCACCGCAACCGGATCTACAACTGCGCGGTACTGGTGCACCGGGGCCGCGTCCTGGGCGTCGTACCGAAGTCGTATCCGCCGAACTACCGCGAGTTCTACGAGCGCCGCCAGATCGCCGACGGCGCCGACGAGCGCGGCGGGACGATCCGTGTCGGCGGGGAGGAAGTCCCCTTCGGCGTGGACCTGTTGTTCGCGGCGCGGGACGTGCCGTCCCTCGTGCTGCACGCGGAGATCTGCGAGGACATGTGGGTGCCGGTGCCGCCCAGCGCCGAGGCGGCCCTGGCGGGCGCCACCGTCCTCGTCAACCTCTCCGGCAGCCCGATCACGGTCGGCCGCGCCGAGGACCGCAAACTGCTGTGCCGCTCGGCGTCCGCGCGCTGCCTCGCCGCGTACGTCTACGCGGCGGCCGGCCTCGGCGAGTCGACGACGGACCTGTCCTGGGACGGCCAGGCCATGATCTACGAGAACGGCGTGCTGCTGGCCGAGACCGAGCGCTTCCCGCTCGGCGACGAGTACGCGGTGGCCGACGTGGACCTCGACCTGCTGCGGCAGGAGCGGCAGCGGATGGGCACGTTCGACGACAACCGGCGTACGCACCGGGCGAGGACGTCGGACTTCCGAACTGTGGGCTTCGAACTCGCGCCGCCGCTCACCGACTTGGGACTCCGGCGCCGTCTGGAACGCTTCCCGTTCGTGCCGGCCGACGCGGAGCGGCTCGCGCAGGACTGCTACGAGGCGTACAACATCCAGGTCGAGGGCCTTCAGCAGCGGCTCGCGGCGATCGGTGGCCCGAAGGTGGTCATCGGGGTCTCCGGGGGCCTGGACTCCACACACGCGCTGATCGTCGCCGCCCGCGCGATGGACCGCGCGGGCCGCCCGCGCAGCGACATCCTGGCCTGGACGCTGCCCGGTTTCGCGACCAGCGACCACACCAAGGACAACGCGCACGCCCTGATGCGGGCGATCGGCGTCACCGCCGCCGAACTGGACATCACGCCGACCGCACGCCTCATGCTGAAGGAGATGGGCCACCCCTTCGCCTCCGGCGAGCCGGTGTACGACATCACCTTCGAGAACGTGCAGGCCGGCCTGCGCACGGACTACCTGTTCCGGCTCGCCAACCAGCGCAACGGCATCGTGCTGGGTACGGGCGATCTGTCGGAACTGGCGCTGGGCTGGTCGACGTACGGCGTCGGCGACCAGATGAGCCACTACAACGTCAACTCGGGCGTACCGAAGACCTTGATCCAGCACCTGATCCGCTGGGTGGTGAGCAGCGACCAGTTCGACGAGGAGACCGGCAAGATCCTCACCGCGATCCTCGACACGGAGATCAGCCCGGAACTGGTGCCGGGTGAGGAGATGCAGTCGACGGAGTCGAAGATCGGCCCGTACGCGCTGCACGACTTCACCCTGTTCCACGTCCTGCGCTACGGCTTCCGCCCGTCGAAGATCGCGTTCCTGGCGTGGCACGCGTGGCACGACGCGGGGGCGGGAGCCTGGCCGCCGGGGTTCCCCGAGGCGAAGCGCGTCGCCTACGACCTGCCCGAGATCCGGTCCTGGCTGGAGGTGTTCTGCCGCCGCTTCTTCGGCTTCGCCCAGTTCAAGCGCTCGGCGATGCCCAACGGCCCGAAGGTTTCGGCGGGAGGTTCGCTGTCGCCCCGTGGGGACTGGCGGGCGCCTTCGGACGGGTCGGCGACGGCTTGGCTGCGGGATCTGGAGCGGTTCGACTGATGCAGTGCGGGAGTCTGGGGGTGCGGCCCTGGGGGCTCCGCCCCCAGACCCCCGGCCTTTGCCCACCCATCGCCCGTCTACTGTCGGCCAAAAGGTGAACCTTGAACCTTTCAACCCACCGAGACGGGCGGGTGGGCGAAAGGTCAGGGGTGCAGCGCCGGGGACTGTTCAGGGACGTGGACTGCGACGAGGCGCTCGCGGCCCGGTACCGTTCGACGCCGGTCCACGCTCCACGCCGTGGCCGCAACTCCCAGTCCCAGTACGGCCAACAGCGCGCCGGCCACCGCAGGTGACGTAGCACCGAAGCCCGCCGCCAAGGCCAGGCCGCCGATCCAGGCGCCGCCCGCGTTCGCCAAGTTGAAGGCTGCCTGGTTCGCGGAAGAGGCCAATGAGGGACCTGCGGAAGCCTTTTCCATCACCATCAGTTGGAGGGGGGAGCCCGTCACGAACGCCGCTACGCCCAGGAGGACGACCGACAGGGCCGCACTCCACTCCGTGGTCATCAGGAGCGGGAACAGGGCCAGGACCGCCGCCAGGGACACCAAGCCGCCGAACAGCGTGCCCCGGAGCGAGTGGTCCGCCAGGCGGCCCCCCACCAGGTTGCCTGCCGTCGCGCCTACGCCGAACAGGGCCAGGAGCAGCGTCACGCTGCCGTCGGCGAAGCCCGCCGCGTCCGTGAGCATCGGGGTGATGTAGCTGTAGGCCGAGAAGAGGGCCCCGAAGCCGGCCACTGTCGTGCCGAGTGCCAGCCATACCGGGAGGGAGCGGAGAGCCGCCATCTCGCGGCGCAGGCCCACCGCCGGCGCGTGTGCGTGATCGTGCGGGATCAGCAGGGCCAGCGACGCTATCGCCGCCAGGCCGATCACGCTCACCGCGAGGAACGTGGCCCGCCAGCCCAGGTGTTGGCCCATCAGCGTGGCTGCGGGCACGCCCACGATGTTGGCGACCGTGAGGCCCAGGAACATCAACGAGACGGAGCGCGCCTTGCGTTCGGGCGCCACCATCGTCGTAGCGACCACCGCTCCCACGCCGAAGAAGGCGCCGTGCGGCAGGCCGCTGAGGAAGCGGGCGACGAGGAGGTAGTCGTAGTTCGCCGCGAGGGCCGAGAGGGCGTTGCCCGCCACGAACAGGACCATCAGGCCGATCAGGACCGTGCGGCGGGACAGGCGGGCGGTGACCGCCGCGAGCAGCGGGGCGCCGATGACGACCCCCAGCGCGTACGCCGAGACCAGATGTCCCGCCGTGGGGATCGAGACGTGGAGGTCGTCCGCGACCTCGGGCAGCAGGCCCATGATCACGAATTCGGTGGTGCCGATACCAAAAGCGCCGACGGCCAGAGCGAGCAGGGCCAGGGGCATGGGAGGTGCCTGTGCCTTTCGAGGGAGAGCGGAGTTCCGTACTGCCAAGCTTAAGTTCAGTTACGGAACAAAGACTCCCAGGCGCTCTATTCCACGAGGTTAAGAGCTCGTGTCCAGGTTCACACGGGCCGCGATCGGGAGATGGTCGCTGCCGGTCCTGGGGAGGGTCCACGAGGTGACCGGTTCCACACCCTGGACCATGATCTGGTCGATCCGCGCCATCGGGAACGAGGCCGGCCAGCTGAACCCGAAGCCGTCGCCCGCCGCGCCCTGCGTGGAGCGCATCTGGGAGGTGACGGCGTTCAGCGAACGGTCGTTCATCGTGCCGTTGAGGTCGCCGAGGAGGATCTTCCGCTTCAACGGCTCGGCGGCGATGGCCTCACCGAGCGCGTCCGCGCTCTTGTCGCGCTGCCGGGCGGTGAAGCCGGCTTCGAGCTTCACCCGCACCGAGGGGAGGTGGGCGACGTAGACCGCGATCTGTCCCTCGGGGGTGGTGACGGTGGCGCGCATCGCGCGGGTCCAGCCGAGTTTGATGTCCACGGCCTGGACGCCGGTCATCGGGTCCTTGCTCCACAGGCCGACCGTGCCCTCGACCGCGTGGTACTTGTACGTCGACGCGAGTGCCTTCTCGTACGTCGGGACCGCCGAGGCCGTCAGCTCCTCCAGGGCGACGATGTCCGCGCCGGACGCCGCCACGTCACGGGCCGTACCGGCCGGGTCGGGGTTGTCGGCGTTGACGTTGTGCGTGGCCACGGTCAGGTCGCCGCCGGTGCCGGTCTTGTCGGTGAGCAGCAGCCCGCCGAAGAGGTTCAGCCAGACGACCGCCGGGAGTACGACGGCGATCAGCGCGGTCACCGACTTGCGGACCAGGCCGAGCACCAGCAGCAGCGGGATCGCGATCCCGAACCAGGGCAGGAAGGTCTCCGTGAGGCTGCCGAGGTTGCCGATCCGGTTGGGGATGCGTGAGTGCAGCAGCATCACGAGGGCCAGGACGATCGCCAGCGCGGCGAGGATCAGTCCCCGTCGCCAGATCCTCCGGTCGCCCCGCCAGCCGTCGAACAGTCTGTTCCGCAGGCGCCGAAGTCGGTTTCCGTGCGGCTCGTCCCCCGAGCCGCCGTCGTCCGTCTCCGCCACATACGCCTGCTGTGCCATACCGTCGCCTCACTACCTGCCGTGCACACCGTCGTCCCCGCGCCTACGACCCTAGGGGATGATCGGTTCCGATCCGCCGTCCCATGACGGCCGTACTGGCACGAGGACGAACAAGTCGGCGCCACGGGTTCCGAATACCGGTCCGCAGGCCCTGTTTGTGACGAGACGCGCACATACGGATCCGCTAGGACTTGGCCGGGCGCAGGGCCACCAGCACGGTGTCCACGAGGAGTTCGGACAGGCCCTCGGGGAGGTCGGCGTCGGCGCGCATGACGGTGCGCAGAAGCATCGGGCCGACCAGCATGTCGTTCATCAGCTCGGCGTCGAGGTCGGTGCGGAGTTCGCCGCTCTCCTGACCGCGGCGCAGGATGTCCACCTGCTTGCGGCGCCGGGGTTCCACGACCGTCGCGTGGTAGGCGGCCCACACCTTCGGGCTGCTCTTCATCTGGGCGAACACGTTGTGGAGGAGCGCCGAGGAGCGGGCCATCAGACCGCGCTGGCGCAGCTGTTCCACCATGGCCACGAGGTCGTCGCGCAGGGAGACGCCGGGCAGTTCGGGGTCCGGCGGCTCGGCCCCGCGGACGACGTCGACGAACAACTCCTCCTTGCCCGGCCAGCGGCGGTAGATGGTGGCCTTGCCGACACCGGCGGTGCGGGCGATGCGCTCGATGGAGAGTTCGGCCAGGGGCACGCCTTCCTCCAGGAGCTTCATCACGCCTTCCGTGATGGCGCGTTCGACGGCCTCGCTGCGCGGGCGTCCCCTGGTGGGGGCGCACTGCCGAGTTCCGTTGTCGGCAAGGCTCACTTCGTTCCGTCCCTTCGTCGTCCCCGGTCGATTGTCGCGGCTACTCCCCGACTACGACCAACTCCGGCTCCTCCTTGCCCTCCTGAGCCACCGTCGGCTTCCCGGGCAGGAAGAGGAACGCGACCACAGCGCCGACGAGCGCGACGCCCACGCCGCACAGGGCGGTGATGTGCATGGCGTGCAGGAACGCGTCGTTGGCCGGGGCGACCAGGGACCTGCCCTGCGGGCCGAGCTTCGCGGCGACTCCGAGGGTGGCCTCGATGGACTCGCCGGCGGTGTCGCGCAGGGCGGCCGGCACCGAGCCGAGCTTGCCCTCGATGCCGTTACGGTAGGCGGTGGAGAGCACCGAGCCGAGCACGGCGATGCCGAGGGCGCCGCCGACCTGGCGGAAGGTGTTGCTCAGCGCGGACGCGGAGCCCGCCTTCTCGCGCGGCAGGGTCTGCATGATGACGACGCTGGTCGGGGTCATGACGTGGGCCATGCCGGTGCCCATGAGGAAGAAGACGACCTCCAGGATCCAGATCGGCGTGTCCGCCTTGAGGGTCGCGAACGCGGCGAGCGTCCCGGCGAGCAGCAGCAGGCCGACGCCGGTCGTGATCCGGTAGCCGAAGCGGTCGACGACCAGCCGGGCGCGCGGCGCGAAGATCATCTGCGCGGCGGCCAGCGGCAGCATCAGCAGACCGGTCTGCAGCGGCGAGTAGCCGCGCACGCTCTGGGTGTAGAAGACCGAGAAGAAGGTCACGCCCATCAGTGCGAAGAAGACCAGCGCGATGGCGGCGATCGCGGCCGAGAACACCTTGTTCTTGAAGTACGTGACGTCGATGGACGGGTGGTCGCTGCGCTTCTCGAACCAGACGAACCCGGCGAGGACCACGACACCGGCGAGGATCGTCGACAGCACCTTGGGCGCCGTGAAGTCGGCGAGCTCGCCGCCCTCGATGATGCCGTAGACCAGCAGGACGAGGCCTACGACGGACAGGATCACGCCGATCGGGTCGAGGCGGCCGGGCTTCGGGTCGCGGGAGTCGGGGACCAGCCAGATCATCAGGGCGAGCGCGACGATCACGATCGGCACGTTGATCAGGAAGACCGAGCCCCACCAGAAGTGGTCGAGGAGGACACCGCCGGTGATCGGGCCGATCGCGATGGCGAGGCCGACGCCGCCGGCCCAGATGCCGATGGCCTTGGGCTGCTCCTCGCGCTCGAAGACGTTCATGAGGACGGCGAGGGTGGCGGGCATCACGAAGGCGGCGCCGAGTGCCATCAGGGCCCGGAAGCCGATGAGCTGGCCGGGCGAGCCGGACTCGGCGGCCAGCGCGGAGCCGATGCCGAACACGACGAGCCCGCCGAGCAGGACCTTCTTGCGGCCGAGCCGGTCGCCGAGGAGGCCGGCGGTGAACAGCAGGCCGGCGAAGACGAGGGTGTAGGCGTTGATCGCCCACTCCAGCTCGCTCTGTGTCGCGCCCAGGCCGGTCGGAGCCGGGGTGGAAATGGTCTTGATGGCGACGTTGAGGATCGAGTTGTCGAGCACCACGATCAGCAGGCTCAGCATCAGCACGCCGAGGATGGCCCAACGGCGACGGTGCACCGCTTCGGGTATCCGGGTGCCCGGGACGGGTGGAGTGGTCATGCGGTCCAGACTAGGGAGTTGCGGGCGAATTCCGATACGAGACCGTGCCGTATCGTAAATCTTTTACTCAGACCTTACGTATGCCTCCTGACGTGACGCGGGTGACGTGGGCCCCTCTGGCCCTCCGTGACACGAGGTGCCACCATGGAGGGGATCTGGGGACGCCGTAAGGGTGCCTCAAGATGACTGAAGGAGCCGTTGCAATGACGCAGCTTTCGGCTGCCCCGACTGTGAAGAACAGCTCCTCCGACGGCAGCAAGGCGCTGTACGGAGGCAAGGGCACACGCCGTATCACCGTTCGCGACATCGCTCTCGCCAAGGAACGCGGCGAGAAGTGGCCCATGCTCACCGCCTACGACGCGATGACCGCGTCCGTCTTCGACGAGGCCGGGATCCCGGTCATGCTCGTCGGCGACTCGGCGGGCAACTGCCACCTCGGGTACGAGTCGACCGTGCCCGTCACACTGGACGAGATGACCATGCTGTCCGCCGCGGTCGTACGCGGCACCAGCCGCGCCCTGATCGTCGGCGACCTGCCCTTCGGCTCCTACCAGGAGGGTCCGGTGCAGGCGCTGCGCTCGGCGACCCGGCTGGTGAAGGAGGCCGGGGTCGGCGCGGTGAAGCTGGAGGGCGGCGAGCGGTCGCACGAACAGATCCGGCTTCTTGTCGAGTCCGGTATCCCGGTCATGGCGCACATCGGCCTCACCCCGCAGTCCGTGAACGCGATGGGGTACCGCGTGCAGGGGCGTGGCGAGGAGGCCGCCCAGCAGTTGCTGCGGGACGCCAAGTCCGTGCAGGACGCCGGGGCGTTCGCGGTCGTCCTGGAGCTGGTTCCTGCGGAGCTGGCGGCCGAGGTGACTCGGGTGCTGCACATTCCTACCGTCGGGATCGGGGCGGGGGCCGAGACCGACGCCCAAGTCCTGGTGTGGACCGACATGTTGGGGCTTACGGGCGGTCGGATGCCCAAGTTCGTGAAGCAGTACGCCAATTTGCGCGAGGTCATGGGCAACGCGGCGAAGGCGTTCGCGGAGGACGTGGTCGGCGGGACGTTCCCGCTTGAGGAGCACTCGGTCCACTGACGTCAGCAGGTCACAGAGCCACTGCGGTACTACACAGCCCCGCCGATCTTCCCCCGTCGGCGGGGCTGCCCCGTCCCTGGGGGCCGTCGGTGGGCTGTCGGTGGGATGTCGGTGTTCTGTCGGCAGGCCCTGGCACTGTCATCGGCATGACGCGAATCGACAACACTCCCAGCGGCACGGCAGTGACCGTGCGGGGGCTGGTCAAGCACTACGGCGAGACCAAGGCGCTGGACGGCGTCGACCTGAACGTCCGGGAGGGCACCGTGATGGGTGTGCTCGGGCCGAACGGTGCCGGTAAGACCACCCTCGTACGCATCCTGTCCACGCTGCTCGCCCCGACCGCCGGCGAGGCCACCGTCGCCGGCTACGACGTCCTGCGCCAGCCTCGCCAGCTGCGCCGGGTGATAGGCCTCACCGGCCAGTACGCCTCCGTCGACGAGAAGCTCCCCGGCTGGGAGAACCTCTACATGATCGGGCGGCTGCTGGACCTGTCCCGCAAGGACGCCCGCGCCCGCGCCGACGAACTGCTGGAGCGGTTCTCGCTGACGGACGCCGCCAAGCGGCCCGCCAGTACGTACTCCGGCGGTATGCGGCGCCGGCTCGACCTGGCCGCCTCGATGATCGGGCACCCGCAGGTACTGTTCCTGGACGAGCCGACCACCGGTCTCGACCCGCGCACCCGCATGGAGGTGTGGGACGAGGTGCGGTCCATGGTCGGCGGCGGGGTGACCGTGCTGCTCACCACCCAGTACATGGAGGAGGCCGAGGCGCTCGCCTCCGAGCTGACCGTGGTGGACCACGGCAAGGTCATCGCGAACGGCGGGATCGACGAGCTGAAGGCGAAGGTCGGTGGACGGGCGTTGCGCATCCGCCCCACCGATCCGCTGCAACTACGGCCGCTGGCCCACGCGTTGGACGAGCTGGGCATCACCGGACTGGCCACCGTCACCGTCGACGTGGAGAGCGGCACGGTTCTGGTGCCGATCCTCAGCGACGAGCAACTGACCGCCGTCGTCGGCGCGGTGAGCGCCCGTGGCCTCACCATCGCCTCCATCACCACCGAACTGCCCAGCCTGGACGAGGTGTTCCTGTCCCTCACCGGACACCGCGCCAGCGCCCCGCAGGACTCCGTGCCCACCCCCGACCGCGAGGAGGTCGCCGTATGAGCGCCGTCGCCGTGAAGCCCGGCGCCGTCGCGTCGGACCCCCGTATCCCGCTGCGCAACCACCTGCGCCACACCGGCGCCCTGATCCGGCGCAATCTGCTGTGGATCCGGCAGGACCCGGAGTCGATGTTCGACGCCATCCTGTTCCCGGTCATCTTCACGCTGCTGTTCGTGTACGTCTTCGGCGGCTCGATCGGGCAGTCGCTGGGCGGCGGGCAGGAGGCGTACGTGCAGTACGTCGTGCCCGGTCTGCTCGCCATGATGGGGATGAACATGGCCCAGGGGGTGGGCACCGGCTTCAACACCGACTTCCACACCGGGGTCATGGACCGGTTCCGCTCGCTGCCCATCGGGCGGGCCTCGGTGCTGATCGCCAAGATCTCGGTCGAGATGATGCGGATGCTGGTCGCGTCCGCCGTGCTGATGGTCGTCGGTGTCCTCGTCGGCTTCCACATCCACCACTGGCTCGGCATGTTCGCCGCGATCGGACTGTCCGCGGTGTTCGGCTCGGCCCTGATGTGGGTGTTCCTCACCCTCGGCGTGACCATGAAGTCCGCGCAGTCCGTGCAGGCCATGGGCTTCCTGGTGCTGATGCCGCTGCAGTTCGGCTCGTCGATCTTCGCGCCGACCGGGTCGATGCCGGGCTGGCTGCAGAACTTCACCGACTACAACCCGCTCTCCGCCCTGGCGGACGCGGCCCGTGGGCTGATGGTGGGCGGCCCGGTCGCCCATGGCACCTTGCTGACCCTCGCCTGGTCGGTGGGGCTCACCGCGGTGATGGCCCCGATCTCGATCTACAAGTTCCGCACCAAGACCTGACCGGGCATGCGTCCCGTCCCAGCGGGTTCGTGCCGGCTCACACCAGGGCGGCGGCCTCCTTCGCGGAGAGGCCGTCGCCTTCGGCGTACCCGGCCGCGCACGCCTCGTAGGCCGCGTCGCCGAGCGCGGCGCGCGCGTGCTGTTCGGCCTGGCGGTAGACCTCGCGTTCCATGAAGGTCGGGACATGCCCGGTCGGCAGCAGCGCCCGCGCCGCGACGAGGCAGCGGACGCCGTCCCTGGCCCGGTCGCCGCCGTCGATCTCGGTGAGGGCGACCGCGGCGATCCCCAGGTACAGCGAGTTCATGTGCGGGGCGATGGCCTCGGACAGCGGGTCGCCGGCCCGCTTCAGCGCCTTGCGGATCTTGTCCAGGGACTCGTCGTACTCGCCGTCGAGCGCCGCCACCCAGGCCTCGGAGCCGAGGATGAACGCGTCGAAGACGATGAAGTGCGCGATGTGGAACTCCTCGCGCAGCAGGCGCAGTTCCTCGCGCGCCTCGGCGATCCGGCCGGACATGGCGAGGCGGCTCGCGAGGAACATCCGGGCGGCGGGCATCGCCTCGGTGGCCACGCCGTGCGGCCGGTCGATGACCTCGCGCAGGATGCGCTCGCCGCGTTCGAACTCGCCCTCCTCGATGAGCACACTGCCGAGCCGGGCGCCGAGTACGGCCGTCTGCCCATGGGCGCCGAGCCGTTCGGCGTGTTCGATCGCGGCCTCGTAGTCGGCGGCGGCGAGCCGGTACTCGCCGAGGCGCTCCCGGGCCTCGGCGCGGGCGGAGAGCGCCTCGGCGACGCCCCAGATGTCGCCGATGCCAAGGAAGATCTCCAGCGACTCGTCGGCGTCCCGGGCGGCGTCGCCCGCCCAGTCGGTGCGGTTGGCGAGCATGTTGGCGCGCATCTGGAGGGTGGTGGCGAGTTCCCACTCCATGCCGGGGGTGGTCCGGCAGGTGTGGACGTCGGCGTCGAGGATCTCGGGCAGCCGCTCCACGCTGCCGCTGAGCATCACGGCGAAGAACCAGAACATGCCGGGCGTACGGCAGGTCTGCGGCAGACCCGGTTCGTAGACCTGGGCGATGAGGCCCAGCTTCTCCTTCGCGGCCGGTGTCTCCCAGGCGTCCAACTCCGTGTCCATACAGGCCAGATGGGCGAGATGGAGGCCGCGCCGGGCCTCGGCGAGGAGTTCCCCGGTGAGCGGGGGCGGGATGTCGGTGCAGCGCTGCCAGACCGGGGCGGCGCGCTGGACGGGGGCGGCGAAGGGGTCGGGGCCCAGGGCCATGACCTCGACGCACCAGTTGCGGGCCTCGATGCGGACGTCGCGCATCTGCCAGTACCAGATCAGTGACAGGACGAGACAGATGGCCTCCTGTTCGTCGCGCTCGGCGACGGCGTGCCGCAGGGCGGTGCGGAGGTTCTCGTACTCGCGCTCCAGCCGCTCCACGGCGGCGAGTTGGCCGGGGCCGCGCAGCAACGGGTCGGTGGTGCGGGCGAGTTCGCGGTAGTACGTCAGGTGGGCGCGCTCGGCGCGGGGGCGGCGGCCGGACTCGGCGAGCCGTTCGCCCGCGTACTCGGCGACGGTCTCCAGGAGCCGGTAGCGCATCTCGCCCTCGCCCGAAGGGGCCGCCACGACAAGGGACTTGTCGACGAGGGAGCCGAGCGTCTCGAACGCGACGGGTCCGCACACGGCCTCGGCGGCGGCGAGGTCGCAGCCGCCCGCGAAGACGGACAGGGTGCTCAGCACGTCCCGTTCGTCCGCGTCGAGGAGGTCCCAGGACCAGTCGACGACGGCCCGCAGGGTCTGCTGGCGGGGCAGCAGGGTGCGGCTTCCCGAAGTGAGCAGCCGGAAGCGGTCGTCGAGCCGGTCCGCGATCTGACGCGGTGTCAACATCCGTAGCCGGGCCGCCGCCAGCTCGATGGCGAGGGGCATCCCGTCGAGCCGCCGGCAGATCTCGGCGCAGGCCTCGATGTCGTCGTCGACCGCGAACCCCGGCCGGGCCGCCGCACCCCGCTCGGCGAGCAGCCGTAGCGCGACGGGGTCGGGCAGGGGCTCCACCGGGCGCAGCAACTCCCCCGGTACGCCCAGGGGTTCGCGGCTGGTGGCGAGCACGGTGAGTTCGGGGCAGCGCTCCAGCAGGGCTTCCACGAGGCGGGCGGCGGCGTCCACGACGTGCTCGCAGTTGTCGAGGACGATCAGCATCCGGCGCCGCCCGCAGTGTTCGGCGAGCCGCTCCACGGGGTCGTCGTGCCGCTCTCCCCCGGCGGCCCGGATCGCCTCGGCGCCGGCGCCGTACAGCACGGTCTCGCGCGCCCCGAGGGCGGTGAGCACGGCCTCCGGTACGGCCTCGGGGTCGTCGACGGGGGCGAGTTCGGCCAGCCACACTCCGTCCCGCGCCGCGTCCCGCACCCCTTCGGCGGCCTCCTGCGACAGCCGTGTCTTCCCGGCCCCGCCCGGCCCGAGCAGCGTCACCAGCCGGGCGGCGACGAGATCGGTCCGGATGACGTCGATGTCGGCTTCCCTGCCGACGAAGGAGGTGAGGCGGGCGCGGAGGTTGCCGGGAGGTGGTGCGGCGAGGGAGTCATCGGTCCCGGTGAGCACAGGGATGGTCCGTGTCCCGCTCTCCCCGTCCGCGGACCGCAGCAACTCCCCGTGCAGCGCCCGCAGTTCAGGCCCCGGGTCGGAGCCGAGCCGGTCCGCCAGCAGTTGTCGTACGTCCTCGTAGGCGGCCAGCGCCTCCGCCGTGCGGCCGGTGGCGCGGAGGGCCTGGAGGCGGAGGGACTGGAGGGGTTCGTCGAGGGGGTGGGTGTCGCACAGCGCGGTCAGTTCGGGCAGGGCGGTGTCCGCGTCGCCCAGGGCCAGGGCCGCCGTCAGACGGGCGCGGCGGGCGTCCAGGTGACGGGTCTCCCAGCGGGCCGCCTCCGCCGTACGGTCGGGCAGGTCCGCGAGGGCCGGGCCGCCCCACAGCGCCAGCGCGTCGTCCAGGGCCTCCGCCGCCTTCGCGGGGTTGCCGTCGGCCAGCGCCCGCAGCCCCTCGCCGGTCAGCCGCTCGAAACGGTGCAGGTCGATGTCGTCGGCGGCGACGGCGAGCCGGTAGCCGCTCTCCGTCGAGCCGATCGCGTCCGCGCCGAGCGCCCGGCGCAACCTGCCCACCAGCGCCTGCAGCGCACCCGTCGCGTCGGCGGGCGGGTCGGCGCCCCACACCTCGTCCACCAGGAAGCTCGCGGGCACGGCCCGGTCGGGCCGCAGGGCGAGCACGGTGAGCAGTGCGCGCAGCCGCGCCCCGCCGACCGGGACGGGCGTGCCGTCGGAGCGAAGTGCCTGGGTGGTACCGAGAATGCGATAGCGCACGGGGTCCATTGTCTCTGGTGGCGACGGAAGCGGTCACGGGGTTGGGGCGGCGCGGCGCCGGGCCGGCGTGCGGGAGCCGCCGCCCCGAGGGGGGGTGACGGGATCGCGGATCGCGTGCCAGAGTCCCATGCGCCCACCTTCCCCGGAACTGGTGGCCACCCGCGAGACGTTTTCCCTTGTGCCCGGTACCGTCGGGCTTCGCGTTCCACCGACCTCAACAGGGAGCCCACCCCCATGACCGCCACCACCACCCGCCCGAGCGACCGGCGGATCAGTCCCGTCTTCCTCGGGATCCTGGCCGTCACGGCGGTGACCGGCTGGGCCACCTGGACCGGGTTCGCCGAGAAGCCGGGCATCGCCGTGTTCCTGTTCGTGACGGCGGCCTGGATCGTCTCCCTGTGTCTGCACGAGTACGCGCACGCGCGCACCGCGCTGCACAGCGGTGACATCTCGATCGGCGGGAAGGGCTATCTGACCCTCAACCCGCTGAAGTACACGCACGCCCTGCTCAGCATCGTGCTCCCGGTGATCTTCGTCATCATGGGCGGCATCGGTCTGCCCGGAGGGGCCGTGTTCATCGAGCGGGGGCGGATCCACGGGCGCTGGAAGCACAGTCTCATCTCGGCGGCGGGCCCACTGACGAACGTGCTGTTCGCGGCGGTCTGCACGGCTCCGTTCTGGCTGCACTCCCTCGACGGGGTGCCGGCCGACTTCCAGTACGCGCTGGCCTTCCTGGCCCTGCTCCAGGTGACCGCGGCGATCCTGAACTTCCTGCCGGTGCCGGGCCTGGACGGCTACGGCGTGATCGAGCCCTGGCTGTCGAACGACATCAAGCGGCAGGTGGAGCCGTTCGCGCCGTTCGGCCTGCTGTTCGTGTTCGCGCTGCTGTGGGTGCCGTCGATCAACCGGGAGTTCTTCGACATGATCGACGCGGTCCTGCGGGGGCTGGGCGTGAGCGACTGGCAGACGTCGAACGGCTACAGCCTCTACCAGTTCTGGCGCTAGGCGGTGCGGCCCCGCTTGAGGTAGTACCAGCACATGTTGGACGAGAGCCCCGCGAGCAGGACCCACACGATGCCGATCCAGCTGCCCTCCACGAAGGAGACGACCGCCGCCGCCACGGCGAGCAGGCAGACGACGAGGGCGTAGAGGGCGAGGCGGGGCATGGGATCGGCTCCTGTCGAGGACGGGGGGACACTGCTGGGCAGCCACCAGTGTCCCCCACCCGCTCAGACGTCCGTGACGCGCAGCCCGGCGTGTGCCTTGTAGCGGCGGTTGACGGAGATCAGGTTCGCGACCAGGGACTCCACCTGGTGGGCGTTGCGCAGCCGGCCCGCGAAGACACCGCGCATGCCGGGGATACGGCCGGCCAGCGCCTGCACGATCTCGACGTCGGCGCGCTCCTCGCCCAGCACCATCACGTCCGTGTCGATCTCGGCGATCTCGGTGTCCATGAGCAGGACGGCCGACAGGTGGTGGAAGGCGGCGGCGACCCGCGAGTCGGGCAGCAGGGCGGCGGCCTGTTCGGCGGCGCTGCCCTCCTCCGGCTTCAGCGCGTAGGCGCCCTTCTTGTCGAAGCCGAGCGGGTTGACGCAGTCGACGACGAGCTTCCCGGCCAGCTCCTCGCGCAGCGACTCCAGGGTCTTGCCGTGGCCGTCCCAGGGCACGGCGACGATCACGACGTCGCTGCGGCGCGCGGTCTCGGCGTTGTCGGCGCCCTCGACCCCGTGGCCGAGTTCGTCGGCGGCGGCCTGCGCGCGGTCGGCGGCGCGAGAGCCGATGATCACCTTCTGGCCGGCCTTGGCGAGCCGGTAGGCGAGGCCCTTGCCCTGCGGCCCGGTCCCGCCGAGCACGCCGACGACCAGTCCGGAGACGTCGGGGAGGTCCCACGGGTCCTTGGCGGGGGCCTTCGCGGGGGCGGTCCCGGAGGCCGTCGCGGGGGTCTGTGCAGCACTGTCGGTAGAGGTCATGGGCCGACTTTACGTCCGCTATGACGCCCGCATCGGCTCAGGTGAGGTCTGTCACGGACCGGGTGAGGCACGTCACCGATCAGGTCAGACCGGTCACGGGCACCCGGCGGAACGTGATCGTCTCGTACGCCCCGAAGTCCCCGGTCTCGTAGAGGAGTCCGACCGTGTCGTCGTCGACGCGGACGAGGTCGGAGTAGGCGGCGGGCAGGCCGTCGACCGTGAACACCGGGCGCCAGGTGGTGCCGCCGTCGGCCGAGGCGCGCAGGGTCATCAGGGCGCGGGCGGCCGGGTCGCCGGGGCCGGAGTACAACAGCACGTCGGGGTCGCGGAGTTGGAGGACGCTGCCCTCGCAGACGGGGGCGGCGAGGCCGGCCTGCGGGCGGAACGGCTTGACGAGGGTCCTGCCGCCGTCCTCGGAGTACGCGTCGGCGCGGTTGCCGGGGGACGGGGAGTCGTTGCGGGTGTTGAAGTAGACGCGCCCGTCCGGGAGTTCGGCGGCGGTGGTCTCGTTGCAGTTGATGTAGCCGTCGGTGTTCTCGTCGACGTAGCCGAGGGACCAGGTCTCGCCGCCGTCGTCGCTGAGCAGGCAGTGGCCGCTGTTGTACTTGGCCTCGTTGCCGACATCGGTGCCGGTGGGCGGGACCGTGTGGTTGCCGGGGACGACCACGCGGCCGGTGCTCAGCTGGATCGCGTGCCCGGGGGTGGTGGCGTACCAGCGCCACTCGGGCTTCTTCACCTGCTCGGTGATCTCCTTGGGGTCGGACCAGGTGACCCCGTCGTCGTCGCTGTACCGCACCCACACCCGCCGCCCGTCGGCCGCCTTCACCTTGCCGCGCAGGATGGCGTCCTCGCTCGCGGAGGCGGCCGAGCGGACGTGGACGAGCAGGATGCGGCCGGTGTCCAGGACGACGGGGGCCGGGTTGCCCGCGAGGTCGGTGCCGTTGTCGGCGGCGACGGTCAACGGCTCCCAGGTGCGCCCACCGTCCGTGGAGCGGCGCAGGACGATGTCGATGTGGCCGTAGTCGCTCGCGGAGGCGATCCGGCCCTCGCAGAACGCGAGGAGGGTACCGGCGCGGGAGACCACGATCGCCGGGATCCGGTAACTCGCGTAGCCCCCTTCGCCCGCGCGGAACGGAACGGTGACTTCTGCGGGGTCTGTCATGAGGTGACTCCTCGTGCGACGTGCGGGACCGATGAGCCCGCACCATCCCCAAGTTGGGCGAATTCGTGGTGAACTCCACGTCACGAGTGGCCGGTTGCGGCAGGATGCGCGGACATGGACGCCGTACGGGTCGCGCTGCTTCGTGAAGTGCTCGCCGGGACCGAGTGGTTGGGGGCCACGCGACGGTTCGCGGGAGTGCTGCGCGGGTCCGTGGTGGCGCACGGGGGCGGGCTGCTGCTGGTGGGCACGCCCGCGTACGAGCCGTGGCATCTCGCGGCGCACCTGGTCGACGAGGCGGCCTGGTCGGGCACACCCGAACTGGCCCCGACTCTCGTACGGCACGACGCACGCCCCTCGGACCCGGCCCATCTGGCCGTCGGACTCGGCCGGATCGAGGCGGCCCGGCGCGGCGAGACGCTGCTCGTCGTGTCGCCGGAGGGGCCGGGCGATCCGCTCCTGGAACGGGTGCACGACGCCCGCCGGGCCGGGGCGACCGTCCTCTCGCTCGGCTCCGGGAACCGCGAACTGGCGTCCCTGGCCCACGAGTCGCTCGCCGTACCCGAGGGCACGGACCTGGACCTCGACACCGTGCAGCATCTGGTGAGCGCGGCGGCCGGGGAGAACGTGTTGCCGGCGGCGCGGGGGCGACGGCGTTTCCGGGACCGGCTCTCCCGCCTCACCGACCAGTTGACGGCACCGCCGCCCGCCCGCTGGTAGGGCGCCGGAAATCCGGTTGCCCGGCCCTCCCCCGGCCCCGACCATTGCCCCTCGTGACCGACAGTCCCGCTCCCCCTGCCCGCCTCCGCGCCCTCCTCCCCGACCTCGCCCCCTGGCACGCCTCCGCCGACTTCCGCAGGCTCTGGCTCGCGGGGCTGATCTCGAACTTCGGGAACTTCCTGACGTTCGTCGCACTCCCGGTACAGATCAAGGAACTCACGGGCTCCGCCGCGGCGGTGGGCGCGATCGGTGCCGTAGAACTCGTGCCGTTGATCGTGTTCGGGCTCTACGGCGGTGCGCTCGCCGACGCGTGGGACAAGCGGAAGCTGATCGTGTGGACCGAGGTCGGGCTCGGTGTGCTGTGCGGGGCGCTGCTGTTCAACTCGCTGCTGCCGGCGCCCGCCGTGTGGCCGCTGTATGTGATCGCGGCGCTGACCTCGGTGCTCGGTTCGGTCCAGCGGCCCGCGCTGGACTCGCTGTGGCCGCGGATCGTGGCGCACGAGCACATGACGGCCGCGTCCGCGCTCAACTCCCTGCGCTGGACGGTCGGCGGGGTCGTCGGACCGGCGCTGGCGGGTGTGGTGGTGGCGTTCGCGGGCCTGCCCTACGCGTTCGCGGCGGACGCGCTGACGTTCGTCGTGTCCGTGGTCCTGATCTTCCGTATCGCCTCCTCCCCCGGCGCCCACGAGGCGCGGAAGCCCTCGCTGCGGTCGATCGCGGAGGGCGCCCGGTACGCGTGGAGCCGCAAGGAGCTCCTCGGTACGTACGCGATCGACCTCGCGGCGATGTTCTTCGCGATGCCGCTGGCGGTGCTGCCGTTCCTCGCGGACGACCTGCACGCCGAGTGGGCGCTCGGGCTGATGTACTCGTCGGTCCCGGCCGGTGCCCTGCTGGTGAGTGTGACCAGCGGCTGGACCTCCCGGATCCACCGGCACGGGCGGATGGTGGTGCTGGCCGCCGCACTGTGGGGCGCGGCGATCGCCTGCGCGGGTGCCGTGGGCAACGTATGGCTGGTGCTGCTGTTCCTCACCCTCGCGGGCGGCTTCGACATGGTCAGCGGCATCTTCCGCGCCGTGATGTGGAACCAGACGATCCCGGACGAGCTGCGCGGCCGGCTCGCCGGGATCGAGCTGCTGTCCTACTCGGTGGGCCCGCAGCTGGGGCAGGTCAGGTCCGGTGGCATGGCCGCGTTGTCCGGGGTGCGGACCTCGGTGTGGGCGGGCGGGCTGATGTGCGTGGGCGCGGTGGGGCTGCTGGCCGCGGGACTGCCGAAGCTGATGTCGTACGACGCGAGGACGGACGAACACGCGCTGCGGCTGAAGGCGCAGCGGGCGGCCGACGCCACCGCCCCTGCCTGATCAGTCCTCGTCGGCGCTCCCCTTGGTGGCGTCGTGCCACTTGGGGTCGGTCTCCCACTCCAGGTTGCGCTCGCGGGCCGTCTCCATCGCGTGCTCGGCCTCCGCGCGGGTGGCGTACGGCCCGAAGCGGTCCTTGGCGGGGCACTCCGGCCCCTCCTCGACCTTCTTGTGTTCGAGGCAGTAGTACCACTCGCCGGGCTTCCCGACCGTGCGCTTCTTGAACAGGGCCATCAACGGCTCCTTTCCCTACGGCCATGTTCCCCCATGTCCGCTGGTTAGACTCGCTGGCATGTCTGGCCAGTCGCTGCTCGTACCAGGGGAGCTCTCTCCCACCCGTCCCGTGCCCGGAAACATCCGTCGCCCCGAGTACGTCGGCAAGCCCGCGCCGACCCCGTACACCGGGCCGGAGGTGCAGACCCCCGAGACGATCGAGGCGATGCGGATCGCCGGGCGGATCGCCGCGCGGGCGATGGCGGAGGCCGCGAAGGTCATCTCGCCGGGGGTGACCACGGACGAACTCGACCGGGTGGCGCACGAGTACATGTGCGACCACGGCGCCTATCCGTCCACGCTCGGCTACCGCGGCTTCCCCAAGTCCCTGTGCACCTCGCTCAACGAGGTGATCTGTCACGGCATTCCGGACTCCACGGTGCTGCGCGACGGCGACATCATCAACCTCGACGTGACGGCGTACATCGGCGGGGGGCACGGCGACAACAACGCGACGTACCTGGTCGGCGACGTCGACGAGGAGAGCCGGCTGCTGGTCGAGCGCACCCGCGAGTCCCTGGACCGGGCGATCAAGGCGGTCAAGCCGGGCCGCCAGATCAACATCATCGGCCGGGTCATCGAGTCGTACGCCAAGCGCTTCGGGTACGGCGTGGTCCGGGACTTCACCGGCCACGGCATCAACTCGTCCTTCCACTCCGGCCTGATCGTCCCGCACTACGACAGCCCGCACGCGACGACGGTCATCCAGCCCGGGATGACGTTCACCATCGAGCCGATGCTGACGCTGGGAACGTACGAGTACGACATGTGGGACGACGGGTGGACGGTCGTCACGAAGGACCGGAAGCGGACGGCGCAGTTCGAGCACACGTTGGTGGTGACGGAGACGGGGGTGGAGGTGCTCACGCTGCCGTAGCACCTGGGGACCCACTCTCAGCCGAGGGTGGGTCTTTTCTTGTACGCTTTTACCGACAGGATGTCGGCAACCTGTTGACTTAGGTAAGGCTTGCCTTAGAGGATAGAGCTCATGGACTCCTTCTCGACAGTCATCCGCGCCGCGTCCCACGAACAGCACGTGGAGGCCGAGACCTCCACCTTCATGAGCGATCTGCTCGGCGGCCGACTGGGCGTGGACGCGTACGCCCGCTACACCGAGCAACTGTGGTTCGTGTACGAGGCGTTGGAGACCGGTGCGGAGCGGCTGGCGGCGGATCCGGTGACCGGGCCGTTCATCCAGGGCGAGTTGTTCCGACTGCCGGCACTGGAGCGGGACCTCGAACATCTGCGGGGCGCGGACTGGCGGTCCGGGCTGACCGCACTGCCGGCGACCCGGGCGTACGCGGACCGGGTCCGGGAGTGCGCGGAGGAGTGGCCGGCCGGTTATGTCGCCCACCACTACACGCGCTACCTCGGCGACCTCTCCGGCGGCCAGATCATCCGCGACAAGGCGGAGCGGACATGGGGGTTCACGCGGCGGGGGGACGGGGTGCGGTTCTACGTCTTCGAGGAGATCGGCAACCCGGCGGCGTTCAAGCGGGGGTACCGGGAGCTGCTGGACGGAGTTCAGGTCGACGAGTTGGAGAAGCAGCGGATCGTGGCCGAGTGCAAGCGGGCGTTCGCGTTGAACACCGGGGTCTTTCGGGCGTTGGGCGAGGAGTTTCCGCTGAGCGCGTGACGTGGCCGTCACAAGAAGCGCAGTCGCTCCATCGCCGTACGCAAGTCACTGACCCAACGGGCATAGGCGGGAACCTGCTGCAACACCGCCAAGGACACGTGCTGGCCCAGCCGGTCGAAGTCGTACTCCGGCCGGTGCCGTGGGCCGAACGCCTCGGCCAGAGCCTTCTTCGGATCCGGGACCTTCTCGACATCGCGAGGTGACCGGACCAGGTCGCGTACCGACGCCTCCGCCATCGCCGTGGGCAGCGCTGAGGCGTCGGCCAGCATCCAGGCCTCCGTCTCCCGCACCGGGACGATCCCGACGAGCCGGTCCGCCGCACTGCCGAGCCTCGCCCGGACGGATTCGACCTTGCTCCGCTCGTTGTGATCATGATGGATCAGCACGATGTCCATGTGTTCCAGGAGCAAGGCGACCTCCTTGACCACCTCGTCGCGCGGCGCAACCGTGAAGCGACTTCCCGGTGCCGTGCCTCCGAAATCGAATCCGGGAGCGGACTGCGGCTCCAGCGCCGCCACTTGGCGGTCGATGAGCGGCAGCAGGAACCACTGGTCGCTGAGCCCCTCGGTGAGCAGCGCGATGCTCAAGTACCTAAGCCCCATGCGCGTATCCCACCGGGTCCAGGTACTGGCGTACTTCCATGGGCGTGACGTACGTACCGCGCTCACCGGTCACGCCGACCCTCCGGGCCCGCGTCAACCTGGTCGGCAACTTCCCGCTCTCCAGCCGGGTGACCGTGTCCATGAACACCACGTCCTGTGATGCCTCGTCCAGCAACGAGGCCAGCACGACCGGGGAGTGGGAGGTGACGATGATCTGGCGGAGCGCGTCACCAACGCCTTCGGCGGGCTCCTCGTACGCGGCGAGATCCGTGACGCGTGCCTTCAACCGCTCCAACAGGCGGGGGACGCGATTCGGGTGCAGGCCGTTCTCGGGTTCTTCGACCATCAGCACGCCCGGATGAGCCGGATCATGTGCGGCAGCGAGCAAGGCGAGCACCCGCAGCGTCCCACCGGACACGACGCGCGGAGCCATCCACGGCTCGTACTGGTACTGGATCCAGACGTCCCACTGGGCCTGGTCCCTGTCCTGTACGACGTCGATCTTCCGCACATCGGGCAGAACAGCCGCCGCGTCTGCCAGAAAGGCGGACTTCCGCTCCTTCGACTTCCACAAACGACCGAGTACGGCACCGAGGTTACGGCCGTCTTCGGTCAACGCCTCGATGTCGTACGCGTCAGCGGGCAGGCGCATGGCATCGGGCAGGGGATCCAGCAGGCGCCAGCCTTCGGTTGCTCGCTTCAGAGCGCGGTCCACCTCATCGCCAAAACGAGAATCTTTGATCGTCACCACAACGTCCAACGGGTCCGGCGCATTACGAAAGCCGATGTACGCGTGGACCCCTACGTGAGCCAGCTCGGGCTCCGAGGTCTCCACCAGAACATTCGCGCGGATGTGGATCTCGTCCACCAGACTCCCGTCCGGACGCCGTCGGAACAGCTCACGGGGGCCGCCCCGCCTGGCATAGCGGACCAGCGTCTGGCTGCTGGGCTCCCGGACAAGGCGACCGAGCAGAGCGATCGCTTCCAGCAGGTTGGACTTGCCGGAACCGTTCGCTCCCAGCAGGACCAGGAACGGCGGAACGTCGAGTGAGAAATCGTCGAACGTCTTGAAGCCGTCGATCTCGATCCGGGTGATCACTGCTGCTCCTCACTCACCGCGTATACGCGAAGCGGTTGCGCGGCCACACTATCCGTCCTCCCTTCGCCGTACGGCCAGCGGCTCGGTCGCATGTACGCGCAGTGCCGGCCCCTCGTCCAGCCTCAGTACGACCGTGGATTCATGCGATTCATGCTGCTCGGTATGGACATCGAGGACCGCATGCCAGGCACCCCATACCCGCACGCACTGCCCGGTCCGGACCAGGACCGCCGCAACCTCCACCTCGACGGGCTCGGCCACGATGTCCGGTGCCTTCAGCTCCGCGAACACCGTTTTGCCGATCCCGCCCGTACGTTTCTCCACGCCCCAGCGGTGGGCGAGCACCTCGACCAGGAGCAGCCCGCGCCCACCCGTTTCCTCGTCTCCGGGCTCACGTAACTCGGGCGTCCCGGCTCCCGCGTCGCTGACTTCCAGCCGTAGCATCCCTTCGTCCACCGTGCGTGCGATCCGTACGCCTACCTGGCGATCGCTCGGCGCGGGTACGCGCAGCGCGTTGGTCACGAGTTCCGAGAGCACCAACTCGGCGTTGCTCAGGACCTCTTGATCAACACCCCGTCACCGAGCACCGCGAGCAGCGCGGCCCTCGCTCTGGGCACGCTGCGATGGCAACGGGGCAGCCGGAAGGTGACTTCGTTCGGTGCAGCCGTGCGGTGGCCTCCTCGGGACTCGGCGACTGTGGCGAACTCCCCGCAGCGCGGCTCCGGTTGGAGTCGCGGACATCGGCAGAATGCCCAAGGATGATGCGATCCTGCAACGTTGCCGACTAGGATGATGCCGATATTCACTCCTTCGAGTTAAGCCACCGCCATCGCATCTGCCGTCCTGCTAGAAGGTGTTGCCATGCTTGCGAAAAGCACCACCCCCAACCCTTCGACCGTCCTCGGCCGCCAACTCGGCGACGAATTGCGCAGGTTGCGGGAAGCGGCGGAGCTGACCACCGCCCAGGCGGCCGAAGCACTGGACTGCACCAAGGGCAAGATCAGCCGGATCGAAAACGGCCGGGTCGCCGTCCGGCTCCCGGACCTGACCGCGATGCTGCACGCCTACGGAGCGACGGACACCGAGCTGCGCCGTCGGCTCTCAGAGTTGGCCCGGAAGGCCAACCGCCGTCGCAGGCAAGGGTGGTGGAACGAGTACGGATCAGTGCTCGCGGACACCTACCGCGACTACATCGCCCTGGAGGCCATGGCCGGGACGATCCATACGTTTCAGGCGCAGCTGGTCCCCGGCCTGCTCCAGACTCCGGAATACACCCGCGCCGTCACCGTCGCCTCGCGGCAATGGCAGACGGCGGACGAGATCGAGAAGTTCGTCCAGGTACGTCTCGCCCGTCAGGAACGCCTCACCGGGAACTCCCCGCTCCACCTCTGGGCAGTCCTGTCGGAGGCCGTACTCCTCCAACAGGTCGGCGGGCCGGATGTGATGAAAGGGCAGCTGGCGCAGTTGCTGGCCGCCTCGGAGCAGTCGAATGTGACCATCCAGGTGCTGCCGTTCTCCCACGGCGCCCATGCGAGTATGTTCGGGCCGTACGTAGTCTTGGGTTTCCCCGAGGAGGCAGCACTGGACGTAGTGCTGGCGGACAACCCGACCGGCTCCATGTGGTTCGAACGGGAGACTGAAGTCGCCCGTTACCAGGAGCTGTTCGACGCCGCGCGCACGTCCGCGCTCTCTCCCGTGGAATCCCTCGCCGTCATCCGACACAGGGCCAAGGAGCACAGGGCATGAACACCGCACGCCACAACACGCCGGACCTGTCGGGCGCGAGGTGGCGGTGCAGTAGCTACAGCGGTGGCAACAACGAGTGCCTCGAACTCGCCCCTGACATCCCCGCCCTCGCCCCCGTCCGCGACAGCAAAATCCCCGCCGGCCCGGTCATACCCTTCGGCCGCACTGCCTGGAGTGCCTTCGTCGCGCAGGTCAAGTAACCCTGTTCCCAAAGGCGTTCAGCGCTCCAGGAACACCCGCCCCCCGACCTCCACCCACCCCCCGGGCTGCGGCGCCGTAAGTATCTGGGACCCCGCGCCCTGAGTGATGTTGAGGGCGCGGCCCAGCTGGTCGGTCAGGAGCAGTGCTGCCGCTCCGGTGGCCTCGTCCTCGTGGATGCCGTCGTCGCGGCCGGGGAAGGCACGGGCGCGGATACGGCCCGCCGCCTCGTCCTCCCAGGCCCAGGCGTAGATCCACTCGCCGGGCGGGGGCACGGGCAGGGCGTCGACCTCGGTGGCGGTGGCGTACTGGCGCAGGGTGCGCGGCGGGGCCCACTCCGGGAGGGCCTCGATCCAGCTGAACTCGCCGTCGAGGCGGGCGCCCACGATGCCCGCCGGGGTGACCAGTTCGGGTATGTCCAGGAGCCAGGCCGTGCCGACGCAGGGGTGTCCTGCGAAGGGCAGGCGCGTGGTCGGGGTGTAGATGTCGATGACTCCGCGCTCGGGGTCGTCGACGAACACGGTCTCGCTGAAGCCGAGTTTCCCGGCGAACACCTGTCGCTCGTCCGGGTCCGGCATGACGGAGCCCTCGCGGACGACGCCGAGTTCGTTGCCGTATCCGCCGCTGGGGCCGCAGAAGACACGCAGCACGTCGTAGTCAGTCACGGGGGCATTCAAACATCGCGCGGGCGGCGAGGTCATCCCAGGCCGGGGCGCCGCCGGGGAGGGGCCATGTGGGGGTGGGTGCGTTGTCGTAGGGCAGCGAGGACAGGGTGTCGCCGAACGCCCTGTCCAGCGTGGCCCGTTGGTGGGCGAGGCCCGGGTGGGCGGGGCGCGCTGCCAGTCGTTCCAAGCGCTGTTCGTGCGCCTCGGTGATCTCGTCGGCGGTGCGGCGCCAGTCCGGCTCGTCCGGTACGCGGCGCAGCTCCACGCACGACGGCTGCGCGCCTTCCGCGAGCGCGGCCACGGCGCGGTCGTGGCCGTCGAGGATCAGCCAGCCGTCGAGGAAGGTCACCCACCACAGGAGCACGGGTGCGAGGGTGCCCTCGCGGGCGTGCTTGCGGTACGCCTTCACGCGTGGGGCGTCGGGCGGGGAGAGCCGGCGCAGGGGCAGGATGCCGTGCCAGCCACCGCCGCAGTGCAGCTCCAGGGTGCCGTTCGGCCACTCCCCCATGAAGTCCGTCGTCCAGATGCCGGGGGCGAAGTGGTCGCGCCGGGTCAAGGCCCAACGGCCGTCGTGCAGGGGGCTTTCCGGTGACTCCTCCAGCCAACGGGCGTACTGGTGGACCCAGTTGAGGTCCGAGCGCTGTTGCGCGGCACGCAGCGGCGGCAGGGGTGAGCGGTATCCGTCGTAGCGGTGCAGGGCGAGGTCGTGGCAGCAACCGTCGCCGTCCAACCAGCCCAGGAACAGCGGCCGTTCGCCCTGGCGCAGCAGTCTGCGTCCGCCGTCCGCCGTCTCGAAACGCAGCGGGGACGGGCCGGGCCGACCGGTCACGGTCAGCACCAGTCCGTCCTCCGACAGCGTCTCTCTGCGCCCCCTGATGTCCATGGAGCACAGTCTTACGCCTCGGTGACCTCCGTACGCCGCCTGCGCAGGGCGAACACCACGCACTCGGGGGACGCGGTGGTCGTGGTGCTGCACGATCTGGCGCCGGCCGCCGCCTATGCGCACCGGGTCGCGATTCTGCGCGCCGGTCGTGTCGCCGCCGACAGTCCGCCGGGGGACGTTTTCACCGAGGCGTTGCTTTCGGACGTCTACGACCAGGCAGTTGAGGTGTTTCCCCATCCGCGCACGGGGGCGACCGTCGCGGCTCCGCGCCGCTCCGCTTGACCTTCCCTTGACTGTCCCTTGGTGTGCGTTTTCCGCCGGCGAGATCAAGCCGTGTCTGTGATTTTTCTGTGGGCAGTGAATACCCACCCGGGCGGGTATGAGTGAGGTAAGCCTCAGGTAAGTTAGGGCAGCCTCACCACACTGCCTCACCGCACCCTCTCGCTTGGAGCCTGCATGCGTGCCGTCCGACTTCCCGTCGTCACCGCTGTCGCCGCCGCGACCGCACTGACCGCCGTCACGGCGTGCACCGCGAAGAGCGACGCCAAGGGCGGCGACGCGATCCAGGTGACCGCGGCCGACTCCAAGTGCACGACCTCGACCAAGTCGATACCGGCCGGCCATGTCACGCTGAAGATCGAGAACACCGGCTCGAAGGCGACCGAGGTCGAGATCCTCTTCCCGGACGACCGGATCGTCTCCGAGAAGGAGAACATCGGGCCGGGCACCAAGTACACGCTCACCGCCGAGGTGAAGGCGGGGTCGTACGAGATCGCCTGCCGTCCGGGGATGAAGGGCCACGGGGTGCGGCAGCAGCTGACCGTCACCGGTGGCTCGGTCGCCAAGCGCGACCCGAAGCTGGACGCGGCCGTCGCCGCCTACCGCGAGTACGCGCAGAACGAGGCCGACGCGACGATCCCGAAGGTGGAGACGTTCGTCAACGCCATCAAGGCGGGCGACCTCACCGCCGCCAAGAACGCCTACGCCCCCTCCCGCGTCGGCTGGGAGAGCACCGAGCCGATCGCCGAGTCGTTCGGGGACATCGACCCCAAGACCGACACCCGCGCCGACGGCCTGGAGAAGGGCCAGAAGTGGACCGGCTGGCACGCGCTGGAGAAGGCCCTGTGGCAGGACAAGAAGATCGGCGCCGAGCAGAAGGCCCTCGCCGATGAGCTGCTCACCGATCTGAAGGACTGGCAGAAGCGGGTCGGCAAGGCCGAGATCACCCCGACCTCCATGGCCAACGGCGCCAAGGAACTCCTCGACGAGGTCGCCACCGGCAAGGTCACCGGCGAGGAGGACCGTTACTCGCACACCGACCTGAGCGACTTCAAGGCCAACGTCGACGGTGCCAAGAAGGCGTACGAACTCCTGAAGCCGGTCGCGCAGAAGAACGACGCGGCGCTGACCGCCGAGCTGGACAAGCAGTTCGCCGCGATCGACACGCTGCTCGACAAGTACCGCTCCACGTCGACCTCGGACGGCTTCGTGTCGTACGACAAGGTCACCGCAGACCAGCGCAAGGAGCTGTCGGACGGGGTCAACGCCCTCGCGGAGCCGCTGTCGAAGCTCGCCGCCGCAGTTGTGAAGTAGGGGATCACCATGGCCGAGACCCCGAAATCCGAGACCCTGAAATCCGAGAGCCCCTCCCGCCGTTCGCTCATCGGCTGGGGCGGTGCCGGGCTCGCGCTCGGTGCCGTCGCGGCCGGTGGCGCGGTGGCGATGAGCCGTGTCGGCGACGACGTCGACCCGACGGCAGCCGAGACGGGTGCCGCGGTCGCCTTCCACGGCGCCAACCAGGCGGGCATCGCCACGCCCGTGCAGGACCGGCTGCACTTCGCGGCGTTCGACGTGAAGACCGACGACCGCGCCGAGTTCGTGCAGATGCTGAAGGACTGGACGGCCGCCGCCCGCCGGATGACCGGCGGGCACGCGGTCGGCGACGGGGCCTACGGCGGGCTCGCCGAGGCGCCGCCGGACGACACCGGTGAGGCGCTGGGCCTGAAACCCTCGCGACTGACCCTCACCATCGGCTTCGGGCCGTCGTTCTTCGAGAAGTTCGGGCTCAAGGACAGCCGTCCCGAGGCTCTCGTCGACCTTCCGCAGTTCCCCGGCGACAACTTCGACAAGTCCCGTACCGGCGGCGACCTCTGCGTACAGGCGTGCGCGGACGACCCGCAGGTCGCCGTACACGCGATCCGCAACCTGGCCCGGATCGGCTTCGGCAAGGTCGCCGTCCGCTGGTCCCAACTCGGCTTCGGGAAGACGTCGTCCACGACCCCCGGTGCCCAGACCCCCCGGAATCTCATGGGGTTCAAGGACGGCACCCGCAACATCGCGGGCACCGAGACGGACCGGCTGAAGAAGTTCGTGTGGGTCGACGAAGGGGACGTAGGCAAGAACTCGGCCTGGATGACCGGGGGTTCGTATCTCGTCGCCCGGCGCATCCGGATGAACATCGAGACCTGGGACCGGACCTCGCTCCAGGAGCAGGAGGACGTCTTCGGCCGCGACAAGGGCGAGGGCGCGCCGGTCGGCAAGGCCAAGGAGCACGACGTACCGTTCCTGAAGGCGATGAAGCCCGACGCGCACGTCCGGCTCGCGCACCCCGACTCCAACGGCGGGGTCACCATCCTGCGCCGGGGCTACTCCTTCACCGACGGCACCGACGGCCTCGGCCGCCTCGACGCGGGCCTGTTCTTCCTGGCCTACCAGCGCGACGTCCGCAAGGGATTCATCCCGCTGCAGCGCAGGCTGTCGGCGACCGACGCGCTCAACGAGTACATCCAGCACGTGGGTTCGGCGGTCTTCGCCGTCCCGCCGGGCGTCCGGGACAAGGACGACTGGTGGGGCAGCACGCTGTTCTCCAAGGACGCGAAGGAGTCGTAGACCGTGTTCTCCAACTATCTGATCGGTCTGCGCGAGGGCCTGGAGGCCAGCCTCGTCGTCTGCATCCTGATCGCCTATCTGGTCAAGACGGACCGGCGGGACGCGCTGAAGCCGATCTGGATCGGCATCGTCGTCGCCGTCCTCATCGCGATGGGCTTCGGGTGCGCGCTCGAATTCGGCTCCCAGGAGATGACGTTCCAGGCCCAGGAGGCGCTCGGCGGCTCGCTGTCGATCCTCGCGGTCGGGCTGGTGACGTGGATGGTGTTCTGGATGCGGCGCACCGCCCGGCACCTCAAGTCCGAACTGCACGGCAAGCTGGACGCGGCCCTCGCGATGGGCACCGGCGCGCTGGTCGCCACCGCGTTCCTCGCGGTGGGCCGCGAGGGCCTGGAGACCGCGCTGTTCGTGTGGGCGTCGGTGCACGCGGCGAGCGACGGCACCCCGCGCCCGCTGGTCGGCGTCGGACTGGGCCTGGCCACCGCCGTGTTCCTCGGCTGGCTGTTCTACCGCGGCGCCCTGAAGATCAACCTCGCGAAGTTCTTCACCTGGACCGGCGCGATGCTCGTCGTGGTCGCGGCGGGTGTGCTGGCCTACGGCTTCCACGACCTCCAAGAGGCCGACTGGATCCCGGGGTTGACGAATCTGGCCTTCGACATCAGCGGCACGATCCCGCCGGACAGCTGGTACGGCACCCTCCTCAAGGGCGTCTTCAACTTCCAGCCGGACCCGACCGTCCTGCAGATCACGGTGTGGCTGCTGTACCTGATCCCCACGCTCACCCTGTTCTTCGCCCCGGTAGGGTTCGCCTCCGGGAAGGGGAAGGTGAAGACACCTGATGAGCAGGGATCGCAGCCCTCGAAGGCTCCGCAGGCTTGACCGGCGCGTACTGATAGCGGCTTCGATGACCGCTTTGTCGCTGACGGCGAGCGGATGCGTGGTGGTCCACGGGGAACGCGAGGTCCTCCCGGCCACCACGCGCGCCGAGGCCGCCAAGGCGCTCCAGCAGTTCACGACCGCGTACAACGCGGCGGACAAGGCGTACGACAGTTCCCTGGACGCCGCGCATGTCACCGGCGCGCTCGGTGACATCGACGCGGCACGGCTGAAGGCGGGACACACCAACCACCCGTCGGGGAACCCGAGTTACACCCCGCTGGAGCTGACGGACGCGAAGTTCACCATCCCGAAGAAGGCCGGCTGGCCGCGCTGGTTCCTCGCCGACACCGCCGCCAACAAGGGCGGCAGCGCCCGCTGGCTGCTGGTGTTCACCCGCAACGACCTGTCCGAGCCGTGGCAGGTGGCGTATCTGACGCTGCTCGCGCCCACCGCCGTACCGAAGTTCAGGACCGACAAGGACGGCTGGGCCGAGGCAGTGCCCGTCAACTCGGCCGAACTCGCCGTCGCGCCAGGGGACTTGAGCAAGAGCTACGCGACATACCTGAAGAGCGGCGGGACGGACTTCGCGGACGGCGCGCACACCAGCGCGTGGCGCGCGGACCGCGAGAAGGCCACCAAGCCCGGTCTGGCCGTCCAGTTCCTCGACGAACCGGTGACGAACGGCGACTACGCGCCGCTGGCGCTGCGCACCGCGGACGGCGGAGCGCTGGTGTTCTACACCACGCGCTACTTCCAGAAGGAGACCGCGGCGACGGGCACCTCGGTGCCGGCTCAGAACAAGGACGTGCAGGCGCTGACGACGGGCGCCGTGCAGCAGTCCCTCACCCTCCAACTCGTGTCCAACCAGGTTGCGTTGGACCCGAAGCGGGGCGGCAAGGTGTCGGTGCTGGGCCGGATCGAGGGGCTGACCTCCGCACAGGGCGGCTGACGGATCGGGCGGTCGAAAACCCCTGGCGGTCAGCGCGCCCCGGCGGTCAACGGCCCAGTGGCCAGGCCTCGTTCGCGCGGTCGGAGTCCTGGCCGGCGTGGCGGGCGCAGGCGTCCGTGAGGGTTTCCAGGAGGGTCAGCGGGTCGGGCAGGGGATGCTCGGGACCGCGTACCCAGTGCACGGACTGGTTGTCGCCGGGCAGTTGGGCCGGGGGGACCAGGACGTAGGAACCGCGGCAGTGCCAGCGCAGCCCCGGGTGTTCGTCCATCGTCTCGGGGTGGCAGTCGAGTTCGCACGGCCACCACTCGTCCTCGTCCTCGGGGGTGCCGCGGGTGAGGGTGAAGAAGAGCAGCCGTCCGTCGTCGCTCGCGGCGACGGGTCCGACCTCGATACCGGCGGCGAGCAGCCGCTCCAGCGCCTCGTGGCCGGCCTCCAGGGGGACGTCGAGGACGTCGTTGACCATGCCGGTCGCGGTGATGAAGTTGGCCTGCGGCTGGTGGCGGGCCCAGCGCTCGATCTGCGCACGGTCGGTCGTGGACTGCGTCTGCCAGGCGAACGACACCGGGTGCCGGGCGGGTGTGGGGCAGCCCACACGGTCGCACGAACATCGGTACCCCGGGGCCGGGTGCGCGGCGGGCGCGAGCGGCAGTCCCGCTCCGGCGGCGGCGAGCAGCAGCGCCTCGCGCCCACTGCCGTCGGCGGCCTCCTCCTGCGGGCGGCGTCCGCGCAGCCACGAGGAGAGTCTGCCCTGCCGACCGGTCCGGCCACCGAACGTCGCGCTCATCTATCTCCTCGCCTCGCTGTTGTCGCCCTGCTGTTCTTGTCCTGTTGTTGTACGGAGAACTTCCCCCATGGTCGCACCATCCTGCGCCCGGGGAGGCGGTACCCCACATGCGGGGTAGGCGGGACGAGACACACGTGTGGCAGTTTCGGCGAAAGTGTCATACTTTTTTGGGCCAGGGGTCTCCCCAGCTCGCGTCCCGTGCCGCCTTGTACAGGTCGCCGTGGCGTTTGGTGACCGTTGTCCGGCGCAGGTGCTCGTCGCTCTCGCAGAGGTCGAGGAGTACCTGCCCCTTGCGGATCTGCGGACGCCGTACGACCCGGGCGGGGGCGGGTTCGACGGGGAGGCGGGTGGCGGCGACGTAGCTGAACTTCTCGTCCTCGTACGGCAGCGAGCCGCCCTTCACCTGCCGGTGCAGGGAGGAACGGCTGACCCGGGCCGAGAAGTGGCACCAGTCCTCGCCGGGAACGATCGGGCAGGCGGCGCTGTGCGGGCAGGGGGCGGCGATGCGGAACCCGGCGCCGATCAGCCGGTCGCGGGCCTCGATGACACGGGCGTAGCCGTCGGGGGTGCCGGCTTCGACGATCACGACGGCCTGGGCCGCGTCGGCGGCGGCGTCGACGAGGGCGGCGCGGTCGGGGACCGTGAGTTCGTTGAGGACGTAGGAGACGGTGACGAGGTCGGTGGGGTCGAGGGTGAGCGCCGAGCCGATGCGGGCCCGCCGCCAACTGGCGTTCCGCAGGCCGGGGTTGGCGGCGGCGATCTCTCTCCCCAGCGTGAGTGCGGGCTCGGCCCAGTCGAGTACGGTCACCGGGCGGTCGCCGGACCAGGTGGCGGTGACGGCCCAGGTCGCGGCGCCGGTACCACCGCCGACGTCCGTGTGCCCCTGCGGAGCCCAGCCGGGCACGGCATCGGCGAACGCGTCCAGCGCGGAGCGTACGGCTTCGAAGGTGGCCTGCATCCGGTAAGCGGCGTAGGCGACGACGTCCGCGCGGTCCCTGAGGATCGGGGCGTCGGTCGGGGTGGCCCCGCGGTACTTGCCGATCAGGCGTTCTACGGCGCCGGCGGCCTGCCGGGGCGGAAGCCCGCCGAGCAGCGCGGCGAGCGCGGTACGGAGGGTTTCGGCCGGGGTCACGGGGTCGTTCACCCGCCGATTCTAAGTGGCCCGGGGTCCGTGCCGACGCCCCTGGGGGCTCCGCCCCCAGACCCCCGGGACCTGTGCCCGCCCACCACCCGACTCGGATGCTGAAAAGGCTCACCTCAAAAACCCCGTACCGCCCGCGCCAGCCGCGTCCCCGCCGCCGCCCTCGGCCCACTGTCCGGCCCCCGCCTCCGGGGATGCACCGTGTTCGCCAACAACACCAGGAACGTGTCCGTCGCCGGATCCAGCACCAGCGACGTTCCCGTGAAGCCCGTGTGGCCCACTGCCCCGCGCCCCGCCAACTCCCCCATGAACCAGGCCTGGTCGACGGCGAAGCCCAGCCCGGGCGGGGTCAGGAGCAGCTCCACATAGTCCGTGCCGAGGATGCGGGCGGGGCCGTAGGAACCCCCGGCCAGGAGGGTGCGGCAGAAGATCGCCAGGTCTCGGGCCGTCGAGAACAGGCCCGCGTGGCCGGCCACGCCACCCAGCGCCCACGCGTTCTCGTCGTGGACGACGCCCCGCAGCATTCCCCGGTCCGCCTTGGCCCACGGGCGGCGCTGGTCCTCGGTGGCCGCCGCGCCGGGGCACGGGCCGAAGTCGGTGGACGTCATGCCCAGGGGGCGGGTGATGCCGTCGTGGACGAGGACGTCGAGGGTGCGTCCGCTGACGCGTTCCAGGACGAACTGGAGCAGGAGGAGGTTCAGGTCGGAGTAGAGATACGTGCCCGGCTCGGCCACCGGTGCCTCCGCCCGCAGCATCGCCAGGCGTTCCGCGTCGTCCGCGCAGGCGTACAGCGGGAGTTCGGGGCGCAGACCGGACGTGTGGGTGAGGAGTTGGCGGACGGTGATGTCGTGGCGAACGGCGGCGCGGAAGTCCGGGAGGTAGGCGCCGACGCGGGCGTCGATGCCGAGGGTGCCCCGCTCGATCTGCTGCATCGCGGCCACCGCCGTGAAGAGTTTGGTGAGGGACGCCAGGTCGAAGGGGGTGTCGACCGTTGTCCGGACACGGGAGGCGACCGGGAGTTCGACGCCCCGGTCGGTCTCGGGGTCGTAGGCCGAATACCGTACGGCCCAGCCCGCCGCCTCCTCCACGGCGATCACCGGGCCGCGCCCTGCGACCACGACGGCGCCCGCAGCCCAGGGGCGGTCGCCGGTGGTGAGGTCGTGGACCTCCCGGATCAGGTGACGGAGCTCCCCGGGGTCGAGGCCGGCTCGTTCCGGTGTGTCGCTGCGCAGTCTCGGGGCGCTCAGCTGCCCACTCCCTCCGGAGTCGTACGGGTGTTCCAGGGTCGGCACATTCCCACGAAGCAGGCCACCGCCACCAGTGCGGCCACCAGTTGGACGACGGCCATGGGTACGGCGGTGTGTTCGCCCGCGATGCCGACGAGCGGGGAGGCCACGGCTCCGACGAGGAAGGAGGACGTGCCCAGCAGGGCGGAGGCGGAGCCCGCGGAGTGCTTGGTGCGCATGAGGGCGAGGGTCTGGGCGTTGGGGAGGGTCACACCCATCGCCGACATCAGGACGAAGAGCGCGGTGGCCACCGGGGCCAGGCCCACCTCTCCGAACGCGCCCGTCGCCATCAGGAGCAGGGCCGTCGCCGCCGCTACCACCACCGCCAGGCCCGCGCCCAGCACCTTGTCCATGGAGACCCGGCCGACCAGCAGCTTGCCGTTGATCTGCCCGACCGCGACCAGGCCGACCGAGTTGACGCCGAACAGCAGGCTGAAGGTCTGCGGGGAGGCGCCGTAGATCTCCTGGACGACGAAGGGGGACGCGGAGATGTAGGCGAACAGGGCGGCGAAGGCGAAGCCGCCGGTGAGCATGTAGCCGGTGAAGGGGAGGTCGGCGAGGAGGCGGCGCATGGAGCGCAGGGCCTCGCCGGTGCCGCCGATGTGCCGGTCGGCGGGGGCGAGGGTCTCGGGGAGGCGGGTCCAGACGAGGACGGCGAGGGCGGCCCCGACGAAGGTCAGGATGACGAACACGCCCCGCCAGTCCGTCACCCGCAGGATCTGGCCGCCGACGAGCGGCGCGACGATGGGGGCAACCCCGGAGACCAGCATGAGGGTGGAGAAGAAGCGGGCCATGGCGACGCCGTCATAGAGGTCTCGTACGACGGCCCGTGCGATCACTATTCCGGCCGCGCCCGCGAGGCCCTGGAGCAGGCGGAAGGCGACCAGGAACTCCACGTCCGGCGCGAACGCGCACAGGGCGGTCGCGACGACGTAGACGGCGAGGCCGGTCAGCAGCGGGCGTCTGCGGCCCCATCTGTCGCTCATCGGGCCGACCACCAGCTGCCCGAGCGCCATGCCGGCGAGGCACGCGGTGAGGGTGAGCTGGACGGTCGCGGCGGGCGCGTGCAGGGCGCGGGTGACGGCCGGGAGCGCGGGGAGGTACATGTCCATCGACAGCGGCGGGGTCGCGGTGAGGCCGCCGAGGACGAGGACGACGAGGAGGCCCGCGCGGCGGGTCGCCTTGAGCGACGACGGTACGGCGGACTGCGGCGCGGCCGGTGCCTGCGCCCTCTGCTCGGGCATGTGCCCCTCCCTCCCTGGCTGATCCGCCACCTATGCTCTCAGCTCGTACGGGGTGCCGAGGGTCTGGTGAACGAGGGTGGGGCCGCGATGACGGAAGAGAAGGTGCGCTGGGGGATCCTGGCGACCGGTGGGATCGCCGCCGCGTTCACGGCGGCGCTGGTCGATCTGCCGGACGCCGAGGTGGTCGCGGTGGCCTCGCGGACGGAGGAGTCGGCGAAGGCGTTCGCGGACCGGTTCGGGATCGAGCGGGCCTACGGCGACTGGGCCGCGCTGGCACAGGACGGGGACATCGATGTCGTCTACGTCGCCACCCCGCACTCGGCGCACCGCGCGGCGGCCGGTCTCTGTCTGGAGGCCGGACGCAATGTGCTCGTCGAGAAGGCCTTCACCCTCAACTCCCGTGAGGCCACGGAGCTCGTGGAGCTGGCGAGGGCGCGCGGCAGCTTCCTGATGGAGGCCATGTGGATGTACTGCAATCCGCTGGTACGGCGGCTGAAGGCCCTTGTGGACGACGGCGCGATCGGTGAAGTCCGCACGATCCAGGCCGACTTCGGGCTCGCGGGGCCGTTCCCGCCCTCGCACCGGCTGCGGGACCCGGCGCAGGGCGGCGGCGCGCTGCTGGACCTCGGGGTGTACCCGGTGTCGTTCGCGCACCTGCTGCTCGGTGAGCCCGCCGACATCAAGGCGTCGGCCGTGCTCTCCGCCGAGGGCGCCGATCTGCAGACGGCGGCCCTGTTCTCGTGGGACAGCGGCGCGCTGGCGGCGCTGCACTGCTCGATCGTCGGGGGTACGGGGACGTCGGCGTCGGTGACCGGTTCGCTGGGCCGGATCGACATCCCGGACGGTTTCTTCCACCCGGAGCGGTTCGTGCTGCACCGGGACGGCCGTGACCCCGAGGAGTTCGTGCTCGACCCGGTGGACGGGCCGCGCAACACGCTGCGGCACGAGGCGGCGGAGGTGATGCGCGCGCTGCGGGCCGGGGAGACCGGGTCGCCGCTGGTGCCGCTTGAGGGCACGCTCGCGGTGATGCGCACGCTGGACGCGGTACGGGAGCGGATCGGGGTGCGGTACCCGCAGGAGGGGTGACTCCGGCTCGTAGGCTGCGGTCCATGAACGCTGAGCAATCGAGGATCGCCGTGGTGACCGGCGCGGGCTCCGGGATCGGCCGCGCGGTCGCCGTGGAACTGCTGGGCGGGGGCTGGTCGGTGGCGCTGGCCGGCCGCCGCATCGGGACGCTGGAGGAGACGGCCGCGCTGGGGCCCGAGGGCGCCTCCCTCGCCGTAGCGACGGATGTGGCGCGGCCGGAGGACGTGGCCGCCTTGTTCGCGGCGACCGTGGAGCGGTTCGGGCGGGTGGATCTGCTGTTCAACAACGCGGGGACGTTCGGGCCCGGTGGGGTGCCGGTGGAGGAGTTGCCGTACGACGCGTGGCGGCATGTGGTGGACACCAATCTCAACGGGGCGTTCCTGTGCGCGCAGGCGGCGTTCCGGCAGATGAAGGGGCAGGCGCCGCAGGGCGGGCGGATCATCAACAACGGGTCGATCTCCGCGCACACGCCCCGGCCGCACTCGGTGGCCTACACGGCGACCAAGCACGCGCTGACGGGGCTGACGAAGTCGCTGTCGCTGGACGGGCGGCCGTACTCGATCGCGGTCGGGCAGATCGACATCGGGAACGCGGCGACGGACATGACGCGGCGGATGGAAACCGGGGCGTTGCAGGCCAACGGGGTGGTAGCCCCGGAACCGGTGATGGATGTCGCGGATGTGGCGCGCACGGTGCGGCACATGGCGGAGCTGCCGTTGGCGGCGAATGTGCAGTTCGCGACGGTGTTGGCGACCTCGATGCCGTATGTGGGCCGTGGCTGAGGCAAGTTGCACAAACGGAATTTGACCGTCCGCACCATTGCGCCCGGTTACTGACTTATGCTCAACTCTTCTCCACCAAAGCTTCACAGTTGAGACACTGAGCTTCCGCAGACCAAACCGAGGGGGGAGGCGACAGTCGTTCCACTGCCCGGGTGGGGGTGGGCCTCGCGTGGGACCGCGAGGTTTCACACCGGGCGGTGGAACGGCTGTCGCACAGTTCAACTCCCGTCTTCCTCGCGGGACTTCGCCGCCGCTACGGCCGCCCGCCGCCTGCGCAGCGCGAACGCGCCGCCCGCGAGCAGGACCACCGTTCCGGCCGCGCCCTCCAGCAGCCGCCAGGACGAGGAACCGTCCGCCGACGAGGCCGCCGCGCCCGTGGCCCCCGGAGCCCCCTTGGCACCCTTCCCCGACTGCGTCGGGCTCGCGCTCGCCCCGCCCTCGCTCAGCGGCTCGACCAGCGTGCCTACGGCGCGTGCCGAACTCCCTCTGCCGAAGCCCCAGTCGAGCAGTGCCTCGGTCTCCTTGTAGACCTCGTTGCCGCCGTTGGCCGGGTGCATCACGGTGACCAGCAGGGTGCGGCCGTCGCGGGTCGCTGCGCCGGTGAAGGTGTTTCCGGCGTGGCTGGTGTAACCGTTCTTGACACCGATCATGCCCTTGTACGGGCGCAGGCCATAGGCGCCGGTGAGCAGGCGGTCGGTGTTCTGGATCTGGAAGGTCTTCTTGCCGCCGGCCGGGAAGTTCGCGGTCCTGGTGGAGCAGTAGGCGCCGAAGTCGTCGTCGTGCAGGCCGTGCCGGGCGAAGAGCGTGAGGTCGTACGCCGAGGAGACCTGCCCGGGGTGGTCGAAGCCGTCCGGGCTCACCACATGGGTGTCCAGGGCCTGGAGGTCCTTCGCCTTGGCCTGCATCTCGGCGACCGTCTTGGCGATGCCGCCGTTCATGTGGGACAGCACATGCACCGCGTCGTTGCCGGAGCGAAGGAAGACGCCCTGCCACAGCTGGTGGACGGTGTAGGTGATGCCGGGCTTGACGCCGACCATGCTGGACCCGGAGGGGACGTCGGCGAGGTCGGCGTCGGTGACCCGGTAGGTGCGGGTCTTCTCGAACTTCCCCAGCACGGTGTCGGCGAACAGCATCTTCAGCGTGGACGCGGGCGCGAGGCGCTGGTGCGCGCGGTACGAGGCGAGCACCTCACCGGTCTTGTGGTCGGCGACGAGCCAGGAGCGGGCGGTGAGCTTCTTGGGCAGACCGGTGGCACCACTCGTCTGGATCCCGTCGCGGGCCAGACGCTCACCGCCTATCGCTGTCGCCGCGGACGCGGGAGTGGCCGCTGCCACGGGAAGGGCGGCGGCGGTCAGACCGAGAGCGGCACGCCGGGTGAGCCGAGAGGAATCGCGCATCCGGGGACCGTACAAAATCGGGGCCGGGCGGTGCACGGCGGGGGTGGCGAAAAGAAGCCGGTACGAAGGCGCGGCACCCCACACCAACACGCCATTGAACTGGGGTTTCCTGGCAGGAAGCCCTCCGCAGCTTAGGAATGAGCTGTCTGACACAATTCTGATTTCGGGCGTCTTTTTCTCAGGCCAGACACATCCTTTACTCAGGTCGACTCAAAGGTTCCTCCATAGCTTGTGGCCGCGCCCACAGCGGGCGCCAAGAACCTTTGGGGAATGGGATGTTTGGCATCTATCTCAAGCGCGAGCTGAGCCGGCGCAAGAAGGCGGCCCTGGTCATCGCCATGGGTCTGGCGCTCGGTATCGCGCTGGTCATCACCGTCAACTCGGTGTCGGCCGGCATGAATCAGGCTCAGGACAAGGTCCTCAAGTCTCTGTACGGTCTCGGAACCGACATGACCGTGACCAAGGCGCAGTCGGCCCCCAAGGCCGGCAGCTCAGGGGGTCCCAGCTTCAAGTTCGGCGCCACCTCCTCCAGCAGCAGCTCGCAGAGCTCGGACCGGGTGAACACGCAGGGCGGTCAGGTCCTCGCGTCCTCGCTGGTCACCAAGGTCGCCGCGCAGAAGGGCGTGTCCAGCGCGGTCGGCTCGCTCACCCTGAACGTCACCAAGGTCGACGGCTCCTTCACCCAGGGCAAGGCGAAGTCCTCCACCACCTCCGGCTCCTCTTCCGGATCGCAGCAGGGCGGCCCCGGCGGCGGTGGCGGAACCAGCAGCACCGGCGCGCCGCAGGTCCAGGGCGGCGGCGCCAACTTCAACGTGAACTCGTACTCGGTCTCGGGCATCGACGTCACCAACCAGGCGCTCGGCCCGCTGTCCACGTCGAAGATCACCTCCGGCAAGACGTTCACGACCGCGCAGACCAACGCGAAGGTCGCCGTCGTCAGCGCGTCGTACGCCAAGTCGAAGAAGTACAAGGTCGGTTCGACCTTCTCGATCTCCGGCACCAAGTTCACCGTCATCGGCATCGCGACGCCCAACAGCAGCGAGTCCACGATCGACGTGTACCTGCCGCTGAAGCAGGCGCAGACGCTGGGCGACTCGAAGAACAAGGTCACCACGATCTACGTCAAGGCGACCGACTCCAAGCAGATCTCGGCCGTCAAGACGACCATCCAGAAGAACATCTCGGGTACGACGGTCACCACCTCCGCCGACCTCGCGTCCACCGTGTCCGGTTCGCTGTCCACCGCCTCCAACCTGGCGACCAGCGTCGGCAAGTGGCTGTCCATCGCGGTGCTGATCGCCGCGTTCCTCGTGGCCGCGCTGCTCACCTCCTCCGCCGTGTCCCGCCGGGTGCGTGAGTTCGGCACCCTGAAGGCGCTCGGCTGGCCGAGCCGCAAGGTCACCCGGCAGGTCGTCGGCGAGTCCATGGTCAACGGTCTGATCGGCGGCGGGCTCGGTATCGCGCTCGGTCTCGCGGCGGCCTACACGGTCACCGCGATCAGCCCCAAGCTGACCGCGCAGCTCGGCAACACCGGCGGTGGCGGCCAGGGCGGCCCCGGCGGCGGTCAGGGCGGCCCCGGCCAGCAGGCCACCCAGAACACCCTGGAGATCGCCCTGAACGCGCCGGTCTCGCTGACCACGATCGCCCTCGCCGTGGGCCTCGCCGTCACCGGCGGTCTGATCGCCGGCGCGATGGGCGGCTGGCGCGCCTCCCGGATGCGCCCGGCGGACGCCCTGCGCAGCGTGTCGTAGTCGCTCTGGCGCAACCCCTGATCCGGGGCGCCGCCTCCACTCCCCCCCGGGAGACGGCGCCCCAACTCTCTTCTTCTTCACGGACGTTCAGACGGAGATCCCATGTACAAGCTCACCGGCGTCACCAAGCGCTACACGCGGGGCAAGGAGACGGTCGAGGCGCTGCGCGGCGTCGACCTCACGATCGAGGACGGCGACCAGCTCGTCATCCAGGGCCCCACCGGCGGCGGCAAGTCGACGCTGCTGCAGATGATCGGCGGCCTGGACCGCCCCACCGAGGGCAGTGTCGAGCTCGACGACGTCAACCTCGCCACCATCAGCGAGGCCAAGCTGACGCGGCTGCGGGCCGAGAAGATCGGCATCATCTTCCAGTCCTTCAACCTCATCCCGACGCTCACCGCGCAGGAGAACGTCGAGACGGCCCTGGTCCCGCTCGGCGTCAAGCCGGCGGAACGCCGCGAGCGGGCGGCCGAGGCGCTCACCTCGGTCGGCCTCGGCGACCGCCTCAAGCACGCCCCGTCCGAGCTGTCCGGCGGCCAGCAGCAGCGCGTCGCAATCGCCCGCGCGCTGGTCAAGAAGCCGAAGGTACTGCTCGCCGACGAGCCCACCGGCAACCTCGACGAGGGCACCCGCGACGACATCATGGGCCTGCTCGAAGGCCTCTGGCACGAGTACGGGCTGACCTTCATCATGGTCACCCACGACTCGTCGATCGCCCGCCGCGCCCCGCGTCTGGCCACCATCAAGGCCGGCCAGATCACCCTCACCGAACAGGGCCGCGGCACCGGCCGGTTCGCCCCCCAGCGGAGCGACGCCGACCAGCAGTTCGCGCAGTACGGCAACCAGGGCTACTGAACCCGAACCTCGCCGGTCCGCTCCTGTCGGGGCCGCTCACCTCCCGAGTACTTGGTCGACCTCGGCCAACTGCCCGGCGGTGAGCGGCCCCTTCGCGATCGCGTCCGCGTTCTGCTCGGCCTGGGCGACCGAGCGGAAGCCCGGGATCGGGACGGTGCGCGGGCTGCGGGCCCACAGCCAGGCGAGGGCACCCTGGGCGGACGTGCGGCCCTCCGAGGTGAGGATCTCGCGCAGGGCGTCCACCCGGGCGACCCAGTCCTCGTCGGCGCCGGCGCCCTGCTTGAAGCCCTGCATCCAGGCGGGCGGGGTGTTGCGGATGTCGCCGGCCTCCAGGGTCCGCCCGGCGGCCTGCTTGCCGGTGAGCAGCCCCATGGCCAGCGGACTGCGGTTGATGCTGGCGAGGCCCAACTCCTCACACAGCGCGAACATTTCGGGCGCGTCCTGGAACACGTTCGCCGCGTGCTGTACGGCCGCGCAGTGCTCCCCCTCGGCGAACACGGCGGCGCGCGCGGGGTCGTCGGTGCTCCAGGCGTAGGCCCGGATCAGCCCCTCGCTCACGAACTCCTCGCACTGGTCGCGTAGTTGGGCGGCACGCCCCAAGTCGGCGTCGGACAGGTGCAGTTGGTAGAGGTCGACGTGGTCGGTGCCGAGGCGCTCCAGCGACGCGGTGAGGGCTCGGCGGGCGTACTCCGGGGAGTCGTCGGCGCCGGTGAGGGTGCGGGTCTCCTCGTCGAAGACGTTGCCCCACTTGGTGGCGAGGACCACGTCGTCCCGGCGCTTGCCGAGCGCCCGGCCGAGGACACGTTCGCTGTGCCCGGCGCCGTAGGTGTCGGCGGTGTCGAAGAAGGTGACGCCCAGGTCGAGGGCGCGCCGGATCGCCCGTACGGACTCCTCGTCGTCGACCTTGCCCCAGCCCAGCGGCTGCCCGCTCGCGTCCTGCCACTCCCCGCCGATGGCCCAGCAGCCGAAGCCGAGAGCGCTCACGTCGATGCCGGTGCGTCCGAGAGTCCTGCTGTTCGTCTCCATGCCTGCGGACACTAGGAGTTGGAGTGCACACCAAGGCAAGGGTTTTTACGTCGGTCGGGCCGACCGGTACGTCTACGCCTGCCCGGTCTCGAAGCGGGCGATCCTGCCGTCCTCGCCGACCGTGAAACTCCACCGGGTGCGCATCTCGCCCCACGCGTCGTTGGAGTAGCGGGCGACGAGGGCCCGGCCGCCGTTCGACTCGCGGTCGACCTCCATGTGGCCGTGGGAGGAGAAGATCTCCCGGTCGATCCACTCCGCGAGGTCACGGTCGGAGCCGTCGTCCGCCATCGTCGCGCCGGGCGCGAGCAGCGCCAGGAAGGCGTCGCGGTCATGGGCGTTGACGGCACTGACGAAGGCCCGGACGGCCGGATCGCTGAGTTTGGCTGGCTGAATCGTCATGCCGGCCAGACTCACACCGTTCCCCGGGGGCCGCCACCCGAACGGCCGCGCGAACCCGCCCGCCGGACACCGGGGATGCGACGGTGGAGGAACGTTGGGAGGACCGTCCCCGCCCTCTGTCCAGGGAGTCAGCATGACCTGTTACGACCGACAAGATCTGGGCCTGCTGCTGCTCCGGCTGGGTACCGGCGGTGTGCTGGCCGCGCACGGTTCGCAGAAGCTGTTCGGCTGGTTCGGCGGGGGCGGGATCGAGGGCACCGGCGTGGCCATGGAGGCGATGGGCTACTCCCCCGGCAGACAGAGCGCCACCATGGCGGGCCTCGCGGAGGCGGGCGGCGGCGCGCTGCTCGCGCTGGGCCTGGCGACCCCGGCGGCGGGTGCGGCGGCGGCCGGGGCGATGGCGGGCGCGACCGCCGTGCACGCGCCCAACGGGTTCTTCGCGGCGGGCGGCGGATACGAGTACGCGGCCTCCCTCGCCCTGACCGCGGCCGGCCTCGCGGTCACGGGCCCGGGCCGGCTCTCCCTGGACCACGCGCTCGGCCACGCGGTGAACCGGGGCTGGATGGTCCCGGTCGCGCTCGCAGTGACCGGGGCGGCGACGGCCGTGGTGGTCGGCCTGCGCAACCGGCGGGGGCGGGAGGCGTCGGAGTTCGGGCAGGAGGCCCTGTTCGACGAGGCGGACGCGGTCTTCGGCAGCAGGGGGTAGTCCGACGCGCAGGGACCTGATGGCAGGCTGGGTCCATGAGTGATCAGAAGGACCAGCCCGCCGACCTCTGGACCGGTGTCGAGGACCTCTGGACCTGGGTGGACACGCACCGTCCCCTCGACGGCCGGGAGGGGCTCCTCCTCCGCATCCTGAAGCTGTCCGAGGAGGTCGGCGAGGTCTCCGAGGCGGTGATCGGGGTGACCGGTCAGAACCCGCGCAAGGGCGTCACCCACACCTGGGACGACGTGCAGGCCGAACTGTGCGACGTCGTGATCACCGCGCTGATTGCGCTGCGCACCCTGACCCCCCACACGCAGGAGGTTTTCAACCGCCATCTGGCCCGGGTCATGGAACGCTCCCTCGGCCCGTCCGCCGTTGTTCACCCTCAAGACCTGCCCGGGCCGCGCGGAGTTGGTGAGATCCGCTGAGCCTTCTCGTCGACACCGAGCCGACGAAGGGGTCCCAGTGCAGGACTACGTTTTCTCCAACGGACGCAGGACGGTCGCCGTTGCGGGCACCTGCCTCGCCCTCACCGCCCTCGGCCTGGGCTTCAACACCCAGGCGCACGCAGCGAGTTATGGCACCCCGACCATCTTCCTCTCGGCCGCCTACCTCTCGGGCGCGGTGGGCGCGGTCGGTGACCCGACCGTGCAGGTGACGGTCGCTCAGAGCGGCGCTGACGTCAGCGCGTTGACGGTCGCGGCGAGCAAGAGCAGCAAGACGTCCGTGGCGCCGACGAGCGCGGTGACCGTCACCGGCACGGGCGCCACCCGTCAACTCGCCGTGGCGGCAGCCGCGCAGGGCTACACCGACCTGACGGTGAAGGTCACGGGCCTCGGCGGCAAGACGGCCACCAAGACCCTGCACTACGCGGCCTCGGCGTCGGTCCAACAGCCCGCCGACACCCGCTACTTCGCCGGCTCCAGCGACGCCTCCGCCGCCGTCGACGTGGGCGGCGGCTACGTCGTCGTGGCGGACGACGAGTCCAACGTCCTGCGCCTGTACGACCGTTCGGCGTCCGGTGCGCCCGTCAAGACCTGGGACTTCAGCGACGACATCGGCGTCGACAAGGAGATCGACATCGAGGGCGCGGCCCGCGTCGGCGACACGATCTACTGGACCGGCTCGCTCGGCAACAACAAGGACGGCGAGTACAAGGCGGCCCGCAACACGGTCTTCACCACCGAGGTGACCGGCAGCGGCGCCAACACGGCGCTCTCCTACGGCAGTTCGTACGGCGAGCTGCGCGACAACCTGGTGGCGTGGGACAAGGCGAACGGCAACAGGTACGGCTTCGCGGCGGGCACGGCGGACGGTCAAGTACCCAAGGAGATCGACGGGTTCAACGTGGAGGGCCTGGAGTTCGCGCCGGGCTCGACGACGACGGCGTACCTCGGCTTCCGGGCGCCGCTCGCCCCTGCGGTGGCGGGCGGCAAGGCCCTCCTGGTCCCGGTCACCAACCTCGACAAGGTGGTCGCGAACGGCACCGCCGCGACCTTCGGCACGCCGGTCGAGCTGGACCTCGGCGGTCTCTCGGTCCGCGACATCCGCAAGAACGCGGCGAACCAGTACCTGATCGTCGCCGGTTCCTGGGCCGCCGACGACAACTCCGACCCGTACGCCCTCTACTCCTGGACCGGCAACGCGGCCGACAAGCCGGCCAGGCTGCGTGACCTGCCGACCACGGACCCGGGCGCCTGGGAGGCGGTCGTCGACGTGCCGGACCTGACGGTGGCGGGCGCCCGCGCCCAGCTGATCACCGACGACGGCGCGGCCGACCTGTACGGCGACGGCACCGAGGCGAAGGACCTGACGCACCCGGAGTGGCAGAAGTCGCGCTCGACCTGGTTCACGGTCACCGGCTGACGGACGAAGCCGGACAGTGCCGCGCGCCCGGTCGGGAGGCCGGGCGCGCGGCACCCTGGCACCCTGGTCCTCGACAACACCGTCGAGGACGAAAGCCGAGTCATGACCACCGAGAAGCTCACCGTAGGCGTCCTGGGCACCGGCATCATGGGCGCCGCGATGGCCCGCAACCTCGCGCGCGCCGGACACACCGTCCACGCCTGGAACCGCACCCGCGCCAAGGCCGAACCGCTGTCCGCCGACGGCGCGCACGTCACCGACACCGTGGCGGAGGCCGTGCGCGACGCGGACGTGATCCTCACCATGCTCTACGACGGCGACACCGTCCTGGACGTGATGCGCGAGGCCGCGCCCGTCCTGCGTCCCGGCGCCGCGTGGATCCAGTCGACGACCTCGGGCCTCGAATCGGTCGGCGAACTGGCCGCGTTCGCGAGCCGCCACGACCTGGTCTTCTACGACGCCCCCGTGCTCGGCACCCGCCAGCCCGCCGAGGCCGGTCAGCTGACGGTCCTGGCGGCGGGACCGGAGTCCGGCCGCGAGACGGTGACCCCGGTCTTCGACGCGGTCGGCGCCCGCACGATGTGGGTCGGCGAGGACGGCGCGGCGGCCACCGCGACCCGCCTGAAGCTGGTCGCCAACAGCTGGGTCCTCGCCGTGACCAACGCGGCGGGCGAGGCCCTGGCCCTCTCCCAGGCCCTGGACGTGAACCCGCAGAGCTTCCTCGACCTCATCGCGGGCGGCCCCCTCGACATGGTCTATCTGCACGCCAAGTCCGCCGCGATCCTCAACAACCAGCTCACTCCGGCGAGTTTCGCGGTCACGACGGCGGAGAAGGACGCCCGCCTGATCGTGCAGGCCGGCGCGGCCCACGGCGTCCGCCTCGACGTGGCGGCGGCGGGCGCGGAACGGTTCGCGCGGGCGGCGGCACAGGGGCACGGGGACGATGACATGGCCGCGGCGTATTTCGCCAGCTTCGAGGCGGGCACGGACGGGAAGCCGGCCGAGTCGTCCTGATCCGGCCTTGATCTCGTCACAGCCGGGACACAGCGAGCGCACAGAAGAAACCGGGCGTACGACCTGAACTGTCTCCCTCGCCGAAATGCCGGCATGTCCGGTCGCACGAACCGAACTCGGGGGACGTCATGCAGAAGAGCAGCATCCGCAGGGCCGCGATGGCGATGGCCGCGCTGTCGGCGACGTTGGTGATGACGGCATGTCAGCCGGGCGACACGGACACCGGGTCCGACGTGTCGTCACAGACGCCGACCGCGACCGCCTCCCCCACCTCCTCCGGGTCCACGGGGTCGTCCGGATCCACGGGATCCACGGGATCCACGGGATCCACGGGATCGTCCGGGCCCGCGGGCACCGGGGTGAAGACGTGCGCGGCGGCCTCGCTGAAGGCGATCGCCTACCAGGCCGCCGACCGGCCGCAGGGCACCGGAACCGGGGCGGCGGTCGTGCAGTTCACCAACACCACATCGAAGGCGTGTGTCCTCCAGGGCCACCCCACAGTCGCCGGCGCCGCGAACGGCTCCCCCGAGCTCAACGTCCCGCTGAAGGTCACCCCCACCGGCTCCGCCTCCCCCGTGACGCTGTCGCCCGGCGGCCAGGCCTGGCTGAAGCTGACCTTCGTGCAGGTGCAGGGTGAAGGGGACGGCTACTGCGAGTCGGGGTCGGCGCCGGTGATCTACCCGACGATGGTGATCGGACTGCCCGGCGCCGGGAAACACCAAGTCGCCCTTGACGACGGGCAGTTCGCGGAGTGCGACGGCACGCTGACCGCGACGGCCGTGACGGCGACGAAGCCCTCATGACCGTACGACCGCCGGTCGGCCGTGCGGCTAGACCGACTGGCGGTCGCCCGACGCCTCCACCGCCAGCCCCCGCATGACGTGTTCGAGGAGGGCGAGCAGGACCGACTTCACCGACTCGCGGTCGCGGGCGTCGCACAGCACGAGCGGGATGTCGGGGGCGAGGTCGAGAGCGGAGCGGATCTCCTCGGGGTCCTCCTCGCAGATGCCGTTGAAGCAGTTGACGCCCACGGCGAAGGGGATGCCGCGGTGCTCGAAGAAGTCGACGGACGGGAAACAGCTCTCCAGCCGCCGGGTGTCGGCCAGCACGACCGCGCCGAGCGCGCCGCGGGACAGGTCGTCCCACATGAACCAGAACCGGTCCTGTCCCGGGGCGCCGAAGAGATAGACCACGAGGGCCGAACTCAGCGTGATCCGGCCGAAGTCCATGGCGACCGTCGTCGTGGTCTTCTGCTCCACGCCGACGAGGTTGTCGATGCCGACGCTGGCCTCGGTGATGAGTTCTTCGGTGCGCAACGGCGTCGTCTCGCTGATCGCGCCGACGAGCGTGGTCTTGCCGACGCCGAAGCCGCCCGCGACGAGGATCTTGGCCGTGGCGGCGTTGGGCGCGACGGTGGTGGCGCGAGAGCGGCTTGCGCGGGGGTCAGATTCTGCGAATGCCATCGATCACTGCCTGGAGGAAACGGGCGTCGGGGGTACCGGCCGCGGCGGGCGGGGAGACGGAGACGAGTTCGTTGTCCAGGAGGTCATCGAGCAACACCCGTATGACCGCGACGGGTTGGTCGAGCAGGGCGGCGACCTCCACCAGCGCCGTCGGGGTGCGGCAGAGCGCGAGCAGCCGGTTCTGTTCGGGCTGCAGGCGCTGGTCGCGGGTCGGTGGCCGGACGGTGCTGATCAGGGTGATCAGCTCGATGCCGGAGTGGGCGGTCGGGGTGCGTCCGCCGGTCACCGTGTACGGGCGGACGAGCAGCGCGGGGTCTTCGTCCTCCCAGGGATCTTCCTCCGACCAATGTCTCATTCATGCTCACCCGCGAAGGGCACACCGCTGTACTCCGGGAACCGGGGGGCCGCGCTGAGGAACTGCCCCACCTGCCGTACCACCATGGTCATTTCGTAGCCGACGTTGCCGACGTCCACCTCGGAGGTGGCGAGTACGGCGAGCCGGGCGCCGCCGCCGGCCGTGGTGACGAAGAGGAAGAGGTCGTCCATCTCGATGACGGTCTGCTGCACCCGGCCGCCGCCGAAGTGACGGCTGGTGCCGAGCGCGAGCGAGTGAACACCCGAGGAAATGGCGGCGAGTTGCTCGGCGTCCTCCTGGGCGAGCTTCTCGGAGGAGCCGACGAGGAGTCCGTCCTCCGACAGGACGATGGCGTGCAGGGTCTCGGGGATCCGCTCGATCAGGTTGTCCAGCAGCCAGGCCAGTCCGCCGTGCGTGGTGTTGGGCGCAGTCATGGGGTGTTCCTTGTCGGACGGGGACGGGTGGGCAGCTGACGCCGCTCGGGCGGGGTGGTGGGCCAGTTGGCCGGCGGGAACTCGTCTTGCGGGGCGGCAGGGCGGCCGGGCGCGGAACCCTCCCCGCGCGTCGCCGACGGCCAGGCGGGCATGGGCACTTCCTCCTGGGCACGGGCCCGGCGGGTACCGTCCCGGAGCGCGGCGAGCATCGAACGCGCCTGCTCGGGGCGCCGCTCCGCCTCCCGCCCCGGGCCGTGGTCACCGTCGGGCTCCACGACCCGGTCCCGCAACTGCGGCGCGAGATTGGCCTGCCGCACCCGCCGCGGCAGCCGCCCGGAACCACCCCGGGTCCCGAAGGACGACGCGCCTCCACCGGGACGGGACCCACCGGGCATCACACCACCGTCGGGACGGAAGCTGACCGAAGCCGAGTCTCCGGCACGAAGACCCGCGGACGGCGTCTCGCCGGTGCGGGAACCCGCGTACGGCATCTCCCCGGTGCGGAAGCCCACGGGCGGCGTGTCCCCCGTCTGGGGGCCCAGGGACCGCGTCTCCCGGGCGCGAAGTCCGGCGGACGGCGCCTCCCCGGTGCCGGAACCCATGGACGGCGCACCCTCGGCGCGGGACCCCAAAGAGCCCGTCTCCCCGGTGCGGGAACCCTCGTACGGCGTCTCCCCCGCGCGGGAACCCGCGGATGACGCACCCCCCGTGCGGGACCCCAACGCCCGCATCTCGCCGATGCGGGACGCCTTGGACGGCGGGTTCCCCTCTCGGGAACCCCCGGACGGCCTGTCCCCGGCGCGAGAGCCCACGGAGGGGAGGTCTCCCGCACGAGAGCCGGCGGAAGACCCGGCTTCGTGGGAAGGCGCCGCTTCGTAGGAGGGCGCGGTCTCGCGGGACGGTGGGGCTTCGTAGGAGGGCGCGTCCTCGTGGGACGGTGTCGTGGCGGTGACAACAGGACCCGCCGCCGGGGCGTTCCGCGTGCGGCGGGTGCGCATCGGCATGCCGCCCGCCGTCACTCCCGCGCGGGGCGGGCCGCCGACGGGGCCGGTGGGCTGGCCCGGGGCCGGGAACGGGTCGGTGGGGGAACCGGCCACCGACGCCAGGTGGCGTTCCGCGCGGGCGTCCAGCGGTGACGGCACGCCGTCGGCGACCGGCTCCGTGAGGGCCTGCGGCAGGACCACGACGGCGAGCGATCCGCCGTACGACGAGGCCTGGAGGCTGGCGGTGATGCCGTGGCGCTGGGCCAGGTGGCCGACGGTGAAGAGGCCCAGGCGCGGGTCCTCGCCCAGGGTGGTGAAGCTGAAGTCCTTGGGCTGGTGCAGGAGTTCGTTCGCCGCCGCGTACTCGTCCACCCCGAGGCCGAGCCCCCGGTCCTCGACCTCGACGGCGTACCCCTGCGCCACCGGCAGTGCGCGGACGCGTACTTCGGTGTGCGGCGGGGAGAACGTCACGCCGTTCTCGATGAGTTCGGCCATGAGGTGGATCGTGTCGCCCACCGCCGGGCCCAACACCGCTATCGGCGGCAGGGGTTCGACGACGACCCGGGTGTAGCCCTCGATCTCGGACACCGCGCTGCGCAGCAGGTCCGCGAGCGGCACCGCGTGCTTCCAGCGGCGCCTGGGGGCGGCGCCGGACAGCACGGTGAGGCTCTCCGCGTTGCGCCGCATCCGGGTGGCGAGGTGGTCGACGCGGTAGAGGTCGGCGAGGAGTTGGGGATCCTGCTCCTTGCGTTCCATGGAGTCGATCACCGTGAGCTGACGGTGCACCAGGAGCTGGATGCGGCGGGACATGTTGTGGAAGACCAGCCGCGCGCCCTCGCGCAGCGAGGCCTGTTCCAGCGCGACGCTCACCGCGGTCCGCTGGGCGCTGTTGAAGGCCTCCGCGACCTTGCCCAACTCGTCGGTGCCGTAGTCGAGTTCGGGCAGGTCGTCGAGTTCGGCGCGCTTGCCCTGGGTACGCAGCCGGGTGATCAGCTCGGGCAGTCGTTCCTCGGCCAGTTCGAGGGTCTCGGCGCGCAGGCCGGACATCCGGCCGAGGAGGGAGCGGGTGATGCGCCAGGACAGCAGGGCGACGGCGAGTACGGCGACCAGAGCGAGGGCGCTGCCGAGCAGCGCCTTGACGAGCACCTGGTGGGTCCGGTCCTGGGAGTCCGTGGTGACCTTGTTCAGGAACTGGCCCTCCACGGCCTGCACCCCGCCGGTCACCCGTGCCGGGGCCGCCGCGCGGTCGGCCGTGGTGTGCGGCACCGCGATCGTGCCGTCGTGCCCGGCGGACGCCGATCCGACGGCCGTCTCGAAGGCCGCCATGGCCGCCCAGTCCCGGCCGCCCATGACCTTGTCCAGTCCCGCGCCCATGTCCGTGGGCAGGTACGGCTCCACCTCGTTGGACAGCACGGAGACCCGGACGGCCTCGGCAGCCGCCAGCGCCGACCTCTCCTGGACGCTCAGCTTCCCGGAGGCGGCGACTCCGCCGAGGATCGCCTCCTCCTGCGAGAGGGCCTCCGTGCCGCGCAGGAACGCCAGGGCGTGACCGGCGTCGGCCGCGGTGGCCGCGTCGCCGCTGTCGGTGCTCAGCATCCCGAAGAGGTTCAGCACCGAGGACACGGCGTCGGAGTAGGCGGTGTAGGCCTGTTGCCGGGTGCTCTTCCCGCCGTCGACGGCGGTCCGTTCGGTGGTCAGCGCGGTAAGCCGCTTGCGTACGGTGCCCAACTGGGCCTGGTACTGCGCCGATCCGTCGCCCGCGGAGGCGGAGTCCGCCTTGCGGAAGCCGGCGAGTACGGCGTCGGTCGTGCGGCGCTGCGCCTCCAGGGCGCTGCGGCTGCCGTGCGAGGCCAACAGGCCGACCGTCAGCTGCCGTTCCTTCTGGAACTCGCCGATCGCGGGCACCAGGGCGTAGGTGGTCTTGGCCGGCTGCCCTTCCTTGTTGGCGTTGTTCCACTGGTCGAACAGCGCGAAGGAACCACTGACCCAGAGCAGGACCATCGCCGTGGCCGGCACCACGGCGAGCGTGATGAGGGAGGCGCGGATGCTGCGCCCGCGACCGGTACCGGGTCTGGTCTGCGTGGACGTGTCCCGGTGTCTGCTCACTTCACCCACCGGTGTCCGACGGCGCGACGATGGAGGCGGGCTGCGGTGAGGAACTGCGACACCGGTGGTTTCCTTTCCGGGGTGGCGCGTGACGCGTCGGATCGCGGGCATACGTCAACACGCCTGCACAGACTGGGGAGTTGGCGGCGTAGCACGGCACGTACGCCAAAAACGGGCTGCGGTTTCCCGACGGGCGCCCGAGCCCCCCGCGCAGTTGGTCAGTTATGAAACCGAGCCATCCGACCGGGGTCAAGGGACCCCACAAACACTCCAGGCACAGCCGTTTAGGGCGTTCAGTACACTATGCGCGTAGACAATCCGACGGCCCGGTCGGCCAACCACCCGCCCACGAAGACGTTTTGGCTGACTACCCTGGGTGAAGTGCGGGGCAGAGGGCGGCTCGGGTGACGCCGGGGACGCGACGGGAGCGGCGGGGCGGGACGCCTGGGCCCGACGCCAATGTGACCTAGTTCACAGCATGAACACCGTCCACGCACACCAACTCCACCGGTCTCCGGGGTCGTTGCTCACGCCCTCCCCGGCGCCTCCAGCAAGGCCAGGGTCTGCGCCCCGAGCGACGTCATGCCGTACGTCTCCGCCCCGCGCGCCGCCTCCCGCAGCAGCCGGACCGCGTGCGGCCCGCTGCCCGGGCCGCCCGCCCGGCGCATCGCGCGGGCCTGGGCCAGGCGGAGGCGGGCGAGTTCGGGCTGCGAGGAGCGGGACGGGACCGCCGCCTGCCGGAAGTGGTCGAGGGCGGTCTCCGGCGCCCCCGCCGCCAGCGCCAGCAGCCCGCAGGCCCGGGCGGTCGGGCCGACGAGGACGCTGGGCCAGCCGCCCAGGGCGATCTGCGCGCCGTCGTGCGGCGCGAGGCGCGCACGCAGCGAGGGCACCGCCTGGGCCAACTCGGCCTCGAATCCGCCTTCGAGGTCCAGCGCCGCGCAGACCTCCGCCAGCAGGACCAGCGCGGGCACCGCCCAGCCCGACGGCGGGAACCGGTCGACGTCGGCGACGCAGCCGAGGAACAGGTCGGCCCCCTCGGCGGGCTGCCCGGTCTCGCACAGGGCGAGGGCCAGCCCGGCCCGCCAGACGGGGAAGTAGGCGTGGCGCTCGACGTCGCCGGCCAGATCGGAGGCGAACAGCTCGGCCAGACGGCCCTGTTGGCGCAGCAGCCAGTACGCCTGGCCGAGCCGGGTCTGCGTCAGGTTGTCGGCGGGTACGGCGTAGTCGGCGCGGAGGAGTTCGATGAACTTCAGGGACTCCACGAAGATCCACTCGGCGGCGGCGTCGAACCGGCCGTGCCAGAGGTCGAGCAGGGCGTCGAGGGTGTGCCGCTGCCAGAGGGCCAGGGCGCTCTGGGTGTCCGCCGCGTGCTTGCGGTACTGGTTGGCGGTGGCCAGGGCGCTGAAGATGCGGCCGTTGCGCAACTGGTCGATGGCGACGGCCATGAGCGCCTCACCGCGGAAGTACGTCGAGTCGTGCCGGGCCGCGGCCTCGCGCAGCCGCTCGGAGAGGTCCAGCGACTCGGGAGCGCTCATGAAGTCGTAGCGTGCCCACCGGCATTCGGTGAGGACCTCGCAGCGCACCTCGTCGTCGCCGTCGTCGGGTAATCGGCGCAGTGTGTCCTCGGCGAGCCGGGCGCCCTCGGCGGGTCCGGCGAGCCCCGCCGCGGTGTCCTGGCTGACCGCCAGGGCCATCTTCTTCGCCAGATGGGCTTCGAGCCGCAGCCGCAGCCCCGCGGCCTCGGGGCCGCCGTCGCCCTCCAGCGCGGTCAGGCATCCCTTGATGGACTGCAGCAGTTCACGGTCGACCTGCCCGGGGTCGGACCAGCGGCGCGCCAGCCTGATCACGGCCTCGGCCTGCGCCCGCGGGTCCCCGGCGGCGCCGCGGTAGGCGGCCGTGTAGTGCCGTTCGGCCTCCCGCATCTCGCCCGCGGCATGGCTGAGATCACCGCGCCGCAGCAGCCGCAGGAACTCGGCCCGTTCCTGTGCCGGGGTCGAACGGCCGTCCTTCCCTGGGGACTTGACCAGTCGGACGGTCTCCCCGCGAACGGCCCTCGGTGGCGCGTCGGAGCCGGGTGGTGGAGCCAGGCCTACCAACGCCCCCTTGGCTCGCAGGACTTCGTCGCACAGCTGAGCCAACTCCAGGGACGCTCTGCGGCGTCCGTTCTCGACACGGCTCAGGAAACTGCGGCTGCAGTACACCTTGCCGGCCAGCTCGCTCAGCGACATACCGGCCGCGATGCGGCGCCGGCGCAACTCCGCGCCGAATCCGTCGTGCTCGATGGCCATCCCCCCAAACAACACGCCGGCCGACCGGTGTTGCCAAATACCCGCTGGCAACACCCGACCCCTGCGGACCGGCACGATTACCGACGAAGCTGTCTGTGCCGGGAGCCTACCGGGCACAGGGGCGTGCCCATTGGCGGAACAGGAGCACTGGTCATGCCTTCGGGCGAACCTGTGGCATCGACGGGGGGTCGATATGCCGGAGGCACTCACCCTCAGCACACCCACCGCGCTCCGCCCGGCACCGAAGAGCTGAATGACGACGGGGGAATGGGGGGTCCACGGTCCGGGGCGCGCGGGGGGCGCTCCGGACCCCGGATCCTGTCGCCCGCTCAGGAGCTGGGCCGGCCGCTCAGAACCCGGCCGCGCGTGCCGCCGTGTACACCTCGGCGTTCACGTCCTTCAGTTCCTCCGCGTCCCGGGCGGCCCACGAGAGGTCGACCAGGAACTCGTCGAGGCCGATGCCGTCGTACGCCATCAGGTCGGTGACGATCTGTTCGACGTCGCCCTGGAAGGGGCGGCGGTCCGGGCCCTCGTAGCGCTTGGCGGTGTCGTCCGGGTTCACGCGGACCACCGTCCGCAGCGGGCGGGTACGGCCGCGCTCGGCGGCGAGCTCCTGCAACTGGCGCAGGCTCGCGGCCACTTGCTCGGGGCCGTCGGCGTACGGCAGCCAGCCGTCGGCGTGGTCGACGAGCCGGCGCATGGCCCGTGGGGAGTTGGCGGGCACCAGGATCGGGATCGGGCGGGCCGGCTTCGGGATCGAGCCGCCCCAGGGGTGGGAGCGCCTGACCGGCAAGTTCGAGAAGAGCCGCCGGGACATCCTGCGGGTACTGGCGCCGAACATCCCCGGAGTCGACGAGGAAGAACTGATCTTCCGCACCCGCTGCGCGGCCGGCCTGCTGAACTGGCTCGCCCTCGCACCCATCGGCACCGAACTGGCCGCGATGCCGGCCGAGCGGTTGGAGCGGCAGCTGGTGCCGGTGGTGACCGGGGCGTTTCGCGGGAGCGCGCAGTAGCAGCGCTTCTGCTACCGCGCTGGTCCGCAGGTTTCCGACTTGCTCGGTTCGGTCAGCCGAGCAGGCCGTCGGGGCACCAGGCGGTGAAGCGACCGCCCTGGACCGTGGCCTCCGTCAGGTGTCCGTGGTCCCGGACGGTGATGGCCGTGACGTCCGAACCTGCCCAGCCGATCACGTAGTTGAGTTCCTGGTCGCCGCGCGTCACGATCCCGTCAGTCCAGGAGCGCGATGACACCCTCGATCACGAGTGCCACCAGGGCGCCCCCGAAGCAGAGCGCCAGGAGGAATTCGGTGATTCCGGAGGCGCCGGTGACACGCACCTCGTCCGCCGCCGGACCCGTACCGGTTCCGCTCTGCCCTGCCGCCGCCAGCCGGCGGCCCTCCTCCAGTGTCCCGATCACCTTGCGGTGGCGGCCGAAGGAGGGCCAGCGGCTGAACGCCTGCACCGGAACCCGTTGGCCGTCGGCCAGGTCGAGAGAGAGCACGCCCGACCGGGGTTCCCAGTCGATACCCGCCAGCGTCTGCCAGGGGATCTCGTAGGTGCTGTAGAGGTTGCGGACCACAAGGACAGAGGCGCTCACGGACGCGGACGGCACCAGTTGTGTGCGCGCCGCCCAGCCGATCACGCACCACAGGGCGAGAAGCAGCGAGACCTTCACCACGCTCACTTCGGGCATCGACCCGACCGCCGCGGCGACCACCGTCACGGGGAGGACCGCGACGAGCAGACCGCCCATGACCCGGCGGTCCCACCAGGGGCTGATGCGCTCCAGGTTCTTCGTCATTTCCTCATTCTCTCCTGCTGGTCCGTTCTCCTCGGGGGCGGTTACGGCACCCCCGAGGAGAACGGCGGGGGTCTGTACGTCAGCCGCCGAACAGGCCGCTGACGCCTCGCCAGGCGCTGCGCGCCCCGCTGGCGATCGCTCCCCCGGCCCGGCTGGCGTTGCTGCCGATCGTGGTGACGGCCTCCAGGGCCTCACCGGTTTTCAACATCGGAACGAATCCGGTCGCCACGCCGACGAGGGCGTTGCCGCAGCCCAGGCTGATGGGGTCGGCGACGCACGCGTCGACTGCGACCACCGCGCTGATGCCGACCCCTACCAGAGCCAGCACGGGCGCCGCGGGGGCGGCTGCCACGCTGAAGAGGCACGCTATTCCGGCGAGGGTCACGAGGCCGCCGGCCAGGGACAGCGCGTCGGCCGAGTCGTCGCTCAGGAACCAGTGGCCGTCGTTCTCCTCCTTCTCTTCGATCTTGATGTTCTTGGACGTGCTCATGCAGTCCTTGGGACTGCCGCTCTGCAGACATGCGTGGAAGAACGAGATCTGGGCCTTGGCCTGGTCCTCGGACGCCGTTCTGATCCAGGACTTGTACTGCGGTTCGGTGAGCCACCGTGTGCCCTGGTAGCCGAGGTCCTTGGTCATCCAGTCGTAGACGATCTTGGGCAGCTTCTTCGTCTTCGCCTTGCCGTTGACGATCGACCCGTCGCCGACCTGCGTGCCCTTGGTGTAGTCCACCGTGCGGGTCTTCGGGTCGTAGCCCACGGCCTGCTGTGTCTTCTTGTCGCAGTACTTCAGGTCGTACTGGCAGGAGTTGGGACGGGAGCCGATCTCGGTGCCGGCCGGGTCGGCGTAGGTGGCGGGGTTCTGGCCGGCGTAGCTGTAGCCGTTGAGGCTCTGCGGGATCTCCGCCTGGAGCACCGGGTCGACGCTGAGGAACTGGCCGATGACCGGGTCGTACTCGCGGGCGCCGAGGTGGGTCAGGCCTGTTCCGCTGTCGGACGGCTGGCCGAGGAAGCCCTTGTCGTCGGGCCAGGTGCCCTTGCCGCCGGTCCGGCTCTTGCCGAACACCGTGGTGTAGCGCTTGGTGAGGGTCTGCGTCGCGTCGGCGGTGATGGCCACGCTGTTGGTGCCCTGCTTGTCCCCGGCGAGCCAGCACAGTTGTGCCGAACCGCTCTGCGTGCTGCGCAGCGCGACCGTGCTCTCGCCGAGGCCGTAGTACCGGTCGGCCCACTTCTTGCCCGCCTTGAGGTGGACCTCCGTGGAGCCGACGTACAGCACCGTGTCGCCGGCCGCGTCCCGGCGGATCAACAGGTTTCCGTCCGCCCCGTAGACGTAGTCCGTGGTGCGGGGGGTGCCGCTGGGGTCCTCGGTCACCTTGGCCAGCCGGCCCTCGTCGTCCCAGGCGAGGGACTGCGTGGCGGAGGCGTCGGGCCGCTTGGTGGTGTTGCCGGCCGCGTCGTAGCCGTAGGTCGCGGTGGCGCCGGTGCAGGAGGCGGTGGTGGTGGTCAGCAGGGTGTGCGGCTGGGTGGCGCCGCCCTTGTAGCAGTAGTTGAGGGTGGTGACGGTGCCGTCGGTGCGGTGCTCCTTCTCGGTCGCGCGCTGCCCGCCGTCGGTGTAGGTGTAGCTCGTCCAGTACGGGGCCGGGCCGGCCAGGGCCGTGGCGCTGGGCGTGGCGGAGCAGTCGGCGCCGGCGGGGGTCCAGGCGTCGGTGACGCGCTGGTAGCCGTCGTAGCCGAGGCACTGGGTGTCGGCCGCGCCGGTGCCGCCGAGGGTGGTGGTGTCGGAGATCTTGGTGACGTTGCCGGCCGTGTCGTACGAGTAGAAGAGGTTCAGCGCGTCGTAGGCGTGGGCCTGGCCGCGTGCCTCGGTGCGCAGCAGCCGTCCGGTGCCGTCCTCGTAGTCGTGGACGATGTCGACCTTCATCACCCCGGTGGCCTCCGAGACACCGAGGCGCTGGGTGGAGACCTGGGAGAGGTCGGTGTAGGTGGTGCCGAGGACGATGCCCTGTCCGCCGGCGCTGAGGGTGGTGGCGAGACCCCGGTCGCTGTAGCCGTACTCGACCTTCTCGGCGGCAAGGCCTGCGACCGCGGGTTCGTTGGTGTACTGCAGGGTGCCGTCGATGTTGTAGTAGCTGGAGAAGTCGAGCGTGTTGGAGGCCAGTGCCCCGGAGGAGACCAGGGAGTCGCCCGCGGGCAGCGTCAGCCGGGTGCCGGTGGCGTGGTACTGCTTGTCGTACGCGGTGACGCTCTGGGTGTACGCGGATCCGGTGCTGGTGGCGCCGCCCACGTACCGGGTGGAGGAGGCCGGCTGGCCCTTGCCTCCGGTGACGGTGTCGTACTCGGAGTGGGTCAGCTTGTTGGCGTCCGTCTTCTGCGCGGTGAGCACCGTGGCGCTGGTGAGGTCCGCGTTCACGGCGGACTTCCAGGTGTCGGTGACCCGGCCGAGCACGTCGTAGCCGGAGACCACGGCGTGGCCGGTGGCGTCCTTCGTCCAGGACACCTGGTCGAGGGCCGTGTAGCCGGTGGCCGTGGTGCCCTTGTCCGGGTCGTTCGCGGTGATCTGACGGCCGTACAGGTCGTAGGTGTAGGACCAGGCGGCGCCGTCCGGGCCGGTGATCGTCTTGTTCCTGCCGTCGGGCGTGAACGTGAACCGGGTGCCGGTGTGGGCCGCCCCGGTGGTGCCGCCGAACTCGGTGTCGGTGGGTGAGGTGCCCGCGTACTGGCGTTCCTCGACCGTGCGTCCCAGGGCGTCGGTGATGGTGCGCTTGGCGGAGCCGCCCGGGATGCCCGTCGTGCTGGTGGAGTCACCCGTGTAGGTGTTGGTGGTCTGCCACTGCTGTACGCCGCCGGTCAGGAAGGTGGTGGTGACGGGCCGGCCGGCCGCGTCGTAGCCGGTCTTCGTCAGGCGGGGCGCCTCGCCGTACTCGGCCTGCGTGTACGTTCCCGACGGCGCGGCGGCGTCGTAGACGTCCGCGTAGGTCTCGTCGGCCAGTCCCCGGCTGTCGTAGCGCGTGTCGGTGAGGATGCGTCCGCTCGTCGCGCCCGGTGTCTGGGTCTGGATGGTGCGGAGCATCGAGTCGTAGATCTTGTAGCTGGTGGTGTAGGTGTCGCCGTCCGCCTTCAGCGTGCCGGTCGTCGTCCAGGACGGAGCGTCGTTGGTGACGGAGTAGCGGAAGACGTAGCTGGCGCTCTGCCCGCCGCTGTGGCTGCGGTTGGGCAGCCATACGGAGGTGGTCCGGCCCAGCGCGTCGTACGCCGACTCGGTGAGGTTGTTGTTGACGTCGTAGGTCTTCGTCGTCAGGCCGCGCGTCGGGTCGAAGAAGATGTACGACTTCTGCGACTTGGCGTCGGTGGTCTGGGTGCGGGTCAGCGGTCCGGTCGCGGTGGGTGTGTAGACGACGGTGGTGGGGTTGCCGCCCGCGTCGGTGGTGGTCAGGGAGCGGCCGAGGGTGTCGTAGGTGGTGCGGCCGGTGGTCTGCCAGGACGCCGGGTTGCGCTCGCCGCCGGTCGCGGTGGCGGGGTAGCCGCTGGGGCGGCCGGTCCAGGTCGGCTCGCCCTTGGTGGGGGTCTGGGCGGCGCTCCACACGGTGGTGGTGGCGTTGTCGTAGAAGGTGGCCGAGTCGGACAGGACGTCGCCCGCGGTGGCCGCGTTCGCCGGCAGCGAGAGGGCGGTCTCCGCGACGGAGCAGGCCCGGCCCACGACCCGGGTCCGGGAGACCAGGGAGTTGATGCCCAGGGTGTCGTTGCGGGCGTACCAGGTGCGGGTGCAGGTCTCGTCGCCCGACTTCGCGGTGTCACCGGTGTCGTCGACCTTGGACACCATGCCGTAGTCGTCGTAGGTGCTGGCGGTGGAGCGGCTGCGCCAGGTGCCGGAGGCCGTCAGGTACGTGGACGTGGTCGACTTGTCGATGCCGACGTAGTAACTCTCGGTGTCGGCATACGACTTGTGCTGGGTGGCGGTCCGCTTCGACCAGGGGTCGCTGACGGCCACGGTGATCGGCGCGGTGCCGTTGTAGGTGATCTGCTGGCGCAGGAGCCCCGCGAACTGGTCGCTGTCCTTCTGGGCCGGCACGCTCAGGGTGGACACGGGGATGCCGGAGACGCTCACCGAGCGGCGGGCGTCGGGGTCGAGCGCGCCGCTACTGCCCAGGAGCCGGTCGCCGTCCATGCCCTGGAGGTAGACCGAGGTCACCTTGGACAGGTTGCTGCCGTTGCCCCTGGTGGAGGTGACGGTGCCGTAGCCGCGCCAGATCGACCAGGTCCGTTCGTCGGCCGGGGCCAGCGGTGAGTCGTTGTAGTGCCAGGCCGGGTCGGCGTAGGTGTAGCTGTTGACGACGTTCTCGTTGTGGCCGGCCGGGTCGCTGGTGACGACGGCGAGCACCCGGTACTTGTGGAACCAGTCGACCGAGGCTTCCGTGGCTCCGTTGATGTGCCAGTACTGGGGGTAGCAGGACTTGGCGTTGTCGTCCTGGGCGGCGGGCATGTTGCTGCCGCGGACGCACTCCTGGCCGGAGAAGGTCACGTCGGTGATCGCGCCCGTCTCCGAAGTGACCGTGCGGATACGGGGCTTGGACAGCGGCAGGATGTCGTCCGTCGTCGCGTCGACGCGGTTGGGCCGCATGTTGTAGGTGAAGGTGATCGGGGGCAGGGCGAGGTCGGTCCCGGCCTTCCCGGTGTGCACGATGCTCTTGAGCGTCAGCGTCTGGTCCGAGGTGTCACCGATGTCCCCGCCGTCGAGGTACTGCTGGGTCAGCGCCCAGGAGTCGACGGCGGTGAAGGCGCTGGTCTCCGCCGACCACGCGAAGGTGTTGATGCCGCTGAGCCGCTTGCGGGTGAAGAACGCCGGGCCGGTCGCGTGGCAGTCGGCGCCGGAGGCGCAGATCACGTCGAAGGGGACGTCGGGCCAGTTGTCCGAGGTGGAGTCCTTCAGCTCCGAGCAGTCCGCCGCCGTGCAGCGCTCCAGATAGGTGAACTCGACCTTCGCGGAGGTGACCCCGGAGAACAGGGCGTCGGCCCGCTGTCCGTAGAGGATCTTGCTGAGGTAGCCGCCGCGGTCGTAGGACGCGGTTCCGGTGCTCGCGCCGTTCTTGCCGTAGTGGTTGGACTCCTTGGTGTACCAGTACGACATGGCGTTGTCGTGCGTGTCCTCGACGTAGTCCAGGTTCCAGCGCCAGGCCTGGGTGACGGCGCGGCCCGCGAAGGCGCTGCCCTTGTCGTAGCCGGGCTCGCCCGAGTCGTCGCCGAAGACCGGGGTGGTCCATACCGAGTTGGTGCGCTCGGTGCCGGCGCCCTCCAGTTTGTTCAGGCCGAACTCGTAGCGGATGCCGTCGCCGGTGGTGACGGTCCAGTGCTCGCCGTTGTCGTCGCCGTTGTCGGCGCCGGTCGACAGGGTGACGGTGGAGGCGTCGTCGTTCTTGAGCCGCCACGCGCCGCTCGTGTCGTCCTTGACGAGTTCGGTGGCCTTGCCGTTGAGCACCAGGCTGGCGTTGTCGTACTTCCAGCACAGGTCGTTCTTGTCGGTCTGGCCGTCCTCGTCGCAGGACCCGTAGGACCGCTCGACATAGGAGTTCGCGGACAGGTCGAAGCCCTCACCGGCCTGGCTGGTCTGGTTGTTGGTGGCGGCCGTCTGTCCGTCCACGGTGGCCGAGCTGTAGCTCAGGGTCAGCGGCGGGGATGCGCCCGGGGCCGGCGGGACGGCCATCGGGTACGACCAGCTGAACGCGCCCGAGGAGGCGCCCGCCTCCCAGGTCGCCGACGGGGACAGCGTGCTCGCCTCGTAGGTGCCCGTGCCGGAGGCGGATTCGCCGGACGCGGTCGCGGCCAGCGCCAGCACGGTCGGCGCCGCGCTCGCCAGGGCGACCGTGCCGGTCACGGACTGCCCGTCGATGTCGTTGCGGGACGCCACCGGGGTCGTCCTGCGGCACTCGGTCTTCTCCGGAGTGGTCAGGGCGCACTGCGGCAGGCTCACCAGGCCCAGCCGCCCCGCCCAGCCGCCGCCGTACGCGGAGGCGAACCGGCCGTAGTCCACGGCGACCTGGGCGGAGCCGCCCTGCCCGGCGCGGACGCTGAGCAGAACTCCCTTGATACCCAGGGCGGTTGCCGCCTGGTGACCGAGGACCCGCACGGCGGCGGTGCCCGACGCGGCCTTCTTCGCGGTCTTCGGGGCGGTCAGTGCGACGGGCAGTTCGCCTACGGTCGCGGGGGTGGCGGCCGACCGGCCTATCCCCAGAGTGCGGTCGGCGGGGGCGGGCCAGTCGGCCTGCTGCTCGGCGCGGGCCTGCTGGGCCTGGCGGTCGTTGGCCCTGCGCTGCTGGGCGACGCGTTCGCGCGCGGCCCTGGCGCCGGGGGTCGTCACCGCCTTGGTGTCTGCGGTGTCCCGTTTCCACAGCGCCGAGAGGGGCTTGGGCTTGGGTCTCTCGGCCGCCTGTGCGACGGTCAGGCCGCCGGCGGCGAGACTCAGGGCGACCCCGAGCGCCACCCCGGGCATGACCCGTACCTGCCAACGGCGCAGTCGTGACCTTCGTTTCCGGAACATGAGAGATGACCCCCGTGAGAAGTGCGAGAAGGACCGTGTGAGCACCGCGTGAGCACCGTGTGAGCCAGGAGCACGGAAAACGTGCCGGTGCGTCGGCCGGCCCGGGCGTCACCCCGGGCCGGCCGACGGAAATCAGCCGATCATCGTGTCGACCTGGTCGCTGTCCGCGGCGGCACCGGCCCAGATCCGGATGTCGTTGATCCGGCCGGGCAGGTAGTGCCCCCAGGCCCCGCCGACGTACCCCTTGCCGACGGCCAGTTCGGCCGTGCCGACCTTCGCCGTGTACGCGGTCTCCACGTCGTTGCGCGTGGAGTCCAGGTAGAGCCGGATCGTGCCGTCCTGGGCGTCGTACACCCCGGTCAGGCGGACCGCGCCGGTGACGGCGGCGCTGTCGGAGGTCACCGCGTCGAAGCTGCCGTCGCTGTTGCGGCGGCCGAACTTCCAGAACCCGGCCGGGTCCTCGTGCAGGTTCCCGTCGTCGTCGAACCAGGTCTCGGTGCCGGTCTTCTGGTACCACAGGCCCCAGGCCGAACCGTCGGCGCTGCGCTGGCCGAGGACCTGGCCGGCATAGCCGATCTCCTTGGTGCTCAGGGCGGTCCGGTCGAGTTCGACCTCGGTGGTCACGGTGAAGGAGCCGGTGTCGTCGACGACCGGTCCGGTCACGGTGGCCGCGTCGTTCACGCCGTCCAGGACGATCGACTCACCGTCCAGCGCGGCGCCCCCGGACAGGGTCAGCGAACGGCCGTATCCGGTCACCGAGTCGGCCAGCGTGGTGCCGGTCGCGCCCTGCGGATTCCAGTTCGCCATGAGTTCGGTGGCGGTGGCGGTGCCGGTGGCATCCAGCAGCTTGGCCTCCTTGGCCACGTCCGACGGCTGCAAGGCCTCCGGGAAGACCGCGGCCTCGTCGATACGGCCCTTCCAGTACTGCGTGAACGTGCCGTACACATAGCTGGCCCGGCCGATCTGCAGGGGACCGTCGGGAGTCTGGACCTCACCGCCGGCCGGCACGGCGACCGGGGGGTCCTGGGCACGGCCGTTGAGGAACAGCTGGATGGTCGCGGCGTCGGCGTCATAGACGGCGGCGACGTGGGTCCACACCTTCAGCGGCACGCCCTCCGCGGTCGAACCCGTGGTGACGAAGTGCCGTCCCGTGCTGTCGCTCCAGTTGTAGCGGAAGATCCACCGCTTGACGCCGCCCGAGTAGTAGAGGACGAAGCCCGAACTGTCGCTGCCGGTCTGCGACATGACACCCCGGTAGACGGTGTCGTCCGTGAGGTACGCCCAGGCGGACACGGTGTAGGAGGACTGGGTGTTGACCACCGGCCCCGCGGTCGCGGCGTACCCCGTCTGCCGGGTGGCGTCGGAGTTGTCGTTCAGCACCAGCGACCTGTCCTGCGAGCCACGGCGGCCGAGGCCGGACCAGCCCGCGCCGGTGTTGTAGAGGGTGGCCGGGTGCCGTACCCCTTCGGTCGTCGCGGAGTCGGACGCGTTGGTCTCGCCGGAGCCGACCGCGCTGTCGTTGAAGTTCCACCGGGCCGAGGCGCCCTTGCTCTCGGCGACGTTGATCCGGACCGTCGTCGTATCGCCGGACTGCCCCGTTCCGACGCTGTCCACCGCCCGCACGTACAGCACCTGGAGGCCGGACAGCACGGGCTTCACCGAACGGAGCACCGAGCTCGTGCCCGCCACCTTGGTCCACTTGGTGTCGGTGGCGAGCTTGTACTCGAACGCCACGATGTTGGCGTCGGCCGCGTTCTTGGTGAAGAGGAACGCGCCGGGCTTCCCCGGCCCGCCGGTCGCGGCACCGCACCCGTCACCGTCGACCGGGCACACGTCGTAGAGCGAGCCGGCCGGGTTGGTGATCGTCGGGGCCTTGGGCCGGGTCGAGTCGATCGTGAAGTAGCACCAGCCCTTGGTCGTCACCGTGCTGTGGGCCTCGATGTTGTTCGCGCCGTTGTTGTAGTAGGAGCGCGAGGACACCGCCATTCGGTACGGGGTGTTCTGCTTCAGCGTGATCGGCGAATCCTCCGTGACCTTGACGCCGTCACCGACATAGCCGGAGGAGGGCCGGACCGGCTCGGTCGCCACGTCCCAGGTCCCGTCGGTCTGCTTCTCCTGCACGGTGAAGTGGGCCCGCAGGTTCGCGGCGCTCTCACCGCCCGCCTCCGTCTGCACCACACCGCTGAGCTTCGGTTTCGGGTTCGACAGCCACGCCGGGTCCGCCGGGTCCGTCTCGCACGAGGTACCCACGATCGGGCTGGTGGGCACACCCGGCAGACCCACATAACTGACATCGAGTACGGCGTCGTCGTCGAACCGCTTCCAGCCGTTGGGGTCGGACTCGTTGCCCGCCTTCAGCATCAGCGTGAGCCTCGCGAAGCCGCCGGCCGCGAAGGACTTCACGGTGTTGGTGAGGTTCTCGTAGCTCTGCGTCGGGTCGTCGTTGAACTCGATCGGCGCGTCCGGCTGGCTCGGGCTGCACGCGTCGCCGCGGCCGGCCGAGACCGTACGGTCGCCCATGACGTCCCAATTGCTGGTCGGACCCGGCCAGTTCGTCGCCGACGAGATGTTCGGCGTCCGGACCAGCTGTACGACCGTCCGCTCGCAGGACATCGAGAACCGCTCGGTCACCCGGAACGTCGCGTCCAGCACCCGCTTGCCGCGCAGCGCGGTCGGCGCGAACTCGAAGTACATCCGCTGCTTGTAGCCCGAGCCGCAGTAGTAGCCGATGCCGCCCGTCACGTACGTCCCGCAGTAGCCGATGCCCTCGCCGTCGCTGCCACCGGAGAAGTTGTAGAAGGTGTCGCCGTCCGAGGACAGGAGCGTGCGCTCCGACTCCCCCCAGGTCACATCGGGGTCGACGTACACCGGGTAGACGGTGTCGTCACCGGTCAGCAGCCCGGCGTCGGGCACGACGGTGATCGAGTCGGCGTCCGACGTCACGGGCAGCACGGCGGTGACGTCACCATCACTGGGGCCGGCGGCGGGGTCGGGGGCGGATTCGCCGTTTTCGACGGTCGGGTCTGCGGTGGTGGCCGAGGAGGTGTTCCCGGGGGTCGGGTCCGCGGTGGTCGCCGACTCGCCGTTCTCGGCGGTCAGGTTCTTGGCGGTGGCCGACGAGGTGTCCTCGGCGGTGGTCGGGTCCGCCGCGGTGACCGAGGAGGCGTCCTCCGTGCGGAGCGACATGGTGGACGCTCCGGTCGTCGCCGCGTCCCCAGCCGCGTCCCCAGCCGAGTCCCACTGCCGAGCGGTGGGGCTGCGGAACACGGCATTGCCGTTGTCGTCGACGGCGTCCAGGCCGCCACCGCCTCCGTCCCGCAGGGTCAACCCCCGCGCCTCGACGGGAAAGTCCAGCGACTTCAGTTCGCCGCTCTTCGCCGCCTCGGCCGACTTGACGACGAGAACCTGGCGGTAGCCCTCGCCGGTCGCGGTCATCCGCAGGTCCACTCCGGGCAGCACCTCCCGGTACACCGCCGAGGCGCCGTCCAGGGTCGGCTCGGGCAGCTCGCCCGGCCAGCCGACCGTCAGCGACTTGCCGCCCTCCGCGACGGTCACCAGGCCGGCACCGTCCCCGCCGCCGGAGAAGGACACGTCCGCCACCGCCGCCTTCGGGCCGATCGTGCCGTCCGCCCGGCGCTCCAACGTCGCGTCCGGCGCGGCCCACGATCCATCGTCCTGCTTCACCCGGACCGGCGCGGTGGACATGCTGAGGGAGAAAGTGGAGCCGTCAGGATTCGCGTATGTCGACGTGTATTCGGTGCGCTTTCCGGCGATCTCCACGCGCTCACCGGTCGCCATGGCCTTCTCGGCGGCTTTCTCCGCCTCGGAGGTCTTCTCGGCAGAGGATCGGGAAAGCGAATCCGCGTGCGCCGCCGAAGCGGTCGCGGTGACGCCGACCGCAGGAATCCCCGCCAGTACGGCCATTGCCGTCACGAACCCCGCGATATCTCTCAACCGCCGTCTGCGCGCGCGAACATGACGGTACGTCACAACTGATGCCACAACAGCCCCCGTAGCCCGATGCTTCAACATCTGGTCACAAGTTCTACGCGGATTGAGCGCGCACGGTCAAGATCTGCCCAAGATCTAACCAAGACAGTTATCCGTCGCGGCTCGCGATACATCACGGCCGCGCGGCCAAACATGAATTGTTGGAAAACTACGGGGAATTACACGGGAAACGACCGACGACCGACGGCTGACGGCTGACGGCTGACGGCTGACGGCTGACGGCTGACGGCTGACGGCTGACGGAATGAGTGATTCGCAGAAAGGGCGAGCGCGGATATCCCTCACGACCACGCGACCGGGTCGGACGGTGAGGCCGAGTCTGCCCTGTTCGACGAGGTCGACGAGGTCAACAAGACCTCGACGAGCTCCGCCTCCCCCTCGGCGACCACCGTCACCAAGTGACCGCCCGGGCGCAGCACTTGGAGCGACCGTTCGGCGGTGTGGCCGCCGATCGTGTCGAGTACGACGTCGACGTCACGGACCACCGCCCCGCGTCGAGTACGAACTCACCCCACTCGGGGCGACGTTGATCGTTCCCATCCACACACGGACCGAGCGGGCGAGGGCGAACGGCGACGCGGTGCTCGACGCACTCGACGCCGAGCCGAAGAAGACGCCGAACCCGACGAAGGGCCCCGACCGACCCAAAGGACCAGGTCAGAGCCCCGATGGCAGACGAGCCGGGCCGTACGCCGGAGATAGGTTCGATGCCCGAGGAAGCATCCTCTGAGCTGCGCAGGCGTTCCGCGGGACCAGAGGCCGTGCACATCGCGTGCACACCGACCCGGAGGCCACCCCTCTGAGCGGTACGAATTTTCGTACCAGTCTGGTACGATATTAGGTACTGGACTGCGAGAGGATGTGTGCCATGACCCTTACCGCCAGCGAGGCACGCAAGGAACTTTTCCCCCTGATCAAGAAGGTCAACGACGACCACGCGCCGGTACGGATTCACTCCAAGAACGGTGACGCCATCCTCATGTCGGCAGAGGACTACGACGCCTGGCAGGAGACCATCTACCTCCTGCGCTCGCCGGCCAACGCCCGCCGCCTCATGGAAGCTGTCGCCCGCGACCGTGCGGGCCAGACAGGGGTCACCAAAACCCTGGAGGAGCTCCAGGAACTGGCCGGTGACGAGTGAGGGACGTCAACTTCGACCCAGCCGCCTGGGACGACTTCCAGCACTGGCTTGCGACCGACCGCAAGATGGTTCGCCGCATCGTCCGCCTCATCGGCGAGATCCAGCGCGATCCCTTCAACGGCATCGGTAAGCCCGAGCCGTTGAAGGGGGACCTCTCCGGCTACTGGTCGCGACGCATCGACGACGAACACCGTCTCGTCTACCGAGCCGACAACAAAGAGGTCAAGATCCTCAAGGCTCGTTACCACTACACCGACTAGTAGGACTCCGTTAGGTCGAGTTAGATCTTGGTGATTGGCGTCTGGGCAGGGGTTGATGGCATGTGGTGCAGACGCCGGTCCAGCAGTTCAGCAGGTCCTGGATGGCGTCGAGGGTCTGGTAGAGGGTGAGGCCGGTGTGTCGGCTTTTGGGGCCAGGCGCTGTTCGGTGAGGAAGGCGTGGGCGGCGGTGACCAGGGTGACGTGGTGGTGTCAGCCGGTCCAGGAGCGGCCCTCGAAGTGGTCCAGGCCGAGGCCGTGCTTGAGTTCCCGGTAGTCGTGCTCGATGCGCCAGCAGATCTTCGCCAGGCGGACCAGTTCGGCCGGCGGGGTCTCGGCGGGCAGGCTGGACAGCCAGTAGTCGGTGGGCTGTTGGGCGTTGTCGGGGCCATTCGGCCAGCAGCGTCACGTCGGGCATTACGCCGTCCCAGCGACCGTGTTCGGCGATGGCGGCGACCTGGGCCAGGCGGCGGGAGCGGATGCCGGCCAGCCGTACCCGCAGTATCAGGAAGCGTGAGCGCATCGGTCCGCGGGAGCCTTCCCGCCAGGTCATTTCGATGAACGCCTGCCGCCCATAACCGGCCGCCAGCGCGGCCATCGAGAAAGGCTTGTCGCAGTACGGGACTGCGGCCTGCGTCCGTTGCCCGACCATGCCGGGGTGGTGGGCTGCGCCTCGTGCGGGTGCACGGTCACATCGGAGCGGACCTCGACGACATAGCCGATGCCCCTGCCGGTCAGGCCGTCGCGGAAGTCGGCGTTCTGCCCGTAACCGGCATCGGCCACCACCACCGGCGCCACCAGCCCCCACCCCGCCAGCTCATCCAGGACAACCAGCGCCAGGCGCCACTTCTCCCGGTGTCCGACCTCATCGGGCACCTGGCAGCGAAGCCTGCGTTCGGCATCGCTGTCCCACTCCCGGGGCAAAAACAGCCGCCACTGCGACGGGACGGAAGCGGCATGGGTCACCGCGTGCACGCTGACCGCCACCTGACAGTTCGCCTGCTTGCCCAGAGCGCCGCAGTACTGGTGAGCGACAGCGACCGACATCTTCCCGTCCTTGGGAAACGACACGTCGTCGACCGCCCACGCATCCGGGCCGATCAGCGGCACCGTCCGCTCGGCGATCCGCCGCCGCACCGGCACCGGATCCCAGGTGGACTGGTTCACGAACTGCTGCAGGTTCTGTTCATTGCCGTCCGGCAGCCGCGCAGCCATGACCTGGACGGACTTGCGGCGGCCGTCCGTCATCAGTCCCCGCAGATAGCAGTCGCTCTTGGCCCGCCGATCCTTCCGCGCCACCGAGGCGAACACATCCGCCACGAATTACGCCAACTTCGCCCGGGCACGGTTCACTTCATGTGCGTCCACCCACCATGCCGCTGAACACCACCGACAGAAGGACCTAACGGAGTCCTACTAGGCCGGTTCACGCGAACCGGCCAGTCCTCTTGCATTGCCCTGCAGCGGCACGCGGTTGCCGCCCCCTGTCGACCGGCAACTCGGCCCACGGAGTACGGGCGACTGCGCAGGCGGCGAGGGCCCCACCCCGGCGTGACCCTGCGCGAAGATCAGGCCACGATTGCCACAGAGAGGCGTCCGTCGGGGAGAATGCCTGAACGATGACGTCGACGCCTTCCGGACCGGCCCGGGCCGGGTATACGCCCTTCGCTCATCTCACCGTGCCCAACGCAGCCCTCTACCGCCGGGTGATGGGAGCGTTCCTGGCCGCCAAGGAGCGCTTCGCCGTTCACCTGCGGCCCGAGGACGTGTTCGCTGCGCTGCCGCCGGAACACCGGCCCGCCGACGTGGACACGGTGGTCAAGGCGCTGGACAGCCTTGTCGACTGGGGCAATCTGCGGGCGGATCCGGACACGTCCCGGGTCACCGCGGTCGAGGACTTCTACCGCAAACGCTTCATCTACCAACTCACCCAGGCCGGCGAGGCAGCCGAGCAGGCGCTGTCCGCTTACGACGAGGCGCTGGGGCGGAGCGGTGCGCTGCAGGCGGTGGCCCTGCACGACATCGTGACCCAGTTGCGGGCCCTGCTGGTGCTCGCCGCCGAGCGGGAGGAAGGCGAGCCGGACGCGGCCAAGACGCATCTGGCGCTGTCCGCTCTGACGAGCCGGTTCGAGGCGCTGGCGGAGAACGCACGGGCCTTCATGGGTTCCCTGCAACGCACGATCGACCTGCACGGTGTGGAGGTCGAGGTGTTCCTCGCCTACAAGGACCGCCTGATCCAGTACCTGGAACGGTTCATCCAAGACCTGATCACCCTGGGCGGTCGGATCGCCCTGCTCATCGGCGAGTTGGAGGAGCAGGGCCGGGTCGGCGTGCTGCTGCGGCTGGCGGCGGCCCGGGAGGCGGCCGACGCCGCCCCGGGTGAGGCCGAGAGCGCCGAGGCGCGAGCGTATGAGCGGTGGGTGGCCAGGTGGTCGGGGCTGGCCGCCTGGTTCGTGTCGGCGGAGGGCCGCGAGTCGCAGGCCCGTCTGCTGCGCGGCCGGGCTCTTGGTGCCATCCCCCAATTGCTGGCAGTCGTAAGGCAGTTGAACGAGCGGCGGGCCGGGCGCTCGGACCGCTCGGCGGACTTCCGCACCCTGGCCCGCTGGTTCGCCGAGGCGCCCGACGACGCGGCGCGGCACCAGCTGTGGCGTGCGGCGTTCGGGTTGTATCCCGCACGTCATCTCACCGTCGACGCCGATACCCTCGACCGGCGCGCCGCCCGCCCGGTGGCCGCCTCCACCCCGTGGGCCGAGGCCGAGCCGCTGCGGATCAGCCCGCAACTGCGCCGTACCGGCAGCTACGAGCGGCGCGGCAGGACCCGCCGGGTGCAGGACCGGTCCGAGCAGCGCAAGCGCCTCGCCGAGATCGCCGTCCAGCAGGCTCGGGAGATCGCGACGGCCCGGGCCGTCCTCGCGACGGACGGCACCACGAGGCTGTCCGCGCTCGGCGAGCTCGACCCGCTCGCCTTCGGCCTGTTCCTGCAACTGCTCGGCGACGCCCTGGCCACCTGGCGCCCCGGCATGACGGCCACCGTCGCGACCAGCAACGACGGCACCATGGAGATCCGGCTCACGGCCTTGACGGACGGTACGAGAGCCAGGATCCGCACCCCGGGCGGCACCTTCCGCGGCCCCGACCACCTGGTCGAGATCACCGACCTCACCCGAACCGGCCGGACGCGCGCCGCCGGCCCTTCCGGCAGGGAGCAGTCATGACCACACCCCTGGGCGAGGTGCTGGACGGCCGGCGCACTGCCGAGTTCCACAGGGCCGCCCGCGCGCTGCTGAAGGAACCGCTGCTGCTCGCGCACGGCCCGCACGCGGAGGAGTTCCGGCTGGTCCGCCGGCACTCCCGCGACCTGCGCGACTGGTTCGACCGCAACACCGGCTGGCCGCTGCGGGTGGACGCGGACGCGGCACGGCTGGCCAGGGCACCCGGCACCCTGGCCGACCCCACCCATCCGGCCCGCGAGGCCTCCCGCGCCCGCGCGCCGTTCACCCGCCGCCGCTATGTGCTGCTGTGCCTGGCGCTGGCCGCACTGGAGCGCGGCGAGGCGCAGATCGCGCTCGGCCGGCTGGCCGAGCAGGTGGTCCTGGACGCAGCGGATCCCCATCTGGCCGCCGCCGGGATCGAGTTCACGCTGGAGCGGCGCGAGGAGCGGCTGGATCTGGCGTCGGTGGTACGGCTGCTCATGCACTACGGCGTGCTGCGACGGGTGGCCGGGGACGAGGACGCCTACGTCAGCGGGGCGGGCGATGTGCTCTACGACGTCCAGCGTCGCGTCCTGGCCGGACTGCTCGCCGCCCGCCGCGGCCCGTCGATGATCACCGCGGGCGGTTTCGAGGACCGCCTGACGGAGCTGACCTCCGAGAGCGCGCTGGACAGCGACGAACTTCGCTTCCGCGCCATCCGCCAACGGTTGACCCGGCGCCTGCTGGACGACCCCGTGCTGTACTACGCCGAGCTGATCGACGAAGAGCTCGCCTATCTCACCCGTCAGCGCGCCTTCATCACCGCCCGGATCACCGAACTGACCGGTCTGGTCGCGGAGGTGCGTGCCGAGGGCATCGCGATGGTCGACCCCCTGGACGACCTGACCGACGTACGGATGCCCGAGCAGGGCACGCACGGACACGTCACCCTGCTGCTCGCCGAGTACCTCGCGACCACCGACGGCGCGGTAAGCCGCGGTGAACTGGAGTGCCGCGTACGCGAGTTGAGCACCGAACACGGCGGCTTCTGGTCCAAGAGCGCCAAACAGCCGGGCGCGGAAGCGGAGTTGGTCGACCAGGCCCTGGCCAAGCTGACCTCGCTCGGCCTGGTTACCGCCACCCAGTGCGGCGTCGCCCCACTGCCGGCGCTGGCCCGGTACGCGGTCGGCAAGACCGTCGTACGGGATCCGGGAGTCCCCGCCCCTCGTACTTCTCAGCGAAAGGCATGACCGCCGTGACCGCCCTGCCCACCCCCGCGCCCGGCCGGTGGCGTCCATTGCGCATCGGCCTGGTCGATCTCTTCTACTACGACACCGAGGAGTTCTGGTTCAGGGACGGACGGCTCCTGTTGCGTGGCAACAACGGCACCGGCAAGTCCAAGGTCCTCGCCCTCACCCTGCCCTTCCTCCTGGACGGCGACCTGTCCGCGCGCCGCGTGGAGCCCGACGCGGACCCGGGCAAGCGCATGGAGTGGAACCTCCTGCTGGGCGGGCAGCATCCGTACCCCGAGCGGCTCGGCTACACCTGGATCGAGTTCGGCCGCCACGACGAGGCCACCGGACAGGACCGCTTCCTCACCCTGGCCTGCGGGCTGAAGGCGGTGGCGGGGCGGGGAATCGCCCGTCACTGGTACGCCGTCACCGACCAGCGGATCGGACCGGAGCTCAGTCTGCTCGACGCCACCGGCACCGCGCTGTCGCGGGACCGGCTCGCGGAGGCTCTCGTCGGGCGGGGCATGGTGTACGACACGGCCACGGCGTACCGCAGGGCTGTGGACGAGGCGCTGTTCGGTCTGGGTGAGCGCCGGTATGCGGCCCTGGTGGACCTGCTCGTCCAGTTGCGCCAGCCGCAGCTGTCGAAGCGGCCGAACGAGACTGCTCTCTCGCGTGCGCTGACCGAGGCGCTGCCGCCCATGGACCAGGCGGTGATCGCCGATGTGGCCGAGGCGTTCCGGTCCTTGGACGAGGAGAAGGAAGAGCTGCGGGCGGCCACCGAGGCCGAGCGTGCCGCCTCCGCCTTCCTGGACCACTACCGCCGCTACGCCCGCGTCGCCACCCGCCGCCGTGCCCGGCTCCCCCGCCACGAGCACGCCCGCTACGAACAGCTGAACCGTGACCTCACGCAGGCCCAGACCGAGCGGTCGCAGGCCGAGGAGGACAGGGAGCGGATCGTCGGGCGGCTCGTGCGGCTGGAGGAGAGTGCCGCACGGCTGAAGGCGCAGGAGGCCGCGCTGCGCGAGGGCCCGGAGATGCGCAGTGCCCGGGAGTTGGAGCAGTCGGCGGCAGACGCGCGCCGCACCGCCGGGGAGCTTTCCCGCACCGAGGCGGACCGGGAGCAGGCCGCCCAGGCGCACACCCGCGCCCTGGGCCGCCTGGAGAGTGCCGACAGACGGTTCGCGGCGGCCGAGGAGCAGGTCGCGGACACGCTCGCGCGCGAGCTGGAGGCGGCCTCGGCCGCCCGCCTCGACGGCGATCTGCGCATCGAGGGCGCGCCGGAGGCCGAACTGCGCCGCGCGGCCGAGGAGTCGGTGGCGCGCAGGCGGCGCACGGTCGACCACGTGGAGGAGATGGCGTCCCGCGCCGAGGAGGCCGCCGCCGAGCGGCGCGCCGCCGCCCGCCGGCTGGACGAGGCGCAGACCGAAGCCGGGCACACCGCCGGGCAGCAGGCCCAGGCGGAAGCCGCCGCTGCCGGGGCGGGCCGGGAGCTGGTCGCCGCCGTACGCGAACACCTCGACGTATGCGAGGAATTGACCCCACAGGACCCGGTGGGCCTGCTGGACGGTCTGCAGGACTGGGTCACCCATCTGCGTGGTCCCTCTCCCGCGCGGGTGCATGCCGCCGACGCCCATCGTGCCCGGGCCACGGACCTGGCCGACCGGACGGCGGCACTCGGCCAACGGCTGACCGAACTGAACACCCGGTGCGCCGAGAGCGAGCGGGAGCTGGCCGACCTGGAGGCCGGCGGCCAGCTCGGTCCCACCGCGCCGCACACACGTGCACCCGACGTGCGCGAGCAGGCGCCCGGAGCGCCCCTGTGGCGGTTGGTCGACTTCCACGATCACATCACCGCCGGTGAACGCGCGGGTCTGGAGGCGGCGTTGGAGGCCTCCGGGATGCTGGACGCCTGGGTGTGCCCGGACGGCACCGTCCTGCACACGGACCTGCACGACGTCCTGCTGTCACCGGGCGCCCCGCTCACCGGGCCGGTGCTCGGCAACGTGCTGCGCCCGGCGGTCGACCACGGTGATCCGCGCGCCGTGGCGGTGGGCGAGCAGACGGTGGCGCGCCTTCTGGCTGCCGTGGGGCTCGGCTCCGGCGGCGACACCTGGGTGGCCTCGGACGGCCGATTCAGCGTCGGAGCGCTGACCGGCAGCTGGTCGAAGCAGGCCGCCGTATACGTGGGCGAGGGCGCCCGTGAAGAGGCGCGCCGGGCCCGGATCGCCGCTCTGCGCGGCGAACTGGACGCTCTGGCAGGCCAGTTGAACGAGCTGGAGGCCGAGCGGGCAACGGTGGCCGGACGACGCCGCACTCTGGATGCCGAACTGGCCGCCGTCCCCGACGACGCAGCCCTGCGCCACGCACACGCCCTGGCCGCGGCCTCCGCGGACGCAGCCCACCGGGCCCGCGCCCGCCAGGACGAACGCTCGGCCGACCTGGCCGCGGCGGCCGGTCAGGAAGCCGAGACCGCCACCGAACTCGCCGACACGGCAACGGCCGTGAACCTGCCCGCCGACCGTCCGCGGCTGCTCGTCGTCCGCCAGGCGCTGGCCGACTACGCCGCCGTTCTGGCCGCTCTGTGGCCCGCCCTGCGTGAGCGGGCAGTTGCCGGACGCGCGGTGGCCGACGAGCGCGCGGAAGCCGAGGAGGCCGGCGCGCGGGTGGCCGAACTGGCCCTGCGCGCAGAGGAGTCGGCCCGCCTGGCGGCCGCCGCCGACGAACGGCACACCACCTTGCGTTCCACCGTCGGTGCCGCCGTCGCCGACCTCGAACGGCGCCTGGCCGCCACCGCCGAGGCCCTGGTCGCGTGCGACCGCGACCAGCGCCGCTCCCGCGAGGAGCACACCGCCGCCGGACGGCGGGTCGGCCATGCGGAGGGCCGTATCGAGCAGCTGGAGAAGGACGTGGACGAGGCCGCCGCCTCCCGCGCCGAGGCGATCGCCGCGCTCCAGCGGTTCGCGGCCACCGGACTGCTGGCCGTTGCGCTGCCCGAGGTGGCCCTGCCCCCGCTGGACGGCGGACCGTGGGCGGCCACCCCGGCCGTCGCGCTCGCCCGCGCCGTCGAGGCGCAGCTGTCGGGCCCGTCCGGCACCGACGACTCCGACGGCGCCTGGGAACGCGTCCAGAAACGGCTCAGCGAGGAGTACAAGAAACTCCAGGACGCCCTCTCCCGCGGCGGCCACACCGCCACCGCCCGCATGGTCGAGGACGGCATGGTCGTCGACATCGTCTACCAGGGCCGCCGGCGCACCGTGCCCGACCTGGCCGCGGCCCTCTCCGCCGAGGTGACCGAACTGGCGCACATCCTGTCCGCGCACGAACGCGAGATCCTCGAAACCCACCTGCTCACCGAGGTCGCGGGCACCCTGCAGGAACTGATCGCCGCCGCCGAGCGGCAGGTGCGGGCCATGAACGCCGAACTGCTGGAGCGGCCCACGTCCACCGGCATGAAGCTGCGTCTGGTGTGGCGCTCCTCGCGCAAGGCGCCGACCGGGCTGGCCCAGGCAAGGGAGCGCCTGCGCCAGTCCGCGGACGCCTGGGCGCCCGAGGACCGGGCGGCGGTCGGGGAGTTCCTGCAGGCCGAGATCGCCCGCCGACAGTCCGACGACACGGCGGGCAGCTGGCTCGAGGTGCTCACCGCGGCGTTGGACTACCGGTCCTGGCACGAGTTCGGCATCGAGCGGCACCAGCACGGCGCCTGGGTTCCGGCCACCGGTCCCGCCTCCGGCGGCGAACGCGTCCTGGCCGTGTCCGTACCGCTGTTCGCCGCCGCCTCCTCGCACTACGCCACGGCCGCCCCCGACGCCCCGCGCCTGGTCACCCTGGACGAGGCGTTCGCGGGCGTGGACGACGACTCGCGGGCCAAGTGTCTGGGCCTGCTGCACGCCTTCGACCTGGACGTGGTGATGACCAGCGAACGCGAGTGGGCCTGCTACCCCCAGGTCCCCGGCATCGCCATCGCCCAGCTCTCCCGCGTCGACGAGATCGCCGCGGTCCTGGTGACCCGCTGGGAATGGGACGGCACCGATCGCGTACGGGGCGATGAACCGGACCACCGCCTGGCGACCCTCCCCGCCCAGGCGGCTCCCCCGGGTGCCGCGGGTGCCCCGGGTGCGGGTGCCGCGGGTGACCTGGGTGCGGGTGCCGCGGTCAGCGCGACGGCACCCATGCACGCCGACGGCAACGGCACCGACCCCGGCCAGGACCCGCTGTGGGCATGAACAGGCCCGGACAGCCCGGTCCTCTCCCCGCCCAGGCGGCTCCCGCGGCCACCACGTTCGGGGCGGCAGCACCCCTACCCACCGACGACACCGACCTCCGCCGAGACCCACTGTGGACATGAACAGGCCTGGCCAGTCCGGCTCCCCCGACGAACCGGGCCCGCGCATCGACCTCGACCGCCTCGGCCGGCTGCTCGGCGACCCCGGCCTGGCCTGGCTGGTCGAGCGCGTCCGGCGCCGTATGGAGCGGGACGAACCCCTCACCGGCCTACTCACCCTGGCCGCCCCCACCAGCGCCGAACGCGCCGCCGCCGAACGCCTGTTGGGCCGCGCCCCACGCGCCGGACGCTCACTGACCGTGCGCCTCGACGCGGTGGATACAGTGCTGCGCCGCTCCGGCATCAGCCCCTACGGCCTCGCCACGGCCGTCACCGCCCTCACCGGTCCCGTCGCCCGGCTCGCCGACGTACGCGAACAGGAGGCGAACGCCTGGCAGGAGGCGTACGCCCCACTGGCCGCACTGCGCCCCGAACTGGCAGAGTGGGCCCACCAGTTGCGCAAGGCCGGTCTCGTGCGACGCCTGGCCCGCACCCCTCACGCGGCGAAGGTCCTGCTCACCGACGCCACGACGGTCCTGCGGACACTGCCCGCCGACCCGGCGGTGTCCCTGCCCGCCTTCGCCGCCACCGCTCTCGGCGACGCTCACGCGCTCGACGACGGAACCCCGCTCGCCACGATCGTCCTCTCCGGCATCCGTGCCCTGACCGGCTTCCCCGACGGAAACGGAGCCGAATGGCGCCGCGAGGCCTGGGCCTCGGCCGGCCTGCTCAGAGACGCCCTCTCCTCCACCGTCCTCACCCTGGGCCTACGCGGCACCCCCGCCCTGGACTGGATGACCGACACAGGCGAACCGGCCGTCCTGACACTGCGCCAGCTCACCCACACCCCTCCGACGCCGGCGGCGGAGGTCGTCTACGTGTGCGAGAACCCGACCGTCCTGGCCACCGCCGCAGACACCCACGGCCCCACCTGCCCACCCCTGGTCTGCCTCCAGGGCCAGCCCTCAGCCGCCGCCCTCACCCTGCTGCGCCACCTCCACACCCACGGATCCACGCTCCGCTACCACGGCGACTTCGACTGGGGCGGCCTGCGGATCGCCGGTGCCCTGTTGCGCCGCGTCCCCTGGCTGCCCTGGCACTACACCGCCGCCGACTACCGCACCGCGGCCGCCGCCACACCGTTGGCACCACCTCTGACCGGCACTCCGACCGACGCTGCGTGGGAACCTGCACTGGCCGTGGCGCTGGGCGAGCTGGGGGTGCGCATCGAGGAGGAGACGGTCCTGGACATCCTCTTGGCCGACCTCACGCCTTGAGCTTGTCGGGCGGGCGGTACGTGGATGTCGCCTGCCGACAACCGGGGCACTCCGGTCGGCTATGAACTCCTGGGCCAGGTGTCAACGCGACGCGCTCGTGTCGTGTCGTGTCGTGTCGCACCAAACGATCTACACCTGGAAGTCGAAGCACGAGGCCGAGGGGCTCGGAGGGCTGAGGGAGAGATTGATCTGCGCCAACTGGCTCGTGCACTAACATGGTTACCCGCTGCGCACCTTCCCGGAGGGTACGTCGGCGGTGTTCCAGGTGCCGGTCCTCGGCGATGAGCGACGAGTGGTCTCCACCGCGTGCTGTACGCGGTGTGACTGCGGATGCCCGGTAGGGCGATCCCTGCCATTCCCAGCTCACGCTCAGGAGTGGAAACCGATGAACCCCGTTGAGTACAAGCCTGCACGTCGTGACCGGATTCGTCAGATTCTGGTCGACGTCGCGGTGGGAGTCGTCATCAACCTGTTGATGGCGGCGCTGACCGCGGCAGCACGCCTGGTCTTCTGACCGGTAGGTGGCGGGCCCGGGAGAGCCCGCCACTCCACGTGCTGGTCCCCGCGTCAGAAGAGGCGCAGCTCTCCGGGCGGGGTGTCTTTCTGGCGCTTCCTGCGACGCCGCCGTCCTCGGCCGGGGCGGGGCAGGTGTGGCTGTCGCGCCTGCTCCGGCAGGTTCTCCCAAGTGGGTCGCAGACCGTGGATCTGGACGTCGCCGACCAGCTCCTTCAGGTATGCCCGGCTCTCCTCGTCCGTGGAGTAGAGCACGGTCGCCCGGCTCGCCCGGGTCATCAGCACGTGGTACGCGTGCCGAACGAGGCGGGCGAACTCATCGTCGTCGACGCTCTTCGGCTTCACCTTGGGATCGAACGACCCGGGAACGGCCACCCGCTTGACGTCCGCCTCCTTGTCCGTCCTCTCCTTGCCCCGGCGGAACACCCAGCGGTCGCCCCGGCGCACCATGTCCTCGCCCATGATCACACCGCACCAGTCCCACTCCAGGCCCTGCGCGGTGTACACACAACCGATCTGGCCGAGACCGTTCTCGTGCACGGACCAGATCTTGGAAGGCGGGACGGTCTTGTTCTCGCAGAAGGAGTCGCTGTCCGCGTTCCACGGCCGGTGCCAATCACCGATCCGGACGTCGGGCTCAAGCCGCTTCTCCTTGCCCAAAGGTTTCGTCCAGGGCCAGCAGTATCCGGCGACCATCCGCGCCGACGCTCCCGCCCCGGCCTCGGAACGGATGATCTGCTCGAGTTCCTCCGCGCTGTCCACAACCTCCACGTGCATCAGTCCGTCCGGGGTCCACAGCTCCGACTCCGCGTCTGACACTCCCAACGCGCCGCGCACCCAGCGGATATAGGCGTCGCTGCCGCCGCACCGGAACTGTTCCCGCAGGCTGCTGCGGACCAACTGGGCGTCGTAGCGCCGTGCCGCGTCCTCCACGAGAGCGGCGGTGCCGACCTCCTGCGGGCGCACGGACTGACCCTCGTCGAGGAAGAACACTGTCAACCGGGAAGCGTCGAGGAGCTCGTCCACCTGAGGCTTGGTGCCCCAGTCCTCGGGTTTCCAGAAGCGGTTGGTGGAGCGGTCGCGCAGGCGATGGGCCTCGTCGCAGATCAGCACGTCCAGGGGCGGGGCGGGCGGGGTGACGAAGTTACTGAAGTAGGTGAAGGTCTCCTTGAACTCCCGGTCGCCGAAGCCGACATGCTCCTGCAGGGCGCCGTTGAAGGCCCTGCTGCCGCTCGCGTACTTGACCGTGCGGCCCTCCGCCTCCAGTTCGGCCTTGAGTTGGAGGCCGATGGCGCTCTTGCCCGTGCCAGCACCGCCCGTGACGAGGAACACCACCCGCCGCTCGTCGGGAAGGAGCGCGGGCCGCCGGGCATCGGGAAGCACCTTGGCGGCCGTGTCGAGGATTTGGTCCGCGACCTTCTTCTGACGGCCACGCAGGGTGAAGACCGTGTCCTCGCCGCTGGAGCGGATCATCGCGTCGAGCAAAGGCGTGTTGCGCAGGCCCATGCTCCGCAAAAGGATCTCGGCCGCCGAGTCGGCACCGTCATCGGCGAAGCTGCTCCGCAGGTCCGACAGCAGTTGGGCACGGCGGTCGCTGGTGTAGACACGGGCGTAGGAACCGGTCGGCGCGTCCACGCCGACCAGTGGGAGCACTGCGGCGTCGGTGGCGTTGTGCAGATAGGCGAAGCCGCCGCACTCGTAGTCCAGTCCGTGCAGCGGTCCTCTTTCACTCGTGAACGCCTCGTAGTATTCGCGCAGTTGCAGCGCCGGATGCTTCTTCTCCCCCATACCAGGGACATGCACCAGTTCCGCGGTGGCTCGCTCCACCCGCGTCACCGTCGACCAACGCTTTAACTCGACGAGCTGGACGGACAGCCCGCTCTCTTCGGGATGATGGCCCACGAGGACGACGTCGATGAGCCGCGGATCTCCGGTGCGTTCGGTCTCGTCGAGCGTGGCAGCGCACTCGACGACCATCTCGACGTTCCCACGGTCGGCGGCGACCAGGTCTTCGGCAAGATGAACCAGGCTCTCCGCCCAGGCGGAACGTTCGGTCAACGAAGCCTCGGTGCTCAGGAAGTGCGTCCACCTCGCGGCGAGGTGGGGCACCATACGGCGTCTTGAGTTCAAGTTCAGCAGATCCCGCGCTGCCAGTTTCAGCAGGAGCATGGACACGAGGTGGATCCCCCAGGGCACGAGTGACTCGTGCGGATGGGGGCGTGTCCACGTGGGAAGCCCGTCGGGCCGCAATGACGTCTGGGATCTTAGGAAAGTGAGCGCCCTCCCAGCGCATATGACACATCGGTCGGCTGGAAGCACCGACATCATGGCCGGATATCACGCGCTCACCGCCGCAGAAGGGGCTCCTCGGTCGCGGTCGGCCGTGGCTCCGGTCGCCCGGACACCAGTTCCCGCAGCTTCGTCCGGGTCTCCGGATCGGTCGAGTACACGATCGTGCCGACCATCCCCCGTGTCAGCAACACCTTGTACGTGTTCCGGATGAGACGGTCCACGTCGGTGTCCGGTGTGGACTTCTTGAACACCGGGTCCTTAGACGCAGTGCGGTCGGTGATCCAGCGGTCACCCCGCCAGACCAGGTCCGGGCCGATGATGACGCCGGACCAGTCGTACTCGAACCCCTGGGCGGTGTAGACGCAGCCGATCTGCCCGAAGCCCGCAGGATCGGTGGCCCACAGGGCGGACGGAGGCGCGCCGGAGACCGACCGGTCCCCGCGCAGGTTCCAAGGCCGGGCCCAGCCCCCGATGACAACGTCGGGAGGCAGTGGCTCGCCGGGCTTGGGCTCGGGGGACCATCGCCAGCAGTAGCCCGCGGACATCCGGGCACCGCTTTCCTCGGCGCGGCGGGCGTCGAGGAACGCCTCCAGCTCTTCAGGGCTCTCTGCGACCAGCAACTGCATGCGATCGTCGGGCTCCCACACGACCGGCCCGCCGGGCTCGAGGCCGAGAAGCCGGACCACCCAGCGAAGGTAGGCGTCGCTGCCTCCGCAGCGGAACTGGCTGTCCAGGGGGACGACATGGCAGTCGATGCCCCGTCTGGACGCAGCCTCCCGGATTTCGTGCACGGTGCCCATCTCCCCGGGACGCACCACTTGGTGCTCGTCGAGGAAGAAGACCGGTACGTGGGCGACGTCGATAAGTTCGTCGATCTGTGCCCTGCCGGTCCGCAGTGCAGCGCGGGTGTAGCGGTTGGCGGAGGTCTCCCGGATACGGTGCGCCTCGTCACAGATCAGAGCACCCAGGCTGTTCTTCTCCGTGGTCATGAAGCTGTTGAAGTACTTGAAGAGATCCTGGACCTCCCGTTTCCGAGAGCCGGCCACCTTGCGCATCGTCGTAGTGAACGACTGCGAGCCGGTCGCGTGGACCGCTGCCACGCCCCTCCGGTATAGCTCGCCGAGCAGTTGGAGTGCGATCACACTCTTCCCAGTACCGGGGCCGCCGGTGACAATGACGACTTCCTTGTGGTCGGCGCGCTTCGCCCTCTCCACCGCGTTGAGCACCAGGCGGTAGGCGACCTGCTGCTCGTCGAGAAGGACGAACTGCTGTCGCTCCCGCACTTCCTGGGCAGCCACGGACATCAACTGCTTCGACGGCACGGTGGCTCCCGCGAGCAGTTCGTCGGCCGCATCAGCACCGGGGTGCTTGTTGCTCAGCTTCGACCGGAGGTGCTCCAGGAACTCACCGCGACGCTCGCCGGTGAAAAGCAGACCCTGCCCGTCGCGCTCGATCTCCCGCAGCCCCGCCACCCCGAACTCGGTGGCGTTGTGCAGGAAGGCCACTCCATGGATCCGCTCGCCGTGCTCGGCCAACGCGCCGTTGAAGTTGACCAGGTAGTCGCAGTACCGCCGCACCTGCTCGATCGGGTTGAGCACGGGGGGCGAGTAGGCGTCGACATGACACAGGGTGGGGTCGTCCTCGTGCGGAGCCGCCTGGCTCCACTGCTTCAGCTCCACCACGACGTAGGACGGCTCCTGCGTGACCGGGTGCAGACCGGCGAGGACGACGTCGGCCCGCTTGCTGTTCAGCGGGAGCGCGTATTCCAGCATGACCTCGACGTCGCCCAGGCCGGCGTCGTTGAGCGCGGCTGTCAGAAGCGGGATGCTGCGCTCCCAGGAACGCACCTCCGAGGCCCCAGGCCGATAGCCATGCATGTGGACGAACTGCTCGGTGAGGTGCAGGAACAGCGAACCGTCGAGTGCCATGACGGCGACCGTTTTCGCGGACGCGCGGAACAGCAAGGACTTCCCCCAGGCAGCACGAAGAGACTCGTGCGGGTGGGGGCATGTCCTTCGAGACTCCACCGGGGTGGAGCGGAAGCCCGTCGGGCCGCGTTGACGATGTGTCCGAGGGTACCTGGCGGTACTGGCAGCCGTACCAGTGCTCGCAGTGGCGGCGCAGACGCCGCGACCGGTCCCCTGCCGACGCCGGACGCCCTCGTCAGCGGTGCGCTTACGTCGGCCCCGTGCTAGCCCACCACTGCGAGGCATCCGATTCGTGGCACCTCAGGAGGTGTGGCCTGTGGAATGCGAAGCGGCAGACGAGTCGGGCTGTACGCCGGGGAGAATCACCGCAATGCTATGACCTGCGCAAACGTTCAAGGAAGGCGCGTCCGTGGCTACCCCGATGGCTACGTAAGGAGGCGCCCCCGCGCCAGAGCGGTCCGACGCTGTTGGTTAATTCGGGGCTTGGCGTGACGTCGGCTCTCAGGACCCGGTAGGTCTTGAGGGCCCGACGTTGTCATATGGGGTGGGCGTCCATGTCTATGAGGCCGCAGGAGCCATGTGAGATCCCGGCGGAGACGGTGCGGGCCGCGCGAGCCGCCTTCCCCAGGGGGAGCCTGGCCATCCCCGGGTCGGTGATGAACTGGTCTAACTGGAACTGACTGATCCCGGGTTCGACTACTCGGTACTGTCGGAGTTCGGACCCCTCCTGTGGATTAGAGCCTGCTCTGGTGTAAGGACGAGATTCTCTAAGAGCGCGACGAGACCGTCTGCAGGCATATACCGAAAGCTATAGCGTCACTCGTCGTCATCCCGGTCATCGAAGTCAAATGTCAGCTGCCCCCGCGGCTCCCCGTCCGGCGGAGCCGCGGGTTGGGGCTGCGTAGGATCTAGGAAGTCTTCGATCTCGTGAGGCAGGGCATAGTCGTCCGCCAACCGCGCGAGATGCAGGATGAGGGGCATGCCCAGGCCATCGCGAGCCTCTCGGTAGTCCTCGCTGAAACGCTGCTGGTGCACGAACGCCGCCCAGGCTTCAGCATCGTCGCCCGGCTGGAGACAGGCGACCGTGAATTCGAGAAGATCCGGGTTCCAGGCGTTCGCCGTCGGACGGTGTGCGCTGTTGCCCGACGGGTTGATGTGCGGCGTCAGTTTCGCGTCATCGTTGGTGAGCTTCGTCTGCGTGCTGGACTTGCCGACCGTGCTGTAGAAGACGCGGCCCGGATCGCCCTGTACGCCGGGCTTCCACAACCCCATCGCGATGCCCCCTCGCTGTTGGCCCTCCAGCTCAGGTTTGAGTTCCTCCCGCTCCGCCCACCACTGCGCCGTCTCGTCCCTGGTGCCGTCGGCGACCCGGACGACTCGTAGCTGCTTGCCGTAGAGTCCGATCCGCTGCGTCGGCCCTCCGTCGAGACCGAGGCGGTCCTGCTCCAGTCCGTCGTTCTTCAGCCACATCCAGCGCTTCCGCACGTCCTGGGCATGTGTCAGTACGAGCGTCGGGGTGCTGCGCAAGCTCGACAGCGTCTGCTTGATAAAGGCCGCCATGAGAGCCGCCTGGTCGCCGCTGGTCCTCTTTGCCTCGACGCGTCCGGTCAACGCCTTGAGGAGTTCCGGATACGGAACCCATCCGTGCATGTCCGCCGACCTGCCGAGGACGCACTTCGCGCCCGGTCGGATGAGGATCGCGATCGGCGTGAACTGCTGCCTGCCCGTGGGCCCGTCGTGGCGGCGCTCCACGAGATGGAAGGCCACCTGGTTCAGACCGACGGGGATGAGGTCGCCGAGAGTGTGCTGCGGCAGCAACCGCATACCGGTCTGGCGCATGCCGTCCGACCAGGCCGAGGCAGCACGCATCCGTGCGTCTTCCATAGCCTGCTCCTGCTGTTCAGCGGTGGCGTCCAAGGGACGGATGAACTGGGTCACCAGGCCTGCGTCGGCGCAGCCGAGGCGGATCGCGTACTTGGGGTCGCTGCGCCGCTTGGCATGGCGGAAGGCGTCCTGGCCGTCGAGTTCCACGATGGCCAACCGCATGCCAGGAACGGTCGCGCGCAGACTGTTCATTGCTTCCGCCACCTGGGTCCGGCGGTCCGCGATGGCCTCGTCGTGATCCTTGCCCCTGCGGGGCACACGGTCACCGCCCAGTGGACCGCCCAGGGAACCCAGTCGCTGGGCTTGCAGCCGAACCGTCAGCTCCTCCGACTCCCAGACCCACGTGTCGGCAGTCTCCCCCCGCCGGAGCCCTGCGAGACCCAGTCCGGCCTCCGCGGCAGCGACGATCTGGTCGCGCATGATGTCCGACTGGTAGAGAACGAGCGCCGTGAGATCCTCACCCTCCAATGCCTCGGCCAGGCGGGCGCGGAGCACCTGGGCGTTGTGCGCCGAGAGAAGTTCCCGCTGGTCAAGGATCGCCGCGAGGTCCTCGGGCGTCTGCTCCTTCTTGGGAATGGACGGCAGCTTCTTCAATTGCTTCTTGGGCGGCCGAGCGTACGAGCTGCGCGTGAGTGCGGGAATGGGCACGAACTCCGGGGCGAGTGCCTGTTCTGCCCACTCGATCAGCCTCCGTCGTTCGCTGGGCATCAGGCCCGTGCCGATGGTGTGCCTGCCCATGACCGCGTGATGCCCGACAGCGGTCCGGATGCCGTCCCGGGCGTGGATCCAGTGGTCTGCCTCCTTCACCAGCCGGTCCGGGGAGGGCAGCGCGTCGAGAGCGGTGATCTGGGTGAGCATTCCCCCCGGCCCGCCCTGTCGCCACTCGGTCGTGCCGTTCCTCCAGTCCAGCATGGCGACCGCGTAGCGCCGCGGGACAGGGCCGCCGAGCACAAGTGAGGCGTCCGGCAGCAGGTAGGCCGACACACCCTTGCCATAGGGGATGAACACCTTGCCGCTCACGAACCGACGGACACCGGCACTCAGGTGGACCCGCGGGACGGGCGAGAACGGCACGGTGCGTACGGTGACCCGGATGGTCGCGGCGTAGTACGCCGGCCTCCCGTCTCCTCCGCCGTGGCGCTTGGGCACGTACTCGATGAGCTCGGACATCAGCTCGGCGCCCCCACTGCCAGCTCCGCGCGAACCGCCGAGACCTGCCACTTGGCGGAAGGTAAGTCGCTTCCCGTTGTGCTCGTACGGCGCCAGGCACGTGATCCTGGCTGCGAGGACGTCGGGAAGGAGCCGGTACACGTGGGCAGCGGGGACCGCGGTCTGCCGTGATGTGTCCTGTAGTTCGAGCAGATCGACCGTGCCCTGCTGCCACCTGAGGGCGGACACGTCCAGATCCCGGAAGCAGTCCATCAGCAGCCCCATCGTCTCGGGGTCGTCCGGGTTCCTTTGGAGGCTCTTGAGCCAGGTGGCGACGTAGAGGTTGGTCACCGCGATCGGGTACGGGTCCGTGCAGTACAACCAGGGGTTCGCCGAGCCGAACCGGGCCGTGGAGTCGACCGTGACGATGTCCGGGGCGGTGGCACGCAGCAGCTGGTTGATGCGCTTCGTCGGCACGCGGCGGCGTCGCTCGGCCTGCCACTCGCTCAACCCGTCGTGGTGCAGGCGCAGAACGGGCTCCTCCCAGTGCGCGGGGAGGGCGAGCGTGTGCATCGGGACCGTGAACGGTCCCTGCGCCGGGTCGGGAACATATGCGGCGGCCCGGAGGAACTGGTATTCCACGGTGCTGGTTCTCCTTGGAGGCGAAGAGAGTCGTGTGCGTCTCGGGTGCGCCGACCGGCCGTCAGCCCATGTCCGCAAGGGCGCGGTAGAGCGGTTCGTACAGCTCGCGGACGAGCGACTTGTCGATCGAGGTGGGCTCCGGGTCGGCCGCGCCTTCTGCGTCGAAGTAGGGGGCGAGGACTTCGCGCATACTCGCCAGAAGACTCGTGTCGGGCGTGTCCATGGCCTGGAACCCGGCTTCGCGCGGCGAGAACGCCGCGTCGACGAAGACCACCCTGGCCGGCACACCGCCACGTACTAGGCGGCCGATGACCTGCCACATGACGACGAGTTGGTCCCAGGTGAACGCCACCTTCTCGTCGTCCCGCAGGCTCGACCAGGCGAGCTTGCGGGTCAGGTAACGGTTCCACTGACGACGGGCACGGCTGCGGAACTCGACGGCGGCCCTGTCGGGTGTGGCCGCGGCCAGCGCGTTCTGCCGGAACGTGCCCTCGGTGTCGCGGAGTTGGCGTACGGCCCAGTCGTTGACGGACTGGATGGCGAGCGAGATGTCGTCGGGGCGTGGGTGGGGGCGGGCCAGGAAGTAGACGGTGCCGATGGCGGCCTTGCCCCCGCGCAGCACGATGTTGTGCCCGCGCTCCACCGCGAGGAGCGGGGCGACGAGGAGGTCGCCGCCGACGGAGGGAAACGACTTGACGTCCCCGCGCGGCAGGGTGCGCGCGGCGGTGTCCTCCGGCAGCCGCGTCCAGGCGGTGTCCGCGTCCGCGTCGTCGGACACGAGCTGGGTGACACGTCCGTTCCACTCGGGGATCTGGTTGAGGTATTCGGCGGCCCTGCGTGCCTCTTCGTAGCTGCCTACGAGGAGGAGGATGCGACGTCGCTCCGGGTCGTCGATCTCGGCCAGTTCGGTGTCCAGCATGCTCACCGAGTCGGGCAGGCTACGGTCGGGCACAGCCAGCTGGTGCAGCATGTGCAGCAGGGCCTGCGGCCGCTCCTCGGGGTCGCAGCCGGACAGGCGCAACGGTTTCGGCTGGTCGCCTCCGGGCCAGTACAGGAACTCCTTGCGGAACTCGCTGCCCAGTACAGCCTCGACCTCCTCGTCGCGGGGCCGCAGTACGGCTCCGACGTCGGTGTGCACGTGGTACCTGCTGGATGTGCCCGCCCAGCTCGTGGCGGACATCAGCAGGACGTGCGGTCCGGGGCGGCCGTCCACGGCGCACAGGTCGCCCAGCCGCATGAGCAGCTCACGGCCGACGCCGTTGCAGTGGAAGAAGCGGAGTTCGCCACTGCGGTCGCCGTCTCGCTCCCGGTCATCGTGGCGGAACTGGAAGCCGAGGACATTGCCCATGGGCGACTCGGGGATGACCGCCTCATAGTCCTTCGGGGGCCTCCGGGAGAGGACGTTGGAGGCGCTTTCCAGGTTGAGTGCGGCTTCGACACGCGGCCACAGCGTGGTCATGAAGTCGAGCCGGCTGTGCAGTGCGGACAGGATCAGGGTGAACTCGAAGAGCCGGGCCTGGAGGTCGATATCGGCGAGTACGCCGCAGTCGTCCGATACGACGTCGCTGAGGGCCTCGCGGAGCCGTTCGCGGGTTCGGGCTCCCTGAGGCGCGTGCAGGAGCTCCAGGGTGAGGTGGACGAAAGTGTTGACCAGGGGAGTCACCTCGTCGTCGCTCGTACCGCTCTGCTGCTCGTGCAGCGGATCGTCCCTGAACCGTCCGAGTGCGACGTCCAGGCTCCGGGCCGCCGCGGGCGGGCGCTCCCCCTCCTTCCGGCCAGGAAACCAGCTGTCGAGCAGCAGACTGTGCAGGGTGAAGGCGCTGAAGTAGTCCATGCTGATCCAGCGCCTGAGGCCGTCGTCCTTGACGAGCAGCGCGTAGAGGCGATCGGTGGCGGCGCTGACCGTGTTGACGGCGTTGGTCCAGTCGTCGACGTCACGGGCTGACAGCTGGAGCCGTCCATCACGGGTCATCTGCTGGAACTTGTGCACAGCGACCTCGTCGAACCAGGAGTTCGGGGCTTTGCCCACAAGGGTGCTGGCGGGCGCGAAGGCCGTGTCGAGTTGCATCTGCACCCGATCCGCCTCGTCCACGATGATCAGATCGCTCATCCGACAGGCGAGTTCGAGATACCTCAGCTGCTCGTCGTGCTGGTGCTGCGGCACGGAGCTGTGCACCAGGCCGGCCGGGGTGGCGACCCACAGCTGGGCGTCGACCAGGTCGCGGGCCCCGCGGTGCCGGGGACAGCGGTTCCACAGCGGGCACAGCCGCCGCTGTGGCTTCGGGCGCCGGAAGTCACGCACTGCCGGGCTCTCGTCGTCGAGCAGCGGATCGCCGTCAGCCGACTCGACCTCGGGCACGGTGAAAAGGGTCAGGCACGGCGCCTCACGGATACCGAGAGGGCGGCGCGCTTCCAGGCCGCGCAGGACGTCGACCGGGCAGGCACTGCTCAGATAGGCAAACCCGGCATGGTCGTGCCCCAGCATGGTGGCCGCACCGGCCGTGGCGGTGCGGCGGTGCAGTCGGTTGATGTTGCGCTCGCGCGTGGAGTGCCCGAGGATCGGCGCGGCCAGCACGCCCAGCCGGTCGAACTGCTCGACTACGGCCAGGGTTTCCGCCACGTCGCCGACGACGATGGTGACGCGGCGGGGTGTCTGGGTCACGACGTGGTACGTCAGGATGTCGCGGATCGTGGACTTGCCGGCGCCGACCATGCCCACCAGGTGCAGCAGCCGGTCGACCGTCAGCCGCCCCTTCTCCGTGAAGCTCTCGGCCTCCTCGTCGCGCACGAGCAGTTTGACGCGCCGAAGCCGCCCGGCCCAGTCGTTGCGGGGACCGTTTGGTGCCGCCGCCTCCACGGTGTCCATCGTGTCGGCGGCCTTTTCGAGTTCCGCCCACGTGACGTCCACCGGCTTTCCCCGTCCTGCGGGCGGCGCGTCGAGAGCGTGTGCACGGGGCAGGGTGTCCGACAGCAGTTCCTCCTCGAACACGACGGAGTGGGTGCGGTCCTGTACACGAAAGGTGTACTCACCAGCCTCGGCGAACGGGACGGACCGCGTCGAGAAGTCGGGCGCGGTGCTGAGCAGATCTTCGAAGATCTCGAAGCGGCGCGCGGCGCGCGCGGGCTCACGGCGACGAGGTACGTCATCGGGTCCGTCGAGGTCGTAACCCCGCAGTTGCTGAGGAACTGTCAGGTAGTCGGCCAGTGCCTCGCGCCACGCGTGCCGTCGGCGCAGATCCCACAGGTAGTGGCGGGCCCGCAGCACGCGCAGGCGCTGTTCGTCTGTGCGCACGTCGCCGAAGGCTTCGCTGTAGGGGTAGCCGCCCAGCAGCGGCCAGACGTCTGCGGCAGTGCGGGTCGGCGTCACGTCCTGAAGCAGGTACAGGCCCAATTCGATGTCGAGCAGGTCGCCGGGACGGAAGCTGCCGAGGTTCGCCGGCCATACTTCGGTGAGCTGCTTCGGTGAGCAGCGCCGGTGCCATCCACTGCGGTCACGCATGGCGGCCTCCTTCGGTACGCGGTGGTTCTGTCTCCTGTCGGCTCAGGGTGGCGAGGTCGCGGCCCACCAGTCGTAGAAACGCCTGGTCGTCCAGGAGAGTGACCCGCCCGGCCATGTCGTCGGGCAGGTTGCGGCGGAACTGCCGCCCGTAAGCCTCGTTCTCGCGGAAGCGGTACCGGGGTACGACGAGGAAGGCACGCTCGTACGGCGGGTCACCCCGGAAGGGAGTGGTCGTGCGCGCCAGGAGTGCGGGGTTGACGCGGTCCTTCACATCCACGGCCCAGTGCCGCCGCCCCGGCAGGGGGACGCGAAGGTCGTACGCGTCGTAGTTCGGCCACATCTCGGCCGTGATCCCGAACTTCTTCTTCAGTGCGGATTCCAGCTCCGTCTCGGCGAGTCCGGGGCTGGTGACGAACATGCGCAGGGGACGGCTGAGTTGGAAGACTCCCCCTTTGTCGGGTCGCAGTGGAGTGCCTTCGCCCCGTTCTCCGTCTCGGCGGCAACGGTCCAGTTCGCAGCGGTGTCCGCCGACGAGCAGCGGCACCATGAGGCAGTGGCAGCGCGGGCACTGCCGATACGCGCCCTCACGCAGATAGGACGCGGGGGCGGGTTCGTAGCAGCGCTTGATGACGCTGTGCAGCAGCATCCCGCACTCCGGATCGCCGCCGAGCAGCGCCAGTTCGGCACCCGTGAGCACGGGCCGAGTGGTGAGGAGGGCACGGAACGCGGTGTAGGCCCGGGGTGACCTGGCTGCGCGGCAGATTGCGAGGGCTTCCAGGATCCGTTCGTTCTCGAACAGTTCAGCGGCGGGATCGGCCGCGTTCACCTCCCACTCCAGGCACGACTGGTGCGGCAGCCTGGTCTCGGGATCGACCAGCAGGGCCGTGCCCGAGCGGGCCTCGTCGGGCAGGGGCAACGGCCATTCCGCGAGCGGGCGTTCGCAGGCCCAGCGAACCATTTCAGGCACGCTGCCCGGTGGTTCCTCACCTCGCCGCAGGCAGTGCAGCACGAGGCGGTTGTAGGCGTTCTGCACCTTGGCCGGGTAGACCGGGTTGGGCACCGTCCGCTGTCGGGACAGACAGGCGAGGGCGCTGGCGATCAGCCGCAACAGCGTCTCGTCGGCGGTCCCGGCGCCTTCGGGAATCGCGGGCAGCAGGTCCGTCGTCGTCACACCTCTCCCTCTCCCTCAACGGTCAGGCTTGGCGTCGCACTCGGACACCACTGGGATACCGGACAGGACTGACAATGCGGTCCGGGCCGGGCATCCCACGCCTCGTCCTCCCGCCAGGGACCGCCATACCGCTGCAGCACGGACCGCGCCTTGGCCTGCTGCTCGGGATCGGTCGGATCGATGACATGGGGATCGGAGCCGTCCGGCCGGAGGATCTCCACCTCGACGCGCGATCCGCCCGGGTCACCGCCCAGCGCGCCCTGTGCCAGCAGCGTGACGGCCAGGGCGAGTTGGGGATACGCCTCAAGGAGATCCACCTGACTCCGGCGCCGTTTCCTCGTCGTCTTCAGCTCTCGCCACACCCAGGAGCCGTCCTCCTGATAGAGCAGGTCGGGCTTGGCTATGACCACGGCCTGGGCGGCTGTGTCGTGGACGACCCGGAGCGCCTCGGGCTCGACCCGCTGGACAAGTCCCGGGTCCTGGAAGGGGCAGGCGTCGACATGGTGGAGCAACATGTCCCGGCCGGTCGCGGCGTCCTCGTCGGAGACCCGCCACCGCTCTTCCGTCCAGTTCTCGCCCTCGACGGGCATGTCCGCGACGTCGCAGGGCGGCCACCCGTCACGCCGGTGCAGCTTCTCGATCCAGCCGTGCACCGCCTGGCCGAGCTTGGCGGCGCTGCCGTACTCATCGGACCTGGGCAGGTGTAACGCGCGCAGGAACGCCTGTGCGGGGCAGGCCGCGTGGTAGCGGAAGTCGCTGACGGACACCTTCCGCAGCGGTGCGAGTCGTGACGACAGCCCAAGGACCCCGGGCCTGCGCGGCACGGCCGGGCAGGCCGTGAACTGCTTGCAGTCGACACAGGAGGAGCCGGGCGTCGGCGCCCCACCCGCCACGACGCGAGCGACGTGCGAGTGTCCGTGCTCGGCGTAGTACGCCTCGGCCTCCTCGGCGGTACCGTCGAACTGCACCCGGGGCCGGCCGTCGGCCAGCCCCACCTCGACGACGCGCACGCGCTCGGGCCGCGCGACGGGCCCAAGCGGCTGGAAGGCCCGCGACCACTTGCCGGGCCAGGCCGCCGGTTGCCCGTGGACCGCCACGTACACGGCGATGGCGATCTCTCCGGGTTCGGATCCCTTGGCCTGGCCGTGCCGCAGCCGCCGGTACTCGCGCAGCCGTCCGTCGGCGGACTCGTACCGCCGCCACCAGGCGTACATCTCCCAGAACTTGCCGTTCTCGCGCTGCGCCACCCAGTAGGCACGGACGGGGCGCAGCCTCTTGTCGCCTTCCGCGGCGAACGCCTGCCTGTACGACCGCAGGGCGTGCTCGGCGTAGGTGAGATGTCCGGGGTGGAGGGCGGGCGTCCTGGAGCGCAGCCCCTCCAGGGCCTGGTCGAGTGTCTCCTCGTGGAACTCGACCCGGTCGACGGCGTCCATGACCGGCCCGAGGGTGAAGGTTTCGAGCTCCGGCTTCGGCAGCCGCAGGCGCTGGGCCGGCCACAGCCCCGGTCGGGCCTTGGCGGCGGCGTGCGAGGGGCAGGTGTGCTCCTCGTCTCCGCCGGTTCCGGGCCCCACCCGCAGAAGACTGTCGTCCCCCGTGAGCCAGTGCGGCCTGCGCCATGCCATGTCGTGGCCCATTACCTCCCCCTTCGAGACAGACGTCACCCCCAGACGTCACCCCGCGGACCGAGCGGCCGGAGGCGCCGACGTCTTCGACGATAGCATGCAACATTGGAATATCTTGGAAGTTCTTGGCATAGATTGGCTCTTGCGCTAAGGTGCCCCTCATGGCGGCATCACTGGAGGAGCTCGAGCAACGCCTGTCCCACCTGCGCACCGAGTTGCGCGGCGCCGTACGCGCCCGGGACAAGGCCGAAACCACGCGTATCCGTCGCGCTCTGCGCGAGGCGGAGACCGCATGGGAGCACGCTCTGGAGGTCGAGGCCGGACCGGACATCGAGACACTTCCGTCGGAAGCCGAGACTCGGACGCCACCGAGGGCGACAGGCCAACCACGCCGCCAGGAGCGCCCCACACACGGCTCCATCCCAGTCCGCGAACAAGTCCACCAAGCGCTCACCCTGCTGGGTGCTCCCGCGTCCCCGAAGCTCATCTCGTCCGCGTATGAGGCGTTCTTCACCGAGCCGCTCGTCGCCGCCAAGCTCGCGTCGCTCCGCCGGGACGAGGAACGCTCTTTCACCGCACAGGGTTATGCCCGCCCGTACTACATCTGCGCGGCGCTGACCCACGACCGTCTCGTGCCCGCCCGCGGGCTTCTGGCCCTGTCCACCTGGCCCGTGGAGCGGCGGATCATCACCCCGCTCAGCCCCCGGACCGACTTCCTCACCCACGCTGTCGGCACCGCCGAGCAGATCCAGCGACTGGCCACGGCCGGGCATCCGGCCCCGGACGCGGCCTGGCGGCTGCTGCGCCGGTTCGCCCTCACGATCCCGGGTGCCTGCGATTCCGCGGCCCCGGAGCCCGACCCCGCCCGCGTGATCGCCGCCGCCCAAGCCGAAGCGACCGTCCACCAACAGGAGGACGACCAACGGCGGCAGGCGGCGGCAGATCGCGCCCGTACCCAACTCACCGACGCGCAAAAGCTGTTCGGTGCGGCACCGCTGCGTGATGCCCTGCGTGACGCGAGCGGCAGCATGCACTGACCTCTCCCGGCGGAGACGGCCACGGTCGTCCCACCCGCCGGCACACCTCCGAAGACGTCCCCGAAGCAGAGACGATGCCCTCGCAGCAGTCCGAACCCCCAGACGACAGACTCACGCGGCTGCGCGGACCGCGCCCCCCTCAGCCCTACACCGCCCGCAAGATCACCGCACTGACCGCCAACCCCGCCTGCGCCCGCCGCGCCGTCCTCGACGCCGCCGGGGTGGACAAGGCGCTACTCGCCCAGCAGGTCGGATACGAACCGCGCTTCGGCCAGTCGCCCTTCGCACTCGCCCGCGAGCAGGTGTTCCACAGCCTCGTGAAGTGGGGCGGGTACGCCGAGCTCATCCGGCTGCTGCGCGAGGAGCTCTCCGTCCCCGTGGCGGAGGCCCATGTCGAAGACCTCAACGAGGTGGGAGGCAACAGCTCTCTGCCCGTACGGGAGCGCGAGACCCGCCGCCTCATCGCGCACATCGCCTCCGGGCAGGACGTCCGACTGATCCTCGACCGCCCCGTACTCACCCTCGAAGTCGCCGGACGGACGGCGTACCTCGAACCGGACGCCCTCACCCACCGCGTCGACGGGAAGTTCTACGTCGTCCTGATCCGCTCGTTCGCGGCGATCGACGGGCAGGCCAACCCGACGGCTGTGGCCCAGGCGGCCAAGCAGGCCGCCGTGTACGTCCTCGCCCTGCGCCACGCCTTCGACGCCGCGGGCCTGCCCGCCGAGCAGCTCGCCCACGACTTCCTGCTCGTCTGCCCGAAGGACTTCTCCAACCGGCCCTACGGTCGCCTGATCGACCTCCGGCAGGAGCTCGACGCCCTGCAGTTCCAGCTCACGCGGCTGCGGCGCGCCGAGGACCTGGCGGCGCGGCTCCCCGAGACGGCGACCCTGGACCCGGACCGGAGCATGACCGAACTCTCCTCGTCCATAGAGGCGTTGGACGCGTCGTACACGCCCGCATGTCTCTCCTTCTGCGAGATGGCGCGCTACTGCCGCGACGAGGCCGACGGGTGTGCCTCACCTGCCCGTCTGGGCAGCGCCGTGCGCAACGACCTGCCAGGCATCGACTCCACCCGTACCGCGCTCGACTACCTGGACGGTGTCGCCGCCCCGGGAGAGGCCGAGACGGAGGCAGCCGACCTGCTGCGCGCCGCCGCCCGGCTGCGCCGACTCCGCCGGGGGGCCGCATGAGCGTCCTGTCCACCGTCGCGGCTCTCACGGCGTCCCGCACCGGCCACGCCGAGCCGCTGACCACCGTCCGCCACCAGCACCTGGACCAGAGGCCGTTCGTGCTGGTGCCGCTCACCCTCGCCGGAGAGGCCTGCGCGCCCCTGGCCGCCCTCGCGGGTGCGGACCCGGCACACCCGACATTGCTGACGGTCCGTCAGCCACGGAACCGTGCCGAACGGTTCCGCTTCGCCGAGCGTCTCGCCACACTGCTGCTGGCGCACATCGACGGATGCCGGACGGAGACGGAGCCGTACACCGTCGGCCGTGGCAAGGAGAAGGAGGAACGCCTGCGTTGCCTGCGGGCCCCGCAGCTCCTTGTGCCGAACGGCGAGGGCATCGCGTACGTCCGTCTGCTCGGCCGTCTGACCAGGCTGCGCGCCACCGAAGGGCCGTACGCGGTGGCCCCGTCCGTGCCCACCCTCGGCAAGTGGCTGACCCGGTTCGCGGATCTGGCCGAGTTCCCGGACTCCAGCATGCTCCTCGCGATGACCCGGCAGCTCGCTGCGCACTGGGCGACGGGCCAGAGCCCTTCGGAGGACTCCCACCTCGCGTCCCTGCTCGCCTGGATCGACCCGCCGGACGGCAGCGACGGCGCGCGTGCGGCGTGGGAGGCGGAGGACCCCGCCGTGTGGCCCCCCGCCGGCCCGGCCACGGACCCGGTCTTCGACCGGACGCTCCATGAGCTGATGACGCGCTACGACGAGGCGTCCGACGAGCGCGGACGCGAGGCGGTCGGCCGTCAGATCGACGGTGAGCTGCGCGGCCAGATGCTGCCCACCTGGCAGCTGATGTGGCGCGGAATGGAACTGCTCCGGGACCTGCCGGAGGGCGCCCACGTCCGCGAACGCTGGGCCTTCGACCGGCGCCTGTTCTCCGAGTACGCCGAGTACCTGGACGCGGACGGCCGCCCGCAGGCCCGCCGCGACCACGCCGTCGGGGCCGCGCGCCGCCTGGCCCGCCTGGAGGACGCGGTCGCCCGCTACGAGGCGCAGCGGGCCTACGACGACCCGCTGGTGATGGCGGAGTACGAGCTGGCGGGCGAGGCGTTCACGGGGACGGTGACCGCCAGGGACGAGAACCGGTTCGTCCCCGGCACCCGGCCCGGTTCCCAGGTGTGGCGGCCGACGATCACCCTCCGCACCGACGCCCCCGTCGGCCTCGCGGCCGGCACGGAGGTGAGGTCCCCGGCCCGCCCCGGCCAGGAGGGCCGGGTCCTCGAAGTACGGCAGCAGGACGACGCCTGCACCGTGGTGCTGGAACTCAAGGGCGGCTTCGCGAGGAAGCGCACGCCTCCGGCACCGCCCGGCACTCTCGCCGAGACCGGCGAGGAGCTGACGTACACCACGCTCAACCCCACCGCCATGCCCGCCTCGCTGCCCGCCGAGGAGGACACCCCCTGGACCCACGGCGGCCCGCCACGACCGTACGAACCCACCGACGAGGACGCAGAGGAGACCTGGGAGTGACCTCCATCCTCCCCCGCACGGGAACCCACGACGGTCCCGATGACGGTCGCACCCCCGGGGAGCGCGCCGACCGGGCGGTCGCCGACATCCTTTCCAGCCTCGACACGGCACCGGGCCGCGGCGTCGTCGTGGACTCCCCGCCCGGCGCCGGGAAGTCCACCCTGGTCGTGCGGGCGACCGGGCACCTGACGTCGGCTGGCCACCAGCTCATGATCGTCGCGCAGACCAACGAGCAGGTCGACGACCTGGTGGACCGCCTCGCACGCGAGCATCCCGGCCTGGCGATCGGCCGCCTGCACGCCGGCGGCCACACCCTTCCGCCCCGCGTCACCCGGCACCCCCACATCACCGGAAGCACCCAGGCGGCAGACCTTCGCGAGCTGCCCGTCGTGGTGTCCACCGCGAAGAAGTGGTCGTACGTCACCCCGGACAAGTGCCGGCCGTGGCGCTGGGCCATCGTCGACGAGGCGTACCAGATGCGCTCGGACGCGCTCCTCGCGACGGCCCCGCTGTTCAGCGAGGACGACTCGCAGGTCCTCTTCGTCGGCGACCCCGGCCAGCTCGACCCCTTCGCCACCGTGGAGACCGACCGCTGGCACGGCCTGACCTGGGACCCCCTGCGCAACGCGGTCGACGTGACGCTCGCCCACACCCCGGATCTCGTACGCCACCAACTCCCCGTCTCCTGGCGCCTGCCGGAGACGGCGGCCCCCCTCGTCGAGCAGGCCTTCTACCCCTTCTACCGGTTCGTCCCCGGTACGACGGCACAGGACCGCGTCCTGTCGTACGCCAGCCTGCCCCACGGCTCCACCCCGCTGGACGACGTCCTCACCCGCGCCGCCGCCTCCGGCTGGGGCCATCTGGAACTCCCCGCCCGCCACACCCTCGACCAGGACCCCGAGGTCGCCGAAGCCCTCGCGGCGACGGCGGCCCGCCTGCTGGAACGCGGGGCGCTGGTCAACGGGGAGCCCCTCACCGAGGCACGCATCGCGATCGGCGCGGCTCGCACCGTGCAGGCGGACGCCGTCCGCGCCCGCCTCGCCGACCGCGGCCTGACCGACATCACCGTGGACACCGCCAACCGCCTCCAGGGCCGCGAGTTCGACGTCACCCTGGTCTGGCACCCACTGTCCGGCCGCCACGACGCCTCCGCCTTCCACCTGGAGACGGGCCGACTGTGCGTCCTGCTCTCCCGACACCGCTTCGCGTGCATCGTGGTGGCCCGCGCCGGGATCCGGGATCTGCTGGACCGGCATCCGCGGAGCAGTCCGGTGTACCTGGACGTGCCGCCTAAGTTTCCGGATGGGTGGCGGGCACATCAGGTGGTCATGGGGCGGTTGGAGCGGGGGGAACACCGGGTGCGGGCGGCATGATCATGGCAATGCTGCCGACAGCGTCCGGTAGCCGCACCACCCGTCGGACATGACGGATTAGGCGGACATCCGGCCGCTGTTGCAGGACGATGCGGGACCAACGGCAGAATTCGACATGGTTGTCGGCGGCCTGCAATAGCATGATGCACAGGTCAAGGAGCGACGCCGCGTGCACGGCGTCTGGGGGGGGTAGGAGAGGCATGACAGCGTCGAACCTGGGGGCTCTGCGGAAGGTGTGCGTTCCGCGAGAGGACGTGCTCGAAGGCGGGTTGTCAGACAACCACTTCGCAGCACAACTGGACAAAGTAGTCCGCGACGCGAAGCACTATCCGGTGTACGGCGACGCGGAGGCATTCTTCGCGCAGACCTACCCCACGAGCGGCCTGAAGAAGCTGCTCACCAAGACCTTTGGCCGCCTGACTGGAGCGAAGGGTGTCGCGGGGGAGAACGGCGTGCTTCGCCCGACGACCTCGTTCGGTGGCGGTAAGACCCACGGGCTAACCGCCGTCTACCACCTCGCGACGGGCGCCCGGCCGTCCAACATCACCGAGTTCCTCGACCCGAGCCTGCTTCCCGACGGTCCGGTCCAGGTCGCAGCTCTAGTCGGTGACGCCCTCGACCCTACTGCGGGCCTCGAGACCAGTGGCCATCGCACCTACACGATGTGGGGTGAGATGGCCGCCCAGATTGGTGATGACGCGTTCGCGGCGATGGAGGCGAACGACGCCCAACGCACGGCTCCGGGCACCGCCACGATCAAGGCCGCCTTCGGCGACAAGCCAACGGTGGTCATCGTCGACGAGATCGCCAAGCATCTGCGTGTAGTGGCCTCCTCAGGCAGCGAGGACGTCCGCCGCATGGTCGGCGCAATCCCTGTCTTCCTCGGCAATCTCTTCGAAGTCGCCTCCGACCCGACCAACAAGGTCTCGGTCATCATCACCCTTGCCGCGACCACCAACGCGTTCGGCGCGGAGACCACCGAGATCAGCGAGCTGACCGGTGAGGAAAGGGAGAAGGCTGACGCCGCCAACACCGCCTCGGTCAAGGCCGCCCAGGAGACCGGCGACGTGCTGACCCGCGCGGTGCAGCCGAGCGCGGTGATCAAGCCCGCCGCTGACAACGAGATCGGGGAGATCCTCAAGAAACGCCTCTTCGCCTCCGTCGACGAGGGCGCCGCCAGGGCCGCCGGGGAGGCCTATCGGGACTTCTACGAGCAGCTCGCCAAGACGGAGCAGCTCGCAGGCGGCGCCGAGCAATCGGCTTCCTATGGCGACCTGGTCACCAAGACCTACCCGTTCCACCCGGAGCTGGTCCGCGTCCTCGACAAGCGACTGGGCAACATCACCGAGTTCCAGCGCGCTCGAGGCGCTCTGAAGCTCCTCGCCGAGGTCGTGGCCAACATTTACGCGACCAACGACGACACCGCGATCATCAACGTCGGCGACATCGACTACTCCAACGAGCCGGTCCTCAACCACCTGACCGATGGTCTCGGACGCGCCGAGTACGCGAGCGTGGCTAAGGGCGACTTCGCCTCCAAGGCTTCCCACGCGGCTGTCGTCGACGCCGATGTCTTCCCCGGCAAACCTGCCTACGCGACCCGCGTGGCCCGCACCGTGTTCACACACTCCCTCGAGATGGTTTCGACCGCAGGGGCGGGCCGCAACGACTGGCTGGTCGGCACCCTGCGTCCCGGCGAGGACGCCACCATCTTCGAGAAGGCGCTGACCGAGTCGGAGAAGGTCTTCTGGCACCTGTCGTACGACGGTGCCCGCTGGCGTTTCAACATCGAGCCCAACGTCAACGCCATCATCGAGACCGAGAAGCGCAATATCGCCAACACTGCGGTCGCTGCAGAAGTTGACAGCCTGATACACAAAGCGTTCGCCAACGACGGCGGCGTCACGGCGATCCATTTCCCGTCAGGCCCTGCCGAAATCCCAGACAAGAACGCGCTGCGCGTGGTCGTGCTCGACCACGATGTCGTCACCGTTGATCCACGCCACGCCGACCAGCCGCCGGCACAGGTCATGGAAATGCTCGACAAGGTCGGCTCAGTCGGTACGCCGCGCAAGTACCGCAACTCCCTGGTTTTCGCCCTTGCCGACACCGAGCAGGTCCCCGCACTCAAGGACCGTGCACGTGCCCTGATCGCCTCCAACAACCTTGCCACGGATACCCACCGGCTAGGCCAGTTCAGCGAGGAGGTCCGCAAGAAGGTCGAGGCCTACGACAAGGAGGCCCGTCTTCAGGCCCGCATCGCGGTCACCCGGTGCTTCAAGCACATCTACTACCCGGCCGACGAGAAGGCCACCGGCTACCTGCGCCACCGTGAGCTCCCTGCCCAGGCCCAGGGCGACCCGAAGAATGCCACCTCCGCTGTCATCACCCTGCTGACCGACGAGGACAAGATCCGCACTAGCGCGTTCACAGCCTCCTTCCTGCGCAACCGCACCTGGGCCAACAAGGAGGCCACGAGCACAGCCGCGATCGCCGACTACTTCTGGTCCGACCACAAGGTCCCCATCGTCCGCAACGTCTCCTTGCTGCGTGACGCGATCGTCCACGGCGTCAGCCACGACAACTGGGTCTACTACGACTCCGCCAGCGGGAAGGCCCACACAGCCAGCACCCAGGCCGGCATGTCGATCACCTTCAGTGCCGACGCCGAGGTCATGACCATGACCGAAGCACAGAAGCGCGGCCTTCTGGTGCGCAAACCCACCCAGACCGACCTCCGTTCGGTACTCACCGGAGAGCAGCTCACCGGCGCCGACCTCCGCACTCGCCTCGAGGCCGCCTGCGGCGGCGAACCCTCCAAGACCGACGTCCTCGAGCTGCTGGCCACCGCCGTCCAGTCCAGCGAGTACGGCTGGTTTGTCGTCACCGACACCGAGCCTGCCGCCGGAGTCAGAGCGCTCTCACCCTCGGCGATCAAGGACAAGGGCCTCGACACCCTCCACATCCTGCCCCGCGAAGCCGCAGACGATATCGGCGTCGAGGTCCCCACCCGCACCGCCACCTCCAAGACCTTCACGGCGACCGGTCCCGGTGGCGCGGCCATGCAGACCCTGCTTGACGCCGTCTCCGACTACACGATTCGCACGATCTCGACCCTCACTTTGAAGGCAAGCGCGGATGCCGCGTCCGGCACAAGCGACATCGACCTCGCCGTCGCCTCGCTCGGCATGCTGCAGAAGCAGGCCATCACGGTCCGCGCCACCATCCGCGCCGAGTACAAGGGGCTCACCGGAGGCGGCATCCAGTTCCAAGGCACCGCCGAGCGCGCCGACTTCCAGATGGCCTACGGTCACGCCAAGAAGGCGCTCAACGCCACCACGAAGGTGGTCGGCGACGTTACTCTCACCTTCCGGTTCGCCCCGACACTCGACGTCGACGACCCTCAGTTCACGCAGATCCACGATGTGATCAAGAAGCTCGGCATCAAGAGCACAACAATGACGGCGGAGGTGACCAAATGACCATGCCCCAGCGCGCGACGGCCATCCCGAGCCGACGGCTCGCTGCCGTCGCTGGCGTCCGTGGTTTCCGTCTCATCGTGAAGCCCGGCCGTGGCGAGACCTACGGCCTCACCGTCGAGGAGACTTTTGGCGAGGCCGCCTCCGTCTTCGCCACGACCATCGTCGCCCTCACCCCACAGCAGACGGGCCGCGTCGTCGACGCACTCTTCTCTGCCGTGAAGCGATCGGGCCACCAGCCCAGCGTGCTGACCTTCACCCGCAAGGCACCCATCCGGCTCACCGAACCCGATGGCGTACGCCTGGCCCTGATCCTGCTGGCCACCCAGCCCATCGCCAAGCATGAGCGCGTCCGCGCACTCGTCGCCGGCATCAACACCATGAGCACCGAGGAGACCTACTACTGGTATTCCAAGTGCATCGGCGTCGACGCCAACCGCGCCCGCAAGGCCCTCCGCACCCTCCTCTCCGACTACTGAAAGCAAGCAACGTGACAACGCGGCCCAAGGTACTGGCTGAAGACTGGCTGCCGGTGGCAGCTCTGAGTATCGAGTCACGACGCGAAGCTGCCCCGATCCCAGGGCAGTTCCCGAAGCTCAAGACCCTCCATCAGTGGTGGGCTCGTCGCCCTATCGTCGCCTCGGCGGCCACAGTCCTGGCGGGTATCCTGCCAGCCTGGAGCGACGAACTTGCGGAGCGGCATCCTACGATCAGCGGGCTTCAAACCGAATGGGCATATCGCGACTGGTTCAACCGCCTTATCGGTATTTGGGGAGACCCTGTGCTGGCGAAACGAACAAGTGAAGCCGCCAAGGCCGCAGGCGTCAAGCTCAAGGACAACCCTTACACCTACCGCCCAGCATTCAAGAACAGTGTTGGCGAGCAGGAGATCCGGGAGTTGCACGACGTCCTCGTCGATACCTGGGGCTGCCTTCCTGCCGTTGCAGATGTGACCGCTGGGGGAGGCTCCATCCCGTGGACCGCGCTGCGCTTGGGTTTGCCGACCTACGCAAACGACCTCAATAGCGTGGCGGTGTCGATCCTGAACGCAAGCCTCACGATCCCGGCCAAACACGGCACAGCGCTAACTCCAGTCCTGCGCAAGTGGGGTCAGCGGATCGTGGACGACGCCACCATCAGGCTCCTTGAGTACTTCCCGAAAGCCGGCAGGGAGAGGGTTACGAACTACCTCTACGCCCATGCGGTGGCTTGCCCCCGCACTGGCCGGGTCGTGCCACTGATGCCGGATTGGTGGCTTCGAAAGGCTCCCAAGCCAGCCGCCGTACGGATGCTGACTGAACTTGACGGAGTGGAGCTGCAGACCCCGAGATTTGAAGTCGTGCACGGGCCGGACATCGACTTCGATGCTGACAAGGGTCTCTTTGCAGGCGGCCGTGCGATCAGTCCGTACGACAATCTCGTCGTCGATGGCGACTACATCAAGGCCGAGGCAAAGGCCGGCCGCATGACCCAGGTTCTCTATGCAGTTGTCGTCAGGACCTCCGCTGGACGAACCTTCCGATCCCCGAACGATGCCGACCTTGAGGCACTCCAGAAGGCTGAGCGACTGGTAGCAGAGAACATCGGAATCTGGGAAGCCACAGGCATTATTCCCTCGACCTCGATTCCCGAGGTGTCGAACTATGACCGCGGTCATCGGATGTACGGCATCAACAAATGGGCCGACTTCTTTTCGCCTCGCCAGCTCCTCACCCATGCCGCCTTTGTTCAAGCGTTTCGCAAGGTTGCCGCGGAAGCGAGGGCTGAGCTCGATGAGAGCCTCTCGAAAGACATCCTGACCGAGCTTGCGCTGATGCAGGGAAAGGCACTGAACTACAACGCACGGCAGGCGTCCTGGCATGTGAACCGTCAGTCGACTCGCGCTGTCTTTGAGAAACACAACTTCGCATTCAAGTGGACCTTCGTCGAGTTTCCGGGCCCAGGGGAGCTGCTGCCGTGGTGTTTGGACCAGTTGGTCGATGCTTACGACGAGATTGCACGTCTTCTCGAAGAGACTGGCAGCAGCGCGCCCGGTGCACGCCTGGATCGCCAGGTGCAGGTCACCGCCGGGACCGCGGCCGACATCCCATCCGTGCCTGACGGATCCATCCAACACATCTGCATGGATCCGCCGTACTACGCCAATGTCATGTACTCCGAGCTCTCCAACTTCTTCTATGCCTGGGAGCGGGAGACCCTCGGCCTCGTGGCGCCGGAGCTCTTCGAAGAAGAGAACACCGACCTCGACAACGAGGCTGTCACCAACGACGCGCGGTTCGCAGCGTTGGGTCGCCGTAAGAAGGAGATCGCTGACCTCGACTACGAGGCAAAGATGGCCGCGATCTTCACTGAGTGCCGCAGAATGCTGTGCGCCGGAGGCGTACTCACGGTGATGTTCACCAACAAGAACGCTCGGGCATGGGATGCATTGGGCTCGGCGTTGATCTCTGCGGGGTTCACGGTCGAGACGTCCTGGCCCATCGCTACTGAGTCGGAGTCCAGCAGCCACCAAGCCAACAAGAACGCCGCAGAGTCCACCATCATGCTGGTTTGTCGTAAGCGGGACCGGAGCGATGATGGCGGGAAGCGGTACCTCGAAGACGTAGCGCCGGAGGTCCGCGCAGAAGCACGAAGTGCGTCGCTCCGCTTCGCCGAAGATGGTATCGAAGGTGTCGACCTCATGCTCGCCACCTACGGCCCCGCACTGTCTGTCATCTCGCGGAACTGGCCCGTCTACTCGTCGGTACCCGACGAGAACGGAGCCGATCGACTCCTGAGGCCGGAAGAGGCTCTGAACATCGCACGTGAGGAGATTGTCGAACTCCGACGTCGCCGCCTCGTGGGCGAAGTGGTCCGAGTCGATAGCCTTACCGACTTTGTACTCATGGCCTGGGACATCTTCAAGGCGCGAGAATCCGACTTCGATGCTGCGCGGCTTCTTGCCCTAGCCGTTGGCGGACTCGACATCGACTACCTAACGAAAGCCAAGGTGCTTAAAAAGAAGGCGGGAACCGTGGAGTTGCTGGCACCTGAAGAGCGGATCCGAAGGGGCAACGAAGGCGATGCTCCTGGAGTCCGCCCAGAGGCAGCCAGGTTCGAGCACCTCATCGATGCCGTCGACACGATGCTCTACATCGCCAAGGTTGACGGCATGCAAGCTGCAAAGCGTTTCGTCGATCGGCATGGCTACACAAGTGACCGTTCGTTCATTGCCGCCATCCAGGGCCTGATTAACGCAATCCCTCGAAAGAAGTCAAAGGGCGCGTGGCTCTACCCGGAGGCGGGGCTTCTCGACACGCTGTGCACGCTCTACTTCGATAGTGTTCAGCTCCCAGCCGACGATCTACCTGTAACGCAGATTGACGAACCAGTCGCTCTCTTCGAGATGGAGTGAGGTTGGCCGAGCACGACGATGCATTGTTTCCCGGTGCCGCCAAGCCAGCGGCACCGGCGCAGGATGGTCTCTTCAACCACGAACCTGCCACGGCCGAGGACTCGTTTCGCAGGGTGACGCTGAAGGCGATGTACTCACCCGACGACGCACCGTTTAAGTCGTTCTACGAGCCCCTGCTTTCCAGGGCCGTCGCCTACGACCGTGCTGTCGGCTACTGGTCCGGGGCAGAGCTGCAGTTCGCCGCTCAGGGCACGGCGTACTTCATCGCCGGTGGCGGCGTGATGAGACTCATCGTCGGCGCCCAGCTTGGCAAGAAGGACGTCGACGCGGTGCTCTCTGGCACTCCGCTCGACGATGTGGTTGCCGAACGTTTACTGGCAGACCCTGGCCTGGAGGGCACGAAGATCGTGCAGAGCGAGCACCTCAGCGTGCTGGCCTGGATGGTTGCCAACGACCGGCTCCACATCCGGGTCGGCATCCCGATCGACAAGCACGGCCACCTGCTCACCCACCGGGAGTCGGGCCGCTACTTCCACACTAAGTACGGCATCTTCACAGACCGCTACGGCCAAAAGGTCGCATTCAGCGGCTCCAACAACGCTTCGGTCACCGCATGGGTGAAGAACCACGAGACCTTCGACGCCTACCGCTCCTGGCGTACCGAGTCCTGGGAGGACTACGGCGAGCCCAAAGAGCGAGCCTTCGATCGGCACTGGCGTGCCAACCCCGACGAGGGTTGGGCGATCATCGACCTCCCCACTGCCGTCCGGGAACACCTGATAGAGCACGCCCCGGATGCTCCGCCGTTCCACTTCAACACGCTCGCGCCACAGCCAAAGATCGAAGAGACCGATCACGAAGCACCGCCTACCGACGTGGACGTCGATACCCAGGCGGCCTGGGACGAGCTGGTCGCTCTCCGGGATTCACCGAAAGCATCCGCGTGGACTGGCGTAGGTACAGCATGGGCTCAGCCGCTGCCGCACCAGGCCGAGCTGATCCATCGGGTGGTGTCGACGTACCCGCGCGGCTATCTCTTCGCCGATGAGGTTGGTCTTGGCAAGACTGTCGAAGCAGGCATGGTGCTACGCGAGCTCTTCACCTCCGGCCGAGCGAGGAAGGCGCTGTTGCTGGTGCCTGCCTCGGTGATGAAGCAGTGGCAGGAAGAACTCCACGAGAAGATGAACCTCGATGTCGCCCGTTACGACAAGGGTGGCTTCTTCGACCGGTTCGACCAGCCCATCACGACCGATCCAGGGGCGAACCCCTGGTCAGCCTTCCCGATCGTGCTCGCCTCCTCCCATCTCGCACGCCGCCGCACTCGCCGTACTGAGATCCTCGATGCCGGACCGTGGGATGTCGTCCTCGTCGATGAGGCCCATCACGCCCGCCGGCGCGGCTCCAAGGCGACCGACACTCCCAACTCCCTACTCGGGCTGCTCCAGGAGATGAAGAAACGCGACCTGTGGCGTGCGCTCTACCTCGCTTCGGCGACCCCGATGCAGATGCACGCCCATGAGGCCTGGGACCTTGTCGAGCTCCTCGGGCTGCCGGGCAAGTGGGGTGAGCAGGCGTTCTTCTTCACGCAATACTTCACCTATCTCGGCGACCCGCCTGAGAGGCGCGGTTGGAAACTCATCTGCGACATGCTGGAGGACTACTTCTCCGACCCCCTCGCCGAACGTGACACTGAGCTGGAGCAGCAAGTCGACGACGCACTCGGATGGGCCGACGCGTTGACGGTGACCGGGATGGCAGGCAATCCCCCCTCACCGGACCTCAGGGCACAGTTCCCTAACGCCACCTCCGAGTGGATGGAAAAGTGGGCTCGCCGCCACACCCCGATACGCGATCGGGTCTTCCGCAACACCCGCAAGACCATGCGGGCCTACCAGGCGGCCGGCATCATCCCGGCTTCAATCGTCATCCCGCACCGGCACGTCACCGACGAGTTCATCCCCCTGGCGGCGAACGAGCGGAAGCTGTACGAGCGCATCGAGGAGTACATCCGCCGCCACTACAACGCATACAAGTCCGACAAGGCCACCAAGGCCCTCGGCTTCATCATGACTGTCTACCGACGCCGGCTGACCTCCTCCTTCGAAGCGATCAAGCAGTCCCTGCAACGCCGCCTCGATGTACTCGAGCAGGGCAAGAACCTCGCCGATCTTCTCACCGATGACGACGGCGTCGACCTGGAGAACTCCCTCTTCGACCCCGAGGCCTTCGACGTCCGCGCCGACCGCCTCAAAGAGGAGATCGGCGAGCTCCGCTCCTTCCTCAATGACCTCAGCGATATCACGGGCGAGGACACCAAAGCCAAGAAGCTCGTCGAAGACCTGGCCGAGTCGTTCAAAACGTACGACTCCGCAGTGGTCTTCACTCAGTACACCGACACCATGGACTATGTCCGCGCGCGCCTCCTGGCCGCTGGCTATTACAGGCTCGGCTGTTACTCGGGCCGCGGCGGCGAGACCTACGATTCCGTAGCAGAGAAGTGGAACCCAGTCACTAAGGCTGAAATCAAAACCCGCTTCCGCAACGGCGATATCGAGGTCCTGATCGGCACCGACTCCATGAGCGAGGGCCTGAACCTGCAGACGTCAGGCCGCCTCGTCAACTACGACATGCCCTGGAACCTGATGCGCGTCGAGCAGCGCATCGGCCGAATCGACCGCATCGGCGCCGCCTACGAGCACCTCCAGATCAGCAACTATTTCTACGAAGACACTGTGGAGGAGCAGGTCTATAAGGGCATCAAGGAGGACTACGACGACTTCACCAACATTCTCGGCGGCGCCGCCCCCGTCCTCGGCACCGTCGAGAAGGTCATCGAGGACCTCGTTCTCGCAGCGGACCTCAGTGACGAAGCCATCGCTCGCGAGATCGCCGGCATCCGAACTCAGATCGACGACATCAGCAACCAGCCCGTCAGCACCGACGGCCTCGGCACCCCCGACGACGACATCACCATCAAGACCCCGCCGGACCTGACGGGAGACATCACCCCGTCAGACCTTGCCACCAAGCTCACGAACAATCGTCTCTCAGGCCGCTGGCTGACCCCAGACGACGGACGCCCCGGTATCTACAGTTTCTTCCTTCCGCGTGACGACGCCCGTGTGTCCTTCGGCCGCTCCGATGGCGTGACGTCCGTCGAGTGCTACTTGGTTCAGCCGCCCGCATCCTCAGTCCCCGTCACATTCGACCGCGATACCTGGGACGCCAGCAGCGACAGCGACCTAGTCTTCCTGACCTACGGGTCACCCGAGTTGGGCTCCCTCCTACCCGCCGAATCCGGTGAGTGACCGATAGAGAGGCGCCCTCCTTGCACTAACGCACGCTGCTCAATCCCCCGTCACGAACCCCAAGAACCACGACCACTCGCCTCGCCCGACGGCGAAGTGAGGGCGCGTGACGTCCTTGGAGTCCCGTACACACACGGCCTGTTCGGTGACGGCGACCTCCACGCAGTCGTCACCCTGACTGCCGCTATAGCTGGACTTGAACCACGCCAGTTCCGGCCTCGTGCTCATAGCTCTCCTCGGAGTCGCTCCAACAGACCCCGCGAGTCCTTGGCGTTCAGGGCCTGCGAGCGCAGTGTGTCATAGCGCTGGCAGAGGAGGCTTACCTCTTTCACGTCGGAGATCAGACGGCCGTTCTGTTGCCCCTCGGAGTACGCGTACCGCTGCCCCCTGAGAGTCTCCAGAAGCCGCACCGGCCCATCCAGACAGGCATGCAACCCGGCCTCTAACGGCACGACTTGGAGCGTCACGTTCCGCGGTGCGCTCAGCTCCAGCACATGGTCGAACATCTCCCGCATCTGGTCCCGATCCCCGAACCGGCGCCGGAAGTCGTGCTCTTCGACGATGAAGCTGAACGGCGTCGTCGGACGCTCGAACAGCATCCGCTGTCGCTCCATCCGCCGGGCCATGAAGTCCTCCAGGAGGCTGTCCGGCGCCACCGGAACAGTCCCCTCGAACACCGCCCGCGCATACCCCTCCGACTGCAACAACCCCGGCACCAGCCGGCACTCGTACGTACACAGACTCACCGCCACCCGCTCCAGCCGCGCCCACTGCCGGAACCACGCCGCAAGCCCCACATCCCCGCGCCCACGTGTCACGTACTTCGACGACTTCCGCAGCGCCCCCGTGTTGCCCAGTGCCTCCTCGGAGCGCTCCACCAACGCCACGTCGGGCATCCGGCGCCCCAACTCCACCGACTCCACCGTGTGCTTGGAGAAGCTCACGAGGTCCGCGAACTCGGTCCTGCTGTACCCCGCGTGCTCGCGCAGTGCCTGCATGACTGCCCCAAACGTCCGCAGGCTGTCCGAGGGATCGGGCTCCCGGTCCGCCTCGCCGCCCGGCACGTCTTCGTCGTCCACCACACAGCCGTCGGTCATCCGCGGCCACCTCCGGTTCCGTACCCGCGCTGTTCGCCGTCCCACAGCCGACAACACCCAGCGTGACGCATGAACCGTCGTACCGTCCACGGAATGTGCTCGTACGCTGACGCAGCGTACGGACCGCACCTCTGGAACGCGCCCACGCGCACCCGTCACCGTGGCCCCATGAGCGCAACTGCACCCCAACTCGCCTCCAACGTACACACGTTCGCCCAGCTTCTGTCGTCCACCCGCCGCGGAGCCCGACTCGCTCGTCTCCTCGCCGCCGAGCAGCTCCGTGCGTGGCCGGTGTCACCCGGCGTCACCGAGCGTGCCGAGCAGATCGTGGCCGAACTCGCCGCCAACGCCGCCCTGCACGGTCGTGTCAACAGCCGCGACTTCCGACTCACCCTCACCCTCGACACCACGGCCGGCCTGCTCCGTATCGCCGTTACCGACGCCCGGGGCGAGCGCCTCCCGTCGCCGCCTGCGGAATGCGGAACACACCTGGACGCCGAGTCTGGCCGTGGCCTCCTCCTGGTCACCGCCCTCGCCGACCGCTGGGGCGTCGAGCCCTACCCGCCCGGCGGCAAGTCAGTCTGGGCCGAATGCGCCTGCGAGACCCCGGCCCGGACACGCACAGCGGGCGGCTCTAACCGCGACGGCTAGGGCGTGGAGGTCGGTCATGGTCGTGACGAGGCGGTATGCGCCGATACGGCGCCCCTGGGAGGTGCTGACAGTGATCTCGCAGTCGATGGGGCGGACGGCAGCGGCTCCGAGCCTCGACAGGTAGGAGCTGTTGGGGGAAACGCTCCAGAACTGGCAGCCTGAGTGGGAGACTTGGGACCTAACGACCCAAGGAGTTCAAGGTATGACAACAGGCGCCGCCGACGGACCGGATCCGGCAGCAGCCGTACGTGGGCAGCGAGTCCTCGACCTCCTGGACAAGGCAATCGACAGCCAGAGCCTACTGGTGCGCAAGAACATAGCCCGGGCCCGCCAGCGGAACCCAGAGGCGACACCAGCACAGGTAATCCGCAATCTGGAGCGGATGTACGTCAGCGCCTTGACCGGAACGGGTGCCGCAGTTGGAGGAACTGCAGCCGCGCCCGGCGTCGGCACGGGAGTCGCACTGGCGCTGTCGGCAGGCGAGGCTCTGTCATCTCTTGAGCTGAGCGCCCTCTTCGCGCTTTCGCTCGCCGAAGTCCACGGAATCCCCATCGACGAGGTCGAGCGCCGCCGAACGATCGTGATGGGGATCATGCTCGGCGGGAGCGGCTCCACCACCATCACCAAGGTCGCCGAGCGGACGGGGCAACACTGGGGACGCCAGGTTGTCGCCAAGGTGCCAGTCGAGACGTTGCGTCAGATCAACAAGATCCTGGGGAGGAACTTCGTCACGAAGTACGGGACCAAGCAGGGAATCATCGTTCTCGGTCGCGTGGCACCGTTCGGTATCGGCGCTGTGATTGGTGGTGGCGCCAACGCTGCCATGGCCACTCTGGCGGTCAGGGCCGGTCGTCGCGCATTCGGCCCACCCCCGGTGTCGTGGCAAGGGCTGACGTGCAGCACACCGCCAACGTCCGAGAACTCGCCTGACTGACCCTCTGTCGCTGAAGGGCGTCGAACACCCCCGCCAACGCGCTCCTGCCGACGGCTCGTTCACCGCCTGCGTGGCCACTGGACGGGGCGGAGCGTGACTGCAGGTCGTCAGACGGCAACCACGTGCACGTCTGTCGGCGCGAGGACCGTCAGGTAGGCGTGGATGTCCCCCGGGTCGGTGGTGAAGATCACCGCGCTGCCGTGTCGGGCCGCCGCCAGGGCCACCCAGGCGTCCACCGCGTCCGGCCGCTTCTTCGCCGGCAGGGCCGCCCGCCCCAGAGCGGTGCCGATGCGGCGCCAGTCCGCGAGGTCCGGGCCCGTCGCGCAGGCCAGACACTCCGGACGGCCCGCCTTCGTCTCACGCATGGGCGGCTCGGACGTACGGGCCTGAGGGACCGTGCAGTCCTTCAGGACGCCGGACAGGGCGTGCACCAGCGCCGGTTGGGGGCGCCACACCTGGGCGAGGACCGGTCCGAGCACCAGCGCCCGGTGCGGGACCGTGCGCAGTCCCTCGTGGAGAGCCACCGCCTTCGCCTTGCGGTCCGCGAGTGCGATGAGCATGCCGGTGTCGTAGACCGGCACCCGTGCGCTCACGCGGCGTGTCCCGGACGGCGGCCCTGCCGGTCCCGGCCCTGGACGAGACCCAGGGCCCCTTCCACCTCGCGACGTTCCTGCTCCGTCAGTTCCGCGGGCGGTTCCTGGGCGGGTTCGGCGGGCAGCACGCCCGCTGCCTGCTCCGCCCGGGCGATGAGCGCGTCCACCTCGGCGAACTGTTCCTCTATGGCATCGCTCTCAGCCATCTGGCGTGTTGCGGCATGCACCAGGTAGGCCGATACGTCCATGCCCGCCCGCTCCGCGTGCCGCCTGATGCGTTCGGCCTGGTCCTGCTCCAAGCTGATGGTGATGCGTGCCTTCGCCATGAAGGCATCGTAATACGCGTATGACGGCAGTGCGAGTGCGGTCGAGGTGGGGAACCGCGCACGCCTCCTCTCCCCGGCGCGCCGTTCCGTACCGCCCCGTCTACCGGCGTCCGTCGCTCGCCCCGCGCGCCGGTTCCGGGGTCTCGCAATGCGGCGCACACGTACTCCATCATCCAGGCCGTAGGGAAGACGGGACACCATCAGACTGTCGTGAGCACAATTGGACCCTAATTAGGTACAGTACGCTATTACCTAATTAGGGATCGATGACGCCCACGGAGCACCCATGCAGATCCCCCCAAAGCCCGAACGCGTGGTCCGCCGCGACCGCGAGTGGGCCACGCTGGCCGAGTTCGCCGCCCGCACCGGCGACACGCTCCGGATCGCCGTCGTGTCAGGGCGACGTCGGCATGGCAAGTCGTTCCTGCTGCAGGCCCTCACCGAAGCCATGGGCGGCCTGTACATCACAGCCGTCCAGGAGGATGGCGCCCACGCGGCGAAGGCCCGCTTCGCGCAGGCCATCGCCGTGCACAGCGGTCTGCCCGTCGGGGCACTCCGTCTCGACGACTGGGACGAGCTGCTGCGCACAGCCTTCCGCGCCACCGACCGGCCAGGCCGCCGCCCCTTGGTCGTCATCGACGAGTTGCCCTACCTGCTGCAGCACTCCCCGGAGATCCCCGGCCTGATCCAGCGCATCTACGACGAGGGGCAGTTCGGCACGGCCGACGCCCCCCGCGGCGCGCTCATCCTGTGCGGCTCCGCCCTCTCCGTCATGCACGAACTTCTCTCCGGTCAGAAACCCCTGCGCGGCCGAGCTCTGATCGACATGCGGTTGTCGGCATTCGACTACCGCGAGGCCCGCGCATTCTGGGGCATCGGCGACGCCCACACCGCCTTCCTCGTCCACGCCGTCCTCGGCGGCGCCCCCGGCTACGCCCGCCTCACCGACACCGACCCGCCACAGAGCCCCGACGAATTCCCCACCTGGGTCACCCGCGTCCTGCTCTCCCCCGACCGCGCCACCTACTCCCGCGCCGAGACCGAATACCTCCTGCGCGAGGACCCCCGCATCAGGCAGCGCACGACCTACTACGAACTGCTCACCGCGATCGCCGACGGAGCCACCACCCCCACCGCTATCGGCGCCGCGCTCGGCCGCGACCGCGCCGCCACCACCCACCCCCTGGAGGTCCTGGAATCGGCCGGTTACGTCCGCCGAGCCCAAGACGTACTCAAGCAGCGCAATCCGATCATCACGCTGCCCGACCCGGTAATCCGCTTCAACCAGGTCGTCACCCTCCCCCAGGCCCCGCTCATCGACCTCGGCCTCCCCGACCGGGCCTGGCAGGCCGCAGCCCACGCCTTTCACTCGAAGGTCCTCGGCCCGCATTTCGAAGACCTCGCCCGCGCCTACACCGCCGCCCACCTCCCCCTCGACCTGTCACATCTGCCCATCGGGCACACCGGCTCCACCGAGGTCCCCGACGCGGGCGCCCGCACTCAGCACGAGGTGGACGTACTCGCCCTCGCCCCCGGCGACATCCCCCGCAAACCCCGCCGCTCCATCACCCTGATCGGTGAGGCCAAGGCCACCGCCACCCCTCGCTCCCTCACCGACCTGCAACGCCTCGAACGCATCCGTCAACTGCTCACCGCCCAAGGCCACAAGGCCGACGGCGCCACCCTCGCCCTGTACTCCCTGAACGGCTTCTGGCCCGACCTCGAAGCCCATGCCGTGAAGCGTCCCGACGTCCTTCTCGTCGATCTCGCCGCCCTGTACGGCGACGGCCCGCTCCGCGGCGGCGCCGCCCGTCCCTGAACGGTGCCACTCTCCTTGACAGCCGACGCCCTCCGCCGCCTGGCCGACGCAGACTGGTCCGGCAAGGGCCCGTCATGGCAGGAGCCGTGGACCGTCCCGGCCGCGGCGGACGATCGCGTACGCCTCAACTCCCCATCCGCGCCGGTCGATGCCGTGACACCACCGAAGAGGTATGACGAACGCGAGCGAGGACAGATGGCGAAGACCGCGCGGGAACGGCTGGCGAAGCTGCTGGGGGGCTCCGGGCCCGCCGGATCGTTCAGCGCACAGCTGTCGGTGCCTGCGGACCTCCTCCGCGTGGAGGTGTCCGGCGTCGGGCCGGTGAGACTTCCGCTGCGCGCACCGCTGACGAAGAAGCTGATCGCGGTGGCGCGGCCGGCGAAGTTCGGGCGGGGCGAGGAGACGCTGGCCGATGCGAGCGTCCGGGACACCTGGGAGCTGACCCCGGATCAGGTCACGCTGGGCGGAACCGGCTGGACGGCGCTGCTCGACAGGGCGTTGGAGCACTTCCGCGACGAGCTCGGGCTTCCGCGCGGCTCCCGTCTCCGTGCCGAACCGCACTCGATGCTGGTCTACGGCAAGGGGCAGTTCTTCCTTCCGCACCAGGACTCGGAGAAGGACGACGCGATGGTGGGCTCCCTGGTGGTGTCGCTGCCGTCGGCGCACACCGGTGGTGAACTGATCGTCGAGCATGCCGGAAAGAGCGTCACCTACCGTGCGTCGAAGGAGGAGCTGACCCTCGTCGCGTTCTACGCCGACTGTCGTCACCAGGTCACAGCCGTCCGGACCGGATACCGGGTGACGCTCACCTTCAACCTGCTCGCCGACGCCTCCCCGACCCCGGCCGAGGAGGCCCGCCCCGCCACCGAGCCGGCCCGCTGCCTCACCGAGCATTTCAGCACGCCGGTCACCTCACGCTACGGAGGCCGCGACCTCCCCCCGCCGAACCGGCTGGTCTTCCTGCTCGATCACGAATACACCCAGCGCGGCCTGAGCTGGGACCGGCTCAAGGGCGCCGACACGGATCGGGCCGCGCTGCTGCGCGCAGCGGCGGAGCAGGCCGGGTGCGAGGCGGTGCTGGCACTCGCCGAGGTGAAGGAGACCTGGGACGCCTGGCCTTCCGGCAGCGACCCGTGGGACGACGACTACTACGACGAAGAGGACGACACCGACGGCGGGACGGGCACAGACCCCGACGACTACGAGCTCAACGAGTTGATCGACGACGAGATCACCCTCGTCTGGTGGAGCGGCCCGGACGGCACCGGCGGCGAACCGATCTCGCTGGACGTCCAGGACCACGAGGTGTGTGCCGCCACCCCGAACGCGGCCCTGACTCCCCACAGCTCCGAGTACGAGGGCTACATGGGCAACTACGGCAACACGCTGGACCGGTGGTACCGGCGGGCCGCGGTCGTCGTGTGGCCGCGCGACCTTGCGTTCACGGCCCGTGCCGAAGCCGGGTCCCGGTGGGCCCTTGGCGAACTCCGCGACCGCATCGACGCCGGGGACCTGGCGGGGGCTCGTGACGCGGCGCAGTCGCTCGCGCCGTTCTGGGCGCACCTGGAGACGGAGGCGGGACTCCTCACCACGGCCCTGGATGTGGCGGTGGGCCTGGAGGCCGCCGGTACGGCGGCGATGCTGCTGGAACCGTTCCGCGTGGAGCTGCTCGCGCGAGAGCATGCGGCTGGGCTGTACGGCGAGGACTGGACGCGGAGCATCGTCGAGGGGTGGTTCGGGTCGAAGCACGACCTGTACGGCACCGGCCTGTCCGAGTGGGCCGACGACACGCTGCCGGGGCTGTGCGGGGCGCTGCGTACCGCCGGGAGCCCGCAGGTTGCACAGCTCCTGGCCGCCGGAACCTGGCGTTGGCTGGACAGTCAGCTCCAGCTCTGGACCACCACGCGAAGCGATGTCCGCCGACCCCGGCTGGAGACCCTGAGCTCGCCCTTGGTACGGCTGCTGAAAGCGGCCGACGACACCCTGCGCGACGAGATCACGGGAACCCTGCGCGGTTACGACGACACCGTCCTGGAGTGTCTGGTGCCGGCGCTCCGCCTGGCGGACACCCGCGGGCCGGCGGCGCTCGAGAAGATCGCCTGGGACTGCGCGGAGCGGCTCGGCACGATCGCCGCGACGCCACCGCGCGACGAGGGCGACTGGTCGATCGAATGGACCGGGTGCGGCTGCAGCCTCTGCGACAGGCTAGGCACGTTTCTCGGCTCACGGACGCAGCGGACCTTCGAGTGGCCGCTCGCGAAAGACGGACGTCGGCACGTGCACTCCCGGATCGACACGGCCGAGCTGCCGGTGCGCCACCATACGAGGCGGCAGGGGCGCCCGTACACCCTGGTGCTGACCAAGACCGACGAACTGTTCACGCGCGCCGCGAACGCGCGGAACAAGGCCGCGGCCGACCTGGCGTGGCTGACGGCGGCCTACGGTACAGCCTGAGCGGGCAGGAGCTGCCGAACGCCCGCTCCTGCCGACTGGCCGCGAGCGCGCGGACACTCGCCGCCTGGCTCGGCCCGGGACGGGCCATGACCCCGGCGGGCATGCCACGGGAGCCCTTTACAGCGTTCCCCTCCCCAAGACCCCGAGCACCGTCTCGACATCGTCCCGCCACGAACGCAACTCCGCCTGCGTGGGCGCGAGTTCGTACCCGTGGTAGTGGCAGGCCCGGCTGAGGCCGGCCCAGGTCGCCGACCAGCGGCGGGCCGTGTCGGGGTCGGCGTAGGACTCCAGGCACAGGGCCTGGGCGTGCGGCGCGCAGCGGGCCAGCTGCGGTTTGCGGGCCTGCCAGTAGCGGCGCAGGGCCTCTTCGAGGGCATGGCGCAGCAGGAGTGCCACGGCACGCGGCCAGACGCCAGTGGTGGAGGCGGTGGCCGTGCCGAGCAACCGGTCCGCGCCCGCGAGCAGTTCCTCGGGGGTCGAGGTGGACGGCGGTGGAGGCGGGAGGGCCGCAGGGAGCCGGGGCGGGCGAGCGGACGGGACGGGAGTGACCGGGCGGATCGTGGTCACAGGGATCGCACCGCCTTCGCGAGGTCCGCGGTGCGGCGGATGATCTCCTCCACGTCGTCCACGGGCACGGCTTCGTGGGAGCCCCTGTTGCACCACCGGATATGGTCGGTGGCCTGCTGGCCGTAGGCCCGGGTGAGGTCGGTCATGGCCTCGCCCACCCGGTCGGTCTCCCCGTAAAGGGCAAGGGAAGCCAGTTCGGTGAGCTTGTGGGCCTTGGCGATGCGTCGCTCGATCTCGTCGTGCGGCAGTCCCGTACCGAGGAGCCGGCGTCGGGCCGGTTCGAGGAAGGCGGCCTCCAGTGCGGTGCGGCACAGGCCGGGCAGGACCCGCGCTACGACGTCGCCAGGCAGGTCGCGGGTCTTGGCGAGCGCCTTCGCGTCGTACAGGGCCTGCTTGACGGGGTCGTCGCCGGAGCGGACGCGTACGGCGGAGTGCTCACGGCGGTCGACGGTGAGGACGGTGGCGGGCAGCCGCAAGTACTTCAGGGCCTGCGGCAGGCGGGTGTCGTGCGTGAAGACGACGACCTGGCGGTGTTCGGCGAGGAGTGCGAGGACGCGGGCGAGGCCGTCCACCTTGGCGGGGTCCATGGACTGCACCGGGTCGTCGATGACCAGGAACCGGAACGGGTTCTCCGGCAGGAAGGTGCGCGGAAGGAAGAGGGAGAGGGCGAGGGCGTGCAGTTCGCCCTGGCTCATCACGCCGAGTGCGGGGGCGTTGATGTCGTCGACGGTCACGTCGAGGGCGACGTTGCTCTGTTGGCGCAGGTTGGACCAGATGCGCTGGGCGTCCTCGGCAATGGGCCGCATCCGCTCGGCGCGGATCTCGTCGTGGGCGGCCTTGAGCCATTTCTGGGCGGCCTTGACGCGGGCCAGGCTCGGGATCGCCCGCTCGGCGGCGTGGGCCTTGTCGAGCCAGGCCGCGAGCGCCCGTGCGGCGTCACGCCAGGCGTCGTCCTGGTCGGCGAGGCTCCGCGCGGCCTCCTGACGGGTGACCCGCGCGGCGTCGGCCGCGGTCCGTGCGGCGTTCTCCGCGACGGACGCCAGTGCGGCCGGCTCGGAGACGGTACGACACCGCAGCCAGTCGTCCCAGGCGGCGGCGATCTCGGGCGGCAGCCAGCCCGGAGGCGGCACGGCGAGATCACGGATGGCCTGGCCGGCCGCGTGCAGTTCCCGGCGTGCGGTGAGGGCCTGTTCGGCCTCGGTGCGCAGGAGGCGTTCCTGCTCGGCCGCGTCCAGCGCCCAGTCCTCGTCCAGCCGTGCCGCGCCACCACACACGGGACAGGTACCGAGGTCGGGGTGGGCGCGATGGTGGGCGAGGGCGCGGGCGAGGAGTTCGGCACGTTGCAGCGCGTCCTCTGCGGAGGTGCCCCGAAGGTCCTCGGCGGCGGCGATCGTCTCGCGCAGCCGGGCCACAGCCGTGGCCACCGCCTCGGTGTCGGGTCCGGTCAGGGTGGAGCGGCGGCGCAGGTCGAACAGGAGTGACTCGTCCGCCGCACCGGTCCCGGCGGCCAGTTCGGCCGCCCGCGCGAGGTCCGGGCGCCGCCCGTCGAGTGCGGAACGGGCGGCCTGGGCGCGAGGGTCGTCGGTGTTCTCCAGCAGGGCGAGCAGGGCGGGGAGTCCGGCCTTGGCCTCCTTCGCGGGCGCGTCGTACTCGCGGGCCAGGTCGCGCAGCCGCTTGTCGGCCGCGGCGAGCTGCTCCAGGCCGAGGATGGAGGCGACGGCGTCGTACATCTCGCTGGGCTTGCCGCCGATGACCTGGCCGAGTTCGGAGTACGACAGGAAGGGACGGTAGGTCGCCAGATCCTCCTGCCAGCCGAGGTCCGGGAGCGGAACGGGGTCGTGGCCGGGCCGGTCGAGTTCGGCGGCGGAGTCGGCGACGTCGTCTCCGTGCCACGTGCGCAGCACGGTGGCGGACTCCGGGTCGCCGTCGATACGCAACTCCACGGCGATCTGCGGCTCCTGGCCGTGGTGAAGGTTGCGCCAGCTTCTGCGCCAGATGTCACTGCGGCCGCGCCAGCGGGCGTTGTCGCCGGTCAGCGCGATCTCGGTGGCTTCCGCGAAGCTCGACTTGCCGGAGCCGTTGCGGCCGGTGACCAGCGTGAGCCCCGGGCCGGGGGTGAGCGGGAGGCGTGCGGTCCGGCCGATGCCGCGGAATCCGCTGACAGTGACGGACTGCAGATAGGCGCCCGGCATCCGTCCGCGAACCGGTCCATCGTCCTGGAAGGCGGTGAGCAGGACGGCCTTGGCGTCCTCGTCGAGATCCGAGGCGGCGAGCCGTTCGGCGATGAGGAGAGCGAGGGTGCCGGGGGCCGCCGGCTGCCCGGCTGGCTGCTGTGCGGGTGACGGCTCCGGAGCGGAATCGACGGATTCGGGCATGACGTGAACTCCCGTGGAAGCGACGGCTGCGGAGGCGGCGGTCGGACAGGCGTACGGAGGCCGCGCAGCGTGAGGGGCACGGGCCCGACGGTGCAGTCGGCGTGACGTGTGGGCCGTGAGCTGTGGATGACCATAGCCTGGGCACCCACAAGAATGGAAGTCCTTGGAACTCTTTGGAAATAACTGGGAGTGGCAAGCGGGGAAGGCGAAGCCTCCCGCCCCGTACCTACAGACGCCACTCTTCAGCGAGCACGCCGATCAGTTCGTCCTGCCTCGCCCCCAGCAGCCCGGGGGTCCACTCGGCATGCTGAAGCACCTGGCTCGTCAGCGCGAAGGGGACCACTCCCCCACGGCCAGTGAAGTACTTGGCCTTCTTCTCGGCGAAGTCGTAGTTCTGGGCGGCCGAGTTCTTCGCGCGGTTCAGCAGGACCAGGTTGCCGAGGCGGTGCGTCCACCGGGCGCGCTGCTCCTCGTCGAACAACGCGGTCCACCGCGACCCGGACCCCGGGTTCTGCGGCAGAACATGCTCGACGGTGATGAGCCCATGGTTGTAGGTCACCCCCTGCCCACGCGCCAGCAACTCATCGAGGCGGAGGAGCACGTACTTGCGGATCTTGCCGACGAGATAGAGATCGCCGTCGAGCCTGGCGCGGGTGTCCGCCTTCTCGTCATCCGTCAGCTCGAGGGCGGGGGAATCGAGACCCTGTCCATCATCGAGTTGCCGGAGCAATTCGGCATAGCGTCTGACCCGAGGGGTGGTGTACTCGCGGCGGATGAACAGGCTTGCCGACAGCCGCTCCAGCGCCCGCATGAACGCGTCGAGCCAGACCGGGTCGTCCTCGTGGTGGCGCAGCGCCCAGAGAGCGGCGGGCCGCCAGTCGTAGTTGTCGACCTGCTGGAGCCTCCGGAACCAGGCGTTGACCGCGTCCGCACCCGACGCCGACTCGTAACGCGCCTCCCGGATCCTGCCGTACGCGTCGGCGTACGGTCGGACGACATCGTGGACGAAGGCCTCGGCCTTGCCGGGAAGGTAGCGGCTGAGCACCTGCTCCGGGAACTCCTTGAGCAGTTCCTGTTCAGCGCGCTTCTTGGCGAAGATCATCCGCAGATGGAGGAAGAGCTCGGCGAAGTCGTCGCGCCCGAGCATCTCCTCGGCGTCCTCCCAGACGGTGGCGCACTCGTCGGACGCCTCCGGTCCGAGATCGCCGATTATGCGTGACTTGAAGATGTCGGTCGGGGACAGGTCCAGCCCCCGGGAGTTCATGACACTGAAGATCCGGTGCGCGCTGTCGAGGTCGGGGGTACTAACGACTACCAGGAACGTCCGCTCGGCGAGCATCTGAGCCAGCTTCAGCCGATCCTCCTCAGGCGAAGCCGAGAGGCTGCGGTGCAGGACTGTCGCGTTACGGAGAATGGCCTTCTGCGCATCGGTGCGCAAGGCGTCCTCCTTGAGCGTCAGCAGAGTGCCTACCGCGTCTTTCGTCTGCACGTACTTCCCGAAGAAGTCCGCGTCGCGACTTCGCAGGGTTAGCCGCGGTCTCGGCGCGAGCCCACGGATCTTGGCGCCCGGCTCCATCACCAGCCTGTCGAGGTCGCCGCGCAGTTCCGGATCCTCGGTGAGATCACGCAGGACCGACAGGAGGATGGTCAGGGTCGTGAGGCGCTGCTGGCCGTCGATGACGTCCGCCCTCGGAGCCCCTCCGTTCTTGACGAGCACGACAGATCCGAGGAAGTACGGTTCGTCCGTCCCTCGGTCCAGGGCTTCCTGCAGGTCTGTCAGCAGTTGAACCGCCTGCTCCTCCTGCCACGCGTAGGGGCGCTGGTAATCGGGGATCTGAAAGTCGTAGTCGCTGCTGAACACCTTGTGCAGGGGCATCTCATGCGCCTCAAGCTTTTGCATGCCCCGATGATGGCGGAAAGGCCGAGCTTCCCGGCACCCGATCGGCTCAGCTTCCTTCGATCCGGCAGCGGCCTCGTCGGTGCGGCGACCGCCCCACGCCCGAACGAGGCGTCTACCGCACAGTCACGCTTGGGAAAGCGGAACCAATTGGGCTGGCTGGGCCGCTCCAAGGGGCGGCGGAGGTCTTCGGCAAGGGAGCAAGACGGGGGTCGGGTGTGACGGGCGATGACCGGTCGAACTCATGGGTCGGCGGTCTGAAGGGCACGTATCTCATCCACGCCGCGCCGACATGGCCGACTACACCCGTGACCTGAGCGACAACGCTGCCCTCGTTGCACTGGAACGAAACCCGTCCCGAACTGCTCCGCGTCGAAACTCGACCGCCACGAAGCCGGCTATGTCCTGGGAGAGTTGCCAACCGTCAAGCGGGAGGACAAAACCGTCCGCGGCACCTACCGAGTCATGACCCTGACCCTCGACATCTACGACCTCATGGCCGAGGATCAACAATCCAAAACCCTTACCCGACCATTCCCGCCCCCGGCCAGAACCCCCGCGCGTCCCGCCTGAGCACCCCCACCGGCGCGCTGCAAGCGAACCGCAGCGCGGCGCACTCGGCGATTCAAAACCGCCCGCCCACCACACCGCACAGGCAGCCGCCCATGGAACCCCGTAATTACCGCATGGTCGTCTCGACCACGAAGGACTTCGTCACGGCCTCCGCCGAAGCCGATCGCCAACTGCACCACTGGTTAAGCGTGATGAAGCCGTACGACACCTCGGTCCTCGACGAGGGCCGCAACGAGATAGCCGAGGGCGTCACTCTCGACCACGACGCAGCCGCGGGCCGCCACGGTTCGTACTCCCGCTGGCGCCTGCGCGAGACCAAAGACGCCGCCCAGGGCACATGGCAGTCCACCCTGGTCGTCCGCTCAGGCAGCCGCCACGACAATCGCCGCACCTGGCTTCAGGTTGACATCGAGCATCAGCCAGCCCCGGACCAACGGCACATCAAAGCCAACACACCCGGAATAGCCAAACTGCTCCTCGATGCCCTCCCCACCCAGGACGGTCTCGCTGACGTCGGCACGGACCCGAAGTTCATCGAGCCGGACGACGTGGAGGAGGTCATCGAGGAACTCTGCGAGCAGGACCGCAGACTTCCCATCGTCGTGGCGAGTGTCCCCTACGGACAGGACCCCGAGGCCTGGACGGAAAAGATCATCGAACCGGCCTTCCGCCACCTCACCGGGCTCGCCGTCATGTACGTCCTCAGCCCAGAAGCGCAGCAGGCCTTCAACGCGACCCTCGAATACCACCCCGTCTTCGGTGGTGGCATCCGCACCTACCGCCCCGGCGTCGACCCAGCCTGGCAGCCTGACGCCCAGCGCCACCCGGTGATGTCCCGGACGACGATCGAGGCGAACCCGAGGCGCGCGGCGGCGATCCTCGCCTCGCTCCCCCAGCGGCTGGCCCTGAGCCACCCACTACCCAAGTCGCTGGACACCCTGCCCGTCCAACGCACCCGCCCCCGCCCGGCCGCCGACAACTCCAGCCTTGAGGCACTGCGCGGGGAACTCAGGACGGCCGAGGTACTACTCCAGGAGGCGGAACAGCGTGAGGAGTCCCGCGACGAGGAGATCCGGGACTTCCGCCGACAACTGAAGCAGTCGGAGGACCGGGACTTGCAGCAGATCGTCGAGAACGACCAGCTGTACAGCGATCTCCAGGACGCCCGTCGCAAAGCGCGCTTCCTTCAGAAGCAGCTCGAAGAGGCCGGCCTCCACGCACTCGCCCACACCCCGCCCCCGGAACCAGCCGACCGACCCACCACCTTCGTCGAAATCCTGGGCCGCATGGGCGAGTTCAAGCATCTGCGCTTCACGGGAAACGCCAAGAAGACCAAGGACCTCGACGCCCAGTGCATCGGCAATTGGGTCACCGTGGCCTGGGACGCTCTGCGCGCCCTGAATGACTACGCCGCCGCGTCCGCCGCAGGCACGACGGGCGGCGACTTCCGCCACTGGTGCGACAACCTGCCGGACGACTGCGAGAACCCCTTCCCCTCCGGCAAGGTCAAGATGAAGGAGTCGGAGACGGTCGGGAACAACACCGACTGGCGCCGCCAGCGCACGTTTCCCGTACCGAAGTCCGTCGCCGAGGAAACCAAGTTGTTCATGCAGGCCCACCTGCGCATCGGCGGAGGCAACACGGTGTCGCCTCGCCTGTACTTCCACGACGACGGCCCCGGCACAGGGCTCGTGTACGTCGGATACATCGGCCCGCATCCGGACAACACGCAGACCTGATCGAAATGGCCGCCGACACTTACAGCCGCCCGATGGAGCCGGACCATCTGGCCGAGTCCATCGAGACGGTCCCCGGGCGGCTGGAAGAGCTTCGCGCGATGTACCCCCGGCTCACCGCAGCCCGCGCCAAATGGGTTTGCCCGGGCCGACACGACGGCCAATGCCGAGGCCGCGTTCTCCCGCCGTGCCAAGACCGCCCCGATGCCTGCGGCTCCAGCACCATGCTCCGACGGGACGGCTCTCGCGAACACCCAGCCCAGAGGCCTCGCGTGCCCCTCCGCTGCAGGGATTTTTCAGGGACTTTCAGCCCTGTCCGAGGGACTTTCCGCCGTCTAACGCAGCAAGCCCCTCAAAAATCGGAAAGGGCCTCCGCCACAGGTCAGAGGCCCTTCCCCAGGCAAAACCGCAGGTAGCGGCAGACGAGCCGGGCCGTACGCCGGGTTCTGTGTCCGGGAGGACCTCACGATCCTCCCGGCGACGGCCATCCATCTAGGACCGGTGTTGCCACCGGCCTCGTGCGGTCTACCCGCGGACTCGGGCGGGCAGCCCTCGAACGTCCGCGCAGAGCGCGCTTTTTACGGCGGCGCTCCTTTTGACCTTGCTCCGGGTGGGGTTTACCTAGCTGCCCAGGTCACCCTGGGCACTGGTGGTCTCTTACACCACCGTTTCACCCTTACCCGGCGCCGAAGCGCCGGGCGGTCTGTTTTCTGTGGCACTGTCCCGCGGGTCACCCCGGGTGGCCGTTAGCCATCACCCTGCCCTGTGGAGCCCGGACGTTCCTCGGGAAGTTCCCGCTAGGGGCACTCCACGCGGCCGTCCGCCCGGCTCGTCTGCCGTGTCGACCATGCTACCGGGCGGGCACCGCCCTTCGAACCGCTGCCCTCCGAGCTGCTCGCCTTCGCACTGCCGCCCTCCGAACCGCCGCCCTCCGCACCGTCACCTTCCGAACCGTCGCCCTTCGGACCGCTCCCCGCCGTCGCCAGCACCGACCCCGCCAGAATCAGCGTGAAGGCCACCCCGATGCCCACCGTCAGGTCCTCGCCCAGGAACAGCGCGCCCGCCGCCACCGCGACCGCCGGGTTGACGTACGTGATCACCGTCGAGCGGGTCGGACCGACCTCCTTGATCAGTTCCAGGAAGGCCACGAACGCCACCGCCGTGCAGATCACGCCCAAACCGGCGAGGGAAGCCAACACCTGAGCCGAGGGCACCGTGGACGGCCAGGTCAAAGCCGCCGCCGGGGCGTAGACCAGCGCCGCCAACGCCAGGCACGGCGCCGTCAGTTGGAGCGTCGGGACGTCCTTCAGGTAGCGCGCTGCTATCAGCGGCGCCGTCGCGTAGCCGAGCACCGTCAGCAGCACCTCCGCCAGTGAGCGCGCGTCGCCGCCCGTCAGGTGCGGGACCGTGAGGACCGTGACCCCGGCCAGGCCCAGCCCCAGGCCGACCACACGCCGTGCACCCAATCGCTCCGCGTCCCCGAAGAACCTCGCCATCAGCACGCCCACGATCGGTACACCCGCGATCAGCAGACCCGCCGTAGAGCTCGACAGGTGCCGTTCCGCGTCCGTCAGCGTGAACCACGGGCCGATGATCTCTATGCACGCGAAGGCCAGCATCGGGCGCCAGTGCGACCGCACCACACGAGTCAGGCCGCCCTGTCGTAGGGCGAAGGGGAGCAGGAGTACGGCGCCCAGGGCGCAGCGTGTGAAGACGACCGTGGACGGGGAGAGCGGGGCGTCCACCGCCACCTTGATCATCAGGTAGGGGATGCCCCACACCACTCCCATCAGGGAGAACAGGAACCAGCCGCGTGCAGTCATACGGCGAGGATGCGCCGCCACCTCATCGGACGTCTTGAACGCTGTTGCGGTACGCCGCCGGGGTCACCCCGAGCACCCGCCGGAACCAGCGGGTCAGATGCGCCTGGTCGGCGAAGCCCACCTGGGCCGCGACCTCGGCGGGCCGACCGCCCGCCTCCAGCAGGCCGCGCGCCCGGGTGACCCGGTACTGGGCGAGCCAGGCGTACGACGGTATGCCCATCGTCGTACGGAAGGCGCGGAGGAGTTGGTAGCGGGACAGGTCGAAGTCCGCCGCCAGGGATGCGAGCGACGGTGGGGTCAGCAGTTCGTCCGCCAAGCGGTCCCTCACCGCGTGCGCCACCCAGGCCGCGCCGACGAGGAGATCCGGTGCCGGACGGGACGTCGAATGCCGGCGGGCCAGGGCCGTGAGCAGCCACGGGAGGCGGGACTCGGCCTCTGGGGGCACCTCCCAGGCCCTTAAGGCACTGGGGGAGGGTCGGGGCAGCGGCTGAGTTCGGTGTGGGCGAGGCGGAGGGCCTGGGCGAGTTCGGTGTCGTCGAGGAGCGGTTCGCGGAAGTGCGGGAGGCCGCCGAGGGTGCCGTCGGTCAGCAGTGCCGGGTCGGCGTAGAGGGCGCGGTAGGCGTAGCCGTCGGTGGTGTTGCCGGGGCCGCCGGTGTGCATTTCGCCGGGGGCCAGTACGACGATGGAGCCCGGGGTCGCGCGGACGTGGCCGCCGCGGTAGTCGATGAGTTCCGAGCCGCCGACGCAGACGCCGATCGTGAACTCCTCGTGGGCGTGCGGGGCGTAGACGTGCCGGTCGAAGCGGGCGGTCAGGAGGTCGAGCGGCGGGCCGCAGTGGCCCAGCCTCGCCCTCGTCCACAGGGCCTGTTCACGTGCGCTCACCGGCCGCACCCCCTTTCCTCCACAGGGTGCAACGCTCCGGGGGCTCGTGTCATGCCGGGGTGAGCGCCCGCTCCAGGATGTCGAAGGCCGCGTTCATCCGGGCGCGGTGGTCCTCGGCCGTCGCTTCCCCGCGTTCGCCCGCGAGCAGGCGGCGCGCGGTGGTGACGTACACCGATCGGTACGCGGCGACGATCAGGGCTGCGGCCAGGGCCGGGTCGGGGGTGTCCGGGGCGGTCTCGGCGAGGGCGTCGGACAGGGCGTTCTCGATCTCCTCCAGGCCTTCGCGGGCCCGGGCGCGCAGGGCCGGCGAGTCGATCACGACCTGCCAGAAGTCCGGGAAGTTGTCGTTGGGTCCCGCCAACGGGTGGTGCTGGTCGCGGAGTTCGAGCGAGAGGCGGCGCAGCGCGGCGAGCGGGGTCTCGCCCGGGGCACGGTGGCGTACCGCCCCGCTGAGCACCTCGACCGCCTCGGGGATGCGGTCGAGGAAGAGGTCCTCCTTGCGCGGGAAGTAGTTGAAGACGGTCATCGTCGACACCTCTGCGGCGCGCGCGACCTCCGCCACCGACACCCCGTCGAAGCCCCGCTCCTTGAACAGGCCAGTGGCGACGTTCGAGATCCGCTGCCGAGTCGCCCGCTTCTTGCGCTCTCTAAGCGAGAGCTCACCATCGCTCATGAGAACAGTGTAGCGAACATAATTTTTTAGTGACTACACTCATAGCCATGGACACCGAGAACACTCAGAACACCGAAACGAACTACGACGTCGTCGTCGCCGGAGCCGGCCCCGTGGGCCTGCTGCTCGCCGCCGAGCTGACCCTCGGCGGAGCCCGCGTGCTGGTCGTCGAGCGGCTGGCCGAGGTGGACGAGACGATCAAGGCCGGCGGCCTCAACTCCACGACCACCGTGGCCCTTTACCGGCGCGGACTCCTCCCCGATCTGACCCGGATACACGAGGAGGCGATGAACCGCTTCAAGGAGTTCACGCGGACGCACGGCGGGGGCGACAACAACCCCGTTCCGCCGCCGAAGTTCGCCGGGCACTTCTCCGGGATCATGCTGCGGGCCGATCTGCTCGACGAGTCGGACCCGGCCTTCGCCGGCCTCGGCCCGGTCGACCGCGTCGGACTCGTCCCGCAGGCCCCGTTGGAGCGGCTGCTCGGCCGGCACGCCAACGAACTCGGCGTCGAGGTGCGCAGGCAGGTCGAGTTGACCGGCTTCGACACCGACGAGGACGGGGTGACGGTCCGCCTCGCTCCCACTGACGGTTCCGCGCCGTACGCCGTACGGGCCGGCTGGCTGGTCGGCTGCGACGGTGGCCGCAGTCTCGTGCGCAAGCTCAGCGGGATCGAATTCCCGGGCACCGCACCGGAGATCACCGGCTACCAGGCCATCGCCGACATGACCGGCACCGAGCCGCTGCGCGGCGGCTGGAACACCACCGACGTGGGGACGTACGCCTTCGGCCCGTTGCCGGGACGGATCCTCGCCGTCGAGTTCGACGGACCGCCCGCCGCCCGCCAATCCCCCGTCACCGCCGAGGAGTTGCAGGCGAGTGTGCGCCGGGTGACCGGCGTCGACGTCACCGTGCACAAGGTCCACTCCTCGACCCGGTTCACCGACAACTGCCGTCAGGCGGACACCTATCGCGCGGGCCGGGTGCTGCTCGCGGGCGACGCGGCGCACGTCCACTCGCCGTTCGGCGGGCAGGGCCTCAACCTCGGTGTCGGGGACGCGATGAACCTCGGTTGGAAGCTCGCCCTGGTGGTGAGCGGCCGTGCACCGGTCGACCTGCTCGACACCTACACCGCGGAACGGCATCCGATCGGCGCCTGGGTGCTCGACTGGACCCGCGCCCAGATCGCGGTGATGCGCCCCGAGCCGCACTCCCGGGCCCTGCGCGAGGTGGTCACCGACCTCGCGGGGACGGTCGACGGGACCACGTATCTCGTCAAGCGGATCTCCGGCGTCTGGCAGCGCTACGACCTCCCCGGCGACCACCCGCTGACCGGCCGCAGCGCCCCCGACCTCGAACTCGCCGACGGCACCCGCCTCGCCGACCACCTCCACAACGGCCGGGCCCTCCTCCTCGACCTCGCCGACGACCCGAAACTCCGGGCCCGCGCGGACGGCTACGAGGGTGTGGTGGACGTCCTCACCGCCTCCTGTCCCGGGCGGCCGGAACTCGCCGCCCTGCTGGTGCGGCCGGACGGGTTCACGGCCTGGGCGGCGGACACGGACGGCACAGAGGACGATCCCTCGGACGCGCTGCGGCTGTGGCTCGGCGCGCCGGTTGGTGCTTGACCCTGCCGCGACGTCAGCATCTGCACTGGAGTTCATGAGGACCAACTGGGCAGGCGGCGGGCGGTTGTTCGGGTATGCGCGGGGGCGCCGGTCCCTGCTGGCCGGGTCGGCGCTGGCGTGCGTGCTGGAGATGCTCACCATGTCGGTGCTGCTGCGGAACTGGCCGGTGCTCCAGCAACTGGTGCCGGTTCTGGGGCTCTGCGCGGTCGGGGCCGTCGGCGCCCTGCACGCGTCCTCCGCGGCCCGACCGCACCTGCTGGACACGGACGCGGAGCCGGGCTCGCTGCGGCTGCGCCGGACGGCCCGCGCCGACCTGGTCGTCCCGCTGGATCATGTCGCCTCGGCCGAGGGCGAGTTGCGCACGGCCCGCCGCCGGGGCGCCGGCGAACTCGATCTCCCGGTCGGCTTCCGCACCACCGTCACTCTCCAACTCACCGAGCCCGTAATCCACTTCACCTTCCTCGGCCGCCGACAGGAGGTCGGCACCGTCCGCTTCCACGCCGACGACGCCGACACCCTCGTAGCGGCGATCAAGCAGGCGCGAACCGTACCTTCGACGTCCCCGGGTCCGCCTGCGTGAGCCGGACCCGCAACCGCTCCCCCAGCGGCAGCGGAGTCGCACCGCCCTCCAGGCGGGCGACGACGGCCGGAGCGTCCAACTGCACCTTCCCTACGGTGGGTTGACGCTCCTCCACATCGACGACGCAACCGTCGAAGAGGTCGCCGACACGGTCCTTCAACAGCGCGGCCTCGACGATGTCGACGCACTCGCGCTCGACGGTTCCGGCGAGCCGGCTGCCGTCCGCCATCTCCTTGGGCAGAGCGTCGAGGCCGGCCAGGACCCAGGCGGGCGGGGACGCGGGCGAGAGGCAGATCTCGGCGGCGTAGCGGTCGACCAGCCGTCGTAGCGGAGCCGTGCAGTGGGTGTAGGGGGCGGCCACCGCCGCATGGGTGGTGATGGCGGGGAGGTCGCCGTTCCTGAAGACCGTGTAGCCCGCGCCGCGCAGCAGGGTCGTGCACTCCTGGAGGAAGGCCGCGTGGTGCGGGAGGTGCGGGTCGAGGGAGCGGATGAGTGCGGCGTACGACATGTGGTGCGGCCAGTCGATGCGCAGGGCGTGCGCGGTGCGGTGGAGGCGGCCGACGGCGCCGTCAGGGGCGGCGGGCAGGGTACGCAGGACGCCCGTGCCGTGCGCGAGCATCAGGTCGGCGGCGGCCATGCCGGTGAGGAGGGAGATCTGGGCGTTCCAGCCGTCGGCGGGGAGCGGGGCGCGGTAGGCGAGTTCGTAGGTGTGGTCGCGCTCGAAAATCTCCTGTTCGGGCACGTTGAGGGAGATGCCGCCGCGCTCCACCTCCAGGCGTTCGCGCGCCTCGCCGATGTCCTTGAGCAGCGCGACCGGTTCCTCGGCGGTGCCCGCGTCGATCCGTCGCTGCACGGTCGCGTAGTCGAGCTTGGCCCGGCTGCGGACGAGGGCCCGGCGGACGTCGACGGCGCCCGTACGGCCGTCCGCGTCCAGGTCGATCGTCCACAGCACCGCCGGCCGGGTCACGTCCGGCAGCAGACTCGCGGCGCCCTCGCTGAGCAGGGGCGGGTGCAGCGGGGTCTTCTCGTCGGGGAAGTAGAGGGTGGTGACGCGGCGGTGGGCCTCCGCGTCGAGCGCTCCGCCGGGTACGACGAAGGCGGCGACGTCGGCGATGGCGTACCGGACGCGGAAACCGCCGCCCGCCCGGCGGGACAGGTGCATCGCCTGGTCGAGGTCCATCGACGTGGGCGGGTCGACGGTGAAGAAGGGGATGGCGGTCGCGTCCTCGCGGTCGGCCGGTGCGGGGGCCTTCGCCGCCCGTTCCGCCTCGGCCACGACCTCCGGCGGGAAGCTCTCGGGTACGCCGAGTTCGGTGCGGAGCGCGGTGAGGGCGGCGCGGAGCGGGGCTTCGGGGGTGCCGGTCACCCGGATGCGGCGGCGGGGCATGACACGAGCGTAGGCACAATCCGCCCGGCCGCACCCTTTACGCTGGCGCAGCACCCACCGTAAGGAGAAACCCACCGTGCTCGTCCTGCTGCCGCCCTCCGAAGGCAAGGCCTCCTCCGGCCGCGGTGCCCCGCTCAAGCCGGAATCGCTGTCGCTGCCGGGACTCGCCGACGCCCGCGCGGCCGTACTCGACGAACTCGTCGACCTGTGCGCGGCCGACGAGGACAAGGCACGCGAGGTGCTCGGACTGAGCGAGGGCCTGCGCGGCGAGATCGCGAAGAACGTCGACCTGCGGACCGCCGGCGCGCGACCCGCCGGGGAGATCTACACGGGTGTCCTCTACGACGCCCTCGACCTGGCCTCCCTCGAACCGGCCGCGAAGAAGCGCGCCGCACGCTCGCTGCTGGTGTTCTCCGGGCTGTGGGGCGCGGTGCGGGTGACGGACCGGATCCCGTCGTACCGCTGCTCGATGGGGGTACGGCTGCCCGGGCTCGGGGCGCTGGGCGCGCACTGGCGGGCACCGATGGCGGCCGCGCTGCCCGAGGCCGCCGGGAACGGACTCGTGCTCGATCTGCGGTCCTCGGCGTACGCGGCGGCGTGGAAGCCGAAGGGCGAGATCGCGGGGCGGACGGCGACCGTACGGGTGCTGCACGCGCCGACCCGGAAGGTCGTCAGCCACTTCAACAAGGCGACGAAGGGGCGGATCGTGCGCAGCCTGTTGAGCGCCTCGGCTGCGCCCGGGACACCCGCCGAACTGGTCGACGCGTTGCGGGGGCTGGGGTACGAGGTGGAGGCGGCGGCGCCCGGGCAGGCGGGGCGGGCCTGGTCGCTGGATGTGCTGGTGGACGAGATTCACTGAGTGCCCGCCGAGCCTGCGTTGCAGTATGCGCAATGAGCTTTGCGTGTACTGCATCGGCTCGGCAGGATGAGGCCATGTCTTCCTCGCCGCTGCCTTCCTCCTCCCTGCTCGATCTCGCTCCCGTGCTGCCCGTCGTCGTGATCGAGGACGCCGCCGACGCCGTACCGCTCGCGCGGGCGCTGGTCGCCGGAGGGCTGCCGGCGATCGAGGTGACGTTGCGGACGCCGGCCGCGCTGGAGGCGTTGCGGGCGATCGCGGGTGAGGTGCCGGGGGCCGTGGTCGGGGCGGGGACCGTGCTGACTCCGGGGCAGGTGAAGGAGTGCGTGGCGGCGGGGGCGCGGTTTCTTGTGAGCCCGGGGTGGACGGATCTGCTGCTGGAGGCGATGCAGGGGTCCGGGGTGCCGTTCCTGCCGGGGGTGTCGACCACGTCGGAAGTCGTGGCGCTGCTGGAACGCGGGGTGCGGGAGATGAAGTTCTTCCCGGCTCGGGCGGCGGGCGGTACGGCGTATCTCCGGGCGCTGGCCGGGCCGTTGCCGCAGGCGCGGTTCTGTCCCACCGGCGGGATAGGGGTCAACTCCGCGCCGGACTACCTGGCGTTGCCCAACGTCGGCTGTGTGGGCGGGAGTTGGATGATCCCGGCGGACGCGGTGGCCGCGCGGGACTGGCGGCGGATCGAGGCGCTGGCCCGCGAGGCGGCGGCGCTCAGCGCAGGTGGGACGTGTCGTTGAACAGCCGTACGCTCGCGTTGCCGTCCGCGTAGTACGCCACCGCGGAGAGGGAGGCGGCCGAGAGTTCCATGCGGAACAGGGACTCCGGCGGGGCGCCCAGGGCGAGTTGGACGAATGTCTTGATCGGGGTGACGTGCGTGACGAGCAGGACCGTGCGGCCCGCGTAGGCCGCGATCAGCTTGTCGCGGGTGGCGGCGATACGGGTCGCCGTGGCCGCGAAACTCTCGCCGCCGCCGGTGGGCCGGACCGTGGGGTCGGCCAGCCAGGCGGTCATGTCATCCGGGTAGCGCTCGCGGACCTCGCCGAAGGTGAGTCCCTCCCAGGCGCCGAAGTCCGTTTCGCGCAGGCCCTCTTCGATCGTCACGTCCAGACCGAGGCGTTCCGCCACGGCCGCTGCGGTCTCGCGGGTGCGGGTGAGGGGGGACGCGATGATGTGCTGGATGGTGCCGCGGGCCGCCAACTCGGTTGCCGCGCGGGCGGCTTGGTCCTGGCCCACGGGTGAGAGGGAGGGGTTGGTACCGCCGCTGCCGGAGAAGCGCTTCTGGGGGGTGAGGGGGGTTTCGCCGTGGCGGAGGAGCACGAAGGTGGCGGGGGCGCCCAGGTCCGCGGGGGCCCAACCCGCACTGGGGGCGGCCACGTTGCGGGCGGCTCGGACGTCAGTCTCGTCGGTTGTCGTCATAGTGCGGGTGAGTGGGGGCTGGTCGCGCCCGCGCGGCGGAGCCGCAGATGTGACAGCCCCGCGCCCCTGGATGGGCTGCGCCCCGTCCATGGCCTCATTCGCCAGCCTGTCCGCGTGTTTGTTCTTCTCCCTCGGGATCCACTCGTACGTCACCTGCCCGACCGGGAACACCGAACCCGCCTCCGCCGCCAAGGGCTTCATGTCGGGGTGTTTGATCTTCCAGCGGCCCGACATCTGTTCCACGACCAGCTTGGAGTCCATGCGGACGTGGATGTGGGCGGACGGGTCCAGGGTGTGGGCGGCGCGGAGGCCCGCGATCAGGCCGCGGTACTCGGCGACGTTGTTCGTGGCGACGCCGATGTACTCGGCCGCCTCCACCAGGGTCTCCCCCGTCGTCGCGTCGATGACCACGCTGCCGTAGCCCGCCGGTCCCGGGTTGCCCCGGGAACCGCCGTCGGCCTCGACGATGAACTCCCGCACCGCGAACGCTCCTTGGAAGACTTACAGACCCGACTCGGACGTGCGCACCAGGATGCGGCGGCAGTTCTCGCAGCGGACCACCGTGTCGGGAGCCGCCGCGCGGACCTCGTTGAAGTCGGTGATGGCGAGCTCCTGGCGGCAGCCCTGGCAGGTGCGCTGGTACAGCTTGGCCGCGCCGATGCCGCCCTGCTGCTGGCGCAGCTTGTCGTAGAGCTTGAGGAGGTCCGCGGGGATGGTGGCCGCGATGACCTCGCGCTCCTTCTCGGCCTTGGCCTCGTCGGCGTCGAGGGTCTCGGTGGCGGCGTCGCGGCGGGCGGTCGCGTCGTCGATCTTGCCCTGCACGGCACCGACCCGCTCGGTCAGTTCGGCGGTGCGCTCCTGTGCGGACTCACGGCGCTCCATGACTTCGAGGACGATGTCCTCCAGGTCGCCCTGGCGCTTGGCGAGGGAGACGATCTCGCGCTGGAGGTTCTCCAGGTCCTTGGGAGAGGTGACGGCACCGGAGTCGAGGCGCTGCTGGTCGCGCGTGGCGCGCTGGCGGACCTGGTCGACGTCCTGCTCGGCCTTGGTCTGCTCGCGGGCGCAGTCGCTCTCCTCGGTCTGCACGGCCACGAGCAGGTCGCGCAGCTGGGTGAGGTCCTTGGTCAGCGCGTCGATCTCGGCGTGCTCGGGCAGGGAGTTGCGCTTGTGCGCGAGCTGCGAGAGGCGTACGTCGAGGGCCTGGACGTCGAGAAGTCGGATCTGGTCGGCGGGCGCGGCGTTCAGTTGGGGGCTCCCAGTGAGTCAGGTGTGGCGGCGGACGCCGCGTGGGCGGTCCAGGGGTCGGTGACCGTCTTGGAGACGTGGACCCTGAGGCCCCATCCCTCGCGGTCGGAGATCTCGTCGAGCTGGGCGGCGGCCAGCTCGCACCAGGGCCACTCGGTGGCCCAGTGCGCCGCGTCGAGCAGCGCGAGAGGACGGTGGGCGCGATCCGCAATGAATTCTGCCGCCGGGTGGTGGCGGAGGTCCGCGGTCAGGAAGGCGTCCACGCCGGCCGCGCGTACGTCGTCGAAGAGGCTGTCGCCGGAGCCGCCGCTGACGGCGACCGTGCGGACCAGGGCGTCGGGGTCCCCGGCCACGCGGATGCCCTGCGCGGTGGCGGGCAGCCGTTCGGCGGCACGGGCGGCGAGTTCGCGGACGGTCAGGGGGTGGTCCAGCTCACAGACGCGGCCCAGGCCCCGGCGGCCGTCCGGGTCGGTGCGGTCCGGTACGAGGGGTCGTACGACACGGAGGTCGAGCGCGCCCGCGAGGGCGTCGGAGACTCCCGGGTCGGCGCGGTCGGCGTTGGTGTGGGCGACGTGCAGCGCGATGTCGTGCTTGATCAGGGTGTGCACCACGCGGCCCTTGAAGGTGGAGGCCGCGACCGTGGTCGTACCGCGAAGGTAGAGGGGGTGGTGGGTGACCAGGAGGTCGGCGCCCAGTTTCACGGCCTCGTCGACGATCTCCTGGACCGGGTCCACGGCGAACAGCACGCGCGTGACGTCCTGTTCCGGGTCGCCCACGACGGTGCCGACCGCGTCCCAGGACTCGGCCCGTTCGGCGGGCCACAGGTTCTCCAGCGCGGCGACGACTTCGGACAGGCGGGGTGCGGACTGACGGGATACGGGCTGACGGGGCACGGGCAAAGGCTACCTGGCCGCACTGCGGGGCTGAACCGCTGAAGCGGCCGTAGACGGGCTACGGCCCCGTTCAGCACACGCGCCCCGGATTCCTCAGGCGAATCGTTACTTGGCCACCCTTATGTGTGATGAGGCTGCTCATCGGTCCCACGTCCGTACGTACGAAAACTAGTTTCGTGGCTGGAGGTGACCGAACCATGACGGCCTGTGCGATCGAGCCCACGGCGGCGGACGAGGACGGGGACGAGTGCGGGGACCCGCGGACCGATGGTGTCGCGGGCACCGCGTGCGCGATCAGCGCGGACGGGGCGTACGCGGCCCGCCTCGCGCCGGCCGGCGACTGCCTGTTCCCGGAGCGGTGGACCCTGGACGGCCCGGAGCCGTACGCGGTGCCGCTGCCCGGCAACCAGCCGGAGGAGCCCGGCAGCGAGGTGCAGCCGATGGGCGACGGGCGGGTGCTCATCCGGCGGCTGGTCGACGGGCGGCACACGTTCTCGCTGCTCTACCCGACCGGCCCGGGCACCGGTGAGCTGCCGCTCGGCGCGATCGAGTGCCCGGACCCGGACACCCGGCTGCGGCTGCTGCCGCCGGCGCCGGGCGGCGAGAAGGCGTACGCCCTCGCCGTGGGCCGGCGCTCCACCGCCGTGTGGCTGGTGGCGGGCGGGGCGTTCGGTCCTGAGCATCTCGCGATGGTCCCGGGGCGCTGTTCGGGCGGGGTGTGGCTGGACCGGGCGGGGCGGATGCTGGCGCTGGACCGGGAGGTCGGCGGGCGGACCAAGGCGATCGTGGTCGACCTGGAGCGGGACGGGGAGGTGTCGCCGCTGCTGCAGATCGCCGCGGACAGCGACGACCGGCTGCTCGCCGCCGATCCCGACAGCGGGCTGCTCCTCATCCGCTCGGACGCGCCGTCGCCCGGACGGGAGGAGCGGCTGGGCTGGGGGGTGATCGGCTCCACGCTGCCGGTGCGCTTCCCGGAGTGCCTGCGGGTGCCGGACTGCACGGTGACGCCGTTCGCGATCCAGCCGGGGCAGGTGCTGATGCCGGAGAACTGCGGGGTGGCGCTGCGCATCGACGGCCCGGCCGGCACCTGGTTCGCCGTATGGCGGCCCGCGGACCGGCAGCTGCTCCAACTCCCGGCGCCCGAGGGGTGGTTGGCGGGCGCTGGGCTGTGGAGCGAGGACGGGGTGCTGCAACTGCCGTACGCCACACGGGACGAGCCGTGCGGTGTGCTGCGGTTGGCGGTGCCCAGGGGGGCGGGGGTAGCGGGGGAAATGGGGGGTACGGGGGATGCACGCCCGGGGGATCCGGTTCGGGAGGGGACGGTGGGTGCGCCTGGGGAGGCCGCGCCCGAGCCGTCGCAACCGTCCGAACCGGATCCCCCGGTGCCGGTCGCACCGCGTCCGGTGCCGTTGCGGGAGGCGCCGCTCAAAGGCCGGGTGGCGGTCGGGTAACAAAGTGGTGCGGCTCGGTAACGAAGTCGTTCCGGACGGCGGTCCGCCTCGCGTCGGCCCCGGAACGGCTGGATAAGATCGCCGAGCTGTATGAAGGATCTTGTTACTACGGGGTGAAGTTTCCGATGAACGACACGAGCACCGCACAGACGATGTCCGCCGACTCCCAGGACACCTCCGGCCACGGCAAGCACCGGGGCCCGGTCTCGGCGCAGGACGGCGATTCGGCCGCCCACGGCCGTCACCGCAAGCCGTCCGAGCAGTCCGACTACGCGAACGTCTGACGGTACGTCAGACGGCTTGCGTCACTTGACGCGACACGGCCCCGCTCGTCTCCGGACGGGCGGGGCCGTTTCTCATGCGGTGCCCGGCCCCCGCTTGAGCCCGAGCACCTCGGCCGCCGCGAACGTCTCCCCCGCCGGCCGCCGGGCGTAGTGCGGAGTGAGTACGGCGTCCAGTTCGTCGTATGTGAAGGTGTCCTGTTTGCTGTCGAACTTGGCCTGTACGTGCGGGCGTTCGACGATCGCGACCATGCCGCCGTGGACGACGAGCAGCTGTCCGTTGATCCGTGCGGCGGCGGGTGAGGCCAAGTAGCCGACGAGCGGGGCGACATGCTCGGGGGCGAGTGGGTCGAGGCCGTCGTCGGGCTCCTGGAAACCGGCGAAGACGTCCTCCGTCATCCGGGTGCGGGCGCGCGGGCAGATGGCGTTCGCGGTGACGCCGTACTTGGCCAGCGCGAGGGCCGTGGAGGTGGTCAGGCCGACGATTCCGCCTTTCGCCGCCGCGTAGTTGGGCTGTCCCGCGGAACCGGCGAGGAAGGCCTCGGACGAGGTGTTCACGATCCGCCCGTACACCGGCGCGCCCGTCTCCTTGGCCCGCCGGCGCCAGTGCGCGGACGCGAAGTGGGTCGTGTTGAAGTGGCCCTTGAGGTGGACCCGGATCACCGAGTCCCACTCGCCCTCCGTCATGGAGAAGACCATGCGGTCACGGAGGATGCCCGCGTTGTTGACGAGGATGTCGAGCCCGCCGAGCTCGTCGATCGCCAACTCGACCAGCTCGCTCGCCTGTTGGGTGTCGGCGACATCCCCGGTGTGGGCGACGGCCCGGCCGCCCGCCGCGCGGATCTCGGCGGCGACCCGTTCGGCGGGGCCCGCGGAGGCCTCGCCGGAGCCGTCCCGGCCCGGCTGTCCGTAGTCGTTGACGACCACGGCCGCGCCGAGCCGGGCGAGTTCGAGCGCCTCGGCCCGGCCGAGCCCGCGTCCGGCACCGGTGACGATCGCGACGAGGCCCTCAAGTGGCTGTGACATCAAGGTCCTTTCAGTGGAAGAGGCGCCTCAGATCTCGATGCAGGTACGCAGGGCCGTCCCCGAACGCATCTGGTCCAGAGCCTCGTTGATGTCGCTCAGCGGCACCCGGTGGGTGATCAGACCCTCCAGGTCGACGCGGCCCGCCCGCCACAGGGCGATCGTGCGCTCGTAGGAACGCAGCACGTCCCCGCCCCCGTACATCGAGGGCAGGATGCGCTTCTCGTCGAAGAACAGCTCGAACATGCTGAGTTGGAGATAGTCGTCCAGCGCGCCCGCGCCGACCACGACGAGGGTGCCGCCGCGGCGGGTGTTCTCGTAGGCGGTGCGGGCGGTGGCGGAGCGGCCGACGACCTCGAAGACGTAGTCGAAGCCCTCGCCGGCGGTGACCTCCTGCTTGGCGGCGGGCAGCTCGTCCGGTGAAACCGCCCTGGTGGCGCCGAACTTGAGCGCGGACTCGCGGCGCGAGGCGACCGGGTCGACGGCGACGATCTCGGCGGCGCCCTTGAGGCGGGCGCCCTGGATCGCCGAGATGCCGACACCGCCGCAGCCGATCACGGCGACCGACGAACCGGCCTCCACATCGGCGGTGTTGAGGGCGGCGCCGAGTCCGGTGGTGACACCGCAGCCGATGAGGGCGGCGATGTCGAAGGGCACGTCGTCGGGGATCGGCACCGCGCAGCCCGCGTCGACGACGACCTCCTCGGCGAAGGTGCCGGTGCCCGCGAAGCCGAACACATCGCCGCCGGGGCGCCTGAAGTTGGGGGTGCCCGCGTTCATGAACCCGGCCAGACACAGCTGGGTCTGGCCGCGCTTGCAGGCAGCGCACACACCGCAGGCCGGCAGCCAGCAGACGACGACCCGGTCACCGGGCTTCAAGTGGCCGACGCCCTCGCCGACTTCGAGGATCTCGCCCGCGCCCTCGTGCCCCGGGACGAAGGGCGCGGGCTGTGGCAGTACACCGGCCATCGCGGACAGGTCCGAGTGGCACAGCCCCGTGGCGCGCACCCGGATCCTGACCCGGCCGGGCCCGAAGCCCGTCGTCTCGACGTCGTCGAGGACTTCCAGTTTGTCCTGGCCTATCTCGTGCAGTACGGCTGCGCGCATGGGGCGCTCCCCTCAAGTCCGGCCTGGTGCAGGAGTGTTCAGCGGTCAGAGGTGGTCAGCGATCGGAGGTGTCCGGCGGTCAGGAGTGCTCGACGACCGTGTCGGCCAGGACGGGCGCGTCGTCGCGCTCCACGGCGCTCACCGCGACCCGCAGCCCGGTGTCGCCCTGGCGCCACACGCGGATGCGCAGCGTCTCGCCGGGGAAGACGACTCCGGCGAACCTGGTGTCGTAGGAGCGCACCCGGGTCACATCGCCGTCGAGCAGGGTGTCGACGACCGCCTTGAGCGTCATGCCGTAGGTGCACAGCCCGTGCAGGATGGGCCGGTCGAACCCGGCGAGCTTGGCGAACTCGGGGTCGGCGTGCAGCGGGTTCCAGTCGCCGGAGAGGCGGTAGAGGAGTGCCTGGTCCTCGCGGATGGTGCGCTCAACCACCTTGTCGGGGGCGCCCGTCGGTGCTTCGAGGCGGGTGGAGGGGCCGCGGTCGCCGCCCCAGCCGCCCTCTCCCCGTACGAAGATCTGCGCGTCGTTGGTCCACAACGGGCCGTCGGCGTCGGCGACTTCGGTGCGCATGACGAGGACGGCCGCCTTGCCCTTGTCGTACACGGCGGCGATGTGGCCGGTGCTGGTCGCGGTGCCCTTCGCCGGGATGGGCCGGTGCAGGCGCAGGGACTGGCCGCCGTGCAGGACGCGGGCGAGGTCGACCTCGATGCCGGGCATGGACAGGCCGCTGATCACACCGGGGGAGCCGTTGCCCGCGACGGTGGCGAAGCTGGGCAGGACGTGCAGCCGGGACTCCAGGGTGTAGCGCAGCTCGTCGGGGTCGGTCGCCGGGGTGCCCGCGCCGAGGCCGAGGTGGTAGAGCTGGACGTCCTTGGTGTTCCAGGAGATCTCGCCGGTCCGGGGTTCGGCCGCGAGGGCCAGGGCTGCGTCGATGGGCATGGGGCTCCTGATCGCCGGTGGTCGAAGACCTCGGTGCGGCCGTCCGCACCGTCGGCCGCACCGAGGTCGTCACAGGCCGACCTAGAACGCGTTCCAGTCCGGCGACCCTTGTATAGCCCAGCACCCGGCAGTTGTGAAGGCTCCTGACACTGTGTCAGGTCCGCGTGCCACGGCTGAGGACCGGTGACATTTGTCCTGCCCGAGTCCGTACAAGCGCATCTGCCGCGCGAGGGGCGCGGATCCGTAGCGTCGTAGCCATGACACAGACAGGTGGGGCAGCCGGTGGGGCGGAGCGGGCCGTGTCCTTCGCGGGGGCGGTCAAGACCTTCGGCGCGGTGCGTGCCGTCGACGGGGTGGACCTGGAGATCGGGCGCGGCGAGACCGTCGCGCTGCTCGGCCTCCCCCACTCTCGGCTTCGCTCGACCGGGGGGACCCCCATCGGCGCGGGCAAGTCGACGGCGATCTCGCTGCTGCTCGGGCTGAACACGCCCGACACCGGCACGGTCGAACTGTTCGGCGCGGCACCGGAGTCAGCCGTACGCAACGGCCTGGTCGGAGCGATGCTGCAGGAGGCGCGGGCGGTGCCCCGGGTCACCGTCGGCGAGCTGGTCGCGTTCGTCGCCCGGCGCTATCCGGCGCCGATGCCTGTCGAGCGGGCCCTTGAGCTGGCCGGTATCGGCGAGCTGGCCGGGCGGCGGGTGGACCGGCTGTCGGGCGGGCAGACGCAGCGCGTGCGGTTCGCCGTGGCGCTGGCGGGAAACCCGTCGCTGATCGTCCTGGACGAGCCGACCGCGGCGCTGGACGTGGAGGCGCGGCAGGCGTTCTGGCAGTCGATGCGGGGCTTCGCACGGCGCGGCCACACCGTCCTGTTCTCCACGCACTACCTGGAGGAGGCCGACGCGCACGCCGACCGGATCGTCGTCATCGACCGCGGCCGGATCGTCGCCGACGGCACCGGCGAACAGCTCAAGCGGGCGGCCGGCGGCAGCCTGGTCTCCATCGACCTGGCGGGCCGCCCCACCGAGGGCCTGGACCGGCTGCCCGGCGTACGGTCCCTCGAAATCCGCGGCGACCGCGCGCTGCTCCGCACCGACGACTCGGACGCAACCGTGCGCGCACTGGCGGACCTGGACGCGATCCGGGGCCTGGAGGTCGCGCCGGCGTCCCTGGACGACGCGTTCCTGGCACTGACGGCACACGAGTTGGAGACGGTGTGATGCTCGACTACCTGCGCCTCGAAGTCCGCCGGACCCTGCGTGACATCGGCTTCGTGATCGGTGGGATCGCGATGCCCGTGATGATGTACCTGCTGTTCACCAACCTCGGCGGCGACGACAGCGGCTACAAGGCCACCGCCATGGTCGGCATGGCCGCCTACGGCGCCGTCGGCTCCGCGCTCAACACCGGCGGCGGCGTCGCCGAGGACCGGGCGATCGGCTGGCTGCGGCAGCTGCGGGTGACGCCGATGACCCCGCGCCAGGTGGTCCTGGGCCGGGCGCTGACCGGTTCGGTGACCGTGCTGCCGGCGATCGTCGCGGTGCTCGCGGCGGGCGGCCTGGTCAACGGCGTACGGCTGGCCGCCTGGCAGTGGGCGCTGATCGCGCTGCTGCTGTGGCTCGGCTCGATCCCCTTCACCCTGCTCGGCCTCGCCAACGGCTACGGCCTCACCTCCCAGACCACCGGCGTCGCCAACATGGCCTGCAACCTGGGGCTCGCGGTGATCGGCGGCCTGTGGTTCCCCATCAGCCTGTTCCCCGGCTGGCTGCGCACGCTCTCGAAGTACACCCCCACCAACCGCTTCGCCCAGCTCGGCACCTCCGTCGCCGACGGGCACGCCCCCGCACTCGGCGCGATCGTCGTCCTGACGGCCTGGCTGCTCGCGTTCGGTTCGTACGCTGTGCTGGCGTACCGCCGGACCGGGCGGACCGTGTGACCGGGGGAGCGGGGGAGCGGGAGAGATGACCTGGATGCGAGGGATCAGGTGCCGGATACGCGCCTGGCGGGTGGCGCGGGCCCGGTGGCGGGCCGACATGGCGGAGTTCAAGGTCGCGCAGAAGGAGGCGCGCCGCAAGGGCGAGCGGCCCGAGCACCCGGGTCCGCCACCGACCGGCTTCTCCCTGCTGCCGTGGCTGCTGATGGGTCTGGGCTCCTTCTCCAACCTCCTCCAGGGCAAGACCCCCAACCCCTGGATCGGCGGCCTGGGCCTGCTGATCTTCAACTCCCTCTACATCAATGTCGTGTTCCGCTCCTTCGTGAAGGAGAAGCGCGAGACGGTCTCGACCCGGGTCGCGCTCGTCGTGATGGGCCTGGTGACCTGCGGCCTCGCCCTCGGCTACGGCGGCAGCTGGCTGTACTTCTTCCCGCTCCTCGGCCTCGCCACCGGCGCCTGCCTGCGCGGCCCGCGCCTCGGCCAGGTCGGCCTCGCGCTGACCGCGCTCGCGGCGGCGGTCTCCATCTACCGGGCCGGCTGGGACGCGATCAACGTCGCCTACGGCACCTTCCTGTCCACGATGGTGACCGCCGCGATCCTCTCCCTCTCCGAGGCCGTACGCGAACTGCGCGCCGCCCGCGAGGAGTTGGCCCGCCGAGCCGTCGAGAAGGAACGCATGCGCTTCTCCCGCGACCTGCACGACCTGCTCGGCCACACCCTCTCGGTGATCGTGGTGAAGTCGGAGGCGGCCCGGCGCCTCGCACCTCGTGACATGGAGGCCGCGCTCGGCCAGATCACCGACATCGAGGCCGTCGGCCGGCAGGCGCTCACCGAGATCCGCGAGGCCGTCACCGGCTACCGCGAGGGCAGCCTCGCCACCGAACTGGACCGCGCCCGCTCGGTCCTGACCGCCGCCGACATCGACCCGGTGGTCCGCCAGTCGGGCCCGCCGCTGACCCCGCAGACCGAGGCCCTGCTCGGCTGGGTGGTCCGCGAGGCGGTGACCAACGTCGTACGGCACAGCGGCGCGGCCCGCTGCGAGATCACCCTCGACGGCGTCCTGGACCGCGCCCGCCTGACCGTCGCGGACGACGGCACCGGCAACTCCACTGTGTCCGGTTCCGCCGAGGGCATCGGCGGAACCGGACTGAAGGGGCTCACCGAACGCCTCGCGGCGGCGGGCGGCTCCCTGCGGGCCGGCCCGTCACCGCGCGGCGGCTTCACGGTGACCGCCGAACTCCCGGTGGAGGCAACCGACTTGACGTCCTTCGTGGTGGCTACGGCGCCCAGGGAGCCGTGACCACCCAACTCACGTCGTCCGTCCACGAGGTGGCGCTGTCGAAGGCGTTCGAGCCGCCGTCGCTCGCTATGTAGACGTTGTAGTTGTAGTGCCGGAGATATCTGGTCGGGTAGTTGTACGACGCGAACGAGGTGCCCGTGCCGCTCTTGCCGGTCGAGGCGCAGAACGTGGCGTCCTGTCTGAACTGCGCGGTGCCGACCATGGGTTGGCGGTAGAGCTGGTAGTTGTAGTGGCGCAGGAAGTCGCCGGGGTAGTTCCGCGACTCGAAGGAGTAGCAGGAGCTGTCGGCCAGACCCCTGCGGACGATCCAGGTGGCGTCGCCCTTGTCGAGCGCCGCGCTGCTGGACGTGATGGCCGAGAGGACCGCCGCGTTGTTCTGGTGGCGGATGTAGTCGGCCGTGCAGCACGAGGTCGTCGCCCGCAGCGAGATCTCCGAACCGGCCGCGAGCGTCCCGGTGGTCCCGGTCGAGCCGCCGTAGCCGACGGACACGATGTTGGCCTGTACGGAGTTGTCGGCGGCGTCCGTCGGGATGCCGGCCGTCATGACGCCCTCGAAGAACGACCCGATGGAGCCGTTGCTGTTGTCCCCGCCGGTGCCCAGGACGATCGCGCCCTCCTGGTGCATGGGCGAGTAACCGCTCGTGGTGGGTTCACCCCCGGAATAGGTGGTCGTGAGACTCCCCGACTGGGCGTTTCCGTATTTCAGCGCGAAATGGTCCTGACCGTTGTTTTTCAGCAAAGCGGTGACGAACGGTATCGCCCCGGTGCCGGTGTTCGCCGTGTTCTTGCTGTACCCGGAGTCCGACTGGAACAGCCCGTTCTCCAGGTCGGCCTGCACCCAGGGGCCACTGCCGTAGCAGGGCGCGAACCAGCACTCGGTACCGAAGTTGATCGCGTCCATGTGCCCGTTGCCGGTGTCCTGGTTGTTGGTCTCGGCGTTGCCGTAGTCGAAGCAGCAACTGCCGTTGACGTGCGTGCCCGAGGTCACCATGTACATCCCCTCGGCGGCGCCGTTCGTCGCCACGCCCGAGGTGGAGTTGTCGCGGTAGCCCATCCCGGCCGAGATCTCCAGCCCGTAGACCTGGTGCCCGCCGACGGTCACCGGCAGGGCGTCCGCGGGCGCCCCGACATCGGCCACGCCGGCCCCGCCCGCACCCTCGATCGTGAGGTCGTTGTGGCGCGCCGACTGGTCGTAGATCTTGGTGATGATGCACGTCGTACCGGAACAGAACGAGTCCTGGGCCGCCGCGTTGGCATATCCCCCGGCCGCCAGCAGCCCGATGTTCGCGGTGGCGCTGTCGGAGGCGCGCTGCACCTGGTACAGCGAGCCGTTGTACGACGAGTAGAGCGCCCGGACGAGACTGTGCGCGGCGACGCACGGTGTCCCGGCGGTGGCGTAGATGTCGCACGGGAGCGAGGTGGCTGCCGACGCCTGCGGAACGCCTACGGCCAGCGCGAGGACGGTCACGAGCGCCGACAGTGCGGCCAGGGTCGCGTTTCTCAGCCGGTGCGGCCGAGCGCAGAGGAGTCTCAAGAACACGGTGCACCTCTTTTTCTGGAGGGGCTGTTCGATATACCGGACGTCATTCGATCGAAATGCCGAACCAATTCGCGATCGAAATGTCGAACTGTCGAAAGTTTTCCGAAAGCGGCTCTGTTCGGGGAATTCCATGGTGCCGACGGAATGCCGAGGCGATTGTTTGCCCGCAGCCGAAGACCGTCAAGACTCGCGGACGCGAACAATGAAGAGTTTTTGATAATCGCCCCGGATCCCCCCGGGCCTTACCCTTGCCCCGTGGATGAGATGCCCCGGGACCACCGGCCCGCCAAGTCCGTCAGAGTGCTGCTCGCCGAGGACCAGGGCATGATGCGCGGCGCCCTCGCCCTGCTGCTCGGCATGGAGGCGGACCTGGAGGTCGTCGGCCAGGTCGGGCGGGGTGACGCGATCGTGGACGCCGCCCTGCTGCACCGCCCCGATGTCGCCCTCCTGGACATCGAGCTCCCCGGCATGAGCGGCCTCGACGCCGCCGCCGAACTCCGCGAACAGGCCCCGGACTGCCGGGTGTTGATCCTCACCACCTTCGGCCGCCCCGGCTACCTCCGCCGGGCGATGGAGGTGGGCGCGGCCGGCTTCCTGGTGAAGGACGGCCCGGTGGAGGACCTGGCCGCCGCGATCCGCCGCGTCCTCACCGGCGAGACGGTCATCGACCCGGCGCTGGCCGCCGCCGCGCTGAGCGCGGGCCCGAACCCGCTGACCGCCCGCGAATGCGACGTCCTCAAGGCCTCGGTGGACGGCGCGACGGTCTCCGACATCGCCACGAAGCTCCACCTCTCCGAGTCCACCGTCCGCAACTACCTCTCCTCCGCCATCGGCAAAACAGCCACCCGCAACCGCATGGAAGCCATGCGAGAGGCCCGCCAACAGGGCTGGTTGTAGCGCGGATGCACCTCAAGGGACGGGTGGAAAGGACGAACCCGAGTCGCACGGCACAGTGAGGGCGAGTGAGCTGTTGGCCGGGTACGAGGTCGAGTTGCCGGGGCGTGCGCTCCTGGAACGGGGTGGCCCCGCTCGGTGCGGCGGACTGGGCGCGGATCCTCCCGGCGACGGAGATCGTCTTCGTCAGTGACCTGACCGGCTCGGGCGTCGACTGGCAGACCACCACCGGGCGCGACGACGAGACGACGATCAGGATGCTGCGGGTGATTCGGCGGAAGCCGGCCCGGACCGTCAGCCCCTACTACGGGAAGCGGCCGGCCGAGTAGGCCAGGACAACGTGCCTCCGGCCGCCCCCTGGACCTGCAGTGGGAGCGGCCGGGCAGCTCCTACTTCGTCACCTTCACCGAGTCGAACGACGCCCCCTCCGGACCTACGCACACGAACCAGTTGTCCGGAGAGCCGGCCACCGGGCGGATCGTCGCCTCGTCGCTGTTGACATCGGCCCCCGAAGCCACCCTGTGGGCCTCGGTGGACGTGCCGTCCTTCCAGGTGCACTGGACCGTCCGCGCGGTCTTGGCGACCTGGCCGACCACCAGCCGCTGGGGGCCGTCGGTCTTCTTCGGGTCCAGAGTGGACGCGCCCGACTTGAGGTCCGTGCCCGCCATGGTGTCCTGCGGGGAGGCCGAGTCGCCCATCAGGAACGTCGGGGCTCCGCTCCCGTACGACTGCTGTACGAAGTACGTGACCTTGCCGATCAGTGCGGACGCGTTGTCCTTGTCCCAGGGCTCATCGCCACGGATGGACATGGCGGTCAGCTGGGCCTGGGCCTCCGCCTTGGTGCGGGGGGCACCCCACACCTCGACCGTGACGTACCAGTCCTTGCCCTTGTCGGTGCCCGTCCCGAGCATCGTCTCCTGCGGCAGGTACACATGCCGCTCCTCCGGTGTCGACGGCCGGGTCGGCTTCTGGGACACCGCGGGCGTCACCTCCGCCCCGCCGGTGTCGCGCAGCGAGGCCAGTGCGAGGGTGCCCGACGCGCCCGTGATCACCAGTGCCGCGGCCGTGGCGAGCGCCCAGCGGCGGGCCCGGCGGCGACGGCCGCCGCGGATCACCGCCTGGTAGGGGGCTATGCCGATCTCGACCTCGTCCGCGGCATCGGCCAGCAGGAAGGCGATGTCTCTGTCCGTCATGGTGTGGTTCGTCTCCCGGTCCGCGCTCATCACTTCGGCCCTCCCTGCGTCACCGTCTCGGCGAGTCCTGGTATGGCGCGGAGTTTCGCGATCCCCTTGGCCGCGTTGCTCTTCACCGCGCCGACGGAACAGCCCATCGCCTGCGCCGTCTGTGTCTCGGTCAGGTCCTCCCAGTACCGCAGCACCACCGCTTCCCGCTGCCTCGGGGGCAGTTGGGCCAGTGCCTTCAGCAGGGTGTTGCGGTCCTCGGCCTGGGCGATGCGGTCACCGGTGTCGGCGATCTCGCGCACCAGTCCCGAGTCGTCCTTCGGGGCCAGGAACTCCTTGAGCCGTCTGCGGTGTTTGCGTGCGTGCGCGTTGATCATCACGCGCCGTACGTACGCCTCCGGATCGTCCGCCGAGCCGACCTTGCGCCAGGCCACGAAGACCTGTTCCAACGTCGACTGGACCAGGTCCTCCGCGGCGTGCTGCTCCCCCGTCAGTAGAAATGCCGTCCGCATCAACCGCGGCCAGCGGCCGATGACGAAGCTCTGGAACTCGTCATCCCGAGTCCCCCGAGCCTCCTTGCGATCCCCCATGGGCACCTCCTAGATGTCTAAAGGAGTCCATGAGCCGCCCGGATCGTTGCCTCACTTCTCGAAACTCGTGGAAGCCGCGCCCTCGGCGTCCACCACGACATCGCCGTCCGCGCTCGCCGCAGGCACCGCGCCCACGGCCGCCGGCACCGCCGCCCTGCGCCACGGCAGCCACACCGCCATCAGCACCACCCCGCCCAGCAGCACCCCCGCCCCGGTACGGAACGCCAGCGCGTACCCCGCCGTCAGCGCCTCCGGCGTACTCCCGCCGCTCTCCGCCGCCCGCGCCGCCGCGATGGTCGACATCACGGCGAGGCCCAGCGAACCCCCCATCGTGCGCGAGGTGTTGACCAGCCCGGAGACGAGACCGGCCTCCCCCGGCGCGGCTCCCGACGTGGCGAGCGCGGCGAGCGGGGTGGCGGTCAGGCCCGCGCCCAGCATCATCAGGATTCCGGGGAACATGATCTCGGTGAGGTAGTCGCCCCGCGCGGTCATCTGCGACTGCCAGCCGAAGCCCACCGCCGCGATCAGCGTCCCGAGGACGGCGACGTTGCGCGCGCCGAGGAGCGGCATGAAGCGGGGTGCCGACTTGGAGCCGAGGAGAACGGCCAGGGAACTCGGCACCAGTGCGAGCCCCGCCTCCAGCGGGGTGTACCCGAGGACGTTCTGCGCGTACAGCGTCATGAAGAACCACATGCAGAACATCGCGGAGCCGCACAGGAACATCGCCGCGTTGGCCGACGACACCGCCCGGGACCGGAACAGGCCGAGCGGCATCAGCGGAGCCGCCGTGCGGGCCTCGACGGCCAGGAAGAGCGCGATCAGCGCGAGTCCGGCGGCCAGCGGGGCCAGGGTCGCGGCGGCCGTCCACCCCTCGGCCTCGGTCTGCGAGATGCCGTAGGCCAGCACCCCGAGGCCCGCCGTGACCAGGACGGCGCCCGGCAGGTCGAGGCGCCGGCCGTCGCCGGCCCGGCTCTCCGGGAGCCACCGCAGCGAGCTGGCCAGCACCACCGCGCCGATGGGCACGTTGATCAGCAGCACCCATCGCCACGACAGCGTGTCGACGAGCACTCCGCCGACGAGTCCGCCGGCGGCCCCGCCACCGGCGCCGACCGCCGTCCAGGTGGCGATGGCCCGGGCGCGGGCCGCGCCCTCCGGCACCGCCGAGGTGACGATCGTCAGTGTCGAGGGTGCCAGCACGGCGGCGCCCAGTCCCTGTACGGCCCGGGCGAGCAGGAGTTGCCAGCCGTCCTGGGCGAGGCCGCCGCACAGAGAGGCCAGGGTGAACAGCGCGAGCCCGACCAGGAACATCCGTTTACGGCCGTAGAGGTCTCCGGCGCGTCCGCCGAGCAGCATGAATCCGGCGAAGGCGATGGCGTACGCGTTGACGACCCATTGCAGTCCGGACGCGCTCATGTCCAGGTCGGTCCGCATGGACGGCAGGGCGACATTGACGACGGACACGTCGAGCACGACGAGGAACTGTCCGGCGCACGCGAGCGCCACGACCAGCCAGGCGGCGGGCCGCGTGGAACCCTGTCGGGGCGGGCGGGCTGTTCGGGAGGCATCAGCGGCTCGGGGCATGTTTGTCATACTCTCAACCGGCCCGCGCCCCTTGCATCGGCATTTCGCCCCGGCCCCGGGCCCGTCCTAAGACCTACGTCGCCCGCAGCAGCGTGACCACCGCGGCCCCGCCAAGACCGATGTTGTGGGCGAGCCCCACCTCGGCCCCCGGCACCTGCCGCTCCCCCGCCGTACCCCTCAACTGCCACACCAGCTCGGCGACTTGGGCGATCCCGGTGGCCCCCAGCGGATGCCCCTTGGAGATCAGCCCGCCGGACGGGTTGACCACCCACCGCCCGCCGTACGTCGTCCCCCCGGACTCGACGAGCTTCCCGGACTCCCCTGGTTCGCACATGCCGAGGGCCTCGTACGTCAGCAGTTCGTTGATCGAGAAGCAGTCGTGGAGTTCTACGACGTCCACGTCCTCGATGCCGAGTCCGGACCGTTCGTAGACCTGGCGGGCGGCGGCCCGGGACATGGGCTGTCCGACGACGTCGATGCAGGAGCCGGAGGAGAAGGAGTCCTCGGTGTCGGTGGTCATCGCCTGGGCGACGATCTCGACGGGAGAGCCTGCCAACTCGCGTTCCTGCGCGAAGCGTTCGGAGACCACGACCGCCGCCGCGGCCCCGTCCGAGGTCGGGGAGCACTGGAGTTTCGTCAGCGGGTGGTGGACGACCCGGGCCGCGAGGATGTCGTCGACGTCGTAGACGTCCTGGAACTGGGCGTACGGGTTGTGCGCCGAGTGCCGGTGGTTCTTGGCGGCGACGGCGGCGAGCTGGGCCTCGGTCGTGCCGTACTTCTCCATGTGTTCGCGGGCCGCGTCGCCGAAGATCTGGGCGGTGGGCGGGGTCATCTCGAAGCCGTGCCGGGCGGCCATGATGCCGTAGTGGCGGGCGACAGGGGATGTGGCGAAGTCCCCTCCGTCGGTACCGCCCCCGAGCGCGCCGCGCTTCATCTTCTCGAAGCCCACCGCCAGTACGCAGTCGGCTGCTCCGCCCTCGACGAGTTGGCGGGCGAGCATGAGGGCGGTCGAACCCGTCGCGCAGTTGTTGTTGACGTTGTAGACGGGGATGCCGGTGAGACCGAGTTCATAGGCGGCGCGCTGGCCGGCGGTCGAGGGCTGGAAGCAGTAGCCGATAGGAACCTGTTCTACGTCGCCGTAGGAGATCCCGGCGTCCGCGAGGGCGGCGCTGCCCGCCTCCCGCACCATGTCCCAGTACTGCCACTCCCGGCTCTCGGGCTTCTCGAACCTGGTCATCCCGACGCCGGCGACATAGGCCTTCATGCCGGGCGAGATTAGAACACGTTTCAGTAAATGGCCAGAGCTGACGGGGGGTCAGATACTCATGGGACGGTCAAGGATTCGTTAGTACGCCGAAGCATCGGAATAGTTGCCCATGCATACGAGGTTTACCGTGCACTTATCCCGCACGGATCACTCACACTTACGGCCTGGAGGCCTCACTCCATGACGCACACGTCGACCGACCAGCCCGCACGGAGGGCGTCCGGCGCCATCGTGCCGGTGCTCGCCTTCGCGGGCATCGTTGTCGCGGTGATGCAGACCCTGCTCGTCCCGGTCATCAAGGACCTGCCGCAGCTGCTGAGCACCGAGCCCAGCAACGCCACCTGGGTCCTGACCTCGACACTCCTCTCCGGAGCCGTCGCCACGCCGATCATGGGCCGTCTCGGCGACCTCTACGGCAAGCGGCGGATGCTGATCACCAGCCTGGCCATCATGGTGGTGGGCGCCCTCGTCAGCGCCCTCACCAGCGATCTCCTCACGATGATCGCGGGCCGTACGCTCCAGGGCTTCGCGATGGGCGCGATACCGCTGGGCATCGGCCTGATGCGCGACATGCTGCCCCGCGAGAAGCTCGGCTCGGCCATGGCCCTGATGAGCTCCTCGATCGGCGTCGGCGGCGGCCTCGCACTCCCGCTCGCGGCCCTGGTCGCGCAGCACGCCGACTGGCACGCCCTGTTCTACGGCGCCGCCGGCCTGGGTGTCCTCGCCATCGTCCTCACCCTCCTCGTCGTACCGGAGTCCCCGATGCGCGCCGAGGGCACCTTCGACGTGCTCGGCGCGATCGGCCTGTCCGCCGGCCTTGTCCTCTTCCTTCTCCCCATCACCAAGGGCAGCGACTGGGGCTGGACCTCCGGCACCACGCTCGGCCTGTTCGCCGCGGCGGCCGTCGTCCTGCTCCTGTGGGGCGTGATGGAGCTGCGTCTGAAGGCCCCGCTGGTGGACCTGCGCACCACGGCACGTCCGGCGGTCCTCTTCACCAACCTCGCCTCGATCATGGTCGGCGTCTCCTTCTACGTCGTCTCCCTCGTCCTGCCCCAGCTCCTCCAGCTCCCGAAGGCCACCGGCTACGGCCTCGGCCAGTCGATGGTCACCGCCGGCCTGCTGGTAGCGCCGCTGGGCCTGACAATGATGTTCACGGCGCCCGTCTACGCCCGTCTCTCGGCGAAGTACGGCCCCAAGGTCACCCTGATCATCGGCATGCTGATCATCGGTGTCGGCTACGGCGCGGGTATCGGCCTGATGAGCGCGGCCTGGCAGAGCCTGGTCATCGCGGTCGTGCTGGGTGCGGGCATCGGTCTCGCGTACTCGTCGCTGCCCGCGCTGATCGTGGGTGCGGTGCCGGCGTCCGAGACCGGTGCGGCGAACGGGCTCAACACCCTGATGCGGTCCATCGGTACGTCCGTGTCGAGCGCCGTGATCGGGATGGTGCTGGCCAACACCGCGAACCATGTGGGCGGGGTCGCGATCCCCACGATGCATGGATTCCGGGTGTCCTTCATGATCGCGACGGGTGCGGTCGCCGTCGGCCTGCTGATGGCCCTGTTCCTCCCCAAGCCCGACCGGGCGCCGCAGTTGAACTTCAGCAGCGAGGAGGAGGCCAACCTGGAGCGCGCCGAGGAGATCCTGCGGGGCTTCCGGGGGCGGGTGCTGGGCGCCGACGGTTCGCCTGTCGCGCGGGCCAAGGTCACGCTGATCGATCGGCGGGGGCGGCAGGCGGGGGCGACGCTCTCCGACGAGGACGGCACCTACGCCCTCGCGGTCCCGTCCCAGGGCGCGTATGTCCTGGCGGCGCGTGCCACCGGGCATGGGCCGCTCGCCTCGTCTGCGACGCACGGCGGTGACGAGGTTGCGGTTGACCTGGATCTTTCGTTGCCCGGGGAGACTGTGAGCGCGTAGTCGGTAGTTTGTTGGCTGCGGGTGTGTGGGGGCTGGTCGCGCCCACGCGGCGCAGCCGCATATCGACACAGCCCCGCGCCCCTAGAAAGCAATGCCCTCCCCCCGATCGAGAGGTCCCCCATGCCCCCGGCACCCAAGCCCGAAATCCTTGCCGCGTTCGAGGCCGCCAAGGGATTCATGCCGGTCGGTGAAGGACTGGCCCTGTATGCCGCCGCCGTGGAAGCCGGAGGCCTCGGGCTGCCCTTGCTGGAAGTCGGGACGTACTGCGGGCGCTCCGCCATCCTCCTCGCCGATGCGGCCCGCGCGGCCGGTGTCACCGCGCTCACGGTCGACCATCACCGGGGCAGCGAGGAGCAGCAGCCGGGGTGGGAGTACCACGACCCGGAGACGGTCGACCCGGAGATCGGGCTGATGGACACGTTGCCCACGTTCCGCAGGACCCTGTACCGGGCGGGGCTCGAGGAGCACGTGGTGGCGCTTGTCGGGCGGTCGCCGCAGGTGGCTCGCGTCTGGGGCGCTCCCCTCGGCCTCGTCTTCATCGACGGCGGTCACACCGACGAGCACGCGACCGCCGACTACGAGGGCTGGGCGCCCCATGTCGCCGAGGGCGGGCTGCTCGTCATCCACGACGTGTTCCCGGACCCGGAGGACGAGTTCACCGGGCAGGCCCCGTACCGCGTGTACCAACGGGCCCTGGAATCGGGTGCGTTCACGGAGGTGTCGGTGACGGACTCGCTTCGGGTCCTACGGCGCACAGGCACCGGCGTCTGAGAACGGCCGGGCGGTCCGGGCGGGGGTCGACCGCGACTCCTGGCGGCGCTTGTCGCCGCTTCGGCGGGAGCGCACCGTCAGGCGGCTAGGGTGGCTCACGTGTCGTACGCAGGTCCGGACTTCGATCCTCCACAGCCCCGTCGGTCCCGTCGAGGACCCCTGACCGTGGCGCTGGCCGCGCTGGTGCCGGGGGCGCTGATCGGGTGGTTCGTGTACGAGGCGGTGGGCGGGCCGGGTGGCTCGGGGAACGCGGCGGCCGGTGCGTCGGCACCGGCGTCCAGTGCGCCCGTGTCGCCCACGAGCACCGCGTCGAACGACGACAAGCCGCCGAACTCCAGGCCCCTCACGGGCAAGGTCGTCGTCATCGACCCGGGGCACAACATCACCAACTTCCAGCACACCGCCGAGATCAACCGCAAGGTGGACATCGGCACGAACCGGAAGGAGTGCGACACGACCGGGACGTCCACCAACGCGGGTTACGCGGAAGCCCAGTTCACGATGGACGTGTCCCATCGGCTGCAGAAGATCCTGGAGCGGCAGGGCGCCACGGTGAAGCTGACCCACGACGGCGGCTCCCCGTCATGGGGGCCCTGTGTCGACCAGCGGGCGAAGATCGGCAACGACGCGCACGCGGACGCCGCGATCTCCATCCACGCGGACGGCGCCCCGGCCGGCGACCGCGGTTTCCATGTGATCCTGCCGGGCTCCGTGCACGCGGGCGCCGCCGACACCCGCGCGATCGTCGCCCCGTCCGCCGTTCTCGGCCGCAACATCGAGAGCGACTACCGGCGAGCGACGGGCGAGGCGCCCGCCAACTACGTCGGTGACGGCACCGGTCTCGTCACGCGTAAGGACCTGGGCGGTCTCAATCTGTCAACGGTTCCCAAGGTGTTCATCGAGTGCGGCAATATGCGCGATAGCAAGGATGCGGCACTGCTGACGAACGGCGCCTGGAGACAGGCGGCGGCGCAGGGGATCTCTGAGGGAATCGTGAGTTTCCTGCGCGGGTAGCGATCAGTGGGCTGATCCGGGCGGACACCCTGGCAAGGTGGACGATAGGGTCAACCGACGACGAGACGACCTACGAAGGACCTGAAGTGAATATCCGCTCCCTCACACGAGGCGACGGTGTGGTGATCGGGGCAGCGGTATTGCTCTTCATCGCGTCGTTCCTCAAGTTCTACACGGCCAACGGGTACAACCTGGACATCACCGCGTGGACGAGCCTCGGTAACGGCCTCGGTACCTACATGGGCGGCGTCATCGGTGCCGCTCTCATCGTCGTCAACCGCAGCCTGCCCCAGCCGCGCAAGATCCTGGGCCTGGACCTCGGCACAGTCGGCGTGGCGTTCACGGTCCTCACCGCGTGGGCCCTGTTCTGGACGCTGGTGGACGTCGGGGACAACGTCAGCGCCGGCGCGGGCCTCATCCTCGGCTTCATCGCGGCCCTCGCCCTGGCCGGTGCCGCCGTCGCGACGCCTCTCGTCCCGGCCCTCCAGGTCGCCCTCGTCCCCGCCCCCAAGCCGGTCGCCCCGCAGCCCTACGGCGCCCAGCCTCCCGGTGGTTACGGCTACCCGGGTGTCGGCGCCGGTGCGCCGCAGCCGACGTACGGCACTCCGCCGCAGCAGGCGCAGACCGCGCAGCCCTTCGGTCAGCCCCAGCCGCAGCCGACGCCGCCTCCGGGCGGGGAGTTCTCGCCGTTCTGGTTCGCCGTGCCGGTGGCCCGGCCGCTGTTCGGGGAGGACGGTTCGCCGTCGCCGATCGCCGAACTCGCGCCGGGTACCTGGTACTTGGCCGTCGATCAGCGCGGTGCCGCGCTGATCGCGCAGACGCAGGACGGTCGTCGTGGCGTACTGCAGGACACCTCCGGGATCCAGCGCGGCTGAGCCCCGCACCGTCTCCCACGGCCCCTCGCCCTTCCGGGCGGGGGGCCGTTGTCGTACAGTCGCAGCCGTCCCATCGACTGGCTGACGATCCGTCAGATGGCTGACTGTGGAGGCGATATGCGGCTCGGTCTCGCACTCGGGTACTGGGGGCGCGGGCCCTCCGCCGACCATGTGCCGCTGGCCCAGGAGGCGGAGCGGCTCGGATACGACTCCGTGTGGACGGCCGAGTCATGGGGTTCCGACGCCTTCACTCCCCTCACCTGGATCGCCGCGCAGACCTCAAGGATCAAGCTGGGGACGGCAGTTGCGCAGATGGCGGCCCGCTCGCCGACCACCACCGCGATGCACGCGCTCACCCTCGACCATCTGTCGGGCGGACGGATGATGCTCGGGCTCGGGCTGTCGGGACCGCAGGTGGTGGAGGGCTGGTACGGGCGGCCGTTCCCCAAGTCACCGCTGACCGCGACCCGGGAGTACGTCGAGGTCGTACGGCAGGTGCTGCGCCGGGAGGCGCCGGTCGAGGTGGACGGGCGCTTCCACGCGCATCCGTACCGGGGCGCGGACGGTACCGGGCTCGGCAAGCCGCTCAGGTCCATCACCCACCCCCTCCGCTCCGACCTGCCGATCCTGCTGGGTGCCGAGGGGCCGAAGAACGTGGCGCAGACGGCGCGGATCGCGGACGGGTGGCTGCCGTTGTACTGGTCGCCCAGCCGGCCGGAGGTGTACGGGACGACCGACTTCCGAGAGGGCTTCCTCGTCGCGCCCATGGCGCAGGTGAAGGTCTGCGACGACGTCGCCGAAGGCCTGCTCCCCGTGAAGATGATGCTCGGCTTCTACATCGGCGGGATGGGGCACGCGGCCCGTAACTTCCACGCCGACCTGATGGCGCGCATGGGGTACGAGGAAGAGGCCCGCCGGATACAGGAGTTGTTCCTCGGCGGACGCCGGGAGGAGGCCGTACTGGCCGTACCGGACGCGTTCGCCGACGAGATCTCGCTCGTCGGCCCGCGTGAACGGATCGCGGAACGGCTGGAGTTGTGGCGCAAGGGCCCGGTGACCGACCTGCTGGCCCTTGCGCCCGACCCGCACACACTGCGGGTGCTGGCGGAGCTGAACTCCTAGGAGCCGCCCGCCAGTTGGCCTGCCGACGGCACCTTGTCGGTCACCTCGGCGCCCGCGCTCTTCCCGGCGTCCTTGACCTTGTTGATGATGTCGTCGAAGGAACTCGCCGTCGCGTCCGTCGAGTCGCCCTTGCGGAGCTTGGACGGCAGGTCCTTGAGGGAGTCGATGCCGGCGGTCAGCGGGGCGAGCGCCTTGGAGAGCGTGGGGTCGCCCTGGGCGTTCTTCTTGGCCGCCTTGAGCCGGTTGTACGCGAACGCGCCCGCGAGACCCGCCTTGACGAGGGCGAACCTGCGTCCGCTCGCGCCCTTCTTGAACTTGCCGGCCTTCCAGGGCTTCACGATCCACTGGTAGGTGGCACCGGCGGCGAGGCCCGCGTTCGCGACGAAGCGGGTCTTGGCGAGCCTCTGACGCTCGGCGGTGGTGCTGGGGCTCGGGGTCGCGGCGGCAGCGGCGACGACGGCCGCGGTGTTCTGCGTGGCGTCCTCGGTGGCGCTGCCGCAGGCGGTGGCTCCGGCGAGCAGGGCGCAGCACAGGGAGAGCGCCACGAAGAGGCGCCGTATCGGTACGGGCACGGAATCCTCCGGGGTTTTCCCCGAGTGGGTGTCCTTACCCCGGCAGCCTCACCCGGCCCGGGCGGTTGCGCCACCCGGGGGACGCCGTTCGGGTTTCACCGGTGACTGGTTTCATCGCGGGCGGAGCGGCAACCCGGTTGGCATGTCCCCTTACCGACGCGGTTCGAATTCCGCCGGCAATGTCATCGTGATCATCGCCGACATCATGGCCCTCATCCTGGGCCTCTGGATCCTGATGTACCTGCTGGACGCCAACCGCGCGAACGACCTCGTGCAGTTCGTCCACCGCACGGCCAACTGGCTCGCGGGCTGGTCCCGCGACCTCTTCACTTTCGACGAGGCGTGGGCGCGGGTCGTGTGCGGTTACGGACTCGCCGCGATCGTCTACCTGTTTATCGGCCATGCGATCGCCAACCGGGTGAACCGTTCCTGAGGTTTGGCGACTGCGGGTCCGTCGTCGCTGATCGCGCAGTTCCCCGCGCCCCTGAATCGGCGACGCCGATCAGGGGCGCGGGGTCGGCCCGCAGCTAACAACAGTCCGGATCCAGCCCATCGGGCAAAAGCTCCGCCCCGAACACCGCACACGTCGCGTCATGGCCCCCCAGCGCCGCCACCGCAAGCAGCAACGACCCCGCAGTCCACGTCGTCAGCTCACGCGGCCAGACCGCGTCGTCCTCGAAGACATACCCCGTCCAGTACAGCCCGGTCTCCGCATCGCGCAGGTGCTGTATCGACTGGAGAATCTCCAGCGCCCGGTCGGACTCCCCCAACACCCACAGCGCCAGGGCGAGTTCGGCGGACTCGCCCCCCGTCACCCACGGGTTGGGGACGACGCACCGCACCCCGAGCCCGGGCACGACGAAGCGGCTCCAGCCCTCCTCCACCCGGGACTTGGCCTCCGTACCGGTCAACGCGCCGCCCAGGACCGGGTAGTACCAGTCCATCGAGTAACGGTCCTTGTCCAGGAACCGTTCCGGATGCCGGCGGATCGCGTGCCGCAGCGCGCCGACCGCCAACTCCCAGTCGGGCTGCGGTTCTTCACGCTGTTCGGCGATGGCGAGCGCGCAGCGCAGCGCCTGGTGGATCGAGGAGGAACCGGTCAGCAGCGCATTGGCCGTGTCCGTGCCGTCGGCGTCCCGCTTCCAGCCGATCTGCCCGCCCGGCTGCTGCAACCGCAGCACGAACTCGACGGCCGCGTAGACCGTGGGCCACAGCCGGTCCAGGAACGTGTCGTCGCCGGTCGAGAGGTAGTGGTGCCACACGCCCACGGCCACGTAGGCGACGAAGTTGGTCTCGCGGCCCCGGTCGGTGACGTCGTGCGCGTCGCCGTCGGCGTAGGCCGCGTACCAGGAGCCGTCCTCGTTCTGGTGCTGGGCGAGCCAGGTGTACGCCCGCTCGGCGGCCTCGTGTTCGCCCGCCGCGTCGAGCGCCATCGCGGCCTCGGTGTGGTCCCACGGGTCGAGGTGATGGCCCCGGAACCACGGGATCGCCCCGTCCTCCCGCTGCACGGCGAGGATGCCGGCGACGGTCGCGGCGGCCTCCTCCGCGGTGAGGACCCCGGGCAGGACGAGGTGTTCTGTCCGGGGAGCGGTCACTTGGCTTCCGCCAGGGGGAGGTGCGGCTTGGTCGCGTAGGCCACGAAGCTCTTGCCGATCAGCGGGTTGAGCGCCTGCTCGGCGACCCGGGTGGCGAGGGGTTTCTTCATGATGTCCCAGACCAGGAGCTTGTGGTACGCCTGCACCGGCAGCACCTTGTCGTTGTCCACGCCGAACGCGCACTTCAGCCACCAGTACGGCGAGTGCAGCGCGTGTGCGTGGTGGGTGCCGTAGGGCTTGAGGCCGGCCTCGCGGATCTTGGTGAGGAGTTCGTCCGCCTTGTAGATGCGGATGTGGCCGCCCTCGACCTCGTGGTAGGCGTCGGACAGCGCCCAGCAGACCTTCTCGGGGCCGTAGCGCGGGACGGTGATGGCGATCCGGCCGCCGGGCTTCAGGACCCGGACCATCTCGGCGAGCACGCCCTTGTCGTCCGGGATGTGTTCCATCACCTCGGAGATGATCACGACGTCGAACGACTCGTCGGGGAAGGGGAGTTGGAGCGCGTCGCCCTCCATCGCGGTGGCGGTGGCGCCGGCCGGGGCCTCGCCGGCCTCCTTCATCGCCGCGAACCACTTAGCGACCTCGCGGATCTCCTCGGCGTTCTGGTCGAGGGCGACGACCTGTGCCCCTCGCCGGTAGCACTCGAACGCGTGCCGCCCGGCACCGCACCCGAGGTCCAGGACACGGTCGCCAGGGGCGAGCGGGAACCGGGAGAAGTCGACGGTCAGCACGTGGCCCTGCTTTCGGGATAGACGCCGGTAACACTGGTCGGAGACGGGGATGGAGAGGTCGTGCGGCCCGCTATCGCCTCGCGGTACCTGGCCGCCGTGCCCTCGGCGGCCTTGGCCCAGGTGAAGCGGTCCAGTACCCGCTCCCGCCCGGCCCGGCCGAGCCGCATCCTCAGTTCCGGGTCGGCCAGCAGTCGGCTCAGGGCGGTGGCCAGCGCGCCGGGGTCGCCCGGCGGTACCGCCAAGCAGGTCTCGCCGTCACGCCCGGCGACCTCCGGGATCGCTCCGCCCGTCGTCGCCACGAGGGGCGTACCCGTGGCCATCGCCTCCGCCGCCGGGAGCGAGAAGCCCTCGTACAGCGAGGGCACGCAGGCGGCCTCCGCCGAGCGGACCAGGTCGACGAGTTCGGCGTCGGAGATGCCCTTCACGAACTCGACGGCGCCTTCGAGGCCGTAGCGCTCGACTGCTTGGGCGACCGGGCCCTCCGTGGGGCGTTTGCCCACGACGATCAGGTGGGCGTCGGGGTGTTCGGTGCGGACCTTCGCCAGGGCCTCGACGAGGAACACGAGGCCCTTGAGGGGGACGTCCGCGCTGGACGTGGTGACGATCCGGCCCGGTACCTGGGGCACGGCGGGGTCCGGGGAGAACTGGTCGGTGTCGGCGCCGATGTGGACGACGTGGATGCGGTCGTCGCGGACGCCGAGGTGGTCGATGATCTCCTGGCGCGAGGTGCCAGAGACGGTGAGGACGGAGGGGAGCCTGCGGGCGACCCGCTTCTGCATCCGGGTGAAGGCGTACCAGCGGCGCTTGGACATCCGCTGCCGCCAGGTCTCCGCCGCGTCCAGCTCCAACTGCCGGTCCACGGTGATGGGGTGATGGATCGTCGTCACCAGCGGGGCGCCGACGTCGCCCAACAGGCCGTAGCCGAGCGTCTGGTTGTCGTGCACGATGTCGAACTCGCCGCGGCGGGACCGGAGATGGCGGCGGGCGCGGAGCGAGAACGTGAGGGGCTCAGGGAAGCCGCCGGTCCACATCGTCGCGACTTCGAGCGCGTCGATCCAGTCCCGGTACTCGTCGCGCTTCGGGGTGCGGAAGGGGTCCGGGGAGCGGTAGAGGTCGAGCGAGGGCAGCTCGGTCAGGGAGACGCCGGGGTAGCCCTCGTCGAGGACCGGGTACGGCTGCGAGCCGATGACCTCGACGCGGTGCCCGAGGCGGGCCAGTTCGCGGGAGAGATGGCGGACGTAGACGCCCTGGCCACCGCAGAACGGGTTCCCTTTGTAGGTGAGGAGTGCGATACGGAGCGGTCGCTCGCCGTCGGCTGCCGAGTCCTCCTGGGGACCCGCCTGACTGGCCTCAGCGGTCACTCTGAGCCCCCTTCTGCCTGCACTGTCCCGCGAGATTACGCCGGGACGCTAATCTAGAACAAGTTTCAGACTTGATCGTCCAGGAGGTTCTGAATCTACCGGCCGGTACGGGCGCTGTGAGAAGTGGATCAGGTGATTCACACCACGGCCGAGACCCTGCCATGATCGGTCCGATCACCCGCCCTCACCGACAGTCACGGAAACAGTCACGGAACGGGAGCCATGCCAGTGGAAGCCAAGCCCGAAGCCACTGCGCGGACCTCGCCGCCCCTCACCGAGCGGCAGGAGGCCCGTCGGCGCCGCATCCTGCACGCGAGCGCGCAGTTGGCGAGCCGGGGCGGTTTCGACGCCGTGCAGATGCGGGAGGTCGCGGAGTCCTCGCAGGTCGCGCTCGGCACGCTGTACCGGTACTTCCCCTCCAAGGTGCATCTCCTGGTGGCCACGATGCAGGACCAGTTGGAGCACATGCACGGCACGCTCCGCAAGAAGCCGCCGGGCGGCGAGACGGCCGCCGAGCGGGTCGCGGAGACCCTGATGCGGGCCTTCCGCGCGCTCCAGCGGGAGCCTCATCTCGCCGACGCGATGGTCCGCGCGCTGACCTTCGCGGACCGCAGCGTCTCCCCCGAGGTCGACCAGGTCTCCCGGCAGACCACGGTGATCATCCTGGACGCGATGGGCCTGGAACATCCGACGCCGGAGCAGCTCTCCGCCGTCCGCGTGATCGAGCACACCTGGCACTCGGCCCTGATCACCTGGCTGTCGGGCCGCGCCTCCATCGCCCAGGTGAAGATCGACATCGAGACGGTGTGCCGCCTGATCGACCTCACGGAGCCGGGCGCCGACCGATAATCCCCGTATGGCGATCATCCACCGCACCCACCTCAAGCCCACCAAGCTCGAACTCCTCACCACCTGGCTGCCCACCCGCCTCTGGTATCACGGCCCCGCCGAACCGGAGTTGGCGAAGGCCGGCGGGTTCCGGCTCGACGACCCCGAGGGCGAGGTCGGCATCGAGTTCATGGTCGTCACCGACGGCTCCGGGGCCTACCTCGTGCCGCTCACCTACCGGGCCGCCCCGCTCCCCGGCGCCGAACACGCCCTGGTCGGCACCATGGAGCACGGCGTGCTCGGTCCGCGCTGGGCCTACGACGGCTGCCACGACCCGGTGCTCACCGCCGAGTTGGCGGCACTCGTCGAGGGGCGCGCGGAGGCGCAGGCGCAGAGCGTCTCCGACACCCCGGACCGGGAGGTCGCCCGCTCCTGGACCGGCGCGGCACGCGTCCCCGACCTGGGTGCCCCCAACGACACAGACACAGCAACCGAGTTCGCCGTACCCGACGGCCCGACCCTGCGGCTGCACCGGGTGCTGACCCCTGGCTCCACGCCTCCCGAGGGTGCGCTCGGCCAGGTCACCGGCGCCTGGGCGCGGGCCGACGGCACCCGCGTCCGAGCGCTGTTCGCCGCCCTCCAGCCCAGCTAGGACCTGTCCGGCTACTCCTCCGGCGGGAACACCGGCTCGCCGCTGCCCAGCAGCGTGATCATGATGGCCTCCACCGGGCAGCCCTCGGCCGCCGCGAGGATCAGCTCGTTGGCGTCGGTCTCCGGTTCGGCCGGGTGGGACTGCATGGCCGAGTCGAGGCGGAAGCGGTCCGGGGCCTGGTGGATGCACTGGGCCGAGCCGATGCAGACGGAGCGGTCGACCTCGACCTGCCAGCGGTCACCCGCCCCCACGCTCGAATACGCTCGCGCGGGAGGTACCCCCATCCGGCTCACCCCTCCCAGCCGGCCGGCAGGTGGATCATCTTGTGTTCGAGGAACTCGGAGAAGCCCTCGGGCCCGAACTCCCGTCCCAGACCGCTGTTCTTGTAGCCGCCGAAGGGGCCGAGCATGTCGAGGCTGAAGGTGTTGACGTTGTAGGTGCCGGTGCGGACCTGGCGGGCGATGTCGATGCCGTGGGCCACGTCGGCGGTCCACACGCTGCCGCTCAGCCCGTAGTCGGAGTCGTTCGCGATCTTCACTGCCTCGGTCTCGTCGCCGTACGGGAGGAGGCAGATGACCGGGCCGAAGATCTCCTCGCGGGCGATGCGCATGGAGTTGTCGACGTCTCCGAAGAGGGTCGGTTCGACGTACCAGCCGCGGTCGAGGCCGGGTGGACGGCCGCCGCCCGTAAGGATTTTGGCGCCTTCCTCCTGCCCGATGCGGATGTAGTCGAGGTTGCGCTGCTGCTGGCGTTTGGCGACGAGCGGGCCGACCTGGGTGGCCGGGTCGAGCGGGTCGCCGACCACGAGAGCGCTCGCCGCCGCCGCGAACGCGTCCGCGAACTCGTCGTAGCGCGAACGGGGTACGAGGATGCGGGTCTGGGCGACGCACGCCTGGCCGTTGTTCATCCAGGCCGCCGAGACGATGCCGGGGACGGACGTGGTGATGTCCGCGTCGGGCAGCACGATCGCCGCCGACTTGCCGCCCAACTCCAGTGTCACGCGGGTGAGATGGCGGGCGGCGACCTCCATCACGCGCTTGCCGGCCGCGACCGAACCGGTGAAGGAGATCTTGTCGATGCCGGGGTGTCCGACCAAGTACTCGCTGACCTCGCGGTCGGCGGGGAGGATCGACAGAACGCCGTCCGGCAGCCCGGCCTCCTTGGTGATCTCGCCCAACAGATAGGCGTCCAGGGGCGATTCGGGCGACGGCTTCAGGATCACCGTGCAGCCGGTGAGCAGCGCGGGCGCGAGCTTGGCGGCGGCCACGAACTGCGGGACGTTCCACGGCACCACGGCCGCGACCACTCCGACCGGCTCCCGCCGTACGAGGATCTTGCCGAGGACCCCGTCGCGGTACTCCTCGTAGGTGAAGTTCTTCGCGACGGTGATCGCCGCGTCCCACACCATCATCGCGCCGAGGGCCTGCCCGAGGATGCTCCAGGAGTACGGCGACCCGTTCTCGGAGGAGATGACGCGGCCGATCTCCTCGTACCGGGCGGCTATCGCGTCCTTGATGCGGGTGACGACCGCGATCCGTTCGTCGAGGGTCATGCGCGGCCAGGGTCCCTCGTCGAAGGCCTCGCGGGCCACGGCGACCGCGCGGTCCACGTCCTGGCTCGACGCGTGCGGGACGCGTCCGATGACCTCCTCGGTGTGCGGGGAGATCACCTCGATGACGTCCTTGCCCAGGGGGTCGGTCAACTCCCCGCCGATGAACAGCTGTCGGTGTTCCACGAGCTCCGTCATGGCCGAACGCCTCCCCGGTACCGCTGCCTGAACCGCTGTCTGACGATCCATCAGATACGAGGACTGAATACCAGTTCCGGTCGATGGAGTCCACGTATAGTGGCCGGAAGGCGGCGATTGGGGAGTCCATGACGTCCACGGGTCAGGTCCACGACCACGGCGGCGGTGTTCGTTCCATCGAAGTCCCCATCCCCGACAACCCACTTGGGACCACACTCGTCTACGTCGTCGACACCGACCGCGGCCCGGTCCTGGTCGACACCGGCTGGGACGACCCGGCCTCCTGGGACACCCTCGTCGCGGGCCTCGATGCCTGCGGTACGCAGGTCGGCGAGGTGCACGGCGTGATCATCACCCACCACCACCCCGACCACCACGGCCTGTCCGGGCGGGTGCGCGAGGCGTCCGGTGCGTGGCTCGCGATGCACGCGGCGGACACGGCGATCGTACGGCGGGCCCGTTCGACCGAACCGGGCCGCTGGCTGGCGTACATGACCGCGAAGCTCGCGGCGGCCGGCGCCCCCGAGGAGCACCTCGCCCCGCTCCGGGCGGCCCGTCCGCGCAGTGTCCCTGGCCTCGCGCCCGCGCTGCCCGACCGGGAGATCGTCCCCGGCGAACTCCTCGACCTGGCAGGTCGGCGACTGCGCGCAATCTGGACCCCTGGCCACACGCCGGGCCATGTCTGCCTGCACCTGGAAGAGGAACACCCGGCCCAACTCCCGGGCCACGGGCGGCTGTTCTCCGGCGACCACCTCCTTCCCGAGATCACCCCGCACATCGGCCTGTACGAGGACCCGGACGACACCACGATCGCCGACCCCCTCGGCGACTACCTCGCCTCCCTGGAGCGGGTCGGGCGCCTCGCACCCGCCGAGGTGCTCCCGGCCCACCAGTACACCTTCACCGACGCGTCCGGCCGGGTACGGGAGTTGCTCACGCACCACGAGGACCGGCTGACCGGGCTGCTCGCACTGCTGTCGGAGCCGCTCACCGCCTGGCAGGTGGCCGAGCGGATGGAGTGGAACCGGCCCTGGGCCCAAATCCCCTACCAGTCACGGAACATCGCGGTCTCCGAGGCGGAGGCGCATCTGCGGCGGCTGGTGAAGCTGGGGCAGGCGGAGGTCATGACGGGGAGCGAGCCGGTGACGTACGTGGCGGTGTAATTCGGTCGAGGGGCGGGAGGCGCTGCGGAAGTACTTCGGCGCCCGCCCCGCCGGGCGGCTCTCGCGCCGTCCGATGTCGAACGTCCTGGTCACCCTCACCTCCCGCGACACCGCGATCTCGACCGCCTACTTCACGACGTACCGAGTCGACGGCCACCACGGCGGTATGGTCCCGCCCGGTCCCCCCGTCCAGGGCGGCCTCCCCCATCGAGGACACCTTCCGCCAGGTGCACGGGACTTGGCTGATCGACACCCGGACCCTGTTCCTGCCGTTCGGCGACCCCACCCCGCGTCACCGACTGACAGCCGCGTACGCGATTCCCTCGTCGTACGACATCGCCAGGCCCGCCCGGTAGCCGGTCGTGTAGGCGTCGTCGCCGAGGTGTTCGCGGACCCGGAGTTCGCAGGTGCGGCGGGTGGCGATCAGGTCCGGGGAGTCCATCTGGGCGCGGCCGGTGAGTTCCCACAGGCGGGTGCCGATGCCGAGGAGACGGGCCGCGCGGTGGGCGTCGCCCGCGCTGACGACGGCGGCGGCCAGCAGGTCGAGGGACATGGCGGCGCCGACGGTGTTGTGCAGCAGCGCGTGACCGGCGATCGAGGTGCGGGCGCCCTGCACAGCCGCCGGTATGTCGCCGCGCGCCAGGTCCGCCTGGGCTATCAGGTAGTCCGCGAAGGCCCCGCACCAGTACTCGCCCTGTTTCCGGCTTGCCGTACGCACCTCGTCGGCGACCTCACGGCCCCGCTCGAACTCGCCGCGCAGCACGTGCGCGAGGGACAGCGCGAGCCGGGCCTGTAGTTGGGCGGCGCCGAACCCGTCGTCCTGGACCGGGAGTTGGGGTGCCGCGGCGAGGACGTCGATGGCCTCGGCCTGCCTGCCGGTGAGTGCCAGGTGGCCGCCCCTGAGGTAGACGGCGGCGACCTGCGCGACCGGGGAGCCCTGTTCGCGGGCCGCGTCGGCGCAGCGCACCGCCCAGTTGGCCGCCGCCTCCTGGTCGCCCTGGAGGATGGCGACCGCGCCGCGCGACCACAGGGCGAGGGTGCGGCCGGGGCCGGGCGGCGACTCGGCGGCGAGGGCCTGGTCCAGGCAGTGCTGGGCCTCGCGGAGGTAGCCGCAGTGCCGCCACAGGAAGCCGACATGGCCCGCCATCTCCACGGCGGTGGACCACCTCTCGCCGTCCGGCTCGGCGAGCGCGCACTCGACGGCCGTACGCAGATTGGCGTGTTCGGTCAGCACGCGCTCGCACCAGGCGACCTGCCGTCCGGTGTTCCACTCGGCGCAGCCCTCGCGGGCGAGGCGGGCGTAGTGGTCGCGGTGGCGCTGGCGTACGGCGCGTTCCTCGCCGAGGGCGTGCAGCCAGTCGGCGCCGTACTCGCGGACGGTGTCGAGCATCCGGAAGCGGGCCGAGATGACGGGGTCGGGCAGCACGATGGACTGGGCCACGAGCCGGTCGAGCAGCCCGGCGATCCGCTCCTGGGGCAATGGTCCGCCCGCGCAGACCTGCCGGACGGCCGCCAGACAGAAGCCGCCGCTGAAGACGGACAGCCGCGCCCACAGCAGGCGTTCGAGAGGCGCGCACAGCTCGTGGCTCCAGCCGATGGCGGTGCGCAGGGTCTGGTGGCGGGGCGGGCGTTCGCCGGTGTCGGAGGCGAGCAGGTCCAGCGCCGAGGGCAGGCGTTCGCCGAGTCGGGTGTGGAGCTGGTCCAGGGTCAGCTCGGCGAGGCGGGCGGCGGCGAGTTCGAGGGCGAGCGGGATGCCGTCGAGGCGACGGCAGACGGCGACGGCGGTGGCGCGGGCGGCCGAGTCGTCGTCGTGCAGGGGGCGTCCGGCGGCTGCGGCGCGGGCGGCGAACAGAGCCACGGCGTCACCCGCACCGGGTGCGGCATGGGCGCCGGGTCGGCCGTCCACGGGCAGTGGTTCGAGGTGGAGGACGTCCTCGCCGGGCAGGGCGAGCCGTTCCCGGCTGGTGACCAGGACACGCAGGCCGGGCAGGCGGGACAGTAGGGCGGCGGCGAGTCTGGCGCAGTCGGCGAGGAGGTGCTCACAGGAGTCGAGGACGATCAACAGCCGTTTGCCGTGGGCCCATTCGGTGATGACGTCGATGACCGGGCGGGTCGACTGGTCGGCGAGCCGGAGGGTTTCCATGACGGCGAGGTCGACGAGTCCGGCGGTGTGCAGGGGGGAGAGTTCGGCCAGCCAGACCCCGTTGGGGTACGCGGCTTGGACCTCCGCCGCCGCGCGCAGCGCGAGCCGGGTCTTGCCGACCCCGCCGACCCCGACGACGCTGACCAGCCTGGCCGGGCCGACGGCGGGGTCCAACGCGGCGTGGAGCCGGGCGAGTTCGGCGCGCCGCCCGACAAAACTGCGGGTCTCGGGCGGCAGATTCCCGAGGTTCCCGGGGTTCGGGTCAGTCCTGTCCGGCACGAGGCCAGTGTGTCCGTACGTCACCGACTCCATGCGGAGGTCCCGGAACGCGGCTCACGGCCGACCGGAAAAGTCGCCGTACCACCGGAACGGCCGCCCTTTTCGATCATCTTCCGTCCCGACTCCGACGAGTTGTGATCGAGAGCCGGTCAACTCCCCCGTGCCGCAGGTGCGGAGCCAGGAATTCCGCGATCGTCGTGGCGTGAACGCGAGGGACACGAACGCGAGGGACGGGGGACGCCGCCTGCTCGTCGCACCGGTCGGTTGTCTGCTTGCGGCCACCCCGGGTCTGCTGATCGGCCGGGTGCAGCCGATCCTGCCGCTGCTGGCGATCGGACCGCTGATGGCCGCCACGTTCCTGGGGGCCCGCCGTACGCTCCTGGTCTGCTGCTGGACGGTGCTGCTCGCGCTGGCGGCGGGGCTCGGCGCGGGGACACAGCTGAACGCCGGGTTCGCCGTCCGCTGGGGCGGGCTGCTCCTTGGCTGCGTGTGCAGTGTGTACGCGGCGAGGCAGCGCGGCCGGCTGCGGGAACGGCTCGCGGAGGCGCGGGAGGTGGCCCGGATCACCCAGGAGACGATCCTGCGGCCCGTCTCCCGCACCCTCTCCGGCACCCATGTCAGCACCCGCTACCACTGTGCGAACCGCGAGTCCTCGGTCGGCGGCGACCTGTACGACCTCGCGGTGACGCCGTACGGCCTGCGGGTGCTGGTCGGGGACGCGCGCGGGCACGGGCTCGACGCGCTGCGGACGGCGGCCGACACGCTCATCGGGTTCCGTGAACTCGTCTATACGGCACCGGACTTGGCGAGCCTCGCGAGGGCGCTGGACGCCCGGCTGACGCCCGGTCTCGGCCCCGAGGACTTCGTCACGGCGGTGCTGGCCGAGTTCGGGCCGGGTGAGGTGCGGCTCGTCAACTGCGGCCATCCGGCGCCCCTGCGCTCGGGCCACCGGCTTGAACTCCTCGAACCCCGGGTCCCCGCGCTGCCGTTGGGCCTGCACCCGGACCCACGGCAGTACCGGGTCCGCCTCCAGCCCGGCGACCGCCTCCTCCTCTACACGGACGGCCTCACCGAGTCCCGCGCCCTCGACGGCACTCCGTTCGCCCTGCTCACCGAGTGCGCGACGGCGTTGAGCGAGCCGACACCGGACGCGGCGCTGCATGTGCTGTACGACCGCTTGCTCGCGCACGCCGGCGGGCCGCCCACCGACGACCTGGCCCTCGTCCTGTGCCAGCCGACGGGGGTGGTGGCACCGGCCCCGGTCTGAGGCCGGTACCGGATCAGCCCAACTTGCCGAGCAGGTCGGCCAGTTCGGCCGGCTTGGTGATCATGCAGTCGTGGCCCGCCTCCAGTTCCCACACCTGCGCCGGGGTGCCGTTGGGCTGGATCGCGGGGACCGGCCGCCGCTCGAAGCCCTCCGGCTCGCTGCCCACGCAGTGGATGTGGGTGCGGGGGATCGTCCGCGCGGCCGGGTTGTCCAGCCGTACCGACTGCTGGAGGCAGCGCGCCGACTGGTCCGAGAGCGTCGTCCGCAGCCAGGCGATGTCCGCCGGGTCGGTGACGCCGAACAGGCCCCCGGGCGGCGGCAGTTCGGGCATGGGCGGAATCCGCCAGCCGGTACCTGAACTCACCGCCATGTCGATCAACACCTGCGTCACGGGCATGATGTCGATCGCGCTCTCCCCGTCCTCCGGGACCATCGCGTCGAGGTAGACCATGTGGGCGATCCGGTCGGGGGCCTGGTTGGCGGCCGACGAGACGACGAGTCCGCCGTAGCTGTGCCCGACGAGGACCACCTCGGTGAGGTCCTCCTGCGTGATGAGCCCTACGACGTCGTCGACGTGTGTGTCGAGGCCTACTTCGGGGCCGAGCAGCCGCGCCTTGTCGCCGTGGCCGGTCAGCGAGGGCGCGAACACGCGGTGTCCGGCCGCCGTCAGCAGCGGGACCACCCGCTGCCAGCTGTCTCCGCTGTGCCAGGCACCGTGCACCAGTAGGTATGTGGACATGGCTGTTGCTCCTCGCTGTGGTGGCCGGCGTCGCTGATCAGCACGCCACCGGTGACGCTGCCGCCCGGCCCACGCCCCAGCCAGGGCCCCCGCGCCCCTGGGGGTGACAGGACCAGGCACGCGCGCGGCCGGGCGAATTACAGTGCGGAGATGGCCGGTGAACCGAATCTGCTGGGCGAGTACGTGCGCGCCCGCCGTGAACTCGTCACCCCCGAACAGGCCGGCGTCCCCGCCTACGGGGTACGGCGCGTGCCGGGCCTGCGGCGGGAGGAGGTCGCGCTGCTCGCCGGGATCAGCGCCGACTACTACCTGCGCCTGGAGCAGGGCCGCGACCGCAACCCCTCCGTGCAGGTCCTGGAGTCCATCGCCCGGGTGCTGCGGCTCGACGAGGACGCGACGGCCCACCTGTTGCGCCTGGGCGCCGCGAAGCCCCGGCGCCGCCGGCCCCGCCCGGTGCGGGAAACCGTGCCCGAGGGGATCGCGAAGCTCCTCGGCGCGCTCCCGCTCCCCGCGCTGGTCGAGGGCCGCTACTTCGACGTCCTCGCCGCCAACTCCCTGGCGACCGCGCTGTCCCCGCGCTTCGCGGCCGGGTCCAACCGGCTGCTGTCGCTGTTCCTCGACCCGGCCGAGCAGGCGCTCTACCCGTACTGGGAAAGCGCGGTCGGAGGCATGGTCGCCGCGTTCCGCGAGTCCGTGGGCCCCGACACGGACGACCCCAGGTTCATCGAGCTGGTCGGTGAACTCTCCCTCGCCAGCCCCCTGTTCAGCCGGCTCTGGGCCCGCCACGACGTACAGACCTGCGAGGCCGCGCCGAAGCACATCGCCCATCCCCAGGTCGGCGACCTGGAACTGAACCGGGAGCGGCTGAGCATCGACGGCGCACCGGGCCGGACCCTCGTCGTCTACCACCCGGACCCGGGCACCGACGCCGCCGAGAAGCTGGCCCTCCTCGCGTCCGCGACCCGGACACCGGACTCCGGCCGTCCCCGGTCCGGGGTCACCGGGTAGGACCGTGTGACGCGGGTCACCGCAGCGCGGTCCGTCCTGCGGACAGGGAAGGGTGTGGAGATCTCACTACGGGCCCGCGTGCGAGCCGGAGACCCCGACGCGTTCGGGCAACTCTTCGACGAGCACGCCTCGGTGGTCCACCGGCACGCCGTCCGGATGACCGGCGACCGGGGCACGGCCGACGACATCGTGTCGCTGACCTTCCTGGAGGCATGGCGGCTGCGCGAGCGTGTACTGCCCGGCGACGACAGCCTGCGGCCGTGGCTGCTCGGCATCGCGACGAACGTCACGCGCAACACCGCGCGGGCGGCGCGAAGACATCAGGCCGCGCTCGTCAGAATCCCGCCGCCCGATCCCGTGCCGGACTTCGCCGACGAGGTGACCCGGCGCATGGCCGACACCGAGGAACTGGCCGCCGCACAAAGGGCGTTGCGCAAGCTGCGCCGGGGCGAGCGGGAGGCGTTCACGCTCTGCGTGTGGGAGGGGCTGGACGCGGCCACGGCGGCCGAGGCCCTGGGCGTGGCCGTCGGCACCGTACGGTCCCGGCTCTCGCGCGCGAGAAAACGCCTGCGCAAGCTCACCGACCTCGAACTCGGACTCGGCCAGGCACAGAAGCAGGAAGAACTGAAGCAGGAACAGAACCAGGAACAGGAACGGGAAGCGCAACGCCCGGCCCCGGTCGGACAGTCACCGGGTAGCCGCCGGCAGGCGGCTCGGTCCACACCCAAGTCCACGCAGGAGAAGACGCGATGAACACCGACCCCCAGGAACTGGCCGAGTTGCTGCCCGCCCCGGGCCGCCCGGTGCTCTCGCGGGACCGCCACCGCGTACTGAGGGAACACCTGATGCAGCACATCACCCACGAGCACGACACCGTCCGCGGGCAGTCGACCACGACTCCCACCGCGCCCAAGCCGTCCGCGCGCCGACGCCTTGTGCTCGTCGCCGCACCGCTGGCCCTCGCCGCCGCCGTGGGCCTGGGCGTGGTCGCGGTCGACAGCGCGCGGGACGGCAAGGACGGCTCGGCAGCGGGCGCGGGTGCCGCCGACGGCCACCAGAAGGCCGTACAACTGCTGGACCGGATCGCCCTGGCCGCCGCTTCCCGTCCCGCGGTCACGGCACGCGACGACCAGTTCATCTACACCAAGTCCCAGGGATCGGCGGCCGAGTTGGGCGTCCGGTTCAGCAGCGCCGCCGAACTCTCCCGGCACCAGGGGCTCTTCACGCCGAAGCCGTACAACGGGGCCGTCCGGCAGGAGCAGTGGGACGCGGTGGACGGCAAGCGGGACGGTCTGCGCAAGGGCGTCGCGGTCGCCGACCCCACCCAGAGGATGGAGATGGACATGAACGGGGTCGGATACCTGACCTTCCGTCAGCTCCAGGCCCTGCCCACCGACCCCGCCCCGCTGCTGAAGAAGTTCTCCGGCGATGCCGCGAACGTATCGGCGGCCCGCCGTACGGAAGTTGTCGTGGAGAATCTCGGCGCCATCGTCGACGAGGCCACTCTGCTGCCCGACCTCAGTGCCGCGATCTACCGTGCCATGGCCGAGCTCCCGGGCGTGAGCGTCGTGGACCACGTCAAGGACGCGGCGGGACGGGAGGGCGTCGGCCTCACGTTCAGGAACGCCCCGAAGGGCTACGCCTGGGTCTTCGACTCGTCGAGCCTCGTCTATCGCGGCACAACTGACGCCGCCCTCCTGGGAGTTGGCGTCGCGGACCGGGCGGGTGAGGTGCCGGCCGGTTAGCCTGCGGTACGACACATCGGGGAGCGGGGGTGCGATGACGGCCGACGTACGCCCGTTCTCCGAGGCCGCCGAGGGCACGGGGCCGGCGGAACTGGACTACCGGGGGCCGCAGGGCTGGGCCACGGTGGTCCACCGCGCCCACGTGGGAACCTTCACCCTCCTCGGCGCCGAAGACACCCACCCGGTCCGGGACTACGAGCCCGAGCAGTCCCGGACCGAGGAGCCGCGCACCTGGGAGTACCGGTTGGGCCTGTCGGGACCGCAGCGGCTGCGGATCGAGACGGCCGGGCGGTGGACGGTCTCCGTCACCCCGCTGGAGCAGGACGAGCCCGAGGACGGCGGGGTCTTCTCCCGTCGCGGCATCGGGAACCAGACGGTCGAGCTCGCCGAGCCGGACCCGCCGGGAGCGTCGATCCTTGAGTTCACCAAGATCGAGAGCGCCCGCCCCACGGGCCTGCATCTCCGGCTGTGGACGGACTTCGACGACCACGCTTTCTGGCCGGTGGGTGACGACGACCGGGCCAGGTTCCTGTTCGGCCACGACACTCCGGCCATCTGGTCGTCGGCCGGCCGGGTCGAGGTCGGCAACGCCGCCGGCTGCGAATGGCGGCTGCGCGTACTGCCGTTGTCCGCGGCCCGCCCGCTGGACGGCACCACCACCCGGGGCACCGGTGCGGAGGTCCTCGTCCACACGGGGGTGCCGGCCGCGCTCGCGCTGTCCTCCCTTTCGGACGCGGGACACGATCCCGAAGCGCAGGTCTCCGAGGTGGAGGTCCGCGTCGAGTCACGCGGCTACAAGGAGATCCTGTCCACCAGGAACCACGGCACCGAGGACGGTGCGATCCTCGGACTCGGTCCCGGGCCGACACTGCTCCAGACCGGGGGTGGCGGAGGCTGGGAGCTGCGCACCACCGCGCTCGACGCGGTGCGGACCTTCGACGGGCGATTCACCGGCACGGGCGGGAAGGTGCTCCGCTACACGGGGCCGCCCGTCACCGCACGGGTCGTCACCCGGTCCTGGCACAGGTGGTCCGGCATGGTCTCGGTCCGTACCCTCACCCCCGAACTCCACTGGGGGGACTGGGTCAACGCCAAGGGCGGGCTGCCGGGCCGGCTCCGGGGCGAGCCGCTGGACCTGCTCCCCGGAACGCTGCTGGCGGCCTCCGGCCCCCGTGACGGGTCCGCCTGGAGCATCCTCCGTACCGGGATCGGGGCCAGGCTGCGGCGCCGTCAGTCGCGGTAGCGCGGTGCGGGCGGGTAGAAGTCGCCGTAGGGGCCCAACCACCGTTCGTGCAGGGCGCGGAGCGTGCCCGAGGTACGCAGGTGCGCGAGCACGCCGTTGATGAAGCGGACCAGTTCCGGTGTCGTCTTCGGGACGGCGATTCCGTGCGGCTCGTAGGTGAACCGCGGTCCGGTGATGCGGGTGGCGGGGTCCTGGGCACTGAGTCCGGCGAGGACGTTGTCGGTGGTCGACACGGCGGCCACCGCGCCCTGCTGGAGCAGCAGGAGGCAGTCGGTCCAGTCGGAGACGGTCACCGGCTGCACCTTCGGGCGGGCGCGTCGCAGCTCGGTCAGCGAGGTGGTGCCCCGGGCCGTGCACACCTTCTGTCCGGCGAGATCGGCCAGGGTCTTCACCGGGGAGGTGTCGGTGACGAGGACGCGTTGGCCGGAGTCGAGGTAGTCGCTGCTGAACAGCACCTGTTCCATGCGCTCGCAGGTGATCGTCATGGAGTGGGCGACGAGGTCGACCTGACCGCGCTGGAGTATCTCGATGCGCTGTGCGGACGGCACGGTCTTGAACTGCACCCGGTCCGGCCGCCCGAACAGGGCGCGGGAGATCTCCCGCACCAGGTCGATGTCGAGCCCGTCCAGCTGTCCGGTGTCGGAGTCGCGGTAGCCGAAGAGATAGGTGTTCTGGTCCACTCCCACGATCAGCCGGCCGCGGGCGACGATCCGCTCCATCGCCGTACCGCTGGGCATCCGGCCGCCCGGTGTCGGCATGTGGGCCGGCGGTTTGAGCGACCGCAGCGGATCGCAGTTCCCGCCGGTCGCCGCCGATGCGCTCGCGGACACCGACGCGGACGCACTGCCGACGGGCGAACGACGTTGCGGGGCGGCCGCGTTCACGCAGGACACCGTCAGCGCCAGCACGGCCACAGACACCACGGCCGCGGCGAGCAGCCGCCGGCGAAACGGGTCCCGGCGGGTCCCTGCGGCAGCCGGCAGCCGGCCCTCTTCTCCACGTGCCCCAAGTTCCCTCACACTGCCCCGCAGTCCTCGGAACCCATCCGAAGACGCCGTCCGGCGCCCCGGCCCCTCACGCACTCGTCGACGGTGACGCGTTCACGCCGATTCACGGTTCCCGGGAAGATGCGAGCGACCGGACCAACTCCTCGGCCGCACCGAGGAGTTCGACCTCGTGCGAAGTCATCGTCGGGTTGACCGCCCGCCTCCGCCTGGCCTCCGCCAGCCCCGCCTCCGTGAGGTCGGCGGGATCGGCGAGGAGTGCGGTGAGTATCGCGCGGGCCGGGCCGGCGATCGGCAGGTCGTCCACGGCGACCTGGGCGAGGATGATCGCGGAGAGGCCCCAGTCGAGCCCGGGGTCGCCGTCCTCCGTGGTGCCCCAGTCGATGACGTGGGGGCCGGCCGGGGTGAGCATCACGTTCTCCGGGTGGAGGTCGAGGTGCAGGACACGGGTGCCGGGGCGGCGGCCGGGGATCGCGTGCAGCTGCCGCAGCAGCGCGGCAAGTACGGTCCCCACCTCCCGCGCGTCGATCGAGCCGGCGACGAGGGCCTCCACCATGGTGGGCCCGGTCAGCCGTTCCATCACCAGGTCGGTGCGCGAGGTGGGCGGGTCCACCGGCCGCACCCGGGGCACGGGATAGCCGTACGCGCGCACATGCTCCATCACCGCGCCCTCGGCCGCCGCGTCCCCCCAGTCCTCCCGGTTGCGGCGCAGCACCCACCCCTCGTCGATCTCGTACACGTCCGCGGTACGGCCGGAGCCGATCAGCTTCCCCATGGCTGGCATGGCCAGAATCTAAGCCCTGCGTGAGGTGTCGCGCACCGGCCGTCACACGAGTGGTGAAGCGCCCCACATGACCCACATCACCAACGATGCGGATTAGTAGCGCCAAAGCATGACATGCACGCGTCCGCACGCCCTCTGACCTGGGGTTTGAGAGCCACGTCACACGGTTGACGATTCACCCACATGCGACCACAACTAGTAAAAGGGGTCTTTGCGGACACGGATCGAGAGTGCTTCTGTGGAGCAGTCGCACGGCGCCGACGAGTCCTCACGGGCCTCGGCGCCGACGCCTTGCCGGCACCGCGCACCGCGTGACACCGGCAGGCGTACGACGTCTCTGTCCCCGAAGAAACAGGTTCTCCGTGTCCGTCTCCCGCATCGTCGCTCGCATCGCCTCCCCGAAGAAGGCCCTGACCGCCGCCGCCCTGGCCGCCGCCACCACCGGTCTGGTGCTGACCTCGGCTCCCGCCCAGGCCGCGACGACCTCCGCCTCCTCCGCTCAGTCGATCGCGCACAAGATGATCCCGAGCGCCGCGCAGTACAACGCGTTCAGCAAGATCGTCGAGCACGAGAGCGGCTGGAACGTCACCGCCACGAACTCCTCCTCCGGCGCCTACGGCCTGGTCCAGGCGCTGCCCGGTTCGAAGATGGCCTCGGCCGGTTCCGACTGGAAGACCAACCCCGCCACGCAGATCAAGTGGGGTCTGGACTACATGAACTCCCGCTACGGCTCCCCCGCCGCGGCCTGGAACTTCTGGCAGTCCAACGGCTGGTACTGATCACCGGCCCGCACACACGCACGTACGCAGCGGCGGTCCCCGGCACACCGGGGGCCGCCGCTACATTGCGTTCATGGACCAGAACACACAGCCAGAGTCCTACGACCGTGAGGCACGCGGGGTCCGGCTGGTGGCCGTGCTGCTGGGGCTGACCATGGTCAGCGGGCTGATCGACGCGGCGAGCTATCTGGGCCTCGGCCATGTCTTCACCGCGAACATGACCGGCAATGTGGTGGTCCTGGGCTTCGCCGCCGCCGGGGCACCGGGCTTCTCGGTGTCGCGCACCCTCACCTCCCTGGGCGCCTTCCTGGTGGGCGCGGCGGCCGGCGGCCGGATCGCGGTGCGGATGAACACCGGCTCGCGCCGGACCTGGGCCCGGGTGAGTCTCGGCGCGGAGGCACTGCTCGTGGGCGTGGCCGCGGTGATCGCCTGCGTGGCCCCGGGCGACGGCGCCACCACGCACCCCCTGATCGCCCTCACCGCCTTCGCGATGGGGCTGCGCAACGCGGTGGTCCGCAAGCTCAAGGTCACCGACTTCACGACCACCACGGTCCTGACGATGACCCTGACCGGCCTGGTCGCCGACTCGGTCGCGGGCGACGGCTGGGGCCCCGGCACCTTCCGCCGGCTGTCGGCGGCCGTCGCGATGGCCTTCGGCGCGTTTGTCGGCGCGTGGCTGGTCCTGCACCACGATCTGCGCTATCCGCTCCTGCTCGCTGCCCTGACCGCCGGGGTGTTCGCCGCGATCGCTTCTGGACGCGAGTAGCCCAAAGCCCTGCCAAGAAGGCAGAATTCGTGCGTCTTAGTCCCACGATCAAGAGGATCGATCACACATGATCACGCTCACGAAGGAAGACGGTCCGGCGGATCTGGACGGAGTGACCCATCTGGAGATCGGGGCGTCCTGGGACCCCACCGTCGGCAGCAGTGGCGGCATCATCGGGAAGCTGCGTCAGAAGGCCGGTACCGACCTCGACCTCATCGCGATCGCGATGCAGGGCGCGGAGCCGGTGCGGCTCGCCGGGCTCGACTCCCTGGACCCGCTGGGCAACGGCGCGTTGCTGCACAGCGGTGACAACCAGACCGGCAAGGGCGACGGCGACGACGAGACGGTGACCGTCGACCTCGCCAAGATCCCGGCCGCCATCACGTCGATCGTCTTCGTCGCCGCCGCCTACAAGAAGGGCAGTTCCTTCCAGAAGGCACGGAACATCGCCTTCAAGGTGTACGACGCGAGCGGCGGCAGCACCCAGCAGGTCGCCGAGATCTGGCCCAACCTGCTCAGCGACCACAACGGCTGCGCGGTCGCCAAGGCGGTCCGGGAGGGCGCCAGTTGGAAGCTCCAGGTCATCAACGAGACCGGGAAGATCAAGCAGGGCGACGAGCGCGAGCTCATGAAGTTCGCCATACGGAAGTAAGCACAGCGGTGATCGAGAACGGGCCGGCGGCGCCGGGATGCCGCCGGCCCGAGCTGTGTGGTCACCCTCAACCGGCGGTCACCTGAAGCTCCTTGACGCCGTTGATCCAGGCGGAGCGCAGCCGGCGCGGGTCGCCGGTCAGGGTCAGGTCGGGCATCGCGTCCGCGATCGCGTTGAAGATCAGGTCGATTTCGAGGACCGCGAGGGACTTGCCGAGGCAGTAGTGCGGGCCTCCGCCACCGAAGCCCAGGTGGGGGTTCGGGTCACGCATGACGTCGAACTCGTCGGGGTTCTCGAAGACTTCGGGGTCGTGGTTGGCGGAGGCGTAGAAGATGCCGACCCGGTCGCCCTTCTTGATGTGCTTGCCGCCGAGTTCGGTGTCCTGGGTCGCCGTCCGCTGGAACGCGTTGACCGGGGTGGCCCAGCGGACGATCTCCTCGGCGGCGGTCGACGGACGTTCGCGTTTGTACAGCTCCCACTGCTCGGGGTGGGTGAGGAACGCGTGCATGCCGTGGGTGATGGCGTTGCGGGTCGTCTCGTTCCCGGCGACCGACAGCATGAGCACGAAGAAGCCGAACTCGTCCGAGTTCAGGTTGCCCTCGTCCTCGGCGGCGACCAGGGTGCTGACGATGTCGTGGGCCGGGCACTGCTTGCGCTCGGCGGCCATTCCCATGGCGTAGGCGATGAGTTCGGCGGCGGACTCGGCGCCGACCTGCTCCGTGATGGCGTACTCGGGATCGTCGTAGGCGATCATCTTGTTGGACCACTCGAAGATCTTGACGCGGTCCTCCTGCGGGATGCCGATGAGTTCGGCGATGGCCTGGAGGGGCAGTTCGCAGGCGACCTCGGTGACGAAGTCGAAGGGGCCGGAGTGGGCGCGGGCGTTGGCCACGATGGACCGGGCCCGGTCGCGCAGGCGTTCCTCCAGGGCGCGGATCGCGCGTGGGGTGAAGCCGCGTTGGACGATCTGGCGGACGCGGGTGTGTTCGGGCGGGTCCATGTTGAGCAGGATCAGCCGCTGGGCGTCGATCGAGTCGCGGTTCATGTGCTCGTTGAAGCGGATGATCGCCGTGTTGAGGGTCGAGGAGAAGATCTCCGGGTGGGTGGAGACGTACCGGACGTCGGCGTGCCGGGTGACGGCCCAGTAGCCCTCGTCCTGGAACCCCGCGATGTTGGCGGGCTGCGGTATCCAGCGGACCGGTTCGGCCGCGCGCAGTTCGGCGAACTCCGGTAGGGGCACGCGGTGGTGGAGCAGATCGGGGTCGGTGAAGTCGAACCCTTCGGGCAACGCTGGACAGGGCATCGGCGCAACTCCCGTCATCTGACGGTCCATCAGGAACCCGGCTGCCGTGAAGGTAATAACGGGTTCTACAAGTAGCAAGAGGCACGGCAAGCCGAATTCCCTGCACGACCCTTGCGGTTGTGGACGGCCTGTCAGCAGACTGCACACAGAACTAGAACGCGTACTAGTTCTGCGTGGCGGGTGGCCGGGACGCCCGCGCCGCGCGGTGGACGAGGAGAGGACGTGTCCCATGGCCGCGGAACCCGTCATCGTGGAAGCCGTACGCACTCCCATCGGCAAGCGCGGCGGCGCGCTCGCCAATCTGCATCCCGCCTACCTGCTGGGCGAGACCTACCGTGAACTCCTCGGCCGCACCGGCATTCACGCCGACTGCGTCGAACAGATCGTCGGCGGCACGGTGACCCACGCCGGCGAGCAGTCCATGAACCCCGCGCGCACGGCCTGGCTGACGATGGGCCTGCCGTACGAGACGGCGGCGACCACGGTCGACTGTCAGTGCGGCTCCTCCCAGCAGGCCTCGCACATGACCGCCAACCTGATCGCGGCGGGCGTCATCGACGTCGGGATCAGCTGCGGTGTCGAGGCGATGTCGCGGGTGCCGCTGGGGTCGGGGTCGAAGCACGGGCCGGGGAAGCCGTTCCCCGACGAGTGGAACGTGGACCTGCCCAACCAGTTCGAGGCCGCCGAACGCATCGCCCGCAACCGGAAGTTGACCCGCGAGAACGTCGACTCGCTCGGCCTGATCTCACAGGAGCGGGCGGCCATCGCCTGGTCCGAGGAGCGCTTCAAGAAGGAGACGTTCGCCGTCCAGGTACCGACGACGGAGGACGAGCAGCGCGCCGGGCTCGGCATGTGGCGGCTCGTCGACCGGGACGAGGGCCTGCGCGACACGTCGATGGAGGCGCTGGCGCGGCTGAAGCCGGTCATGCCGACGGCCGTCCACACGGCGGGCAACTCCTCGCAGATCAGCGACGGCGCCTCGGCGATCATGTGGGCGTCGAAGCGGATGGCCAGGGCGCTCAAACTCCGCCCCCGCGCCCGGATCGTCGCCCAGGCGTTGGTCGGCGCCGACCCGCACTACCACCTCGACGGGCCGATCGACGCGACCCGTGCCGTGCTCGGCAAGGCCGGCATGACGCTCAAGGACATCGACATCGTCGAGATCAACGAGGCTTTCGCGTCAGTGGTGTTGAGCTGGGCGCAGGTCTTCGGGCAGGACCTGGAGAAGGTCAACGTGAACGGCGGCGCGATCGCCCTCGGCCATCCGGTCGGGGCGACCGGCGCCCGGCTGATCACCTCCGCCCTGCACGAACTGGAGCGCGCCGACAAGGAGTTCGCGCTGATCACGATGTGCGCGGGCGGGGCGCTGGCGACCGGGACGATCATTCAGCGGCTGTAGCCGACCCGTCGGCGGGGCTCAGATGATCCTCCGCGCAGGCGCGGAAGGCCGCGAGCAGTCGGCGGTTCTCCTCGCCTGCGCGGAAGGCCAGAACGACCGGGATGGGGTCCACACCCTCCAGCGGGACCGTGGTCAGATCGGGCCGCAGGCCCTTCCTGATGGCGCCCACCGGAACGAGCGCCACCGCCTCGCCCGCCGCGATGACTTCGAGCTTGTCCTCCAGATTCTCGACGAGTGGACCGTCCGGCACCCGCCGTCCGCCCGGGCGGGGATCGACGCGCCAGAACGCGTTGAACTCCTCGTCGGGGAAGCGGGGTACGGGCTCGTCCGCGATGTCGTCGAGGGTGACGTACTCCTTGCCGGCCAGCCGATGGCCGACCGGAACCAGCAGCACCCGGGGCTCCTCGAAGAGGACCGTCACGCTCAACCCCTCGGTGGCGAACGGGAATCGGCCCACCACCACGTCCACCCGGTGCTCCAGCAGGGCGGCCGGCATCTCGCCCCAGCCGAGAAAGGAGTGCTGCACATCGGCGTCCGGGAAGCGCCCGCGCAACGCGCGCACCGCCGGGGTGACGATGAGCCCGGTCATGTACCCGATGACGACCCGGCTCGGCCGCCCGGCCGCCCGCGCCACACCGGCTGCCTCCGCCGCCGACCGCAACAGCGCCTGGGCCCGGGGCAGGAACGCCGCCCCCGCTTCGGTGAGTTGGGTGCCCTGCGTCGTCCGGTCGAAGAGCCGCACCCCCAACTCACCCTCCAGACGCCGGACATGACGACTCAGGGACGGCTGCGCGAGATGCAGTACGGCCGCCGCCCGCCCGAAGTGCAGTTCCTCGGCGACGACGGTGAAACAGCGCACCAGACGCAGATCCAGGTCAGTCATACGTCGACTGTACGACCGTAGGAGCTGGGGTGATACCGGAAACGAATCACGTCTTCCGGAGTAGGTCTTGGACGGGCGCACCCGGGCGGGCGCAGGCTTGAAGCACACCACTTCCCGACCCACCTGGGGTGATTTCGTCATGCGTGTTTTCGTCACCGGCGCGACCGGATTCGTGGGCGGCGCGGTCGTCCGCGAACTGCTCGACTCGGGACACCAGGTCCTCGGCCTGGCCCGCTCCGACGCTTCGGCGGAACGGCTGGCCGCGACCGGGGCGGAGGTCCACCGGGGTTCGCTGGAGGACCTGGACGCGCTCCGCACGGGCGCGTCCGCCGCCGACGGTGTGATCCACACCGGTTTCATCCACGACTTCTCGAACTACGGCCCGTGCGTCGCAACGGACTTGAGCGCGGTCGGGACCCTGATCGACGCCCTCGCGGGCACGGACCGCCCCTTGGTCATCAGCTCCGTGATGAGTCACGGGCGGACCGAGGACGCGATACCCGACCTCGTCTCCCACCCCGAACTGCCGCGTCTGGCAGCCGAGTTGACGACTCTGGCGGCGGCGGACCGGGGCGTGCGCGCGTCGGCGATACGGCTGCCGCAGGTGCACGGCGAGGGCGATCACGCCTTCGTCCCCGCCCTCATCGACATCGCCCGCGCCAAGGGCGTCTCCGCCTACGTCGGCGCCGGCACCAACCTCTGGGCCGCCGTCCACCGCGAGGACGCCGCGCTGTTGTACCGGCTCGCGTTGGAGAACGCCCCGGCGGGCTCGGTCCTGCACGCGGTCGCGGACGAGGGCGTGCCGGTACGGGAGATCGCCGAAGTCATCGGCAAGCGGCTGGACATACCGGTGACGAGCGTGCCGGTCGAGGAGGCCGGAACCCACTTCGGCTGGCTGGGCCACTTCGTCTCGTCCGACCTCACGGGAACGAGCACGCTCACGCGGCAGCGGTTCCGCTGGACACCGACCCGGATGGGGCTACTGGCCGACCTGGACCACGACTACTACTTCGACGTCAACCAGCCGTCGTAGCGGTCCGGTTGACGAAGGCGGAGAACGGCCGCGGGCTCGCGAACCGGGGCCGTCAGCCCCCGAGTTCGGCGGTGTCGTCGGCGGGCGGGGTCTTGACGGTCACCTTCTGGTTGATGTCGAGGAAGGTGACGGTCAGGTCGAGCGTGCTGCCGTCGGTGTCGTTCTGCGTGGGATAGGTCTTGCCCCGTACCCGGAACTGCTTGGGCTGGTCGTCGCCGTCGACCCACATGTCCATGGTGAGGGTGCCGTCGACGCGCAGGGCGACGAACTGGTCGATGCTGTCGGTCCGGCGTTGCCAGGACGCCTTGCCCTTGGCTGCGCTCTGGGCCGCGCGCAGGTCGCGGGTGGTGACCGTTCCCCGGTAGTGCACGGCCTTGGTGCCGTCGACCGACTCGGCGCCGATCCTCCGCACGTTCTTGGAGCCCGCCATGATCGTGGACTGCACGACCGGGCTCCCCTCCATCGAACCTGGCAGCACGCCATAGGAGTTGTTGTCCGCCGCGCCACGCCCCCACACGGCCGGCTCGGCCTTGAGCCAGCTCTTGTTGCCCCACTTCGACGTGTCGACGCCGCTGCCGCCGAGGTAGATCGTCTTGCCGACGAACCGGATGTCCAGCCCGCCCTTCGCACGCGCGCCGGCCACGGTCATCTTCATGGTCATGGCCGTCGGTTTCGTCTTCTCCGTCTTCATGGACGCCTCGGCCGTAATGCGCCCCCTCTCGGGCACGGTCCCGGTGACCCGGTAGTGGAGCGAGGTGATGTCCTCGGCCTTGTCCACCGCTTTGGCCACGGCCGCCGTGGGCGTCAGCTCGGCCGAGCCCTCCTTCGCGGAGTGGTCCCCACACCCAACCGCTCCCCCACCGAGCAGCACGACGGCGAACGCCACACCACCCGCTCTGCGCGGCACGGATCCACGCACCGAAATCCCCATAACTCTCCCTGGAATCAGGCGCGTTCACGCCGCTCAAGAACACGATCTTATTCAGGGACGGCAAATTGGCGCTCAAGTAATAAGCAGGGGCAGGGGCTTGATGTTGGCGTGACCCTGTGATCATCACCGCGGCTCCGCAGGTCCTGCTCGGGCGGGCCTGTGTTCTGGCACTGGCACTCACGCTGAGCACGAGCTGCTCGTCGGCGCCCGGCACCCCGGCCGGGAACGGCCCGCTCAACGGGCCGGACTACTCCGACGCCGGGTCGGGAAACGTGTGCCTGCCGGCGAAACAAGGTGCCACGCTGACGTTCGGCGGGGACGAACTGCACAACTACGGCAAGAACGAGGTGGTCGTCGACAGCGTCCGCCTCACGGAGCCGCACGGGCTCCGGTTCGCCGACGCCGTCCTCGTACCCGCCACAACGAGTTTCATCGGCTACGACACCCGCTATCCGCCGTCGAAATTCGCCCTCGCCTCCGTTGGCACGGGCTGGCAGCACCGACGGCCCGCCGTGGGAGCGACCATCGCACCGCAGCCCGCGACACCCAAGGCCACGCACAATCTCGTGCTGGCGATCCACGTGACCGGAACCTCCCACGTACGGATGAAGGGAATCACGGTGGACTATCACGTCGGCGGCAAGAAGTACCGCCGGCACAACGTCCTGGGCCCCAGCGTGGAAACCGGAAAGAAGTCGTGCTGAGGCACGTACAGCTCGCCGTCGGGGCACTGCCGATGACCCTCGGCGTGTCGGTCACCTCTGCCGACACCCCGAGCGTCACCGCTGTGACGGCGGGACCGGACGCGAACGCGGTGGTGGCGCAGGTCAACGCCTCCTCACCGGTCGGCGATCTGTTCAACGGCCAGTTCTGCGGCGGCGTCCTCGTCGCTCCCGACCTGGTGCTCACCGCCGCGCACGGCGTCCGGACGCGGCGGCCCGCCTCGGTGGACGCCGTCGTGGGAGACAACCTGTGCCACAACGCACCGGTGCCGAGCAGACGGCTGCATGTCCAGTGGATCATCACGTACCCGTCGGGCCGAGGCAGGAACGCCGCCCTCCTCGTTCTGACCGGCGCGGCGGGGACCGTTCCGGCCCGGCTGCCCGCGGCCGGGGACCGAACACCCGCCACAGCCACCGAATTCGGCCGGGGTAGGGACGGCTGCGGTGGGGCACCCTGCCGTCGTACGGCCGTACCCCTGCGGTTCGTGCCCGCGAACCGCTGTGCCACGGCCCGACACGCCCTGGTCGTGGACGACGTGGGAGTGTATGTGGGGGCGAATGTCCTTCGCAGGTGCGTGGAGAACAAGGGCACTTGACCAAGCGCTCGGCGTAGTCGGCGGGTGCGTTGATGCTGCCGAACAGAGCCAGGAGGTCGTCAGGCGGCCCGGCCCCTTCGTCGCCTCCTTCCCCGGCCGCATCCGGACGTCCCGGTCGACCTGGGAAAGTTCCTCGCCCTCGGTGAAGACCCCGGACCAAGCCGATCTCTCGGTACCGCAACGGCTCCTCAGCAGCCGATACTTGACCCGGGTGCCGTGTTGGCCCCTGAGACGACGATGGTGGCCCCGTCCCGGAAGTGTTCGGGGTGGGCGAGCAGCGCGGCGAGAGCGGTGGCTCCGCCGGGTTCGGCCACGATGCGTAGCCGCTGCCAGAGGAGTGCGCGGGCGGCGGCGATACCCTCGTCTGTGACGGTGAGGGTCTTCATGCCGAGCGAGAGACCCACAGCGGTGGCTATGCGGCCCGCCCGGCGGGCACCCAAGCTGTCCAAGGCGATCCCGCCGACTTCCACGTCCACTGGTTTCCCTGCATCCAGCGCCGCTGTGAGCGAGGGCGCCGAGGACGGTTCGGCTGCGGTCACGCGGTTGCGTCCGTCCAACGCCAGGGCGACCCCTGCGTACAGGCCTCCGCCACCGCACCCGACCAGCACGGGCTGCCCCTCTGGTACCTGCTCGGCAAGCTCCAGGCCGAGCGTGCCCTGCCCTGCGACCGTCTGCGGGGCGTCGAAGGCGTCGATGTGGAAGGCGCCCTCGTGCCGGGCATGGTCCTGGCTGGCTGCCAGTGCGTCGGCGTAGAAGCCTTGGACGCGGCACAGGCGTGCGCCGAGAGATTCGATGATGTCGGTCTTGGACTTGGGTGAGAAGTCGGGAACGAACACGGTGGCGGGCAGGCCCGCTTCGCGCGCAGCCCAGGCCACGGCGGCCCCGTGGTTGCCGCCCGACGCGCAGCAGACGCCGGCGGTCGGGGCGCCGCGTTCCGCAGCGCGCAGAAGGGCGAGGGCGTTGGATGCGCCGCGGACTTTGAAGGAGCCGGTGTGCTGGAGGAATTCCAGCTTCAAAATGACGGGGACGGGCACGTCCAGTTCCCCGGCCGCCACCTGTATCACCGGTGTGCGGCGCACTACGTTGCGGATCCGTCTGGCGGCGGACGCAATATCGTTCAAGGAGGGGATGTTGACGGGCTGTGCGTTCATGGGCGGTGTCCAAGGAAGCCGGGGTCAGGCGTGGCACGCGGTGAGGTGAACGTCTTGGGCGGGTCGGCCGAGGAGAATGCGAGCCGTCCTCGGTGGTCGGTGGCCCGGGCCGCGTCAGGGTGGGATGCCCCCGCCGACTGCTGTCCCGGGGTGCTGTCTTCGGTCATGGTCTGGGTGCCGATGACGTTGAGGAGCCTGAGCCGATCGGCGGCGCCACTGCCGGGAGCGGCGGTATAGGCAACGATGCGCAGATCGCTGTCGGGAGCAATGAGCACGTCACAGTCGAAGGTGAGTGTGCCGATGTCGGGGTGATGGACGGTCTTGGTGTCCGACTCGTGGATGCCCACGATGCCCGTGTCCCAGAGGCGTGTGAAGTCGGTGCTGACACCCTGCAGATCCTTGATCAGGGAGCGCAGGCCGGCATCGGCCGGGTAGCGGGCGGTGGCTGCCCTGAGATCGGCGACCACGGCCGCCTCGAACCGGGCCTCCTGCTCGGGGGTGTGGCTGACCCGGCTCGGCAGGCCGGCGAAGTGCCGCCAGACGATGTTGCGCTCGCGTCCGCGTAGAACGGATGCGTCTCCGAACAGGGCTGCCCACAACGGGTTCCACAGCATCAGGTTCCATGCAGCGTCGTACACGCTCAGAGGTGAGCCGTCCAGTTGGTCGAGCAGCCTTCGGACACCGGGTGGGATGTGCGTCGGCAGCTGCCCGGGACCCGGTGCCAGCTGGCCCGCGAGGAGATACAGGTATGCGCGCTCGGCTGCCGACAGCCGCAGGGCGCGGGCCAGCGCGGACAGGACCTGCGCCGACGGGGAGGTGGCCCGGCCCTGTTCGAGACGGGTGATGTAGTCCACCGACAGGCCGGCGAGCTGCGCCAGTTCCTCGCGGCGCAGCCCGGCGGCTCGCCGTACTCCGCCCGTCGGCAGTCCGACGGTTGCGGGGGCGATCCGGTCCCGCCAGCCGTGCAGGGCTCTGCCCAGTTCCCTGGATTCGCTCATCGCCCCAGTATCGCGCTGCCGTGCCCGGACAGCCTGGTACTGCCAGTCCGCTGGCTGAGGCGGGCGCTGTCTGCCCGTGCGTGGTGCGGGGAGGGTGGAGGCGTCACCACCCCACCGAACACGGAGCGAACACATGACCACCACATTGATCACCGGAGCGAACAAGGGCCTGGGTTTCGAGGCCGCCAGGCGCCTGACCGAGGCCGGGCACACCGTCTACGTCGGGGCACGCGATGGCCACCGTGGCCGGGAGGCGGCCGAGAAGCTCGGCGCCCGCTTCGTCCAGATCGACGTCACCGACGAGGACTCCGTCAAGGCTGCCGCCGAATTCGTCCGCGCGGACGCCGGCCGTCTCGACGTCCTGGTCAACAACGCCGGGATCGTGGGCGCACGCAAGCCGGTCGGCGAGGTCACCGGGGCCGATATGGCGACCACGTACGACACGAACGTCTTCGGCGTCGTGCGCGTCACGCACGCTTTCTTGCCGCTGCTGGAAGCGAGCGATGCTCCGGTCGTCGTCAACGTCGGCAGCGGTCTGGGCTCGTTGGCGGCGACCTCCGACCCCAGTCGGGTGGAGTTCCACGTCATGGCGCTGGACTACAACTCCTCCAAGACCGCGCTGGTCATGGTCACCGCGCAGTATGCCAAGGCGTTCCCCGCCATCCGGTTCAACGCCGTCGATCCCGGCTACACGGCCACCGATCTCAACGGCCACACGGGCACCCAGACCATCGAAGAGGGCGCGGACATCATCGTCCGCATGGCCTCGATCGACTCCGACGGCCCGACCGGCGGCTTCTTCGACAGGATCGGCCCGGTCGTCTGGTGACGATCCGCTCGTTGAAGCGTTGGCGTGGCAGCCCAGTGGGCGGGGCGGATGGCAAGCCGGCGCTCAGGCAACAGCGCGGGGAACTGGTCCCGGAGCGGCTAGGTCGGACCTGCGCCGCTTCACCGACGGGCTGAGGCGGATTCTCGAGTCACCGCAGCTGGAACCCAAACCGTGGGGCAGGTCAACTCGACTCCACCCAACTCGGGACAGTCCGGAGACTCCGACAAAGGCAGGACAGTCCGTGACGGCGGACGAGCTGAGATACATCTGCGGAAACAAGGCCGCACGTGCCATCACCACCTTCCACAACGGCGACGCCCCGTGCTGCCACACCGGACGGTCCTGATGGGCGAACGCGTGAAGAAGAGTGGAACTTCATCCTGGAAGAGCACAGGCCCTCCCGGCGGCCCAACGGTCACACGACCTCGGACATGTGGCGACTGCTGTCGGCCGCCTACGAGAACCCGACGCTCCGGGCCCTGTATCCCAGCCTCTCCACCTGGTCACTGACTCTCTGGGACGCCGGCTCGTTCACCGACGCCGAGGACCACTACCCCGCTCTGTCCGCGGCGGGCGGAGAGTTCCGCGTCCTCGCCTGGCCGCACCTCGAAAACATCTGCCTCTTCCTGACGGACAACCCCGAGGAGGCGGTCGAATTCACCGCCGAACTGATCAGAGCCGAGTCAGCTCCGACTCTGCTCTGATCTCCGCCGGTTTCGTCAACAACCGCGCCCTCGGCCCCTGGAAGACGTACGACAGCCCGAAGCCCGCCGCCACGACCGCCGCGCCGCCCGCCGCGTCCAGGACCCAGTGGTTGCCGGTCGCGACGATCGCCGAGACGGTGAAGAACGGGTGGAGGAGGCCCAGCGCCTTCATCCACCACTTCGGGGCGATGATCGCGATGACCACACCGCACCACAGGGACCAGCCGAAGTGCAGGGACGGCATCGCCGCGTACTGGTTGGTGAGGGCGGTGAGGGTGCCGTAGTCCGGCTTGGAGAAGTCCTGGACGCCGTGGACCGTGTCGATGATGCCCAGGCCCGGGAGCAGGCGCGGTGGGGCCAGGGGGTAGAGCCAGAAGCCGACCAGGGCGAGGAGGGTGGCGAAGCCGAGGGAGGAGCGGGCCCAGCGGTAGTCGACCGGGCGGCGCCAGTACAGGACGGCCATCACGCTCAGCGGGACCACGAAGTGGAAGGACTCGTAGTAGAAGTTGAAGAACTCCCGCAGGAAGTCGACCTTCACCACCCAGTGGTTGACCGCGTGCTCGATGTCGATGTGCAGGAACTGCTCGATCGACAGGATCTGGTGGCCGTGGTGTTCCGCCGTGGCCCGGCCGCCCGCGTTGGTGCCGCCCGTCGCCGCGAGGCGGACCTGCTGGTAGGCGGCGTAGGTGACACGGATGAGGAGGAGTTCGAGGAGGAGGTTCGGGCGGGTCAGGACTCGGCGCAGCTGCGGGATCAGCGGGACGTGCTTCCAGCGGGCCGGGACCGGCTCGGCGTACTCCGTGGGGATCGGCCGCCGGTAGTGCTCCGACGTGCGCGGCAGGAACGGCACGACGGTCGCCGCGGCGAGCGCCATGAGCAGGACGACGTTGTCACGCAGCGGATAGACGGCCGCCATGTTCGGCAGCATCATCTTCGCGGGCAGCGTGACGACGAGGACCACCGCCACCGGCCACACGTACCGGTCCGAGGCCCGCTTGCCGACCCGGCCCACCACCGCGAGCAGCACCCACAGCAGCTGGTGCTGCCAGGTCGTCGGCGACACGGCGATCGCCGCGCAGCCGGTGACCGCGACCGCGAGCAACAGCTGCCCGTCGCGCGCGTAGCGCACGGCCCGGCACAGGCCCAGGTACGCGACGACCGCGCCGAGCGCCAGGAAGACACCGATCTCCAGCGGCCCGGTCAGGTCGAGCCGCAGCAGCGCGCCGTGCAGGGACTGGTTGCCGAGGTCGTCCGCCTTGCCGCCGAGGCCGACACCGGCCATGTGGTGCACCCAGTAGGTGTACGAGTCGTGCGGCATCGCCGCCCAGGCGATCACCACGCTCGCTGCGAACGTCAGCGCGGAGGTCACGGCGGCCCGGCGCCGGTCGGTGAACCACAGCAGCGGCGCGAACAGCAGCACCGTCGGCTGGAGCGCGGCGGCCAGACCGATCAGCACGCCGCTGGCCCGCTCGCCGCGCACCGTGAAGCAGGCGAGCAGCACGAGCAGGACCGGGATGATGCTGGTCTGGCCGAGCCAGAGCGTGTTGCGCACCGGCAGCGACAGCATGAGCAGGCTGATCGCGACGGGCGCGGCGAGCAGCGAGGCCCGGCGGGTGACGGGCTGCGGCAGGGCCCGGGAGACGACCAGGCCGAGCGCGACGACGAGCAGCAGCGTGCCGAAGGTCCAGCCCCAGCCGAGGGCCTGCTCGGCCGCCCGGGTGAGCGGCTTGAGGACGAGCCCGGCGAAGGGGGTGCCGGTGAACTGCGTCGAGTCGTACAGCGAGCCCTTCACATGCAGGACGCCGTTCGGCCCGACCCAGGTCTCCAGGTCGGTCAGCCGGTCCCCGCGCGGGGTGCTGAGGACCACGGCCACCTGCCGTACGGCCAGGACCGCGGCCACCAGCCACAGGAACAGGCGCGCCGCGCGCAGCCGTGCCCTGGCCGTATCACCGGCCGTCGACCCGAAAGCTCCTGCGGCTCCCGCCGGTCGCCCGCTGTGCTCCACGTTCGCCACGCCTCGTAGGCCTCCCGCCCCGCTCGTCCCACGCGTCACACGCGTGGCTGTTCCCTCTGCGAACCCTATGAGGTTCGCACCCCCTGCGGGAGGGACGCAGGCAACCCCCTCTTCACCTGACGGCCGCCCTCCTTTTGTCCGGATGACGATAGTCGGCCCCGGGTTGCCTGGGCACAGCAAATAGCGGCGCATCCGTAGAGTGAGTGATTGCACACGAACGGGTCGCAACAATTCTCACCGGATTCACGATCACCGGATTCACGAAGGGCACCGGCACATGAGCGAGTCGCAGTTGTGGAACGACGTCGACGACTACCTGATCGGCCACCTCTCCCCGCACGACGAGGTTCTGGAGGCGACCCTCCGCGACAGCGACTCCGCCGGCCTCCCTCAGATCGCGGTGTCCGCCGCCGCGGGCAAGCTGCTGCATCTCCTCGCCCGGATCCAGGGCGCCGCCCGCATCCTGGAGATCGGCACACTAGGCGGTTACAGCACGATCTGGCTGGCCCGCGCGCTGCCCGCCGACGGCCGTCTGATCACCCTGGAGTACAGCCCGAAGCACGCCGAGGTAGCCAACCGCAACATCGCCCGCGCCGGCCTCGACAAGCTCGTCGAGGTCCGGGTCGGCCCGGCCCTGGAGTCGCTGGCCGGCCTCGCCGACGAGAACGCGGCCCCCTTCGACCTCGTCTTCATCGACGCCGACAAGGCCAACAACCCGCACTACGTGGAATGGGCCCTCAAGCTCAGCCGCCCCGGCAGCCTGATCATCGTCGACAACGTGGTCCGCGGCGGCCGGGTCGCCGACCCGGCCAACACGGACCCCGACGTCCTGGGCACCCGCGCGGCGATCGAACTGATCGGCTCGCACCCGCGCCTGTCCGGCACGGCGATCCAGACGGTGGGCGAGAAGGGCTACGACGGCTTCGCCCTGGCCAGGGTCATCGACTAGGAGCTCTACGTCAGCGCGCCTCAACTCTCGTGATAGAAGCCGACGTTGATGCTGCGCGGCCCGGTGCGGTCCTTGATGACGATCTCGCCGCTGCCACCACGGGGCAACGGGACGCTGCCGCCGTAGCCGACGGTCTGGGCGTACTCCCCGACGATCAGCCGTACTTCGGAGGACGGGTCGGGCTGCGAGCCGCGCAGCCAGCTCACCTGCCAGATGCCCTCGGGTCCGCACAGGAACTCCAGATGGACCCGTGAGATGAACAGCCAGTCGTCCGGTGTCACCAGCCGGCACACCGATTCGTCGCGGCCCACCCGCAGCACCGCGCCCGGGTCGCTGGGCGCCTCGGCCATCAACATGCCGGCCGTGGCGCCCTCGTCCGTCCCGGAGACCGAGGCCATGGTGAGTTCGAGCACGTGCGCTTCCCCCTTGAGGTGTCCTTACACAGCCGCCGCATGATAAATCCCCCGGCCGCGCCACGTCCGGCACAATGGAGTCATGACCGAGCGAAAGCCACCGGGTGTGTCCTTCGAGTCCTGGGTCGACAAGCAGATCCGGGACGCCGAGCTGGCCGGCGAGTTCGCCCAACTCCCCGGCGCGGGCAAGCCGTTGCCCTCCGGTTCCGACACGACGTACGACGAACTGTGGTGGATCAAGCATAAGATGGCCCGCGAGGGCATCTCCGTGCTCCCGCCGACGCTGGCGCTGCGCAAGGAGGCCGAGGACGCCCTGGCTGCGGCGTACTCGGCCCCTTCGGAGCGGATCGCACGGCAGATCATCACCGAAGTCAACGTGAAGATCCGCGACATGATGTTCAAGCCGCCGCCCGGCCCTCCGCTGGGAATGAAGCCGTACGACGTGGAAGCGGTCGCACGGGAGTGGCGGGAGCGCCGGGCGGTTGACGGGGTCGATGGACCCGCCGGTTCAGATGTGTAGCAGCCGCTCCGTCAGCTCGCGGTAGTCCCGCAGGGCGAGGCGGAGTTGCTCGGTGTCGTCCGAGCCCTTGGACTCCCAGGAGCCGTGCAGGGTGTCACGCCGCTTGGTGACGGCCTGCGTGAGGCGGTCGGCGACCTCCTCCAGGACGTGGGCGGCCTCCTCCACGGCGGAGCGGGGCTCGTCGACGAACCCGGTGACCGCGTGCTGCAGCCGCAGGCTGAACTTGTCGCTCTCGTCGTGGGGCAGCAGGCTCCCGTTCCCCGCGTCCAGCCGGTCGTGCCGCTTGTCGGCGGCGGTGGCGACGGGCGCGGGAGGGGGCTCGGGGGCGTGCACGGGAGCGGTCCTGTCGGTCGGACGATCGGTCGGACGATCGGTCTGGCGATCGTCCTGGCGATCGGTCTGGCGCGGGATCGGGGTCACGGTCGTGGCCTCACGCCGCTCGGTGCCCATGCCCGCACCCATACCCGTACCCGTACCCGTACCCGTACTGGTGCCCGCACCCGTGCCCGTGCCGGCACCCTTGCCCGTCTGCGTGTCCGTGCTCGCGCCCTTGCGCTCGCCGCTCTCGCTGCTCTCGCTGCTCTCGTCGCTCGTGTCGCCGTTGGGTCGTGTCACATCGGTCATGCGGCTCAACTTCCCTTCACTGCTTGCCTGTTGACTGAGCCGAACGTGTGGCGTCCGGCACGCCCGCGACTGCTGCCACTGCCACGGCCGTCGCTGTTGTCCGCGCTGATCAGGTCGTCGAAGAGGGCGCGGGCTTCGAGCATGGCCTCGCGCATCTCCTCGGTACCGGCCTGGCTCTCCGGCGTGCCGTTCGAGCCCGAGTCGACGACGCGGTGCACGCGCCGGTAGCCGTGGACATGGTCCGCGTGGTGCACGGACAGCGCGTCGAACTGCTTCTCGTACTCGGCGACATCGGGGAAGCCCCGCGCGCCGGCCACCTCGCCGAGCAGTTGGTCGACATCGGCTGTCGCCTGCCTGGGCGAGTCGACGAAGAGCTCCTGGGCGGCGGCCCAGCGGGCCTGGTACTGCTCACGGGCCGCGGGCTCCAACGGCTGCTGCTGCAGCGAACCGTGCTGCTGGACGCGCTCGCCGAGCTCACGCTCGGCGGCCTTCGTGTCGCCGTCGTGCCGGGCTACGGTCCGGTCGTATTCGGGCCCGAAGCGGCGCTTCAGGCCCGAGCCGCCGATCGCGCCTCGGGCACGCGGTGCCATGACCGCCGCGGCAGCGACCACGCCGACCACGATCACGATCAAAACGATGATCACGCCTGTGGACATGAGTGCCTTCCGGATTCTTGGCCAACCGGCTCTCGTAGTCGGTCGGTTCCCGTACCGGGTTGCCGCAAAGGCCCCCTTCAAACGACGGCCACGACATGTCCGTCACCGGGGCGACACCCAATATCCGCTTGCGGAGGACCACCGCGGTCGACTGACATACCGCCCATGACCTGGACCATCACCCCCGAGCCCTACGACTCCCCCGTCGCCGCCGCGCTCTGGCGGGCGTACTACACGGAGGTCAGCGACCGCTGGTACCTGCTCCACGAGTCGCGGCGGACGGATCCGGCGGAGTTGGAGCGCGAGATCGCCGCCCGCACCGGTGCCGAACTCACCCCGCCCGGCGGCCAGTTACTGGTCGCGTGGCACGAGGGCGCGGCGGCCGGATCGGCGGGCGTACGCCTCCTCTCCCCGACGACCGCCGAGCTCACGCGAGTCTTCCTCTACGAGGCGATGCGCGGCCGGGGCGGCGCCGCAAAGCTCGTGACGGCTGCGGAGGAGGCCGCCCGCGAACTCGGAGCCGGCACGATGATCCTCGACACCCGCCACGACCTGGTGGAGGCCCGCACCCTCTACAGCCGCCTCGGCTACGAGGAGACCGACCGCCACAACAACGACCCGTACGCGGAACACTGGTTCCGCAAAGCCCTGCTCAACCAACGGTGAGAGCCCACCAACTCCCACTGTCCCCACGCGCCGGCCGAGAGGGCGCCGTAGGGGCGCGCCGGTGTCGAGAGCCCCGAAGGCGACCGAACCAAAAGAGGTGCGCGAACGGCGCCTACCCAACACCGGCCCAGCTGCCCAGCGCATTCTCAACACCGCCCCAGCTGCCCGGCACCCTCCCCACACCGCCCCCCTCAGACAACCTCAACCACCGCTGATCACCGCCCCGTTGTGCGGCTGCTCCCGATCGGACCCGCACAGCTCCCCGTTGAGCTCCTTCACCAGCTGGATGAGATCGGTCGGCCGGTCCGGCCCCCACCAGTCGCCCAGGGTCTCCGCGAGGGACTCCTCACGAGCCTGGGACAGGCGGTCGGCCATCTCCCGCCCCTGGTCGGTCAGTTGCAGGTCCAGCCCTTCCCGCACCGCCAGCTGCCGCCCCTCGATCTGGCGGACAGCCGCGAGGATGACAGGCAGCGGCACGGAACTGCGTTCGGCGAGCACACCCGGTTCCGCCCAGCCGTCCCGCCTGATGCGCAGCAGCAGCCAACTCGCCGCCGGTTGAAGGTCGTAGCCCGCTTTCGCGGTGATCGTCCGGTAGATCTCGCGGCGGCCCTCCCGCGTGCCGAGCACGGACAGCGCGCGGCACACCTCGTCGTAGGAGGAGCGCTGAACCGGATTGCTGGCGAGGGTCTCCGTGAGGTCCGGTGCCGTGACCGAGCCGCGCAGCTTGTCCTCCTTGAGGAACCACGCCAGGGCGAAGCCGACGAGGGCGACGGGGGCGGCGTACAAGAAGACGTCCGTAATCGAGGACGCATACGCGTGCAGGGCCTCCGCCCGTACCGCGCCCGGCAGTTCGGAGATGCCGCGCGGATCGGACTCCAGGCCGTCCACCGTGACACCACCCGGCAGCGAGGAGCCCCGTAGAGCATCCGTGAGCTTGTCGCCCAGCCGGCTCGCGAAGATCGTGCCGAAGATGGCGACGCCGAACGAGGCGCCGATGGACCGGAAGAAGGTCGCGCCGGAGGTGGCGACGCCGAGATCCTCGTACGAGACGGCATTCTGGACGATGAGCACCAACACCTGCATGACCAGGCCGAGTCCGAGCCCGAAGACGAAGAAGTAGGCGCTCATCTCACCGGTGGAACTGTTCTCGTCAAGCTGATGGAGAAGAAGCAGGCCGAGCGCGGTGACCCCGGTGCCCGCGATCGGGAACACCTTCCAGCGGCCGGTGCGGCTGACGATCTGGCCGGAGGTGGTGGACGAGATCAGCATGCCGAACACCATCGGCAGCATGTGGACGCCGGACATGGTCGGCGAGATGCCCTGCACGACCTGGAGGAAGGTCGGCAGGTAGGTCATCGCGCCGAACATCGCGAAGCCGACGATGAAGCTGATGACGGCGGCGAGCGAGAAGGTGCGGACGCGGAACAGCTTGAGCGGCAGGACGGGTTCGGCGGCCCGCCGCTCCACCGCCACGAACGCCCCGATCAAAACCAGGCCGAGCACCGCCAGCCCGACGATCTGCGGCGAACCCCAGCCCCAGGTCGTGCCACCCAGCGAGGCGACAAGCACCAGGGAGGTCGCGACCGCGGCGATGAGGAAGGTGCCGAGGTAGTCGATGACGTGGTGGGTGGACTTGCGCGGGATGTGCAGGGTGGTCGCGATGACGGCGAGGGCGACGACACCGACCGGGAGGTTGATGTAGAAGACCCAGCGCCAGCTCAGGTGCTCGGTGAACAGCCCGCCGAGCAGCGGCCCGAGAACACTCGTCGCGCCGAAGACAGCCCCGAACAGCCCCTGGTAGCGCCCGCGTTCACGCGGCGAGACGACATCGCCGACGATCGCCATCGACAGCACGATCAACCCGCCGCCGCCCAGGCCCTGGAGCGCCCGGAAGCCGATCAACTGGGGCATGTTCTGCGCCGCACCGCACAGCGCCGACCCGACGAGAAAGATCACGATCGCGATCTGGAACAGCCGCTTCCGCCCGTACTGGTCGCCGAGTTTGCCCCACAGCGGGGTCGCGGCGGTCGAGGCGAGCAGATACGCCGTGACCACCCACGACAGATGTTCCAGTCCGCCGAGATCGCTGACGATCGTCGGCAGCGCGGTCGACACGATGGTCTGGTCGAGGGCGGCGAGCAGCAGCCCGAGGAGCAGCGCCCCGATGGAGACGAGGACGTTGCCCGGCACGTGTTCCTGGGCGGCGCTGCCCCGCCGCGGGGGTTTCTCCGGTGGCTGCGCGCCGTGCACATTCCCTGTCATACCGTGCGCATCGCCGGCCATGAAGACCTCCCGAGGCTCTCGTTACACATCCATGGTGATCGGTGTGCCCTGTTACGGCCTGTTGAGTCCGTTTGGAAGCTGACGTTCCGGGGGTCGGAGGAGACGGCGTGAAGGAGATCCGCATAACCTCGGGAGTCCGATGGGGAGGGACGAACACGTGAACGAGGCGAAGGGCCACATATGCCCGCAGTGCGGGGCGCCCCGGGCGACCGACGGCTCCCCGTCCTGCACCTGCACCCAACGGGCGTCCGACGCGTTGCGTGACGCGCGCACGGCGGAGGCGGCAGCGGCGGAGGACTTCGACCCGCTGCGGATCAGACCGTATGTGGAACTGGAGGGGACGCTCGCCCCCGAGCGGACCGCACCCCCCGAGGGCGAGACACAGCGGCTGCCGGCGGTCGAGGAGACGATGCCGCTGCGCGTGGTGACGCCCTCGGACGCATTCGCCGGCATCTTCACCGACACGGGCGCGCACACGGACGCAGACACCGGCGCAGGCGGCGACCCGCCGCGCCGTCGCCGCCGTACCGTGCTCCTCGCCGCCGCGGGAGCCGTCGTGGCGGTGGTGGCGGCGGCCGGTTTCGCGAGCGGCATGTTCTCGTACGAGACGCCGTCGCGGGACGAGGCGGCGCCGAAGGACGTCCGTGCGAGCGTCCCCACCGTGTCGAAGAGCGCGGCACCGGTGACACCGTCCACGAGCGCCTCTACGTCCGTACGGCCGACGTCGGCGTCTCCGTCCCCGACGCTCAGCACGAGCCCGTCCGCGTCGGCGACGAGCAGCCCGTCCGCCTCACCGTCACGGTCCGCGGCGGCCAGTCCGACCCCGACGACCAGCGCCACGGCGTCGGACGCGTCCGCCACCGGCCGCCAGGCCGGCGGCAGCAGCACGGCCCCGGTCCTGCAGCGCGGCGACGAGGGCCCCGAGGTCACCGAACTCCAGCTCCGCCTGACCCAGTTGAACCTCTACACCGGCCCGGACAACGGCGTCTTCGACAAGCAGGTGCAGGCCTCAGTACGCACCTACCAACTGGCTCGCGGCATCCAGTCCGACACGCTGGGGGTGTACGGGGCGGCGACACGAGCAAAGCTGGAGTCGGAGACGACAGACCCGTGACGGACGCGGCGCCGGCCACGACGCAACGCCCATGGACCAACGCCAGTTGGCCAACCCACGTAGGCAACCCCGCGTAGGCCCACACCCGTTGCCCCACACCCGTAGGCCCACAACTGTTGACCCATATCCGTAGGCCCACACCCGTTGACCCACATTCGTAGGCCCACGCCCGTAGGCCCACCACCCCCTACCCCACGTGCAACCGAATCTCCCCGCCCACAGCCTCCACCCGCACCGCACGCAAATCCCGCACCACCACGTCCGGCCGGTGGAACGCGGCCTGTGGGCCGACGCCCACCACCCGCATCCCCGCGGCGCGCCCCGCCGCGATCCCCGCCCCGGAGTCCTCGAAGACGACACAGTCCGCGGGGGCGATGCCCAGTTCGGCGGCGCCCTTGAGGAAGCCCTCGGGGTCGGGCTTGCTGGCGCCGACCGACTCCGCGGTGATCCGGACCTCCGGCAGTTCCAGCCCGGCCGCGCCCATCCGCGCCGTGGACAGCGCGACGTCCGCCGATGTCACCAGCGCGTGCGGCAGCCCCCGCAGCGAGGCCAGGAACTCCGGCGCGCCCGGGATCGGGACGACGCCCTCGACGTCGGCGGTCTCCTCGGCGAGCATGCGGGCGTTCTCGGCGTGGTTCTGCTCCATGGGCCGGCTGGGCAGCAGCAGCGCCATGGAGGCGTAGCCCTGCCGGCCGTGCACGACCTTCATGACCTCGTCCGCGTTCAGCCCGTGCCGCTCGGACCAGCGCCGCCAGATCCGCTCGACGACGGCGTGCGAGTCGACGAGGGTGCCGTCCATGTCCAGCAGGAGGGCGCGGGCGGTAAGCACGGTGGTGGCCGTCATCGGCAGGCTCCAAGGAACGGGAGAGAAATACGCGGGCCAACCGGGTCGACCCGGCCGGCCCCCGAAGGGACAAGGCGGCCCCGTCCGCCGGTCAGGGAAAACGGACGGGAGCCACTTTGTTTCTCTACGGTACAAAACCGGACCGGCATCGCGCCACCGCCTCCGGAAACAGTTCACTCACCGTTCAGCTCGCCCGCCCGCCCAGCCGGCACATTCACCCGGCCCGTCGGTCACGCCCGGCCCGCTCAGCCCGTCACCGCCTCCCACAGGCTCCACGCCCCCAGCGCCAGCATCAGGACCGCCGCGATCTGCGTGATCAGCTTCAGCGGCACCCGCTTCATCAGCGCCTTTCCGCCGACGATGCCGAGACCCGCGACCGCCCACAGCGCCAGCACCGCGCCGAGACCGACGGAGAACGGGTCGTCGTAGCGGGCCGCGAGGTTGGCCGTCATGATCTGGGTCAGGTCACCGAACTCGGCGACCAGGATGAGCATGAAACCGGCGCCGGAGACCTTCCAGAAGGACTGGTCCTTGGGCGCCCGGACCTCCTCGTCGTCGTCGCCCTTCTTGAAGAGGAGCACCGCAGCCCCGCCCAGGAAGAGCACACCGGTGACGGCGGCCACGAGCTGCTGCGGCAGCAGGGTCAGCACACTTCCGGCCGCCACCGCCAGCACCACGTGCAGCAGGAACGCGGCGGCGACGCCTGCGAAGACGTACGAGGCGCGGTAGCGGGTGCCGAGGACGAGTCCGGCGAGCGCGGTCTTGTCGGGGAGTTCGGCCAGGAAGACGACGCCGAAGACTAGCGCCGTCACGCTGATGCTGATCAAGGTTCCTCAATCGGTCGGGGCTGCCCCACCGAGAGTGTGATTGCTGTCCGCGGACACCTCGGCACGGCAGCACACACGAAAAACTACGGGTGCACTGCTTTACCGAAGGTCTCGCTGGCCGATCCATCCACTTCGACGCGACGGATCTGCCTCCGGGCGCCGGCTCAGACGAGCTGAGCAGTATGTCGACGGTCCGGCGAAGAGCTACTCCCCTTCTGCGCCATTCATAGTACGCGACCGCCAAACCATTGCCTTGTCATGCGCACGTCACTAACTTCTTACCAAACGCACACCCAGCCGCAACACGGCACCGCAAGCATTCCTTCGCCCGCACTCCAACACCCCCACACCACAAGGGAGTTCGTATGCCGAAGTTCTACGCGCGTCGACGGCTGAGCATACTCGCGGCTCTTACCGGATTCATAGCCTCCGTCGCGCTTTTCAACGGCCCGACCGCCTCCGCCGCCCTCCCCACCCCCGTCAGCGCCGCCACCGCCCGCACCTACCTCGCCTCGCTCACCGTGGCCACCGAGGTCCGGACCGGCTACGACCGTGACCTGTTCCCCACCTGGATCACGATCAGCGGCACCTGCAACACCCGTGAGTACATCCTCAAGCGGGACGGCACGAACGTCGTCACCAACTCCGCCTGCACCGCGACCAGCGGCAGCTGGTACTCGGTCTACGACGGCGCCACCTGGACCGCCGCCTCCGACCTGGACATCGACCACCTCGTCCCGCTCGCCGAGGCCTGGGACTCCGGCGCCCGCAACTGGACCACCGCCCAGCGCCAGGCCTTCGCCAACGACGTCACCCGGCCGCAGCTGATCGCCGTCACGGACAACGTCAACCAGTCCAAGAGCGACCAGGACCCGGCCGAGTGGATGCCCCCGCTCACCTCGTACGCCTGCACGTACGTCCGTGCCTGGGTCCAGGTGAAGTACTACTACGACCTCTCCGTGGACTCGGCGGAGAAGACCAAGCTGAGCTCGGTACTCAGCGGCTGCTGATCTGCCTGGAGATCTAGGCGCCGACCTCCGTCGTTCCGTACCGTACGGGGCGACGGAGGAGAGTGATCAACCGTGGCGGACCTGATCCTTGGACCACTGCTTCGCTACGCCGACGGCTCGTCCGCGACCGTATGGGTCGAGGCGAGCCGTCCGTGCGCCGCCGAGGTGCGCTGCGCGGACGGGGCCGCCGGCACCGCCCGCTCCTTCCAAGTCGCGGGCCATCACTACGCGTTGGTGCCGGTGGAGGGCCTCACACCCGGGACCTCGACCCCGTACGACGTCCTCCTGGACGGTACGCAGGTGTGGCCGCTGCCGGACTCACCGTTCCCGCCCTCCGCGATCCACACCCCTGATGCCGACGGCACGGTCCGGGTCGCGTTCGGCTCCTGCCGGTGGGCCGCGCCGCCCGCCGACGACCACGACCCGGTGGGCCCGGACGCCCTGGACACGCTGGCCTCGCGCATCGCGCGCGACCCGAAGGCCGAACGGCCGGACGTACTCCTCCTGTTGGGCGACCAGGTGTATGCCGACGAGGTCTCCGACGCGACCCGCCGCTGGCTCTCCGCCCGCCGCGACCTGAGCGAGCCGCCCGGCGGCGAGGTCGCGGACTACGAGGAGTACACCCGCCTCTACTACGAGTCCTGGCTCGACCCGGAGATCCGCTGGCTGCTGTCCACCGTGCCGTCGTGCATGATCTTCGACGACCACGACGTCATCGACGACTGGAACACCTCCGCCTCCTGGCTGGCCGACATGCGGGCCACCCCGTGGTGGCGCGAGCGGCTGCTGAGCGGGCTGATGTCGTACTGGGTGCACCAGCACCTGGGGAACCTCTCCCCCGCCGAACTGGCTGCCGATCCCCTCTACTTGGCGGTCCGCGACACCCCGGACGGCACCGACGGACTCCGCGCCTTCGCCTGCCGCGCCGACGCCGACCCGGCCTCCGTCCGCTGGAGCTACCGGCGCGACTTCGGCCGGGTACGCCTGCTGATGGTGGACAGCAGGGCGGCGCGCGTCCTCGACGAACAGCACCGCGCGATGCTCGACCCCGGCGAGGCCGACTGGCTGCGCACCGAGGCACTGGCCGACCCCGGTTCCTACGACCATCTCCTCATCGGCACCTCGCTGCCCTGGCTGCTGCCGCACCTCGTCCACGACGCCGAGGCCTGGGACGCGGCCCTGTGCCGTGGTGAACGGGGCGCCCGCTGGGCCGAGTTCGGGGAGAAGCTGCGGCGGGCCGCCGATCTGGAGCACTGGGCGGCGTTCCCGGACTCCTTCGAGGAGTTGGCGGGGCTGATCGCCGAGGTGGGGTCGGGGGAGGCGGCACCGGCGTCGGTGCTCGTGCTGTCGGGGGACGTGCACCACGCGTACGTCGCGGAGCCCAAGTGGCGTACCGGCGGCCCGACTTCGCGTGTCCTCCAGCTGACCTGCTCCCCCGTCCACAACTCGATCCCCGCCTACATACGCGTCGGCTTCCGCTTCGGCTGGAGTGCCGTCGCCCGTGGCCTGGGCCGCCGCTTCGCCCGGCACGGCCGCTGCGCCGACCCCTCGGTCAAGTGGCGGAAAACGGGCGGGCCCTGGTTCGGCAACCAGCTCATGACCCTTACGCTGCGCGGCCGTTCGGCCCGGCTGCGGCTGGAGCAGGCCCGGGCGGACGGCACGCTGAGGACGGTCGAGGAGTCCCCGCTGACGTCCCCGTGACATCGCTGCGGGCATGATGATGCGGACCGTCCGCTTCCGGTGGGCGGTCCGCTCCATTGCGCCCCACACGCCCGGGAGTCCCCCCTTTGTCTGCAGTGAACGCGTCCGACGACGAACCCGCACCCGTCTCCGTCGCCGTGGTCGGCGCCGGTCCGCGCGGCACCAGCGTCCTGGAACGCCTCTGCGCCTCGGCTCCCGAACTCCTCCCGCCCGGCACCCGGCTCACCGTCCACGTCGTCGACCCGGCACCCCCGGGCCCGGGCCGCGTCTGGCGCTCCGCGCAGTCCCCCGAACTGCTGATGAACACCGTGGCCTCCCAGGTCACCCTCTTCACCGACGACAGCGTCGACTGCTCCGGCCCGATCCGCCCCGGCCCGAGCCTGCACGAGTGGGCGCCCGCCGAACTCGGCCCCGACGACTACCCCACCCGCGCCCACTACGGCCGCTATCTGGAGTGGGTGTTCGCCCGCACGGTCCGCGAGGCGCCGGACTCCGTCGAGGTCGCGACACACCGGGCGAGCGCGGTACGGCTCGACGACACACCCGACGGCCACCAGTCCCTCGCCCTGGACAACGGCCGTACCCTGTCCGCCCTTTCGGCGGTGGTCCTGGCCCAGGGCCACCTCCCGACGCTCGGCGACACGACCCAACGGCGCCTCGCCGCCTACGCCTGCCACCACGGCCTGCGCCACCTCCCGCCCGCCAACCCGGCCGACGCCGACCTGTCCGCCGTACAGCCGGGCGAACCAGTGCTGTTGCGCGGCCTCGGCCTCAACTTCTTCGACCACACAGCCCTGTTGACGACGGGCCGGGGCGGCCGTTTCGTCCGCGCGGACGACGGCTCCCTCCGCTATCTGCCCTCCGGCAACGAGCCCCGCCTGTACGCCGGTTCACGCCGAGGCATCCCGTACCAGGCCCGCGGCGACAACGCGAAGGGCCCGCACGGCCGCCACACCCCCCTCGTCCTCACCCCGGAGGCCATAGCCGCCTTCCGCAAACGCGCCGACTCCGGCGAGCCCCCCGAATTCCTCACGGAGATATGGCCGTTGGTGGCGAAGGAGGTGGAGACGGTCTACTACGCCACTCTCCTAAGGACGCTACGGCCGTCCCGGTGCGCGGAGTCGGAGTTCGCCGGGCGCTTCCTCGGCGTCCCGCACCGCGACCCCCAAGAACCGCTGACACTCGACGAGTTCGGGATCCCGGCCGCCGAACGCTGGAGCTGGGACCGGCTGTCCCGCCCGTACCCGGACCGCGCTCTCGCCCACCCGGCGGCCTGGCGGGACTGGCTGCTGTCGTATCTGCGCGAGGACGCCGGACAGGCCGCGCTCGGCAATGTGGACGGCCCGCTCAAGGCCGCCCTGGACGTGCTGCGGGATCTGCGCAACGAACTCCGGCTGGTCGTCGACCACCGCGGCCTCGCGGGCGACTCGCGCCGTGACCACCTGGACCGCTGGTACACCCCGCTCAACGCGTTCCTGTCCATCGGCCCGCCCCGGCGCCGTATCGAGGAGCTGGCCGCGCTGGTGGCGGCGGGTGTGGTGGAGGTGCTCGGGCCGCGGCTGGAGGTGCGGGAGACGGACGGTGCCTGGGTGGCGCGCTCCCCCGCGATACCGGGCTCGGCGGTGCGGGTGACCACGCTCGTCGAGGCCCGGCTCCCGGAACCGGACCTGCGCCGCACCGCCGACCCGCTGCTCGGCCGGCTGCTGAAGACGGGCGGGTGCCGGCCGCACACGGTGGACGGTTACGAGACGGGCGGACTGGACGTGACGGCGCGCCCGTACCGTCTGATAGACCGTCAGGGACGTGCACACGCACGGCGGTTCGCGTTCGGGGTGCCGACGGAGGGCGTCCACTGGGTGACCGCGGCGGGCGCCCGGCCCGGCGTCGACTCGGTCACGCTGTCGGACGCCGACGCGGTGGCGCGGGCGGTTCTCCGGGTCGCGACGACAGCGCGGGCGTCGTCGGCCGCCGCCCGCCCCTGGACGTATCCGCAGCTCAGGGAGCCCAGCCGAACGGCACGGTGAAGCAGGCGGCACGGACGCGGCTGCCGGGCATGTCATGGATCACGACGGAGGACGCCTCGCCCTGCCGGAAGTTCCAGTCGTGCCGGGCGCTCGCCTCACCGGCGCCGTGTTCGTCGGCCGTGAAGTCGAGCCAGACCTCGTTGTCGGCGGTGATGTCGGCCGGGTCGGTGGACGGCTTGTGCTGGAAGTGCCCGCCCGCGGCGGCGGGGTCGGCGCCGCACGGCTTCTGGTGCACATGGACGGCGTACGCGTGCCCCGGCACCATCCCGTCGACCCGGAGCTTCACCGTCGTGGCGCCGCCCCGGGTCGTGTGCTGACTCACCTCGATCCACGCGGCGGCGGGGACGAGCTTCGCGTCGTACGTCACCGCCGCCGACGGCACGAGGGCGGCGACCGGCGCGAACCGCGCGTCCGTCCGCATCGAGTAGCCGTCCGGGCTGCCGGTGCCGGTGCCGCCGCTCGCCAGTAGGGCCGCGACGACGGCGCCCGCGCATATGCCTGCCACCATGATGTGTACCGTTCCTCACGTTCAGGTGTGCTTGGAGCCCCTTTACGTTGCTACGGGATGCGCGGCCGTCCCGCCCCTCGGGACGGGGCAGCCGAGTGAACAAGCTGTGCCGATCACACGTGCCCCCCGTGAATCTCCTGTCCCCACCCAGGCGTACGCTGTATGGCTGTCACTGGCCGCTGCTGCCGCGGCCCACGGGGGAGTTCACGGGGAGATGCGTTGTTCGAGAGTGTGGGGTCGCTGACCGGCAGCCCATGGATCTACGCCATGATCGCCGTGTCCGTCCTCCTTGATGTGTTCCTGCCGGTACTGCCGAGCGGTGTGCTGGTCGTCGCGGCGGCCACGGCGGCGGCAGCGGGCACCGGCGCGGCGGCCGACGCCGTTCCCGTCCCGCACGAGGTCCCCAGCATCCTGGCCCTGATCGCGTCCGCCGCCGCCGCGTCCGTCCTGGGCGACCTGATGGCGTACCGGCTGGCCTGGCTGGGCGGCGAACGCCTCGACCGCGCCATCTCCCGTTCCCGCCGGCTCACCACCGCGCAGGAACGTCTCGGCCACGCCCTGGCGGGCGGCGGCGGCGCCCTGGTCATCCTGGCCCGCTTCGCCCCCGCAGGCCGCTCGGTGGTCTCCCTCGGCGCGGGCGCCGCCCACCGCCGCGCCCGCGACTTCCTCCCCTGGTCGGCCCTGGCAGGCCTGTCCTGGGCGGCGTACAGCGTGGCGCTCGGCTACTACGGCGCACAGTGGCTCGGGACGACGTGGCTGGCGACGGGGGTGTCGTTCGCGGCGCTGTTCGGGGCGGGGGCGGGGGCGGCGTATGTCATGCGACGGCAGCCGGGGGCGGCGGAGGCGACTGCGGCGCCGTAGAGCAGCCCGGAGCCGCGCTGTCGCGCCCCAAGGCCGGCCGCCGAAGGCGACCGCCATTTAGGGGCGCGGGGCTGTCACATGTGCGGCTCCGCCGCGTGGGCGCGACCAGCCCCCACCGGCCCGCAGATCGGTCACTGCGCTCCCCGCGAAGCCCCCCTCACCTCAAGGTCGGCCAGCAGCTCAGCCGTCGCGTCGGCAATCAGATGGACCGCGCGGTCGAAGACCTCGCGATTGTGCGCGGCGGGCGCCCGGAACCCGGAGACCTTGCGCACGTACTGCAGCGCGGCGGCGCGGATCTCCTCCTCCGTGGCCTCGTCGGGCAGGGCGGGCGGTCGAAGAGTCTTGATACTGCGGCACATACGTCCAGTCTCGCGCCCCGAAAGGGATACCGCCGCCGCTCTCCCGAACCCGCCTGCGATGATCCTGCCGAGGCGGCCACCGTCACCGTGCACGGGGCCGACCCGACGAGAGGACGAAGAACATGGCGAACGACGGACTCACCGTGGCCGTACTGGGTCCCGGCGGCGTGGGCGGCCTGCTCGCGGCGCTGCTGTCCCGGGCCGGCCACCGGGTGATCTGCCTGGCCGGAGAAGAAACGGCCAACTCCCTCCGCGGCAACGGAATCCGGGTCCGCAGCGCCTCCTTCGGCGACTTCACGGCACCGGTGGAGGCCGACACGGAACTGCGCGAACCGGTGGACGCCTGCCTGATCACGGTCAAGGCGACGGCGCTCGACGCGGCACTGGCCCGCGTCCCGGCACCGGCGCTCGGCGACAGCCTCCTCGTCCCGTTCCTGAACGGCGTGGAACATCCGGCCCGCCTGCGCGCCCACTACCCGCCCGCCCAGGTCGCCCCCGCGATCATCCGGGTCGAGTCAACTCGCGTCGCCCGGGGGGTGATTGAGCACGGCAGCCCGTTCGCGGAGATCGACCTCACGGGCGATCCGGTCCCCCGCGAACGCCTGGAAGCACTGGCAGCCGCACTGCGCACGGCCGGCCCCACCACCCGGGTCCTGCCCGACGAGACGGCGGCGCTCTGGGCCAAGATGACGTTCCTGGCCCCCCTCGCCCTCCTCACCACCCGCTACGGCCTCCCCCTCGGCGACGTCCGGACGCGCCACCGCGAGGAGTTGACGGCCCTGCTGGAGGAGACGGCCGCGGTGAGCCGGTCCTACGGCGGCCCGTCCGACCCGGTGGGGGCGCTGGCCCGCTACGACACGTTCCCTCCGGGCACCAAGTCGTCGATGCAGCGCGACGCCGAGGCGCACCGCCCGCTCGAACTGGACGCGATCGGCGGGGCGTTGCTGCGGGCGGCGGAACGCCAGGGCATCGCGGTGCCGGTAACGGCAGGACTGGTAAGGGAGTTGAGGGCATCGCAGCCCAACTGACCGGTGCCGCCCGATAGTCTCCGCCTGTGACGGGGCTGGATCAGGCAGAGGACGCGTTCAGGAACCGGTGTGCGAGTGCCGCGAGGCTGCTGGCGCCGTTCGCCCATCACTTCATCGCCCGGGTCTCCTTCGAGGCCCAGGACGACGAGGAGTCACTGGAGATCACCCTCCGGGACGGGCCGTCGAAGCCGGAGGCCATCATCTCCCTCGCCGGCCTCCGCCATGTCGGGCTGTCGAAGGGCCCCGGGCTCTCCGGCTGCTTCGTCGACGCGATCTCCGTGATCCATCTGCCGAGGACACCGCTTCCCTGGCCCGAGGAAGCGGCTGCCTTCGTGCGCCGGTTCGACGGTCTGGAAGAGCTCGTCTGGCTGCGGCTCGTCGGCCCGGCGGAGATCGACGTGGTCGCCTCGATCGTGACCGTCTACGTGGCCATGAGCGACGACGAGGCGTCGACGGAGCCGACGGCGACGGACCCGACCACCGTCTGAAACGGCTGCCTCGCCCGACCTGGTGTGTAGTACTGGCAGGGCCAGCCATCCCCTTGGTGATCGGCCGGCTGAAGAGAAGACTCGGGGCATGGCCAACAACGACTTGGGCGACTTCCTGCGGGCCCGCCGTGCCGGACTCACGCCGGAGGAGATCGGTCTGCCGGTCGAGTTCGGCGCCGGTCGCCGGGTCGCCGGTCTGCGGCGCGGTGAGGTCGCGCGGCTGGCCGGGGTGAGCACCGAGTACTACACCCGGCTGGAACAAGGCCGCGCCCGGCAGCCCTCCGAACAGGTATTGCATGCCCTCTGCGACGCGCTGCGGTTCGACGACATCGAGCGGCGGCATCTGTTCGCCCTCGCGGGCACCACGGCCGGGCGCAAGGACCGGGACGAGCACTCGTCGCGACTGCGACCGGCGCTGCGACAGGTGCTCCCGGCGCGTTCAAAACCGACTGGGCCGGCAGGTCACTGGTCCGCGCACCACGCAGCATCGCCGACTACGACGCCCTGTTCGACCCGATCCGAACCCGGCGCCAGGCCCTCGCGGGTCAGGGCATCGGCGACCCCGATCGCGCGGGCGACGCCATCCTCACCCTGCTGGACGCGGACCGGCCTCCCGTACACGTCCTGCTCGGCTCGGACGCGCTACGCCTGGTCGCCGCCGGGCGCCGACGCGTCCAGGACGGCTTCGACGCCTGGGAGAAACTCAGCCGCTCCACCGACTCCCCGGAGGGGGGAGCCACGGTCGCCTGATGTCCCGTCTCAAATGATCAGGCCCTTGGTCGGACTCCTGGCCTGCGGCGACCAGTTCAGCTGAGACGTGGGGATACCGGGAACCCCAGGTGATGTGGTCCCGGGCGAGTGGCTGCCGGATGCCGGCTCAGCCGATTGGGTCCGGCTCTGCCGTTTCGAACTGGTACCACGCCTGAGTGACTAGGACTGACGGCGTGCGAAGAGGACCGCACCTGGAACGCTCTCGTCGGGGTCGATCAGCATGTGGGCCTCGACGGTGAACCCGGCATCGCGTAGCCAGGCCGCCACTTGGTCGGGCCGGCGGCGGTGAACGTGGACCTTCATCGGGTGGCCGCCGTAGCCCTGCGTCTTCAGCCTCGACTCGTCGCCGACGTGAAAGCCGAGCAGCAGTGGTCCGCCGGGACGCAACACGCGCCGGAAGTGGCCGAAGACCATGGGCACTGCTTCGTCGGGGACGTGAATCAACGACCAAAATGCGAGCAGTCCGACGACTGAAGCATCGGCGAGGCCGAGGTCGGTCATCGAGCCCACCTCGAACCGCAGGCGGGGGTGGTCACGCCGAGCCACGTCGATCATCACGGACGAAAGGTCGATGCCGAAAGCGTCCACACCCAGCTCGTGCAGGTGAGCGGTGACGTGTCCAGGTCCACAGCCCACGTCCGCCACCGGCCCACCGCCGGCGGCGTGCACCAAGTCGGCGAACAGCGCCAGAGCCGCCCGAAGATACGGCGCCCCGGCCAGAGCCTCGCGTATTTGGTCGGCATAGCTGACCGCGACCGTGTCGTAGGAGGTCCGGGTGTCTGCCAACCAGCGGTCCGCGTTCATGGCTCGGCAGAGTAGTGCAGCAATCAGGATGACGAGCCGGATCAGCTGAGATCAACTAGGAACCAGACCAGGTCACTTGAGACGGAGACCAGATCCTTCGAGACGCAACACCTGACACCGGCACCGGCACCGGACGCTTCGACGACCCGTGTCCTGTGCCATCGAAACCTTGAGCGTGTGCCATTGAAGTTCAAATGGCGTGGATCACTGTGGATCAGGGACGTCGTGCCAGGAAGACGAACTCCCTGCCTGGCCGGTCAGGCGCATCGCGCACGTCTTGCACCACATAGCCGTGCGTGACCAGGTCCGTCTCCACCTCGTCGCGCTCCCGGAAACGCAGCGTCGAGTCCGAGGTCAGCACCTGTCCGTCCGCTGCGAAGACGTAGGTCCAGCGGAAGGTCACCAGGGGCCAACTCACCTCGATCAGCTGGACCCAGCTCTCGACGGAGCCGACGCCCGGGATCTCCGTCACGTGGTAGGAGTTCTCCCGGGTCCACTCTTCCCAGCCGCGTCTGGCCGGATCACGGGTTTCGAAGATCAGGCGCCCGCCGGGCCGTAGCGCTTCGTAGGCTCCCCGGAGGGTCTTCTGCCAGGTGTCCGGATCGGCGATGGCCTGGGCGACGTTCGCTGTCATCGTCGCGAGGTCGACCTGCAGTGGCGGGAGGGCCGTGGCGTCACCGCAGATCCAGTGCACTCGCTCACTGCCCGGTTTGGCCCGGGCGACATCGACGGATGCCTGGGCGGGATCGATGCCGACGACCTCGATCCCGCGGTCGGCCAGGAGAAGTGCGAACACCCCTGTGCCGCAGCCGATGTCCAGAACCTGGCACGCGCCGAACTCTTCCGCCATCCGGAGGTAGGCATCGAGATCGCTGCGGTCGGGTTCGAGCGGATCGTAGATCGCGGCGAGTCGTGGATGCCCGAAGCAGTCGTCTGCCATGCGGCCGAACGTATTCAGAGCCGGGCCCGAAGAGCCACTGGGTTTCCCGGGACTCGGCCGGCTGAGATTCCCGGGCGACGGCGATGTGGAGCGCCGTGATGGTGGGGTCAGGGGGATCCAGGTGTCGTGGTCGTCGAGAAAGCAGCGCCATGTCTCCCTGGGGTCGTCGCTCGCAAGGCGCAGGAAACAGTCGGGAGCATGCCGACGCGGACACCCGCCGTCGTGCCGGTGCAGCAGGCAGAACGGCTGCGACGCGATCCCCGTCACCTGCGGATCCGCATTCAGGAGGTTCAGACTGTCCCGCTCCAGCCACGACTCGTAGCCGATATGCCGACCCGTCGTCGCACAGAGGTACCAGCCCGCAAAGCTCTCCCCACCCCTGGGCCACCGGAACGGACGCACCGGTACCGCCTGACCCCCCGTACCGCCCACACCCGTTCGCATGAAGTCCCGGAAGGAACTCGCGACCCAAATTCGAACAGGCGTAGCATTAGCGCGTGGCAACGACCTATGACTTCCCTAGCGACCTCCTCGCCGGTCAGGAGGAGCTGCATCAGGTCCGGGCAGAGCTGACGTCCCTGCTGAAGCGGCTGCCCTGGTCGGTCGAGCCCCTGGACGGGTTCAGCGACACGGGCGGCTGGCGCAAGGTGGAACGCCCCGCCTCTCCAGGTTGGACGCCCGACGAACAGGCCGAGGTGGAGAAGCTCCGGCAGCGTGAGCACGAACTCGCGGTCTTCGTCAGCGGCCACCGCTTCTGGACGGAAGTCACCGCGGCGGAGCGCGTCGAGTCACGAATGAAGCTGAAGCACGCCCACGAGGCGCCATCGGTGGACGACAAGGCGGACAATGGCTGAGAGAAGCCTTATATCGCCGAAGCAACCGAGAGGCGGCGATCGATCATGGCCGACCACCCGCACGCACTCCTCGTCCGCAAGGGCTACGACGCCTTCGTCCGCGGCGACATGGACACCCTGCGCGGGCTGATGTCCTCGGACGTCACGCACCACGTTCCCGGCACCCACCCGTTGTCCGGCGACTTCAAGGGCCTGGACGCAGCCATCGACATGTACGGTCAGCTCTTCGCTCAGACGAACGGCACCCTGCGCGTCGAACTGCGCAACGTCCTGGTCGACGGCCGGGGCCACGCGGTCACACTCCACCACGTCACGGCCGAGCGCGACGGCAAGCGCATCGACGAGACCGGCGGCATCGTCTTCCGCATCCTCGGCGACAGGATCACGGACCTGGACGAGTGCGTCGAGGACATCGACAGGTCGAACGAGTTCTGGTCCTGACCCCGCCGTCCCCAACTACGGCTTACGCAGCGCCCGTTGGGCAAGTGCCAAGGCCGCCACAGCCCCGACGACCCCGACCGCTCCCACGACCGGCACCCCGCCGAAACGGACCCCGGTGCCGGTCCCCGCTCCGGACCCGGCCCCGACCGCCCGGAACCCGCGCGTCGCACGCCACGACAGCACCGACCACCGTGACTGCGCGGACAGTACGGACCCCGTGCTGAGCCACGAGCCCGCCGAGACCACCGACAGCGCCGAGCCGATCGACCCGGCCGACAGCGAGCTCCCGATCGACCCGACGGACAGGGCCGACCCGACGGAACCGATGGACAGCACCGACCCCACCGAACCGATCGACAACACCGAGTCCTTCGACCACAGGGACAACACGGAACCCGAGGGCGTGGCGCCAGGTTGAGTCATGAGCCCATCCTGCCCACCGCCCCCGAAATCCGCGAGCGCCTTCCGGCACCTTCCGTAGAAACCCGGGCGGGTCTGGACGGCAGGCGACAACCCGGTGGCCCGTGCGGCGCATCCCGCAGGGCGAGGTGGACTCCGAGCACGGAAAGAGGCCTCCCGGAGATCTCCCCGGAAGGCCTCTGACCTGCTGTTTATCCTGGTGGGCGCGGACGGTTTCGAACCGCCGACATTCGCCTTGTAAGGGCGACGCTCTACCCCTGAGCTACGCGCCCAGGACGAGTCGACAGCCTACATTGCCAGGGGGCCTGTCCTGCAAACCCGTATCCCCACCCGTATCCCCCGGAGAAGTGCCGGGGGTTTTCCCCACCCCGGGTCCGGGAGCGCACCGGATGCCCCTGAGGAGCGTCGCTCCCTACGGGCGAGGGGAGCCGTAGGAGTCACCGGGACTCCGCGACCGCCCCAGAGGGAAACCATCGTGACCCGTACCCATGCCGGTACCCGTACCCGTACCCGTCGCCGCGCCGCGACCGCCACCGGCATCCTCGCCCTGCTGATCCTCGGCGCCACCGCCTGCGGTACCGCCTCCGCCGGTGACGACAAGCACCCCGATCACCGGGCCTTCGCGCTGCCGGGCCGTGCCCTCACCATCGACTCGGACGAGACGAGACTCGTCGAGTTCCCATTTGACATCCTCCCCCTCTTACAAGAGGGGATTCCAACCCACGTGGGTTGAGGTTCACGGGCGTTCGAACGGCTGGTGGCCGCTGTCACCCCTCCGGCACCGGCGGTATGCCGGGGGCGGGGGATCCCGCCCTGTCCTGCCGCGACATTGACTGCTGCGTTCTCATCGGCGTTGCAGGTGAACCCGCAGGACACGCAGACGAAGTCGGCTTGGCTCTTGCGCGACTTCTTCTCGATCCATCCGCAGGCACTGCACCGCAGAGACGTGTAGGGGGCGGGTACGTCCTCGACCCGGCCAGGAGCCTTGTGTTCGGTACGGCGGCGCAGCAGACCCCAGCCCTGGGCCAGGATGGCCCGGTTCAGCCCGGCCTTGGCAGCCCGGCCGTTCTTCAGGAACCTGCCAGGCTGCTCCGGGTCGGGCTTCGGCCTGGCCCTGGCGGTCATGTTCTTGATGTTCAGCTTCTCGAACCGGATCACGCCGTACGTCCGGGCGAGCATGGTGGAGGTCTTCTCGCACCAGTCCTTGCGCCGGTCGGCTTCTCGGGCCTTGAGCCTGGCGGCCTTCGCGTACTCGGCGGTCTTCCGCTCACTGCCTTCGGGGCGCGGGCGGCGCGGCGCTGGTGCTTGCGGATCTGCGCCCGCTCTTTCACCGTGAGCTGGGGGCAGTTGAGCCTGCGACCGTCCGAGAGGGCGGCCGTGATGGCCACACCCCGGTCGACGCCGATGGCCTCACCCGTGCCGGGCGCGGGGACCGGTTCGGGGATGACGGCGAAAGCGATGTGCCACTGATTGTTGCGGAAGGTGACCCGGTACGTCTTCGCCTCCGGCAGGCCGGTGCGGGTGAGGCGGAAGCGAACCCAGCCGCAGCCGGGCACCTTCACCTGCGCCCAGCGCCGGTTGAGCTTCTGCACCACCACCGAGCGGCCCATGACCTGATTGCCGGTCTTGGCGTTCAGCTTCGGGCTGTCGTCCAGCTCCGACTCGGGAACACGGTCTGTGCCGATGACGCGGAAGCCCTCGTGTCGGAACCGCTTGCGCCAGGTCGGTTCACCGAACGCGGACGTGAAGCGGGCGTTCTTGGCCTGCGCGAAGTCCTTGAGGGCCTGCTGCATCACGTCGGCGTTGCCCTCGCGCAGCCACTCGTTCTCCCGCCGGGCCTCGGTGAGCTGGCGGCACTGCTCGGCGAAACCCGGCGCCGCCTTCCTGTCCTTGCGCCAGTGGGAGTGCTGCTCGACGGCCAGGTTCCACACGTACCGGGCGTGCGCGCAGTGGCCGAGCACGATGCCCGCCTGCTCACTCGTCGGATACATCCGGAAACGTGACATGCCACCATGGTAGCGGCACAATGACGGCATGATCAAATTTACGCTTCGCCTGCCTGAAGACCTTCACCAACGACTGACCGGCCAGGCGGCCACCGACCGGCGGTCTCTCAACTCCGAGATGCTGCACCTGCTTGAGGCCGGCCTCACCGCCGTCGCTCCTGAGACGCCGAATCACCCTGGCGGCGATTCAGCCTCCCCTGCCCCGCTACACGGGAATGGGCGTTCACCCAGGCCCTGAAGGACTAGGCACCCTGCTCGAAAGCAAGGTGGTGACCGCCCACACCGGCGACGGGAAAGTCACGGTGCGGAACGCGAACTGACCGGCCCGTGTGTTCGTCCTCTACCGGTGGGAGAATGACAACGGTCAGGACGCACAACACGGGAGAGGGATGTGACGGCGACACCTGCGCAGCCGTATTCGCCGCTCACACGGTCCCGGCGCGGTTCCGCCGCCCGTGCCGCCTTCGACACCCTCACGCTGATGAGCCTGCCGCTGCTCGCCGCACCGGCGCTGGCCGCCGCGTTCGCGGGCGGTGGCACCCGGCGCTGGTTCGGGGGGCGGGCCGAGGGTCAGCGGGCCGAGGCGCAGGCCGCCAAGGACGCCGCCGCCGCCGCGTTCTACGAGCTGGACACCGCCCAGCGGGATCTGCGGATCTCGATAGACACCATCACCGCGGTCGACGACTCGCCGGCCGCGCGCCGCGCGGTGAGCGACTTCGAGGCGCTGGGCCGGCGGATCGACGAGGCGAGCGGCCGTTACATCAACGCCGTGGACGCGCACGACCTCGACCGCGACGATCTGGAGGCCGCCGCCGCGAACCAGGCCCGTGCCGAGTTGACCGCCGCCAAGGATCAACTCGGCCAGGTCAAGCAGGAGTTGGACCGGTTCGAGAGCGGGCTCGGTCCGCTGCTCGGCAAGGCGGAGACGCAGTTGGCGCGGCTGGCGCCGGCCGTGGAGCGGGCCCGGCAGGCGCTGCTGGCCGCGAGCAACGCGCTGGACGCCGTACGGGCGTCGGGACTGCGGGCCGACGATCTCGCCGGGCGGCTCGCCAAGCTCGGGCCGGAGCTCACGAAGCTGAACCAGGGCGCCGGGCAGCACGGCGTGCCGCAGACGCTGGAGCGGGCCACGCAGGTCGCGCGGGAGGCGGAGGCCATCACGGCCGAGGCCGGTCAACTGCCCGAGCGGGCCGCCGAGATCGACCACCGGCTGGTCTCGCTGCGGACCCGCGCGCAGGCGCTCACCACCCGCGCGGGCCAGGTCGACCCGGTGCTGAGCGAGCTGCGGCGGCGGTTCTCGGCCGCGTGCTGGCAGGACCTCCAGCACGTGCCCGACCAGGCCGGTGAGAACGTACGGCAGGCCGAGGCGAAGCTGAAGGAGGCGCAGGCCGCGCGGGACGCGCAGCGCTGGCCGGACGCCACGTCACTGCTGTCGACGGTGCGGGCTTTGCTGAACACCACCGACGAGGCCGTGTCGGCGGCCGGTGACCGGCTGCGGCGGCTGAACGCCGTACAGAAGGACCCGCAGCAGGAGATCGACCGCACCCGCTTCGCGATCCGTGACGCCCAGCGCCTGGCGATGTCGGGACGGACCACGCCCGAGCCGCGGCACGCCCGGCCCCTGGACGACGCCGTCGGCCGCCTCGACCGCGCGGTCGCCACGCTGGAGGGCCGTCACCCGGACTACTGGCACTTCCTGACCGAGACGGAGGCCGTACGGCAGACGGTCGCGCGGGTGGTCGGCCAGATCCGCGAGGAGCGCGGGACCGCCGCCGGACACTGAGCCCGGCGGCGGGTGCCGACCTGCGAGGCTCAGGTGCGGTAGGCGTAGTAGTACGCGTTCGGGTACGACGCGATGAGGCTCGACAGCGACCTGCGGTAGGTGTTGTTCGAGTGGTAGGTGACGTACGGGATGCCGTTGGCCTTGTACGTCACGATCATCGTGTGGTCCTTCGCGCCGTCCCGGTCGAAGTCGACCTGGATGACGTCACCGACCTCCGCCTGGTAGACGTTGGCGAGCGGGGTGGTCCGCTTGGAGTTCTGGGCGAACCAGGACCACTCGTTGACGCCGACGAAGGAGTCCGACTGGATGTCGGCGGTGCCGAACCACTTCGTGTAGTCGTAGACGTAGCCCGGGACGTGCTTCCAGCCGCCGGCCTTCAGGGACTGGCTGACGAAGTTGGTGCAGTCGCCGCCGTCCGCGTGGCCGTTGAAGTTCGGGTAGTCCGTGTTGTACACGTTCCAGTACTTCTCGGCGTAGGTCGCCATCGCCTTGTAGTCGTACGCCGTGCTCGTCTTCGGGACCGCCACCGGGTTGCGGGTGGTGGCCGCGCGCGGTGCGTCCGGCGTGGTGTTGCCGTCGTCGGCAGGGGCGGGCGACGCCTTGACCGCGGGCTTGGCCACCGTGTTGACGGCGAGGCCGCCGGTGTCGGTGTCCTGGATGTTCGACAGCTGCCAGGTGCCCTGCTGGTCGGCCTTGAAGGTCAACTCGTGGTGGGCCTGGAAGCCGGTGGTCTTCGGTGCGCCGGCGGTGGCCTTCGCGTACGTCAGCGTGGTCGTCTCGGTGACGTCGGCCTTGGCGGTACGGCCGGTGACCCGGGTCGCGTCGAGCGTGACCTTGGTGCTGCCCGTGCTGTACGTCTCGCCGAGCTTCGCGATGCTGCTCTGGCGGCCCCGCAGCGCGCTCAGCGCGGACTTCTCGTCGCGCGTCTGGGTGCTGGAGAGACGGACGTCGCCCGAGAAGCGCGAGGTGCTCTGCTTCGTCGTCGCCCCGTGGACGAGGGCCTGGGTGCGGTCGGTGAAGACCGCGTCGGCCAGCTTCTGGAAGGTCGCCTTGGTCGAGGCGTCCACGGTCGGGTCGTTGACTACGGCCGCTCCCGCGCTCCAGTTGGGCACGAGGGCGACCCCGGCGACGACGGAGGCCGCCGCCGCCGTGACTATGGCCGTGCGGCTCCGGCTACGGCTCAGTTTTCTGGATTTCAATGGTGTTCCCCTCTACGCCGGTACGCCTACCGGGCGAGGGCATCTTCGCACGCCATGTGTGGCTACTGTGAAGGGGGTTGCGGTTGGTGAGTTCACCAGTCGCGACAGGTCACTTGACCACCGTGGACCAGTCCGGCGACTGGGCCGGGTCCAGACTGCGCAACTGCTGCAAAGTCTGCGGCGACTGCGCATCCATCCAGTCGGACAACTCCTTGAAGGACACGCACTTCACGCCCTTCTTGGTGCAGATCTTCGGGATGATCGTGTCGATCGCCTTCATGTAGATGCTGCCGTTCCAGTTCTCGAAGTGGTTGCCGATGAACAGGGGCGCACGGCTGCCGTAGTAGACCCGGTTGAAGCCGGCCATGTACGAGTCGATGGTCTTCTGTTCCCAGTCGGCGAACTTCGAGGGGTCGCCCTGGGTGGCGCCGTTGGACTGGTTGTAGAGGAAGTTGAAGTCCATCGACAGGGCCTGGATGTTGTTCCCGTAGGGGAGCAGTTCGAGCGGGAAGTCCCAGAGGCCGTCCTTCTTGGTGGGCCATATCTGGAAGTCGCCCGGGGAGCTGGCGTCGTACTTCCAGCCGTAACCCTTCAGCGCCTTCAGGAGGTTGGGCTGGCCCTCCAGGCAGGGGGCACGGCCGCCGACGACCTCCTTCTTGAAGTCGAAGGGCAGGGCCGGGATGTCGGTGTAGCCGGTGTTGGTCTTCCAGTTCTCGACGAAGGAGAAGAACTGGTCGATCTCGCTCTTCCACTGCGCGACGCTCCAGTCACCGCCGCCCTTGGCCTCGCAGAAGTGGCCGTTGAAGTGGGTGCCGATGTCGTTGCCCTGCTCGTAGGCCAGGCGGAGTTGCTCCAGGGTGTCGCGGATGTGCTGGTCGGTGGGGAAGTCGATGGCGGCGGAGCCCACCGGGTGCATGGGCGGGTGGTACAGGTCCCTCTTGCTCTTGGGCAGCAGATAGATGCCCGTGAGGAAGAAGGTCATGTGGGCGTTGTACTCCTTGGCCATCTCCCGGTAGTGCGAGAAGAGTTTGTCGTCCCCCTGCAGGGCCCCGTCCCAGGAGAAGACGACGAACTGGGGTGGTTTCTCACCGGGCTTGAGCGGTACGGCCTTCAACTGGTCCTTCTGCGGCCCCGTGTACGAGGTCGAGCCGTCCCCCAGCACCTGCGTCTTGCCGTCCCAGACGGGTTCCTTGGTCGACTTCGGCGAGGCGTTCTTGCCGGCCGACGCGGTCGGCGTCGTACTGTCCCGGTTCAACGCCAGATACCCGGTCACCAGAGAGGCGACGACAAGGAACACGGCCAGGGTGAGGAATCCCGGCTTCGGGGTACGGCGAGGTTCACGGGCTCGGCGGCGGCGGCCGGACGGCGCCTTCGTCGGGGGCTTCATGGGCGGCTCATTCTGCGAGGAGGTGGCGGTTGCGCTGCGGTGGTCAGCCGAGCTCAGCCGAGCGGGGTCATGGCTCTCGACCAGATGCCGTAGGGGACGTCGGTGACTGGGGTGCCGGAGATTCCTTTCAGCGGCAGGGGTTCGAGGCTCTTGCTCAGGTCGATGCGGTAGACGACGACGGCGGTCGACACGGACTTGGCGGTGCCGACGTACCAGGCCGCGGTGTCGTCCTGGGTGGTACCGGTCTTGCCCGCCACCTCGGCTCCGTCGGTCTGGGCGGCGGCGGGATGCGCGAGACCGAAGGAGTCCGCGAGCGCCTCCGTCACCTCGTCGGCGGTGGTCTTGCTCATCGCCCGGTTCGGCTTCGGCCGCTCCAGCACGACCCCGGCGCCGTTGCGGGTGATACGGCGGACCGAGTACGGCTCGGTGTGGACGCCCCCGGCGTCGAACGTGCCGTACGCGCTCGCCATCCGCAGGGCGCTGGGTGTGGCGTTGCCCAGGGACAGCGCGGGTACCTGCGCCCCGAAACTGGAGGAGAGCAGTCCGGCCGCCTCGGCGGTCTGCCGCACGGTCGACAGGCCGGTGTCCATGCCGAGCTGCATGAACGGGGTGTTCACGGACTGGGCGAGGGCCTGACGCAGACTGATCTGCCCGTAGGACTTCTTGCCGTCGTTGTGCGCGGAGACCTTCTTGCCGCTGCGGTCCCAGTACGGCCCCTCCGGTGTGGTCACCGGCACGCCGTCGTTCCCGTCGTACAGCGTCTGAGGGGTGACCGGGGTCGGCGGTCTGCCCCGGGTCTTGGTGACACCGTGCTCCAACGCGGCGGCGTAGACGAAGGGTTCGAAGGCCGAACCGGCCGGGACGGTGGTCGCGTTGGACTCGTTGAAGCCCTGCGTACGGTGGTCGGGGCCGCCGTAGACCGCGAGGATACGGCCGTCGGAGGCCACCGAGGAGGCGCCGTAGTGCGCGGCCTTCGCGTTGGCGGGGTCGTCCTTCTGGGCGGCCTTGCGGGCCTTGGTGACGGCGTCCGTGAGCTCGGTCTCGCGGTTGCGGTCGAAGGTCGTGTAGATCTGGTAGCCGCCGAGGTCGAAGTCCTTGTCGGAGATGTGCCCGGTCTTCTTCGCGTACTGCGTCGCCAGCTCGACCAGGTAGTCGCTCTGCTTGCCGGTGTCGTAGGTCCGCGACTCCTTGAGCGGCTCGGGGAACGTCTTGTACTTGGCGCGCTCGGCCGGCGACAGCTTGCCGATCTTCACCATGCGGTCCAGGATCCAGGACCAACGGGCCACCGCCCGGGCGTGGTTGGCCTTGCTGATCGTCGGGTCGTAGAGGCCCGCGCCCTTCAGCAGGGAGGCGAGGAAGGCGCCCTCGCTGGCGTTGAGCTGGCTGACGTCCTTGCCGTAGTAGGCCTGGGACGCACGCTGCAGACCGTAGGTGCCGCGGCCGAACCAGCTGGTGTTGAGATAGCCCTCAAGGATCTTGTCCTTGCTCATCTTGTTGTCGAGCTTGAGGGAGATCATCGCTTCGGTGAATTTGCGGCTCACCGTCTGGTTCTGGGTCAGATAGACGTTTTTGACGTACTGCTGGGTGATCGTCGAGCCGCCCTCGGTGTCACCCTCGCCGACCGTGCGATAGAGGGCGCGGGCGATGCCCTTCATCGAAATGCCGGGATCGCTGTAGAAGCTCTCGTTCTCGGCGGCGAGCACCGCCCAGCGGACATCGGTCGGAATGTCCTTCAACGGCATGGCCTGCCGCTGCACCCAGCCGGTACGGGCCATGGGCGTGCCGTCGGACCAGAAGTACACGTTGTCCTGCTGGGTCGCGTACGTGTTGAGGTCCGAGGGGATGTCGGTGGTCGCGTAGGCGACGACCAGGAACAGACCACTGAGCCCGACGGAGGCGGCCACCCCTCCGACCCACTGCCGCCAGGAGGGTATCCAGCGGCGCCAGTCGGTACGGCCCGGGCGCGGGTACTGCGGGCGCATCTTGCGGACGTACGGCGTGAGGAAGATCACGACCGGGGCGAGACGGGCGATGAGGGGAGCGAAGCGGGGGCCGAGGGCCTGGGCGAGGCGGGAGAGACGGGTGCGGAGGGACGGGCGGGGGGCTTTGCGGCCCCGGTGCCGTACCGGTTTCGTCTCCCCCTCGGGTATCTCGGGTGCCTCCGGTATCGCCAGGTCGGACAACCGCAACTGCATGGTCTCGTCCGGCCGGAACCCGGCAGGGAGCTTCAGCTGCATGGTCTCGTCCGGCCGCTGAGGCTGCTCCCCCTCCCCCTCGTGGGTCACTACGTCTCCCTCCGCACTCCATATTGCTCGCACAGGCAGACGCACAGACGTACGAGGGTCTTACAAGGTTGCCGTGGACGCGGCTGCAAATCCCGGTTCCCCTCGGCCTCACAGGTCACGCGGCGGACTCAAATTACCAGTGGTCTTCGCAAGTTCTCCATATAAGAAAACGACAGAACAGGACACAGCCGAAACCTTCATGAAAAAACAAGGTGCCGTCTTCATGTCAGCTCGGCGTTAGCCTGATGTCATGCCTCGCTATGAGTACCGCTGCCGCACCTGCGGATCCACGTTCGAAGTCAGCCGGCCGATGGCGGAGTCTTCCGCGCCGGCGGACTGCCCCTCCGGGCATGACGACACGGTGAAGTTGCTGTCGGCTGTGGCGGTGGGCGGTACGTCGTCCGCCCCCTCGCCTGCAGCGGGCGGAGGGGGCGGTGGTTGTTGCGGTGGGGGCTGCTGCGGCTAGGTGAGCCCGGTGCGTTGTCGGGTGCGGGTGCGTGGGGGCTGAGCGCGCAGTTCCCCGCGCCCCTTAAGGCGTTGCCCTCAGGAACTCCTGAAGGATCCGCTCGCCTGCCAGGACGCCTCGCTCCGGTAGGGCCGTGATGTTGGGGGCCGTCCAAGCCTCGTCTGCCAGTTCGCCGTGGCCCGGGCGCCAGCCCTTGTCGGCCGCCAGCAGGAGGTCGGCGTCCAGGAGGGAGTCGCCTGCTGCGAGGGTGAGGTCGGCACCAGTTCTGTGGGCCACCTCTCGCATGGCAGCGCTCTTGGTGAGGGGCTTGGGTACGGCGTAGATCTTGCGGCCCTGGAGGGAGACCGTCCAGCCGCGGTTCTCCGCCCAGACCGCGAGCTCCTTCACCCACTCCTCGGGGAGGAGTTCGCGCTCCACGACGAGGTAGGCGAAGAGGTCCTCGGCGACGCGGTGCTTGCGCACCCAGGCCGGGTCGGCGGAGTCGGCCAGGTACTGGCGGACCTCCTCCAGCGGAGCGCACTCGGCGGCCAGCTTCGCCTGTACCCCGGCGTGCCAGTCCTCGTCGGTCACGCCGTCGACGAGAAGGTGGCCGCCGTTGGCGCAGATCGCGTACTTCGGTGCCGGGCCGGGCAGGCTGATGCGCTGGTACTGCTTGCGGGTGCGGGTGGTGGTCGGCACGAACACGGCCGCGTCACCGAGTTCGGTGAGCAGTCCGGCCGCCGTCTCCGTCATGAAGGACAGCGGCCTGCTCTCGTGCACCTCGACACAGAGCAGCCGGGGCGCCCGTGCGTCCGGCATGGTCAGGGCGAGGGCGGCCGAGGAGTAGATGAGCGTACGGTCGAGGTCGCTCGCGACGAGTACCGGCATCAGACCGACACCGCCTTGCCGTCGGCACCGGTCGCACCGCGCGTGTACTTGGGGTGGATCAACCCCACGCAGGTGTACGGCAGTTCGGCCACCTCCTCGACGGGCACGCCTCTCTGCTCGGCGAGCAGTCTGACGTGGTCGAGGTCGGCACCGGCACCGGCCCGCGCGAGGATCTTCCAGGGCACCCGGCGCAGCAGCACCCGGGTGGTCTCGCCGACGCCGGGCTTGACGAGGTTCACGTCGTGGATGCCGTACTCCTCGCTGATCCGCTCAACTGCCGCCCAGCCCTCCCAGGTTGGCGTGCGGTCGGCGGCCAGCAGTTCCTTGGCCAGGGTCACCACGGCGTCCGTGACCTCCGGGAAGCGGGCGGCGACGGCATCCAGGAAGTCCACCGAGACGTCCGCGCCGGCGAGTTCGCGGTAGAACTTCGCGCCGTGGAAGTCGTGCGGGCCGACCAGGTCGGAGCGCAGCACCGTGCGTGAAATGAGCCCCGACACGGTCGAGTTGAGGCAGGCGGAGGGGATGAGGAAGTCCTCACGGGTGCCGTACGTCTTCACGCAGGAGCCGGGGTCGGCGAGCACCGCGATCTCCGGGTCGAAGCCGGTGACGCCGTCGGACTCCTCGAACTCCCGGATCGCGTCGGCGAGTTCGCGGGTGATGGCGCCCTTGCCGGTCCAGCCGTCGACGAACACGACGTCGGCCGGGTCGTGATGGGCGGCGAGATAGCGCAGCGCGTTGGCGTCGATGCCTCGGCCGCGCACGATCGACACGGCGTAGTGCGGCAGGTCGAGACCGTGGCGGTACTGGGCCCAGCGGCGCATCAGGACACCTACGGGGGTGCCGGCGCGGGCGAGGGACACGAGCACGGGGCGCGGTGAGCGCTCGGCGAGGACGAGTTCGGTGACTGCCCCCACGGCCAGCGCGAGTCGGCCGGCGGCCTCGTCCAGTGCGGTGTGGAACAGCTCCTGGTACTGCTCGCTGGGCTGGTACTCCACCGGCAGCGACTCCGCGTAGTGCGCACCACCGCTCTGGATGGCCTCCTCGCGCTCCTCGGTCGGCGCCTCCAGCGTCACGTCCGAGAGATCCTGGAGCAGCCAGCCGACCTCTTCCGGCGCGTACGAGGAGAAGGCGGGGCCGCGGAGGGGCTCGGGCAGCATGGGGGGCCTTTCGGGGACGTACGAGGGGACCACCGCGAGGACGACGTGCGGGGTGTGCGCGGCCAACTCGGCGAGCAGTCCGTGCAGTTCGGGGGTGTCCCCGCGGGAGTCGACGACCGCGACCACCGCGTCGAAACCGGCGCCGGCGATGTTGTAGGCGTAGCGGTCGCCGGGGCCGTCCGCGGGGGTGTCGTGGGCGGGGAAGGTGAGGCGGGTGCGGATCGCGTAGCCGGGGTCGTCGACCGCGAGGACGGGGGAACGGGTGGTGGTGGAGTAGGTGACGTCGGCGTCGACGATCTGCTCCAGCTCGCGGGCGAGTCTCAGGGGGGCGTACATCAGCTCTTCGAAGCCGAGGATGTGTACGCGGTGCGCGTCTTCTGGGAGTGCCTCTGCGAGGCGGGCTGCCATTGCGGGGAGGGCGCGTTCGAGGCGTATTCGGTGGGCGGGGGTGAAGCCGTGTCTTCCGCCGTCGGGGAGGTTGTTGGGCCAGCGGAGGTCGACTCGTTTTGGCTGCGGGCCGGTGGGGGCTGGGCGCGCCCCGCGGCGGAGCCGCATATCGACACTGCCCCGCGCCCCTGGGGGGTTGGCGCTCAGGTCGGTTTTCAGGGGCGCGGGGAACTGCGCGGCCGGCCCGGACGGCGCGGCCGACGACGAACCACCTGTCCCGGCACCCCCTGCCTCGTACCGCGCCACCAACTCCTGCCCCTTCTCCAGGACCCCCGCCGGCAGGCGAACCGTGCCCGAAGCCGCTGCCACCAGGTCCACCCTCGCGCCTATCTCCGCCGCGAACTCGTCCAGGCGGCCCGCGTCCGCCGCCGAGCGCATGTCGACCAGGGCCACCACCACGTACCGGTCCCGCGGGTAGCGCTCGTGAAGGTCGCGGATGGTGTTGAGGACCGTGTTGCCGGTGGAGAACTCGTCGTCCACCAGGACCAAGGGGCCCTCGCCGGCCAGCAGCGCGGGGTTCTCGGGGAGGAGGAGGTGGGAGGTCGCGTGGGAGTGGGACTCCTCGAAGCCGCCTGCCGTGGCCACGCCGGGGACCGGGCGGCGGGTGGAGTGGAGGTAGGGGGCGACGGCGATGCCGTCCGCCACGGCGTGGCCCAGGCCCGTCGCGGTTTCCGCGTAGCCGAGGACCACCGCACGGCGGGACTCGTCGGGGCCCAGGAGGTCGCGCACGCGGCGGCCCAGGGTGAAGCCGTAGCCGTAGACGATCGACGGGGACTGGGGGACGTGCTTGCCGAGCACGTTCGAGACGAGGAGGTGGGCCCGTTTGGGGTTGCGGCGGAGGGCCAGGCCCAGGAGGTCGGTCAGTTCGGGGTCGCCGAGGAGTTCGACGCCGAGCCGCTCCGCGACCCAACTGCCGGACCAGACCCCGTTGTTCACTGCCTTGTTCATGCGTCCCTTGCGATTCAGCCGGGGATTCCGGCGGCGAGCAGCTCCACGAAGCCGACGTCCTCGCGTGCGACACCGAAGATCTCGGCGCGCAGCATGGTCCGCTCGGCCCAGGCGCGGTGCGGCTTCACCTCGTTCATCTTGTTCGTGTACGCCGAGCGCAGCACACCCCCGCCGCCCCGCTCGGGCCGCAGGATGTCCTGTGCGTCGCAGAACTCCTCGTGGCTGACCACGGACAGCGCGTGCACGGGCAGCACGTGCGTGGGGTGGATGCAGGTCTTGCCCATCAGCCCGTTGGCCTGGTCGAGGGCGATCTCGCGCAGCAGTCCGTCCATGGCGTGCTCGATCAGCGCCTCGCGCAGCTCCTCCGCCTGGCCCTCCAGGAAGGGGCTGCGGCGCAGCTGCGGCTTGAACATGCGCTCCTGGACGCGGAAGTACTCCCACACCGGGCCGGTCACCGTGAAGCCGGTGCCGTCGGCCCGGCCCAGCATGTTCACCACGTCGCCGATCACGTTGGCGACGATCTGGACGTCGTAGGCCGTCATGTCGGAGGCCCTGCGGAGGCCGTAGGAGGAGCAGAAGTCCGTCACGCCCAGGCGCAGGGCGAGGACGCGGTCGCGGTACTTGTCGACGGCGCGGGAGATGCCCTCCAGGGTCTCGACGCGCGACTCGCGGTAGAGCAGCTCGGGCGACTCCAGGACCGGCATGCCGAACAGCCGGTGGCCGCTCGACACCTCCGCGGCGGCCAGCGCCTCCAGGAAGGGCATGCCGCTCTCCTCGGTGAACTTCGGCATCACGAAGCCGGAGAGGAGTCGTACGGCCGGGCCTATGCGGCGGACGAGATCGGGGATCTGTTCGGGCACGCGGACCCGGACGAACAGCAGCGGGAGCTCCGTGTCGGGGCGGGCGGCCAGCTCGGTGAACTGCTGGACGAGGTTCTCCTCGGCGGCCGGGACGTCCTCGTCGCCGATCGAGTCCTCCAGGCACAGCACCATCGACACGACGCCGCGCCCGGCCAGCTTGACGATGTCGTCGGCCAGGTGGGGCCGGGTGGCCGGGCTGTAGAGCGTGGCGCCGAGGGCGGCGGCGAGCAGCCGGGCCGGGGAGTCCGCGTCGAACTCGCACGGCTCCTGGAAGAAGAGACGCTGCCGTACCTCAGGGGCAATGTGCCCGAAATGACGCATAAAGCTCCCCCGTGGTGACGTTGTGGTTCGTGATTGTTTTCGATAGGTGGCCGGTAATAGTACGTACAAATCCATGTCAGGGGTTCCCGCCGGGCATGAACTTCAGGTAACTCGGCCGTGTCGGTGTCCGAACCCCCACGTTGTCGTGACCAGGACCGAGAGGGCAGGATGACCGCATGACGCACGCGATGCTGAAGGGGTCGAACGTCCCGTTGGAGGCCACCACGGTACGTGCCGTGCTGCGCTGGACGCCCGGACAGGGTGTCCCGGACGTGGATGCCTCTGCTCTGCTCCTCGGCCCCGCCGGTCAGGTGCGTTCCGACGAGGACTTCGTCTTCTACAACCAGCCCCGGCACCCCTCCGGGAAGGTCTGGTGGCTCGGCAAGAAGCGTGTCGCCGAGGGCCCCACCGACACGATCCAGACAGATCTGGCCGGTGTCGAGCCCGAAGTCAGCCGGATTCTGGTGGTCGCATCGGCGGAGGACAAGACCTTCGATCGCGTACTGGGCCTGCGCATCACGCTGTACGACGCCGCCGTCGCCGAGGGTGAGCCGCTGCTGTATTTCGACATCAAGCCGGAGACCGGCGAGGAGACCGCGCTGATCTGCGGGGAGCTGTACCGGCGGGGTGAGGGGTGGAAGTTCCGCGCGCTCGGCGAGGGGTACTCGAACGGGCTGCGGGGACTGGCCACGGACTTCGGTATCACGGTCGACGAGTCGGAGGCCGCGGGCGTTCCCGAGACCTCACAGCCGTTGCCTCCGGCGGTTCCGGCGCAGTCGTCCGGGTACGGGTATCCGCAGACGCAGGAGCCGGTGACTCAGCCTGCGTACGGGTATCCGCAGGCCGCTCCCGCGGGGACGTACGGGTATCCGCAGCCGGTGCCTTCGGCGAGTGCGGTGGATCCTGACTTCCGCTTGCCGCCGCAGGGGCCGCAGTTCATCTGAGGGTGAGCGGTTTTCGGGTGCCGGTCGGTGGGGGCTGGGCGCGCAGTTCCCCGCGCCCCTAAAAAACTAGCGCTCGACCTTCGTCTTGTAGCCTCGCCCCCACTGCAGTCCCCAGCCGTACAGGCGGTCCAGTTCTGCCTGGAAGCCGTAGACGAACTTCACCTCGCGGCGGACGACGAGTTCGCCCTTGACGTTCTCGATCATCACCACCGCGCAGGAACGGGCCTGGGGGTGGCGTTCGTCGAGGCCTATCTCGATGCGGGGGCCGTTGCTGGGGTAGAGGGTGACGATCGCGTGGGTGCGGTCGAAGGCCGGGGTCTGGTCGTAGATGTAGACGAAGACCAGGAGGCGCTTGATCTCGTCGCGGTGGTCGAGGTTGACGTACATCGTCTCGCCGGACGCGGAGCCGAAGCGGTCGTCGCCGCTGAGCTTCACGTACGGGGGTGAGTTGACGTCGCCGAGGAGGCCGCCGAGGGGCTGGACCACGCCCTTGGTGCCGTCCATGAGTTCGTAGAGGCAGCCCAGGTCGAGGTCGACGTTGACCATGCTCTGGCTGTGGCCCATGACCTCGGGCGGCTTGAGGGCCTTGAAGGGGTGGCGCAGCAGGCTGTCGCGCTGGGGGCCGCCGATGTCGGAGGTCCGCATGCGCCAGGTGAGGTTGACGCGCAGGTTGCCGGTGGCCGCGCCCTGTTTGGTGAGCGAGACCTGGTGGTGCCGTTTGGTCAGTTCGATCGCGTTGCTGGCCGCGCTGCCCGAGTCGAAGTCGGCCTCACGCCGCCAGATCCCGTCGAAGAAGCCCATTCCCGCCCCCACGTCCACATCCACGTGCCGCATTCGCATGCCGCATGACAAAGCCGTCGGGGCGGCGGACCGAGGGCATGTCCTCTGTCTGCCGCCCCGAACAGAGCGTTCCCTTACCAGGGAGCTTGTCACACCCCGGACGAGACCTCAGTCTTCTCGTCCGAGCCGGCTTTTCCCTCGGCTTCCGCGATCGCGTTGTTGCGGCGGACCGAGGACCAGAACGACCAGCCGATCAGAACGACGCCGACCAGGCCGGTGATGACCTCGTTGATCTGGTACTGGATGGTGACCATGAGGATCACGGCGAGGGCGCCGATCGCGTAGTGGGCGCCGTGCTCCAGGTAGACGTAGTCGTCCAGGGTGCCCTGGCGGACCAGGTACACCGTCAGCGAGCGGACGTACATCGCGCCGATGCCCAGGCCCAGCGCCATCAGGACGATGTCGTTGGTGATGGCGAAGGCGCCGATCACGCCGTCGAAGGAGAAGGACGCGTCCAGGACCTCCAGGTAGAGGAACATGAAGAACGCGGCCTGGCCGGCGAGGACCACCGCCGGGCGCTGCTTGCCGGTGCGCGCGGCCTCTTCCTCCTCCTCGTGCTCCCGCTCCTCCTCTTCTTCGAGCTTGTCCTCGAAGTAGCCGGAGAGCCCGCCGACGATCATGTACGTGATCAGGCCGGCGATACCGGAGATCAGGACCGTCTGTGCCTTGTCCGCGTGGGCGCCGCCGTGCTGGTGGGCGTGGACCGCGAAGGTCATCGAGGTGACCAGCAGGGCGATCAGCGCGATACAGACCGACAGCATGTCGACCTTGCCGAGCTTGGCGAGCGGGCGCTCGATCCAGCGCAGCCACTGGATGTCCCGCTCCTCGAAGATGAAGTCGAGGAAGATCATCAGCAGGAACATGCCGCCGAAGGCCGCGATCGCCGGGTGGGCGTCGGTCACCAGCTGCTGGTACTGGTCCTTGTCGGTCAACGCGAGGTTGACCGCGTCGATCGGATTCTTCTTGGCGGTCACCGCGACGATGACGACGGGGAACACCAGCCGCATGCCGAAGACGGCGATCAGGACGCCGACCGTGAGGAAGATCTTCTGCCAGAAGGCGGACATCTTCTTCAGGATCCCGGCGTTGACCACCGCGTTGTCGAAGGACAGCGAAATCTCCAGGACGGCCAGGATCGCCACGATTCCGAAGGCTTCCCACCCCCCGTAGAACGCGGCCGCGACCAGGCCGAGCGCGGTGACCGCGAACGACCAGCCGAAGGTTTTCAGAAGCACTGGCTACCCAATCCCTGTGTGTACGGGTCTCCCCCGCGCCGCACTCGGCTTTACTTAAAATTTGACGTCGAGCACTGAGTCTAGAGGGAGACCACCCCGACCGGGACAGCTACCCCGTACCGGTCGGGTAACCCGCAGGTCCTGGGCGTTCAGCCGTGCGAACGCGACTTCGTCCCCTCGAAGATCACGAGAAACGGGGAGACATAACCGGACGCCTCGACAGGTGTGGCGTGACCGGCCACGACCAGTACGACACCGGCGATCAGAGCCGCGCAGTACATGAGTGCGTTGATCGCCTGGGCGGGGCGCTGTTCGGGCTGCTGCGGTTCGCTGGGCATAATGAACGGACTCCCGTCCTTCCGAGGGCGGCGAGCTCCCGAGAGCCACCTGCCTCGTTACCAGGCGCAGCAGGTGGCTCTCTCTTGTCGTCGCCGAGCCACCCCGAGTGAGCGGCCCCTTACGAAACGTTGACCCCGAAGTCTAGGGCGATGCCCCTCAGCCCCGACGCGTACCCCTGTCCCACCGCGCGGAACTTCCACTCGCCCTGGTAGCGGTAGAGCTCGCCGAAGATCATGGCCGTCTCGGTGGAGGCGTCCTCGGAGAGGTCGTAGCGGGCGAGTTCCTGGCCGTCGGCCTGGTTGACGACGCGGATGAAGGCGTTGCTGACCTGGCCGAAGGTCTGGCCGCGGTTGTCGGCGTCGTGGATGGAGACCGGGAAGACGATCTTGTCGACGTTGGCCGGCACCTTGGTGAGGTCGACCAGGATCGACTCGTCGTCGCCCTCGCCCTCACCGGTGAGGTTGTCGCCGGTGTGCTCGACCGAGCCGTCCGGGCTCTTGAGCTGGTTGTAGAAGATGAACCACTCGTCCCCGAGCACCCGGCCGCCGTTGCACAGCAGCGCGCTGGCGTCGAGGTCGAAGTCGGCTCCGGTGGTGGAACGCGCGTCCCAGCCGAGCCCGATCAGTACGTTCGTGAGGTTCGGTGCGGCCTTGGACAGGGAGACGTTGCCCCCCTTGGCGAGTGTGACGCCCATTGTGCTGGTCCTCCCCGAGGCGATGCTGTGTGAGTTGTCCTGCACTCCCCCAGAGGGGGACCGCCAGGCGCCGCACGTGAACCGTGCGGCGCCTGGGGGTGAAGCCTACGGACGTCAGACGTTGACGCCGAAGTCCTGGGCGATACCGCGCAGGCCCGAGGCGTAGCCCTGGCCGATGGCGCGGAACTTCCACTCCGCGCCGTTGCGGTAGAGCTCGCCGAAGACCATCGCCGTCTCGGTCGAGGCGTCCTCGGAGAGGTCGTAGCGGGCGATCTCGGCGCCGCCGGCCTGGTTCACCACGCGGATGAACGCGTTGCGGACCTGGCCGAAGGACTGCTGGCGGTTCTCGGCGTCGTAGATCGAGACCGGGAAGGTGATCTTGTCGACGTCCGCCGGGACCGCCGCGAGGTTCACCTTGATCGCCTCGTCGTCGCCCTCGCCCTCACCGGTGGTGTTGTCACCGGTGTGCTCGACGGAGCCGTCGGGGCTCTTGAGGTTGTTGAAGAAGACGAAGTTGGCGTCGCTCGCGACCTTGCCCGCGCTGTTCAGCAGCAGTGCGCTGGCATCGAGGTCGAAGTCGGTACCGGTGGTGGTGCGGACGTCCCACCCCAGACCGACGATGACCGCGGTCAGGCCCGGGGCCTCCTTGGTCAGTGAAACGTTGCCGCCCTTGCTGAGGCTGACTCCCACGAGTCCTCCATTGGTGTCCAGGGGCGGGGATGCCCCGTAGTGCGTCGGTATCGGATCAACGTCTCGATCCTAGTGACGGGTTCCCGGCCCTCGCAGGCCCTGGAACCTAACAATCACAGGGTGTCGAGGGCCTTCACGTACTCGCCGAGGTCGCGTGCGTCCGGGAGCCCGTTGACGACGGTCCAGCGCACGACGCCCTCCTTGTCGATGATGAAGGTGCCGCGCAGAGCGCACCCCTTGTCCTCGTCGAAGACGCCGTAGTCGCGCGAAGTGTTGCCGTGCGGCCAGAAGTCGGAGAGCAACGGGTACTCCAGGCCCTCCTGTTCGGCGAAGACGCGCAGGGCGTGGATGGAGTCGTTGGAGACCGCGAGGAGTTGGGTGTCGCGGTCGGTGAACTGCGGCAGGTTGTCGCGCAGGGAGCACAGTTCGCCGGTGCAGACGCCGGTGAAGGCGAAGGGGTAGAAGAGCAGCACCACGTTCTTGTCGCCGCGGAAGTCGGAGAGCTTCACGGTGGCGCCGTGGTTGTCTTTGAGCTCGAAATCGGGGGCCTTGTCGCCGACCTGGATCGCCATCTCGTCCTGCATCCCTTCGGTGGGGCTGTTCGGGTGAGACCACCCTGGGCCCACCACCCTACGCAGCGATCACGGCATGCGGACGGACGGGCTGGCGTGGCCAGCCCGTCCGGGGTTCGACGATCGAGGTACCTCCGTGGACTACCTCTTGGACTTGGCTGCCTTGGGCGTCACCAGCCGGCTGCCACTCCAGTCCTTGCCCACGCTGACGCTCTTGGCCGCGGAAAGGCCCGCGGTCGTGGCGGCTTCCGAGATGTCGCTCGGCTCGACGTAGCCGTCACGGCCGGTCTTCGGCGTCAGCAGCAGGATGGAGCCGCCCTCCTCGACGTACGAGATGGCGTCCACCAGCACGTCGGTCAGGTCGCCGTCCTCGTCGCGGAACCACAGCACCACGGCATCGGCGACGTCGTCGTAGTCCTCGTCCACCAGGTCGCTGCCGATGACTTCTTCAATGGCCTCGCGGAGTTCCTGGTCTACGTCGTCGTCGTAGCCGATCTCCTGGACCACCTGCTCGGGCTGGAACCCCAGCCTGACGGCAGGGTTCGTCCGCTCCTCCGCGTGGTCCGCGGTCGCGCTCACGGGTTGCCTCCTGATCATGTCTTGATGAATGTCCAGCCACGCGCGTACGCGAAGCGTTGGCCGTAGTCCACACGGACGGGCCGGATCGCGCAAGTACCCGGCGATTCGGAACGCCGAAACGGTGACGATCCTGGCCGTGTCGCCGCAACTCCAGGCACGCTATCGCGACCACCGGTGACGTACACCACAGCGTTCTGCCCGGTTTGCACGTTTGAGAACCCTCCGAGGGTACGCGACTCGAATGACTTTGCTAAACGAGTCACGGTTACCTCACGGTAGAGATGACGATTGCCGCCCCGCGGTAGACCATGGGGAACGGTGCAGCCCCCTCACCCAGCTCCCTCTGACAGGTAAGGAACAGCGTGGCTTCCGGATCCGATCGCAATCCGATCATCATTGGCGGCCTTCCGAGTCAGGTTCCTGACTTCGATCCCGAAGAGACCCAGGAGTGGCTCGACTCGCTCGACGCCGCCGTGGACCAGCGCGGCCGTGAGCGGGCCCGCTATCTGATGCTCCGGCTGATCGAGCGGGCCCGCGAGAAGCGCGTGGCCGTGCCCGAGATGCGCAGCACGGACTACGTCAACACCATCGCCACCAAGGACGAGCCGTTCTTCCCCGGCAACGAGGAGATCGAGCGCAAGGTCCTCAACGCCACCCGCTGGAACGCCGCGGTGATGGTGTCCAGGGCCCAGCGTCCCGGTATCGGGGTCGGCGGCCACATCGCCACCTTCGCCTCCTCCGCCTCGCTCTACGACGTGGGCTTCAACCACTTCTTCCGGGGCAAGGACCAGGGCGACGGCGGCGACCAGATCTTCTTCCAGGGGCACGCCTCGCCGGGCATCTACGCCCGCGCGTTCCTCCTGGACCGGCTCAGCGAGCAGCAGCTGGACGCGTTCCGCCAGGAGAAGTCGAAGGCGCCGTACGGACTGTCCTCGTATCCGCACCCGCGGTCGATGCCGGACTTCTGGGAGTTCCCGACCGTGTCCATGGGCCTCGGCCCGCTCGGCGCGATCTTCCAGGCGCGGATGAACCGCTACATGGAGGCGCGCGGGATCGCGGACACCTCCAGGTCACACGTGTGGGCGTTCCTCGGTGACGGCGAGATGGACGAGCCGGAGTCGCTCGGCCAGCTGTCGATCGCCGCGCGCGAGGGCCTCGACAACCTGACCTTCGTCGTCAACTGCAACCTCCAGCGGCTCGACGGCCCGGTGCGCGGCAACGGCAAGATCATCCAGGAGCTGGAGTCGCAGTTCCGGGGCGCCGGCTGGAACGTCATCAAGCTGGTCTGGGACCGCACCTGGGACCCGCTGCTCGCCCAGGACCGCGACGGTGTGCTGGTCAACCAGCTCAACACCACGCCGGACGGCCAGTTCCAGACGTACGCCACGGAGACCGGCGCGTACATCCGCGAGCACTTCTTCGGGCACGACCACCGGCTGCGCGCGATGGTCGAGAACATGACCGACGACCAGATCCTGCACCTGGGGCGCGGCGGGCACGACCACCGGAAGGTGTTCGCGGCCTTCGAGGCGGCCAAGGAGCACAAGGGCCAGCCGACCGTGGTCCTCGCCCAGACGGTCAAGGGCTGGACGCTGGGCCCCAACTTCGAGGGCCGCAACGCCACGCACCAGATGAAGAAGCTGACGGTCGCCGACCTCAAGGGCTTCCGCGACCGGCTGCACCTCCCGATCACCGACCAGGAGCTGGAGTCCGGCGCGCCGCCGTACTACCACCCGGGCCGGAACTCGGAGGAGATCCAGTACATGCACGACCGGCGCAACGCGCTGGGCGGGTACGTCCCGACGCGTGTCGTCCGCTCGAAGCCGCTGGTCCTGCCCGAGGACAAGACGTACGCGAGCGTGAAGAAGGGCTCCGGCCAGCAGTCGATCGCCACCACCATGGCGTTCGTACGGCTGCTCAAGGACCTCATGCGGGACAAGGAGATCGGCAAGCGGTTCGTGCTGATCGCGCCGGACGAGTACCGCACGTTCGGCATGGACTCGTTCTTCCCGAGCGCGAAGATCTACAACCCGCTCGGCCAGCAGTACGAGTCGGTGGACCGTGAACTGCTGCTCGCGTACAAGGAGTCGCCGACCGGGCAGATGCTGCACGACGGCATCTCGGAGGCGGGCTGCACCGCTTCGCTGATCGCGGCGGGTTCGGCGTACGCGACCCACGGCGAGCCGCTCATCCCGGTCTACGTCTTCTACTCGATGTTCGGTTTCCAACGCACCGGTGACCAGTTCTGGCAGATGGCCGACCAGTTGGCGCGCGGTTTCGTGCTGGGCGCGACCGCCGGGCGTACGACTCTGACCGGTGAGGGTCTGCAACACGCGGACGGGCACTCGCAGTTGCTGGCGTCGACCAACCCGGGCTGTGTCGCCTACGACCCGGCGTATTCGTACGAGATCGCGTACATCGTGCAGGACGGGCTGCGGCGGATGTACGGCTCGGACGCGGAACACCCGCACGGTGAGGACGTCTTCTACTACCTCACCGTCTACAACGAGCCGCTCCAGCACCCGGCCGAGCCGGCGGACGTCGATGTCGAGGGCATCCTCAAGGGCGTTCACCGCATCAGCCAGGGTGCCTCGGGCACGGTTCCGGCGCAGATCATGGCATCGGGTGTGGCGGTGCCGTGGGCGATCGAGGCGCAGCGGATCCTCGCCGAGGAGTGGAACGTGCGGGCCGATGTGTGGTCCGCGACCTCCTGGAACGAACTGCGGCGCGAGGCCGTCGAGGTGGAGCGGCACAACCTGCTGCATCCCGAGGAGGAGCAGCAGGTTCCTTATGTCACGCGGAAGTTGAGCGGGGCGGAGGGGCCGTTCGTGGCGGTTTCCGACTGGATGCGGTCGGTTCCTGATCAGATCTCGCGGTGGGTGCCCGGGACTTATCAGTCGTTGGGGGCCGACGGGTTCGGGTTCGCCGACACTCGGGGGGCTGCTCGGCGGTTCTTCCACATCGACGCGGAGTCGATCGTGGTGGCTGTGCTGACGGAGTTGGCTCGGGAGGGGAAGGTTGATCGGTCTGTGCTGAAGCAGGCGATCGATCGGTACCAGTTGCTGGATGTCGCCTCGGCCGATCCGGGTGTGGCTGGAGGGGACGCGTAGTTTTTTGGCTGCGGGCCGGTGGGGGCTGGTCGCGCAGTTCCCCGCGCCCCTTAAAGGCAAGCCCCTTCGGGGCGCCTTTAAGGGGCGTCCCGTCGACCTACGATGCGGGCATGAAGCAACAATCGGCGCAAGCCCGTTGGGAGCAGCTGACTCAGCGGCCGTTGCTGGCGCTCGCCGTTGCGTTTGCCGTTGCCTATGCCGTGCCGATCGTGGACACCACCGCCGGTCATTCACTGACGGCGGTATGCACGGCGGTCGAGTGGGCGGTGTGGGCGGCGTTCGCCGCCGACTATCTGATGCGGCTCGCGATGTCCCGGGACCGGCGGCGGTTCGTGCGGACGCACTGGATGGATCTGTGCGCGGTCGTGCTGCCGATACTCCAGCCGCTGCGGCTGCTGCGGATGGTGTCGACGCTCATACTCGTCGGGCGGCGGGCCCGGATGGCCTCGCAGATCCAGCTGACGACGTATGTCGCCGGCGCGGTGGTCGGGCTGTTGATGTTCGGCTCGCTCGCGGTGCTGTCCGTGGAACGGGACTCGCCCAACGGGAACATCCGGACGCTGGGTGATGCCGTGTGGTGGTCGTTCACGACCATGACGACGGTGGGGTACGGGGATCACGCGCCGACCACCGGCCTGGGGCGGATGATCGCCGTCGGGCTGATGCTGTCCGGGATCGCGCTGCTCGGTGTCGTCACCGCGAACATCGCCACCTGGTTCATCGCCCGGTTCGAGAAGGACGACGTGGAGGAACGACGGCAGACCGAGGCCATCGAGGCGCTGACAGAGGAAGTACGGGCGCTGCGGGCGGAGGTGGCGGCACTGCCGGGGGTGCCGAGCCTGGTCAGCCCCGGCTCAGAAGAACGTCCATAGAACCGCCGCCACCGTGTCGATCGCGCCCAGGACCAGGGCCACCAGGGCCACCACCCGGCGTGCGCCCGCCCACCTGCGGCCCATGGCGAGCCAGCCGCAGATCACCGCGATCGGGCCGAGGACGATCCCCAGGTTGCCCGCCAGGAAGAAGCCCGCGACCGCGCAGACCAGTCCGACGACGGCGAGCGTCGCGCGGTCCGGCCGAGTGCGTGTTCCGTTTCCTGAACCCGTCATCGTCAACTCCCTGGATGTCCACGCCAGTTCCGTACTACGACACTACGACCGCTACCCCCGTACGCATGAAAAAAGCCTGCTTGCGCGCTGCCCCCCTCCGGCAGCGCGCCGCAGACCACCCGTCCCCCCTGCCCTGCGGAGGACTTGACTTACTGTGACCTGCGGCGCGTACCGAACGCCAGGAATCTTTAGCGCAGTCACCCTGATAGGCGAACTCGCCCTGAAAAAGGGTTAGATGTGGGCGGCTCCCGCGCCCGCCTCCGCGTTCTCGCCGCGCTTGGTCAGCAGGGCGACGAACACCGCGACCACCGCTACGCCGGCCGCGACCAGGCAGGCCAGGCTCATGCCGGAGATAAAGGTGTCGTGGGCGACCTGCGTGATCTTCGCGGCGACCGCCGCCGGGGTGCCCGGGGCGACCGGGGCGACACCGACCTGGACCGCTTCGGCGGTCGCGTCCAGTTGCGGCTGGGTGAGCTTGGGCAGACCCGCGTCCGCCCAGTTGTCGGCCAGGTCGCTGTCGACGCGGGAGGCCATGACGGCGCCGAGGACGGCCGTACCGAGGCTGCCGCCGATCTGCATCGCGGCCTGCTGGAGACCGCCGGCGACACCGGAGAGCTCCATGGGGGCGTTGCCCACGATGACCTCGGTGGCGCCGACCATCACGGGGGCGAGGCCGAGGCCCAGCAGGGCGAACCAGATGGACATGACCGCGCTGCCGGTGTCCGACTCCAGGGTGGACATGCCGTACATGGCGATCGCGGTGGCCGCCATGCCGCCGGCCAGCGGGATGCGCGGGCCGAGCTTGGTGATCGCCGCGCCGGCCAGCGGGGAGCCGACGATCATCATCCCGGTGAGTGGGAGGAGGTGGAGACCGGCGTCGATGGGGCTCATACCGTGCACGTTCTGCAGATAGAACGTCACGAAGAACAGGCCGCCCATGAAGGCGATCGCCATCAGGACCATCAACACGACGCCCGCGGACAGCGGGACGGAGCGGAACAGGCCCAGCGGGATGAGGGGTTCCTTGACGCGCTGCTCCCAGAAGGCGAACAGGGCGAAGCCCAGGACGGACGCGGCGAGGAACGCCCAGGTCGTACCGGCGCCCCAGCCCCAGGCGGGCGCCTTGATGAGGGCCCAGACGAGGCAGAACATCGCGCCGGAGAGCAGCACGATGCCGAGGATGTCGAAGGAGCGGGGCACGTTCTCGGCGCGGTGGTCACGCAGGATCAGCAGGCCGAGGATCAGCGCGATGGCGCCGACCGGCACGTTGATGAAGAACACCGACTGCCAGTTGACGTGCTCGACGAGGACGCCGCCGAGAATCGGGCCGCCCGCGGTGGAGGCGCCGATGACCATGCCCCACAGGCCGATGGCCATGTTGAGCTTCTCGGCGGGGAAGGTGGCCCGCAGCAGGCCGAGCGCGGCCGGCATCAGCAGCGCGCCGAACAGCCCCTGGAGCACGCGGAAGGTGACGACGAACGCGATGCTGTGCGAGAGGCCGATCGCGCCGGACGCGAGGGCGAATCCGCTCACGCCGATCAGGAAGGTCTGGCGGTGGCCGAAGCGGTCGCCGAGCTTGCCGGCGGTGATGAGGGAGACCGCGAGGGCGAGGAAGTAGCCGTTGGTGATCCACTGGACGTCGGCGAAGCTGGCGCCGAGGTCCTTCTGGATGGCCGGGTTGGCGATGGCGACGATGGTGCCGTCGAGGGCCACCATCATGACGCCGACGGCGACGGTTATGAGGGTGAACCACGGGTGGCCGCGCAGCCCCGTGGAGGGCGTCGGGTCGGACGGGGCGGCCGGTGCCTTGTCCCCCGGCCCCGTCGCGCTGATGGTGGTCTGACTAGTCATGCGTTCGAGGCTAGTGTCAGCCGCTGACAGTTGACAAACAGGTGCAGATGTCGGCGGCTGTCAACAATCGCAAGGAGAACGGCATGGAGACATTGCGCGAGCGCAAGAAGGCCCGCACGCGGGACGCGCTGCTGCACGCCGCCCTCGAACTGTTCACGACCAAGGGCTACGAACAGACCACCGTCGACGAGATCGCCGAGGCCGTCGACGTCTCGCAGCGCACCTTCTTCCGCTACTTCGCGGGCAAGGAGGAGGCCGCGTTCTTCGTGCCCCGGCTCACCGAGACGCACTTCGTCGGGGCCGTCCGCGCCCGCCCGCCGCACGAGGCCCCGCTGGAGGCGCTGCGCCGGGCCGTGCTGGAGAGCTGGGACACCATCAACGAGGCGATCCAGCAGGTCGTACCGCTGGACCTGCACATGCGCACCTACCGGGTCATCGAGTCGACGCCCGCGCTGCTCGCCGCGCATCTGCGGCGCTCGATGGAGCTGGAGGAGGAACTCGCGCAGATCATCGCCGTACGCGAGGGGCTGGCAATGGACGCGGACCCCCGGCCGCGGCTGGTGGTGGCGGTGTTCGGCGGGGTGATGCGGGTGGTGGAGCGGATGTGGATCGCGGGGGACGACCTCAGCATCGAGGCGATGCGGGAGTTGACGGCCGCCTACCTGGACGGGGTGGGACCGGCGCTCGCGGGGAACTGGCGCGCGAGCGAGTCGTACTGAGTTCCTCATCACGTACCGCTGAAACGTGATCCCCGTCACTCGGTTAACGCGAGACCCTCTCGTTCTCCTAGTGTGTCCTCCCAGTGACTTCCTTCGACTCCTCCCCCACGCTGAACGCCTGGCGCGCGCTGCTCGCGCTGGCCGTGGTGTTCGTGATGCTGGCGACCACCGGCTGGACCGCGGTACGCAGCCACCCCGGGAAAACGGCGCTCCAGGCCTCCCTCTCCGCATGGGAGCACGGCCGCATAAACGGGCGCGAGCTGCCCGACCCGGACGCCTCCCCGACCCGGCTGGCCCGCTTCTTCGCCTCGCTCACCGCCCAGCAGCGCACGCGCCTCGCGCACCGCTATCCCCTCGCGGTCGGCAACATGAACGGCGCCCCGGTCCAGCTGCGCTACCGCGCCAACCACATCGCCCTCGACCAGGCCCGCAAGGTCGAGCGGAAGCGCATGCACGACAGCCGCCTCACGCCCTACGGCAAGCAGGAGGCGGGCCGCCTCATGCACCGCTTCGAGGCGCTGATGAGCGGGGACCGCCACATCCTGGCCTTCGACCCCGAGGGTTCGGGCCGGATCGCCGAGGTCTTCGGCGACCTGGACACCGCGCAGCGCGTCTCGATCATCGTCCCCGGTGTCGACACCGACCTGCTGACCTTCCAGAAGACCAACAAGAGCTACTCGGCACCGGTCGGTATGGCGCAGAACCTGTACGCCGCCGAGAACACGGCGAAGTCCGCGACCGACACCGGCACGCGCACGGCCGTCATCGCCTGGGCCGACTACACCGCGCCCGGCGGCCTCGGCATCGACTCGGCCACCGCGGGACGCGCCGAGGCAGGCGCCGTACGGCTGAACGCGCTGGTACGCGCGCTGCCCGGCACCTCGCGGATCGCCCTCTTCTGCCACAGCTACGGCTCGGTGGTGTGCGGGGTCGCCGCACACGAACTGCCGCCCCGGGTGACCGACATCGCGGTGGCCGGCAGCCCCGGTATGCGCGCCTCGAACGCCTCCCACCTGCACACCCTCGCCCAGGTGTGGGCGATGCGGGACGCCGACGACTGGATCCAGGACGTGCCGTACATGGAGGTCGGCGGTCTCGGGCACGGCGAGGACCCGGTGTCCAGGGCGTTCGGCGCGCGGGTGCTGGCCGCGAAGGACGCCAAGGGGCACACCGGCTACTTCGCGTCGGGTACCGACAGCCTCGCCAATTTCGCCGACATCGGTGTGGGCGCGTACGACGCGGTGTCGTGCGCGCACGACACCGACACCTGCCGACAGGGTCTGTCCGACGCCCCGGCGGCCGGACGCGCGTAGAAACAGCAGGAACTGCGGTCTGCGCGGGGATGGGACGGAGGAGTGTGTGCCGCCTACGATGAGCCGCATGGGTGACGTACTGGCCGGATTTCATGCCGCTTGGGAGTTCGAGTCCGACTTCGTGCGTATCCGCTACGAGCGGGGCATTCGAACCCCCAAGCTGTTCCAGGCGCTCGGTGAACGCTGGATCCCCTTCGAGGCGATCGAGACGGTGACGCTCGCCCCCGGCAGACGCGGCACCGTCGTCCTGCGCGTCGTACCGCGCCCCGGCTCCGACCCGCTCATGGAGGCGGCGGCCGGCCAGCTGAAGGAGGGCAGCGACCCCTATCAACTGGTGCTGCCCGCCGAGCGCGAGACCCTCGCCGAGTACTACGCCGACGAGCTGCGCGCCCAGCTGAAACAGGACCGCGGGCCCGCCGAACGGTTCCTGGTGGCCGCGCCCGAAGTACCGCTGCGCTTCAAGGCGTACGACGGGAAGGCGACCTTCGACGGGAAGACGGTGTCCTTCCGCTGGTTCTGGACCGGCGCCTCGTCGGCCAAGTGGAAGGCCGGCGACCAGAGCTTCCCGGTCACCGACCTCAACGGCGTCGAGTGGCGCTCCCCCGAGGTCTTCGAGGGTCATCTACGGCTGCTGCGGGGGACTGCGCCGCCGGTGCCGGTGGATCAGGATCCGGCGGCTGTGGTGTTCGGGCTGGGATACGGGCCGGTGCACGAGTCTCTGCCGTTCGCGGCAGCGGTCCTTTCCGCCGTTCGCTCCGCGCGTCCTACGGCTGTGATCCCGGCCGCTCGGCGTGACCCCGCGGACATCGCCGAGCGGATTCGGCATCTTGGTGAGTTGCATGCAGCGGGGCTGGTGACGGACGAGGAGTTCACCGTGAAGAAGGCGGAACTCCTCGCGGAACTGTAAGGACCACTACTCCCTGCTGGTGGAAGCGAAGGTCATGTCCGCGTAGCGGTCGCCCGCCACCTTGCCGGCGATCGGCTCCAGCAGGGTCAGCTCGTCGTCCGTCAGGACGATCCGCGTCGCCGCCGTGTTCTCCTCCACCCGCCTGCGCTTGGTGGTGCCGGGGATCGGGATCACCGGGAGGCCGTGGACCTGGGCCCGCTGCTGTACCCAGGCCAGGGCGATCTGGCCGAGGGAGGCGTCGTGGGCGTCGGCGACCGCGCGGATCGGTTCCAGGAGCGCCGCGTTGGCCGACGCGTTCTCGCCGGTGAAGCGGGGCTGCGAACGGCGGAAGTCGCCCTCCGTCAGGTCCTGTTCGGCGTTGGCGAAGGAGCCGGTGAGGAAGCCCCGGCCGAGCGGCGAGTACGGCACGACGGCCGAGCCCAGTTCGACGGCCGCCCCGACGAGACTGATCTCGACGTCACGGCTGAAAAGCGACCACTCCGACTGCACGGCGGCGATCGGGTGCACGGTGTGCGCCGCGCGCAGCTCCGCTCCCGTGACCTCGCTCAGCCCGAGGTGCCTGACCTTGCCCTCGCGCACCAACTCCGCCATCGCGCCGACGGTCTCCTCGATGGGGACGGCCGGGTCGCGGCGGTGCATGTAGTAGAGGTCGATGACATCGATGCCGAGACGTTGCAGGCTCGCCTCGACGGCCTGGCGGATGTAGGGCCGGTCGTTGCGGATGACCCGCCGGGTGGGCTCGCCGGGCGGGATGGACATGGCGAACTTGGTGGCGACGACGACCTCGTCACGGTGCGCCTTGAAGAACGGCGAGAGGAACCGCTCGTTCTCCCCCACGCCGTACACGTCCGCCGTGTCGTAGAAGGTCACGCCGAGCTCCAGCGCCCGGTCCAGGGTGGCCAGCGACTCCTTCGCGTCGGGGGGACCGTAGGCGAAGCTCATGCCCATGCAGCCGAGGCCCTGGACGCCGACCTCGGGGCCGTCCGCGCCGAGCCGTGCGGTCGGGATCGTGGTGTCGGTCATCCTGCCTTCTCCTTCTCGTAGGCGTGGGCCTCGCCGTAGAAGGCGATCTTCCGGTCGAGTACGGCGAGGGTGTCGTGCAGTTCGGCGATCCTGGCCAGGACGTCCCGGCGGGTGGCTTCGAGGAGTTCGAAGCGGTCGCCGTAGGTGTGGTCGCCCTCGCGCACCAGCTCGGCGTAGCGGACCATGTCGGCGACCGGCATGCCGGTCAGGCGGAGCTTGCCGACGAGGTCGAGCCAGTCGAGGTCGCGGTTGCTGTAGCGGCGCTGGCCGGTGTGCGAGCGGTCGATGTGCTGCATGAGCCCGATGCGCTCGTACCAGCGCAGGGTGTGTGCCGTCAGCCCGGTGAAGGCGACGACCTCGCTGATGGTGTAGCTGTCCGCGCCGTCGGGACGCCGCTCGGCCTGCGGCGGGCCTGCGCAGCTGTCGGTCCTGGTACCCGTGGTCTCCATCACCGTCATGGCCACCACGCTATGGCCTTGGAGTGCACTCGAAGCAAGCGGAACCCGTAAGAAATCGGCAGGAGGCCCGGGACCGAGCGCTTAGGCTCGACGGCATGTCCTTGCAGAACCTCGCGCTGATCGAGAACTGGCCGGTGCCGACCGCGGCAGCAGGTGTCGTACGGGCCGACGGAACCGTCCTCGGGACCCGCGGCCCGACCGCCCACCGCTTCCCGCTCGCCTCGGTCACCAAGCCGCTCGCGGCCTACGCCGCCCTCGTCGCGTACGAGGAGGGCGCGATCGAGCTGGACGAACCGGCGGGCCCGCCCGGCTCCACCGTGCGCCACCTCCTCGCCCACACCTCGGGCCTGGCCTTCGACGAACACCGCGTGACGGCACCCCCCGGACAGCGCCGCCTGTACTCGAACGCGGGCTTCGAGCAGCTGGGCGACCACCTCGCGAAGGCGACGGAGATCCCGTTCGCGGAGTACCTGCATCAGGCGGTCCTGGACCCGCTGGGCATGAGCTCAACGACCCTCGAAGGCTCCCCGGCGAAGGACGGGGTCTCGACGGTCGACGACCTCCTCCTCTTTGCCGCCGAACTCCAGGCACCGCGCCTCCTCGACCCCCGTACGGTCGCCGAGGCGATGACGGTCCAGTACCCGGGCACCAAGGGCGTCCTGCCGGGCTACGGCCACCAGAACCCCAACGACTGGGGCCTCGGCTTCGAGATCCGCGACTCCAAGTCCCCGCACTGGACGGGCAGTTCGTCCTCCCCGCGCACCTTCGGCCACTTCGGCCAGTCCGGTACGTTCCTGTGGGTGGACCCGACGGCGGGCGCGGCCTGCGTGGCACTGACGGACCGGGCGTTCGGGCCGTGGGCGGTGGAGGCCTGGCCGCCCTTCACGGACGCGGTGCTGACCGAGATCTAGAGCATCTCCCACATCAACAACTCGGCCCCGGTGGCCGCCTGAGCCGCCAGATCCCGCGCGTCCGTGATCCGAGCAGCATCCCCCGGCCCCAACTTCTCGCCGCCCAGGCTCACTTCGCCGCGCACCACATGAACGTACACATGCGCCGCGTCCGGTACGGCCGTCCGCTCGCCGGGCGTAAGACGGCGCACGTGCAGCATCGCCCCCGCCTCCGGCACCGCGTACGGAGTGGAGTCCGCGATGCCGTGGACGATCTCGTACGACGGTTCGCCACCGGGCTCCAGCGGTGCCAGCCACATCTGCACGAAGGTCAGGGGCGAGTCGCTGTCGTTGCGCTCGACATGCCGCACCCCGGCCGCCGAACTGAGACGCTGCACGTCACCGGGCCGGACGCGCGTGAGGTGGCCGGTGGAGTCGCGGTGGCTGAGCTCCCCCTCGACGACCCACGTGACGATCTCGGTGTGGCTGTGCGGGTGTTCGTCGAACCCGGCGCCCGGGGCGAGCCGTTCCTCGTTGCAGGCGATGACCGCACCGAACCGGAGGTTGTCGGGGTCGTAGTGCGGCCCGAAGGAAAAGGCGTGCCACGACTGGATCCCGCCCTGCGGGTCACCCCCTGAGTACCGCTCGGCAGAACGCCGTACGTCCATCACACCCACCACGGTAGTCCCGCCCACGGCGAGGGCACACCGGCTCAAGGTGCCCCGAAGGTGACCGAACCAAAAGATGGTGCAGTCTTGTCACGTGCCCGAACCCGAAACCACCAGACCCGCAGCCCCCCTGCCCCGAGCCCACTCGCACCCGGCGACCCTCAAGCGGCTGGAGCAGTCGTCCGGGAGTCTCGCCGCCCAGGCCATCGCGCGCATGGACGAGTCGCTGCCGTGGTACCGGGCGATGCCCCCGGAGAACCGTTCCTGGATCGGGCTGGTCGCACAGGCCGGTATCGCCGCGTTCACCGAGTGGTTCCGGCATCCCGACGCCCCCCAGGCGATCTCCACCGACGTCTTCGGTACGGCGCCCCGGGAGCTGACCCGGGCCATCACGCTGCGCCAGACCGTGGAGATGGTGCGCACGACGATCGAGGTCATGGAGTCCGCGATCGACGAGGTGGCGGCGCCCGGCGACGAATCCGTCCTCCGCGAGGCGTTGCTCGTGTACGCCCGTGAGATCGCCTTCGCGACCGCCCAGGTGTACGCGCAGGCCGCCGAGGCGCGCGGTGCGTGGGACGCGCGGCTGGAGTCGCTGGTCGTGAACGCCGTGCTGAGCGGCGAGGCCGACGAAGGGGCTGTCTCCCGGGCCGCCGCGCTCGGGTGGAACTCGCCGGAGCACGTGTGTGTCGTCCTGGGCACCGCGCCCGACGGCGACAGCGAGCTGACCGTGGAGGCGATCCGCCGTGCTGCCCGGCACGCCAAGCTCCAGGTGCTGACCGGGGTGCTGGGCGACCGGCTCGTCGTGATCGCGGGAGGCAGCGACAACCCCCTCGCGGTCGCCAAGTCGCTGATCGGGCCGTATGCGGCCGGACCTGTCGTGGCCGGGCCGATCGTGCCGGATCTGCTGGCCGCGACCCGGTCCGCGCAGGCCGCCGCGGCCGGGCTGAAGGCCTGCTCCGCCTGGCAGGACGCACCGCGCCCGGTGCTGGCGGACGACCTGCTTCCGGAACGCGCGATGGCCGGTGACCCGGGTGCGCGCGACCAGTTGGTGGAGGAGATCTACAGACCACTGGAGGAGGCCGGGTCGGCGCTCCTGGAGACGCTCAGCGTCTATCTGGAACAGGCGAGTAGTCTCGAAGGTGCGGCACGCATGCTGTTCGTCCATCCCAACACCGTGCGCTACCGGCTTCGACGTGTGACTGACGTCACCGGCTGGTCGCCGTCCGATGTACGTTCCGCGTTCACGCTGCGGATCGCGCTGATCCTGGGGCGTCTGGCCGATGGAGATCTCCAGACCTAGGTTTTTGTCGGGGCCCCACAAAACCCCCTCGTGTTCTTCGTCCCTGTCCCCACGGGCGGCCGTGCCCGTCCCCAAGAGAGAGTGTGAGAGTGCTCGTACTCGTCGCTCCCGGCCAGGGCGCCCAGACGCCCGGCTTCCTGACCCCCTGGCTCGACCTCCCCGGTGTCGAGGACCGTCTGCGTGCCCTCTCGGCCGCCATCGACCTCGACCTGGTGCACTACGGCACGAAGGCCGACGCGGACGAGATCCGCGACACCGCCGTCGCCCAGCCGCTGCTGGTCGCCGCCGGGCTGGTCTCCGCGACCGCGCTCGGCGAGGTGTCCCCGGGCGCCGTCGCCGGTCACAGCGTCGGCGAGATCACCGCCGCCGTCTTCGCCGGTGTCCTCGACGACACGGCCGCCCTGACCCTCGTACGCAAGCGCGGTCTGGCGATGGCCGAGGCCGCCGCGATCACCGGGACCGGGATGGCCGCGCTGCTCGGCGGGGACCACGACACGACCGTCGCGCATCTGGAGAAGCTGGGCCTGACCCCGGCCAACGTGAACGGCGCGGGCCAGATCGTGGCCGCCGGCACGCTGGAGCAGATCGCCGCCCTGGAGGCCGACAAGCCCGAGGGCGTGCGCCGGGTCGTGGCGCTGAAGGTGGCCGGCGCGTTCCACACCGAGCACATGGGCCCGGCGGTCGACGCGCTCGCCGAGGCCGCGCGTGAACTGACGCCCGCCGACCCGAAGTTGACGTACGTCTCGAACAAGGACGGCAAGGCGGTCACCACCGGCGCCGAGGTGCTGGACCGCCTCGTCGGCCAGGTCGCCAACCCCGTCCGCTGGGACCTGTGCATGGAGACCTTCAAGGAGCTCGGCGTCACCGCGCTCCTGGAGGTGTGCCCCGGCGGCACCCTGACCGGCCTCGCCAAGCGCGCCCTGCCGGGCGTGAAGACGCTGGCCCTGAAGACCCCCGACGACCTCGACGCGGCCCGCGAGCTCATCGCAGAGCATGCCAACGCCTGAAGAAGGAGCCGTAGGAACATGTCGACGAAGATCAAGCCGAGCAAGGGCGCACCGTACGCGCGCATCCTCGGTGTGGGCGGCTACCGTCCGGTCCGGGTCGTCCCGAACGAGGTGATCCTGGAGACGATCGACTCGTCCGACGAGTGGATCCGCTCCCGTTCCGGTATCGAGACCCGGCACTGGGCGAACGACGAGGAGACCGTCGCCGCGATGTCCATCGAGGCGTCCGGCAAGGCGATCGCCGACGCGGGGATCACCGCCGAGCAGATCGGCGGCGTGATCGTGTCGACGGTCTCGCACTTCAAGCAGACCCCGGCCGTGGCGACGGAGATCGCGGACAAGCTCGGCACGAACAAGGCTGCCGCGTTCGACATCTCGGCGGGCTGCGCGGGCTTCGGCTACGGCCTGACGCTCGCCAAGGGCATGGTCGTCGAGGGCAGCGCCGAGTACGTCCTCGTCATCGGTGTGGAGCGGCTGTCCGACCTGACCGACCTGGAGGACCGCGCGACGGCCTTCCTGTTCGGCGACGGCGCGGGCGCGGTCGTGGTCGGCCCCGCGAAGGAGCCGCACATCGGCCCGACCGTGTGGGGCTCGGAGGGCGACAAGTCCGACACCATCAAGCAGACCGTGCCGTGGACCGAGTACGACTCCACGGGCAAGTTCCCTGCGATCACGCAGGAGGGCCAGGCGGTGTTCCGCTGGGCCGTGTTCGAGATGGCGAAGGTCGCCCAGCAGGCGCTGGACGCGGCCGGGATCACCGCGAACGAACTGGATGTCTTCATTCCCCACCAGGCCAACGAGCGGATCATCGACTCGATGGTGAAGACGCTGAAACTGCCGGAGCACGTCACGGTCGCGCGTGACGTACGCACCACCGGCAACACCTCGGCCGCCTCGATTCCGCTCGCTATGGAGCGGCTTCTGGCGACCGGCGAGGCGAAGAGCGGCGACACCGCGCTCGTCATCGGCTTCGGGGCGGGTCTCGTGTACGCCGCGACGGTCGTTACCCTCCCCTAGGCACTCCGTGCCGGATCATCATCGGATCCGGACCGGAAGCACCGCCACACCCTCTGGATCACAAAGAAGGAGCGCCTGACATGGCCGCCACTCAGGAAGAGATCGTCGCCGGTCTCGCCGACATCGTGAACGAGATCGCCGGCATCCCGGTTGAGGACGTCCAGCTGGACAAGTCCTTCACCGACGACCTGGACGTCGACTCGCTGTCCATGGTCGAGGTCGTCGTCGCCGCCGAAGAGCGCTTCGACGTCAAGATCCCCGACGAGGACGTCAAGAACCTCAAGACGGTCGGCGACGCGACCGACTACATCCTCAAGAACCAGGCCTGAGCCACCTCTTAGGCCCGGACCAGCAGGCCCGAGCCACCCCATAGGCCCGGCTGCATGGCCCCGCCACCCGGCGGTGGCGCCGCTTAATCCTCGTACCGTTGGAGAGAGAATTCCCGTGAGCCCGACCAATCGCACCGTGGTCGTCACCGGTATCGGCGCAACCACACCGCTGGGTGGCGACGCAGCCTCGACCTGGGAAGGTCTGATCGCCGGCAAGTCCGGTGTGAAGGCCCTTGAGCAGGACTGGGCCGCCGAGCAGGCGGTCCGTATCGCCGCGCCGGCCGCCGTCGACCCCTCAGAGGTCATCCCGCGTCCGCAGGCCCGCCGACTGGACCGCTCGGCGCAGTTCGCGCTGATCGCGGCCAAGGAGGCGTGGGCCGACGCCGGCTTCACCGACAAGGCCGGTGAGGACCCCGCCGTCGACCCCGACCGCCTGGGCACCGTCATCGCCTCCGGCATCGGCGGTGTGACGACCCTCCTCGACCAGTACGACGTGCTCAAGGAGAAGGGCGTCCGCCGCGTCTCCCCGCATACCGTCCCCATGCTGATGCCGAACGGCCCGTCCGCCAACGTGGGGCTGCTCGTCGGCGCCCGCGCGGGTGTGCACACGCCGGTCTCCGCGTGCGCCTCCGGCGCCGAGGCCATCGGCTACGCCATCGAGATGATCCGCACCGGCCGCGCCGACGTCGTCGTCGCGGGTGGCACGGAGGCGGCCATCCACCCCCTCCCCATCGCCGCGTTCGGCAACATGATGGCGATGTCCAAGAACAACGACGACCCGCAGGGCGCCTCGCGTCCCTACGACACCGCCCGCGACGGCTTCGTCCTCGGCGAGGGCGCCGGCGTCCTGGTCCTGGAGTCCGCCGAGCACGCCGCACAGCGCGGTGCCCGGGTGTACGCGGAGGCGGTCGGGCAGGGCATCTCCGCCGACGGCCACGACATCGTGCAGCCGGAGCCGGAGGGCCGCGGTATCTCGCAGGCCCTGAAGCACCTGCTCGACAACACCGACCTGGACCCGGCGGAGATCGTGCACGTGAACGCGCACGCGACCTCGACGCCGGCCGGTGACGTGGCCGAACTGAAGGCGCTGCGCAAGGTGTTCGGCGACGACGCCGACCACATGGCGGTCTCCGCGACCAAGTCGATGACCGGTCACCTGCTGGGTGGCGCGGGCGGCGTCGAGTCGGTCGCGACGGTCCTCGCCCTCTACAACCGGATCGCCCCGCCGACCATCAACGTCGACAACCTCGACCCGGAGGCGGAGGCCAACGCGGACGTGGTCCGCGGCGAGGCCCGCAAGCTGCCGGTCGAGGGCCGGATCGCCGCGCTGAACGACTCGTTCGGGTTCGGTGGACACAACGTGGTGCTGGCGTTCCGTACGGTCTGAGAACTTCCTGTACGACGCCGAGGGCCCCCACCAACCGGTGGGGGCCCTCGGCGTGTACGGAACGGAACGTCAGACCACCTGATGCAGCCAGCGCACCGGCGCACCCTCGCCCGCGTACCTGAACGGCTCCAACTCGTCGTCCCAGGGCTTGCCGAGGAGCTTGGCGATGTCGGCTTCCAGGTTCGTCTCGCCCTGCTGGGACCTCGTCAGGGCCGCGCGCAGGCGGTCCTCCGGGATCAGGATGTCGCCGTGGATGCCGGTGACGGCGTGGAAGATGCCGAGGTCGGGGGTGCAGCTGTAGCGCTCGCCCTCGGCCGTGGGGCAGGGCTCGGCGGTGACCTCGAAGCGGAGGAGGTGCCAGCCGCGGAGGGCCGACGCCAGTTTGGACGCCGTTCCCGCCTCCGCCTGCCAGGAGAATTCGGAGCGCCATGTTCCGGGCGCGGCGGGCTGTCGGATCCAGTCGAGGCTGACGCGTGTGCCGAGCACCCCGGCGACGGCCCACTCGACGTGCGGGCACAGCGCGCGCGGCGCGGAGTGCACGTACAGAACTCCACGTGTCGTCACCGGGACCTCCGGACAGAGCGGGGCATCTTGCTGACTGGCAAACGGCGGTGGCGGGGCAGCCACGTTGAGGGCGAGGCTACCGTGCGGCGGCGCGCGGAGTGTGACGTACCGTCCCTCCAGGTGCCAGGAAACCCCGCCATTCACCCATGGGGACGCTTGTACGGGGTGAGCCGTTGCATCGGGCCGCAACGGGAACCATGGCGCGTTGTTATGGGTTGAGACCGTTATGGAGGGGATGGGTCTCAACATGCGCATGCGACGTCGTCGTTCACGGGCAGCGCTCGCCCTCATGACAGCGGCCGTACTGGGCGCGGCCGGCTGCGACTCGGGCGGGGGCGCGTCCTCCGGCACCCACAGCAAGAGCGGTAAGGCGGCCGAGGCTAAGCCCTCCCCCACCCCCGTCTGGGACCGCAGCCCGTCCTCGGTCGCCGCCGTGGGCGACTCCATCACCCGTGGTTTCGACGCCTGTACGGTCCTGTCGGACTGCCCCGAGGTGTCCTGGGCGACGGGCACCGAGGCCTCGGTCGACAGTCTGGCCGTACGGCTGCTGGGCAAGACCGGCGCGGCCGAGCGGAGTTGGAACTACGCGGAGACCGGCGCGCGGATGGCCGACCTGCCCGGCCAGATCACCCAGGCGGTCGCCCGCAAGCCGCAGTTGGTCACGGTGATGGTGGGGGCCAACGACGCCTGCCGGGCCTCGACCTCGGCGATGACCTCGGTCGCCGACTTCCGCACCGAGTTCGAGACCTCGCTGAAGTCCCTGCGCCGGGCGCTGCCGAAGACACAGGTCTACGTCGCGAGCGTGCCGAATCTCAAGCGGCTCTGGTCGCAGGGGCGGACCAACCCGCTGGGCAAGGCGGTGTGGAAGCTGGGGATCTGCCCCTCGATGCTGGCCGACGCGGACGCCCTGGACTCGGCGGCCACCGAGCGGCGCGACACGGTGCAGGACCGGGTGGAGGCGTACAACAAGGCCCTGGAGCAGGTGTGCGCGACGGATGTGCGCTGCCGTTTCGACGGGGGCGCGGTCTACGACTACCGCTTCGGCACGGACCAGTTGAGCCACTGGGACTGGTTCCATCCGAGCAAGGACGGCCAGGCGCAGCTCGCGGCGATGGCCTACCGGCGGATCACCGCGGCCGAACCCGTGACCTAGGGTTTCCCTCATGAGCGAACTTTTCGGCACCCTTCCCGACGGCACTCCCGTGCACCGCTGGACGCTGGAGCGGGCGGGCGTACGGGTGCGGGTGCTGTCGTACGGCGGGATCGTGCAGTCGGTGGAGGTGCCGGACCGGGCGGGACACACGGCGGACGTGGTGCTCGGGTTCGGCGGTCTGGACGGCTACCTCACCCACCCGGAGCCGTATCTCGGCGCGCTGGTCGGCCGGTACGCGAACCGGATCGCGGCCGGCCGTTTCCCGTTGGAGGGCGTGACCTACTCCCTCGCGCAGAACAACGCGCCCAACTCCCTGCACGGCGGCGAGCGCGGCTTCGACAAGCGGGTGTGGGACGTCGAGCCGGTCGAGCACGGGGTGCGGCTGAGCCGGGTCAGCGAGCACGGCGAGGAGGGCTTCCCCGGCCGCCTGGACGTCTCGGCGACGTACAGACTCGACGAGTCGGGCGCGCTGCGCATCGCCTACGAGGCGACGACGGACGCGCCGACCGTCGTGAACCTCACGAACCACAGCTACTTCGACCTGAGCGGCTCCGGCAGCCCGGCCGGGCACGAACTCCGGCTCGCCGCCTCGCGGTTCACGCCCGTCGACGCCGATCTGATCCCGACCGGCACGCTCGACGACGTCACCGGCACCCGTTTCGACTTCCGCGAGTCACGGAAGGTCGGCACCGGCTACGACCACAACTTCGCGCTCGACAAGGGCCCGACCCCGGCCCCCGTCGAGATCGCCGAGCTGCACGACCCGGCGTCCGGCCGCGTCCTGACGATCGCGACGACCGAGCCGGGCATCCAGCTCTACACCGGTGACCACCTGAGCGACCCGTTCGCCCCGGGCGCCGGAATCGCCCTGGAGACCCAGCACTTCCCGGACTCCCCGAACCGCCCCGAGTTCCCGAGCACGGAACTGCGCCCGGGCGAGACCTACCGCTCGGAGACGGTGTACGGCTTCTCGGCCCGCTGACCGGGCTGGGGCCTGGATGTGATGAGCCCCGGCCCAGGGGTCAGGTCCCGGGCCGGGGCTGTCTGTGGGGAGCTTGTCCCGGCTCAGACGTTAATCGTCGTGGCGACCCCGCGGTCCGTGATCGAGCGCCCCGCGTGGATCTCGTACGAACCCTTTACAACTGCCCACGAGTTCGCCGTCTCATCCCAGATCTCGAAAGATCGGCGCGGGAGTTCGACCCGCACCTCGACGCTCTCGCCGGGCGCCGCCTCGACCCCGGCGAATCCGGCCAGCCAGCGGGCCGGACGCTCGGGGTCGTGCTCCGTCGGGGCCAGGTAGATCTGGACGACCTCACGGCCGTGCCGGGCACCGGAGTTGGTGACGCGCACGGTGACGGACGTACTGTCCGTCGTGCTCTCCGCCTCGATCGATGCATAGCTCCAGTCGGTGTAGCCCAGGCCGTGCCCGAAGGGGTACGACGGGGTGCGGCCCTCCTTCTCCCAGGCGCGATAGCCGATGAACACGCCCTCGGTGTAAGGGAGTTCGCCGTTCTCTGGGACCACTTGACTGACCGGGGCGTCGGTGAGGGAACCCCAGGTGGTGGGGAGCCGGCCGCCTGGTTCGTGGGCGCCGGTGAGGACGTCGGCGAGGGCGGCGCCGGCCTCCTGGCCGGGGAACCAGCCGAGCAGGACGGCGGCGACCTCCTCGCGCCAGGGCAGTTCGACCGGGGAGCCGGAGTTGACGATCACGACGGTGTTCGGGTTGACGGCGGCGACGGCGTGCACCAAGTCGTCCTGGCGGCCGGGGAGTTGGAGGTCGGTGCGGTCGTAACCCTCCGACTCGACCCGCTCGGTGGTGGCGACCACGACGACGGCGGTGTCGGCGGCGCGGGCCGCTTCGACGGCCTCGGCGATCAGTTCGTCGGGGTCGCGCTGCGGTTCCTGGTGGGCGAGCGCGAAGCCGACGACCCGGAGGGGGATGCCCACGGGACGGGCGACGGTGTACGCCAGGGACACCTCGACGGGGACGTCGGCGGTGAGTTCGACGAGGGCGCGGGGCTCGGGGGCGCCGAAGAAGGAGATGAACGGGTCGTCCTTGGCCGGGCGTTGGACGTCGTCGTAGTACGTCGTGCCGTCGACGGTGAGGGTGAACGCGCCGATGCCCGTGATGCCGAAGGTGTGCGAACCGCTGGCGCGCGGGGTGAAGGTGCCGGTGAGTTCGACGGTGTGAAGGGTGTCGTGGGTGACGCCCTCGGGGAGGTCCGAACCCACCCATTTGATCTGCCCGTTGGGCAGGGCGACGGTCGCGACGACCTGGCCGGCCGCGTCCCGGCAGATCGCGCGCAGGGTGAAACCCTGGTCGGCGACGGCGAGTTCGGTGTTCGGGTCGGCGCCGACGGCGTAGCTCAGGGCGCCTTCGGGGAGGGCGGCGGTGAGGCCGTCGAGCGGGGAGACGATCCGGGCCGGGAAGACGGTGGCGGAGCCGCCGCCGAGGACGCGGGCGTCGCGGGCGGCGGCGCCTATGAGCGCGACGGTGGTGTTCGGCCTCAGCGGAAGGGCGTTGTCCTGGTTCCGCACGAGGACGAAGGAGCGGCGGGCGATCTCGCGGGCGAGCGCCTCGCCGTCGACGGGGGACGGGAGTTCGGCTTCCGCGACGACGGGTTCGGCGCCGGCCAGGATGCCGACGCGGGCGGCGAGCCGCAGCACGTTCCGTACGGCCGCGTCAACCGTGGCCTCGGCGACCTCGCCGTCACGCACGACCCGGGCGAGGGCCTCGCCGTACACGGTCTTCGGGCCGGGCATGGCGACGTCGAGGCCGCCCTCGATGGCGCCGACGGTGGAGCGGGCGGCCGTCCAGTCGGAGACGTTGAAGCCGTCGAAGCCCCATTCGCCACGCAGGATCTCGTTCACCAGTCGGCGGTGTTCGGTCATTGTCGTGCCGTTGACCGTGTTGTAGGCGGTCATGACGCCCCAGGGGCGGGCCTGCTCGACGATGAGCTCGAAGGGCGCCAAGTACAGCTCGCGCAGGGCGCGTTGGGAGATCAGATTGTCCACGGTGAAGCGTTCGGTCTCGGCGTCGTTGGCGACGAAGTGCTTGACGGTGGTGCCCACGCCACCCGCCTGAACGCCCTCCACATACCCGGAGCCGATCCGCCCGGTGAGGTACGGGTCCTCGCTGTACGCCTCGAAGTGCCGTCCGCCGAGCGGCGAGCGATGGAGATTGACGGTCGGAGCGAGCAGCACGTGGACGCCCTTGCGGCGGGCCTCCTGGGCGAGCAGCACACCGGCGCGGCGGGCGAGTTCGGGGTCCCAGGCGGCGGCGAGGGCGGTGGGTGACGGCAGTGCGACGGAGGGGTCGTCGGCGGTCCAGTGCCGGCCCCGGACGCCGATCGGGCCGTCGGACATGACGAGGGACGTCAGGCCGATCTCCGGGAGCGCGGGCAGGGACCACATGTCCTGACCGGCCAGCAGCCGGGTCTTGGCGTCGAGGTCGAGTGCGCCGAGGGCCGCTTCGACGACTTCTTCATGGGTTCCCGCCACGGGGTTGCCTCCTCGTTGAGAGTCCGTGAGTCCGTCCTGTGCCGCTGTGTTGCTGCGTCTCAGCGCCTCCATCGTGCATCGATTGCCTGTAGATCGGTAGGTTTTGTAATCTTGCCGTTATATTCACCTGTGGCGGATGTCGTACGGTGACGCCATGAGCGCCAGGGCCAAGAGTGCGGAGCGGCGCGCCGAGATCGTGCGGGCGGCGCTGGAGGTGATCGCCGAGCGCGGCTACCGGGGCGCGAGCCTGGCGGCGGTGGCGGAGCGGGTCGGGCTGACCCAGCAGGGCCTGCTGCACTACTTCCCCACGAAGGACGCGCTGCTCGTAGCCGTCCTGGAGGAACGGGACCAGTGGGACGCGGTCCCGGACAGCCGCTGGCGGATCGACCTGCTGGCGTCTCTCGTCGAGTACAACGCGATGCGGCCCGCGATCATCCAGACCTTCTCCGCACTCCTCGGCGAGAGCGTCACGGAGGAACACCCGGCCCGCGACTACTTCACCGCGCGGTACGCCAGGGTGCGGGCAAGCATGGCGGGGGTGCTGCGAGCCGAGTACGGAGACGTCCTGCCCAACGGCCTCACCCCCGAGCGCACGGCCCCCCTGCTGGTCGCGGTGATGGACGGCCTGCAGTACCAGTGGCTGCTGGACCCGGAGTCGGTGGACATGCCGGGGGCGTTCCGCGACTTCCTGACCCTGCTGGGCGAGACATGACCTCGCCCGACTCCCCTACACCTGCCGCCAGATGACGGCGAGCGTCTTGCTCGCCACGCACACGAGACCGAAGACGAGCGCCCAGTCGTAGGCCCCGGCAAGGACCAGCGCGACCACCCCCGCACCGAACCACACCACCTCGAAGACGACCCGACCGGCGCCGCGCGTCTTGTACCTGGCCTTCGGCGAACCGCACAGCCCCCACAGCACGGCGAGCACGACGGGCGCGCCGAGGCCGAGCAGCCAGGTCAGCGGGGTCGCGAGACCCCGGGTGAACCCCCAATAGCCGACGGCGACAAGGGCGCCGAGTTCAATGGCGAAGAGCACGCCGAGGTTCGCTGCCTTCGCTGTCTTCACTGCCGTCATGAGCGGCAGTATCACCCGGATCGGATCACTCCGTCCCGGCCGAGGAGGCGGGGAATCGGATCGTCCGTCGCACCCGTGGCGTAGACCACTCCCGTCACGCGATACTGCGGCCGTCCGGCACCGCACCCCACTGCGACGGAAGGCCTCAACCACTTTGAATGTCATACGAGTTCGGACAGGCGTCCTCGGACTGGCCCTGCTGGCCGGTTTCTCCGCCCCCGGCACCAGCGCGGCGGCGGCCGACACCACACTCTCCCCGACCGTCGAGGAACAACGGCTCGACAAGCCGGTCCCCCAGGAGATCCTCGAACACTCCGGATTCGACACCGTGGCACCGGAGTTCACCCGAGCCCTCGAAGGGGCGCACAGCTACGCTCAGGCCCGCCGCATCGTCGTACGCGAGGGAACCGCGCTGTGGCAGCGGGCAGTCGACCGGGCGCAGGGCCGGGGCCCCGCCGGTGGGGATCTGAGCCGGGACGACGACCGGCCGCTGTACTGGGCGCGGTTGGGAATGACCAGGGAAGTGCGGGCCTGGGCACCGGAGTTCGGGATCAGCAGCGCCCAACGGACCGTACTGCTCTCCGAGTTGGAACAGACCTCGCGCGGCCAGAGCAGCATCCGCTACCCGGCCCGCGACAAGGGACTGAAGCGGATCCTGGTGACCGGCTTCGACCCGTTCACGCTGGACGCGGACATCAGGATCTCCAACCCGTCCGGCGCCACCGCGCTCGCGCTCGACGGGACGGTGATCCAGACGGCGGACGGCCCGGCCCGCATCGAGACGGCCATGTTCCCGGTGCGCTGGGCCGACTTCGCCGAGGGAACCGTGGAGCGGACGCTGCGGCCGTATCTCCCGAAGCTGGATCTGTTCACGACGGTGAGCCAGGGCCGGGTGGGCCGTTTCGACGTCGAGCGGACCAACGGGGCCTGGCGGGGCGGCTATCCGGACAACGACACCGTCTCGCGCACGGAGACCGTCCCGGTCACCGACCCGGCCTCGCAGCCCCAGTGGACGTCGACGACCTTGCCGTACAAGGCGATTGTGGCCGCGAAGACCGGACGTTTCACCGTCTACGACCACACCGAGGTCACCGAGATCCCGGCGGGCGGGACGACTCCCGTCGTACAGCCGGACGGCCCGACCCCCGGCTCCACGGCCCGCGCCGGTGGCGGCGGCAACTACCTGTCCAACGAGATCGCCTACCGCGCGACCCTGCTGCGGGACCGGCTCGGACTGCACGACTCGCTGCCGGGCGGACACATCCACACACCGGTACTGCAGTTCGGAACGGGCAACACGGACCCGGCGACCGGGACGATCACCGATCCCCAGTTCATACAGAACCGGTTGGACATCATCGACCAGGTCAGGGCGATGGTGACAGCGGCAATGAACGCGTCACTGACCAACTGACTCAGGCCCGCTCTCCGCGTCCTCCCCCTCGTCGCCCCCCTCTGTCTCCTCGCCCAGCAGGTCCCGAGCCATCATCGTCGCCCCCGCCACCGCACCCGGCATCAGGAAGACGGCGACGAACGGGACCAGGAAGGCCAGGCCGAGGGGGGTGCCGAAGCCCCAGATCAGGGTCTTGCGGGAGCGGAGGAGGGTGAGGCGGGCGCGGAGGTCGACGCCTCGGCGCTGCAGGGCGACGGCCGTCAGTTCCTCGGTGAGGAAGAACCCGGTGACGAAGAACCCGATCACCGGAACGACGGTCTGGCCGACGAACGGAAGAAAACCGAAGGCGAAGAGCAGAACACCCCACACCAGCGCACGCACCAGAACCCGAAGACTGTCACGGGCCGAGATCCACAGTTCACGCCAGAGCGGGAGGCCCGACTCGGGGGCCGTGCCGTCGGGTGAGACGTCCCGGTCGACCTTCTCGGAGAGGGTCTCGTAGAAGGGCTGCCCTATCAGCAGGGTGACCGCCGTGAAGGTCAACACCGAGAGCAGCAGGGCCAGTACGAACAAGACCACCGTGAGGAAACCCCGGAACAGCCCCTGCCACGGACTGGCCCAGTCGTCCGCGAAGGGCGTCGCCCAGCTGACGAAGTCCCCACCCCACACCGCGAGCGCGACAAGCACCGCGACATAGAGAACCAGCGTGATCAGCCCGGGAACCAGCCCGAACCCATACTGCCGCCCGTGCCGGGCCACCCAGCGCTGGCCCTTCAGGAGATAGCCGAATCCCACCCCAAGATCATGCATGGGGAGAACTTTACTCAGCGTCGACACCGACCACGGCTCCTAACCCGCCGACACCGCCACCACGACCCCTTGATCCGCCGCAGGCGAAACCGCCGCGGTCACCCGTACCGCGGTAGCCCGAGCCACCCGCCCCGCACGGAAGGCCGCAGCCAGCAGCACCGGCTGGACCCGCTCCACCACAGAAACGAACAACTCCTCACCCGCGACCAGCATCGGCCCGGCCGCCTTGGTCGTCGCCGCCGCGGCCTCCGTGAGGTCGGCGAGGGGCGGGAGGGTCGCCCGGAGGACCTTCGCGCCGGCGGTCGCCGCGCGTTGCGCGAGGGCCACCTGCGGGGGCAGCAGCGGGGCCAGCGCGGACGCCAACGCCTCGGCGATGCGCCGGAGTTCGGGGGAGGATTCGGCCAGGGCGTCGGCCGCCGCGCGGAGCAGCGGGGTGAGGGCGAGCAGCGTGCCCGCGGCCACGCCCGCCGCCGCGGGCAGCAACGGGGAGGCCGCCTCGACCAGATCGCCGAGCGCGGCGGCGAACTCCTCGACGGCGGGCTCCACCGCGTCGAGCACGGGCAGCAGGCTGTCCCCGAGCACACCCAACAGCGCCTGCGCCGGCTGACTCACCGGGTGCACGGCCAGCGGCGCACCAGTCGTACCGAGCCGCGTCAGGGTGTCGACCATGCGATAGAAGGCCTCCTGGGCCTGCGGCGACGCGCTCGCCTCGGCCAGTTCGGCGGTGGTCTCACGCAGCACCCGGAGCGCCTCGGCACCCGAACCGTCCCGTGGATCAAGGGTGTTGATCGCGATCCTGGTGATGTTCCCGGCCGTGTCCAGGAGTTGCCCGGTGATGTCGGTGGTGCTGCGTGCCACGCGCAACACCTCGTCCTTGCTCGGAAGCGAAGGAATGGCCGCCATGGGAACCCCTCTTCACGCACCCGCCACCCGGTACCTGCACTCAGCATGCCCGTTCCTCGCCCCCCTGAATGCGACATCCGGGCATCGATGACACCAACACCTTCCCGCCCCCGTTGAGTCGAACGGGTGTCGCTCGCCGTACCGATCTCTGGAACCAGGAGGAGGTCCGAGGGGGAACTCCCGCAGGTCGGACAGGCGTTGTTCACCATGGCACACGCGAGCAGCGGATCAGTTGAGGAGAGCGGATGACCCAGGAGATCCACGGCACCGTAGCCGACGGCTTCGAAACGGTCCGGGAGGAGTTCGCCGCGTTCGTGTCGACGGAACGCGCGGACTACGAGGGCCAGTTGTGCGCGTACGTACACGGCCGCCAGGTCGTCGACCTCTGGGCCGGGCCAGGCACGGAGGGCGACTCCCTCTACGGCGTGTTCTCGTCCACCAAGGGCGCCGCCCACCTCGTGGTGGCACTGCTCGTACAGGACGGCACGCTGGAACTGGACCGCAAAGTGACCTACTACTGGCCGGAGTTCGCCTCGGAGGGCAAAGGCGCGCTGACGCTGCGCGAGTTGCTGGCGCACCGGGCGGGCCTGGTCGGCACGGACACCGGCTTCGCCCTCGACGAACTGGCCGACGACCGCGCGGTGGCCGAACGCCTCGCCGACCAGCGCCCGTTCTGGCGCCCCGGCACGGCCTTCGGCTATCACGCCCTGGTCATAGGCGCGTTGACCGGCGAGATCGTAAGACGAGCCACAGGCCGTTCACTCCAGGACGTGTACGAGGAAAGAGTCCGAGCCCCCTACGCCCTGGACTTCTTCCTGGGCCTCCCCGCCACCCAGGAGCCCCGCTTCCACTCCACCCAACCACCGCTCCCCTCCCCCAACGAACAGGCCCTACGCGCCGTGGAACCGGACAGCCGGCACAGCCTCGCCGGCATCGCCTTCAACGAACACGCGGCCCAGCCCACGGTATTGGCGTCGCTCCCCAACGAAAGAGTGATCCGCGCCAAGGGCCCCGCGTCGGTAGGCGGAGTGGCCTCGGCACGCGGCCTCGCCGGCCTGTACGCGGCGGCGATCAGCGAGGTAGACGGCCGGGCCCCGCTCCTGAAGCAGGACACGGTCGCGGAGTTCGGCCAGATCCACTCCGTCGGCTACGACCTGGTCACCGGCACACACCGCTCGTACGGCCTGGGTTTCCAGGCGACAGCTGACACGTGGTACTCGTTCCTGAGCGCCGGCGCGATCGGCCACAGCGGCGCGGCAGGCTCCCAGGCCTTCGCGGACCCCCGCACCGGCCTGGCCTACGGCTACACCCGCCGCCGCTTCGCCCTGGCGGGCGGCGCCGCCCCAGAAAACGTCCGCCTGGTCCAAGCCGCCCACCAAGCAGCCCGCCAAGCAGCCCAGACCGGCTAAAGCCAACGGCGTAGGCCCTCCCCACGGCGAGGGCCCACCAACTCCCGCTGTCCCCACGCGCCGGCCGAGAGGGCGCCGTAGGGGCGCGCCGGTGTCGAGAGTCCCAGCGCGCGGAGGCGCGCAGCGCCGAGCACGGTGGGGCTCTCGACACCGGCTTAAAGCGCCCCGAAGGCGACCGAACCAAAGGAGGTACGCGAACGGCGCCTTCTCAACACCGGCCCAGCTACCTGACACCTACCCAACCCGGTCAGGCCAGATCCGATCAGATCAGATCAGATCAAAGCTTGACGATCATCTTCCCCGTGTTGTCCCCTCGCAGCTGCCCCAGGAACGCCTCAAGGTTGTTCTCGATCCCCTCGACGACGGTCTCCCGGTACTTCAGCTCCCCGGAAGCCACCCAAGCACCGACCTCCCGCACGAACTCCGGCTGCAGGTCGTAGTGGTCGCCGACGAGGAACCCCTCGATACGCCCACGCGTCTGGATGAGGCGCCCGAGGTTCTTCGGACCGGCCACGGGCTCGGTGCTGTTGTAGACCGAGATCATGCCGCAAATGGCAATGCGCCCACGCTCGTTCAGCGAACCGATGGCAGCCTCAAGGTGGTCGCCCCCGACGTTGTCGAAGTACACATCGACACCATCCGGAGCAGCCTCGCGCAGCTGCTGACTCACGGGCCCGTTCTTGTAGTTGAAGGCCGCGTCGAACCCGTATTCCTCAACCAACAGCTTGACCTTCTCGTCGGACCCGGCGGAGCCGATGACCCGCGACGCGCCCTTGAGCTTGGCGATCTGCCCGACCTGGCTGCCCACGGCGCCGGCGGCACCGGAGACGAAGACGGAGTCGCCTTCCTTGAAGGAGGCGGTGCGCAGCAGCCCGGCGTAGGCGGTGAGGCCGGTCATGCCGAGGACGCCGAGGTAGGTGGAGAGCGGGGCGAGGTCGGGGTCGACCTTGACGGCGCCCTTGGTGTCGATGGTCGCGTACTCGCGCCAGCCGCCGAAGTGCAGGAGGTGGTCGCCGACCGCGATGCCCTCGGCGTTGGACTCGACGACCTCGCCGACCGCGCCGCCCTGCATGACCTTGCCGAGCTCGAACGGGGCGACGTACGACTTGGCGGCGCTCATCCGGCCGCGCATGTACGGGTCGACGGAGAGGTACTTGTTCCGCACCAGCACCTGGCCCTCGCCCGGGGTCCGGGTCTCGGTCTCCACCAGGGCGAAGTCCTCGGGCTTCGGCCAGCCGACCGGGCGGCTGAGCAGGTGCCATTCGCGGTTGATCATCACAAGCGCCTTTCTTCGTGTCTCCGTGCGCTCCGTGCGGGGAGCGTCGAATACTTCAGTACCTGATACTTCAGTACCTGAAACAACCATGCCTCTGAATATTTCATGATGTCAAGTAACGGGGTACGCTGGATCCCATGTCCACACCCGAAAAGACGCGCTCCGACAAGACGCGCCGCGCCGACCCCGTGACCCTGGAGGTCGTCGAGCTGATCGGCGATGTCGTGGCGCGGTTCTACGAGGACTACGAGGAGGCGGCGGGCGACCACTCGCTGACCGGTGCCCAGGCCCGGCTGCTCAGCCTGCTGTCGCTGGAGCCGCTGCCGATGCGCAAGCTGGCGCAGAAGTTGAAGTGCGAGCCGTCGAACGTCACCGGGATCGTGGACCGGCTGGAGACGCGGGGCCTGGTGGAGCGCCGCCCCGACCCCGCCGACCGGCGCGTGAAGCTGGCGGCGGCGACGGACGAGGGGCGCCGGGTGGCCCGTAGCTTGCGCGAATCCCTCCGATTCGCCCGCGAGCCGCTCGCGGGGCTGTCGGACGAAGAAAGGCTGGCACTCCGGGGCCTGCTACGACGGATGCTGGAAATCTGACCGTTCGGGCCTGGATGCTTCGGATCGGACCTGGATGCTTCGGATCGGACCTGGACGCTTCGGATCGGGCCTGGATGCTTCGGGCCCGAACCCCCGAGCCGAACGGCTCAGGAGCACCACCACAGGATCTGTTCGCACGTCTCCGAGGGCGACGGCGTGGGGCTCGGATCCGAGGACGAGGGCTCCGAGGTCGGAGTGGTCGTCGGATCCGTCGTGGATGTCGACGTGGGGGACGTGTTGCCGGCGGCGGTCGCCGGTGTCAGCGACGCGGAGGGACTCTTCGTCCCCTTCCCGGACTCCGAAGGCGAAGCCGACCGTGACGCCGACGCGTCCGGAGACGCCGTACCCGTACCCGCCCCTGCCCCCACGGTCTTCGTGTCGCCCAAGGGCTCGGCCGTGCCGCCGGCCTCCGAGGACGCCCCGCCCTCCGCCGACGCGTCGCCCGGTCCGGCGGGCTTCGAGATCGAGAACGGCGCGTCCGTGCCCAGCTCGGCCAGGCTCAGCCCGCCGGCCGCCAGCACGAAGCCGGCCGTGACGAGCAGCACCCGGCGCCGGCGCCGGCGATGCGCCGCGGCCTTGCGATCGCGACGGCTCGCACCCGGCGCGTTCGTGTCACCGTCACCGTCGTCGTCACCGCCCTCGACCCGGTCGCCGTCACGGGCGCCGCCGCCGTCATCGGCGCTGCCGCGCCCACGCCCCCGGCTCTTCCGCCGCGCGGCCCGTCCAAGGTGTTCGCCGTGCTCCCCGTCGTCGCGACCCGCGTCACCGTCGTACGACTCACGGGTGTCGGGAACATCCCCCGCCCCACCGTCCGTTTGCGAACGCACGTCAACTCCCGTCTCGTAGGCGGGAGATGACTCGACCGGTACTTCGGCTGATGCGCCGCACCCCGGGCACGCGAGGGCGCCGTTCAGGTGCCGGCCGCAGGGGTGGCAGTAGTCCATGACGCCGGAAGACTAAGTTCCCCACAGGTAACGTTCATAGCCACTGCTGTGAAAATTGTGCAAGGAACCGCGCGCCTGACCGAAACGTCGGCCGAAACCCTTGCCGAACCGTTACGCGTTCGACCCATTGACACTCCCGCCCCGCCGTCCTTACTGTCTGCCCAGCATTTCGAACGTGAGCCGAAATTTCGAACAGCACCGAAGAGCACAGGGGGCAGCTGCCGTGCGCATCACGGGAATCAGTACGCACGTGGTCGGGACGCCATGGCGCAATCTGACGTACGTCCAAGTGCACACCGACGAGGGCGTCACCGGCGTCGGCGAGACCCGGATGCTGGGCCACACCGACGCGCTGATCGGTTACCTGCGCGAGGCCGAGGCAAACCACATTCTCGGTTCCGATCCGTTCGCCGTGGAAGACCTCGTACGCCGGATGAAGTACGGCGACTACGGCCGTGCGGGCGAAATCGTGATGTCCGGCATCGCCGTCATCGAGATGGCCTGCTGGGACATCAAGGGCAAGGCCCTCGGTGTGCCGGTGTGGCAGCTGCTCGGCGGCAAGGTCACCGACAAGGTGAAGGCGTACGCCAACGGCTGGTACACCACCGAGCGGACCCCGGAGGCCTATCACAAGGCCGCCCAGGGGGTCATGGAGCGCGGCTACAAGGCCCTGAAGATCGACCCGTTCGGGACCGGCCACTTCGAACTCGACCACGAGCAGACCCTGTACGCCGTCTCGCTCATCGAGGCCGTACGGGACGCCATCGGACCGGACGCCGAGCTGATGCTGGAGATGCACGGCCGCTTCTCACCCTCCACCGCCGTACGGCTCGCGCACGAGCTCGCGCCGTTCAAGCCGGCCTGGCTGGAGGAGCCGTGCCCGCCGGAGAACCTGAAGGCGCTGGAGAAGGTCGCCGCGAAGGTGGACATCCCGGTCGCCACGGGTGAGCGCATTCACGATCGCATCGAGTTCCGCGAGCTGTTCGAGAGCCAGGCCGTCGACATCATCCAGCCCGACGTCGGTCACATCGGCGGCATCTGGGAGACGCGCAAGCTGGCCGCGACCGCCGAGGCGCACTACGTCCTCGTCGCCCCGCACAACGTCGGCGGGCCGGTGCTGACCGCCGCCTCGCTCCAAGTCGGCTTCTCCACCCCGAACTTCAAGATCCTGGAGCACTTCAACGACTTCGCGGACGCGGAGATCAAGAAGGTCGTCAAGGGTGCCCCGCAGGTGATCGACGGCTACTTCCACCTCTCCGACGCGCCTGGTCTCGGCGTCGAGCTGGACACCGACGCGGCGGCCGAATTCCCGCAGCAGCAGGCCCGGTTCGACCTCTGGGCGGACGGCTGGGAGCAGCGCAAGCCGAAGGGCTCGAAGTGAGCACGGCGGTCGTCATCGCGGCACCGGGCGAGCACAGTCTGGTCTCGCACGAGCCGCGCCGTCCGGACGCGGGTGAGGCGCTGGTGCGCGTCCACGCGGTCGGCATCTGCGGCAGCGACCGCGAGGTGTACCAGGGCAACAGGCCCGAGGGCTACGTCCGTTACCCCCTCACCCCGGGCCACGAGTGGTCCGGCACGGTGGAGGCGGTCGGTGCCGGGGTGCCGTCGGGTCTGGTCGGCCGCAAGGTGGTCGGTGAGGGCTTCCGCAACTGCCAGGTGTGCGACCGGTGTCACGCGGGCGAGACAACGTTGTGCACGGCAGGCTATGAGGAGACGGGCTTCACCCAGCCCGGCGCGATGGCCACCACCCTCACCCTCCCCGCCCGGCTCCTCCATGTCCTCCCGGACGAGGCGGACTTGACGGCGGCGGCGCTGCTGGAGCCGGCGGCCTGCATCGCGGCGGCGGCGCTGAAGGCGAACGCGCGGCCGGGTGAGCGGGTCGCCGTGGTCGGCACCGGAACCCTCGGCATGTTCGCGATCCAGTTCCTCAAGGCGAACTCCCCCGCCGAACTCCTGGTGGTGGGCTCCCGCCCGGACCGCGCGGCCCTCTCGGAACAGTTCGGCGCCACGGACTTCCGTACCAAGAACGAGCAACTCCCCGACGACTTCGACGTGGTGATCGAGACCGCGGGTTCCGCCGACGCGGCCCGTACGGCCGCCGCGCTGCTGAGGCGCGGCGGACGTCTGGTCCTCACGGGCATCCCCGCACCGGGTGCGGAGGGTCTCGACCCGACCGATCTCGTCGTACGGCAGCTGGAGGTGCACACCGTCTTCGGGGCACCGCCGGACGCCTGGGCGCACACGGTGCGGGTGTTCGGGGCGGGGTTGCTCGATCCGCTGACCCTGGTCACCCATGAGCTGCCGCTCGCCGAGTTCCCGCAGGCCATCGAGCTGGTGGGGTCCGGCGATCCCAAGGTCGGCAAGGTGCTGCTGCGGCCGTAGGAAACCCCTAGCCGTACGTCGGCACGGGGTGTCCTGACCACCCCGTGCCGACGTACCACCACAGTTTTTCCGTACCCCGAGCCGCGAACCGCGTCCGAAATACCGAACGAGAAGGACAGCCAGTGACCGACACCGCCACGGCAGCCCGCAGGCCCGGGGAGCAGGCGCTCTCCGCGCTCGGCCTGGGTGCGCCCGCCCTCGACCCCGCCGACGCCTCGCCGCACACCTTCCCCGGCGGCGGTCGCTGGCGCACCGAGATCCCCTCCTGCGAGGGTCCCGAGGCGCTGGCGGTCATCCTCAAGGAGTCCTCGCGCCTCGATGTGCCGATCCACCGGATCAGCCAGGGCAGCGGCGTGTGGATGCTGACCGACGCCGAGATCACCGAGATGGTCGAGGCCACGGCCGAACGCGACATCGAGCTCTGCCTGTTCACGGGTCCGCGCGGGACCTGGGACATCGGCGGCTCGGTCCGCTCCGACTCACGCGGCGGGGGCCTGCGCGCCCGGGGCCACGACGCGGTGGCCGGCTGCCTCGAAGACGCCGTGCGGGCAACGGAGTTGGGCGTCAAGTGCCTGCTCGTCGCCGACGAGGGCGTGCTGTGGACGCTGCACCGGGCACGCGTCGCCGGGATCATCCCGGCGGACACCACGCTCAAGGTCTCGGCGCTGATCGGTCCCGTCAACCCGGCCGCGTACGCGGTCTACGAGCAGCTGGGCGCCGACTCTCTCAACGTGCCCAGCGATCTGACGCTGGATCATCTCACCGAGATCCGGCGGGTGTCGGCGGCTCCGATGGACATGTACATCGAGGCGCCGGACGACCTCGGTGGCTATATCCGGATGTACGAGGTCGCCGAGCTGATCCGGCGCGGCGCCCCGCTGTACCTGAAGTTCGGCCTCTCCAAGGCCCCCGGTATCTACCCGTGGGGCACCCACCTGCGGGACGTCACCCTCGACACGGCGCGCGAGCGGGTCCGTCGGGGCCGTCTCGCCCTCGACCTGCTGGCCCGCCACGGCGCGGACGGCGACATGGCTCCGCTGGGCACGAGGTTGCCGGGGTCCTTGAACCGTTTCCCCGTCGAGGCTGCCACTGACTGACCGTCGGGGGCTGGTCGCGCAGTTCCCCGCGCCCCTTATGAACGCGGCCCCAGTTTCCACAGGCACCCCGCATCACCCGCACCTGTCAACACCGGGCCTGCACCACACAACACAACCGAACCAACCCCACGCCCGCTGCACCTCTCAACGACGAGAAGATTGAGGCCAGTTCATATGCGCATCCGCAGAAGCCGCGCCCTCCCCCTCATAGCCGGCGCCGCCACCCTCGCGCTGACCCTGTCCGCGTGCGGGCAGAGCGGTTCGGGCGGCAGCAAGGAGAAGGAGAGCAGCGCCAAGGGCGGCACGATCGGCATCGCGATGCCGACGAAGTCCTCCGCGCGCTGGATCTCCGACGGCGACAACATGGTCAAGGACCTCAAGTCCAAGGGCTACAAGACCAAGCTGGTCTACGGCGAGGACGACCCGGACACCCAGGTCTCCCAGATCGAGAACATGATCACCCAGGGCGTCAAGGGCCTGATCATCGCGGCGATCGACAACAAGTCCCTGAACAACGTGCTTCAGGAGGCCGCGGACGCGAAGATCCCGGTCATCGCCTACGACCGCCTGATCCTCGGCACGAAGAACGTCGACTACTACGCCTCGTTCGACAACACCAAGGTCGGTGTCCTCCAGGGCACCTACATCATCCAGAAGCTCGGTCTGGACAAGGGCAAGAAGGGCCCGTTCAACATCGAGCTGTTCGCCGGTTCGAACGACGACAACAACACCAAGTACTTCTTCAACGGCGCGATGAGCGTGCTCCAGCCGTACATCGACAAGAAGATACTGGTCGTCAAGTCCGGGCAGACCGCGCTGAACAAGGTCACCACCCTGCGCTGGGACGGCACCAAGGCGCAGAACCGCATGGAGGACATCCTCACCGGCTCCTACAAGAGCGGCCGGGTCGACGCGGTGCTCTCGCCCTACGACGGCATCTCCATCGGCATCCTGTCCGCGCTGAAGTCGGACAGCTACGGCTCCGCTGCCAAGCCTCTGCCGGTCATCACCGGCCAGGACGCGGAGCTGGCCTCGGTGAAGTCGATCATCGCCGGCGAGCAGACGCAGACTGTCTACAAGGACACCCGCGAGCTGGCCAAGGTCGCGGACACCATGATCGACGACGTCCTCAACAAGAAGACGCCGCAGACCAACGACACCAAGACCTACGACAACGGCACCAAGGTCGTCCCCGCCTACCTGCTCCAGCCGGTGAGCGTCGACAAGACGAATTACGAGGACGTGCTGGTCAAGGGCGGGTACTACACGGACGCTCAACTCAAGTAAGTCCGCGGCCAGTTACCCGACCCCACACTTGATTGGAAGGCACGACCATGGCGGGACCCGTCCTGGAAATGCGCTCGATCGTCAAGACCTTTCCCGGTGTCAAAGCGCTGTCGGACGTCACTTTGACGGTCCGTCAGGGCGAGGTCCACGCCATCTGCGGTGAGAACGGCGCCGGGAAGTCCACCCTGATGAAGGTGCTCTCCGGCGTCCATCCGCACGGCAGTTACCAAGGCGACATCCTCTTCGAGGGAGAGGAGTGCCACTTCCGCGACATCCGGGCGAGCGAGCACCGCGGCATCGTCATCATCCACCAGGAGCTGGCACTGGTGCCGTTCCTCTCCATTGCCGAGAACATCTTCCTCGGCAACGAGCACGCCACGCGCGGGCTCATCAACTGGAACGAGACCCTGCGGCACGGCACCGAACTGCTGCGCCGGGTGGGTCTCAGCGACCACCCGGAGACCCGGGTCGCCGACATCGGCGTGGGCAAGCAGCAGCTGGTGGAGATCGCGAAGGCGCTGTCGAAGAAGGTGAAGCTGCTCATCCTGGATGAGCCGACGGCGGCCCTGAACGACGAGGACAGCGGCAAACTCCTGGACCTCATCCTGGAGTTGAAGAACCAGGGCATCACCTGCATCATCATCTCGCACAAGCTGAACGAGATCCGCAGGGTCGCCGACTCGGTGACGATCCTGCGTGACGGCCGCTCCATCGAGACCCTCGACGTGAAGGCGCCGGAGACGACCGAGGAGCGGATCATCTCCGGCATGGTCGGCCGCGACCTCGACCACCGCTTCCCCGAACGCACCCCGTACGAGGGGAAGCCCGAGGCGGCACCCGCCATGGAGATCCGCGGCTGGACCGTGTTCCACCCGATCGACCAGCAGCGCAAGGTAGTTGACGATGTGTCAATAAATGTGCGCAGGGGCGAGATCGTCGGCATCGCCGGACTGATGGGCGCCGGCCGCACCGAACTCGCGATGAGCGTCTTCGGCCGTTCCTACGGCCGTTACGCCGGCGGCACGGTCCTCAAGGACGGGCAGGAGATCCGTACGAAGTCGGTCGCGGAGGCGGTCGGCCACGGCATCGCCTATGTCACCGAGGACCGCAAGCACTACGGCCTCAACCTCATCGACACGATCAACCGGAACATCTCGCTGGCCGCCCTGAACAAGGTCTCCCAGCGCGGAGTCGTCGACGAGCACGAGGAGCGGCAGGTCGCCGAGCGGTTCCGCAAGTCCATGAACATCAAGGCGCCGACGGTGTTCGAGCCGGTGGGCAAGCTGTCCGGCGGCAACCAGCAGAAGGTCGTCCTCAGCAAGTGGATCTTCGCTGGTCCCGAGGTGCTGATCCTGGACGAGCCCACCCGAGGCATCGACGTGGGCGCCAAGTACGAGATCTACACGGTCATCGACCAACTCGCCGCCGAGGGCAAGGCAGTGGTCTTCATCTCCTCCGAACTGCCGGAGCTGCTCGGCATGTGCGACCGCATCTACACGATGGCGGCGGGCCGGCTGACCGGTGAGGTACCCCGGGCCGAGGCCACGCAGGAAGTGCTGATGCGCCAGATGACGAAGGACAAAGAGGTAACGCGATGAGCACGGACGTGACCGCCAAGAGCCCGGCCCCCGCGCCACCGGGCAAGAGCGGATCGGCCGCGGACAGCGGCCTGTTGTGGCTGGTGCTGGACGGCCTGCGGCGCAACATGCGCCAGTACGGCATGCTGATCGCCCTCGGTCTGATCGTGATCCTCTTCGCGGTCTGGACCGGCGGGGACCTGCTGCTGCCGCGCAACGTCTCCAACCTGGTGCTGCAGAACAGCTACATCCTGATCCTCGCCATCGGCATGATGCTGGTCATCATCGCCGGGCACATCGACCTGTCCGTCGGTTCGCTCACGGCGTTCGTGGGCGCCTTCGCGGCCGTCCTGATGGTCAATCACCAGGTGTCGTGGCCGGTCGCGTTGGTGCTGTGCCTGCTGATGGGCGCGGTGGCGGGCTCGGTACAGGGGTTGTTGATCGCCTACGCGGGCATACCGTCGTTCATCGTCACGCTCGCCGGAATGCTGCTCTTCCGCGGACTCACGGAGATCCTCCTCCAGGGCCAGACGCTGGGCCCCTTCCCCAACGGTCTGCAGAAGTTCGGCAACGGCTTCCTGCCCGAGGTCGGCCCGAACACCAACTACCACAACATCACACTGCTGTTGGGCCTGGCGATGATCGCCGCGGTGGTGTGGCAGGAGTTCCGCGACCGGCGAAGGCAGCAGGAGTTCTCGCTCGACGTGGCGCCGACGAAGCTGTTCCTCCTCAAGCTCGTCGTCATCGTCGCCGCGATCCTCTGGCTCACCATGCTGCTCGCCAGCTACAACGGCGCGCCGATCATCCTGATCGTCCTCGCCGTCCTGGTGGCCGGATACGGCTATGTGATGCGCAACTCCGTCTTCGGCCGCCACATCTACGCGATCGGCGGCAATCTGCCGGCCGCGAAGCTGTCCGGCGTCAAGGACAAGCGCGTCACCTTCCAGGTGTTCCTGAACATGGGCGTGCTCGCGGCCCTGGCGGGTCTGGTGATCACCGCCCGCCTCAACGCGGCCTCGCCGAAGGCCGGTGACGGCTACGAACTGGAGGCCATCGCCTCCTCGTTCATCGGTGGCGCGTCCATGAGCGGCGGTGTCGGCACCGTCTTCGGTGCCATCATCGGCGGTCTGGTCCTCGGCGTGCTGAACAACGGCATGAACCTCCTCAGCGTCGGCACCGACTGGCAGAAGGTCATCAAGGGCCTCGCCCTGCTGGCCGCGGTCGGCTTCGACGTGTGGAACAAACGCAAGTCCGGTTCGTAAGTCCAGCGCGACGCTCCGCTGGGAAGGCCGTATGAAAGCTGCGGGCCGTACATGGCTGGTCGCGCAGTTCCCCGCGCCCCTTGGGCGCGGGGACCAGTGGAGCCCCCCTTCAACGCACAAGGGAGCCGCTCAATGGAACTGAACAGACGCACGGTCATTGCAGGAGCCGCGGCAGCCGGTATCGCCGCGAGCACACTCGGTACGGGTACGGCGCAGGCAGCCTCGGGAGGCAAGAAGCCCGTGAAGGAACTCTTCGGCACCCTCGCCGACGGCAGCAAGGTCTACCGCTGGTCGCTGGAGAACGGCGGCACCCGGCTCAAGGTGCTGTCGTGGGGCGGGGTCGTCCAGTCCCTGGAACTCCCGGACCGGCACGGCAAGTACGCCAACGTGTCGCTCGGCTTCGACAACATCGCCGACTACGTGGCGAAGACCCCGTACTTCGGCGCGCTGATCGGCCGCTACGGAAACCGCATCGCCAAGGGCCAGTTCACCCTGGACGGCAAGAGCTACCAGCTCTCCGTCAACGACGGGGTCAACAGCCTGCACGGCGGCACCCAGGGCTTCGACAAACACATCTGGGACGTGGAGGGCTTCACCGCCGGCTCCGACGTCGGCCTGCACCTCTACTACACCAGCGTCGACGGCGAGATGGGCTACCCGGGCACCCTCAAGGTGAAGGTGACGTACACGCTCAACAAGCACGGCGACTGGCGCATCGACTACGAGGCCACCACCGACAAGGCCACGGTCGTCAACCTGACCAGCCACGTCTACTGGAACCTCGCCGGCGAGGGCAGCGGCACCATCGAGCACCACGAACTCACGATCCCCGCCGCCCGCTACACGCCCACCGACTCGGGGCTGATCCCCACGGGCGAGTTGGCCAAGGTCTCGGCCACCCCCTTCGACTTCCGCAAGACGAAGCCGATCGGCCGTGACATCCGGGCCGGCCACGTCCAGCAGGTGCAGGCCAAGGGCTACGACCACAACTGGGCCCTCGACAAGGGCATCACCGCGAAGCCCGAGCATGCCGCGACCCTGCACGACCCGCACTCCGGCCGCACCCTGAAGATCGCCACCGACCAGCCGGGGCTGCAGTTCTACACGGGCAACTTCCTCGACGGCACCCTGACCGGCACCGGCGGCCACACCTACCGCCAGGGCGACGCGCTGTGCCTGGAGACCCAGCACTTCCCGGACTCGCCGAACCACGCGAACTTCCCGTCGACAGTGCTGCGGCCTGGTCAGACGTACAAAACGTCGACGATCCACACGTTCAGCTCCTGAAGCCTCACAGCTGACGCGTAGTTCGGACCCGGGGTTCCCGAACTCACACCATTTTCACATCCGTTGAACAGTGCCACTCCCGTCTCCGTACTCAAGGGTGGCCCGTGCTCCCCCGCGCGGGCCACCCAAGACGACGGGCCCGGTCGTCCCCGCCGGGCCCGCCTTCATACGGAGGTTCCATTGGCCGACTCCAACGTCACCTCGCTGTTCCGCAGTACGGCGGCGCACAGCCCGTCGATGGCAGCGCTGGCGCGTGAGAGCGACGGCACCGGCCCCGTGGACTTCTGTATCCCGTGCAACCCGTACTTCCCCACCCCCGCCATGTTCGACCAGATGGCGGCCCGGTTGCGCGAGATCATCACGTACTACCCGAGCAGCGCCGACACCATCACGGCCGAGCTGTGCAATCTGCTCCAACTCCCGCCGAGCTGCGTCGCGATGGGCAACGGTTCCACCGAACTGATCACCTGGATCGACCACTTGATGGTCCGCGAGTCCCTCGCCATCCCCGTCCCCACCTTCGGCCGCTGGACCGACCAGCCCATGGAGACCGGCAAGCGGGTCGACATGTTCCCGCTCCAGGAGTCCAACGGCTTCGCCCTGGACCTCGCGCAGTACGCCGAGTTCATCCGCAAGCGCAACACCAAGGTCGCCGTCATCTGCAACCCGAACAACCCCGACGGCGGCTTCCAGCACAAGCAGGCGCTCGTCCAGTTCATGGACGCGATGGCCGACCTGGACCTCGTCATCATCGACGAGTCGTTCCTGGAGTTCGCCGACGCCGAGGTCGAACCCAGCGTCGTACAAGAGGCGATGTTGCGCCCCAACGTCGTCGTGCTGCGCAGCCTCGGCAAGAACTTCGGTCTGCACGGCATACGGTTCGGCTACCTCGTCGCCAACCCGGCCCTCGCCGGGCGCATCCGCTCGATGCTCCCGAAGTGGAACCTCAACGCCTTCGCCGAACACGTGGTGTTCATCCTCAAGGAGCACGGCGCGGAGTACGCGCAGAGCCTCCAGCAGGTGCGCCGCGACCGACTCGACATGGCGAGCCAGCTCTCCGCGCTGCCCGGCCTGACGGTCTATCCGTCGCAGGGCAACTTCCTCTTCGTGCGCCTCCCCGTGGGCGCCGAGGGGACCGTGGTCCGGGACCGGATGCTCACCGAGCACCGCATCCTGGTCCGCGAGTGCGGTAACAAGATCGGTTCGTCCAGCCGCTTCCTGCGCCTCGTGGTGCGCCCCGAGACGGACGTGCGTCGCCTGGTGTCCGGCCTGGAACAGGTGCTCTACGGGACCAGGAGGGGAGCCGCCGTACCCGAGCTGAGCACAGGGACCAGCTACAGCTCGGGTACGGCGGCCGTGGATCGTCTTGTCGGGGCGACGAACGGTGCGGGCCTGCAGATGCCCGCGGCGATCACGCAGATGCAGCCGCAGCCCGTGCCCATGCAGGTACCGGCGGCTGCGGTGCCTCAGCCGCAGCCTGTTCCTTTGCCTGTTCCGCAGCCCCAACCCCAACCCCAACCCCAGCCGCAGTACCAGCCGATGGTTGCCGTCGCGCAGGCTCCGCAGATGCCGATGCAGCCCGTTGCGCAGATGCCGGAGCAGTTGGCTCAGGTGTCGCAGCAGATGCCCGTGATGCAACAGCCTCAGCAGCAGCCGTACGGTACGCCTGCGCCTGCGCCGGTGCCTCAGGGGCCGACGCCCACTGGTGTGCCTGCGCGTAATGGGCTTACGGCCGCGCAGGTTCGGGGCGCCACCAGTCCCAACGGGATGCAGAATCTTGCGCCTGCGCCCGCCACCGGGTGGCCCAATGCTCAGAGTTGGCCCAATGCTGCGGGGATGGGGCAGGCGGGCTGAGGAATCGTTGCCGGGTGCGGGTGCGCTGTGGCTGGTCGCGCAGTTCCCCGCACCCCTTGGGTCAACTGACCCTTACGGCGTTCAGTAGTGAGGCTCCCAGCGGTAGCTCGTGGCGGGCCTCCACCTCGAAGCCTGTCTTCTCCAGGAGTAGGCGGTAGTGGTCCTCGTCCCGTTCCTGGCCGCCGACGTTGCACAGCATGTGGATGTCCCAGGCGATTGCCGTCGGCGCCGGCAACAGGCGTTCCACCACCAGTAGTTGGGCTCCTGGGCGCATTGCCTTGGCGCAGTTGTCGAGGATGGTCAGGCAGCGGTCGTCGTCCCAGTCGTGGAGGACTCGGGACAGGAGGTAGATGTCGCCGTCCTCCGGTACGGACCGGGTGAAGTCGCCCGCTACGAAGGAGCAGCGTTCGGGGAGTCGGGGGCGGGCCGCTTCCAGGGCCTCGGGGCGTTCCAGGAGTACGCCCTCCAAGTGGGCGTGGGTGCGCAGGAGTCGGGCCAGCAGCGCGCCGTTTCCGCCGCCCACGTCGACCACGCGTCGTGCGGCCGAGAAGTCGATCAGGGTCGGTACCGGGGCGAACATCTCGGCGCTCGCCGCCATCGCGCGGTGGAACAGGTCGCCGAGTTCGGGGTGTTGGGCGAAGTACGGGAAGTGGTGCTGGCCGTAGCGGTGGGCGAAGGCTTCCTGGCCGGTGCGTACGGAGTGGGTCAGGCCGCTGAAGGAGTCGTAGAACGGGCCGCCGTAGAGCTGGGCCAGCGGGTGGAGGGAGAACTCCGTGCCCGTGCGCAGGGGTTGGCCGGTGGCGGTGAGGTGGTAGGTGCCGCCGGCCGAGGTGAGCAGGCCCAGTGAGGTGAGGTAGCGGAGCAGGCGTCGTAGTGCGTCCGGGTCGGTGGCGGTGAGGTCGGCCAGGGTGTCGGCGCCGATGCCCGGGTGATCGGCCAGGTGGTCGGCGATGCGCAACTCGGCCATGGTGGCGACCGCTTGGGTGGCCCAGGCTCCGGTCATGACGCCGAGCAGGGAGGCCGTCGGGTCGGGGAGCGGGGTGTGGCGGCCGGGGAGGCGGAGTTCGAAGCGGCGGTGGGTTCGGGTGCGGTGGTAGAGGACGGTGACGTTCTCGTGGCCGTTGTAGCCGCCGCCGTCGGGGACCGCGCCGCCCCGCTCCTGGAGGAGGAGCCGTAGGCCTGCGGGGACCACCGGGCCGGGGGCGGTGACCGCGAAGGCGTGGTGCGACTCGTGTTCCGCCTCGCGTTCGTCGGCAGCTACGGCCTCCAGTGGGGAGTCCGGGGGGACCGGGAGCGCGAAGATCTCCACGCTGCGGGTGCCGACCGCGACGTGCACGATGCCGACCGGGGTCTCGGCGAGGGTGGGGCCGTAGCGGCGGGCGAGGCGTTCGCGGACCACGACGCTCGGGGTGACGGCGCCGGGTTCGAAGCCGAGGCGGCGGAGTTCTTCGCAGAGGCCGTCGAGGGAGTCGGGGAAGACGAGGACGGCGGTGTGGTCGAAGACCAAGTGGCGGGCGACGTCGGCCCGTTCGGCGGGGGTGAGGTCCGGGAGCAGTTCGGCCAGGACGGCGTCCGTGTCGTGGGCCTCGACGTAGGCCGCCGCTCGCCGGATGCGTTGTACGTCGGCCTCGGCGAGGCGCGCCTGTGCGACGGGGAGGTTCATGAGGGGGTTCCCGGTGATCGTGTGTGGGGACGGGAGACGGGGTCAGATGCCGGTGTAGTTCTCGGCGAAGAAGTCCTGGTGCGTGCGGGAGGTGCGCAGGCTGTCGAGGCGGGCGTACTGGAGCGCGCGGCCGTAGCGGGCCTCGGCGTCCTCGGTGGTCGGGCCGTGCAGCAGGCCGCTCATCCAGTGCGAGAACTCGTGGGCCCGCCAGACGCGGGGCAGGCAGTCGGCGGCGTAGCGGGCGAGGTCGCTCTCGTCGTCGCGGGTGAGCGCCGACACGAAGGCCCGGGCGAGGCGTTCGGCCTGGAGTACGGCGAGGTTGGCGCCCTTGGCTGCGGAGGGGCTGATGAGTCCGGCGGCGTCTCCGGCCAGCCAGAGGCGTCCGGCGCCGGGGCTGTCCAGGACGTCGGAGCGCAGGTCGACGACCGTCTTCTCCAGCACGGGACCCTGCTTCAGCGGGCCGAACTCGGCGGTACGGAGCCGGATCTCCAGCTCGGACCAGATCCGGTCCTCGCTCCAGTCGGCGGGATCGGTGCCGCGCGGGCACTGGAGGTAGTAGCGGGTGACGGTCGCCGTACGGGCCATGTGGCCGGCGAATCCGCGGTCGTGCAGGGCGTATCCGACGGCGGCGAGGCTAGGCGGGGCCTCGGCCAGCACCGCCAGCCAGGTCACGCCGTGGTCCCAGCGGGCGGTACGGGTGCCCTGCGCCACGAGGGTGCCGCGGGCGACGCCCCGGTGTCCGTCGCAGCCGGCGACATAACGCCCGGTGACGTCGTCGCCGCCGCGTACCCGTACCCGGCCCTCGGAGATCTCCTCGGCCTCGGCGCCGAAGCGGATCTCGCCGCCGCGCCGCAGATACTCGGCGAGCAGGTCCCGCACCAACTCCTGCTGGGGGTAGACGGTGTGGACCTCGCCGCGCCCCAACTCGCCGTAGTCGAGGGTGAATTCACCCTGCCCGCTGCGGAAGAGGCAGGTCCGGTGCGTGCGGCCTCTGGCCAACAGACCGGTGTCCAGGCCATGTTGGGCGAGAACACGTACGGAGTGGGCGGCCAGGAAGCCTGCTCTGGCCCGCCCTTCCACCGCCGCGCGTCCGCGCCGTTCCAGGATCACGCAGTCGATGCCCTGGTCCAGGAGCAGGTTCCCCAGGACCAGCCCCGCCGGGCCCGCGCCGACGATCACCACCCCGGTCCGCGTCCCGGAGTCGAATCGTTTCCCCACAACCACCCCTGATCTTGCTTTTTCGGCCAAGGGGTTTCATATCAGCAAGATCACGGCGATGAGGAATTGAAAGTGACCATGTAGCCCATAAGGTCCAATTGGGCATATGTCAGTGGTCGTTGTCCAGGTGCAGCTTCAGCAGGTCCACGCCGTAGTCGCCGCCGTTGGGGGTGCGGATGATGGTGTGGATGTGCTCCTGGGACGGGGTGCCGCCGCCCATGCCCATGCCGCCGCCGGGAGGGCCGCCGCCGTTGGCGCTCGGGCTCGCACTGGCGCTGGCACCGGCGCTCGGGCTCGCGGAGGAGGCCTCGTGGTAGAAGAGCGGGGCCTGGGCGTCGTACTCGATGAGCACGACCGGGCTGTGGATGCGGTAGTAGAAGGCGGACGTGTCCTTGGTCTCGCCCATCCAGTAGAAGTACGTGTCGTCGAGGTGCTTCTCCACCTCGGTCATCTTGACCTCGGCGTGCCCCTCGTTGATGTAGCCGATGTAGACGCGGGCCACGTCCAGGAGCTTCTCCCGCTGCGCGGAGGTGAGTTCGGAGCCGCGCACACCCTCGTAGGCGAGCTTGAGGTTGTCCGAGCCGGCGCCGGCCTTCATGTCCTCGTTGCCGTTGCCCTGCGAGGAGACCGCCTTGGCGAGCTGGGCCTTCGTGAGGGAGCGGATCATGGCCAGGCCGGCCGTCGTCTCCGGCCGGAACAGGGTGATCTTCTCGCCCTTGTACGTGGCCGTCGTCGGCTCGGACCCCATGAAGGTCGGCGTCATCACGACCTGGTCGCCGAGCACGAAGTAGTTGATGGCGACGTGGTGGCCCTCGTACTGGAAGCCCCACGGCTTCGTGGTCGACGGGGTGCCCATGAAGGTGAAGAAGTAGTGGCCCTCGGTCAGGGTCTTCTGGTTGCCGCCGTTGGAGTCGCCGAGGAACTGGTTGAGTTTCATGATGTTGCGGGTCTGGGTGAGGCCGTCGGCGGAGAGCGCGACGCCGAGCAGCGCGTAGCCGAGATCGCGCTTCTTCTCCGTGAGGTCGCCCATGCGGACGCCCTTGCGGGCGTAGCCGTCGACGTTGCTCCAGGCCGTCCACTCGTCGGCGTCGATGTCGAACGTGCAGGACTTGCGCTCCTTCGCGGAGAGCCCGTCGAGGAACGCCTGCGCCGCCTTGACCAGTCCGTCCGTGGAGACGCCGGTCGAGTGGATGGTGAACAGGTCGTCGACGACCTTGCCGTCGGCGGTGACGCCCTTGAGATCCTTGTACTTGACCTGGGAGACCCCGGGACCCATGCCGCCACCCCCGCCCCCGCCGGGCCCGCCCGAGGGCATACCGCTCGGGGCGCCGGACTGTGCGGCGGAGGACGAACTCGCCGTGTCCGACGAGTCGTTGGAGCATCCGGTCATGGTCGCCACGGCGGCGACACCTCCGGCGAGCAGCGCCTTGTTCATGAACCAGCGGCGGCTGCGCTCGGATGCGGGGGTGTGGGGTCGGTGTCCATGCATGGGGATCAGAGTCCATGCCGAACCTGAAGTGTTCTTGTCAGCAACCTGTGAGGAGAAGGCTACTCGGGGGTGCCGGGCCCGGCAGGAAGCGACGGCGGCGCTCCCTGGCCGACGCGCTGGGAGAGGATCATCATGCCGAGGCCGCCGAGAGCCGTCGCCGTGGTGACGGCTGTCAGCACCATGCTGACCGCCGGGTCGACATCCATCAGTGCGACTACCGCGTGATACAGGACGACGACGCCGAACAAGGTGTATCCGGCGCCCCAAAGCCGAGGCCTGAGCACCTTGCGGGCCAGCCAGGGAAACACCCAGGACGTCGTGACGGCCGTGACGCCCACGGCGAGACAGAAGAAGGCGACGGCGAAAAGCAGCACGTTCAGGGCTATGAGCACTGGCCAATTATCGCACTGGTGGGGCCACTTGGAAACGGGATGACCACCGAGGCGCGTCGACTTCCGCGCGGACGGTTTTCCCCAGCGGCTCCCGGTCCAGTACCTCCCAGAGCCTGTTGCAGCGCATGCGAGCATGGACCCGGAACCGTGGACCGTGCGCACGACCTCACATCCGTCGCTCCAGTGAGTGCGCCATCACCCCGGGAATCCTGATCGTCTCCCCGCCCGCTCCGTGGGTGCCGGCTGCCTGCGCAGGGGGCAGTCCGTGCCTGCGCGGGCCGTCAACTCGGCGCGGAGGACGGCCAGTTCGGCCATGCGGGTGTCGATGACGGTGATCTTGTCGGCGAACAGGGCCGACAGGGCCGCCGCCTGGTCCGGGGCCTCGGCCAACTCCTCGCCGTGCTCGGCGATTTCGGCCAGGGAGAAGCCGAGGGCCTGTGCCGTGCGGACGTACTCGAGCCAGGGGACCGCCTCGGGCGGGTAGTCGCGGTACCCGTTCGCCCGGCGCTCGCTGGTGAGGATGCCCACCTGTTCGTAGAACCGGAGGGCGTCCCTGCTCAGACCCACCCGTGTCGCCAACTCCCCGATGCGCATGCCCACATGATGACTTGACCTTGGACCCCACTCCACTGTTTAGCGTCGGCGGCATGAAGATCGCTTCCTATCTCCGGGTCGTGCGGGCCAGCGCCTGGTACGACCTCGTCGTGACGGCCGGCTTCGCGACCCCGTGGACGTACACGCTGGTGCACGACACGCTGTCGTCGCTCGGCCGGGACTGGGGGCTGGGTGTGCTGCCCGAACTCGACCCGATCCAGACCCTGTACGCGAATCTGATGGGGTCGGTGGTGGTCGTCTGGGCCGTGTTGCGGCTCGTCCGGCCGCTGGCTCTGCACGGTCTGTTCGACGGGGTCGCCCGCGTGCTGTTCACCGCCTGGCAGGGTTACGCCCTCGCGCAGGGCGCCCCGCGGTTCCTGTGGCTGTTCCTGGGTGTGGAGGCGCTGTTCGGCGTGCTCCAACTGGCGCCATGGTGTCGGCCGGGAACGGAGTTGCGGGAGCCGCTGGTGCCATGATGCGGGCATGGCTCAGTCATCGCAGGACTCCTCGGTCACCAAGGACGGCATGACCGCGGCACAGGCCGTCGACCGCATCGAGGCCGCGGCGCCGCCGCGCCCGCACGACCGCCGTCTGCACGCGCGGGGCGCCGTCTACGACGCGCGCTTCGTACCCAGCGGGCAGGTCTCGCGGTGGACGACCGCCGCCTGTCTCGCCGTCGAGTCCGAGGCGGTCGTGCGGTTCTCCAACGGCTCGGGCCGCTACGACGCCGACGACCGGGTGCGCGGCGTACGCGGGATGGCCGTGAAGTTCCTCGACGCCGACAAGGGCGTCATGGACCTGGTGGCCGCGACCTTCCGGGTCTTCCCCAGTCACAATCCCGAGGGATTCATCGACCTCGTCGAGGCGTTGGGCAAGGCCGGTACGGAGGGCGGGCTCGCCGACCGGGCGAAGGGGAAGCTGGCGGCGGCCGGCAAGTTCGCCACCGTGCTGGTCCAACACCCGGAGAGCCGGGGGGCGTTGAAGTCCTTCGCGGGTCAGCAGGCGCCCGCGAGTTTCGCCACCGCCCGCTACGACGGGCTGCACGCCTTCGTGTTGGTGGACGAGGCGGGTGAGCGCAGGCCGTTCCGCTACCGCCTCGTGCCCCAACTCGGCGAAGTGGAACTGGATTCGGCGTACGGCGAGACGCTGGCCCCGGACTTCCTCATCGGCGACCTCGACTCCCGGCTCGCGACCGGGCCCCTGTCCTTCACCCTGGTGTTCCAGTTCGCGGAGCCGGGCGACCCGACCCACGACCCCTCACAGGCCTGGCCCGAACACCGCCCGCTGATCCCCGCCGGACAGCTGCACGTGACGGCCCGCTCGGCCCGCGAGGACCACTGGCAGCAGCAGGTGTTCGACCCCAGCCGCCTCGCCCCCGGCGTGGAACTCTCCGACGACACCATGGTGACCTTCCGCCGCCACGCCTACTCCGTCTCGGCCGAACGCCGACTCGCCCCCTGACGCCTGCCCCCGACCCTCGACCCTCGACTCAAAAAAGTGTGTCACTTTCCGCCCAAAGTGACACACTTTTTTGCACCCCACCCCCCGGACCCCCACCCCTCGGCGGCGCTTGCCGCCCCATCGCGCCGACGAGGGGCAGGTATCCGCAATAGCCATGCCCCCTGTCTCACAAGGAACTTGACGCTTCGTCACTTTGCCACCCTCACAGCGGACGAACAGGGTCCGCCCCTACGGTGCCGTGTCCATGACAGAAACTGGAGCAGGAACCAACCCGATCGGACGCCGCACCGTACTGATCGCCACGGGCACCACAGCCGCCGTACTGGCCGTAGGAGCCGCCGCGCCCGAAGCCCCCACAACCCCCACCGCTTCCCCCGCCGCAGCCGCAGCCGTCTGCACCCTCACCAAGGAGATGACCGAAGGCCCCTACTACCTCGACGGGGCCCTCGTCCGCGCCGACGTCACCGAAGGCAAGGCCGGCATCCCGCTCAAGCTGGCCCTCACCGTCGTGAACGACAGCACCTGCGCCGTGATCCCCAACGCGCTCGTCGAGATCTGGCACTGCGACGCGCTCGGCGAGTACTCCGGCTACGTCGGCAACAACGGCCACAGCGAACCGGACGACGGCACCTTCCTGCGCGGCGGCGTCCTGACGAACTCCAGCGGCCTCGCCAACATCACCACGATCTACCCGGGTTGGTACCGGGGCCGGTGCGTGCACATCCACGTCAAGGTGCACACCGGCGTCACGCTCACCTCGAACGGCTCGTTCACCGGCGGCCAGGAACTCCACACGGGCCAGCTGTTCATCGACGAGACGATCACCACCGCCGTCGCCAAGATCTCGCCGTACTCGACGAACACGGTCACCCGCACCACCCTCGCCCAGGACTCGATCTACGACGACGGAGGCGCCGCGTCCGGCCTCATGACCCTTGCCGCGCTGGGCAGTTCGACCTCGTCGGGCTACACCGGCACCCTGACGCTCGGCGTCCAGCAGGGCTGAACCGAAGGGGTGGCCCGCGGTGCGACACGGGCCACCCCCGCATCACCTCAGGAGGCCGGGCACTCCTTCCACGCCATGTGGTAGATCGTGCTGATGTCGCCGTCCGTCGAGTCCATGGTCATGAAGCTGACCGCGCTGGACGACGAGGTGCCGGCGGCGACCCTCAGCTCCGTGTTGATGTTGAAGTTGCGCTGAACTCCACAGGGCGCCCAGACCAGTTGAGCCCAGTCGGTGCTGTCGGTCGCCTGCCAGTTGTCGTCGTAGGGGCCGTTGAACGGGTGGTTCTTGGCCACGGTGCTCGACGACCCCTGGAAGTAGTACGAGGCCTTCTGCGCACCGCTCGCGCCGCGCTGGAGCGAGGCGAAGCCGCGGTAGTCCACGCTCGCGATGGCGTAGGTGAAGCCCTGCGGGACGTGGACGACCAGGTTGAGCTGGCAGTTCTTGCGGAACGCCGTGGGGTCGGAGTTGCCGCCGACCTGGGCGAGATACGCGCTGTAGGTCACCGTGAAAGCGGTGTTGTCCTCGGAGACGGCGACCGCCGTCGTGCCCTGCGGGCAGCCCGAGCCGTTCACGGTCGCGACGTTGATGACGATCTTGTCCGGCGGCGGGTCGTCGAACACGGGCGACGACGAGTGCTGCGCGGACGGCAGCGCGGTGGCGAGCAGTGCGGCGACCGCACCACTCAGGAGGAGCCCACCAGGCATGGTTTCTCCTTGTGTTGGGGGGTGGCTGTGCCCCAAGTCTTTGAAGAACCAATGAAGTTCCTGTGAAGACCGACGGGGCGCTCGCATCGTAGGAAGCCGCACACGGAACGGTCAGGGCGAACTCAGGCCATTCACAGACGCGTCTTTCACATACTCTCCACAGTGTGTGAACTCTGTGGAAATAAGCGGGCGTTGACCGATCCGTCCCCAGGCGCTTCACAGCCGCACATTAAGGAATCCTTCAGGTACGGCCGTAACTTCGCTGTCCATGACGGGAAAACGAGAGCACAACTCGCTCAACGGCGCTCTCGTCCGCACGATCGGCGCTGAGGGTGCAGACGCCGGAGCCGGCGGAGGTCGACGCGGGCGCCGCGTCCGGCCTGCTCACCCTGACCGTGGGCGTCAGCACGAGTTGATCTGGAGGCGGATGAATCGGACGTACTGATCGGCTGTCGCCCCTCGGCGGACTCGGACTCGGTCCGCGCCCCCAGCGCCCTCTCCCGGCGATGGACGCGGACCGAGTACGCCCGGGCGGCAGCCCATGTCCCGTACAGCTCCCACCCGCGCCCCGAACCGTCACGGGTTCTCCCACGCCGCCGGTTCCGCCGCCAGCCGCCGTACCGGCTCCGGCAGCGCGTCCGCCGCGATGTCCGCGAGCGTGACCCCCTCCAGGATCTTGCGGACATTGGCGCGCAGCGCGATCCACAGGGGCAGGAGCGGTTCGGCGGAGCCGGTGTAGGCCAGGCCGGTGGGGCGCTCGCCGCGCACCGACACGATCGGGCCGTCCACCGCGCGGATGACGTCCGCGACGGTGATCGCGGTCGCCTCGCGCGCCAGCCGGTAGCCGCCGCCCCCGCCACGCCGGCTGTCGACGATCCCGGCGCGCCGGAGATCACCGAGAATTCCCTCCAGGAACTTGTGCGGGATGCCCTGCGTGGTGGCGATGGTCTCGGCCTTCAGCGGGCCGTCGTCACCCCGTACGGCGAGCTCCAGAACCGCCCGTACCGCGTAATCCGCCCGTGCCGAGATCCTCATGCGTCCATTGTGGGCCGTTCTGGCGTACAGAATGACCCCGCACGACGGCCTCCCGGGATGACCACGGAAAATGGCTTCGCACGTGCCGCCGACGGACCGGACCCGAGAGGAGCTTCCAGTGGAGCTGAGCAGGCGTACCTTCAGCACCCTCGCGGGTACGGCCGCGCTAGGACTCGCGCTGGGCGGTGGCAGCGCCGGTTCCCCGGACGCGTACGCCGCGCACGTCGTACCGACCGGCCCGCCGCCCGCCCCGCCGGGTGCGGACGGACTGCCGCACACGATCGGCTACGACCGCTACTCCCTGGTCGTCGACGGCAGGCGCCTGGTCCTGTGGTCGGGCGAGATGCACCCGTTCCGGCTGCCGAGCCCGTCGCTGTGGCGGGACGTCCTGCAGAAGATGCGCGCCTTCGGCTACAACGCGGTCAGCATCTACGTCTCGTGGAACTACCACTCCCCCGCGCAGGGCCGCTACGACTTCACGGGCGTCCGCGACCTCGACCTGTTCCTGCGCATGGCCGCCGAGACCGGCCTCTACGTCATCCTGCGCCCGGGCCCGTACATCAACGCGGAGATCGACGCGGGCGGCTTCCCCGGCTGGCTGACCGCCACCAAGGGCACCGCCAGGACGGCCGACCCGACGTATCTCTCGCATGTCGACGAGTGGCTGACCCAGGTCAACTCCATCGTCTCCAAGCACCTGTTCACCCAGGGCACAGGCACGGTCCTGCTCTACCAGATCGAGAACGAGTACGACGCCCAGACCACCCAGCCGACCGGCACCGCCTACATGTCCCACCTGTACAAGAAGGTGCGCGCCGACGGCATCGACGTCCCCCTGTTCCACAACGACAAGGGCCGCAACGGCTATTGGACCCCCGGCTCCTTCGACACCGGCGGCGACACGGGCGGTTGGCTGTACGGCTTCGACGGCTATCCGACGCCGACCGGGCCGCCGCCGGACTGGGGCCACTTCGGGATCGGCGGCGCCAAGGGCGGGGCCACCGCCAGCCCCAAGACCCCTGGTTTCGTACCGGAGTTCGGGGGCGGCTGGTTCGATCCGTGGGGCGGGTCCTGGTTCGAGGGGAAGGGGTACGCGGAGTCGCGCCGGACGCGTGACGCGGCGTACGAGCGGCGCTTCTACCTCACCAACCTCGCCAACGGACTCACCCTGCACAACGTCTACATGACCTTCGGCGGCACCTCGTGGGGCTGGCTGCCGGCACCGGTCGTCTACACGTCGTACGACTACGGCGCCGCCTTCGACGAGGGCCGCAACCCGACCGCGAAACTCGTCCCGATGCACCAACTGGGCCATCTGCTGCGGACGGTGCCCGACTTCGCCAAGCTGGACCGGGCGGCGGACGTCACGGTGGACGGGCTGAAGGCGTACCACCTCACCAACGCCGACACCGGCTCCCATGTCTACGTCCTGCGCAACGACACCGCGGCGGACGTGACCTCCACGCTGTCGACCGCGGACGACGACATCGAGGTCACCGTCCCGGCCCAGGACGCCCGTCTCCTCGTCACCCGACTCGCCCTGGGCGGGCGCAGGTTGAGGTACTCGACCGCCACGCCGATGATGGTGCTCACCGCCGGCCGGCAGGACATCGCCGTGTTCGCCGGGAAGCGCGGCGAGATGGCGCACGCCGTGGTGGAGTGCCCGGAGGAGCCGGTGGTGACCCGGCTCGACGCACAGGCCGCGTGGGTGTGGGACCGCGGCATCCTGCATGTCACCGTCCCGCTCGGCATCGGCGGTCTGACCCGGGTCCTCGTCCAGGGCGGCGGCGTCGACAACGCCCTCCTGCTGGTCTTCGCCGACGAGGCCGGCTCGGTACGCCTGTGGCCGTACGAGACCGGTTCGGGGACCGCTCTGGTCTACGGCCCGGCACTGCTGCGCGAGGCCACCGTCAGCGGCACGACCGCCCACCTCACCGGCGACACCATCGCGGAGACCGGCCTGGAGGTGTGGGGGCCGCGCGGCATCACCGAGGTCACCTGGAACGGCAAGGCCGTGCCCGCCACCGTCACCACCGCGGGCAGCCTGCGCTCCAACCCGGACGCGCTGCTGCCGGGGGTGCCCGCGGTACCGCTCCCCGTGCTCGACGGCTGGCGCCGGAAGGTGGAGAACCAGGAGGCCGCGGTCGCCTTCGACGACTCCAAGTGGGCTGTGGCGAACAGGACTTCGTCGTTCAGCACGACGGCCGTCCCGTCCGGACAGCCGGTGCTCTTCGCGGACGACTACGGCTTCCACTACGGCGACGTCTGGTACCGGGGCCGGTTCGCCACGGCCGCCACCGACGCCCTGGAATCGGTGACCCTCGCCTACAGCACCGGCACACAAGGGCTGTTGATGGCCTGGCTCGACGGCGAGCCGCTCGGCACCCACCGGATGCCGGTGCCGACCACCAGCAGTGTGCGGCAGGGGAGTTGGACCGCGAAGGCAACGCTTACGGTCCCGGAGAAGCTGCGCACGGCCGGTCCGCACGTCCTGTCCGTCCTGGTCCGGCGGATGCAGCACGACCAGGACGGCAAGGCCCTCGACACCCACAAGGTCGCCCGCGGCCTCACCGCCGTGACCTTCAAGGGCGCCTCCCCGAAGGTGAGTTGGCGCCTCCAGGGCGAGGCGGCACCCGACCCGGTGCGCGGGCCGCAGAACAACGGCGGCCTGTACGGCGAACGCGAGGGCTGGCATCTGCCGGACTTCGCGGACTCCGGCTGGGAGGCCGTCACCCTCCCCCGCGCCGACAAGCGGCAGGGTGTGGCCTGGTACCGGACGACCTTCAAGCTCGCCGTGGACACCGGTATCGACGCCTCGATCGGCCTCGTCCTCGACGACGACCCGACGCGCGCCTACCGCGTCCAGATCTTCCTGAACGGCTGGAACATGGGCCAGTACATCAACGACGTGGGCCCACAGCACACCTTCGCCCTGCCGAACGGGATCCTCCGCACACGGGGCACCAACACACTGGCGCTGGCCGTCCTGTCCGACGGCACCACACCGGCGGGCCCGAAGGACGTACGGCTGACCCTGCTGGGCAGCGCGGCCGGAGGAGTACCGGTGACACCAGTGACCTCCCCCGGCCGCTAGCCACTTCAAGCGAGCCGGATCACGTTCCAGGACAGCGGCTCCAGTACGGCGGTCAGGGTGCCGTCCTGGAGGGCGGTGCCCTCGACCTGGTGCGGGGCCACGCGGTCGGGGTCGTCGAGGGTGTTCCGGGCGTCCGGGTCGGCGTCCGCGAGGGCGCTGTGCTCGACGACCGACGTCAAGTCGAGCCCGTTCAGGCCGACTTGGAGCGGGAGCGACTCGGTGCGGCTGCGGTTGACGGCGAACACCGTGACCGAACCGTCCTCGCCGCGCACCGCCGTGGCGTGCAGCAGGTCGGCCTCGCCGTACTGCTTCGTCTCATGCTTCGGGGAGTCGACGCGGACGTCCAGGACCTGGCCCCGGCCGTACTTCGAGGCCTGCGCGAACGGGAAGAACGTCGTCTGCCGCCAGGCCGGGCCGCCGGGTTCGGTCATGATCGGCGCGATCACGTTGACGAGCTGGGCGAGGCAGGCGACGGTGACGCGGTCGGCGTGCCGGAGCAGGGCGATCATGAGCGAGCCGAAGACGACGGCGTCCATGACGCTGTAGTTGTCCTCCAGGAGTCGCGGCGCCTCCGGCCAGTCGGCCGGGTCCGCGTTCTTCGTGTGCTCCTCCCAGTCCGCCGTGTACCAGACGTTCCACTCGTCGAAGGACAGGTTGATCTTCTTCTTCGACTTGAGGCGGGCGCCCACGTGGTCGGCGGTCGCGACCACGTTCTCGATGAAGGACTCCATGTCGACGGCGGAGGCGATGAAGGAGTCGAGGTCGCCGTCGAGCGGCTGGTAGTAGGCGTGCAGCGAGATGTAGTCGACCAGGTCGTACGTCTCCTGGAGGACAGTCGCCTCCCAGGCGGCGAAGGTGGGCATCGCCTGGGAGGAGGAGCCGCAGGCGACGAGTTCGACACCGGCGTCGATCTGGCGCATCGCGCGGGCCGTCTCGGCGGCGATCCTGCCGTACTCCTCGGCGGTCTTGTGGCCGGTCTGCCAGGGGCCGTCCATCTCGTTGCCGAGGCACCAGACGTTGATGCCGAAGGGCTCCTTGTCGCCGTCGGCGACGCGCTGTTCGGAGAGGGCGGTGCCGGAGGGGTGGTTGGCGTACTCCTGGAGTTGCAGGGCCTCGGCGACGCCACGGGTGCCGAGGTTGATCGCCATCATCGGCTCGGCCTGGGGGCCGATCTTCTTCAGGAACGCGATGTACTCGGAGAGGCCGAAGCGGTTCGTCTCCGTCGAGCGCCAGGCCAGGTCGAGGCGGCGGGGGCGGGATTCGGCGGGGCCCACCGAGTCCTCCCAGCGGTAGCCGGAGACGAAGTTGCCGCCGGGGTAGCGGATGGCGGTCACCCCGAGTTCGCGGACGAGGTCGAGGACGTCCTGGCGGATGCCGTCCTCGTCCGCGGTGGGGTGGTCCGGTTCGAAGATGCCGGTGTAGACGCAGCGGCCGAGGTGTTCCACGAAGGAGCCGAAGAGGCGGGGGTTGACTTCGCCGACGGTGAAGGCGGGGTCGAGGGTGAAGCGGGCGGTGCGCGTGCTCATGGGGTCCTTTCACAGGGTGCTTACTTGAGAAGAGGCCAGCCGTCTCTTGTCCAGCTCAGGGTGTTGAGCCCCAGCTTCGGGATGCCTGAATCCTCTCCGTCGTAGTAGTGGTATGCCAAGACATACTGACCTTTGTCTTGGAAGACGGACTCTCCGCCCGGGCCGATGTAGCGGCCGTGGCTCGCCAGGAGCAGATCGCCGCCGCCCGCCGGCATCGGCTTGCCGGTGCTGTCCGCGTACGGGCCCGTGATCGACGTGGAGCGGCCGACCCGGATCTTGTAGGTCGAGTTCACGCCCGCGCAGCAGGCGTCGTAGGAGGCGAAGAGGTAGTAGTAGCGGCCGTGCTTCAGCACGTACGCGCCCTCCACCGCGTACGGCGCGTCGGGGCGGGTGGCCAACTGGGCGACCGGCGCACCCGGGATCGCCTTGCCGGTGGCGGGGTCGAGTCGGACCATGCGGATGCCCGTCCAGTACGAGCCGAAGGCCATCCACAGTTTTCCGTCGGCCCGGACGACGGCCGGGTCGATGGCGTTCCACTCGTCCGTGGTCTCCGAGGTGAACGCCCTGCCGTGGTCGGTCCAGGTGCCGGGGAGGCCGGTCGGGGAGGTGGCGACGCCGATCGCGGAGTGGTTGGTGCCCCAGGAGGAGACGGCGTAGTAGAGCCAGTAGCGGCCCGCGCGGTAGGAGAGGTCGGGGGCCCAGGGGTCGCCGGCGGAGTTGTAGTCGTACCACCAACTCGGGGGCGCGGCGAAGGCGTTGCCCGCGTCGTCCCATTGGACGCGGTCCTTCGAGGTGCGGGCGCCGATGACACCACCGGTCGAATAGGCCACGTAGCCACCGGACTTGAGGTGGATGACCGTGGGGTCGTGGATGATCTGCCGGCCCGTGACGGGCTGCGGGTCGGGGTAGGTGGTGTCGGCCTCGGCCGTGGCGGGGAGGAGCGCGATCACCGCGGCGGCGAACAGGGTCGTCAGTCTCGGGTGCTTCAACTCGGTACCTCCGTCGGTGAGTCGTCGGCGCGCCGCGCGTCCGCTTCTTTCACGCCGTACTTGGCGAGCGGGCCCGTGCCCCGGGGGCCCGGAAGGCGGCCCGGCGCGAGGCCGGGGCCGGCCGCGGCCGGGAGGTGTGCGGGGTTCAGGTCGCGTGGTCCCATGTCCCTGCCCTTGCCGGTAGGAGTCCCCTCGTGTTCGAAATACCGCATAGCGCTCGTAACTTCGAACGGGACGGTAAAATCGAAGCGCGTTCGCGTCAATGGGTTGAGCACAGTGCAACGTTCATTCACGGCGTCGATTTCCGGACACAGCGGTCGTTCCCGGTCCCACAACGGCCACCGAACGACATGACGTCGGCAGTTGTGGACGCGTAACCTCGGACCGGCTGTGCGGCGGACGGCGAGACGAGGGGGCGTACGACGTGGTGACTTTCCTCGGCGGGCTGTCCGATCACTCGAACACGACCCGATGCGCCAGACGTTGGATCACCTCCGTCCCCTCCTCGGTGGAAGCGGCCGGTTTCCCGCTGCCGCGGCGACAGTGAGGTGGCTGAGTCGACGTATGTCCTGGCATATTGCAGCGGTGCGCACGAAGAAGGAGATGAGGCGGCTCGCCGGCGCCCTCATCGACCCCATGCGCGTCCAGGTCCCCGCCGAGCCCGAGGCCCTGTTCGACGCGCTGGTCGACTCCGTCATCCGCTGGCGGGGACGTGAAGTCGTGGTGCGCCGCGAGGTGTTCCCGCCGCACACCGCCAGCGGGCTGTGGCTGGAGGGCGACACCTACGACGTCATCGTCATCGACAAGCGGGCCGCCGCCTGGCACCAGATCGTGATCTTCTGCCACGAGGTGTGGCACATGCACCGGCGCACCACCGAGCGCCCTCCCCAGCTGACCGCCGAGCGCGGTCCCCGGCCCGTCGCCGCCCGCACCGACTTCAGCGTCGCCGACGAACAAGAGGCGGACCGGTTCGGCATGTTGATGAGCGGGCGGCTGCGCCCCTGGCTGGAGTCCGCGGCCGGCGCCGACTCCGGGTACGGCCCCGCCGAGGCCGACGACGGTACGCAGCAGGGCGTCGCCGGACGCATCGGCGCCGCCCTCAACTACCGCGGGACCAGAAAATGAGCGGCCTGATCAACTACCTCAGCTGCGGCCTGCTGTGGCTGGGCATGCTGGTGAAGGCCCCCGATCTCGTACGCCACTGGCGCGACCCCTATCTCCGCGTCATCTGCGTGCTGCTCGCCCTGGCCGGGGCCTGCTTCTTCCTCGGGGCGCCGCCCACCGTCGGCGCGATCAACCACCTCAGCGGGGTCCCCAACCTCGCCGCGCCGCTGACCTACGCGTCGATCACCGCGTACAGCGCGTCCTCCCAGGTCCTGATCGTCTACTGGCGGGGCGGACCGCACGTCCACCGCACCGCCCGCCGCTGGATCGTGGCCTACACGATCGTCCTCGTCGGCATCGCCGTGATGTTCGCGCTCGGCCACACCCCCGTGGAACGCCGCACCGACTTCGACACCTACTACGCGACGACACCGTTCACCGCCGAGATGATCGTGCTGTATCTGACCGGGCACCTCGCCGCCGTCAGTGTCACCACGGTGTCCTCGCTGCGCTGGGCCCGGCAGGTGCACGGCTGGCTCCGCGCCGGGCTGATCACGCTGGGCATCGGCTCGCTGTGCGGCGCCGGGTACAGCCTGACCAAGTTCGCGGCGGTGACGGCCCGTTGGTTCGGACGGGACTGGACGAAGCTGGGTACGACCGTCTCGCCGGCCGCCGCAGGCCTCGGCGCGGTCCTGATCGTCGTCGGCGTGCTGATCCCGCTGGGCGGCCCCCGGCTGACCCAGCGGCGGCAGGCCCGGCGGACGTACGCCCGGCTCGAACCGCTCGAACACGAACTGGACGAGCTCCTCACCCGCCGTGCGCTACGACTGCCCCGGCCGCGCCTCTCCTCCCCCACGACCCGGCTGGTGTGGCGGCAGACCAGCATCCACAACGCGCTCGGCCACCTGGACGCGTTCTTCGACCGGGCCCTGTACGAGCGGACGTTGGAGGCCGCGGCGCGCACCGCGGGCGGGGCGGAGCAGGCCGAGGCGACCGCGTGGGCGGCGGTCGTCGCCGCGGCCGTGGTCGAGGAGCGCGCCGGTGACCCGCACCTCGCGCCCGCCGACACACCGGACCGGGCGCCCGGTACCGCCCTCCTCGTGCACATCGCCGACGCGCTGACCCGGTCCCCGCTCGTCGCCCGGGTCCGCACCGGCACGACGGAAGGGAGCACCCGGGCATGAGCCTCATGGTGTACGTCGCCGCCGCCGTCTTCGGACTGTCCTGCACCGTCCTGCTGCGCCGCCCATCGAGCCTCCCGCGCGATCCGCTGACGGTGTCCACCTGTGTGGCGATCGTGCTCGGCTCCCTGGGCCTCGTCTGCGCGGCGCCGACGACCCTGAGCGCGGTCAACGGCCTGACCGGCATCCCGAACTTCGGCGCTCCCCTCACCTACGGCATGATCTCCGCGTACAGCTGCTCCCTGCTCGTCCTGCTGATCCGCTGGCGGGGCGGCTCCCCCGCCCGGATCCGCCGCATGGTGCTGCGCAGCATGGCCGCCTACGGCGCGCTGATCGTCGCCATCGTCGTCCTGTTCACGCTGGCCGACGCGAGCACCGAGCGGCTCACCGACCTCGACACGTACTACGCGAACACGCCCTACATGCGCGAGATGATCGTGCTCTATCTGCTCGGGCACAGCGCGGCCACATTGGCGATGTGCTCCGTGTGCGTGACCTGGGCCCGGGAGGTCACCGGTCTGCTGCGGACCGGTCTGCGACTCATCCTGGTCGGCACGCTGTTGGACGTGGTCGGTTTCCAGCTCGTCAAGTACACGGCGGTGGTGGCCCGTTGGACCGGTCACGACCTGGACTTCCTCTCCACCGGGATCGCCCCGCCGATGGCCTCGCTGGCTGCGCTGACCTGTTCCGCGGGCTTCGCCCTGCCGAGGCTGCTGCCGACGCTCCGCGGCCACTGGCGCGACCTGGGCGCGCTGCGCGGGCTGGGCCCGCTGTGGGCCGAGGTCCGGTTCGCGTCCCTCGCCCCGAAGCCGCCCAGCGCGCTCTGGCAGCTGCCCCGGATGCGGCTGCACTGGCGTGAAGTGTCCATACACGACGGCCTGTTGGCGCTCGCCCCGTACTTCGACGACCGGGTCCGCGAACGCACCCGCGACGCCGCCCTGCACGAGGGCCGCTCCGCGCACGAGGCCCGGGTGGCGGCCGAGGCGGCGATGGTGGCCGACGCCGCCCGCCGCGCCGCCGCCCGCGAGGAGCCCTTCGGCACGCCGAGCACCTACCGCCTCTACGCCACCGAGGTCTCCGACACCTGCGGCCTGGTCGAGCTGGCCCGGGCACTCGCCCGCTCGCGGCTCGCCACGGCCGTACCGGAGAGTACGGTGAAGGCCACCCCGCGCTGACCCTTGGTCGCGCGAACCCCCCTGTTTCCAGGCTGACTTGAGGAGCCCCATGCCGCGGAGAGCTGTCGTCGTCGGTGCCGGACTGGCCGGCCTGCTGGCCGCCGCCGCACTGTCCGCCCACACGGACGAGGTGATCGTGCTGGACCGGGACGAGCTGCCCGACGGACCGGAGCACCGCAGGGGTCTCCCGCAGGGGCGCCACGCCCATCTGCTGATGTCCGGCGGCCTGACCGCGATCGAGGACCTCGTGCCCGGCGCGAGCGTGCGCGAGCAGCTGCTCGCCGCGGGCGCCCACGAGATCTCCCTCGGCTCGGGCATGCTCGCCCTGACCCCCGAGGGCTGGCTGCACCGCTGGCGGCACGAGGGCCCCCGGATGCTCACCTGCACCCGCGCGCTGCTGGACTGGGTGGTGCGCTCGGCCGTCCTGGCCAACACCAAGACCGAGATCCGTACGGCCCGGGGCCTGGACCTCCTCGGCGACGCCCGGCGCGTGACCGGCGTACGCATCTCGACAGACGCCGGAATCACCGAACTTGACGCCGACTTCGTGGTCGAGGCCAGTGGCCGCGGCTCACGGATCGTCCGCTGGCTGGGAGCGCTCGGGGTCACCGGGATGGACGAGAAGACCGTCGACTCCGGCCTCGTCAACGCGACCCGGATCTACCGCAGGCCGGAGGGCGCAGAACACTTCCCCCTCACGATCCTCCAGGCGAACCCGTACGAGTCCCGGCCCGGCCGCGCCGGAATGGTCCTGCCCATCGAGGGCGACCGCTGGATGGTCAGCCTCGCCGGCACCCGGGGCGGCGAACCGCCCGCCGACCCGGACGGCTTCCTCCAGTACATCCGCGACCTGCCGGACCCCATCCTCGGCCGCCTGGTCTCCGGCGCCGAACCCCTGACGGACATCCACACCAGCCACAGCAGCAAGAACGTGCGCCGCTACCTGGAGAAGGTCCGGGACTGGCCCGACGGCCTGGTCGTCCTCGGCGACGCCCTCGCCACCTTCAACCCGGTCTACGGGCAAGGCATGTCGGTGGCCGCGCTCAGCGCCCGAATACTCTCCCGGGAACTGGACCACGAGGGCTTCACCGCCCCCGGCCTGGCCGCCAAGGTCCAACGCGGGGTGGCCGCCCCCGTCGAGGGCGCCTGGGCGTTGGCGGTCGGCCAGGACGTCTGGTACCCCGAGACAAAGGGCCCCGGGCCGACCAGGGCGGACCGTCTGATCACCAGCTACTCCCGCCGCCTCCTGAAGTCGGCGACGGGTTCGTACAAGGCGGCGGCAGCACTGGCAGCGGTGACGAGCATGGAGGCGGACGCGTCCACGCTGATGCGCCCCGGCACCCTGCTGGCGGCCCTCAACGGCCCACTCCTGCCGCCGCTTTCGGGCCCGCCCCTGACTCCGTCGGAACGAAAGACACTGGCCGACCTGGCGGGCTTCTAGCTTTCGCCTCCCCGGTCCCGGTCCGTCGCGGGGAGGGCGTTGTCGATGAGGACGGCGGCGATGGCGGCGGCGGTGGGGAAGGACTCGGCATTGAGGACCCGGGTGCGGGCCGAGGCGCCGTCGAGGAGCAACGCCAGTTGTTCGCCGAGCTGTTCGGGATCGGTGGCGCCGGCTTCGCGGGCCGCTGCGGCGAGCCGCGCGGCGAGGGCGAGCTTGTAGTCGCGGGCGTACCGGGACGCAGGGTGCCCGGGGTCGTGGATCTCGACGGCAGCCTCGATGTAGGGGCACAGAGGCGTGAGCTCGTCCGAGCGGGATGCGGGCAACTCGAAGGCGGCGAGGAGCCGTTCGCGGGGTGTGAGGTCGGTGCGGTCGAAGACTCCGGCCATGACGTCGGGATCGAATCGGCGCAGGTATTCGGCGACCAGGTCGTCCTTGCCGGCGAAGTGCTGGTAGGCCGTGCGCTTCGAGACCTGGGCCTCCGCGCAGAGCTGGTCCATGCCGGTGCGGTTGATGCCCTGAGTGCGGAACAGCCGCTGTGACGCGCTGAGGATGCGCTCGCGCGCGCCCCTGCCGCGGCGCCGGCCCTGGGGGCCCATTTCCAGCTTCGTCATGACTCCATCGTAGCCCGGTTCGGTACCGATCGGTGTACATAGCTTGCGTTCCCACTCGGTCGTCGCCTACGTTAAGTACACAGCTCGGTGTACAAAGGAGTGATCGCAGGGAAGCTCGACGACAAGGTCACGGCAATCACCGCCTCGGACGACTCAAGCCATGCGAACGGGCTGGAACCGACCACCGACGGCGGCACCACGGTGATCTGAACCGACACACCGGACGACCACGGGAAGAGAGCACACCTCATGAGCAGCATCAGCATCATCGGCACCGGGAACATGGCCCGCACCATCGGCGCGCTGGCGACAGCGGGCGGCAACACCGTCGAGGTCATGGGCCGCGATCACGCCAAGTCCGCCGACCTGGCCAAGGCGCTCGGCGGCGACACCACGACGGGAGAGTGGGGCGCCGTCCCGGCCGGGGACATCGTGATCATGGCCCTGTTGGCCGACGGTGTCGTTCCGGCCGTCGCCCACTACGGAGACGCCCTCGCGGGCAAGGTCATCGTCGACATCAGCAACGCCTTCGATGCCACACTCGACGGTCTGACCCACAGCGAGGCCACCTCGATCGCGCAGGAAGCCGCCAAGGTGGCCCCGGCCGGTGCCAGTGTGGTGAAGGGATTCAACACCGTCTTCCGCCATGTCCTGGAGAACGGCCGGCCCGACATCTTCATCGCCGGCGACGACGCGCAGGCCAAGGCGCGCGTCGAGGAGTTCGTCAAGAGCCTCGGGATGCGCCCGATGGACACCGGCGGCCTGAAAATGGCGCACTGGCTGGAAGGAGCGGGTCTGCTCACGATGGGCCTCGCCCGCAACGGGGTGGGGGGCTGGGACTTCGCCCTCGGCGTCGCGGAACTTCCCGCCTGAGCCGGCGGTGACCTGGCGTGGCGCCCGCCGGCGGCCGGTCGTCAGCACCCCGGCTCTCAGCCCGCGAACGCCGGTTGCGCCAGCCCCTTCCCCGCCCCCGGCACCACCAACAGCGAACCGGCAACAGGATGCGGCGAGTTGAGCCCCACCCGAGCCGTGGTGACGTAGAGGTCGGTCAAGTCCGCACCGCCGAACGCGCACGCGGTCACCAACGGCACGGGCATCGGAATCACCCGCTCCAACTCCCCGTCCGGCGTATACCGCCGCACCGCGCCCCCGTCCCACAACGCGACCCACACACACCCGTCGGCATCGACGGTCAACCCGTCCGGGAACCCGACACCGTCCTCGATCTCGGCGAACCGCCGCCGCTTCGAAACCCGCCCGTCCGCGTACTCGAACACATCGATCCGCCGCGTGGGCGAGTCGATGTAGTACATGAGCCGCCCGTCCGGACTCCACCCCGTCCCGTTGCTGACGGCCACGTCGTCGAGGACCAGCCGCACAGAACCGTCCCCGGTGATCCGGGACAACGTGCCGCCGCACGCCGCCTCGTCGTACCGCATCGTCCCCACCCACAGCGCCCCGTCCGGCGCCACGGCCGCGTCGTTGGCCCGCCGCCCCGGAACCGGCTCCCGGTGCAGCCACCGAAACCCGTCGTCCTCATCCACGAGGCCGACCCCGTCCCGGAGGTTGAGGACCAGCCCTCCGCCGACCCGAGGCTTCGCCGCGCCGACGTGCTGTTCGGTCACCCGGACCGTACGCGCGCCGGTCGCGGGGTCGTACGTGTGGACCCTGGAGCCGAGGATGTCGATCCAGATCAGCCGCCCGGCCGCCGCGTCCCACGTCGGCCCCTCACCGAGGGTGGCCTCGGCCCGTACCGCCACTTCGTACGTCATCCCACGCTCCGGTGTCCGAGTCGCTCCGACAGTTCCGCCGCGCCCTTCACGGCGAGCTGCTCCAGCTCGTCCCTCCGCTCGTCGCTCCAGCGGATCATCGGCACGGAGATGGAGAGCGCGGCGACGACCTGCCCGGTGCGGTCCCGGACCGGCGCGGCCACGCAGGACACGTCCGGATTCGACTCGCGGCTCTCGACCGCGACCCCGCGCTGCCGGATCTCGGCGAGCGCCTCCCGCAGCGCGTCCGGCTCGACGATGCTGTTGGGCGTCATCGCGACCAGCGGCGTGCCCGCGGGGATGCGCGCGGTCAGCTCCGGCTCGGAGAGGGAGGCCAGCAGCATCTTGCCCACGGAGGTGCAGTGGGCGGGCAGCCGGCGGCCGGCCGCCGACACCATGCGCACCGCGTGCGTGGAGTCGACCTTGGCGATGTAGATGACGTCGGTGCCTTCGAGAATGGCCACGTGCACGGTCTCGTCGCAGGTCTCGGCGACGGACCGGGCGACCTGCTGGCCCTCGGCGGCGAGGTCGAGCTGCTCGGCGTACCGGCTCCCGAGCTGGTACGGACGGACTCCGAGCCGGTAGCGTCCGGGTTGTCCGGGCACGGGCACGATGTACGACCGGGCGGAGAGCGTGGTGACGAGTTCGTGCACGGTGGTGCGCGGCAGTTGCAGCTTGCGCACGATGTCGGGGGCGGAGAGCGTCCCGTCCCCGTCGAGGAAGAGCTCAAGGATGTCGAGAGCCCGGGTCACGGCAGGTACGAGGCGTCCCACAACCGGCCCCCTTCTTGGATGTCGATGAGTGGCTGCACCACATGGCGCGTTCACATGGCGTGTTCGAAATTTCAACTGACGATCGGGATAACGAACACAGGCTAGCCATAGAGGGTTGCACGGGCAATGGTCGGGTGATCGCCCGATTACCGCCGGGCCCTGGGATCGCCCAGCGCACCCCTCAACCGCTGCGCCCGCAGGACGAGTTCCAGCTCGAAGCGCCGGTCGGGATCGTCGATCTCGCCGCCCCAGAGTTCGCGGATCTGACGCAGCCGGTACCGCACGGTCTGCGGGTGCACACCGAGCCGCGCGGCCACCTCCGGCGCCCCGCCCCGCGTCTCCAGCCAGGCCAGCAGGGTCTCCGCGAGCCGCCGACCGTGCGTCGGCCCGCAGTGCGCGAGCGGCGCCAGACACCGCAGCGCGAGATCGTCGATCAGTTCCTCGGGCTGCAGGAGCACCAGCGCCTCGGTGTGCTCGGTGCAGTACAGAACACCCCCGGCCGGCAACAGCCCCCGCTCCATCAGCCCTACGGCGGCCTCGGCCCAGCGCGCCGACTTCACCGCGTCGGCCAGCGGCACCGGGGGCCCGATCGCGCCCGCCCAGCCGGTCAGCGCCCGGTGCAGCAGCTCGGGCCGGCCGGCCGCGTCCGGTTCGGGGACGACCATGCGGGGCTGCTCGTACTCCATGTCGAGCAGGACCTCCTGGCCCACGGCGGGGGCGACCGCCTCACGGGCCGGGCGCAGCAGTACGCCGACGGAGACCTTGTCGGGCAGCGGCCAGCCGATGCGGGCGGCGCGTTCGGAGAGGACCTCGGCCGGGTCGCCGCGGTGGTGCTCGGCGAGGAGGAGTTCCATCAGCCGCCGCTGGAGGCGCAGCCGTTCCCCCGCCTGTCTCGCGGCGGCCTCCGCGTAGCCGCGCACGGACTGGTCGACCAGCCCGTCCAGGTACTCGTAGCCCGCGTCGACGAGTTCGTACATCGCGGGCGGCGGGATCTCGACGCGCTGGCCGATCTCGGCGAAGCGCCGCCAGGCGAGCCGTACGCCCATGCGGTAGATCGCCTGGAGCGAGTCGAGGCTGCGGCCGTTGAGGCCCTCGCCGCGCCCGAACTCCTGGAAGACGCCCGGCGGTACGGTCGGGCGGCCCTCGGCGGTCTCCAGGTGCTGGACGAAGACCTCGATGGCGCGGCGGATCCCGATCAGGGCCATGGGTTCGCCCGAGTCGTCGAGGACCAGGGGCAGTTGGGGGTGCTCGCGGCGGATCTCGCGCAGGATCTCCTCGGCGAGCTCGGGCGCCTCGGCCATGGCGATCGCGGCGAACTCGCGCACCTGGAGGCGTGGCACGTCGAGCCACGCCGAGCGCGCGGTCACGGCCGCCGGGCGGGCGGGCACGGGGTCAACTCCCCTGATCCGCTTGCTCGTAGGTGATCAGCGGGGTGTTCGGCTGGTCGGGCCTGGCGTCGAGCAGCGCGACGATGCCGAGCGCGGCGCCGACGGCGAGGGCGGCGGCAAGCGCCATGGTGAGTACGGCGGCGAGCAGTCTGGACATCGCAGGGTCGGCCTCTCTGTCCTGAGGTTCTGTCCCGAGGTGTTGTCCCGAGGTCGTCCGCCCCTGCCCGTCGGCCCAGTGTCGGCAGACATTGACACTCCGTCAAGGGGCGCCTACGGTTCCCGGCCCAAGAGCGGCCCGAACTCCGAAACCAACCTTCACTGGAGTGCCCGGATGCGCCGTACAGCCTCTCCCCTTTCCTTGATCCTGCTGGGACTTGGCACGTTTCTGCTGGTCCTGGCGCCGCTGCTGGCGTGGTACGTCGAGCCGCGGGCGGCCGTGACGCCGATCGACATCGACACGACCGCCGTGTACCGGGGCACCGGAAGCTACTTCGACACCGGTGAGTTGCGGACCGTCGACGACCAGCGGATCACCGTCACCCAGCAGGTGCGCGGCGATGTCGCGGACAGCGAGAAGAGCGGGGACGCGGTGTGGGACGTCACCACGACCGTCGACACCGACAAGTCCCTGCCGGCCGCCGATCCGCACGACGCGCTGGAGTTCTTCCCCAACCGCTGGGTCACGGACCGTAGGACCAACAAGCCGGTGCACTGCTGCCACGAGAACCCGTACTTCGAGGGCGACGCGTTCCTGAAGTTCCCGTTCGACGTGCGGAAGCAGCCGTACCAGTGGTGGGACAACTCCCTTGGCGGGACAGTCACTCTGCGCTACTCGGGGACCAAGAAGGTGCAGGGCTACTCGGGTTACGTCTTCAAGGGCACGGTCCCGGCCACGAAGATCGGCACCCGGCTGGTTCCCGGCAGTCTCGTCGACCAGCCCGACTCCCCCCAGATACTCGCCGAGGAGTGGTACTCCAACCACGGCATCGAGCTGGTCGTCGACCAGCGCACCGGCCGGGTGATCTACGCCCGGACCGGCCCCCGCCGCACCCTGCGCGCCCCCGGCCACGCCTACGACGCGGTGCTCCTCCTGGACGCCGACAAGCTCGCGTTCACCACGGCCACGCAGCGGGAACAGGTGAAACTGGCGAAGCGGGAGAGCGGTCAACTGCGCCTGGTGGGGCAGTCGTTGCCGATCGGTACCGCTGTGGCCGGATTCGTCCTGGCCGTGGTCGGTGGCGTTTTGGTGCTACGAGGGCGCCGGCGCCCCGAATCACCGGCTTCGCCCGAGTATCCGCCCACGATGTGACGTGACGTCAGTTCTAATAACCCCGGAAATTGTCACGCGGGTGAGTAGCCGTCAGGAACGCCGAAGCGAAAACTGTCCACCCACCCGAGCACAGCCCGCCCACAGAATTCCGCACCGCGCCCACCCCAGCCCGCGCCATTCCCGCACCCGGTCAACCCCTGTCAGCCCTTGCCAGCCCTCGTCAGCCCTTGTCCCCGCAGAGTTCCGCACCCCGAGACGAGTTGGAGCACCCATGCCCCAGCACGTGCCCCACCACCCGCTGCGTACCGCGTCTCCGCCGGCCGCGCAGCACCCCCCGGCGCCGGTGCCGCAACCGCGCCGCATCGTGTTCCTCGCCCACCGGGACCTCGACAACCCCTCGGCCGGCGGCTCCGAACTCCTCGTGGACAGACTCGCCGACGGCCTGACCCGACTCGGCCACCAGGTGACCCTGCTGTGCGGCGGCCCCGCGGCCTACCGCGACTACCGGGTCGTGTCGGCGGGCGGCACCTACGGCCACTTCCTGCGCGCCCGTACGGCGTTCACCCGGCGGATCGGCGACTGCGATCTCCTGGTAGAGGTGTGCAACGGCATGCCCTACTTCGCTCCCGTCTGGCATCACGGCCCCACCATCTGCCTGGTCAACCACGTCCACACGGACGTGTGGAAGATGCGGTTCGACGGCCCGATGGCCCCGGCGGCGAGAATCGGCCGGCGGCTCGAACAGTGGGCGCTGACCGGAGCGCAGCAGCGCGGTCTGCTGGTCGCGGTCTCTCCCTCGACCGCGCACGCGCTGCGCGGGATCGGGATCGAGCGGGACCGGATCCGGGTCGTCCACAACGGAGTCGAAGAACCCGGTCCTTGTGCCGAGCGCTCGCCGGAGCCGTTGTTCGTGGCGGTGGGGCGGCTTGTCGAGTACAAGCGGATCGATCTGCTGCTGCGGCTGTGGGAGCGGGTACGTCCCGTGGTCGGCGGGCGTCTTCTGATCGTCGGTGACGGTCCTGAGCGTGAGTCCCTGGAGCAACTCGCGGGGCCCGGGGTGGAGTTCACCGGGCATGTCTCGGAGTCGCGGAAGCACGAACTCCTCTGTGCCGCCTGGCTGTTGTTGCATCCGTCCGCGTTGGAGGGGTGGGGGCTGGTGGTGACGGAGGCTGCCGCCCGGGAGACGCCGGCGATCGCATTCGACGTGCCGGGGCTGCGGGACTCCGTCGTGGACGGGGAGACGGGGGTACTGGCGCGGGGGGAATCCTCCTTCGCGGCGGCCTGGTGCACGCTTGCGCTGTCCGCGCGTCGCCGGGAGGCCATGGGCAAGGCCGCGCGTGACCGTGCGGCTCGTTATCGCTGGGATCGAACCGTCAGACAGTTTCGGGCTGTTGCCGCTGAGGCGGTGAGGGGCTGGGGGTCGTGACAGGCCCCAAGGACCCTTCCCTACGCAGGTCGGTGGCGCTGTTCCGGGCCTTCCTGCACGAACAGGACGACCCCGAGTCCTGCTACTCGCTGCTCGCCCGCGATGCCGCCGACCAGGTCGAGGCCTACGACGGACCCGTCACCGGGCGCACAGTCGTGGACGTCGGCGGAGGCAGTGGCCACTTCACCGAGGAGTTCCGGCGACGCGGAGCCCACGCCTATCTCTTCGAGCCCGACGTACGGGAGTTGGGGAAGAAGCCGCCGGACGGGACGGTCATCGCGGACGGGTATCTGCTGCCCCTGTCCGACGGGGTCGCCGATGTGACCTTCTCGTCCAACGTTCTTGAGCATGTGGCCGATCCGCAGACATTTCTCAGTGAGCTGACGCGGGTGACCCGGCCCGGTGGGCTGATCTATGTGTCGTTCACCAACTGGCTGTCCCCGTGGGGCGGTCACGAGTGGGCGCCCTGGCACTACCTCGGTGCCGAACGGGCCCGGGCCCGCTACCGGCGCCGTACCGGCAAGGCCGCCAAGCACACTCTCGGCGAGAACCTGTTCGCCGTGCACATCGGTGCCACCCTGCGGCAGGTCCGTGCCCGCGACGACGTCATGGTCGTCGCGGCGCGCTCCCGCTACTGGCCCTTCCTCGACCGAGCCGTCGTCAAGGCGCCCGGGATAAGGGAGTTGGCCACCTGGAACCTCCTCCTCATCCTCCGGCGGTGTCCACGATGACGGCGACCACGGTCCAGACCCCGCCTCCGGCGGCCGACCCCACCACCACGACCCTGGCCGGGCCCCCGGAGGGTCCGAGGTCGTGGCGCTGGCTGCTGGGGTTCTGGGCCGTGGTGTTCGTGCTGTTCCTCGCCGTGCACCCGGGTCGGCAGACCTTCGACACCAAGCTCGGCGTCACCGTTGACCCCGGCCAATTCCTTTCCGACCTGGGGCAGTTGTGGCACGACCGGGGTTCCTTCGGCGGGATCCAGGACCAGTACGCGGGCTACCTCTGGCCGATGCTGCCGTTCTACTGGCTGGCCCACGCCGTGCACCTGCCGGTGTGGCTCGCGGAACGCCTGTGGCTGTCCCTCGTCGTCTCGGTCGCCTTCTGGGGCGCGCTGCGGCTGGCCGAGCGGCTGCGGGTCGGGAGTTCCGCGTCCCGTCTTCTCGCCGCCGTGACGTACGCGCTGTGGCCGGTGTTCACGATCGTCGTCGGTTCGACCTCGGCCGCCGCGCTCCCCGGCGCCTTCCTCCCCTGGGTCCTGCTGCCGCTCGCCAACGAGCGCTACACGGCCCGCGTGGCCGCCCTGCGCTCGGCGCTGATCGTCCCGTTCATGGGCGGGGTCAACGCGGCGGCGACCCTGGCGTCCCTGTTCCCGGTGGGCCTGTATCTGCTGTCCCGGCCGACCGGCCCACGGCAGCGCAAACTGATCGCCTGGTGGGTCCCGGGGGTCGTTCTGGCTACGGCCTGGTGGTGGATCCCGCTCCTCATGCTCGGTGTCTACGGCGAGAACTTCCTTCCCTACGTGGAGACTTCACAGACCACGACGGACACCATGTCGGCGACGGAGGGCCTGCGCGGAGCCGGTGACTGGGTGGCATATCTGCATCTGGGCGAGGCCTGGATACCGGCCGGCTGGACGGTCGCCTCGTCGGTGATCGTGATCGTCTGCTCGGCGCTCGCGGCGGGGCTGGGCCTCGCCGGGCTGGCCCGCCGGGACATGCCGGAGCGGCGCTGGCTGGTGCTGGTCGCGGTGTCGGTCGCGCTGATCCTGTTCGCCGGGTACGGCGGCTCGTTCGGGGCGCCCTTCCACGGGCTGGTCCAGGACTGGCTGAACGGCCCGCTCGTCCCCTTCCGCAACATCTACAAGTTCCAAGCGGGGCTCGCTCTCGCGCTCGTCCTCGGTCTGGCCCACCTGGTGGGTGTGGCCGCCGAGTCGCGGGGCGCCCGTCCGGTCCGGGGCCGTCGGCTGGCCCCGCTGATCGCGGTGGTGCTGGTCCTCCCGGGCCTTGCGTGGCCGTATCTCAACGGGTCGATCCTGAACCCGGGTTCGTTCCAGCAGCTCCCCAAGTACTGGCAGTCCACGGCCGATTGGCTGCACAAGTACTCCCCGGACTCCCGCGCTCTGGTCGTCCCGGCGACCGCGCACGGCATCTACACCTGGGGCTCGCCCATCGACGAACCCTTGGATGTCCTGGCCGACTCCCGCTGGGCGGAACGGGACTACGTCCCGATGGGCACCCCCGGCAACCGGCGCGCGATGGACGCGGTGGAACAGGCGCTGGACTCCGGCGGCGAAGTCCCGGGCCTGGCCGACTACTTGAGCCGCGCGGGCATCTACTACGTCGTCGTCCGCAACGACCTCGACCCCGACCAGATCGGCTATGTCCCTACGACCACCGTCAAACGCGCCCTGGAACAGTCCGGCTACCAGCGGGTGACCGGCCTCGGCCCGGTCATGACCGGCGGCCGGATCGCGGGCGGCACCCCGCTCCAGGTCGAGGGCCTCTACCCGCGCCAGCGGGCGGTGGAGATCTACGAGCCGACGAGCAAGGACGTGGTACGGCCGGGCCAGGCGGGCCTGACGCCGGTGGCCGACACGGCGGTGGTCTCCGGCGGCCCGGAGTCGATCCTGCCCCTCGCGACCGAACTCCGTGGCAGGGCAACGGTGTTGACGGGCGACAACCACCCGGGGCTGGGCTCCCCGCCGCTCCAGATCCTCGGCGACGGACTGCGCCGCGCGGACACCCGGTTCGGCCTGGTCGACGCCAACACCTCGTACACGTACACCCCTGACGAACGCAACGCGCCGGACGCCGTCCAGGACGCGGGCAAGAAGCCGAAGCAGATCCTGCCGACCAAGGGCATCGCCCATCAGACGGTGGCCGAACTGCGCGGCGCCCGCTCGGTGACGGCGTCCTCCAGCGGCAACTGGCTTTTCCAGCTGCCCCAGTTCGACCCGGTGAACGCCTTCGACGGCAACCCCGGCACCGCGTGGGCCGAGGGCGCGGCGGGCTCCCCGAACGGGCAGTGGCTGCGCATCGGCTTCACGGGCGGGGCGTACGACATGCCGGGTTCGTTCAAGGTGACCCCGCTCCCCCAGGAGAGCGTGCGGGCGGCGGCGACCGAGGTGCGGGTGGAGACGGCGAAGGGGTCCGCGACCAGCTACCTCCAGCCGAACGGCATGACGCAGACGGTCAAAGCCCCTTCGGGCACGACGAGTTGGATGAAGCTGACGATCCTCGACTCGGTGGCCCGCCGCACCGGTCTCACCGGCGCGGGTTTCTCCGAGATCGCCCTGCCGCACGTCCAGGTCACCCGGCTCCTGAAACTCCCCACCGACGCGAACAGCTCCGACGCCGCCGCCGAGATCATCTCCCTGCACCGCACGGCCGACCCGACCGGACTCTCCCCCACGGGCACGGAAGCGGGCCTGCACCGCACGTTCTCGACGCCGACGGCGGGAACGTACGAGATGAAGGCGAGCGCGGTGGCGATCCCCGGCGAGGAGTTGGACAAACTCCTCTACGAGGTGGCCCCCGCGCAGCAGCACCGCATCACGGCGACGGCGGACTCCACGGCGGCGCTCGGGGCAGGCCTCTCGGCCCGCAACCTGACGGACGGCGACCTGACGACGGGCTGGGTGGCGGGCGACCGCCCGACCATCCACCTGTCCTGGACCGGCAAACAGGCCGTGGGCGAAGTGGTGTTGGCGCCCGCGGGCGGTCTGTCGACCCGCGCGACCGAGGTCGACATCTCCTCCCCGGACGGCGCGACGATCGCCGGCGTCGACGAGAACGGCGTGGTCCGCTTCGACCCGATCACCACGGACCGCCTCGACATCACGATCACGAAGACGGCCCCGCTCACCCTCCACAACCCGGTGGCCGACGAGAACCTCCAACTCCCCGTGGGCCTGACCGAGGCCTACATCCCGGCCTTGGACCAGTACCGCACCCCCCAGCCCGACCCCACCCGCACCTTCACGCTGGCCTGCGGAAAGGGCCCGGTGGTGGCGGTCGACGGCGAGCTGTACCGGACGAGCGTGACAGGAACGGTACGGGACCTGACCGAGCGCCGGGCGGTTGATGTGGCGCTCTGTCAGGAGGGCCGGACCGACCCGGCGTTGGAGCTGACGTCGGGCACGCACCGGGTCGAGGCGGGCGACGCGGGACCCCTCTCCCTGACGAACGTGACACTGACCCGGGGAAGTGTCACGTCGGCGACGGACGCCGGTCGGGAGCTGCGGGTCGTGGACTGGCTGGGCGACCGCCGAGAGGTGACGGTCGGCTCGGGCACGGCCTCGTACCTCACTACATACGAGAACTACAACGGCGGCTGGAAAGCCACCCTGAACGGCAAGGAGTTGTCCCCCCTCCGCCTGGACGGCTGGCAACAGGGCTGGCGCGTCCCCGCAGGCGCGGGCGGCACGATCAAGCTGTCCTACACTCCGGCGACGACGTACGAGGCAGGCCTCATCGGCAGCGGGGCGGCTGTGGCTGTCCTCCTGGCCCTGGTGATCTGGCGCCGCCACGAACCGAACCCCGACGAGTTCCAACCACCCCCGCCACTCCCGGGCCTGTGGCTGGGCACGGTGGCGCTCACACTGGTGGGAGTGGTGATCGCGGGCTGGTTCGCCCTACTGGTACCGGCGTTGGCGCTGCTGGCATACCGCCGCCACGAGCTACTGGTCCCGATCGCGTTCGCGGCACTGGCGGGGGCGGGCATCGTGGCGGCGACGGGAGCCGGCGACCCGGTGGGCGCAGGCGAGGGCGCCTTCAGCCACACGGCCCAACTGCTGGCGCTGATCGGCCTGTTCGCGGGACTGGTAAGCACACGCGAGTGGAGCGCCCAGGAACCGGCACCCGCCCCGCCTCTGCCACAAAGAACACGGTCAACGGAGTCGAGCCGCACCATCACAGCACAGGCCCGCGGCAGCGCCCCTTCAGGGGCGCGGGGCCTGGACATCAGCGGCTCCGCCGCGCGGGCGCGACCAGCCCCCACCGACCCGCAGCAAAGGAACGACCCCGAATGACCACACTCGACCAACCTCGCTCCCCAACCCGCATCCCTTTCCCCACAGTCGACGAAATAGCCCGCCACTGCCACCAATCCACCGAACCGGAAACCGTCCACATAGAGGTCCACCTCCCAGGCCCCCTCAACCCGGAACGGCTCCGCACCGCCTTCACGCAAGCCCTCCACCACCACCCCCGCATCCTCATGCGCGAGGCCCCGGGCCCCTGGTACCGCCGCCGCTACGAATGGGAGTTGACCGACGCCCCGGACGTAGAAGTCGTGACCTTCCCACCCTCCACCCGAGACGCCCTCAAACACGCCCGCACCCGTTCCCTCGACCAAGCCCCACCCCTGACCGCATCCCCACCCATCCGCCTCGAAGCAGTCGCCCTCCCTCAGGGGACCGGCTCGGCCCCCGGCACGGGAACCGCCCTCCTCCTCACCGTCAACCACACCGCCTTGGACGGCCCCGCCTGCCTCCGCGTCCTCGCCACCGCAGCGGAGCTGTACGGCGGTCTCCCCAACGCCCCGACCGCCCCACCGACCCGCCCCCCGGACACCCCCGAACCGCCCACAGCCACCCCGTCCGTATGGACCCCGCCCGCCCGCGTCGCCCCCGGCACCCCCGACCCGTCCCCCGGCGGCAACGGCCTCCTCCTCACCGAACTCGGCGTCCCGCACCGCCCCAAGGGCTCTCCGTACACCGTGAACGACCAACTCATGGTCACGACGGCCCTGATGATCGCCCACTGGAACCGCGAACACGGCGCACACCCCCGCCCGCTGCGCATCACGATGCCCGTCGACGACCGCCCCCGGGGCACGGACATGCCCATCGGCAACGGCACCCGGCTCGTCGAAGTCACCTTCGGCACCGACGAGTTGACCGCCGGCCCGGCCGGGATGGGCGAACTGCTCCACCGCACGGCGACCCGCACCCGCGCGCTCAAAGCCCTCCCCCGCCCCCAACTGGGCCACGGTGCGGCCCTGTTGACGGCCCCCGTCGTCCCCGTCGCCTGGCGGGCGACCCTCACCCGGGGCCTGCGCGGGGCAGCCGCGCCCTGGACCTCGACCACCCTGCTGAGCAACATCGGCCGTATCCCCTACACCCTGGACTTCGGCGACCCGGCCGGACGGGCGCACGCCGTGTGGTTCTCGGCCCCGGCCCGGATGCCCCGCGGCTTCACCGTGACCACCGCCTCCACCGCCGGAAAGCTGCACGTGGCCCTGCGCTGGTCCCGCACCCTCCTCGGCCCCGGCGACGGCGCCCACCTCCGCGACCTGTTCGAGCACTACCTGCACACGACGGAGGAGCACGAGGCATGACGACCACCGCCCCGCACCACCCCGGCCTCCGCGACTTCTACGAGAACCCCGCCGTCCCGGTCGCCTCCGGGCCCTCCCGCACCCTCCGCCAGGCCCGCGTCCTGGCCAACGCCCTGGGCCCGGCCACCGAACAGCCCCGCACCGTCCTCGACATCGGCTGCGGCGACGGCACGGCCGCGGCCACCGCCGCGCCCCTCCTCACCGGCCACCGCGTCATCGGCGTCGACTGGTCCCAGGACGCCCTGGCACGAGCCCGAACTCACCTGCCGTACACGGTCCGTGGGGAACTCACCGCGCTGCCGCTGCGGACGGCCGTCGCCGACGCAGTGCTGTTCAGCGAGGTGATCGAGCATCTCGTCGACCCTGACACGGCGCTCGCCGAGATCCGTCGGGTACTGCGCCCGGGTGGCCATCTCATGCTGTCCACGCCGAACTTGGCCGCCTGGTACAACCGCGCCCTGCTGCTCGCCGGCGTCCAGCCCGTGTTCTCGGAGGTGAGCCTGCGCGCGATCCACGGCCGCCCGGGCAAGGAGGTCGTAGGACATCTGCGGCTCTACACCCCGCGCGCGCTGCGGGAGTTCGTGACGGCGGCAGGCTTCGAGGTCGTACGACTCACCGGGGCCCCCTTCCACGGCGTACCGCGCCCACTACGCCCCCTCGACCGACTGGCCTGCGCCAGACCGCAGTTGGCGTCGATCCTGCTGTTGCACGCACGGAAGACGTAGGGGGCGCGGTCGTGTGGTGGGGAGTGGCCGCGGCCCTGTTGGCGAACGTGCTGTACAGCACCGGTTTCGTGCTGGAGAAGCGGGCGCTCACGGCACTGCCCGAAGTGACGGTCCGTCAACCGGCCAGGCTGCTACGGCTGGTGCTGGGCAGCCCGCTGTGGATCGGCGGGTCCCTCGCCCTCGCCGCCGGGTTCGGCGCACAGCTCGCCGTGTACCGGACGCTGCCGATCGCCGCCGCGCAGGGCATCTTCGTGTCCGGCCTGGTGCTGCTGGTGCTGCTGTCCGCGCGCCTGCTCGGCGAGCGGACCAGCGGCCGGGAACGGTACGCGCTCGGCGCGATCCTCGGTGCCCTGCTGATGGTCGTACTGTCGCTGAAGGAGGGCTCGGACCACGTCAGCCGCGCCGCGCCCTATCCGCTGATCCTGCTGGTGTGCGTGCCCTCGCTGGCGGCCGGCGTCTGGCTGTACCGGTCCACCGAGCGCCGCGCGGCCCACCGGCACCGGCTGCCCACTACGGGCGTCGAATACGGCGTGGCGGTGGGCCTGTTGTACGGGGTCAGCTCGCTCGCCATCAAGGGGGTGTCGAGCTTCCTGACCACAAGTGACCTGGGCGGGGCGGTGGTTGACCTGTTGCGGTCGCCGTACCCGTATCTCCTGCTCTGCACGGGCGCGTTCGGCCTGGTGATGTCCCAGGCGGCGCTGCAACGGTGCCGGGCCTCGCTGATCGTGCCGGTCTGCACGACGGTGACGAGCCTGTTCACCGCGGTGCTCGGCACGCTCGCGTTCGGCGAGGCGCTGCCGCACGACCCGCTGCGCCTGGCCCTGCGGATCGGCGGCACGACCCTGGCGGTCACCGTCCTGCTGACCATGCCGAAGCACGACGACGCGCCTCAACCACCGGTCGAGGCCAAGGAGTTGACTCCCCCATGAACCCGGACGACCCACTGCTGAAGATCCTGGCCTGCCCGCTCGACAAGGGCCCACTGCACCTGCTGCCCACGGACGCCCTCTACAACCCGCGCCTGCGCCGCCGTTACCCCATCGTCGACGGCATCCCACAGCTGCTGCCCTCGTCCGGAGAGCAAGTGACCGATGACGCAGAGCACTTGGAACTCCTCAAACGGATGACCCCATGACCTCCAAGCACACTCCCCGTACTCTCACCGCCCGCCTCGCGCCCCTCCTCCCCACCCGCCTGGTCGCCGCCACCGCCCGCGCCGTCTACCCTCGCTTCGAACCCGAACTGGCCCGCCTGGGCGACCTGTTGCCGCCCGACTGCGGTACGGCGGTCGACGTCGGCGGCTGGTACGGCCCCTGGACGCACCGCCTGTGGAGACACGCGCGCCAGGTCGTGACCGTCGAACCGGTCCCCCACCTGGCGCGACTGCTCGCCGCTGCCGCCCCCGCGCACGCCCGCGTGATCCCGGCCGCCGCCTCCGACCGCCCCGGCACCGCCCGCCTGTGGCTGCCGCCGGACGACGAGGGCGACCGGGGCGTGTCCTCGCTGGTCCGCCGGGACATCCACGCCCGTGCCGTGCACGTCCCCTGTGTCACGCTCGACGGGCTCGGCCTCAAGGACGTCGGCTTCATCAAGATCGACGTGGACGGCAGCGAACTGGCCGTCCTGCACGGCGCGACCGGCCTCCTGACCCGCGACCACCCCGCGCTCTTCGTCGAACTGGAGTCACGCATCCAGCCGATCGCGCCGGTCGTCACCTACCTGTCGCTGCTGGGCTACGAGGGCTGGGTCCTGCCGGACACAACCTGGACGAGACTGTCGGCCTTCCCCCTGGAGGAACACCAGGCCCGGACCTCGTACGTCGTCTCCCAGGGCCTGCTGCGCCGCGTCCTGCCGTTCGCGCGCGGCCCCCGTTACGTCAACTCGGTCCTGTTCCTCCCCGACGGCGGCAGCCCAGGTGGCCGCAGTCCCGATGTCAGTGCCGTGCGCGACGATGGATCGCATGCCCGACGCGAAACGCCCCGCGATCCCCTTCAGCCCCCTCGACTTCCAACTCGTCCTGCTGCGCCGTATGGCGGACCACAACCCGGACCTGGTCGAGGACGCCCGTCATGAGCTGGGCGTCTCGATCGCCGACATGCGCGAGGCCAACAAGCGTTGGCAGGCGATGCTGCACTCCCCGAGAGGCCGGGCCGCGGCCTCCCGATACCGCTCGATTCTCGGCGCCCCGGAGTCGTCCACGAGACGCCGGATCGGCGACCTGGACTGCGAGGCCTGGCAGTGGCCGGTCCCGCTCTGGCCCGACCTCCGCTTCGAGGTACTCACCGCCCCGAACGGCGCCGTATGGAACGAATGGCTGGTCCGCGCCCCCGGCGCCCCACCCCCACCCCTCCACACCCTCGACGACCTGACCCCCTGGTCCTGCACGGTCGACGAGGCGGCCCGAGCCTTCGCCCCCGCCCGCCCCCTGGAGGGCACGGCCCCCACCCGCTGGGGCCTGGCTTTCACCGCCCCGGACGGACAGGGCGTACGGCACCGGTGCGCGGCGGAGTTCACCTGGGGGCTGCTCCAAAGAACGGCGATCAACGACTAGCGGCGAGCACCGCCTCCACCACCACCCCCACCGACCCCGGATGCAGATCCAGAAAGAGGTTCGGCTCGACCAGCTCCAGTTCCATCACGCAAGGCTTCCCGTCCGGCCCGTCCACCAGGTCCACGCGGGCGTACAGGAGCTCCGGCGCGTCCGGTACGGCCGCCAACGCACGTTCGGCGACGGCGAGTTCCGCCTCGGTCGCGGTCCACGGCTCCAGGTCCGGGTGGGACACCTTGTCGTCGTCGTAGGCCGTGCCCCGGGAAAGCACGGCGCCCTTCCGGGAGGCGTGGACGTACCGCCCGCCGAAGAACAGCAGCGCCCGCTCCCCGCTGACGTCCACGTTCGTGAGGTACGGCTGCACCATCGCGGTGAACCCCTCCGCGTGCATCCGCTCCAGCTGCCGTACGGCCGTCTCGTGCTCGTCGGGTGTGTAGCGGGCGGCGAAGCGGGCGCCCGCGCCGGAGGTCGGCTTGACGACGTACTCGTGGTCGTCGGGGAGGTCGACCTGGTCGCCGGCAGCGACATAGCGGGTCGGTACGACGGGTACGCCGGCCGCCGCGAGGACGCCGAGGTAGCGCTTGTCGGTGTTCCAGCGCACGACCTGCGCCGGATTGGCGAGCCGCGTCGCCTTGCCGACCCGCTCGGCCCAGGCCACGAACTCGGCCGCCCGCCAGCTGTAGTCCCAGGTCGAGCGGATGAGGACAAGGTCGTAGCCGCCCCAGTCGGTCCCCTCGTCGTCCCACGGCACGGCTGCGGCCTCGGCCCCGGCCGCCCGCAACGCCTCGACCAGCACCGGGAGGTCGCGGTCCTTGCTGGGCACCGGACCGGGGTCGTAGGTGGCGAGCGCGATTCGGGGCACGGGAGCCTCCAGCTTCGTACGGCGGTAGATCGTTTTGGCAGGGTAACCACGGCCCGCAAGACCGGGGCAACCGGATTGACCTTCACCCTCGGTGAAGCCCCAGCATCGGTGGCGGAACCGGAGAGACCCGGAGAGACCCGGAGAGACAGGGGGCATGTATGAGCATGCTGACGATCGGGGCCTTCGCGCGGGCGTGCAGGCTGTCGCCGAAGGCGCTGCGGCTGTACGACGAGTTGGAGCTGCTGCGGCCGGCGCGGGTGGATCCCGACACCGGATACCGGTATTACGCGGTCGACCAGTTGGAGCGGGCGCGGCTGGTCGCGTGGCTGCGGCGGCTGGGGATGCCGCTGGCCTCGATCCGTGAGGTGTGCGCCCTCGAACCGGCCGCCGCCGCCCGCGAGATCCGTGCCTTCTGGGCCCGGGTCGAGGCGGAGACGGCGGTGCGGCGGGATCTCGCCGGGTTCCTCGTCGACCATCTCGCGGCCGTAGCGGCCGTACCCGGAAAGGACACCACCATGCTCGAACTGCGTTACTCCGCCCACTCGGACCGCGGACAGGTCCGCCCCTCCAACCAGGACACGGCCTACGCGGGCACACGGCTGCTCGCGGTCGCCGACGGGTTCGGCCCGGCGGGCGGGCCCGCGAGCAGTGCGGCGGTGGAGGCGCTGCGTTTCCTGGACACCGAGGAGGTGCCGGCGGGCAATGTGCTCAACCTCCTGGAGGAGGCGGTACGGGGCGCCACCGACGCGGTCCGTGACGTGGCCGATCCCAGCGAGAACGGTACGACCCTGACCGCGCTGCTGTGGACGGGCTCGAAGCTGGCGCTCGTGCACATCGGGGACTCGCGCGCGTATCTGCTGCGCGAGGGCGGGCTGTTCCGGATCACCCACGACCACTCGGTCGTCCAGTCGCTGATCGACGAGGGCCGGCTGACCGCCGAGGAGGCCGGGTCCCACCCCCAGCGCTCCCTGCTCCTCAAGGCCCTCAACACGGATGCCCCCGACCTGAAACTCCACGACACCCACCGCGGCGACCGCTATCTGCTGTGCTCGGACGGTCTGACCGCGGTCGTCCCGGAGCACCGGATCCGCGAACTCCTCACCGCGGGCCGGGACCCGGAGGAGACGGTACGGTCCCTGGTCGACGCGGCGAACGCGGCCGGAGGTCCGGACAACATCAGTTGTGTGGTGGCGGACGTGGTGTAGGAACGGGGGTGTCCCCGACGTCTGGGGACCCATGCCCCGACGGCTAAGGAGTGCGCCGCGTGTCCACCCTCTTTCCGGCCCTGACGAACCCGGGCGAGCAGCCCGCCCTCAGGTTCGGTGACCGGTCCCTGACCTACGCGGAGCTGGGCGCGGCGGCGGACGCCCTCGCGGTCCGGTGCACGGGCAGCGACCGGGTCGCCGTGTGGGCCACCAACTCGCTGGAGACGGCGGTCGCCGTGGTGGCGGCACTGCGGGCCGGGGTGGCCGCGGTGCCGCTCAACCCGAAGTCGGGCGACAAGGAGCTCGGACACATCCTGGCGGACAGCGCGCCTGCTCTGGTACTGGCCGCTCCCGGCGACGAACTTCCTTCTGCTCTACGGCAGTTGGAGCGTGTCGACATCGACGTGCGGGGTGTCGGGGGCGAGGGTCCGGCCGTCTCGCCGGACGACGAGGACCCCGCCCTCGTCGTCTACACCTCCGGTACCACCGGCCCGCCCAAGGGTGCCGTGCTCCCGCGCCGGGCGATCGCCACGACGCTGGACGCGCTCGCCGACGCCTGGCAGTGGACCAGTGAGGACGTCCTCGTGCAGGGGCTGCCGTTGTTCCATGTGCACGGGCTGGTGCTGGGCATCCTGGGTCCGCTGCGGCGCGGCGGTTCGGTGCGGCACCTGGGCAGGTTCAGCACGGAGGGCGTGGCACGGGAGCTGAACGACGGGGCGACCATGCTGTTCGGCGTGCCGACGATGTACCACCGCATCGCGGAGACCCTGCCCGACGACCCCGGACTCGCCAAGTCCCTTGCCGGGGCACGGCTGTTGGTCTCCGGTTCGGCCGCGCTGCCGGTCCACGACCACGAGCGGATCGCCTCGGCGACCGGGCGCCGGGTGATCGAGCGCTACGGCATGACGGAGACCCTGATGAACACGAGTGTCCGGGCGGACGGCGAGCCGCGCGCCGGAACGGTGGGGGTCCCGCTGCCCGGCGTGGAACTGCGGCTGGTCGAGGAGGACGGCACGCCTCTTCCGGTGTACGACGGCGAGAGCGTGGGCGAGATCCAGGTGCGCGGGCCGAACCTGTTCACCGAGTACCTCAACCGGCCCGACGCGACGGCCGCGGCCTTCACCTCCGACGGCTGGTTCCGCACCGGCGACATGGCCGTGCGCGACCCCGACGGCTATGTCCGGATCGTCGGCCGCAAGGCCACCGACCTGATCAAGAGCGGGGGTTACAAGATCGGCGCGGGTGAGATCGAGAACGCGCTGCTCGAACACCCCGGGGTGCGCGAGGCCGCCGTCACCGGTGAACCGGACCCCGACCTGGGCGAGCGGATCGTGGCCTGGATCGTGCCGGCGGACCCCCAATCCCCGCCGGAACTCGCCGAGTTGGCCGACCATGTGGCGAGCCGCCTGGCCCCGCACAAGCGCCCCCGTGTCGTCCACCACCTCGCCGCGCTCCCCCGCAACGACATGGGGAAGATCCTCAAGCGCGCCCTGACCCATGACTGACCGCCTGTCCGCCCGCGAGACCCTGGCCCTGGTCGCGGACGACCTCACTTTCACCGAACTCCCCCACCCCGTACGGGAGTCCAGGCCCGACGGCCCCCTCGGCTGGCAGGGCTACGACGCCTCGCGGGCCCGTGCCGCCGACCGCACCGGTGAGTCGGAGTCGGTGGTGTGCGGTACGGCGACGGTCGAGGGCACGCGGGCGGTGCTGATCGCCTTCGAGTTCGGCTTCCTCGGCGGCTCGCTCGGCGAGCGCACCGGGGACCGTATCGAGGCGGCGTACGTGTATGCCCGTGAACATCGGTTGCCGGTGGTGCCGTTGGTGGCCACCGGGGGCAGCCGGATGCAGGAGGGCATGATCGCCCTCACCCAACTCCAGCGCGTGGCACGGCAGTCGGTGCTCACCAGGGAGGCCGGGCTCGCGCAGATCGCGGTACTGCGGGACCCGACCACGGGCGGCGGCTGGGCCACGCTGGGCGCGGGCGCCGATGTGATCCTGGCGCTGCCCGGCGCCCAGGTCGGCTTCGCGGGCTCCCGGGTCCGCCCACCGGACGCGGACCCCACGGCGTACACGGCCGAGGCCCAGGTGGCGGCGGGCGCGGCCGACGCGATCGTAGAACCGGAGGAGCTGCGGGAGACCCTGGGAAGCTGGTTGCGGCTGCTGACCACGCCGTGGGCCGGGCAGGCACCGGTACCGGTGCCGCTGGGGGCCACCGACCTCCCGGCCACCGGCCGGGAAGCCGTACGGCGCGCCCGTGCGCCCCAACGGCCGCGTGCCGAGCGCTACTTGGACGACTACTTCGGCCACCGGCTGGCGATCAGCGGGGACCGGTGCGGTGGCACCGACGCGGGCATGCTGTGCGGGTTCGGGGAGCGGGCGGGGCGGACGATCGCGTTTGCCGCGCAGGCCGGGACGGCGACGCGGCCGGCCGGGTATCGGACCGCCGCGCGGCTGATCCGGCTCGCGGACCGGCTCGGGGTGCCGGTGCTGACGCTGGTGGACACCCCGGGCGCGGCGAACGACGCCGAGGCGGAGCGGCAGGGCGCGGGGGCGGCCATCGCGGACCTGTTCGGTGCGGTGGCGTCCGCCCGGGTACCGGTCACCACGCTGCTGATCGGCGAGGGCGGTTCCGGGGGTGCGCTGGCGCTGGCCGCGCCGGGCAACACCTGGGCCACGCCGGACAGTTACTTCTCGGTGATCGCACCGGAGCTCGCCACCGCGATCCTGAAGCGGGCACCGGCGGAGACGGAGCGGACGGCGGACCAACTCCGCGTCCGTCCCGGGGACTTGGCGGAGCTGGGGGTGATCCGGACCCGGCCCGTGTGAGCGACGGGCCGTCATGAGAACACCCTCCGACGCTCTTTACATGTTCCATACTTCAGACATAACAGACAAATACCCCCATTCAGCCGCACCCCGCCCGGCCCACCACAAGGCGCGCCGACTGCCCTGCCCCCGCACGATGCGAAAGAGGCCCGCCGCCCGGCGACGCCCCGGTCCGCTCTCGGGAGAACCTTCCATGACCGTCAGTCTGGAGCAGTTGCGACGCTGCCATTTCGCCGTCGACCTGGGAGCGGCCCGCACCCGTGTCTATGTCAAGGGCGCCGGGCTCGTCGTCGACCAGCCGTCCGCCGCCGCCGTGAACACGCGGACCGGCGCGCTGATCGCCGTAGGAGAGTTCGCGGAGAAGATGACGGGCCGCACGCCCGACTACATCCGCGTCGTTCGGCCCGTCTCCGGCGGCACGGTCGTCGACATCGAGATGGCGCAGCGCATGTTGCGGCACCTGATCGGCGACAAGGTGCGCCGCGCGCTGCGCCGCAAGCCCCGGCTGCGGGCCGCCGCCTGCACCCCGCACGACGCGGATCCACTGGCGCAGCGGGCCGCGATCGAGACGCTGGTCGGGCTCGGGGCGCGCCGGGTGGAACTGGTCGACACGCTGATCGCCGCCGCCGTGGGCTGCGGACTCCCCGTGGAGCGGCCCGAGGCCACCATGATCATGGTGTGCGGGGCCGCCGCGACCCAGGTCGCCGTGCTCTCCCTCGGCTCGATCGTCACCGCCGAACGCATCCCGGTGGGCGGCGAGGCCGTCGACCACGCGATCGTCCAACACCTGCGCCACGAGCACGAGTTGATGCTCCCGAGCCAGTCCGTACGGCCACTGCAGGTCGCCCTGTCCGGCAACGGTCTCACCCCGCACGGCCCGACCACCACCGAGATCCACGGGCGGGACGTGGCGAGCGGCCTCGCCCGTTCCGTGCGGGTCGACACCGCGGCCGTACGGGACGCGATCGAGACCCCGCTGACCGCCGTGCTCGACGGCATCGGCCGGGTGCTGCGCAACTGCCCGCCCGACCTCGTGGCCGACCTCGCCGACCGCGGGATCATGATGGTCGGCGGCAGCGCGCTGCTCCCCGGCTTCGACCAGATGCTGCGCGCGGCGACCGGTATGCCGGTGCACATCGCCGAGCGGCCGGACGTGTGTGCCGTGCAGGGCCTCGGCTACATGCTGGAGGGCAAGATCGAGCCGCTGGTCCTGGACCCGCTGGCGACCACCTGAGCCCGGACCCGGCCGACCCGCGGGCCGGCGTCCCCGACCTCTCCCGCCTGCTCGAAGCCGTCCTGAGCGTCGGTTCCGAGCTCGAACTGCGCACCACCCTCCAGCACATCGTGGACGGCGCCGCCGAGCTGACCGGCGCACGGTACGCGGCGCTCGGCACGACGGACCCCGGGCAGGACGGCCTCACCGAGATCCGCACCGGCGGGGCGGAAGCGCCGCCGGAGGGGGTGCTCAGCGTGCCGATCCACGTCCACGACGAGGTCTTCGGCCACCTCCACCTGGCCGACAAACAACCCGCCGCCCCCTTCACCGCCGAGGACGAACAGCTGCTGCACGTCCTCGCCGCGCAGGCCGGCATCGCGATCGGCAACGCCCGCCTCTACGAGACGGCCCGGCAGCGCGAGCGCTGGATCGAGGGCGCGGCGGCCGTCACCACCGCACTGCTCACCGAGGAGCGGGCGGCCGACGCGCTGATGACCGTCGCCGAGAGCGCCCGGGCCCTCGCCGACGCCGACGCGGGGGTGATCCTGCAGCCCACCGAGGCGGGCGGCATGGAGATCGTCACCGCCTCCACCTTCGAGGACCCGGGCGACATCGTCGGCACGACCATCGCGCCCGGCAGCCCCGTCCTGGTCCAACTCCTGGGCGGCGAACCGGTGTTCATCGACGACTCGGCGACCGACCCGCGCATGACGACGCATGTACGGCACCGGTTCGGCCCCAGCATGATGCTGCCGCTCCAGGCCGAGGGCCGTCTCATCGGCACGCTCGCCCTCCCCCGCCGCCCGGGCGACCGCCCCTACACGGCCGTGGAACGGTCGCTGGCAACGCAGTTCGCGTCCCAGGCCGCACTCGCCCTGGTCCTGGCCGACGCCCGGGACGGCCGGGAACGCCTCGCCGTCTACGAGGACCGCGACCGTATCGCCCGCGACTTGCACGACCTGGTCGTCCAACGGCTGTTCGCCACCGGCATGTTGCTGGAGTCCGCGCAGCGCAGGGGCGGACCGGCCGACCCGGCCCACGCAGCCCTCGGACGCGCCGTCGACGAACTCCAGTCGACGGTCCAGGAGGTCCGCACGGCGATCTTCGCCCTGCAACAACCACCGGCCGAAGCCCCAACCAGCCTGCGCGGCAAGGTACTTCGGGAGACGGCAGCCGCGTCGGCCACTCTCGGCTTCCAGCCCTCGGCCCACTTCAAGGGCCCGGTGGACACCCTCGTCCCCGACGAAGTGGCGGCCCGGCTCCTCGCCGCCCTCCGGCACGCCCTCGCCGCCGTGTCCGACCGCGCCGGTGTCTCCCGCCGGTCCCGCCCGTCCCGGCTGGAGATCACGGTCGACGTGACGACACCGCTGCCGGACGGCCGGGACGCCGTACGCCTGACGGTGTACGACGACGCAGGCACTGGCACGACGGTGAGTTGGCGGTCGTCCCTGCGGCAGGGGTGTCAGTAGGGCAGGATCCGCCCCGACGGCGTCCTGCGGTCGATGGTGTCGTCGCGGGGCGCGGCGGGCCGGCGAATCACGCGAACACGGATCTGTCGGTTCATGGCGCCCTCCCGAGGCTCATATCTCCTATGCCCCTCTCCTATGCCCCACACTCTTCCTCGCGACGCTCAAGAACATCGCCCTTGCGGAGGCACTTGCTCTGCCTCCCGAGGAGGAGTGGGAAGGGGCCGGCTACTCCCGAGGGAGGAGACCGGCCCCTGAGTCATGCGAGGGACATCAGCTCAGGCCGAGGTCGGACAGCGCGGTCGTCCAGTCGGTGACGATCGCGTTCCGGGCTTGGGAGAGCGTGACGGTGCCGGCGCAGACGGCCTTCTTGAGCTTGTTCTCGACGGTGTCCTTGTTGGCGGCGGTCTTGGTGCCGTACTCCGGCTCGGGCCAGAGGTTGAGCGCACTCTTGGGGGAGCCGCCGAGTTCGAGGGGGACGAAGTGGTCCTCCTCGTAGTCCGATGTGCTGGTGTCCGTGTAGCCGTACTCGACGATCTGCGTCTTCTTCAGCGCGGTGGTGTAGGAGCTGGACGGCCGGACGGTCGCGGTCCACCCGGAGACGCAGATCGTGGTGTCGATGGTGGACTGGGTGACGTCCGGGTTGAAAGCACCGGGCTGGCAACTGGGGTCGGGGAGCGGCAGGTAGTCCTGGCTGCAGCTCTGTGCGTGCGCGGTGCCGGCGGCGACCGTGATGCCGGCGGCGGCGAGGGCGAGGGAGGAGAGGGCGGTGACCAGGGAGCGGGATATTCGGGGCATGGGGGAGGTCTCCCGGAGCGGTGCCCGGCAGGAATTCCGGGCGGTCGTGAGCATGACAGCACCGGGATCATCTATGCGGGTAGAGCCCTTTGCCGGTCCCGAAGATCCCTTTGTTGAATGTTTCAGTAAGCCGGGGCCGACGCAGGGCAAGTCATGGCCCGCGCTTGGTTGTCGGCACCGCGCACCGGACCCGGCGGCGGCCCCCGCCTAACGTGAGACCCATGACCACGTTGACGCTTCTGCACCCCGGCGCCATGGGCGCGAAAGTCGGCGGCCAGGCGGCCCTCGCGGGTGCCCGGGTGCTGTACGTCCCCACCGGCCGCGGCGCCGCCAGTCTCCAACGGGCCCGGGAAGCCGGCCTGGAGGCGGCCGAGTCCCTCCAATCGGCCCTGGCGGCAAGCGACTTCGTGCTGTCGGTGTGCCCGCCGCACGCGGCGGAGGACGTGGCGCACGAGGTCCTCACACACCCCTTCCGGGGCGTGTACGTCGAGGCCAACGCGATCAGCCCGGACCGCACGAGGCGCATCGCGGCGGCGTGCGCGGAGCGCGAGGTGCTGATGCTCGACGGCTCGATCGTCGGCGGCCCGCCCGGACCGGGCAGCGCCCCGCGCCTCTATCTGAGCGGCGACGGGAAGGAAGTGGCCAAGGTGGCGGCGGCGTTCGAAGGCACCCAGGTCCTGGCACGCCCGCTCGACGCCGGGATCGGTGCCGCGTCGGCGCTGAAGATGTCGTACGCCTCGTACCAGAAGTCGGCCCGGGTGCTGGCCGCCGTCTCGCACGCGCTCGCCGCGAGCCATGGCGTGGCGGCCGAACTGGCGCTGGAGGCAGCCTCGTTGACGTCCAACATCCTCGCCGAGACCGATCAGCTGCCCAGCGTCGCCGCGCGAGCCTGGCGCTGGGCACCGGAGTTGGAGGAGATCGCGGCGACCCTGCGCACGGCGGGACTGCCGCCGGAACTGGCGGAGGCCGCGGCGAGCGTGCTGCGGCGATGGGACGGCGACAAGGACCGCTTCGACCTGCCGTTGGCGGAGGTGCTCGGTCACCTCCGCGCGGAGGGATGACTCAGGGGGCCGACACCGTGGGCCCGAAGGAGGCCGACGCCGCGGGCCCGACACCGCGCAACTCCTGTACGGTGCCGCCGAGTCGGGCCCGGAACCCCTCCAGCAGCTCGGGCCGCGCACTGACCACCCAGCGGGTGCCGACGAGGTACTTGCCGCCGTAGACGGCCGCGGTGTCGAGCCAGGTCACCTTGAACCGCTCCTCCGGGAACGTGGTGATCCGGTACTCGCCCTGCTTCGTACGGCACTGCCCCTCACGCAGTTCCTCCGCCTCGATCCGGATCTCGGCGGTGCACCCGGTCAGCCCGGCGATCACCTCGACCTTCGCCGGGGCGACGACACCGGCCTCGGGTGCGGCGGTCACGGCCGCCACCCGCTTGCGGTCCTCCCCGCCCTCGCCCTCGCCTCCACCGCACGCCACGGCCAACGGGAGCAGAGCGAACGCGGCACCGCGCCGCAGGCGGGAGGCGTGTCCTCGGGAGGGCTGTGGTGTCTGCGTCTGGGGGGTCATGTCAGGGGGTACGGAGGTGTCGCGTCGGCTGTTCAAGCGGATGGAGCCTCGGTGTTCGGGTCACCCCATGCCGTAAAGCGTCTCCAGGTCGATCAGTTGGACACGGGGGTCCAACTGTGCGGACGCACGTGCCCTGTCGTTGAAGCCTGCGCCGCTGAGGCACATGAGTCGGGTGCCGGTGGTGTCGTAGCGTCCCGCTTGGGTGATGAGATCGCGGATGTGCTGGAGACGCTCGATGTGGGCGATACCCACGGTGTCGTTCCATTTGGCCTCGCCGATGGCCAGGAGCGGCGGCTTGGAGCCGTCGGCGATGCCGATGACCGCCACATCCACTTCGTGTCCGACGCGAGCCTTGGGATCGTGCACCACTCCGTGTCCGACCCGGGCGGGCAGACCGCCGATCAGTTCCGGGTCGGCGTGGTGCAACGCCCAGTCGCGACAGACCTGTTCGAAATGCGGGCCGAGGACGTTGCTGATGAAGCGGTGACGGCTGGCCTGCCAGACCCGGGCCGCGCTGCCCGGGCGCTCCAACTGGTCCCAGACCGGTCGCATGATGGCGTGGTAGAAGCCGATCAGCGGTTCGGCGATGCGGTAGGTCGGGCGGTTGTCGCGGAAGGCGTCGGCGTCCCGGTGCAGCAGGCCGGCGTCTTCAAGGACGTTGATGGGGTGCGCGATGTCGGTGGCCTTGCGTTCCAGGTACCCGGCCATGCCCCCACGGGTCGAGTTCCCGTCGGCGACCGCGGCCAGCACGGACAGGTACAGGGCCGTGTCCCGCAGGTCGGGCTCTTCCGCGAGCAGATAGCGGGCCTCGCGGAACAAGGGGGTCTCCGGGTTGAGGACGGTCCGGATGACCCAGTCGTCGAAGTCCCCCGCCCCGTTCGGGGTGTCCCCGCGGGCGAACTCACGTCGATACGCAGGTGTACCGCCGACGATCGCGTTGACCTGCAGGGCCAGGCGCGGGTCCGTGATGTTCCAGAATTCGGCCGCCAGGCGGTGGTCGAGAGGGCGGACCACGAACTCCAGTCCTGCCCGGCCTCGCAGCGGAGCGTTGCCGGCCAGCAGCCTGCCCATGAACGACAGCGCCGAGCCGCACAGCAGCAGCCGGGTGCGGGAGGCGCTGCGCTGGTCGCGCAGAGTCCGCAGGGATTCCTGAATGATCGAGGGAAGCTCCGGATTCGCCTTGGCGAGGTACGGGAACTCGTCGATCACGACGGGCACGGGCCGCTCGGCTCCCAGTGCGAGGAGCGCGTCGACGGCCTCGGCCCAGTCGGCGAAGTGGTACGGACTGACAGGTCGCACATGTGCGGTGAGCGCAGCGCTGATGCGCCGCAGGGACTCGGCATCGGCGGCCTCGGTCGCCCCGAAGTAGAACCCGCCCGCGGCCCGGCAGGCCGCGTCGAGCAGGAAGGTCTCACCCTGCCGGCGCCGTCCGGGTCAGCGTTCCGGCATGCGGCAGCCCGGTCGTCGAGGACAGGATCGAGTTCTCCTACGGCAAGCACGGCCGCGGCCGTCGGGACGTGGGCCGGCTGCCCCGCCGAAGGCCGTCGGGCGGCCGTCGTACCACCGTGAGCCGCGTTCACCGCGATCGCGGTCTTCAAGAGCCGCCGAGGATGGCCGCGGCACCGGTACCGGTCATCGCAGCGATGGCGATGACGCTCATGATCGGCGTGCCCATGGTGATGCCGATCTGCTGGGTCATGGTCGCGAGCCCGGTGGCCAGGCCCTGTTCGTGGTCGGCCAGACGGGATGTCGCGGTGACCATGAAGCCGACGATGACGAGCAATCTCGTCATCCCCGGCTCGTCCGGCCAGCGGCGCCTACACGGCCGAGCCCGGATCGCCCTCCGAAGCCGCTCTGCGCCTGCTGGGCAGCGTTACCGCACCGGAGGCGCAGGACACCGCCGCGACAGCCTGACACCGGGAACGCCGATCGGCCGGGAGGGGCGCGCCCCTCCCGGCCGGTGCCGTTTCAGGCGCCGCGCCGCCCGGCCAGAACGAGCGGGGACGGGGACCCGGAGTCCGCGAGGCGCAGATGGGCGTACGCCGCCGAAGCCATCGTCATGTGATGGTGCCAGGCGGGGAAGGAACGGCCGGCGAAGTCCAGCAGCTCGTAGCGACGCGTGGAGGTCAGGCGGAGTCGTCGGCCCGGAGTTCCAGGTGGAGTTCGTAGCCGCCGTCGGTCGTCGGCCCTGAGGTGATGGTGCCGCCGAGGAGTTCGGCGCGTTGGCGCAGGCCGACGAGGCCGTGGTGGGCTCCGGGGAGCGGGAGTGCGGGGCGGGTGGCGGCGGTGTTGGTGACCGTCGTGCGCAGGGTGCCGTCGCGCTGGTGGATGCGGACGGTCGCGGTGGCGCCGGGGGCGTGTTTGCGTACGTTGGTGAGTGCCTCCTGGACCGTGCGGTAGACGGCGCGCTGGAGCGTGGGCGGGAGTCCGTGGGGCAGGTCGGTCTCCAGTCGGGTCTCGATGCCGCTGGCGTCGATCAAGTGGTGGAGGTCGGTGAGGGAGGGTTGGGGTGTGAGTTCGGTGGGGCGGCTTCCGGAGGCGCGCAGGACTCCCACCATGTGCCGCAGCTCCTCCAGGGTCTGCACACTGAGCCGGCGGATCGTGGCCCCGGCCGCTCTCGCCTCGGCGTCCGGGCTGCCGACCTGGAGTGCGCCGGCGGTGACGGCGATGAGACTGACCTGGTGCGAGACCACATCGTGCATCTCGCGGGCGAGTTGGGCACGTTCCTTCGCCAACACGGCCTGCGCACTGAGGAGTTGCTCCTGCTCGCGGGCCTCCGTGATCTCGGCGAGCCGAAGCGTCAACTCGCGCCGGGCCTGGACGAGTTGACCGAGGAAGACCGGAGCGGCGGCGGTGGCCAGGGTGTAGGTGAGGTGAACCAGGCTGTAGGTCTCGTCGAGTTCGTCGACATCGAGGGACGTCCACGGCCAGGGCATGAAGTCCACGGTGGCGAAGGCCAGCGCGCAGCCCACGAGCAGCGCGCGGTGACGGCAGAGCGAGGAGAGGGTGTACAGCGCGGCCATCGTGGCGAACGCCGCGTCGCCGATCAGGGCGGAGGGGAGCGTGAGGACGAAGGCCGGCAGCGGGCGGTGGCGGCGCAGCGTGAGAGCCAGGGCGGCCAGGAGGCCGTAGGCGGTGGCCGGGTGGTTCTCGCTGTCGAAGTTCACCCACAGGTCAAGCAGTGCGACACCGACCAGCAGCGCGTCCAGCAACAGGGCGGGCGGACGTGGGGAGTTCATCGGGCGGCTCCGTCCTCGGGCGGCTTGAGCAGCCCGGCCCGTTCGGCGACCAGCGCGGCCTGCACCCGGTTGTCGACCTCCAACTTCTCGAAGACGACGCTGACATGGCCTTTGACGGTGCCGTTGCTCAGATGGAGCCGGTCGCCGATGTCGGTGTTGGAGAGGCCCTCGGCCAGCAGCACGAGGACGGCGCGCTCGCGCCCGCTCAGCCGGTCGACGAGCCCGACGGCGTAGGGCTCGCGCCCGCCCTGGTCGAGGAAGCTGTCCACCACCGTACGTATGACCTGCGACGACAGCACGGTTCCGCCCTCGGCCAACGTGCGGATCAGATAGGGCAGTTGCTCGGGGTCGGTGTCCTTGAGGAGGAAACCGGCGGCGCCGGAGCGCAGCGCCGCCTCGACGTATTCGTCGGTGTCGAACGTCGTCAGCATCGCCACCACGGGAGGATCCGGCAGCCGGCGGAGCTCGGCCAGGACGGTCAGTCCGTCCACGTCGGGCATCCGGATGTCGAGCAGGACGACATCGGGACTCAACTCCCTTACGGCCTTGAGGGCTTGGCCGCCCGGAACCGCCGCCACGGCGCCGATGTCGTCCGAGGCGTCGAGGATGTGGGTGAAGCCGGTGCGGACGAGAGCCTCGTCGTCGACCACCAGTACACGGATCATGGGTGCTGCGCTCCTCAACTGCCTGTCGTACGAGGGGTGGTTCGGGGGGCCGGGGGGGGTGGTTCGAGGAGTAGCACGTCGAACGGCGCCCGTCCTCGGGAACCGGTTCGACTCCGGTCCGTCGTCGGCAGGGACCGTCCGGTCGGCCGGTACGGTTCCGGCCGGTCGGCGGGCCGGCTCCGGAAGGCTGCCGGGTGTGCTGTTCCCCGCGGCCCGCGAATCCTGAGGGCATGACACACGACGCATCGCCGGCCGCGCCGGCAGCCGCGTTACCCGAGCGGCAGCCGGTCCCCTCCGACGCTCCAACGACCGGACGGCTGATCGGTGTCGACCTGGCGCGCGGACTCGCCGTCCTCGGCATGTACTCCGCGCACGTCGGCCCCGACGTCACGGTCGGCGGACCCGTCGGCTTCCTGCTGGAGACCGCCCGAGGCCGCTCCTCCGCCCTGTTCGCCGTACTCGCCGGGTTCTCGCTGGTCATCATCACCGGCCGCCCCCGGCCCCGCACCGGCCGCGCCGGACGCCAGGCGGTGACCAGGATCGCGATCCGCGCCGTAGCCCTCCTGGCGCTCGGCTACGCCCTGACCGCCCTGGACACCGAGGTCGAGGTCATCCTCAGCTGCTACGGCCTCCTCTTCCTGACCGTTCTCCCGCTGCACCGGCTGCGCGCCCCCACGCTCGCGCTCATCGCCGGCGCCGGCGCGCTGATCCTGCCCCAACTCCTCTACGCCGTACGGAAGTCCATCGAGGCGGGCGGCTGGGCGGACACCGTCGTCCAGGCGGACCCGCTGGCCCGGATCAGCGGCACGGACGGCGTCGTAGAGCTGCTGTTCACCGGCGACTACCCGGCCCTGACCTGGGCGCCGTTCCTGATCGCGGGCATGGCGGTGGCCCGGCTCGACCTCACCCGACCCGGGATCCGGACCCGGCTCGCCCTGACCGGCGGCGCGCTCGCCGTCCTCGGCTACGGAGGTTCCTGGCTGGCCCTGCGCCTCGTCCCGCACGCGCTCACCACCATCGCCTCGGCCACGGGCAGCGGTTCGGCGTCGTCGGCCTGGTGGTCCGACACGGTCGGCGAACCCCGGAACGCCACGCCGCTCGACTGGCTCCTGGTGGCCGCACCGCACAGCCAGACGACCTTCTCGATCCTCGGCAACACGGGCGTGGCCCTTGCGGTGCTGGCCGTCTGCCTGACCGTCGCCGACCGGATGCCCCGCCTCACCCGGTCGCTGGCACCCGTGTCCGCGGTCGGCACGATGGCCCTGACCGTCTACGTCCTGCACATCGTCGCCCTCTGGCTCCTGACCGATGTCTGGCACGTGGCCGTCGTCGAGGACGAGACGATGGCCGGGCTGCCGGTGCTGCTCGCCTTCATCGCCGCCGCCATGCTGCTGGCCACCGCGTGGACCCGTCACTTCAGGCGCGGACCCCTGGAGTACGTGCTGCACACGGCCACGCGGCCCGCGCGCTACGTCAGGTAGCTTCCGGCGCCGCGAGCGCTCTGTCCTATGGGCCCCATCCCCTCGGGGAACTGCCGACGCTCATCGCTCAGGCCCCCGCCCTGCGCATACCTCATGCCAACGGCATACCGCGACGATCAAGCCCCGTCACCGGTAGCGACAACCCGAGTTCAAGCTCAGTAGCTCACCTTCGACGAGCACGTGAACTTGTCTCTGCACCCGTTGAGTATGTGGGCGAGTTTCAGGATCAGGCACACATTCCGTGAGGACGATCGCCGGGGTCGGGCTCTGTCCCATGGGCGTCGACGGTGTTCAGACTGCCCACCCGCCGGTGTTCGAGTACGACTCGTAGGAGTACCGAGTGCGGCGGTCCCATTCCTCGCCGGTGATGCGTTCGTAGGCGTGGTCTGGCGTGTAGAGCAGGCTCTCGGCCCAGATGAGGTCGGTGGCGAACGGTGCGAAGACCCTCGGATCCTGGAGTACGCCTTCGAATGCCTCACGGCCGGCGGCGACGACTGCGCAGCGCGTGTAGAGGAATGCGTCACCGGACAGGCCCTGTCCGAGTTCCTTGCGGTCCAAGCGGTAAAGGGCCCAGGACAGTTGCTCGGCGAAGCCGGTGACGACGAACACCGGGGACTGAGCTAGGTGCTCTGTCAGCGCGACTGCCAGTTGTTCGGAATCAGGGTCCGGCCCGGTGGGTCTGCATTCCTCGATGAGCTGCCAGCGCACGCCTTCTGCCACTCATCGCCGTCCGGCAAGGCAGCGCAGGCCCAGCGTCGGGCTGAAATCGGTGGGCGAAGTGGCCCGGGAGAGTGTCACAGTCACAGTCGTGACCTTGATGGACGTACTCGTCGGCTTCTCCCGCACTGGCCGGCTCGGGCCCCTGAACTGCGGAATGTCCCTGGCTGAGGCTGAAGACCTTCTCGGCCCGGGACGCCCACACCCGGCCCACCGCCTGAAGGGGCCCGATATCGACGGTTACCCGTACTCCTGGGACGGGCTGGGGCTGGTGGTCACTCAGCGGACTGTCAGCGGGATCTGGATCAACCTCCGGCCCGGTTCGACCGCCAAACTTCCGCCGCTCGTCCTGCCTGATTCCGAGTCGTTCGAGGCCACCGTCCTCCGCGAGGAGCTGGTCGCCGCCCTGGACAAGGCAGGCTGTCAGCATACGGTCAACAGCACTCTCACATTCGGCGAGCAGTCGAGCATCCTCACCCGGCCCGCTGACGTTTGCGCGGTCTTCAGCCTGCCGGGACGGAACAACCACGTGCCGCACCGTGATCGGCACTACCTCGACGTGATTCACAAGCACACGGCTTCACACTGCTGATTCCGCGTTCGGCCTGGGCGCGGTTGACCTGGTGGCGGGCGGTGTCGTCGCCCATCGCCTTGAACGCGACGTCCGGACGCCGCAGCAGACCCGCGTCACCGCACTGGCCCAGGGCCAAGGGACGACGAGTCGAAGAGGACAGCGTCAACCTACAGTTGCTGTGCCTGTCGACCCCTCCGTCAGGCTCCCGGAAAGCCCCCCTCGGATGGCTGTGAAATCCAGCGGCCTTCGTAAGACTTGAGGTGGATTTGAGCTCGGCGGCAAAGCGAGTTGATCTCGCTGGCAAAGCGATCACCAAGCTCATTGACCTTTCAAGTTTCGCCCGGCTAGCTTCCAGTCACGCCGCAAACGACCAGATCAGCGCGGTGCAGGGCGGGGGGCGCGTCAACGGCGATCAGCCATGTCCCCGCAGGGTTTCACAGCCGCACTTCGTGGGGCTTCATTTGACCCACCGAGCGACCCGCAAAAGCGGGGTACGCCGGTGAAATCGGGGAATCGGGGAATTTCCTTCATGACCAAAATATCTGGCAGACGTCTGTCTCTGGCCACTGCCCTGAGCGTCGTCGCCGCATCGGCGGTGATCGGCCTGGGACTGTCGTCGCCGGCCAATGCCGTCTGCACACAGAGCACGAGCGACTCACCGGGCTGCGGCAGCACCAGCAGCCCGTCCCCCACGACGCCTTCGCCCACAGCCACCGACGTCAAGCCGACGGACGGCGCAGCGCTGCCCTCCAGCGGGCCGACCATCACCGCGGCGCCCAGCCCGAGCACCCTGGCCCCCGTGTCCGGCGCCGCCACGGTCAAGGGCGTCTTCACCCTGGGCAACGGTTCACCGCTGGCCGGCGCCACGGTGACCCTGACCCCGGTGGACGAGGCACTGCCGGCGGACGGCAGCACCATCACGCCGACGACCGTGGGCACGGCGACCACAGCCGCGGACGGCAGCTGGTCGTTCACGCTGCCCTCGACCCTCCCGAGCAGCCTGCAGACCTATGCCGACGACAACGGAGGCGTGCTCTCCCTGGAAGCGTCCTTCTACGGTCAGGCCTCGGACGGCACTGTGCTGACCGGTAGCGACTATGTGGACGCGGGCGTGGCCACCGGTTCCGCGACCACGGAGGGCTCGGCCGCGGCGCGCGCCGAGACGGCGAACACGGTGGCGATCCACCCCGACGTCGACACCACGCAGGTCACGCCCGCTGACTCGACTCTGGTCGACAGCGCGGACACTGCGGACGACTCTTCCGCCACATCCGCGAACACCTACCAGTCGGTGGATGGCACATCGACCACGGGCTTCAGCCCGGACGTGGTCGACGGCGTGGACTACAGCGCCGTGAAGCCGAAGATCGGCGTGCCGGTCTGCGTGCCGAGCAAGCACGTGATCAAGCAGCACGACTACTACACCTCCGTCGGCGAGGCACACGCGTACTACGACACCACCGCCGCCTTCGAGTACAACAACACCCTGTCCAGTACCTGGGGCGTGGCAACCAGTGTCGACGGCGAACACTGGTCCATCACCGGAAAGGTCTCCCGCAAGAGCAGCACCGGCCACGCCGTGGGCTTCGCGAACCAGGGTCCGTACTGGGCCAAGCGATTCCAGATCCCGGTCGAATACCAGGACGTCGACCATCAGGTCGCCTGCCCCGAGGGGAAGGTCACGCACTCGTACTCCATCCTCCCGGTCAAGTACGACATCCCTTCCGGAGGCGCGGTCGCGAGATACGGCGCCGATGTCCGCTCCAAGGACGGACTTACCGCCTACCGGAAGTCCAATCCGGCCTATCGGGCGCGTCTGGACCAGAAGCAGTACGCGACCATCACCTCCGGAACCTCCCTCACCATCGGCTACGCCGCCAAGGTGTTCGGAGTGACGATCAGCCTCGACACCGAGTACGGCACCTCGCACTTCCAGAAAATCACTGCGGGGTCGGGCAGTTCGGAGCACGACATCTGGGGCGCCAAGGGCAAGATTTCGGGGAACCCCGGTGTCATCTACTCGTACTAGCGGCCGCGGCCTCACCCGGGTGTTCGCCGTGGCGGCCCTGCTGGCCATGGCGACAGGTTGCGCGGGCTCGACGGGCGGCGGGGTTGCCACGGGGACGGCGCTGCAGGGGGAGGGGCCGGGAACGACCGGTGCCCTCGGATACTCGGACGTGAAGGTCGGTGACGTCTACCGCATGGCCTTCCCCCTGACGAGGAACATCTCCAAGCAGCCCGTCTCCGTTACTGGGGTCAGGGTCCTGAACATCCCGGCAGGCGTGAAGATCCTCGGGTACGGCGTCTACTCAGTGAAGGACACCCCCGGCTACCTGCTGGGCTACCACGAGACCAGTCCCCCCATCGCGGGTTCCGTGGACCCCGCCAAGTACCCGAACTACGCCGGCCACCCGTACACCATCAAACCGAAGGTGCTCAGCGACAAGTACGCGATGGTACGGCTCAAGGTCACCGGAAAGGTGACCAAGCCCATCACAGGCTGCGAGGCGGACTACACCCAGGCCGGGCGGACCTACCATCAAACCCTGACCTGCAAGTTCGGGCTCGACATGACCTGAACGAGCTCGACGGCATGAATGCTTCCTGCCGCGCAACCCACCCGTGACGCCCTGCCCCGACCGCTCGGGCAGGGCGTCACCTGCTCCCACACGCAAGCGGCCCGAAGGGCGACGGAGTCGACGACTCCGTGTCACGCGGCCACCAGTGCGATCCCCCTCAACGGCACCAGCGGCGTCACCATGCGAACGACGGCCTGTTCGACCCCGACATCGCCCTCGACTCCAGCGACCACGGCTACCTCGGACACTCAAGGCAAGACCGACATACGGAGCGGAAGCAGCCGTCTCCGCGCACCCCGAGTGTCCCTTCGTGCCGTTTCCTGTACGGGCCGTTACTCGCCGCCCCGAGGTCGGCGGCTACGCCGTCATCCATCGGGCGCCCAGCACCCCGATCATCGTCCGCCACCGTCTCCCGACACCCAGGGGTCACCGGGCGACACCACTTCCGGATCCCCGCGTCCAGCCAGCGTCCGGAACAGGAAACCCTTTCCGCGCTGTCAGTGGCCTCTGTTAGCTTCAGGCGCTCGTGTGATCCACGAGCATCAAGTACTCACAGGGGAGGGCCACTTGACCAGGTTCACAAGGACAGGCAGACGCAGACGGACGGTGGTGGGGAGCTGTGTGGCGGCACTGTTGGCCACGGCTGCCGGGACGGCGTACGCGGTGGACAACCTGCCGCCGAATCAGCCGCTGGTCCAAGACCTCCAGTCAGGAGGCAAGGCATGCGCGACCGGTGACGACACGCCATACGTTTCGACGCCGCCCAGGCTCAGTGCAGTGCTGTACGACCCGGAGGAGGACAACCAGCCCTCCGAAGACAGCCCGCTCAGTGGCGAGTTCGAAGCCTGGTGGACGGACGCGGCCGGAGTGAAACAGCAGCGTACCTACACCACCATCACTCTCTCCTCGGGGTCGCGCCAGTACTGGACGATGCCGAACGACATCCCGGCGAACACCGTCGTCTCCTGGCATGTCCGCGCGAACGACGGCAAGGCGACCTCCACGTGGAGCGACGAGGGCGACGGCTCGGTCTGCTCGTTCGTGTACGACGACGTGAGCCCGGAGAAGGCGACGATCACCTCTCCCGAATACCCCAACCCGGAGGACGTGTTCTGGGTGGACGGAGTGGGCGTCTACGGCCACTTCACGATGGATTCGCCTTCCGACGACGTGGTGTCTTACACGTACGGCTTCGTGGGCGGCCCTTACGGCACCGTCTCCGCGGCGCGGCCGGGCGCGGCCGTGACCATTCCGTACCTGCCGCTCTCCGAGGGACCCAAGTCGCTGACGGTCCGTGCGATCGACCGGTCGGGCCGAAGCAGCGGGGAGTCGCGTTACGACTTCAACGTGAAGGCCGGCCGTGCTCCCGTCGCCCGCTGGAAGCTGGACGACCCGGCGGACTCCACCTCGGCCGCCGCCGAGACCGGCACCGCCGCCCGTTCCGGGACCGGCGTGACCTTCGGCGGCCCGGTGCCCACAGGCACAACGGCCATCGCCACGGTCGCCCTCGACGGCAGCGACCAAGCCTTTCTCACCCCGGACGCCCCGGCGACCGACGTCCGTAAGACCTTCGCGGTGAGCGCGTGGGTACGGCCCGCCGAAACCGACCGGAACATGACCGTGATCAGCCAGGATGCCGACGGGGCGCCCGGCTTCGACCTCGGGCTGCGCAGCCAGGACTCCGGGCCCGCCTGGTCGTTCGCGGTCGGCGGCGCACAGGTCTCCGGCGGCGCCCCCGAGACCGGCGAGTGGGCCCATCTGCTGGGGCTGTACGACGCCGAGACCGGAAAGGTGCGGCTGTACGTCAACGGCCACGAGGTCGGGACCGCGGCCGACGCGACTCCCTCCGAGGCGGCCGGCGCTTTCCAGATCGGGCGCGCCCTCGGTGCTGCCGGCTATGGGGACCAGTGGCACGGGGACATCGGTGACGTACAGGTTCACGACCGGGTCGTGGTGCCGGACGAGGTAGCCGAACTGGCCTACCGCAAGCCGAAGTTGCTCGGCCACTGGTCGCTGGAGAACGCGACGGACGGTGTGAGCCCTGAGCAGTCGGACGGCGCACCACTGCGGCTCGGCGCGGGGGCCTCGATCTACCAGGGGTCCGACGATTCCTGCATCCCGGACATCGACCCGGACTGCACCTACGTGCCGCCGCCACTCGTCGGTGACGGGCATCTGCTGCTGGACGGCGAGAGCGGATACGCCGCTGCCGACGGGCCCGTTGTGGACACCGGGGACAGTTTCACTCTCGGCGTCGTCGTACGCCTCGCGGACTCCGAGCCCGCCCACCCGATGACCGTGCTCTCGCAGGCAGGCGAGCACACCGACGCCTTCAAGGTGCGCTACGAGCCGTCCACGCACACCTGGCAACTGGTGATGCCGGAGAAGGACGAGGCCGGAGCCCCCGAGAAGGTGGTGTCCCAGATCGTGAGCGCGGACGGAGGCGAGGGCCAAGGCCATCGCCTCGCCGTGGTCTACGACGACGCCACCGACACGATCAAGCTCTACCTCGACGGCTACACCAACGCCCAGGCGACCGCGAGCCTCCCCAACGGCTGGCACAGCACCGGTGCCCTCCAGATCGGCAGAGCCAGGTCCGACGACGGCTGGGGCGAGTACCTGCATGGCGACGTGGACGAGCTACAGGCCTACTCCGGCGCGCTGAGGGACAGTGACGTCTCCGGCCTGGGGCTGGGTACGGATCCTTGTCTGTGCTGAGACGTCATCCGTTTGTCGATCACGGGGCCGGCCTGGTCGAACAGGGTTCCTGATCGGGTGATCACGTGAGGGCCGATGCATGACAGCAGGGCCTCTTGGTAGTTCGGGGTTACGAACCAAACCGATCACCAGGAGGCCCTGCTGTCATGCATCGGCCCGCTCCGCTACGGACCACACCTGCTTGAAGACCGCAGCGCGGGTCCCGTCGACCTGCCGGTGGCCGCAGCCGCGGAAGAGGCGGGACTCACCCTCCTCCACGACGACCGCGACTTCGAAACCATCGCCCGCACGACCGGGCAGCCGGTCCGCACGATCGACCTCAGGCAGAAAAGACCGCGCGGTGCCGACGAGCACCGGGCCTCTGACCGACCCGGCCGCCTGGCGGTCAGTCCGCTGCGGCCTGGGCCGTCTCCCGACACCCAGGGGTCACCGGGCGACACCACTTCCGGATCCCCGCGTCCAGCCAGCGTCCA
>NZ_JALJRY010000005.1:0-82110 GCF_024519455.1 Streptomyces sp. STR69 | reverse complement strand
ACCCAGGGGTCACCGGGCGACACCACTTCCGGATCCCCGCGTCCAGCCAGCGTCCAGAGTTCGAGGTCCAGACGCTCGCACAGCCCACCCAGCTATAGATCCGTCCGTCCCGGTTCACCGACGCGGCGGTTACGACGATCACCGGGAGAGAATGATATGTGAGGGGAATGTAAAGACAGGGGGGCAACAGTGGGAGCGGACGGGGTAGTTGGGGACAGCGGGAACGGGGCTCCGTTGCTGGGCCGCTCCGTCGAGTTGGCCCGGTTCGACGCGCTGCTCGACCGTGCGGCAGGCGACGCGCGCGGCACGGCGAGGGGCGAGGAGTCTGGTGACAGCGGCCGTTCCCGGCTCGTCGACATCACCGGTGAGGCCGGCATCGGCAAGAGTCGGCTGCTCGGCGAGGTCTGCGCACGGGCGCGCCGACGCGGAATGACCGTACTGCGCGGCAGAGCCACGGAGTACGAGCGGCAGGTGCCGTTCCAGGTGTTCACCGACGCGCTCGCCCACCTCGGCCCGAACGCCCTGGACGGCTTCCAGGAGACCGACGCGGTGGCGCCCCTTCTTCAGCGGAGCGGCGCGGTCGACCGTTTCGGACTGCACCGGTCCACGGCCGTCCTGCTCGCCCGGCTCGCCGCCCCGTCCGGGCTGCTGCTGGCCCTCGACGATCTGCACTGGGCGGACCCGGCGTCACTGGAACTGCTGGACCATCTCGTACGCCATCCCCTGCACGCCCCCGTCGTCCTGGCAGTGACACGCCGTGACCGCCAGAGTCCCGAGTCCCTCGCCGCCAGGCTCACCCGGGAACTCGACACCGGCACGGTCATCAGGCTCGGCCTGAGACCGCTGAGCGCACGCGACTGCGCCGAACTGGCCGGCCCCGGCCTGGCGCCCGCCGAGACCGCCGCGCTGTACGCCACGAGCGAGGGCAACCCGTTCTACTTCCTGACCCTCCTCCAGTCCCACCGCGGGCGTACGACGGCCGAGTCCTCGGCACCGCCCGGGCTCGGCAGCCTGCTGCTGGACGAACTGACCGTGCTCGCCCCCTCCCGGCGCGGCATCGTCGATGCCGTGGCGGTACTGGGCGAGCACGCCACCCCGGCGATGGTGAGCCGGGTGACCGGCCGCTCCGGCACCGCGTTCACCGCCGACGTCCACGCCCTGACCCGACGCGACCTGCTGCGCTCCGCCCCGCAGGGCCTGCTGACCCTGCGGCATCCGGTCGTACGAACCCTCGTGCACGAGAGCACGCCCTACCTCAGGCGCGTCGAGATCCACCGACTCGCCGCGCAGGAACTGACCCGCGCGGGCGCCTCCGCCGCCGAGCGCGCCCACCATGTGGAACAGTCACTGACCACCTGGGACCCGGCAGCGGTGGCCGTACTCGAAGAGGCCGCCGCACGAACCGCCCGCACGGCCCCGGCGAGCTGCGCCCACTGGCTCGATGTGGCACTCCGCCATCTTCCGCACACTCCCGAACACGCCTGTCGGCGCCGGGAGTTGGTCCTGAGGCGGGCCCGCGCCCTGGCTGCGTGCGGTGGCCTGCGCGAGAGCCGCGACCTGCTCCAGGAGCTGATCGCCACCCCGCGGCGCTCATCCGGTGGCCCGGCCACCGGCGAGAACCAGGGCCTCAGAGTGCGCGCGGTCGTCCTGTGCGCGCTGGTGGAGCGTCATCTGGGGCGCTGCACCGAGGCAGTCGCGCTGTTACGCCGCGAGCTGGCCCGCGACCCCGCACCGGCCGACGTCGTCCGGCTCGGCCTGGAGCTGGGCTCGGCCGCTCCTCAGGACAGCGACACCTCGTACGCCCAGGTGCGCACGGAGGTCGAGGGGGCGCTCGCGGCGGCCCGGTCCATGGGGGACGAGATCGGGGAGGCGGGCGTCCTCGCCGTAGCAGCCCTGGGAGAAGCGTACGAGGGCAACATGACCGCGGCGCACGGCCTCGCCCGGCAGGCCGCCGCCCTGGTCGACTCCCTGCCCGACAACGACCTCACCGCGCTGTGCGAACCACTGGCCCGACTCGGCTGGGCGGAGGCCTTCCTGGAGCACTACCCGGACGCCGAGCGGCACGCGGAGCGCGGCCTCGACATCGCCCGCCGCAGCGGTCAGCTCTATGTCGTGCCCCATCTGCTGCTGTGCCTGTCCCATGTCCGGGTCCAGACCTGCCGGATCTCCTCGGCGCTGGAACTCGCCGACCAGGCCGAGGACATCGCCCGCGGGATCGGCAGCGACCAGTTGCTCGCGTTCGTCCTGGCGAGCAAGGCCGCGGCACTCGTCGCAGCCTGCCCGCCGGGCGATCCGCGCCCTCTCGCCGTCGCCGAGGAGGCGGTGGCCGCGGCCGGTACCGGGGTCGACTGGTGGGCCTCCACGGCCTGGTGCATCTTCGGCTGGGCCGCGCTCATGGCCGGCGACCCGGTCCGCGCCCGGGACGCGATGCTCCGGGCGGGCGGCCCCGAACTGCAGCGGATCCAGCCCTCGATGCGGCCGCTCTACCTGGAGATCCTGGTCACGGCCGCACTGGTGACGGGCAGGTCCGAGGAGGCCCGCGGCTGGGCCGAGCGAGCGTGCAAGGAGGCAGAACAGCTGAGGCTGCCGATGCTGCGGGCGTCCGCGTTGCGCAGCACCGCCCATCTGCCGCTGACGCAGGGGGACACGGCTGGGGCAGCGGACCTGTTCGCGGAGGCCGCGGCGGAGAGCGCCCGCTGCGGCGCGGTCTTCTGGGAGGCCTACTCGCTGCTGCTCGGCGCCCCGCTGGAAGCGGCGGCGGGCCATGGCCGGGACGGCACGCGCGCCTGGCTCCGGGGGCGCCGGCTCGCCGAGGCGGGCGGCAGCGGAATGCTGGTCGGCCTCGCCGACGCCAACCGTCCGCCCGGTGACGGTTCCGAGGCTCCGTACGGATCCCCGGAACACGCCCAGCTCACCCAGCGGCTGGCCGCCCTGACCGCCCGGGAGCTGGAGATAGCCGAGCTGGTGTCGCAGGGGCTCACCAGCCAGGCCATCGCGGACCGGCTCTACGTCAGCCGGCGTACCGTCGAGACCCATGTCTCCCGCGCCTTCCGCAAGACCGGGGTCTCCTCGCGTACCGCCCTGGCCACGCTGATGGCCCGCCGCCGCACCGGGGGCCGTTTCGGGGACGCCCGCACGGAGCAGGACTGACTGGGCCTGGTCCAGGCGGCCTCGGCGGTGATCGGTGCGCCGCTGCGAACCGGCCACCGCGGTCTCGGCCGGGAAGCCGCCTACCTGACGTCGACGAAGTCGCCGGGTGCCGTCGCGGCGCCGGTCGTGGTGGTGCCTGCGAAGACGAAGCGGTAGTAGCCGTCGGAGCCGGCCTTGGTGGTGGTGCTCAGGGTGCCGGTGCTGCTGGTCTTGACGGTCTTGAGGGTGGTGTAGGTGCTGCTGCCCTTCTTGCGGAACTGCAGCTTCACCGGCTGGGTCGCGTATCCCGCGTACTTGCCCGTGGTCCAGTTGGCGCGACTCAGCTTGCCGGTGACCGTGATGGTCTTGCCCTTCTTCACCGGCTCCGGGGAGGCGTTGGCGGTCAGCGTGGCGGCACGCTTGATGCTGGTCCTGGCGACGTCGTCGTCGATGCTGATGTTCACGTAGAGGTCGTAGGCGCCCAGGAAGAGTTTCCAGACCCCCGCGGTCCCGTTGCCGTCCTTGAAGTCGACCGCGGGGTCGATGGTGAAGACCGCCTTGCAGCTGTAGCTGAAGCCGTCCTGGACCGTCGTCTCTGTGCAGAGGGGGTCGTCGTCCGTCCCCAGGGCACCGGTGATGGTGTCCGTGCTCGAACTGTCGGTGCCCTGCCACAGGAACGCCTGGGTGAGGGCCAGCCCTTCCTCGTCGAAGGCGGTGAACGTGACGGGAACGGCCTTCTTGCCCGTCACGCCGAGAACGATGTCCTTGCCCTTGTTGACGACGCCGTCCTTGAAGGTGGTGCCGCCGATGGCGTCCTTCGGCCGGACGTTGTGGGAGGCGAGGGATCTGAGATCCGTCGCCGCATCGTAGTGCTCCGCCCCCTGGGCGGCGCCCGGAAGAACGAGCGCCGAGAGGACGAGGGCGCCGGAAAGGACGGTGGCGGCGGTGTACTTACGCATGTGATTTCCCCAGAGTGAAGTGAAGAGGTCAAGAAGCCGGCGCGCGCCGGGCCCCGCGGAAGGGGCTCAGGGAGTGGCTCAAGGAATGGCTGAGGGAATGGCGGAGGGCGCGGAAGTGCCGAAGATGTCGCCGAGGTCGAAGCTGCTTTCGGGCGTCGGGTACAGGTCCGTCGGCTGGGAGCCCGGTGCCGGTACATCGGCCGGGTCGGCGGTGGGCTTGCCGTCCGGGCTGCACACCTGCGGTGCCGAGGGCTCGGACAGTTCGTAGTCGGCGACCCGCTGCGACCGGAAGTCCACCGTGGCGCGCCCCGAGACGTCCGGTGCGCCGCCGACGTCGACCTCCTTGGGCAGTTCCTTGCTCGTCAGCGGCTTGCCCACGGTGATCGAGAGAAGGGCGCCCTCGCAGGGGCTGCGGTCCGTCGCGTAGAGGGACGCGGGCAGGGGGATCTTCTGGTCGACGCCCGCGTCCGTGTGGAGTTCGACGCGTTTCACCCGGCGGATGTCGAAGTAGTAGCTGGGCCGCAACCCGTTCGAAAGGCGTTCGCCGTCGGCGCCGTCCGCGACTCCGTACACCAGCTTCCAGAACTCGACCTGCACAGTGATCTTCCGGCAGAGCGGTCCGTTGTACCCCGGCAGGCTGACGACGCTCAGCCCCTCGTCCACATAGTTCTCCTGGGGCGTGTCGACGACGAGCCGAACCCAGTCCTTGGAATCCTCGGCCGTCCACCCCGTGTTGTCGTGGCAACCGGACGCCCCGGTCGGATACAGCGGAGTGAGAGAAGGAGTCGGCGAAGGGCTCGGCGACTCGGACACCCCCGTCGCACTCTCGGACGGGTCCCCGGAAAGGGAGGTGCCGTGGGCGCTCGAACAACCCCCGGTGAACAGGACGGCGACGGCAAGGACCGCGACGGCAGGCACGAGGGAGTGTTTCGGCCCGGGTATGCGCTTCGACCCGTATCTCACTGGTCGAACCAGTTCCTGGCTTCCGCGGAACTGAAGCCCCGCAGCACGACGAGAGCGAAGGCGATGCTCGGGACGACCCCGACCCCGCCCCCCTGGAACAGGCCCAGCACACCGCTCAGCAGGCTCAGCGCCTCGATGACGATGACCGTGACACGTATCCCGTTCGACCGCTTGCCCGCGAAAACACCGCACAGCAGGAGCGCCCCCGCGATCAGCAGCGACAGCACCGCCACGAACCGGAGCAGCCCGGCCCCCTCGTCCTGACCGTGGTCCACCGCGTCGTTCACCACGGCCAGCAACAGGAATCCCGCCGCCAGGTTCAGCACGGCCTGGACCCATACCCCGACCATGGCCAGCCTGACGTTCTTCGGCATCTGCGCTTTCACGCTCGGTGTCGTCATGACCGCAAGGAAACGGCACAGGTGTCAGGGACACGTCGGTAGGAGTACGTATTCCATATACGTACGTGCCGTCGCCGTCCTGCCGGAGCGATCTCCTCCGCCGTCGCTTCGGCGCGCGGAATCACGCTGGCTGCTCTCGGCGACGAGGTCCGCAGGCACGAGACGCGACTGCGCCCGGGAGGCGTTGTCCGAGGATGGCTTCGGGGCACGGATCCGGCCGGGGCGCCGCCGACCGCGGGGACCTCACGCCCGCACAGGCACCGCTGGTGCTGCGCTCCCTGCTCACCGCCTACATCGACACCACAGTGCACGGCCCGGCAGCCTGCCTGTACGCGTTCGCCAGGCATCCCGAGCAGTGGCAACGGCTGCGGGAACGGCCGGAGTTGGCACGGGTCGCCTTCGGCGGGGCGGTGCGCCGGCAGTCGCCGGTGCAGGCTTTCTTCCGCACCGCCACCGCCATCGCTGGCGTCGTCGTCATCCCCGAGGGCACCAAGATCCTCATGTTCCTCGGCGCCGCCACCCGCGACCCGGCTCACTGGACCGACCCCGACCGTTTCAACCTCACCCGCACCCCTCCGGGGCGACGAACACGGTCCAGCCGTAGCGGCCTGCCGACGCGTTGTCCTGTGCCATGCTCTGCGGACGGCTCGTGGAGATCGATCGGATCGACCGGCTCCTGACGGACGCCCGCTCAGGCAGGAGCCGGGGGTCTCCGTTCGCACCCGCAGACCGGCCGGCCGGCGCCGCGAGGCTTCAGTTGCTCGGCCAGGTGCTGAGTGCCTGGTCGACGACGCGGTGCATGTCTTCTCGACTGGCGCCGCCGGCGGCCTGTACGGCGAGGCCCTGCCCGACGGTGTGCACATAGCGGGCGAGGGTATCCGGGTCGGCGGTGAGTGGCAGGTCGCCCTCGGCCTGGGCTTGTTCGAACCGTTTCCGCAGGGCGGCCACTCCGGCCTCGCGGCGTTCGGCCAGGTCGCGGCGGACCGGTTCGCTTTCCGGGCCGGCGGCCAGCGCGGACTGCACCAGCAGGCAGCCGCGCGGGCAGCCGGGCGCGGTGTGGGCCTCCACGCCTCCGTGCAGCATCGCCTGGGCCACCTCCCGGGCGGTGGACAGCTCAAGTGCCGGGGCCACAAAGGCTCCCGGACCCTGCACATAGCGGTCGACGGCCTTGCGGAACAGCTCCTCCTTGTTGCCGAAGGCGGCGTAGATGCTGCGCCGGTTGATCCCCATGGCCTCGGTCAGCGCGGCGAGCGAGGCACCTTCGTAACCCTCGGACCAGAACACCCGCATCGCCACCTCCAGCGCCTCGTCGGTGTCGAAGGACCGGGGCCGTCCCGTGCTGGGCATCGAAGCCTCCTTGAGAAAAGTTCGCCGCCACGGAAGGAATCCCGTGGTTGCTCAGGTTAGTGTCATCATGGATATAGTAACCGAACAGTTCGGTTCGCAAGTGAAGTGCTGAAGAATCGGAGACACCCATGGGCACCCAGCTCGCCCCCGGCACCACCCGGTCCGGCGTACGGCCCCTCGACGGCAAGACCGCCCTGGTCACGGGCGGGTCCCGGGGCATCGGTGCCGGGATCGTGCGCCGTCTGACCGCCGACGGCGCCCAGGTCGCCTTCACCTACGCCAGCGCCAAGGACCAGGCGAACGCCGTGGCCGAGGCGACGGGCGCCCTGGCCGTGCAGGCGGACAACGCGGACCACGAAGCCGTCCGGGCCGCGGTCAGCCACACCACGGAGCATTTCGGCGGACTGGACATCCTCGTCAACAACGCCGGCGTCTCCCACGCCGCGCCGGTCGAGGACTTCCCGCTGGCGGAGTTCGACCGGATGATCGCCGTCAACGTCCGGGGCGTGTTCAGCGCCGTCCAGGCCGCCGCTCCCCACCTCGGCCAGGGCGGTCGCATCATCACCATCGGCAGCGTCATCGTCGACCGCGTCCCCTTCCCCGGCGCAACCGTCTACGCCCTGACCAAGGCCGCTGTCGCCGGTCTCACCCGCGGCCTGGCCCGCGAACTCGGTCCGCGCGGTATCACCGTCAACAACGTGCAGCCCGGCCCCACCGCTACGGACATGACCCCTGTCTCCGGCCCGTACGCGGAATCCCTGAAGCAGCTCATGCCGCTCGACCACTTCGCCGAGCCCGCCGACATCGCCAGCGCCGTCGCCTATCTCGCCGGCCCCGAAGCCCACTTCATCACCGGCGCCAGCTGGAACGTCGACGGCGGCATCGCTGTCTGACCGCCCACCCCGGGCGGCCGCAAGCAGGCGCGGTCCACCGGCCTCCGGCCGCACCGCCGTGCACGACAACACCCACCGTCACAAAGGACGTACCACGACCATGAACGCCTTCACCACAGCCTCCACGACCGCCGTAGCCGTCGAGTCGGAGGAACCGCTCAGCCCCGGCTACGACGCGGCGACCAAGGACGACGCCGAGTTCAACAAGCACTTCCGGCACGGCTTCACCACCATCGACGACGTACAGATGCACTACGTCATCGGCGGCGACGGCCCGCAGGTCATGGTGCTGCTGCACGGCTGGCCGCAGAGCTGGTACGAGTACCGCCAGGTCATGCCCTCTCTGCTGCCCGGCCGCACCGTCATCGCCATCGACCTGCCGGGCCTGGGCGACTCGACCGGGAACCCGCACTCCAGAACCAAGGCGGTCCTGGCCACGTACGTCCACAAGCTGCTCGACCACCTCGGCCACCGCGAGAACGTGCAGGTCGTCGCCCACGACTTCGGCGTCAGCGTCGCCTATCCACTGGCCGCCCAGTACCGCGAGCAGGTGTCGGGCCTGTTCCTCATGGACTACGGCCTGACCGGCAAGAACCTGAAGTTCGCCGCCATCGAGTCGATGTTCTGGCACTTCTCCTTCAACAAGCAGCGTCCCCTCGCGGAGGAACTGGTCACCGGCCGGGTCGAGACCTTCCTCACCCACTTCTTCCAGGGGATGAGGACCGCCGGCGAGAACATCTCCGCCGACGAACTGGCCGAGTACGTCCGGCTGTACTCCCGCCCCCAGGTCCTGCACGCCGGCTTCGAGCTCTACCGGACCGAGAGCCAGGACGAGGCCGACAACACCAGATTCCAGGAAACCCCGCTGACCATCCCGGTCCGCATGATCACCCAGGCCGGCCTCGCCGAGATGGTCCTGACGCCCCTCCAGGACGCCGCGCCCCACGCCACCTCCGCCGATGTCCCCGGCGCCGGACACTTCCTCCTCCACGAAGCACCCGACCACGTTCTGGCCGAGATCAACGCCTTCTACCCCATCGACCCCACAGCCTGACCGACTTCGAGAGTCGGCACCCCGAGGTGAGAGGAAAACCCCTGATGAACAGCCAAATCACTTCCGCCCGCGATGTCCCCACCCGCCTGTTCGCCGCCTTCGACGCGGGCGATATCGATGCGGTGGACACCCTGGTCTCGCCCGATCTCGTCGACCACAACCTGCCCGCAGGGGCTCCCTCGGCGATCGAGGGGATGAAGGGGATGGTCGCTGCCATGCGCGACGGGTTCACCAACCCTCACCACGAGATCGTCTACCAGGCCGAGACCGACGACGGCTGGGTCGTCTCCCAGTGGGTGGTCACAGCGACCCACACCGGCCCTTGGTTCGGACTGCCCGCGACCGGCCGTGACGTGACCTGTTCCGGCATCGATCTCGCGCGCGTGGTCGACGGCCGGATAGTCGAGATCCGGCACGTCGAGGAACTGCTGCAACTCCAAATGCAGATGCAGCTCACCGACTGAGGCAGCAGCAAAGACGCATCAGCCGGCGTGAGCCGACCGGACAAGAACCCCCGGCGAAGAGTCGAAGTCGATCGCCCCATGGACCCTTCGCCGGGGGTTCTCATGGCTCACGCTGTTGCCCCGTCGGCTCCCGAAGGCCGTCTGACGACATACCGGAGGCGCCCGCTCCATCGACATGGTGCAGAGAAGCATCAAGGCGCGGTCCCGCACGCCATCACCGGCAAGAAGTCCAAGTCCCGGTCAAGCGCATCCTGCAGGGCACCGAGATCGAGCAGGTGGCCGACCGCGGCTCGACCGACGATGCGGCTCGTTCCAGACACACGCCCGTCAGCCCAGCCGTCTAAAGGCCCGCTGCAGCAGCGTCCGCAACAGGGCCGCCTCCTCGGCGCCGAGGGCGGTCCTGATGTGATCCTGTTCGCGTTCCACCGCAGCGGTCCAGCGGGGCAACACCTCGCTTCCCCGCTCGGACGCGAAGACCAGGACGCGCCGCCGGTCGGCCTCGTCCACCCGGCGCAGGACGAGGCCGAGGGACACCATGCGGTCGACGACCTTGGTCAGGGTCGGTGCCGTCAGCAGGGCGAACTCGGCGACTTCGGCCATCGCGTGGCCGGCGTCGTCGGCGAGGAACGACAGCACGCGCCATTCCTCGAGCGTCGCACCCTCTGCCTTCAGTGCCTCGCCGAGCCGTTGGACGACGCTCCGCTCCACGAGCGTGAGTGCTCGCGCCAAGTCGAGTTCGGATACGGCCGCCGGGGTCGTGGTCATCGCCCTGCCAAGTGTCGTCGTGGTGTGAGGGTGTGCTCCGGCGGTCGCGGCCGTGCAGGCCGGCGCGACAGAGAAGTCACATGAAGTGGTTCCACGATACAGTCATTTCCTTATCGTCGTGAAATATTCTCGTAGCAACCAATCGCTAGTGTGAGCCCTATGATCGAGAAGGCGTCTGTCCGGCTCGGCTCTCCGGCAGGCCGGACCCGGGACGCGCTGGACGTCGCCCTGGTGATACCGCTCCAGGGCCCCGCCGGGATCTTCGGGCCGTCCTGCGAGAGTTGCGCCCAGCTCGCGGCCGAGGAGGTCAACGCCGACTCGGGCGTGCTGGGCCGGGAGCTGCGGCTCGTACTCGTAGACGGCGGGGCACCGCCCGAGCAGGTGGCGACCGAGATCGACGCACTGATCACCGGCGGCGTCGTCGACGCGGTTGCCGGCTGGCACATCTCCGCCGTCCGTGAGGTCGTCGCCCCGCGCATCGACGGCCGTGTGCCGTACGTCTACACCGCCCTCTACGAGGGGGGAGAGCGGTCACCCGGCGTGTTCCTCACCGGCGAGACCCCAGGACGTCAACTGCGGCCCTCGCTGCAGTGGTTCGCCGGTGAACTCGGCATCCGCCGCTGGACGATCGTGGGCGACGACTACGTCTGGCCCCGCTCCTCCGCCCGCGCCGCCCGCCGCTACCTGCGGGAGCTGGGCGGCGAGGTCTGCGACGAGATGTACGTGCCTCTCGGCACCAAGGACTTCGCCCCGGTCCTGGCCCGGGTCGCGGCCAGCGACTGCGAGGCCGTCCTCATGCTGCTGATCGGCGACGACGCCGTGCTCTTCAACCGCGCGTTCACCGCCGCCGGACTCGACCGCGACCACATCCGGTTCAGCTCGCTGATCGAGGAGAACGTCCTGCTGGCGACCGGGCCGGAGAACACGCGTGGGCTGATGACCTCGGCCGGCTACTTCGAGGACCTGCCCACCGCGTCCGGCCTCGACTTCGCCGCCGCGTACGGGCGCCGCTTCGGCCCTGCGGCACCGGTGCTCAACAGCCTCGGCGAGTCCTGCTACGAGGGCGTGCGCATGCTCACCGAGTTGCTGCGCCGTGCGGGCGGCACGGACATGGACAGGATCCAGGCGACCGCCGAAGGCCTTGAGTACGAGACTCCGCGCGGCACCGTCCAGATCCGCGACCGCCACCTGCACCAGCGGGTGTTCCTCGCCGCGGCCGACGGACTGCAGTGGGACGTGCTCCAGCAACTGTCGTAGGCGACACCGCGGCGCCCCCATCCTTTTACGCGTACGTAACACGGCGAACTCTTGCCCAATTGCTTCGGATGGAAATATTTTCCTCTCGAAGCATTTGGAAGTGAGCCGTCCATGGCGACATACCAGTACCGCTGCCCGGGCTGCGGCCCCTTCGACGTGACCCGTCCGATGGGCCGTGCCCTCCCCGAAGAACAGTGCCCAACGTGCGGCCTCCAAGGCCGCCGTGTCTTCACCGCCCCGATGCTCCCCCGCACCTCCGCCCCCCTGGCCCGAGCCCTCCGGTCCCAGGAGGCCAGCGCCCACGAACCGCGCATCGTCACCGAGGTGCCGCCGGCCCGCCGCCGCCCCACCTCGGCCGCCGATCCCCGCCAAGCCCAACTGCCCAAGCCCTGAACCCTGTTGCCCGAACCCCCACCCACCTGTTCTTGGAGGCAGTCCTATGCCCGAAGTCGTCTTCAGCGTCGACCAGGCCATGTCCATGCGCGACCAGAAGGTCCCCGGCCACAACCGCTGGCACCCCGACATCCCGCCCGCCGTCACCGTGAAGCCGGGCTCGGACTTCCGCATCGAATGCCGGGACTGGACCGACAACCAGATCGGCAACAACGACTCGGCCAACGACGTACGCGACGTCGACCTCAGCTACGCCCACATGCTCAGCGGGCCCATCGCGGTGGAAGGCGCCGAACCCGGTGACCTGCTCGTCGTCGACATCCTCGACCTCGGACCCGTGCCGCAGTCGCAGGGCGAGGGCTCCGGACAGGGCTGGGGCTACACCGGCGTCTTCGCCAAGGACAACGGCGGCGGGTTCCTCACCGACCGCTTCCCCGACTCGTACAAGGCCGTCTGGGACTTTCACGGCCAGCAGGCCACCTCACGCCACATCCCCGGCGTCCGCTACACCGGCATCACCCACCCCGGCCTCTTCGGCACCGCGCCCTCCGCCGAACTGCTGGCCCGCTGGAACGCCCGCGAGCAGGCCCTCATCGACACCGACCCGCACCGGGTACCGGCCCTCGCCCTGCCCCCGCTCGCCGAGAACGCCCTGGCCGGCACGGCGAGCGGCGAGGCCGCCTCCCGGATCGCCGCCGAAGGTGCTCGCACGGTCCCGGCCCGCGAGAACGGCGGCAACCACGACATCAAGAACTTCACCCGCGGCTCCCGGGTCTTCTACCCCGTCCTCGTCCCCGGCGCCCTGCTGTCCGGCGGCGACCTGCACTTCAGCCAGGGCGACGGCGAGATCACCTTCTGCGGCGCCATCGAGATGGGCGGCTACATCGACCTGCACGTCGACCTGATCAAGGGCGGCATGGAGAAGTACGGGGTCACGACCAACCCGATCTTCATGCCCGGCAACGTCGCACCGCAGTACACCGAGTTCATCTCGTTCGTCGGCATCTCCGTCGACCACGAAACGGACACCAACCACTACCTCGACGCGACGATGGCGTACCGCAACGCCTGCCTCAACGCCGTCGACTACCTCACGACCTTCGGCTACAGCGGCGAACAGGCCTACCTCCTCCTCGGTTCGGCCCCCATCGAGGGCCGGATCAGCGGCGTTGTCGACATCCCGAACGCGTGCAGCACCCTCTACCTCCCCACCGCGATCTTCGACTTCGACATCAAGCCGACGGCCGAAGGACCGAGGAAGGCCGACCGCGGCCAGTGCGCCGTCACGTCCTGAAAGACAGTCCCGGTGGTTCTCCTGAGCGACAGTTCCCCGAAAGGCAGCTCCATGCGCGAACATCTCACCTTCCAGCTGGGCGACTTCACCACCCAGCACGGCGCCACCCTGCGCGGTGCCGCCCTCGCCTACACCACGTACGGCGAGCTGAACGCCGACAAGTCCAACGTGATCGTGTACCCCACCTGGTACTCCGGGCGGCACTGGGACAACGAATGGCTCATCGGCTCCGGCATGGCCCTGGACCCCGAGCACTACTTCATCATCGTCCCCAACATGCTCGGCAACGGCCTGTCCACCTCACCGAGCAACACCCCGCCGCCCTACGACCGCGCCCGCTTCCCGCACATCACGGTCCACGACCAGATCGAGGCCCAGCACAAGCTCGTCACCGAGGAGTTCGGCATCGAACGGATCGCGCTGGTGACCGGCTGGTCGATGGGCGCCGGCCAGACCTACCAGTGGGCCGTCAGCCACCCGGAGATGGTCGAGCGGATCGCCCCCTTCTGCGGCTCCCCACGCACCAGCCTCCACAACAAGGTCTTCCTGGAAGGCGTCAAAGCCGCACTCACCGCCGACGCGGTCTACAACGGCGGCTGGTACGACGAGAAATGGCCGACCACCGGACTGCGCGCGCTCGCCCGGGTGTACGCGGGCTGGGGCTTCTCGCAGGCCTTCTACTGGGAGAAGGAGTACGAGAAACTCGGCTACACCTCCCTGGAGGACTTCCTCGTCGGCTTCTGGGAGGGCTTCTTCCTCGACGGCCGCGACCCCAACAACCTCCTCACCATGCTCTGGACCTGGCAGAACGGCGACGTCGGACTCACCCCCGGCTTCGACGGCGACACCGAGGCGGCGCTCGGCTCGATCCGCGCCACCACGCTCGACATGCCCGCCGAGAAGGACCTCTACTTCCCGCCGGAGGACGAGGCATGGGCCGTCAGCCACATACCGGGCGCCGAACTCCGGGTGATCCCCGGCATCTGGGGCCACTTCGCAGGGCACGGCAGCAACCCGACGGACACCGCGTTCATCGACACGGGCCTCAAGGAACTGCTGGCCAAGCCAGGCGGATTGGCGTAACCATGCACATCGGACGCATCAGACTCCCGCACGAGGTCAGCGCCTCGATCGTCGCCTTCGCCACTGTCTTCCTGCTGATGAGCCCGCTCAAGATGCCGACCTGGGCCATCTTCATCACCTGGGCAGGAACCTTCCTCCAGGGCGGTCCGAGCCGCTCCAACGCAATCGCCATGGTCACCGCCACCACCACCGGGGCCGGCTTCGGTGTGGTGGCCGTACTCCTCAACCGCCAGACAGGCACCATGTTCGGCACCGGCGCGTTCGCCCAGACCCTCGCCCTGGCCGTGGTCGTCTTCGTCGTCAACGGCACCCTGCTGACGACCGGCCGGCTGAAGCCCTTCGCTCTCATCCCGGGCATGTTCTTCGGCTTCGCCTCCCTCTTCGCCACCTACTTCGGCGGCTTCGGCTACGACGCCGGCCACCTGGACGCCGCGTTCGTCAGCGCCGCCGCGATGTGCGCCCTGGGCCCCCTCTGCGCCAGTCTCGGACTACGGCTGATGTTCACTCCCCCGCCCAAGGAGAAGCAGTACGAGACCGAGGGGGTGACACCTTCGGCCAGCGAGACACACGCTTGATATCGCGACTCGCGAGAACCTGTTCACGGGGGCCGACCAAGGGGGTCGGCCCCCGTGAACAGGTGATGGCCCCAGACAGTGCCACGGAAGGCCGGACACAGGGCCGAACCCGGGCCGCGGGCCCGTACCCCCAAAATGGCGGGCCGCTGAGCGCGGCCAATCGTCCACGTCGGCATCCGACCCGAGCCGCCTCTCGAACCTTCGGGTCCCGTCCCGCCGCCTTCGGGTCCACCAGAGCACCGGCATGCAACTACCTCTGAGTGCAGGGCTGTGCTTGATGCCGCGAACAGGCGCCTTTGGCATTGACGCTCCGAAGCGGGCTCTGGCAGCGACCACGGGGGGCCATCACGGTCGGTGAACGGTGCGTTCGATTCCTGGGTCCGAGCCGGGGTGCGCTGGCCGGTATCCGCCCCATACGTGACACTGCCTCAGCTCCTGGTGGAGCGGGCTGGAGACGCGTGCCGCGGTCGACGCGTAGAAGCTTCACCCCTCTGCTCGGACGCCGTTGTGCTGTCGGAGCAGAACCCTTCTCTTCGATCGCGCCGCGGCACACGCACGCCGCAGCGGGTTCGGGTTCGGGTTGAACGGGGTGCAGGTTGAGCGCCCAGTTCCGCAGCGCCGCAGCAGCGGCGTCGACGTTGCCGACCTGCGGGACTGGTCCGTCCGCACAGAAGACCCGAGAGCGAACGCGCCGGCGCAGGACGGGGTATCGAATCCACGCGCAGCGAATTCCCGTTCCAACGCGCAGACACTCCGGCCTCTGGCAGCACCGCGGTGAGGTGCCTCGAAGAGCGACGGCAACCGAGCCTGACCTGGCATCGGCGCCGTGACCTGCCGATTTCAGGTTTTCCGCAGGTACACCGAAGCCGGGAGCGCCACGATGACCTCTGCCTGGCCGCCGACGCCATCGTGGGGGCGGTCGACCGACTGAGGGGGAAAATCATGCCGATCCAGAAGGGCGCCGCCGTCCCCCGTCACACCACGACCGGCGTTCCCGACGCCCAGGTCACCGTCCACCCCGTCACCACGGACGACGGACTCGGCCTCCAGCTGACCCGTTTCCGCCGGGCGGAGTGCGACGACGTCGTACTCCTCGTCCATGGACTGACCGCGTCCAGCGACCTGTTCATCATGCCCGAGCACCGGAATCTGGCGACCTGCCTCCTCGACAACGGCTTCGCGGACGTGTGGACGCTCGACATGCGGATGAGCAACCGCTTCCCGTACAACACGGAACCGCACGCACACACCCTCGACGACATCGCCCTGTACGACTACCCGGCCGCGCTCGCCGAACTGCGTCGGCATGTCGGCGAACGGCGGGTGCACGTCGTGGCGCACTGTCTCGGGTCGATGACCTTCCTCATGAGCCTGTACGCCGGCGCCGTACGGGACATCACCAGCGTCGTCACCAGCGCGGTCGGCCTGCTGATGCGCGTACCGGCCTGGTCGCGCTGGAAGCTCGCGTACGGCCCCGCGCTCGTCGAGGGCGCGCTCGGGCTGTCCCAGCTCGACCCGCGCAGCGGCGACGCGGCCTGGTACAGCCGGAGCGGGCTGTTCGCCCGTCTGGTGTCACTGGCCCACCCGGAGTGCGACAACCCGGCCTGCCACATGGTGAGTTTCATGTGGGGTACCGGCTGGCCCGCGCTCTACAGCCACGACAAACTCGACCCCGTCACGCACGACCGCGTCGCGGACCTGCTCGGCCCTGTCGGGCTGGGCTACCACCGGCACATCGGCAGGATCGTACGAGCGGGTCGTGCCGTGAAGTACGACGCCGCCGAGCCGCGCCACGCGCACCTCCCCGACGACTACCTCGCGGCGGCGGCCAAGGGCGGCCCGCCGGTGCTGCTCCTGACCGGCGAGCACAACCGCGTCTTCGGGGACTCCGTCGTCCAGGAGCACGGGGTGATGTCGCGGGAGACCGCCGACCCCGACCGCTACGAACTGTTCGTCGCCCCCGGCTACGGCTATGTGGACACGATCATCGGCCGGGACGCGCACCGGGACGTGTTCCCGCACCTGCTCGACTTCCTCCACCGAAGGGCTGTGTGAGATGCCGGAGTCGCACGCCGAACACGTCGAAACCGTCGTCGTCGGCTCGGGATTCGGCGGCTCCGTGGCCGCGTACCGGCTGGCCGCGGCCGGACAGCAGGTGGTCCTGCTGGAACGCGGACGCGCCTACCCGCCCGGCGGCTTCGCCCGTTCCCCGGCCGAACTCGGCCGTGCGTTCTGGGACCCGCGGGCAGGCCTGCACGGCCTGTTCGACGTGTGGAGCTTCCGCGCCTTCGACTCCGTCGTCGCCAGCGGACTGGGCGGCGGATCGCTCATCTACGCGAGCGTGCTGCTGCGCAAGGACGAACGCTGGTTCGTCGACGAACAGCCGCTGCCCGGCGGCGGCTACGAGGCCTGGCCCGTCGGCCGCGCCGAACTCGACCCGCACTACGACGAGGTCGAGCGGATGCTCCGCCCGGTCCCGTACCCGCTCGACCGCCCCGGCTACACGGACACACCCCGGGCACACGCGATGCGTGAAGCGGCCGAACGGCTGGGCCTGACCGCGCAGCGGCCGCCGCTCGCGATCAGCTTCGCGCCGAAACCGGGCGCCGACCCCGAGCCCGGACTGCCGTTGGCCGACACCGACCAGGGCAACCTGCACGGTGTCGGCCGTCGTACCTGCCGGCTGTGCGGTGAGTGCAACCTCGGCTGCAACGACGGGGCGAAGAACAGCCTCGACCACACCTATCTGTCGGCGGCACGGCGGCACGGTGCCGACCTGCGCACCGGACACGAGGTGCGCGCGGTGCGGGCCCTCGCGCGAGGCGGATACGCGGTGGACTACGTCAGACACGGAGGACACGGACCAGATGGCGAAGGGGGAGGGGAAAGGGGTGATCCGGACGGCCGCCGCGGGGACGGAGGAGTCGCGTCCGGATCACCCCACTCCCCCGGATCACCCCGCACCTCCCGAACGTTCCACACCATCAGCTGCGACCGTCTGGTCCTCGCCGCCGGCACCTACAACACGGTCTCGCTGCTCCTGCGTTCCCGCCGGAACCTGCCCGGTCTGAGCCCGGCGATCGGCAGCCGGTTCTCGACGAACGGCGACCACCTCGCGTTCGTGCTCCGGGCCGGGCGGGGCGCCGAGCCCCGGCCGATGCGCCCCAGCCACGGTCCGGTCATCACCAGCTCCATCCGGCTGCCCGACGAACTGGACGGCGTACCCGGCGCGGGGCGCGGAGGGTACATCCAGGACGCGGGATACCCGGGTTTCGTGGAGTGGCTCGTAGAAGGCGCTCACGCACCGCAGGGAGTCTCCCGGGCGGCCCGCTTCCTGGCCGGGAGGCTGCTCGACCGGATCTCCCGCGCCCCGGACCCCAGCCTCTCGGGCGCGTTCGCCGAACTCCTCGGCGACGGCGCCTTCACCGGTACGTCCCTGCCACTGCTCGCGATGGGCCGAGATGTGCCGGACGGCGAACTGCGCATGCGGGGCGGCCGGTTGGACAGCACCTGGACGGTACGGGGCGGCAGCGCGGCCCAGTTCGAGCGGACGCGCACACTCATGCGGCAGATCGCCGGCGCGCTCGGCGGCGGATACGCCGACCATCCGCTCTGGCACCGGAACCGCGTCCTCACGGTGCACCCGCTCGGCGGCGCCCCCATCGGCCGGCATCCCGACATCGGGGTCTGCGATCCGTACGGCGAGGTCTTCGGCCACCCGGGCCTGTACGTCGCGGACGGGGCGGCGATGCCCGGCCCGGTGGGCCCCAACCCGGCCCTCACCATCGCGGCCCTGGCCGACCGTATGTGCACCCGCCTGCTGGAGCACCGGCCCGCCACTCCACGGGCGGTCGCGCACCGCACGTATCCCCGCCGCACCTCTCTCCAGTTCACGGAGGAACTGCGCGGACGCTACGCACCCGGTGCGGACGGGGCCCGGACCGAACCGCTCGCGTTCCGGCTCACCGTCACGGCCGACGACGTGGACGCCTTCCTGGAGGAACCGGACCACGAGGCGCGCGCGGACGGCTGGATCGACAGCTCCTCCTTCGGCGGACGCCGGCCCGTCCTGCACGGCAGCGTCCGCCTGTTCGAGGACGGCTGCCGGACGATGCGCTACCGGCTCCACTTCACCGACGCCGACGGCCGGCCCCGCACCTTCACCGGCCGCAAGGACCTGGCGCCCGGCACCCCGGCCCGCCTGTGGACCGACACGACCAGGCTGACCTTCCGCATCCTGGACGGACACGTCCACGAACCGGGCGGGACCGACGCCGCGCTCCTGGGCACGGGCACGGTGAGTCTCGGCGCCACCGATCTCGCCCGCCTGCTCACCACGTTCCGCACAACGGGCCCGCACGGCGCCGCGGCACTCACTCGTTTCGGCCGCTTCTTCGCCGGCGAACTCTGGAACACCTACGCTCTGCGGCGCGCCTGAGAAGCTCAGGACATACCGCCCCGTCCCAGCGGGGCCTGGGCGGCGATTCGGTGGTGTTCGTGCTCAGCCAATTCGGACACGGCGAGGGTCCCGCAGGTGTCCGCCAAGACTTTCGCCTGTTCCAGCTCGGCGAGTGCTTCGGCCTGGCGGCCGGAGGCGGACAGCGCGGTACCGGCGGTCAGCCGGGCCATGGCCTCGTTCAGGGGCATCCGGGCCGCGCGAAACTCGGCAGCGGCCCGGCACGCGGTGGGACCCGCCGCCGGGTTCTGCCGGGCGAGTTGTACCTCGGCGCGGGCCTGCAACGCGAACCCGCGCCAGCCGGGCGACAGATCGAGCCCGGCGGCAGCGGCTGCTCGGTCGGCCCACGTCTCGGCAGCTGTCACGTCACCCAGGGCCAGTTCCGCGACAGCCAGCAGCCGGAACCACATCGGGCGGACCGGGGCTTCGAACCCGAGCAGGTGCGGGCCGCCGCCCGCTTCGAGCACCTTGCTGACGCAGCCCTCCGGGTCGCCGTTGAGCAGCAGAGTCTGGCCGAGCATCCCCACCATCGCCGACCGGTGCGCGCCCGGTGCGGAGCCGGCCGAAGAGAGCGACTCCTCACAGATCTTCAGTGCTCCGACGAAGTCTCCCCGCCACATCAGGACTGCCGCGCTCACCACCTCGGCCAACGAGCGCGGCTCGCCGCTGCCGACGAGTGACGCCGCCTCCAGGGCGTCGTCGGCGTAGGCCGCCGCCTCGTCCAGCCGCCCGAGCCACATGAAGGCGTAGGCGGAGGCGGCGAAGAGATCGGCGAGCACGAGGCTCTGGCCGGTGCGGCGGGACACATCCAGGCCTCGCCGGAGATGGCGCAGTGCGGGGTCGTAGCGTCCGTGGAGCATCTCCGTCCAGCCTGTCATGACGAGCGTGTCCATCTGCCCGGCCAGTTCCTGGTCGTCGGTGTCGTCGAGCACTTCCACCACGGGGTCGAGGTGGTCGGCTGCCCGGGCGTCGCCCGCGAAGGTGTGCGCCAGGGCCAGGAGGGCGCGGACCGCGGTGGTCTGCGGCGGGTCGCCGATACGTGCCGCCGAACGCAACGCGCGTTCGCCCCAGTCGATCGCCGTGGCGAAGTCGTTCTTACGAAGCGCCACCACCGCGACGCCCAACTCCAAAGTGGCGGTCTCAGGCTGCAGTTGGCCCTCGTGGTCCGCCAACTCCCCCAGCAGCAGAGCCGTGGCCTCTTCGTACCGGCCGAGCGCCCACTCCATGGTGGCTCGTAGGGCAGTCACCCGGGCCCGTCGGCCCCGGTCCCGCGCGGGCAGGAGGGTGGCGGCCGTGCGCAGGATGTCGCGGCTTTCCAGCAGTCGTCCGGCCATGCCCAGCGCATCGGCCTGCTGGAGCCACAGTTCGGGCCGCAGCCGACTCTGCTCACCGAGCAACCGCAGGGCTTCCTGTGTCCAGTGCGCGGCGGTGGCCGGTGCGATCGTCATCACCTGACGGGCGGCCTGTACAAGTACGTCGACGGCGTGTTCGTCTCCTACGCGCGCCGAACGCTGAACGTGCGACGCCTGGGCGGTCAGCGGCGCGCCGTGCAGAGCCAGGCCGTCCGCGGCCCGGGTGTGTGCCTCGATCCGCCAGCCGGCGCCCGCCCCCTGGTACACCGCTGCCCGCACCAGCGGATGGCGGAACCGGAACTGGCGCGTGGAACCGACCTGGCGTACGAGGTCCCGCTCCGCGACCTCGTCCAGGGCGGCAAGGGCCTGTGTCTCACCGGTCTGGGCCACGACTGCCACCATGCCGGCTTCAAAGGAGTCGCCGAGCACCGCGGCCGCCTGTGTACAGACCCTCGCAGTGGCCGACAGACCTCCCAGCTCCTCCAGCAGCGCGGCCCGCACCGACTGCGGCAGATCGCCGGCGGCAGGTACCGGGACGGCCGACGCCGGCGGCGGGCTTTCGTTCCCGGCGCTTCGGGCCAGCGCCTCCAGGTAGAACGGGTTGCCGCCGCTGGCCTCGTACAACCGTTGGAAACGCCAGTGATCCGTCCTGGCCCCGCACAGTTCCGCTCCCTCGGCCGGAGACAGCGGACCCAACTCGACCCTGGCCACTCTTTCCTCCGTTCCCGCCCGGGCCAGCGCCGCAGCGAGTCGCGGCGGGGCCTGCCGAGGACGGTAGGCGAGGGCGAGCAGCAGCGGTGTCCTCGGCGGATGCCGTACCAGATGGTCGATCAGCTCGGCAGTACCGTCATCCGTCCACTGCAGGTCGTCCAGGCTGAGCACGAGCCCGCCGTCGGCACTCAGCGTCTCCAGCAACGTTCGCACCGCCCGGTGGAACCAGTACCGTTCGACCGTCACCGGATCCGGCCCGGTCGGGAAACGATCACTGAGCGCGGGGAAGACCGTACTCAGCAGGGCGAACGCGCCGGGCGGTGACCCGTCGTGACGGAGTCGGAGAAGGTCCACCGTGCCGAGGTGGTCGTCCAGGGCGTCCACGAACGCACCGTACGGAGCCCGGTCGAACTCCACGCTGCGGCCTGCCAGGGACACGAAGCCGCGCTGTCTCGCGCGCTCGCCCAGCTCGCCGAGCAGCCGTGTCTTTCCGATGCCCGGTTCCCCGACCACCTCGACCACCCCTGGCGCACCGGCCAAGGCGTCCTCGATCGCACCGTCGAGGACCGTCAACTCCGCTGTCCGCCCCACCAGGTGGCTCCCTGTCCGGGGACGCTGCGGTGTCGGCGGGCCGGCCTGGTCGGCGCCGTCCCGTGGGGTGCGCACCGGCGGGGGCACGGGCAACGGGCGCGGTACGAGAGCGGGTGCGGAGCTCGGAGCACGCCCGGCGGCCGGGACGGCGGCTGGGACGTTCAGTGCGGGATCGGTGGTGAGGATCTGCTGGTGCAGTTGCCGCAGCGGGACGCCGGGGTCACAGCCGAATTCGTCGGCCAGCAGCCGCCGGACCTGCTGGTAATGGTTGAGGGCATCGGCCGGGCGGCCACAGCGGTACAGGGCGAGGATGAACTGGCCGGCCAGTCGTTCGTCCAGTGGGTGTGACTCGACCCGGGCGGCCAATTCGGCCAACAGTCCGGTGTGGTGACCGCGGCGGAGCCGAACGTCGGTGTGGTCCAGTTCGGCCGCGATCCGTTCTTGGTCGACCGCGTCGCGGAGGGCGTTGATCCAAGGGGTGTCCAGACCCGCGAAGGCATCTCCCCGCCAGAGGCCGAGCGCCTGCCCGAACAGAGTTGCGGCCTGCTCGTCCTGCTCGCTCCGCACGGCCGCCCGGGCCCGTGCGGCAACGTCACGGAAACGGTGCAGATCCACTGCGGTCGCCTCGACGTCGAGGACATAACCACCGGATCGCCGGACGATATCCGCCCCCTCTGCGATGGCCAAAGCTTGCCGCAGACGGGAGAGGTAGCCGTAGAGCGTGTTCCTGGCCCGCTGCGGGGGACGGTCGGCCCAGACGCGCTCGACAAGCTGGTCCACCCTGACCACCCGGTTGGCGTCCACAAGCAGCACTGCCAGCACACACCGCTGCCGGGCATGGCCCAGATCAACGATTCGGCCGTCCACTCGCGCCTCGACGCCGCCGAGTAAATCGAACTCAACCTTCACAGCACGCCCCCGAGTGTCAAGTTCCCACCCTGGCATAGCACCTTCGACCAGTGGATTCAACGTTTAGCCAAGGTTCGCCGACGGTCGGCCGCGCACCGTGGTCCAGGACAGGAAAGAGCGCGACGGACAACCCGGAGGCCCGGCTCCGCCACGACGAGCGGGCAGGAATTGCCTCCGGTCATGCCTCGAACCCGACCCGATCAGGGGAGCAAGCAGAATGCAGAGAATCCTTGCCACGGCAGGCCTCACGCTCGGCGGACTCGCGCTGGCAGTGGGAAGCGCCACCGTCATGGCACCGACCGCCCAGGCGGCCGGGACGTCGACCCTCGCACGCTTCGAGGGCAAGACGATCGACCTGTCCAAGGACTGGGGCGCTGCCAGGGCCTGCAACGTCCGGCGCGGCGTCATCGACTGCTTCCGCACCGTCAAGGAGAGCGACGTGAGCGCCGCTCAACAGGCCAAGACCGCAAGCCCCAGCACTGCCCAGGGGTACTGCTCCACCCCGCTGCGCCTGTACGAGAACGCCAACTTCAACACCTCCCCCTTCCCCGCGGGCCGGATCCTGTCGTTCTACGACAGCGGTTACTGGCAGAACCTGGACCAGTGGGGCTTCAACGACCAGACCTCTTCCTACAAGACCGGCAACTGCGCCACCTCCTTCGCCAAGGACAACGACGGCAGGGGAAAGAACCCCTCCAATGTCTTCGTCGAAGCATGGCAGTCCGACGGGTACATGGGAGGCGGCAGTTGGAATGACCTGCTGAGCTCGGTCTACCTTTACTGGCCCCGGGGCGCGTACGCGGTACGTGACCGCACCAGGGGGTGCCGCGACTCGCCGGCCACGACCACCGGACCCACAGCTGACACCGCGGGCTGCCGGCCGGTCCTCCTGGACACCGCCCCATGGCGACCCGACCCCGCGCGAAATGTGACGGCCCAGCCGTTTCCGCAAGGAGCTTCGTATGGCAGATCACAGGGGACCCGTGCTGGTCATCGGTGCCACCGGCCAACAGGGTGGCGCGACCGCACAGCAACTGCTCGAGCGCGGCCGGCCGGTCAGAGCCCTGGTCCGCGACCCTGATTCACCCCGCGCCAGAGCACTGCGTACGGCAGGAGCCGACCTTGTCGTCGGCGACCTGGACGATCCGGCATCGCTCCGGAAGGCGATGAAGGGCGTCCATGGCGTGTTCCTCGTGCTGACCATGATGGTCGGCCCCCGGATCAGCCCCGAAGGCGTGGTGGCCGAAGAACGGCGGGGAAAGGCGGTGGCGGATCTTGCCCGGGAGCTGGGCATCGAGCACCTGGTCTACAGCTCGCTCAATGGCGTGGACGCTCACTCCGGAATCCCGTACTACGAAAGCAAGCAGCGGATCGAGGAACACCTCCGCTCGCTCGGACTCCCGGCGACGATCCTGCGTCCCGTTTCCTTCATGGACAACTTCGCCACCTACAACCGCCCGGTCCTGGACAACGGGGAACTGGTGCTCGGCCTCGCCGTACGACCGCAGATTCCGATGCCACTGATCGCGGTACGCGACATCGGCGCGTTCGCCGCGATCGCGTTCGACCGGTCCGAGCACTTCCTCGGCCGGACCGTCGAGATCGCCGGGGATGTCCTGACGCCTCCGGAGATCGCCGAGACATTCGGCCGCCACTGCGGCCTGCCGGCACGGCTGCGTCAGGTGCCCGTCGAGCAGATACGAGCCTTCGACGAACAGCTCGCCAAGATGTTCGCGTTCTTCAACGAGCGACCTGCCGGCCTGCCCGACATCTCGGCTCTGCGGGAACACCACCCCGGCCTGATGAAACTCGGGACCTGGTTGCGCAGCACCGGATGGAAGCCCTGAACCCCTGAAACGAGTAGACATGACCGATGGACTGCTGCTGCCGCCCGGGGGCGGCCGCCGAATCCAGACCATGACCATGAAGGCTGGTGCGGAACAGTCGACGACCTGGTCGGTGTTCGAGGCCGAGGTCGCGCCGGGATTCGATGTCGGAGCGCACCTGCATCACCGGGCCGAGGAGGTGTTCTACGTCCTCGCAGGCGAACTCGACCTCCTCGCCTTCCATCCCACCCCCCAGGCCATCGGCGACTGGCGCTCCTGGGAGTCCGGGACCGGCGCGAAGGTGATGCGGGGCGGCCCCGGGAGCTTCATGTTCGTACCCGCCGGATGCCCTCACGCATTCTCGAACCCCGGCGCCGAACCCGCCCGGATGCTCTTCCTCGTGTCCCCGGCCGGGCACGAGACCTACCTTCAGGAACTCACCGACCTTCTGAGCGCCTCGGGACCGCCGGACCAAGCCGAGATCGCGGCCCTACGGCTCCGCCACGACATCCACCAACTCACTCCGCTCACCTCCCCGGCGCAGGCTGAGGCTGCACAGCGCACCGGACGTCAGCGCAGGTGAACCGGTCGGGCCGCAGGTTTCGCCCATGGCCGACGGAGGCCCCCAGTGAGAGGTCGGGCGAGCCGGAACCGGGCGCCGACCTTGCGGACCACGCCTTGCAACCGGACGGTCTCGCCGAGCGGCAGGTAGGTGGTGGCGGAGGAGTCCTTGTGCCGCTCGATGAGGGCCAGGGCTTCGATGACGGGCTTGTGCCGGTCGTGGGAGGAGCGGAAGTCGAGGGCCTCCAGAAGTTTCATCAGCCCGGCGCGGTAGCGGTTGCCGAAGGAGGACTTGAACACCTCCCGCTTGGAGCGGGCGAAGGCGGCGTCGGTCGCCTTCATCTCGGCGACCAGGTCCTTGAGCGTCTTCTCTCCGCCGGCCGCCGGACGGACCACCTCGCGCACCGGCCCCTCGAGGCACCGAGCAAGGCCGCGGCGATCCGTCCGCGCAGCCCGACCTTGACCCTCACCTCGGTGCAGTCCTCGGCCCGTGCCAGGCGGGCGGCGACCTCGGCGACGGCGCGCTCGTCGGCCTGGTGCAGTGCGGAGCGGATGACCGTGTCGACCTGGGCCGCGGTCGGCGGGTCCCCGCGCGGATGGTCTCCCCCCTCGCGCTGGTCTTCCCGGTCGTGGTCCTCGCTCTCGCGGGTCTGCTCGCGGTCATGGCCTCTGGGTGGCCCGGTGCACGAAAGCGGGCGGCAGGTTCGCCCACACCGTCTTCGAGCGTTCCAACCGGTTGAAACGGCGGGCCGGTTCGGCGGTGAGTTGACGGGCGGGCGGGGTCCAGGCCGCGTGCAGGTAGGCGAAGGTGGTGAACCGGCCGCCGGGCGCGAAGACTTCGGTCACGGCATCCAGGATGTACCCGCGCTGGTTCTGCGGTATGACCGTCCACGGCAGCCCGGAGACCACCGCGGCGGCCCGTTCGGCCGCCGACCCCTGCACCGCGGTCAGCCGTGTATCGCGCCGGGTGGCCGTCGGCCGTGCGGCGAGCACCGGGTTGAGTTCGACGGCGACGAGCCGTGCGTCGGAGGCGAGCCGGGCGACGATCGCGTCGGTGAACACCCGGGTCCCCGGGCCGAGTTCGGCAACGGTGCGGGCCTGCTCCAGGCCGATGCCCTCGGTCATCGCGTACGCCGGTCGTCGTGAACTGGGCGCCACAGCACCGGTCATGAGGGGCCGTCTGAAGAACTCGGTGATGATCGACATGGCGGCCATGGTGGAAACGCCCCGGGTGGCCGCACGTCGTATCACCGGCCGGTGTCCGTACGACTGCGGGAGGACCCCGTGAACCTGATGAGACGTTTTCGCAGGTCAGATCCGGTTATCCAGGTTGGGGCCCGTCAGCCCTTGTCGGTCTGTTCCTATCCTTGTGGCCTCAACTCGGCCTCAATGAGGCCCGACAGGATCGCACTGAAGACATAGAGGACGATCGCGCCAGCTCAAGGTCGGGAATCGAACCCACGCGCAGCGGATTCGCCTTCCAATGCGCAGATGCCCCGCCCCTGTATCCGGGTGGAGCATCTGCGCCAATTCAAGAGGCGAACCTGTCGACCAGGGTGTCCATTAACCCCGGCTGTGGTCTGTCGACCGGTCAACCGAGGCCATAGGTCTCGTCGCCGAAGTCGGCGACGATCTTCAACTTGCCGCCGAGCGCCTTGACGTAGGCAGCGAGGGTGTCGACCTCGCTGCGCTCCAGTCGGCCCTTCTCGATGCGTGAGACGCGGGCCTGGGTGACACCCATGGCTTCGGCAGACCCGCTGACCGAAGAGGAGTTCGCGGTACGGGGCGAGGAGATCGCGGTCGCGGTCCTCGCCCGGGTCGACCGCGCCAGGGATGGCGGCCTTCAACGGCGGCCCGCAGCACTGGAACCCGACCGCGATCGGCCACCGAACGCCCACGGACGGAAAGGGCTACCGCGATTCCCTGAGCTGCCCGGTGCTGTTGTCCTGCGAGCGGTGGAGGTAGGTGTATGTGCCGCCGTGGGCCATCAGCTCGTGGTGGGTGCCGGCTTCGACGAGGCGACCGTGGTCCAGTACGAGGATACGGTCGGCGTCCCGGGCGAGGTTCAGATCGTGAGTGATCATGATGGTGGTACGCCCCCGCATCAGGCGGCGCAGCGGTTCGACGACCCGGCGCGCGGTCGGGGCGTCCAGGCCGGTGGTGGGCTCGTCGAGGACGAGTACCGGCGCGTCGCGGAGCATCGCGCGGGCGATGGCGATGCGTTGGAGCTGGCCGCCGGAGAGTTCCGCGGTGTGCGGGTCGATCGGCGTGCCGTAGCCGTCAGGGAGGGCGGCGATGAACTCATGCGCGTCGGCGTCGCGGGCGGCCTGGACGACGTCGGTGTCGGAGGCGCCCGGCCGGCCGCAGGCGATGTTCTCGTGGATGGAGTCGTGCAGGATGAGCGTCTCCTGAGGCAGCAGGGCGACGTTTTCCCGCAGGAACTCCACCGGCAGCCGGTCCAGGGGGACCCCGTCCAGCCGGACCAGCCCGGCAGCCGGGTCGTAGAAGCGCAGCAGCAGCTTGGAGACGGTGGACTTGCCGGCCCCGCTCGCGCCGGTGACCAGGACCAGTTCACCGGGACGGGCCGTGAACGACACCGCGCTGAGGGAGTCCTTGGCAGCGCCGGGGTAGCGGAAGCCGACCTGGTGGAACTCGATCTCGCCGCGTACCCGGCGCAGCTCGACCGCGCTGCCGGGTGCCGGGTCGGTGACGGCGGCCCGGGCGTCGAGGATCTCCAGCAGCCGCTCGGCGCCGGCGGTGGCGGCGGTCAGGGTCAGGCCGAGCTGGCCGAGGGAGCGGATCGGCGGGTACAGGTAGCCCAGGAAGGCGGCGAAGGCCAGCAGTTGACCGATGGTCATCCGGCCCTTGGAGATCTCCCAGGCGCCGAGCCCGATCACGATGAGCACGCAGAGCGTCTCGACGACCTCGACGAGTTGTTCGTAGAGCTCGCTGAGGCGGGCGCCGGTCACCGAGGCGCGCATCCAGGCGCGGGCCTCGCGGCGCAGCCGCTTCTCCTCGGCTCGACCTCGGTTGTAGGCCTGGGTCAGGACGATGTGGCCGAGTGACTCCTCGACCACCGAGGTGATCGCACCGTCGGCGACCCGCTCCTGCCGGGCGACGATCTTGATGCGCCCGGAGAACCGCTTGGCGGCCAGCCAGAACAGCGGGGCCAGCGTGAAGGTGGCCAGCGCGAGATCCCAGCGCAGATAGAGCGCGGCGGCGGAGAAGAGCACCGTGCTGAAGACGGCTGAGACGGTACCGACCGCACCGGAGACCACCATCTGCTCGATCGACTCGACGTCCCCAGTGAGACGCTCGACCAGATCGCCGGTGCGGTGACGGCTGAAGAAGTCGGGCGGGAGGGTCTGAACGTGGGCGAAGACCTTCTCCCGCAGCCGCATCACAAAGCGTTCGGCGGTCCAGACCGCGAGCGAGTTGCCGATGTAACCGACGAACGCGCCGAGCAGCGCCGCGGCGAACCACATGCCGGCTGGGGCCCAGAACGCGGAGAGCGAACCGGCCTGGAGCGCGTTGTCGGTCAGTTCGCTGAACAGCAGGATCGACGCTGTCTCGGCGAGGGCTGCAAGCACCACACAGACGCAGATCAGCACCAGCCAGGCGCGGTCCCCCCTGGTCAGCGGCCAGAAACGGCTGACCGCCTGGCGGACCGGGACGCCGGCGTGGACCGCCGGCTCCGCCCGGGTCTGTTCCTGATCCGGAACGGTCTCGTAGGCGCTGTGGCCGACCCTGTAGTGCTCGGTCCCGTCGCGGTCGGCCCCACCGTGGTCGGCGCTGTCCATGACGGGGCGACGGTGACGGCCGTGCACACGGTTGCGCGAGGAGCCGACGCGTCGGCCTGTCGACCGGGCGGGCTCCGGTTCGACCACGCGGAACTGCATGGTCGGCTGGTCTCCGAGCATGGTCAACGTTCATCCCTCATTCCATTTCGCTGCCTGCGGAATCCGCGCAACCATCAAGGGCGGGCCCCGGCGCAATGCCGAAGGCCCGCCCTCCGGTGTCAATTCATCAGCCGCCGATGGGGCGACGGCGAGCGGCCTGCAGCATGCGGGCCCGGGCGGCCGCCCGCTGCTTACGCTCCAGGACTGCGTTCTGCCGCGCCTGCGCCGCGCGCCTGGCAGCCGCCGCGGGGGTGATGATCTTGCTGATAGCCATGGAAATTCTCCTCATTCTTTTCTTTTTCTCGAACTGAACGCGGTGTTTCTTTTTTTGCCTCGGCCATTCGGCTTTGACAAACTTGGGGAGGGTGCCGGTCTAGGAAGGTGCCCGGAGCGCGTCCACCGGTTCCATCCGGGCGGCGCGCAGCGACGGGTAGAGACCGGCGAGCAGGCCGACAAGGGCTCCGGCGAGCGGGGCGCCGAGGGCGAGGTTCAGGTCCAGGACCGGGGTCCACTCCTTGAAGACGGCGACACACACCACGACGGCGATGCCCAGGGCCGCGCCGACGATGCCGCCGAGCAGGCCGATCGTCGTCGACTCCAGGAGGAACTGGCCGGCCACCTGTCGTCGCGAGGCGCCCAGCGCGCGCCGCAGCCCGATTTCGCCGACCCTTTCCATCACCGTCACCAGGGTGACGTTGGCGATGCCGATCGCGCCCACTACCAGCGAGACCAGGCCGAGGACGAGGAAAAGGCCGTTGACGTCGTTCTGGACACCGTTTCGAGCCTTGGACAGGTCGGCCGGCGCCGCCACGGCGAGGGAGTTCTGCTGCCCGGGGGCCAGGGCGATCGGAGCCTGGCGTGCCACCTGCCGGGCCGCGCCGAGCGCGGTGTTGATGAGTACCTGGGTGACGTCCTCCAGGCCGAGGCGGTCCGCCGCGGTGGTGGGCGGGAGCATCACAGCGGTGGACAGGCGCTGCTCGCGCCTGATGCCGCCGAGGATGCCGATGACGGTGTACGACTGGCCCCGGAAGAAGATCGCCGGGGAGTCCTCCACCCGCTTGATGCCAAGCAGCCGTGCCGCTTGGTCGCCGAGGACCGCCACCTGGGCGTGCCGGGCGATGTCGCCGGCGTCGTAGAACCGTCCCGAAGTCATCGCACCGCGTACCCCGGCGGGCAGGCCGGCCGAGGCGGCCACCACGGCCAGGGTCTGGCCGGAGACGTCGCCGGGCGCCTTCACGTCGTTGGACCGCACCTGGACGCTGTTGGTCAGTGGGGAGTCGGCGAGGGCGGCGGCCGAGTCCACGCCGGCCAGCCGCCGGACGGCGTCGGTCCCCGACCAGTCCACCAGTGGCTCGTCGTCCGAACCGGGCGCCACAGACGGCACGGTCACAGTCACCGAGGTCGCGGTGAGCGCGTCGAACCGGCCGACGATCTGGTTGCCGGCCGTGGAGGCCACCCCGATGGTGATGACCAGCGTGGTGATGCCGAGCACGGTGCCGAGTGTGGTCAGGGCGGACCGTACGGGGCGGGCCATGACGCCCGCGAGAGCTTCCGTCCACAGGTCCCGGGGGTCCATCCAGGGGCGTTCGATGCGGGTCCCGGCCGGTGTCGCCTTCGCCCTCGTCCCCGCCCTCGTCAGCCCCCTCGTCGCGAGTTTCACTCGGGCTCCTGGGTGAGGCGGCCGTCGGTGATGCGGACCCGCTGGCCCGCGCGGCGGCTGACCGTCTCGTCGTGGGTGATGAGCACCAGGGTCATGCCCTGGGCGCACAGGTCGTCGAAGAGTTCCAGCACGGAGAGGGTGTTCTCGCTGTCCAGGTTGCCGGTCGGTTCGTCACAGAGCAGCAGCGCGGGATCGCTGATCAACGCCCGTGCGATGGCGACGCGTTGGCGTTCGCCGCCGGAGAGCCGGTCGGGCCTGAAGCCCGACCGGTGCCCGAGCCCGACCCGGTCCAGCGCCTCCCGGGCGCGGGTCAGACGGGTACCGCGGCCGAGCCCCGGGCGTGGCCTGCGGTACGCCTCGGCCAGCATGACGTTCTCGTCGACGGTGCGGTACGGCAGGAGGTGGAAGGACTGGAACACGAACCCGATACGACTGCCGCGCAGCGCGGTGCGTTCGAGGTCGCCGAGCCCGGTGGTCTCGACGCCGTCGAGCCGGTAGGTACCGGAGGTGGGACGGTCGAGCAGGCCCAGCGTGTTGAGCAGCGTCGACTTCCCCGAGCCGGAAGGGCCGACGATCGAGAGGTGCTCGCCGCGCCGAACGGTCAGGTTCACACCGCGCAGCGCGTGCACCGGGGGCTCGGAGTCAAAGGTCCGCTCCACACCGGTGAGTTCGATGACGGCGTCCGGGTCACCGCCGTCGTCCTCCGGTGCGGCACCCTCGGTCGTCGGAACCATGGCGGCTGGGGCGGTGCCCGGGGTCATTCGCCCACCACCACCTTGTCGCCCTGCTCCAGCGTGCCGCCCGTCGGCTTCACCTCGACGAGTCCGGCCGCGGAGAGCCCGACGGTGACATGGACGTCGCTCAGTCTGCCGCCGCGCTCGACCTGCACCCGGACGTTTCCGTCGGACGAGGTGCGGATCGCGGCGAGCGGTACGACCAGCACCTTGCCGTCCGAGGCACCGATCTTGATGGTCACCTTCACCGCGGCCTCGGCCTCGTCGGCCAGTTCGCCGGAGTTGGGTACGGAGATCCGCAGCTGGACCGGGGCCGAGGAGTCGGTGGCGGAGGTGCCGGCGGATTCGCTCCCGGTGTCCCCCGAGGTCGTCCCGGTGGATCCCTCGCTGTCCCCGTCCGAGCCCGTCGCCGTGGTCGTCGAGGACGCGGCGTCGGCGCCGAGCGCCGACACCGTGCCAGCCGCCTTCTTGCCGTCCGTCGTCGTCAGCTCGACGGCCATGCCCTTCCGCAGCAGTTGGGCGTCCGCGCCGGGGACGACCGCCTGCACCTCCAGGTCGGAGCTGGTCACGGTGCCGATCGGGCCGGACGCGGTGTCCCCCGTCTTCACCGTCACCTTGTTCAGCCGTACGGGCAGCTTCGGGAAGAAGACGACCTCGCCGGCCGGGACCTTCGTCCCGTAGGAGGCCTGGAAGGTGCTGAGCGCGGCGTTCGCCATGTTCAGCGCCTTCTTCGCGGATTCGAGCTGCAGTTGGTGGATCTGTGCGTCGGTGCTGGACTGCGGGTTCGGCGAGCTCGTACTGCCGCTCGCGCCCGCTTCCGTCCCCGCCGCTGTCCCTGTCTCCGTTTCGTCGCCGCTGCTGCTGCTCGCGCTGTTGGTCGTGAGCAGCGTCTGCTGGGCGGCGGACACCGCCTGCTGCAGCTGGCCCAGTTGCTGCTCGTCGTCCGCGCTGGGCTTCTGGGCCTCGTACCCCTTGCTCGAGTACCAGCTGGTGACCGCCGCCGCGGTGCCCTGGCCGTAGTTGCCGCTGATCGATCCGGAAAAGAATCCGAGCCGGTGCAACGCTTTCTGGAGCTGCTTCACATCGTCGCCGGAGGCACCTGGGCCCAGCGCCCGGTACATCGGCACGGTTCCGCTCAGCGCGAGCACCGGACGGCCGTTGACCGCCATCAGTACGTCGCCCTCCTTGACCTTGGTACCGGCGACCGGTGCCTTGGTGATCCGCTGCTCCGCGCCCTCGCCGCCGGCGGTCGCGGACGCTCCGGTGCCGACCGCGCCGGCCAGCGCGAGCGGGCGCGGCGAGGCGAACTCGACGGACCCCGACGCCACCACGGTCGCGGTAAGGGACTGCCGCTGGACGGCCACGGTCACCGGGCCGGCCTTCGGCGCGGTGTGCGCGGCGGCGGCGTCGGCGGGCGAGCGCACCTGCGTACCGGCGATCCAGCCGCCCGCGCCGACCAGAACCACCGCGCCGACCAGCGCGCCCAGGTGCTTGCGGCTGCTGAACCGGCTCATGCGTTGTCGCCGTAGTACGGGTGGGCCTTCTCCTTGGGGAAGTACGCGGCCCGGAACTTCTTGCCGCATTCCAGGTCCTTCAGGGAGAGGTCGATCTCCTTGGTGAGCAGCGGCAGCGCCTCCGCCTTGGACATGCTGAAGTGGTTCTCCGGCACCTTCTGCTCCATCCGCACCATGTCGGACATACCGGTCGGCTGGGTGGTGCTGACCGGGATGCCCTGTGCCTTCAGGCAGGTGGCGTACCCCTGGGCGAGCTGCACCAGTTGGGCGTCGCCGTTGAGCTCGAGACCGTTCGCGCGGTTCGCCTCCGCCTTGGCGTTCTCCGCCTTCTTCTCCTCGGCGGCGCTCAGCGCGTGTCCGTTCACGGCTATCGACGCCTTGAGTTCGCAGCCGCCGATCTTCTCGTCCGCCTTGGACTTGGCCTGGGGGCCCGCCAGCGCCTCCTGGTACGCCTTCTGCTGGGCGGGGGTGAGACCCTTCTCGTCGTCGTCGGCGACGGCGTCGGTCCGCTTTTCTCCCGCCTTCCCTCCGGGGTTGCTGAAGGGGGCATTGGGGTCGTCGGGGTAGACGGCGGCGGCGTAGTTGCCGAACCCGTACTTCTCCCGGGACTTCTTCGCCGCCACGTAGTCCTCCGCGTCCAGCCCGGCGAAGGAGTCGTCGCCGCTCGCCGTCACCACGTGCGGTGTGTAGGTGAAGCCCTGCTTCTTCATGCAGGCCGCGAGGGTGTTCTGCTGGATATACGTCTTCTTGGTCTCGGCGTCCGCGCCGTCCGGGACGGTGAGCTGCACCGCCCCGTCGGCGTTCGTCGTACTGTCGTTCGCCGCGTTCGCTCCGCCGGCCGTGGAGTCGGAGCTCGCGCCGGTCTTGTCGCTCGAACCGCCGCAGGCGGCCAGGACCGGCAGCAGGCCGATCGCCAGGGCGGTCGCCACGGAAACGCGGACCCTCTTCGGCATGCTCTTGTGTGCGTTCATGGTGGATGAGGCTGGACCCGCGGTGTGATGGGAACTGGCCCGGAGTGTGATCAAACGGCAACAGCCGATGGGCGGCGACAGGACGCCGGGTCCGCCCACCCGCCCGCGAGTATGTGATCGTCCGGTAACAGCACCGGCCTGGCCTGGTGTTGTACGGATACTGAGCACATGCCACGTGTCCTGCTCATCGAAGACGACCGCGCTGTTCGTGAGGGTGTCCAACTCGCGCTGCGCCGCCAGGGGCACGACGTCGCCGCCGCCGGGACGGGTGAGGACGGGCTGGAACAGCTGCGGTCGTTCCGGCCGGACGTCGTCGTCCTCGATCTGATGCTGCCCGGCCTGTCCGGGCTCGACGTGTGCCGCCGCATCCGCGGGGCCGACGACCAGGTTCCGATCATCATGGCGACCGCCCGGGGCGACGACATCGACATCGTGGTCGGACTCGAAGCGGGAGCCGACGACTACGTCGTCAAGCCCGTCCAGGCCCGCGTGCTCGAAGCCCGTATCCGTGCCGTCCTTCGACGGGTCGGCGGCACACCCTCCGACGGAACCACGCCGAAGACGGAAACCCATGGAGAACTGACCATCGACCGGGCCGCGTTGACCGTCACCCACCAAGGCGCACCGGTCGCCCTCGCTCCCTCCGAACTACGGCTCCTGCTGACCCTCTCCGCCTCGCCCGGTCAGGTGTTCAGCCGGCAGCAACTGCTGGAAGCCGTCTGGGAGCACAGCTACCACGGTGACTCACGGCTGGTGGACGCTTGCGTCAAACGGCTGCGCACCAAGATGGGTGAGCCTCCGGGACAGCCGCGCTATATACAGACCGTGCGCGGCTTCGGCTATCAGTTCAGATCACGGTGAAGGCGCCCCCGCCGCTGCGCGGCCTGCGCGGCCGGCTGCTGGTGGCCTTCGTGCTGGTCGCCTGCGTCTCCACCCTGACGACCGGCGCCCTGACGTTCCGGGAAGCTCGTACGGGGGTGCTCCAGCAGAGCCAGGACGGGGTGATCGGGCAGTTCCGCGACCATGTCGACACCCTCGCCGCCGACCTCGACTTTCCCCCGGACCAGAACCAACTGAACCTGTTCGCACAGCAGTTGGCGCGCTCCGAACCGTTGAAGAACTGGCGCGTGCTGGCCACTTACGGCGGCCTGAGCGCCACCTCCTCACCGCAGGACCCGTTCGAGCAGCTGACGCCCGACCTGCGCAAGGCCGTGGCCTCCGGCGAGAACACCGTCTTCCAGCGGGTGACGACACACGGCAGCCCCGCACTCGTCGTCGGCGTGCCGGTCACCTTCGGCTCCGCGGAGCGGCCGACGTCCGACCCGTCCGGGCTCGACGTCTTCCTGACGGTGCCGCAGACCACCGAACAGGCCTACGTCCAGGCCCTGGTCCCCGCCGTCGAGCGCGCCACGGTGCCTGCGCTGATCTTGGCCGTCCTGCTCGCACTGCTGGCCGCCCGTGGCGTACTGCGGCCGGTACGCGAGCTGCGCCGGGCCACCCGTAGCATCGCCGAGGGCCACCTCGACACCCGGCTCGCCGTCAACGGCTCCGACGAACTCGCCGACCTCTCCCACACCTTCAACGAGACCGCCGCCGCGCTGGAGGAGTCGGTCGCAGAACTGCGCCGCATGGAGGCACGCGCCCGCCGCTTCGCCGCCGACGTCTCCCACGAACTGCGCACCCCGCTGGCCGCCATGTCCGCGGTCACCGACATCCTCGACGAGGACGCGGTCCATCTCGACCCCGACACCGCCACCGCCGTACGGCTCATCAGCGAGGAAACCGTCAAGCTGGCCCGCCTGGTGGAGGACCTCATGGAGATGTCCCGCTTCGACGCGGGCGCGGCCAGTCTGCACCTGGACGAGATCGACCTCGCGGACTCCGTCCGGCGCACCCTCGCCTCCCGCGCCTGGCTGGAGACGGTCGAGGCACGGCTTCCACCGCCGGGCACACTCCGCGGCAGCCTCGACCCGCGCCGCCTCGACGTGATCGTCGCCAACCTGGTCGGGAACGCCCTCCGCCACGGCGGACGCCCCGTACGGTTGCACCTCTTCGAGTGGGAACACCCCGACGACGGGCGGCGGGCGGTCATCGAAGTGCTGGACAGCGGACCGGGCATCCCCGAAAGCGTCCTGCCCCACGTCTTCGACCGCTTCTACAAATCGGACACGGCCCGCACCAGGACCGAGGGCAGCGGCCTCGGACTCGCCATCACCGCGGAGAACGTCCACCTGCACGGCGGCACCATCCAGGCGGCGAACGGTGCGCACGGCGGCGCCGTCTTCACCGTAGAGCTCCCGCTGCGACAGGACGAGCCACCACCAGTACCCGCCGAACCGGCCGAGGGGAGCCATCCGTGAGCCCTGTCCACCGGGCCGTCCGGCCCGCGCTGCTTCTTCTCGCGGGGGCGCTCCTGCTCGGCGCCTGCGGCATCCCCACGACCGGTGTGGTGGGCTCGGGGGAACCCGCCACCGGTATCCGGTCGACCATCACGCTCTACTTCACGGGCAAGGGCGGCCTGGTCGCGGCCCCCCGCAGGATCCCCCAGCGGCCCAGCGTCGAAGCGGCCGTACGACTGTTGTTCCAGGGCCCGACCAGATCCGAACTGAGCGTGGGCATGGGCAGCCTGCTGCGGAAGCTGAAGAAGGATCCGACGGTCCGGACCGATGGCGCCAAGGTGTCGATCGAGCTGCGCTTCGACGACCCGGCGGATTTCCCCGCCACTGTCAAACCACTGTTCGGAGATGCCCTCGCCCAGGTGGTCTGCACGGCCGCCGGCGCCCGCCACGCCGAAGACCCGGACGTCGTATCGGTGGAGGTGGTCATCAAGGCCACCGCGAGAGGCGCCAAGAGACCTTGGAGCGCCGAAGGGCGCGACGCGACCTGCCCCGCCCAGGCCCGGAGGTCTGCCGCCGCCTCCCGTTCCGGATAGACGTATCGCTGCCCTGCGCCTGGGAACCGGGCTGTTTCGGTGCCACTGGCCCTGACCCAGGGCTTTGGGGTAGTCGCCGGGTATCCGGTTCGTGACGGTCCGCCAGGGCCGCGCCTTGACCTGGGCTGCTCCGGGCCGAGGTGGTGACCTCTCTGAGCTGGTGGTAGCCGTTACGAACCACCAGCCGACGCCCGTCACCGCCCCGTTCGTGGGACAACTCAGCTGTATAAGCGTTGGACTTTCCCCGCGACCTTGTACACGTCGAGTCCCGGGGTGAAGGGGTAGCCGTGGCTGACGTCGGGGAGGGCCAGGGCCGCCCGGCGGGCGGTGCCCTGGAGCCGCTCACCCGCCGCGCTCACCGGACCCCCCGCGTGCCGGTGCCGTAGGTGTGCGGGTCGACAGGCCGCTCGGCCTTGGGCAGGTGAGCGACAACGAGACGATAGGAGTCGGTGACGAGCTCCCTGACGAGTTCCTCGTCGACGCCTTCTCCGCTCTCCAGGGTGATCCAGTGCTTCTTGTTCATGTGGTAGCCGGGAGTGATGTGGCTGTACTGCTCCCGCAGGGCGTGGGCCTCTCCGGGGTCCGCCTTGAGGATCACGACGGGCCGCCCGGGGACCTCGGTCATCAGCATGAACACCTTGCCGCGCACCTTGAAGACCTCCCACTCCGGGCCGAAGGGATGCTCCAGCTGTGCTCCGGGGAGTTCCTCCGCGCAGTCGGCGGCGGTCTTGTGCAGGGTCGATGCGTTCATGGGCTGTGGGCCCTCTCAGGTGGTGACGGGCTGCGGCATCGCAGGAGGTGGAGGGCGCGCCGCGCGGGCGCGGTGGCACGTTCCATCCTTCCGTCGAAACCGACCGGAAGGGCGGTAGGCTGCGGACACGTGATGGTCGACGAGCGACACCCACACCCGAGCGCAACCGCGGCCGGTCCGGCTGCGGTTCGGCTGTACGGTTTCCAGCCCCCGGTCGGTACGCCGTACGGCCTTGAGGTGAGTACCGTCGAGGATTTCTTCGCCCAGCACGACGACTGGCCGTGGAACCCTCCACGTCCGGGCCGTGCCACCTTCCACTACCTCATCGCGGTCACCGAGGGTGAGCTGCTGCATGACGTCGATCACGTCACGCGGACGGTCGCCGCCGGCCAGTGGCTGTGGGTGCGTCCCGGGCACGCGCAGTGCTGGCATCCGCCCGGCGCGGCCCGCGGTACGTTCATCCTGTTCGAACCGGACGTGCTGCGGCCCGACCTCGCCCGTCTCCTGGCCCCGCTCACCGCACACGAGGCCCCTGCCGTGCTCAGCCCGCACCCCGACGACACCGCCTGGCTCCAGCAGACGGCACTCCAGCTCCTGGACGAACACCGCGCACTGGGGCGCCGCCCCCTCGACATCCACCACGCCCTGCGGCGCAGCCTGGTCGAATCACTGCTGCTGCGCCTGGCCAACTCCCCGGGCATCGCCCCCATCGGCACGGCCACCGCCGGCACCGGCCGCGCCGACAGGTACGGGCGCTTCCTGGACGCCTTGGAGCTGCACTTCCGCGAACTCCACCAAGCCGCGGACTACGCCGAGTTGCTCGGCTGCTCGGTCCGCACCCTCAGCCGTGCCGCCCAAGACGCCACCGGCAAGGGAGTACGTGAACTCATCGACGAGCGGCGCCTCCTCGAAGCCCGGCGCCTGCTGACAGGCACCCAATGGGATGCCCGGACCGTGGCCGTGCACCTCGGCTTCACCGATCCCGCGAACTTCGGCCGCTTCTTCCGCGACCGCACCGGCCTCACGCCGTCCGCCTTCGCGGCCGGCGAATCCCCGACTCTCCCCCCTCGCTCCCTTGGTTGACGAGATCTCGGTGGTTTCCGGCTGGGTCTCAGTCGATGGCCTCGATGGCGACGTCGACCGCGCCGTCGTACTTCTTGAGGGCATCGGCCCCCATGTGGTCGATTTTCCCGAGGATCACGATGCCGGGGTCGGGGATGGACTCGCCGTCGTGGTCATAGAGGACGGCGATGTCGGGACCAGGTGACCAGTAGGCGATGTCGCCGATCTCGTAGCTGAACCGCGGCTCGCCTCCCACGGCGAGAGACCGGGACAGGTGACCGTACTTCTCGCGCTTGAACAGGTCATCCATCCGCAGAGTCAGCGGAAGCAGCGAGGCGAAGTCGCGTGCCGTCGCGTTGTCGTCGAGGGTACGAGCTTCACTTCGGCACGGACCGTGTGAAGGCAACTTCGACGTCACCACGATGGCATGTCGGCTGACTTACCACTCTCGGCCGCCGGGCCGGTTGACGATGATGACCCGCACGTCACCTGTGCGGCGTCACCGGCTGCTGTCGACCGGCCCGTGCGGGCCGCGTGGAGGGGCGGTTCAGTCGGTGGTGAAGCTGGACAGCATCGCGGCCGGGAGGCGGCTGCCTGCCGAGCCGTTGGGAAGGATCTCGGCGATGCGGGCCAGATCGGTGGCGGAGAGCTGGACGTCGGTGGCGCCGGCGTTCTCCTCGAGGCGCTTGGTGCTGCGGGTGCCTGGAATGGGCGCGACGTCCTCGCCCTGGGCGAGCAGCCAGGCCAGCGCTAGCTGGGCGACGGTGATACCCGTGGTGTCGGCCAGGTCCTTGAGCTGCTCGGTGGCGTGCAGGTTGTACGTGTAGTTCTCGCCCTGCCAACGCTCGTCCCAGCTGCGCATGTCGTCCGCGGGGTACTCGCTCGCGGGCTTGACCTGGCCGGTGAGGAAGCCGCGACCGAGCGGGGAGTAGGGCACCAGGCCGACGCCGAGTTCCCGCAGAACGGGAAGGATCTTCTCCTCGACCTCCCGCTCGAAGAGCGAGTACTCGTACTGGAGCACGGAGACCGGGGTGACGGCGTGAGCGCGGCGGATGTACTGGGGGCCGACGTTGCTCAGACCGAAGTACTTCACCTTGCCTTCGGTGATCAGTTCGCCGACCACGCCGGCGACCTCCTCGACCGGAACGTCCGGGTCGGAGATGTGCTGGTAGAAGAGGTCGATGCGGTCGCTCTGCAGGTAGCGCAGGCTGTTCTCGGCGACCTTGCGGATGTTTTCCGGGCGGCTGTTGAAGCCGGGGCTGAGCGCCGGGGCGGTCATGTCGAAGCCGAACTTGGTCGCGAGGACCACCTCGTCGCGGAAGTCTTTGACCGCCTTGCCCAGGAGGATCTCGTTGCTGCCGGTACCGGCGCCGTACAGCTCGGCGGTGTCGAAGAAGTCGATCCCGAGTTCGTGGGCGCGGCGAATGGTCGCGAGGCCCTCGTCGTCGTTCGAGGCGCCGTAGGCCATGGACATGCCCATGGTCCCCAGACCGAGCGCCGAGACGCGCAGGCCCTGAGAGCCCAGATTGCGGTGCTGCATGAGTTCACTCCCTCAGTGGTTCGCCGGCTTCACCCGCAGAGGTCAAACCGAACTGTTCCGTTTGACCCTACGCGCCGATCACCCGAATGCCAAACCAAACAGTTCGGTGCTCTATCCTGGGCGCATGTCCCAGTCCCGCGACTCCGGCCAGACCGCAGCTCCCGCCGCCCCCGGCGACACCACGCGCGAGCGCATCCTTGCCGCCGCCATGGAGGAGTTCGCCCGCCACGGCATCGCCGGCGCCCGCGTGGACCGCATCGCCAAGCTCGCCAGGACCAGCAAAGAACGCGTCTACGCCTACTTCCGCAGCAAAGACGCGCTCTATGCCGCTGTCGCTGCACGGGAGTATGTCGTCATCGCCGAGGCCACCCAGATAGACCCGACCGACCTCCCTGGCTACGCGGGCCGCCTGTTCGACTACTTCGTCGCCCGTCCAGACCACCACCGCCTGATCACCTGGGGGCGCCTCGAACTGCCGGGTACCGCAACCGGTGCCGACGATCCCGACCAGGCAGTGATCGCCCGTAAGATCGACCTGCTCCGCCAGGTGCAGCAGGCTGGACAGCTCGACCCCGCCTGGGACCCGGCCGACGTCCTCGCCCTGGTCAACCAGATCGCCATGACCTGGGCGTCACAACCCGAACTCAGCGAGGCCGCCGCCGCACACGCCGTGGACCCCACCACCGCCGCCCGCCGCGCCGCGGTGGTGACCGCTGTCGAGCGGCTTTTCCCTCGAGCACGCTGAGGTCGCCCGGACCGGCGGCAGCCTGCTCGAACATTACCGAAACGGTGCCGGCCGCCGTTGCCGCTGCCCATGGGCGCATCCTGCTGACGAATCAGAGTTCCTGGCCAGGGGAACAGGTGCCTGGTGGGGCAGGCACGGGCGCCCCTTGCGCCTCACGCGGTGTCAGGATTTCGTGCTCACCGGCGCTTACGTTGTCGGCCCTCGCGCATCGGAAGTGGTTGGTTGTCGTTTCTCGGTTGCCCGGGTCTCAGTCGTCCAGGACGACGACGTGCTTGCCCGGCGTGGTGCCGGACTCGACGTCGGCCTGGGCGTCACGGACCTGTTCCAGGCCGTGGTAGACCTTCGCGACCGGAACGTTGAGGCGTCCTGCGGCGATGGCCTGGAGCTGGTGGGCGAAGACGTCGGCCGGGAGGTCGGCTGCCTGACCGCCGTAGGACGTCAGCCGCACCCCGCCCGGGATCATGAACGGGCTGAAATCGGGGATCGTCCACTGGCCCGCCAGGGCTCCGGTGAAGCAGACCGTGCCGTGCCGGCGAACGGTGCGGAGGGTGTCGGCGAGAACCGAGCAGCCCACCAGCTCCAGTACGGCGTCGACACCCTCCGGCATCAGCTCGCGCACCTGGTCGGCGATCGTGCCGCTGTCGACGAGGGGATGGTCGACGCCCGCGGCCAGCAATTCCCCGGCCCGACCGGGGCTGCGGGTGGTGGACAGCACGGTGGCTCCGAGGTCCTTCGCGATCGTGGCCGCGCTCAGCCCGACCGTGGAGGTGCCGCCGCGGATCAGCAGCGTCTGCCCGGCCTTGAGGTCCAGGCCGGTGGTCAGCGATCCGTAGGCGGTCTGGAACATCTCCGGCAGCGCACCGACGACCTCCCACGGCAGACCGGACTCGAACGGGATGACCTGCCCGGCCGGGACGCTCACGTACTGGGCGTACGTGCCGTCGTAGGAGCGGCCCATGCCGCCCATCATCGTGGCCACCTGCTGTCCCGGCCGCAGCCCGCTGTCCTCATCGGCCTCATCGACCACGCCGACGCCCTCGATGCCGGGCACACGCGGGTAGCCGACCTCCGCATCCGACTCGCCCTTGCGGGTGGTGACCTCGGACTCGTTGACGCCGAACGCCTTCACCCTGATCCGCACCCAGCCGGGCTTGCGGACAGGCACCGGAACATCCTGGATCTCCAGTGCGTCGAGGCCGCCGGGCCGGGTGACGACGACGGCCCGCATCGTGACTGGTGCGGCCTCGCCGACTGCTGTCGGTTGGCTCATGTCGGATTCCTCACTCTGTTCGCCCCCGTGGTGCGCGGTTGGGTGTCGCCCGATGCCCGTCAGGGGCGGTCGATGCCCTCCCACAGGTCGAGGGCCTGCTGATAGTGGGTGGTGGCCTCGAAGGGAGGGTTGCCGACGCTTTCCGAGGTGGGCCGGTTCGTGACGGCGGGCCACAGCCGGGGCTGCTCGCCGGTGGCGAAGTCGAGCACGATGTCGCGGATACGCTTGTCACGCTCGGCCTGTTCCGCGCTGCGGCCCGGCCGCTCCTGGCCGACCAGCGCGTACATCTCGGTGCCGTGCACGGCGGGCGCGCCCTCGGCGGGCCCGATCATCAGGAGATGGGCGTTGCCGCCCGCCGCGGTGTGCGCCAGGGCGCCGCGGGCTGCGGGGAGCCCGAAGATGTAGTCCGACAGGAGTGCGGCGCGGACTTCGGCAGGGGTGCGGCCGCCCTGGTCGTAGGCGTCGACGATCTTCTTGGCGCGGGAACGGGGAATGCGCCACCCGGCGACCTCGTCGACGATGCGGTCGACGGTGTGCGGGTCGAACCGGTCGAGGTCGTTCGCCACCCACCAGCCCATGTCGTCACTGGCCATGCTCAGCAGCACGTCGACATCACGGTGTGCGCCCGAGACGAGTTCGTCCATGGGGTGGGCGTGCAGCACCGCGCCGGGCTGTCCGGCGTCCAGGACGACGCCGAGGCTCTTGCTGTCCATCCCGCCACGGACTCCGAGGTCCGTCGGGGTGACCTTGTGCAGGGCAGCCACCAGGGAGGCCGTATCAAGGTCGAGCAGCTTCTCCGGGTTGTCCGCGACGTCGAGCTCGGTGACGAACCGGTGGGCGAGTTCCTCGGCCCACCAGGCCTGCTGGAGACGCGAGGGCCCGGCGGAGAAGCCGGCCAATCGCCGGTACAGGCCGCCTGCGGAGGCGGCGCCGAGCAGCCCGAAGGTGGCATAGGCGCCGCCGCTGTGGCCGTAGACGGTGACGTTGTCGGGGTCGCCGCCGAAGTGGGCGATGTTCTGCTTGATCCAGGTCAGCGCGGCGATGATGTCCTGCAGACAGAGATTGCTGGCTTCGGCGAGCCGCCCGCCGTACTGCGAGAGCGAGAGCGCACCCAGCGCGCCGAGCCGGTAGTTGACCGACACGCCCACCACGCGCCCCGTCGCGGCGAGGCCGGAGGCGTTGGAGGTGATCTGGGTGTTCGCTCCGTACTCGAATCCGCCGCCGTGGATGTACACCGCCACCGGCAGCGTCTTCCCGGCCGGCTGCTCGGGAGCCCACACGTTCAGGTTCAGACAGTCCTCGCCCATCCCGCTGTCCGCTTCCAGCCAGTCGCCGCTGTCGGGCTGGACAGAAACGACGCCCTTGCGGTCATAGGGGCGGTTCGGATCGAAATCCGCGACCACGGGGCGGCGGTACCGCTCGGCGGTGGCGTACGGGATTCCCCACCAGGACCGCACCCCTGGTGCAGTCGGAGCCTTGGGAGCGGTAGCGGTCACGGCATGTCCTTCCAGCGCGATTCGGGTGTTCGCGCGGTGCTTCGGCGGCTGGTTGCTCGCGGTGACGTCTCCCATCGTTTCCCGGGATCCGACAGAACGCCCGGCGGGTGGCGATCACCCGGTGGTCATCAGGTGACACTTGGGCAACAAGATCTCGGTGCAGGCCATCAGCTTCTCCTACATGGCCGACGGCCGGATCGTCGGCGAACGGGGCCGGCCCGACCTCCCGCAAGACGTCGGTCTCTTCTTCTTGATCCGGCGTCTTCGCGCGAACAGCGCCCACTGCGGTGAGAGCTGTACTCCCTGTCACCGAGACTCGTAGGGGTGCGGTGTTGCGGCTGCTGAGGCGGTCGAGGGAGATGCGCAGGAGGCGGCGCCCCTGGCCCGGACGGCTGTCGCCGGTCGTCAGGGCGGCCTGGCTCAGGGAGCCGCTGAACAGAACCAGATCCTCTGCGGTGAGATCGGAGCGCAGCAGGCCGGCGCTCATCACGAACCTCGCCCGGCTCGCGATCGCGGTCGGCCGACGTCCTGCTGTCCAGATCCCGCGGTTCCCAGACCCTGGCAGAGACGGTGGCCGAGCTCGGTCGGCGAGCCCGCGCCGAGACACCCGAGAAGGCGGCCCGCGCCGGTGACCGGGTCGTGATGAGCATCCCGCCGGCTCCCTACCGGGAGCTTTCCCGCCGCCGCACTGTCGGGCAAGGTCGTGCTCGACATCGGAGCGTCCGTGACGCGCCGTACGACGAACCCGAGGACGGCCGCGTCGGCCTTGTCGAGCCACGTCACGTCGTCGGCGATCACCAGCAGCGAGCGCTCGGCGGCCCTGGGCAGCGGACCGCGTCCCGCCTCAGCGGTAGGCGTCGCGGCCCCGGGAGCAGCGGGATGAGCAAAAAGACCGCGGCTGTATGGACGGGAGCCGCCCAGCCCGGCCGCTCCCGCCCGCCTGTCGGTCCTCTCTGGGCCGTTTCCAGTACGAGCTGCTTTCGCGTCCCACCTCGGACCGCACCCCATTCGAGCTGCGTCCGTGCCCCGCCGGCCCGGCAGGCCGCCCACTCGAAGGTCCCTGGGCAGCACTTCCGGATCCTCGTGTCCAGCCAGCGTCCAGAATTCGACATCCAGACGCTCGCACAGCCCACCCACGACGCCATCCTCCAGCCATGGGCCGATACGTCTGCGCAGGTCAGAGTGACCTCAACTAACGCCGATGGCAACGGAGCCGAACTCACGAGCAGCGGATTCAGCCCCGTGGACCAACGCCCTGAATCCGCACCCCTGATGAGACGTTTCCGCAGTTCACAGAGGCGCATGGTGGGGCGGGTGGGACTCGAACCCACGGCCGACGGATTATGAGTCCTTTTGAGGATCTTGACGGTCCTTGCCGATCAACGCTCATCCTTGACGTTTTCCCAGCTCAGACGCGCTGATCCGTGGCAGTCCTGTGCGGTCCTTGTCGATGTGTTTCTGTCCTTGTAGCCCCTGAATGGCCCCTGGGGATCGATGAGTTGGGCGCTTGCCACAGCAGCGGGTCGCGTCCCGCGACGAAGGGCTTGGTGAGAGGCATGCCGACGTGACAACCGAGTCGGCGGTCGACCGCGCGGCAGCGAGCCTGCCGGCTGTGGGCCGATCGGCGCCTGGCGTCGCGACCGCGCACGGCTTCTCGGCTTCGTCACCCCACCGGTCGGTCTCTTCGCCGCGCTCGTCGGCGGTGGCACGGCCGCGCACCGAACGGCCCCGAAGTGGCGGCCGGCCGACGGTGGCCGACGCCGCCGCCGCGAGCATCGGCCCGGCCCCGCCCGTCCGCGCCCGGGAGCTGCGAACTGCGGGTTCGCACATTCCGCGGCAGGGCATCGTGGTCGCGGCCGGAGTCGCTGCGGGTCGACCGAATCCAGCACTCGGCAGGTCGAGAAGGCGAACGCGGCCGGGCCGCCGGGGCGTCGCGCCACCTGGGCGGTGACGCCGGAGAAGAGCGACCGCTGGTCCCGGGCGTTCGTCGCACCCATCGCGTCAGGGTCATGCCTCTCGCGTACGTGGGCAACACGGCGAGGCGGCGGTGCGTGGTGGAACTGCCCGGACGGAAGATCGGCTGCACCCCCAGAGCCGCGAACACCCCTGCGGTTGCGGTCCTGTTCGGCCCATGACATGGCCCGAAGGGCTCAAGCCCGTCGCCCCCGCGGGAGGGACAGTGATCGTGCAGCGAGGCAACGCACGAGGAGGGCCGTCACGTGAACACCGCCCTGTCCCCAGAAGGAGAAACCTCCCGTCGGCCGGAACCGCCGCACCCAACCGCGGTCCACCACAACCCCGAGGCGTCATGGCCGGTGCGCCTGTACCGGCGCGCCGTGCCCGCCCGCCTCAGACGGGCCCTCGTGGAACGCACGACCCCGCAGGCCCGCGCGCGCGTCAAGCGGCGGATCGCAAGCCTGCCGTCGGTGCACCGCCTGCTGGGTGGCGTGCGCGCGGCATGGCTGGTGCGCCACCATCCCGGCCTGCTCGCCGGCCACGACCGAGAGGTGCGGCTGGTCCACGATGTGCCCAAACTGGTCCTCGTACGCCCCGACATCTCGCCACTGGCGGCACGCAACGCCAACGCGGCCGCGGTCCGCACGGTCCTCGACGGGGCGGGTCTCGACTACTTCTGCGTTCGCGGTCGCAGCAGCACCTCCGCGGTCGTCGCCCTCGCCGCCCGGGACCGGGCGACGGCGCTGCGCGCCCTGGAGCGGGCGGGCCGCGAGCGTCCCGGTTACGTGTGTGCCGTCGACGGTGTCCGGCGCGCGCGCCCTACGACCCGGCCGGCGTTCCGTCACCGCACCTGGCGGCGGCTGGCGCGGGCGGACGTGCTCCGCATGACCTGGTACTACGGCGATGCGCGAGGGCAGTTGACGCTCGGCTCCAAGTACGGCTGCGACATCGAGTTCTGGGCGGCCGACGAGGAGACGGGGGACCTGTTGCTGGCGCCACGTCCCAACCTCAGCGCCGAGCAGGTGCCGCGCGCCGACACCCCGGTGCACGTCCCCGACACCCTGTTCACCGCGCTCGCCTCCGCCGACCACCCGTTGTCGCTGGTGCGCACCCGCAGGGAGTTCTCCCGGCCGGGCCCCGAGGACGTCCGGTTCCCCGTCGACGTCGTGTACACCTGGGTCGACGGGCACGACCCGGAGTGGGCACGGCGCCGGGCGGCCTGCGCGGGGCAGGCGTACCACGAGGAGGCGGACAACGCGGCCCGGTACCTCAACCGCGACGAACTGCGTTACTCACTGCGCTCGCTCGACCAGTACGCCCCCTGGGTACGCACGGTCTACCTGGTCACCGACGGCCAGGTCCCGTCCTGGCTGGACGTGGGCATGCCCGGTCTCCGCGTCGTCAGCCACAAGGAGATCTTCGACGACCCGAGCCTGCTGCCGACGTTCAACTCCCACTCCATCGAAAGCCAACTGCACCACATCGACGGCCTGTCCGAGCACTTCCTCTACTTCAACGACGATGTGTTCCTGGGCCGCCCCGTCGTCCCTCAGGACTTCTTCCTGGCCAACGGCCTCACCAGGTTCTTCCCGTCCCCGGTGCTCATCCCGCCGGGCGAGCCGACCGAGTCGGACGTGCCGGTGGCGGCCGCGGGCAAGAACAGCCGCGCCCTGGTCGAGGCCACCTTCGGCACGGTCATCAGCCAGAAGATGAAACACACACCGCACGCTCTGCGGCGCAGCGTCCTGTACGAGTTGGAGACGAGGTTCCCGGCCGAGCACCACGCCACGGCCGGCCACCGCTTCCGCAGCCTCGACGACGTCTCCTTCGTCTCCTCGCTCCACCACTACTACGCCTTCCACACCGCCCGCGCCGTCCCTGCCCAGGTGCGCTACGCCTACCTCGACGTGTCCCACCCCGCACTCGCCACCCGCCTCGAAACCCTGCTGGCCCGCCGGGACAAGCAGGTGTTCTGCCTGAACGACACCGTCTCCGGCGATCAGGAACTCGACACCCAACAAACCCTGCTCACCACCTTCCTGGAGACGTACTTCCCGGTCCTCGGCCCCTACGAGCTCGACCGCCCCGGTGTGTGAAAGGCGGACCGGTCGGCGAACAGGTCAGGACATGGGCGTTCGAGCGGAGAACATCGCCTGTTCCAGGACCTTGAAGAGCTGTCGGCAGACGGCTCGTTCGAGGCGATGTCGTCCGTCGCGTCACGCCCTGCTCTCGGCGACTGGTCGGGGCGACGTACGTCTTCGTGGCAGGGTCGAGCCGCATCCGGACCAGCATGACGGTGTACCGGGCCCGGCCGAGTCGACCTCTACCCCGGCAAGGTCGGGACAGATGTCCGCGTCATGCCGCTCACTCCGCTCCGCCGAGGTCGAGACCTTGGAGCGCGTCCTGGGCCCACGCATCCAACACCCGGCCGTGTCCACCCTGCTGAAACGTCTCGGTCCCCGGCACGGATCCGTAAGGCCGGACGCCGAAGGCTCGTGACCCCGCTGGGGCCAAAGCCCCTGCGGACGGCCGAGTAACTGGTCGAAGACATGTGGGCCCTGCATGGCACGGTGCACCAGCGCGGCGTAGGCCGACCGGTGGTGCCGAACGGCGTTGCCGGTGAGGTGGATGGTCGGCCGGGCCGTCGGCATGTTCGTCGTCCGCGACGAGAACGACATGCACGAGAAGGCGCTGTGCGTGCCCGCCCACGACCCGCGGTACGCCGGGATCGATGCCTCCCGGAGGCGGCCCGCGAGCCGCGCAGCGGTCCGAACGGCCGCGCTTCAGGGCCGAACGGCCCCGGAACCCGGCGGTGTCAGGCGCCTACGGTGACAGTGAAGCCCACCGACTCAGGGACGGAAGGCAGCCGACCATGACGCTACGCATTGAGTACGTGCACGCGGTGGAGATCCTGGACTCCCGCGCCCGGCCGACCCTCTCGGTGACCCTGCGCACCACGGCCGGCATCACCGTACGCGCCGGCGTGCCCTCCGGCGCGTCCACCGGTACCCGGGAGGCGGTCGAACTGCGCGACGGTGACCAGTCACGCTACGGCGGCCAGGGGGTCACCGGGGCGGTGGCACACGTCAACGGCGAGATCGCCAAGGCGCTCGTCGGCCGGCGCTTCGGCTCCGCGGCCGAACTCGACGCCGTACTCATCGAGTTGGACGGCACACCGACCAAGTCCCGGCTCGGGGCCAACGCGATCGTCGGCGTCTCCATCGCCGCCGCCCGCGCCGAGGCGGCAGCTCGCGGCCAGGAGTTGTGGCAGCGCATCTCCGAGACCACCGGAGCCCGACCGCTGCTGCCGGTCCCGCACTTCAACGTCGTCAACGGCGGCGCCCACGCCGCCAACAGCCTGGACTTCCAGGAGTTCATGCTCGCTCCGCTCGGCGCGCCGAGTCTGCCCGAGGCCGTACGGGCCGGGGCCGAGGTCTACGCCCGGCTCAGGGCCCGCCTCGCCGCCGCCGGGCATGCGGTCGGACTGGGCGACGAGGGCGGCTTCGCCCCCGCCATCGACCGGCCCGAAGACGTCCTGCACCAGCTGGTCGAGGCCATCGACGACGCCGGATACACCCCGGGCCGCGACGGCATCGCCATCGCCCTGGACCCCGCCGCCAGCGAGTTCTACCGCGACGGCCGCTACCTCATCTCCGGCCAGGACCTGACCTCCGCCCAACTCATCGACCGCTACGAGGAGATGACCGACCGCTTCCCCGTCTGGTCCATCGAGGACGGCCTCGCCGAGAACGACTGGGACGGCTGGACACAGCTCACCGCTCGCCTGGGGACACGGATCCAGCTCGTCGGCGACGACATCTTCGTCACCGATCCCGCCATCATCACCGAGGCCGTCGACCGCAAGGTCGCCAACGCCGCCCTGATCAAGGTCAACCAGATCGGCACCGTCACCGAGACCCTGGAAGCGATCCGGATCTGCCGCGAGGCCGGTTACACGCAGATGGTCTCGCACCGCTCCGGCGAGACCGAGGACACCTTCATCGCCGACCTCGTCATCGGCGCCGGCTGCGGCCAGCTCAAGTCCGGTGCCCCGGCCCGTGGCGAGCGCATCGCCAAGTACAACCGGCTCATCGAGACGGCAGACACTCACCCGGAGCTGCCGTTCGGCCTGACGAGCGACCGGTGACGGCCAGCAGCTCCAGAACCTGGACAGCAGCCACCACCGTGATCAGCACCGGGACCGAACAGCCGCACAGTTTCCCTTTCGGGCCGTTTCCCTCGCCCCTCGGCCATCGCCAGACGCTCTCTCAGCAGCCACCTGCTGCCACTGAACACCAAGCGCACCATCGGCCCGGAGACACCGCGGCTGGACACGACCGCGCCATCCCGGCCCCTGTATGGCCCCTGGGTCTTGGCATCGGCCCTCAGGACAGCCACCCGGACCGCGGGGGACAACCTTGGCCACCTGCTCCACCGCAGGTCAGAGGGGTTCGAACTCCCCAAGCACCGCCGAACCCCAAACCCGCGAGCAGCGGATTGAGTCCGTCCAGGCAAAGTTGACGCTCCAACACCCCTGCAGGACGGCGAGGGAGATACAAACCGACTGACGGGCGCCGCGTCGGCCTTCGTACGGCGGCACCTGGCGACGCGTACGGATGATCCGCCACCCCGCGGCTGCTGCCCGGATACGACGCCTCGCCGCGCCACCTACTGCGGCCGACGACCGCCACAGCCACGCTCGCGCCGCCTTCCAGGTCTGCGTCGCCGACGGTGATCGGCGCTTGAGCGCGTCAGCTCCCGTCCCACAACCTCACCGTTCTGTCGGCGCCGCAGCTGGCCAGCAGCCGTCCGTCCGGACTGAACGCCAGAGCCCGCACGGCACCGCGGTGGCCGATGAGAGTGGCGCTCGTGGCCAGGTGCGCAGGGCCGACGACATCCCACAGGGCCACGGTCGCGTTCGCGCCTCCGGAGGCCAGCAACCGCCCGTCAGGACTGAACGCCACCGCATACATCTGCCCCGCGTCCCCACGGCCGGCAAGGGGGAGGGCGGCTGTCCCGACAGGATGAGTCGGGTCGGTGACATCCCACACCATGACGGCGCCATTCTGCCAAGACCCGAAGGTGCCGGAGACAACGCCGGAATCCCCGCTTGCGGTGGCCAGTAACCGTCCGTCCGGACTGAATCCCACCGAATGGACGGCAGGCGCCCCGCCTGAAGAGAGCTTCTTCGCCCAATCACGGACCTGCGGCCGGACGACGGCGGTCCGCACCGGATGCGTCGGCTCACTCACATCCCACAGGACACCTGTGTTCTTGTCACCGGAGGAACCCGTGGCCAACAAACGTCCGTCCGGACTGAACATCACCGTTCCGACGGGACCTGACAGCCAGACGTGCCGTTGGTGGGTGGCAGCGGCGCAACGGGTCGGGCGTGCCGGGTCGGTTACGTCCCAAAGGATCACAGTTCGGTCGCTGCCGCAGGCAAGTAACCGCCCGTCCGGACTGAAATCCACTGCGTGGACACCACCCTGCCGCCAGCCGTCACGCGCCAACCAGCCAGGGCGTTGATGGACAAGAGTCGCCGACCGGGTCATGTGTGCCGGGTCGGTTACGTCCCAGAGGATCACCGTCCGGTCGCCGCTTCCGGACGCCAGCAGCCGCCCGTCCGGACTGAACCCCACCGCGTTCACGGCTTTGCCGTGCCCGGTGAGGGTAGCCGCCAGACCCCACGCCGGGGGCGGAGACGGTCGTCCCACGAAAGGCATAGTGCAGTCTCGCGCGTTCCGGAATCCCAGGGAAGACGGCGGGCAGACTTCCACCGAAGCTCTGGGCCGTGTCCTCCGGGCGAGCGGATCGGACGACCGGCGGGCGTAGCTCGAAGCGTCGGTAGCACGCGCTCCCCTGCCGCGGACGGCGGACGGCGGACGGCGGACGGCGGACGGCGGACGGCGGACCTGTCCCCCTGGTTGCGCCCGGACGCCCCCACCAGCGCCCAACTGCGCGATGCGGTCGGTCGGTTGGACTCGCGCCGGGCGCTGCCGGCCAGGGACCCGGGGCCCCGGACGTCCCGGGTCGGCGCCGAGGACGTGGCCGATCAATGCCGACGACAGGGCCAAGAACGCGCCTCGCAGCCCCCCTTCCCCGGCCTTCGTCCATAGCGGTCCTTCACGGCACCCGCGGACGGCTTGAACGCGACCACACACCTGATCAAGACACCGTCGCTGCTCCGCTCGGCAAACTGGCCGAGGCTTGTCGGTACCCTTTTCAGCGGCCCTACCAGTCAAAAACAGCACGATGAAACAGCCGACGACGCCCTACTCGCGCCCGCTCACCGGCCGCACCGTGGACGGCAGCCCCAGACCGCGCACCCGGCAAATGGGACAACGAATAGGCCCGGAGACACCACCGGCCTGAACACGACTGCGTTGTCCCGGCCCCTGCACGGCCCCTGGGTCTTGGTATCGGCTCTCAAGGCAGTCGTCCGGATCGCGAGCAACGACCTCGAGAACCCACTCTGCCGCAGCTCAGAGGGGTGGGAACTCGCCGAACACCGCCGAACCCCAAACCCATGGGCAGCGGATTCAGTCCGTCCAGGCAAAGTTGACGCTCCGACACCCAAAAACAAACGTTTCCGCAGGTCAGCGACCTGCACAGGTGGGGCGGGTGGGACTCGAACCCACGGCCGACGGATTATGAGTCCTTTGAGGATCTTGACGGTCCGTGTCGATCACTGCTCATCCTGACCGTTTTCCCAGTTCAGACGAGGTTTGGCACCTCGCTCTTCCTCTACTCATGTCAGTCTCTTCCGATCCTTGTGTCCAACCTGCGTCCCGAACGCGTCCCGGATGGCTCATTCCGGCTGGCCGCAACGCCCGTCCTCCCAGCCAGGAGGGCGGGCTCCGAAACTGCGAGCAGCGGGTTCTGATCCGTTCGTGTGGACGCCCATCTGTTCGGTCAGTTGTTGGTCCCGGAGGCCCACAGAACCGTTCCGTCGCTGTCGTAGATGACGAGATTGCCGTCGGGCTGGAAGAAGAGCGTGTCGTTGGGATGAGTGTTCGTCGCGCTTGACCACAGGGCGGTGCCAGTGGTGTGCGCGGTCTGGGGGTAGCTGACGAGTGGAGTGACCCCGGACACCCCTGACTTCTACAGCGAGTTCGCGCTCTCGTACTACGAGACAGAACTCGACGCCAGCGTCGTGGATCTGGTCTACCGCGGCACCCCGTTGACGCAGCAAATGGTCAGCCGACTGAATCCCGAAGTCTCCCTCACGGACATCGCGGATGATCTGACACAGATCAGCTACCCCTTCAGCAGGTGACGACTCCACCATGACCACCGACCGCACCACCTGCCACTGCGTTGTCTGCCAACAGATTGACGACCTCGCCCCTCATACTCGGGCGACGGCTGAAACCATCGACCGCCACGGCTGGCAGGTCGTCGGGGTTCCCGCCGACGACCTGGGACCCGGCTGGGCCTACACCATCGGCCTGTGGCACAGGCACCGCGTGCCCGAACTCGCCATGTTCGGCCTGGACATCCCCCTGATGCAGCCGGTCCTCAACGACCTCGGTGGGCGGGCCGTCGAGGGAGAACCCTTGGAAACCAACCAAGAACGGCACGACATCGCGAATGTCCCAGTCGTGCTGAAGCCGGTCGACTATGGGTGGTACAAGGCGTTCTTCGGTCAGGCAATCAGGTTCTATCGCAAGCCGCCGTTCCCGTTCCTACAGGTGGTGTGGCCCAACCGCGACGCGGTCTTCCCCTGGCAACAGGGCGGAGGAGACCTCCTCAGCCGCCAGCCTCAGTTGTGGCTACCCCCTCAGGAGCACCCGGCCGGAGTCTGGACGCAAGTCCTGTGAGCGGACACAGACGGACGATCGACTGAGGTACAGAGAGCAACGCCGAAGAAGCGGCCGACTTCGTCGAAGGGACGAAGGCCAGAGCCGACCGCGGCATCAGCCCGCTCCTGCATATCTCGGGCGAAAGGGACGACACCCTTGATCGTGGACACCGGTTGTTATGCGACGGTGGTCAGCACAGTTGACCGTTGTTCCTGCCGTGGAGCGTCTCTCGTTTCATGGTCGCGTTCAGCGATTCCACGGCAGCGTTGTCCGCGCTGGTGCCCATTGCTCCCCGTTATCTGATCACACCGAGGTCCGCGCATACCTACGCAAACCCCTCCGCTGCGTATTGCACGCCGTTGTCGCTGTGGAAGATCGCCCCGTGCAGGCCACGGGCACCCCGGGCGGCAGCCGCGGCCTTGAGAGCGTCGGTGACCAGCGAGGTGCGCATGTGATCGGCGATCGACCAGCCCGCCAGCCGTCTCGAGCACAGGTGCAACACCGTTGCCGGGTAGAGGAATTGGCCGTTGCCCACGGCCAGATAGGTTATGTCGCCGACATACCGGGTGTTCAGCTCGGGGACAGTGGTGCGGACCTTCTTGCGAAGGTGGAATCCGACGATGACGAGGCGTCGGCCGATGCGGCTGTGGCTCTGGGCTCGGTGTTCGGGCTGGGATCCCGTCCCTCCGAACTGCGCGCCTACGCGCGGGCGGTGGAGGGCACGCTGACCCGTTGGATCGGCGAGGCCTCGGGCCGGGGGCCACCAGCGCGAGGAGGCTCTGCAATGGGTTGTCGACATGTTGCAGCAGGCCGACCTGCTGGCGGACGACGCCCATCTGACCGCCGCGCTCGCAGGCAATCCCTTCCTTCCCTCAGGCTTCCAGGCGCGCCTGGACGGATTGGCCGAAGCCCTGGCCGAAGGGCCGCAGGCCGCTCAAACCGCCTGGGAACATGTGGCGGAGCACCAACTCGCAGCCGTCCTCTGCCCGAAGCGGGTCGAACTCGCTCGTATGGCGGTAAGGCTGCGGCGCTGGCTGGACGCAGCGGAACCGACCGTCTCCTCGGTCGGGCAGGCCGTGCGTACACATGTCGCCGACTGGGGGTGAGTGGACCGGGCACTGGCACGGCTGTGGGTGGGAGACGGAGAGGCCGAGCCCGCGCTGGCGCTGGCGTATCGCACGTTGCACGACGCGGCGCGACGGCGACGGGCCACACTCGACGAGGCTTTCGTGGCCCGGCTCGGGCCGTGGGTCAAACGCGCCACCGCCGCACAGCCCGGTCGGGCGCTACCCATTGAAGACGTCCTGCGGAGCGTCGCGCTGCCGCTGGCGAAGGTACGGCCACCGGTGATGATGGTCCTGGACGGGATGACCAGTGCGGTCGGTGCCCAGCTCGGCGGGGAGCTGACCGTCACCGGACGGTGGAGCGAACTGTCCGGCGCCGGGCAGCGGGCCGCCGCCGTGGCGATGGTCCCTTCGGTCACGGCGATCAGCCGTGCGACCTTGCTGTGCGGACGGCCGGTGTCCGGCGGTCAGGACGAGGAGAAGGAAGGCTTCGCCGCTTTCTGGGAACAGCACCGGCACACGGCGGTCCTCTTCCACAAGAATGAGATCCCCGGACCGGCCGGGCAGTTGCTCGATTCGCGACTGGTCGCGGCAGTCGCCTCGGACGATGTGGTCGCTGTGGTACTGATCACGATCGGCGAGAATCTCGATCACGGACAGCGGAGCTCACTCGCCGACTGGTCGGTGAGCCAGGTGAAGTACCTCGCCGAACTGCTCAACGCCGCGCGTGGGCAAGGGCGTCCGGTGGTAGTGGTGTCCGGCCACGGACATGTGCTGGACCGGGCGGAAGCCGGGTGCGAGTTGTCGGCCGCAGAGGGCGTGGAGTCAGCTCACTGGCGTACGTGGACGGAAGTCGGTGAGGGCGAGGTCGCGCTTTCCGGACCCCAGGTACTGGAGAACGGCGGCCGGGTCACCGTGCCCTGGTCGGAGGGAGATCCGCTACACCCCGCGCAAGGCCGGATATCAAGGCGGTGCCGCACTCGCCGAGATGGCGGTACCTGTACTGGTCCTGGCCCCGTCGGCGGAGCTGGCACCCCCGGAGTGGCGCGAGCTGCCACGCGAGTCCGTACAGCCGGCGTGGTCGGACGCGGAAGCCGGGTCCACGACGGCGCCCGTCCCTGTCAAGCAGGTGAAGAGGGCGACGAAGGTCAAGCCGAAGCCACGGCCGCAGGAAGGCGAGTGTTCGCCGACGACGCGATCGAGGCGCCCGTCGCAGCCCCTCCGGTGGAACCGGCCGCACTCACGCTCGGCATGCGGATACTCGACACCACGATCTACAAGCATCAGCGCAAGTTCGTCCGCAAGGCGCCGGAGCACAAGGTGGTGGCCGCCGTCATAGACGCGCTCGCACGCTCTCACTCGCGGCGGTCGCTGCCGCCGCCATCGGCTCGGGCGGCCGTACGAACACCCGTCCCGAAGGCCTGGTGACCGTGCTGACCCGGCCGTTGAACATCGAGGGCTACGAGGTCATCAGCCTGATCGACTCCCGGACCAGGGTCCGGGGTCGTTGGACGACCAGTACAATGCATCGGGCTGTCCGCGACGGTGGGCAACCTTGATGAGCTGTTCAGCTGGCTCCAGGGCTCGGCGAGCGGGCACCGTCCGGCGCGGGTCGTCGCCCCACACCTGCGCGAGGAATCCCCCGCGCTGCCGCCTCCCGGCGACATCCAGGTCGACTACGAGGGCTCCTTGGAGAACGCGGCCACGGTGATCGCGGCGCTGCACCGCGGCCAGAAGCGGCTCGTGTTCTGCGAATCGCGCCGAGAGGTCGAGAAGCTCGGAGAGAGCCTGCGGGCCAAAGGCGTGACCACTTTCCTGTCCCACGCGTCCCTCTCTGTGGATGAACGGCGGCGAGCAGAGGAAGCCTTCGCCGAAGCACGCGACTGCGTGATCGTCTCCACCAGCACCCTGGAACTCGGCATCGACGTAGGCGACTTGGACCGCGTCATCCAGATCGATGCACCCGCCACCGTGGCCTCTTTCCTCCAGCGTCTTGGCCGGACCGGCCGACGGCCGGGTTCCACCCGCAACTGTCTGTTCCTCACCGTCGACGAAGACGGACTGATCGCTGCGGCAGCCCTGCTGCTGTGGTCGCGCGGTTGGGTGGAGCCGGTGGTGACCCCGCCGGAGCCTCGGCCGAACCTATCGTGCGCCACCTGGTCGATGAGGGATTCCTGAGCCAGGACGGAGGGATGCTGCTCATCGGCCCCGAGGCGGAACGCCGCTTCGGCTACCGGCACTTCATGGACCTCACCGCGGTGTTCACCGCGGCTCCGGAGTTCACGGTGCTCGCGGGCCGTACAGAGATCGGCACGACCAATCCCGCGCTGCTGACCGAAGAGGTGGTGGGGCCTCGGCGCCTGCTCCCCGCCGGGCAGAGCTGGCAGGTGACGTACATCGACTGGTCCCGGCGGCGATGCTTCGTCGAACCGGTCGACGGCGGCGGGAAGGCGCGCTGGGGAGGAGCAGCTTCCGGCCGGACCGCCTCGTACGAACTGACGCGCGCGGCACGGGAAGTACTCCTCGGCGTCGACCCACCGGTCGCCCTCACCGGGCGCGCCAAGACCGCGCTCACTCAGGCACGCGAGAGCAGCTCGGAACTGGTCCACCCTGACGGGACGATGGTCGTAAGGGGCGGATGCGGCACCAGTGTGCGCTGGTGGACCTGGGCCGGCTACCGGGCCAACGCCACCCTGGCCGCCACGCTCACCACGATCGCCGATCCCCTCCAGCGGCCAACTGACACCTGCATCCGACTTCGCGAGGACGCGACGCCCGCAGAATGGAGGAAGGTCATTTCGGAGGCCGCCGATCAGCTGTGCCTTCCGGCAGTGGACGCGCGTGCGCTGAACGGCCTCAAGTTCAACGCCGCACTGCCGACCCGGCTCGCGGAGGCCACCCTTGCCGCTCGGCTCGCGGATCTGGACGGTGCGACGGCCGCGCTCAGAGGACCGACCAGGTTCACAGTTCTGGGGCAGTGACTTGGGCATCGATCATCGGTGGGGCCAACAGACCGACACAGTGAACCGGCTTCAGAAGATCAGGCTCGTACGTCTCGCTGCTGAACTTCCTTGAGGACTCCGGCCACCGTCACGAAATCGTTGTCCACGTGGAGCACGGTGTGCCCGTGATGGACCGCGGTCGCACACACCAACAGATCGATCGCTCCAGCCGCGCGATGCCGGCCCCGCTGGGTCAGTTTGTACTGGGCCGTGTCGACCCAACGCCAGGCGTTCTTCGGAACCGGAGAGAGCGAGCAGAGCGCGTCCAGTTCCTCTGCGAGCTCATCCCGATGGGACGGGCTGGTTGCCGAGTAGAGAAATTCGGCCCGTGTCGGCTCGCAGATGTGGAACACCCCGGCGGCAATGTGTCCCTCCCAGGGCCGCAACGCGCCTGGGGTGCGAAACAGGTGCCACAGAGCCGAGGTGTCCACCAGATACGTGATCACTCGAAGGCCTCGCGCCGGGCACGCTTCTCCGCGTCATGCGCCGCCGCGGCCTGCTCGAACTCGCCACGCGCACCGCGCGCGGCCAGCTTCTCCGCAGCCTCGAGCCTCTTGATCCGCGCCACATAGTCCCGAAGGGCTGCGTTGACGGTCTCCTTTTTCGTCGTGACGCCCATGAGCCGCATGGCCTCGGCCAGCGCCTCGTCGTCGAGATCAATCTGCGTGACGGACATCGGACACCTCCAACATCCACGATGTATGTACCCAAGATACATCACCAACATTGGGCGCAGCCATCGATCACAAACAAACCACGCGAGGGAAGTGCGCTGGATGTCGGGACGTTCCCATGGGCCACTTCCCGCCACGGGGCGAGGCGGCGAAGACCTGCTCGACGTCGACACGAAATACCACGTAGGCACCATGCCCGACTTGACCGGAATCGGCGTCCAAAATTTGTCCAGACGATCATGAAATCATGATCACGACAGGGCCGCCAGGACCCTCAACTCGCCCGACCCTCCAGCAAAGTTGCCAGTCAGATCGATTCTGCTCGCGTAGCGAGTGGTGGGGCGGGTGGGACTCGAACCCACGGCCGACGGATTATGAGTCCTTTGGGGATCTTGGCGGTCCTTGCCGATCAACGCTCATCCTTGACGTTTTCGCAGGTCAGATGCGGTTATCCATGTTGGAGCTAGTCAGCCCTTGTCAGTCTGTTCCTGTCCTTGCGGCCTCAACTCGGCCTCAATGAGGCCCGGCAGGATCGTGCCGAAGGCATGGAGAACGATCGCGCCAGCTCAAGGACGGCCTTCGAACCCGCCCGCAGCGGATTTTCATTCCAACGCGCAGAGGCTCCGCCCTGGGTGTCGGGGCGGAGCCTCTGCGGCAGTGGCGCACCACACTCATGCCTACGGCCTTAGTACTGGTCCCGCGTGTTTCTTGATCCGGAACGCAGGATCGGACGAAGGCCGCTCTGACATGCGGCGATTACCCCTCCGGGCGAACCCGGATGAGACTCGTTCGACAGCCGCGGGTTAAGCCGATTTCGATTTGGCGTTCGGGCCGCAGGGGACCGGGTCGGTGGACAGGAAGCGTCCGGCGGTCCGCTCGGCAAACGCCTATGACGACTGCAACGTAACCGGTCAACCGCTACGACCTGCCGTCCTCTGCGGCCCCACCGGCCGCCGGCAGGCAGCAGGGCGCTGTAGGCCGTCAGCGCATCGACGTGGAGGACGCGAGCCGCCTCGGACAGATCGTCACAGCCTGGCGGGCAGCCCTCTTCGGTGGGGCCCGGCGCGCACCGCAGCAGCGTGACGACCATCTCGACCGCGGTCACGGGCGGAGGCTGACAGTTCCGCAGGTCTCTCACAGTCTGGTCCGGCGACGGGAAGGTGGTCGTCGACGGGTAGATGCGGGTCACGTTGACCGTGAGCTGCCCGGACGCCGCGCCGCTGCACGGGTCTTCGCAGCCATCCCAGGCCGCGGTGCCGGGCACATCGCAGCGACGGCACTCCGGGCAGCCCGACTGGTCCTCGACCTGGGTTGCGGTCTCGTGGTCGGAGACGTCGTACACCGCGCCCCCTCGCGGTCGCTTCGCCATCAAACATGTTTCGACGGTAATCGAACCCTTGGCGCCCTCCATTCGGCGACACCTACGTTGAGACGTCCAGCAATCCACCGCCGAGCAGCAATCCATGGCACGCACCATAAGGGGGTACCAATGCAAAGCAGATTGTCAAAGATCAGGGCGATGTTCGCGGTTGCCGTGGCCACTCTGGCGCTGACCTTCAGCGCCGGCGTCGCATCAGCCGGTGCTGAAGGCGCCACCAGCCCCTACGCCTCCCAGGCCAAGCAGGCGGGACTCACCGCCTCTCAGACTTCGGCACTCCAGAACGAAGTGGACGGGTATCTCACCCAGACAGGCGGGAAGCAGGTGGCCGCCAACGTGATCGACCTGGGCGGCAAGAACCTGATGTTCGTGGCTGTCCCTGGCGAAGCTCACCCCCGCGACATGACCAAGGGGGCGCTGGCTGACCCCTGCGCCTCGTCTGTCGACTACGGATACTTCTGCGCCTACAGCGGCATCAACTTCACGGGCTCGTCGATCCCCATGTACAGCTGCGCCCGCTACAGGATCCCGTGGACGGCTGATGGGTCGTGGATCAACAACCAAACCACGGGTACCGTTGCCAACTTCTTGGACGACAGTGGCGTCTCGCGCTGGCACGACGGAGGTGCCCTCAGCTGGGACGACGACGCCCCCTGGTACTGGGTCCACTGGGTGAAGAACTGCTGAGTGGCGTCAGCGGCTGCCAGTGAGGCAGGCAAAGGAGGTGCGTGACCGGGGTTCGTCCCGCTCGACAGCCTGGTTCGGAGTCGCGTCGGACGTCCCTGGTTCGGGCGGAGGGGCAGCCCAGCAAGAGTCCTTTGAGGATCTGTGCGATCCTTGCCGATCAATGCTCATCTTGACGTTTTCGCAGGTCAGATGAGGTAATCCATGTGGGTGCTCCTCAGCCCGTGCCAGTCTGTTCCTGTCCTTGCGGCCTCAACGAGGCCCGGCAAGATGACACTGAAGGCGTAGAGGACGATCGCGCCAGCTCTAGGACGGGAATCGAACCCGCGCGCAGCGGATTCCCCGTCCAACATGCAGAGGCTCCGCCCCTCTACTCGGGGCGGAGCCTCTGTAGCCATTTCCGCAGGCCAGTCGTTGTCTCGTCAGTTAATCCGGCTCAGTCACCTTCTTCCAGAGCGAGTTGGCGAGATCGGGCGGGCTGCGGCTTCGGGCGCGCGGTGTGGAGGATGAACACTCCGCCGGGGGCTCGCCCAGCTTTGTGTCGGTCGAAGGGTGGATTGGCGTACAGCTGGCTTCTGCGCAGCCATGCACGCGGCGTGTCTGCCGATTCCCGGGATGACGCCGTGCAGCCACTGGCCGAGGGCCGATTGGAACAGATGTCCGGGATGCATCTCATCTTTAAATCTTGACGACATGGACACGGATTTGAAGACCGTGTGCGCTCCGCCCTGCATGGAGGGTGGGCTCACAGCCTTGCAGAAGTCGAGAGATGAGCCCGCCTGTGAAAACTGTCCTCCGGCGACTTGGGCTGACCGTGCTGCTGGCCCCGATACTCGCCCTGCTCCTGGGAAGTGTCGGCCCGGCTCAAGCGGCGCAAGCCCCTCACACTTTGAGAGGCGGACAGTCGCTGGCCACGGGCGGCAAGCTTCAGTCCCCTGACGGCCGCTACACGCTGATCATGCAGACCGACGGCAACCTGGTCCTGTACCGAGGCAGCGATCCCGCCCTTTGGGCGAGCGGCACCGCGGGCCGTCCGGGCACCGTGGCGCAGATGCAGACGGATGGCAATCTCGTGCTCTACGCGCCGAGTCATGTCCCGATCTGGGCCAGCAGCACCGCAGGCCACCCTGGTGCCTACCTCGAACTGCAGAACGATGGAAATGCGGTAATTTACCGTGATCCAGGGCATGTTGCCGTCTGGGCTTCACGCACGTCGGGCGGAGGTACGTCGGCGACTCCGATCACTCCTGTCTACAACGACTCCCGTAACGTGCCCTGCGCATCGGGGACTCGAGACCTTGGAGTGGCGGACGGCTACCACAACTCCGCCAGGGTGCTCATCCGCCTGTGCGCGGTGGCAGGTCTGCGCAGCACGAGCGAAGAGAGCGGGAACACCGCCTATCGGGTACCCGGCGCGAACGGTGAGGCTGTGGTGAACTCTCGCGTATCGGGTGCCATCGCAGCCATGCTCCGCTCGGCAAGGGCGTCAGGACTCACCCTGAACGCTTCCAGCGCGTTTCGGACCATGGCGCACCAGCAGGCCCTGTGCAACGCCAATTCCCTCTGCCGGCAGGGCAACTACAGCCGTGTGGCTCGCCCTGGGACTTCGAACCATCAGATGGGATTGGCCATCGACTTTGCAGGCATCGACGCCTCGGTCGGCTGCATCAACGGATCGGGGCCGACGTGGACGTGGTTGCGCACCAACGCAGCCAGGTTCGGATTCCACCAGTACAGGAACGAGCACTGGCACTGGGATGTGCTGTCCGATAGCACCCGCTGCTGACTGCTGAGAATCGGCTGGCGATGCTCAGCAGCAGGAAATACATCGCCAACCGCGGCGGCCCCTCGTTGAACGAGGGGCCGCATGCTGGTCAAGTCGTACGTGGTCAGGTGGAACTGGTCTTCGGGCTACGGTTGCGGGAGCGCCGTTTTGTGCTGGGGCTGGTCTCGGCTGCCGGTTGGGCATCCCATCACGGAGTCCCCGAGAAAGACCGCCGCCCGCTCCGCTTGCTGCACCCGGAACGTCAGCAGTTCCTTGTCCGCCCACGTCCGCAACCACTCCTGCACCGCAACCGCCTCGGCCGCGCCCGACGTCGGCGTCTCCTCGTCGGCGTGCTCCGCACCCTCGACCGCGACCTTCTGCTCCGAACCCAGGAGGTAACCGAGCGCGGTGTCCACGAGGTTGGCCGCGTCGCCGAGTTCCGGTGCTCCAGCGCGCCCGTGTCACCACCGGCCGCAGCGAGCTGCCCGGCCTGGTTGTTGTCGTACGACGCGAGCACCTTGTATGCGGCCAGCCGCTGCAACTCATCCGGTGGCACCCGCGTCCTGGTCAGCTCCGGAAACGCGCGGCTCCCCGGACGACCGGCGTCGGCCATCACCGGCTTGTAGTTCAGCCACGACCACGCATCGATCACGAATTGGCGCAGGCCCATCAGGGGCGGTTCCTCCGTCGTCAGCCCCGCGCTGAAGGACCAGGGTAGTCATGCGACCTGCCGTGATGACCGACCCACAAGTCTCTGATCAGTAGCGCCGAGCGTCAGAAAGAGCAGCAGCCGCACTCTTGATCTCGTCAGCTGCCGTACTGAGCTTCCCCGGCAGGGCGGCCAGGCGCGACAGCGCAGGCAGGCTGTCCTGCAGATGCTGAAGATCTTCACTAGCCTTCAGCAGCGTGGGGGCATTGTCCTGGAGGTGCGCCAGCCCCTCGCTGGCCCGGTACACCATCCAGGCCGAGTCCTCGGACACCCCAGGTCGACGGCCCCGCAGTTCCTCCATATCCGACTTGAGAATCCTCATCAAAGACGCCAGCTCCGGCATCTGCCGCGCGACCGCACCCAGAACCGGGACGATCCGCTCGACATAAGCCTCCTGCGCCTCTTGAATCATCTCGGCCAGCCGCTCTTCCGTCAGCCCGCTTAACCCTGCCAAGGCAGCCTGCCCGTCAGCCTCACGGGCGTACTTCCAGCTTTCCAGGATCTCCACGGTGTACTTCTCGCCTCCCTTCCCATCGACCCGCTTGTGATGGACATTACACAGGAGCAATAGGTTGGCGAAGCTGTTGCGCTCCTTCACACTCCACGACTCGGTGTACCGCTTCCCGTCCGGCTTGAGAGCACGAATGTGTGCAATCTCAAGACTGAGAACCGGCTCCCCGTCGATCATGCGCAGGGTCGGCGCCCCACACTCTGGGGCGTAACACCCGCCCCGGGCCAGGGTCATCAACGCAGCAATGTCGGCGCTGCTGTACTTCCGGCGCAGATCCTCGGTCATGGCCATCCTCCTGGTCGAGCCAAAATTCCTAGCTCGAACGGTAAGGGGTGCCACTGACAACTCACCTTCGCCGTAGGTGAGTTCACAACCGCATCCAGCCATCACCGCCTGCCTGTCAACCGCTGATCATCCCCACCGCGCGGCGGCGGCATCGTCGGATCAAAGAACAGATCCCACGGCGCCCACACCGCGCTGTCGAGCCGGTCTGGCGAGTCCTCCGTCTCCCCTGCCCCACGAACGTCGTCATCTGTTCCTCCGACTCTGCGAACACCCGCGCCGAGCCGACGTGATGCACCCGTACCTGCTCGTACAGCTGAGCGGCCGGAGCCGCCCGAGCCCGCTTCCCCCGCGTCGCATGAACGATCCGCCAGTTCACCATCGGATCTAATTGCTCCAGCAGCGCGGGCAAGTAGTCGCCACCGTTGTTCGCCTCGATGACCACGCAGCCCGCACGGTGCTCGTGGTACAGCGTCGCGGCCCGCTTCATCGCCTGCGTCGGCGTGTACCGGTCCTGCTCCGCGTGCAGCAGATACCCGCGGGGCCGGTCGTCCCCGTACATCGACTCCACCGGGAACCCGCGCCCCGCCACGGTGAAGGCCGTCATGTCCGCGTTCTCATGGGACTTCGTAGCCGGGTCGACCGCGACCACCACCCGCTGAAGGTCCGGCAGATGCTCGGGCCGAGGACGGAAGCCCTCGACCTCCAGCATCCATCCCTTCCACAGTGCGCCCTCAACGTCCTCCAGGAGCTCGCCGGACAACTCCTGCCGCCCCAGCCGGGTGCCGGCGTACTCCTCCTCCAACTCCTCCCGAGCCGCCGCCGACAGGTTGGCATCGTTCTCCCGCATGTGCCCGCGGGTCAGCACCACCCGCGGTGGCGCGCCGCCCTCCTCGTGAGCCTTCTCCTGGGTGCGGCCGCGCTCTACGAGTCGCTTCACATGCGGGAGCGGTTTCGGCGTGGTGGAGATGACGACCTGCGGGATGTCCGCCTCTCGCAGACAGAACCACAGCATGTCGTAGACCTCTTGCGCGGTATGCCGCGACCAGGCCGCGTACTCGTCCAACCACGCCTTGTCGAACGCCCACACACGCAGGTTGTCCGGCGTCTCCGCACCGAACCCGCGAATCAGCGTGCCGTTCGTCAGCTTCAGGACCGTGTCGCCGAGCGACGAGTTGTACTTCGCCACCTCCTCGGGCGAAAACACCGACAGCAGGCCCGACTTAGGGGACTCGAAGCAGATCCCGCACCAGCGTGGCGTTCCTCGCGATCACCGCGATCTGCGACCCCGGCGTCTGCGCCCACTCCCGTACGGCCTCCGCCGCCGTCCGGGACTTACCCCAGCCACGGCCGGTGAGCAGCATCCACCCCGTCCACAGCCACAGCGGCTGACACTGCGCCGCACGGGCATGGTGATGCCGCCACCCCTCATGAGGCAGCCCGTCACAACCGACCACCTCGCACGTCCACCGCCGCGCCGACAGCTCACCGGCCCGGATCAACTCGGCGACCTCAGCCCTGAGTTGATCGTCGCTCATCAGCGACGGGTCCGCGAAGTCCTCGACCATCCGACGCTTGGCCCGGCCCCGGCTCACTGGGCGCCCTCCGACAGCCGACGCTCCAACTCCCTACGGAAATGGAGCATCCGGGCCTGACGCTCCTCGTCCGTCAACGCCTTCACGTCCGCGCCCTGGTCCTGGTCCTCAACCGTCCCGGCCACCGGTGCCTCGCCCACGGCCCTGCGTTCGATCTCCGCCGCGACCTGGATGTAGCGCAGCAGCTCCGACGGCGTCAGCTCCCGAGGGTCCAGCGTCTGGAGCCGCGCCACCGCCTTGCTCTGTACGGCCTGCGCCAACTTCGAGTGCCTGCGCGCGATTTCACGTCGCGCCTGCGCCTGCTCCGCGAGGAACAGCCGGTCCTGCTCCCAGTCGTACGCCGTCGCCCGCATCACCCACGCGAACTGCCGCGACCACCGGCCCACCAGCGCGCCGGATTTATCCAACTCCCGTGCCACCTTCGTGACACTCCGCGCCGGACCGAGATCCTGGTACGCGGCGAATGCCTCGAACGCCTGGGGAGATTCATGACTCTGTCGCTCCCATAGATCGGCGACACCCCGGTCACTCACCGGTCAGTCTTCCTTCTCCCCTTGCGCCACGGATTTCCCAGCCTCTAAGGACACAAGAGTAGAGGTCAGAGAACTGACGCCATCCAGCAGAGCTGGCTCCCCTGCCGGCTCCTGCCCCTGTCACTCCCAGCAAGAGCGGCGAGGCCGGGCGGCGCATACGGCCGGGCTTGCGTACCGCCTGAAGCGTCTGCTAACACGGAGAGCACCGCGCCAGCATCGCGCCAGCATCGCGCTCGATTTCCGGGCGAACGGTTCACCTCCGCTCACGCGGAGAGCACTCTTGCTGACCTGAGCCTCTTGCGGCAGTTTGCAAGTTCTTTGCGGAACGCGGCTGGACTCGCCTGGGATTGGCTCGCCATTGCGTCAACTGAGGCCCCACAACTTGGAGTCTACGGCCCTGTGCTTACTCCGATCTGCTCTTCGCGCAGGTGGGGGCGCGTTGTCAGTGGGGCCTGTTATCCATTGCCGTCATGATGAAACGCGAGTCCGTCCCGCCCGAGGACCCCCCGGTCGACACCCGGTTATGGGGCAAGGAGCATGGCCTTCCACACCCGTACCCAGTGATCTGCCATCTGCTGGACACCACAGGGGTGTTCGGTGCTCTGTGGGACGTCGTACTGAGCGATCCGGTACGCGAGAAGATCGCGGGGGCGCTGGGGCTGACGGTGCCCGAGGCCCGGCGGGTGCTGGCGTTCTGGGCGGGCTGCACGATCTGGGGAAGATCACTCCTCCGTTCCAGGCCCAGGTTCCGGAGGCGGCACACAGGTCACGGAAGGTCTGCTGGGCTTCGGCCACCGTGGACCACGAGCCTGGCCACCGGCGCTTCGTCAAGGTGCCGCTCGACGGCGGTGGCCCCGCTAGGGCGATCAGGACACAGGCGTGGGCGGTGACGCCGGTGTTGCCGGCGAGGGTGGCGTACAGAGTGCAGCCGAAAGTTTGGTCCGCGCCCGCTCAGGCCGAGGGCCCCGGCATCCTTACCTGCTCTCCGAACTGTGGGAACGGATGGTCCAACCGGCCTGGATCGACCTCGCTCCTCGCGATCCCTATGGCCTCAACACATGGCCCTGCCGCAGCAGAGCAGACCAAAACCCATCTCAGCGGCAACACATCCGCACGCGTCCATGCAGGTCAGAAAGGCATCGGCCGACGCAGACGAACCCGGCGCCGAACTCACGAGCAGCGGATTCAGCCACGACGACGCCCGCCGTACGACTGCCCGGTGCGGCGACCACGACGAGGATGAGCGCGACGCCGGTATGCGACATCTCCACACGCGACGGTACGAGGCCGACGACGACCAGGGACGGAGAGTTCAGGCCCGCCACCAGGGCGAGCCGGTCCCGTAACGACCAAGGGTTCGCGTGGTGCGACCCCGGGCCCGCCCTGTGCGGTGCGGCTTCCATATGCCGAGCCGACCCGTCATACCGGTCTCGGTCTCACGGGGTGCCTCCTGCGGGTACGGGCTCTTGGTGGGTGAGGCGTGCTGTGTCGGCTCTTCCGGTTCGGCTCGCAAGCGCGGCTTCCCCGACGGACCGGCCGGTGCCGACCTCGGCTCGTCCGCCGGTGGGTGCAGCGGCAGCACCATCCGGAGCAACGAACCGCTCGGCCGCTCGGACACCACAGTGAGGACACCGCCATGCCCCTCGACGATGGCACGCACGATCGCCAAGCCGAGCCCCGTGCCAGGGCGACCCGACGACTGCGGTTGGCCGCTCCCGTAGTCGACCTGCGACCGGGCGAAGCCGATGCCCGTGTCCTCCACGTCAACCACTGCACCGTCGCCGGTCGCGCGACAGCGCAGCGCGATGGCGTCCCCGTCCGCGGTGAACTTCACCGCGTTCTCCACCAAGGCGTCGAGGGCGGCCTCAAGCCGGGACTCGTCACCTTCGACCAGGACGGAGGGCGCGTCCAGGAGCCAGTCACGGTCCGAAGCCGGCCGCCACCGCTGGACCGTCCGCTGCAGGAGAGAGCCAAGATCGACGGGGTCCCGCTCGAACACGGTGGACTCGTAGGCATCGGCCAGGACGAGGAGACGCCCGGCGAGGCGGCCGAGCTTGTCCAGCTCGTCCACCACGACGTCGAGGTCATCCTTGCTCTCCGGGGTCGACAGCTCGTGCCGGACCATCTCCGCGTAGCAGCGGGCCACCGTGATCGGCGTGCGCATCTCGTGCGAGCAGTTGCGGACGAACAGTTCTTTGACCTCCTGCGCGCGACGCTCGCGCTCGACAAGGCTCTGCGTCTCCGCGAAGGCAGCGGCCCGCCGGCGTACGTGCCAGACCATGGCCAGGAACACCAGTGCCATCAGCGGCACTTCGGCGAGCTCGTCCCAGCGGGCGTAGCCCTCCTCCATGAACCCGCTCGATGCAGTAGCCGTGACCAGGATGACCACGGTCAGCACGACGGACATGCGACGGACCGACCAGCTCTGGACGCCGTAGACGATGGACATGCTGATCCACACCAGGTGGAACGACACGGTCTCAAGGGCGGGTGCGACGAACAGCAGCAGCTGGCTGCTCGCGGCGAACAGCGCCCAGCCGATGAAGACGAGACGCCGGCGGTCAGTCGGCACTGAACGCGTACCCGACATTGCGCACCGTCTCGATGACCGGCCGGGGTACCTTGCCGCGGATCCGCCGGACCGTCACGTCGACCACGTTGCTCCCGGGGTCGTCGGCGTAGCCCCAGACGCTCGCGAGGAGCTCACGCCGGCTGCACACCTCCCCTGCGCGCCGCATGAGGTGGCCGAGCAGCATGAACTCGCGGTGCGACAGGGGCACGTCCCTCCCGTCGAGGGTGAGCGCCTGCCGCTCAAGATCGAGGATGGCCTCCCCGACGCGAAGCCACCGCTGGGAAACGCCGGCGGAGGGCGTACGGAGCCTGGTACGGACACGCTCCACCAGCTCCGCGGTCGCGAAGGGCTTGCCCAGGAAGTCGACGGCCCCGATCTGCAGGCACCGGACCCGGGTGGCGACATCCATCACGGCGGACAGGACGAGAACCCGCTGGCCGGGTCTTCGGCCGAAGGCACGCTGCATCACCTCGAAGCCGTCGAAGCCCGGCAGCATGAGGTCGAGCACGACCAGGTCGAACTCGCCGTCCAGCAGACGGCATACGGCGTCCGGGCCGGACCCCGCGCTGTCGACGACGTGACCATCCGCCTCCAGCGTGCGCGCGAGGTAGGCGCGCAGCCGTGCCTCGTCCTCGACGACCAACAGCCGGGCCATGGTGGTTACTTCCTTACTCCCCGCGCACTCGACAGCGCTCTCTTGCGCTGTCATCTACCACTTTCACAGGATCTTTATAAATGCCACACCACATGTTCAAAAGACGATCGCGGAAAGCGCCTGGATCGACCCGTTTCGCGCCACCCGAAGGCGCTCACGGTGACATCAAGTGATGCGGTCGGCACATCCAGTGATGAAGCGTCCGATGTGGCGGTGTCCCGCGCAGTCCGGCCTCGCGACGCCCCGTCATGACAGCTGGATGAGAGGCTCGTCATCTTTGCCCGTGCACTCTGCGGCCGACCGCAGAGTTGTCGCGCGGCCCGGGCAGGCCGCGCCATCGACCGGTGGCAGGGGCTCGCGCCCTCGTTCTCGCCGCCTTCGGGTGGGCCAAGGGGGCCGGATCCGAGCGTGCAAGCGGCTGCGGGTCGCCAAAGGGAGAGGGAAGACGTGTTCACCGAACAGGCAACGAGACCGTCAGGGAAGAGATCGTTAGAGAAGAGATCGTCAGGGAAGGAGCGAAGGCGGCGCACTGTCGCGCTGCTGGGCGTCGGGGCGATGGCGGCGATGTTCATGGGTCTGCCGCCGGCGCCGGTCCAGCAGGCGCAGGCGGCTGCCGCCGGCGGGCCGAGCAGCCCGACGGACGGGACGAAGGTCCCACACTACTTCGGCCCGTGGCCGAACTGGGCCAACAGCCCGCTGACCCTGTCGAAGGCCAAGGTGACCATCACGTCCACCGCAATATCGGTGGGAAACCCGTTGGCCGAGCGGGCATACGCGACCGACTACGCGACGCCGCCGGGTGAACTCGGGCCGGAACTCGTCGTCCTGGCCGGAACTCCGCTGCCCGGCGGCAGCCTCAAGAGCTTCCGGACCTGGAACCAGACCACGCCAGGGGGAAGCCCGACGGCATCCGAGGGCGGCCTCTTCCACGCCTACGTCCTGCGGCCGACGGGCGCACCGGACGGATACACCGTCGTGGCCGACAGCGGGCTGCAGACGGTGCCCAAGCCGACCGGCACAACCGGAGAGGTCACGACGTACAACGTCCCCGACGTCGCCGTGCAGGCCGGCGACGTCATCGGTTTCTACGGCCAGGGCATCCCGGTCGACACCGGCGTCGCATCCAACACCGACACCTTCATGTACCCGGCCGGCGTCGACAGCACCACCTCTCCGCCGACCAACGTGCCTCCGGCCAAGGGCGGCACGGTGACGGTGGGTTCGACCGACTACCCGCTCTACCCGACCCAGGACCGGAAGTACTCCTTCGGGGCGCAGGTGGTCCCGGCGATCGCCGGGACCGGTGCCGAGGCGACGGCCACGGTGGACCCGCAGACCGGCGGCATCGCCAGTATCGACGTGACCGCCCCGGGGCACGGCTACGTCGCCGACGCGACGTCGGTCACCGTCGACGGCGGCACCACGGCAGCGACCGCGGAGGCCACCGTCCAGTCGACCGGGGCCGTGGTCGGCCTCACGGCCGGCACGGGCGGCGGCGGCTACGGCGGCTTCGCCGTCGGCATCACCGGCGGCGGGGGCAGCGGTGCCACCGCAACGGCCTCCGGTGGGGTGGATGCCGTGACGATCGCGGACGGCGGGTCGGGCTACACCATGCCGACGGTGGACTTCGACCTTCCCGACGACCCGAACGGCACGGTGGCCAAGGGCCACGTCGACCCGGCCGATCTCGCTGCCGACGGCAGCGTCACCAAGGTGACCGTCGACGATCCCGGCAGTGGCTACGGCAGCGCACCGGGCGTCGCGATCCACAACGGGACCCTGGCCGACCCGATCCCCGGCGCGACGCAGGCGACGGTCTCCAGCAGCCTGAAACTGGGGGCGCTCACCGTGAGCACCATCGGCTCCGGTTACACCGGAACGCCCGATGTCACCATCACCGACCCGACGGGCAGGGGAGGTACCGGGGCAACGGCAACCGCCGTGACGAACGCCGGCGCGATCAGTGGAATCAAGGTCACCGCCCCGGGGGCCGGCTACCTCTCGGCCGGGATGAAGAAGTTCCAGGACGAGCTCCCGGTCACCTGCGACCCCAACGCAAACGGCACGGGCTGCCCCGACGTCGCACAGTTGCAGGCACCGTCGACGAAGCCGTCGGAGAAATTCATCCCCGTGGGTGTGCCGGAGCCCGTCACCACCGGCGGCAAGCCGGCCGACGAGTACGTCATCGGCCTTGTGCAGTACCTCACCCGGTTCTCCTCGGACCTGCCGCCGACCCTGGTGCGGGGCTACGTCCAGCTGTCGACGGACGCGGTGCCCGGACGGAAGGTCCCGCTCTACAACGAGCTGATGGACGGAACCAGGCAACCGCTGCCGTACACGGGTGTGGCCTCACCGCAGTGGATGGGCCCCCTCATCACCGCCACCAAGGACCGGCCGGTGCGGATCGTGTTCCGGAACCTGCTCCCCAAGGGCGCCGACGGCGACCTGTTCCTGCCGGTCGACAGCACCGGCATGGGCTCCGGCATGGGCCCGATGACGATGCCGGCCCCGAAGAACGACGGCACCGTCACGGACGAGGTGCGCAACCCGATGTGCACCAACGACAAGACCGGCTGCTTCCCGGACAACCGGGCCACGTTGCACCTGCACGGCGGCGTCACCCCGTGGATCAGCGACGGCACCCCGCACCAGTGGATCACCCCGGCCGGCGAGACCACCGACTGGCCGCAGGGTGTCAGTGTGCAGAACGTGCCGGACATGGTGGACGGAACCGGGGCAACGCTCTGCGCCGCGAAGGACGACGGCTGCTCGACGTTCTACTACACCAACCAGCAGAGCGCCCGGCTGATGTTCTACCACGACCACTCCTACGGCATCACCCGGCTGAACGTGTACGCCGGCGAGGCCGCGGGCTACACCATCACCGACGACACGGAGAAGGCTCTGGTCAACAGCGGTACGATCCCCGACGCGGGTGACACCGTCCCGCTGCTGGTCCAGGACCGCACGTTCGTGCCGGACGACTCGCAGCTCAAGGACCAGAAGGACGCCAACGGCAAGACGGTCTCCTACGGCCAGGACCCCACCTGGAACACGCAACGCTGGGGCACCAGAGGCAGTTTCTGGTACCAGCACGTCTACATGCCCGCGCAGAACCCGGGCGACCCTTCGGGCATGAGCGCGTACGGACGCTGGATGTACGGGCCGTGGTTCTGGCCGCCGGCCGGCACCGCCAGGTACGGGCCGATCGCCAACCCGTACTACGACCCGAAGTGCAAGCTGGACGACCCATCGACCTGGCAGTACCAGACCGACCCGTACTGCGAGCCGGAGCAGATCCCCGGCACACCGAACATCTCCACGGGCATGGAGCAGTTCAACGACACACCCATCGTCAACGGGGTCGCCTACCCGAAGGTGACGCTCCAGCCGAAGACCTACCGGATGCGGCTGCTCAACGCCGCGAACGACCGGTTCTTCAACTTCCAGTGGTACACCGCCGACCCGAAGCAGGGCGACGGCACGACCGAGGTGGCGCTGAAGCCGAGCGAGCTGGCGGCCGCGCAGACCGACCCGAACGTGTCGCCCACCCCGGCGGACGCGAACAACGACGCCGCCGGGCCGGACTGGATCCAGATCGCCAACGAGGGCGGCTTCCTGCCCGCGCCGGCTGTGATCGACGGTCAGCAGCCGACGACCTGGATCACCGACCCGACGCGCTTCGACGTCGGCAACGTGGACAAGCACTCGCTGGCGCTCGCACCGGCCGAGCGGGCCGACGTGCTGGTGGACTTCTCGAAGTTCGCCGGCAAGACGCTCATCCTGTACAACGACGCCCCCGCGGCCTACCCGGCACGCATCGCGTCGTACGACTACTACACGGGCGCACCCGACCTAAGCCCGGTCGGGGCGCCGAAGATCCTGCCGGGGTACGGGCCCAACACCCGCACCGTGATGCAGGTGACCATCGCCGGCACGACGCCGGCTCCGGCGTTCGACCTGGTGAAGCTGCGGGCCGCCTTCAAGCACCATGCGGACGGCTCTGGCGTCTTCGAGTCGGGGCAGAACCCGACGATCGTCGGGCAGGCGGCCTACAACTCGGCGTACGGCACGAGTTTTGCCGCCGGCAGCAACTGCAACGTCGCCAACACGTCCGTGAACAGCTGCGACGGCTTGGTCCGCGTGAACGACACGTCGACGTTCGGCTTCAACACACTCAAGACACCGAACAGCAAGATGACGATGCCGCTGCAGCCGAAGGCCATCCACGACGAGATGAACGCGACGACGTTCGACGACTTCGGCCGGATGCAGGCCAACCTCGGCGTCGAGGCGCAGCCACCGACCCCGGGGGCGCAGAACGTGACGTTGTACCCGTACATCAACCCGCAGACCGAGCTGATCGACGGCACCGACCTGCCCAAGGGGGATGTGAAGGTGACGCCTGTCAGGACCAACGCGGACGGGACGCAGATCTGGCGGTTCACCCACAACGGGGTGGACACGCACCCGATCCACTTCCACCTGTACGACGTCCAGGTACTCAACCGGGTGACCTGGGACAACATCGTCATCCGGCCGGACGCCAACGAGCTGGGGTGGAAGGACACGGTGCGGATGAGCCCGCTGGAGGACACGATCGTCGCGCTGAGGCCGGTCGTGCCGACGGTGCCCTTCGAAGTGCCGAACTCCGTCCGGCCGCTGGACCCGGCGATGCCACTCGGTGACACGTCGATGTTCAACAACATCGATCCGCAGGGCAACCCGACGGCAGCCATCACCAACAAGCTGGTGAACTTCGGCTGGGAGTACGTCATCCACTGTCACATCCTCAGCCACGAGGAGATGGACATGATGCGTCCCGAGTCGCTGGCGCTGCCGCCGCTGAAGGCGAGCGGGCTCTCGTCCGCTGTCGTGGGCACGGGCGAGAACGCCCGGATCCGGCTGGAATGGCAGGACAGCTCGATCAACGAGACCTCCTTCGTCGTCCAGCGGTCGGGGGACGGCACCACGTGGGTCGACGTCGGCACGGTCGACTCGCCGCTCGACCAGCCGAACATCCACGAGACCCGCGCCTTCACCGACCCGACGGCATCGACGACCACGCCGTACCTCTACCGGGTCGTCGCGCTCAACACGGTGGGATACGGCGGCGAGTTCCCGAGCATGACGGTGAAGTCGGTGTCGGACCCCCTTGCGGTCAACGTTCCGCTGTCCCCACCGGCCTGACCGCCGCGTTGCGGACCTGGCCGAACGCCGGCCTCATCGGGAAGGACAACGGCGTGACGTTCAGCCAGGTCAGCACGCCCCGGCCCGCGACAGAACCGGAACGGTCACGTCCGTTGACGGCACCGTCGCACTGGGGTCGCCCTACCAGTACCGGATCTCGGCGGTGAACGTCGCCGGGCGCAGCACGACGTCTCTCCCGTCACGGTCCAGGTATCGGCCCCCTCGATGCCGGCAGACCTGACGGGAACCGCGGTCAGGGCCGGCGGTAGCGGGAGGATGACGCTGACCTGGAGCGATGTCTCCAACGAGTCCAGCGTGCTCGGGAGTTCGGCGTGGTCGTGCTCGGTCCGGATGGCCGCAGCACCGTGAATCGGCACACCGTCGGCGTCACCCACTCCCCATCCGGTGCCGACGGAGCCCGCCCCGGGCGCTCTTTGACGGACATCGAAGATCAGGGGCTTCGGCCCCGGAAGGATGATGTCCCTCACGGAGTACCTGGGGAAGAAGAGGCCTCGTCCCCACCGCTCGTTCACGCCGGTCGTCCCCGTCGGAGTTCAAGGCAGAGATCGTCGAGTTGCGCCGACTCGGCGGTGACGGACACGGCACGCTCAGCGCCTGGCGGCAGCGCGCCGCGCCACGATGACGGCCCTGCGCTCGTCGAACCGGGTCGCCTGCGCATCCAGTGAACCGAGGAACTCGCCCAGCTCCTGCTGGGCCTTGAGCCCCTCGGGCCCAAGGCCGGTCAGACGCAGGACCTTGAGGTGCCGCAGCACCGGCTGGAGAACGTCGTCGTGGTGGACGCGCAGGTTGTAGACACCGCCCAGGGCGATCTCGACGGCGGCGCGCTCGAAGCCCGGCAGGCCGTGGCCGGGCATCCGGAAGCCGCTCACCACGTCGGCGACGGCGCGCAATGCCTGGTCGGGGGCGATCTCCAGGGCAGCCCCCAGCAGGTTGCGGTAGAAGACCATGTGCAGGTTCTCGTCGGTGGCGATGCGCGCCAGCAGGCGGTCGCAGACCGGATCGCCCGAGCTGTGCCCGGTGTTGCGGTGCGAGATGCGGGTGGCCAGTTCCTGGAAGGCGACGTACGCCACGGTGTGGAGCGGCGAGTGCCGGTTGTCGGAGACGAATCCGGCGGACATGTGAGTCATGCGGACCCGCTCCAGTGCCGCGGGGTCCACAGCGCGGGACGCCACCAGGTAGTCCCGCATGACTATGGAGTGCCGGGCTTCCTCCGCGGTCCACCGATGCACCCAGGTGCCCCAGGCGCCGTCACGCCCGAACAGGGTGGCGATCTCGTGGTGGTAGCTGGGCAGGTTGTCCTCGGTGAGGAGGTTCACCACCATCGCGACCTTGCCCACCGCGGTCAGCGGAGACTGCTCCGGCGCCCAGGGCTCACCGCCCAGGACCCCCTCGAAGTCCCGGCCTCGGCTCCACGGGACGTACTCGTGGGGCATCCACTCCTTGAACACCCCCAGGTGGCGGTTGAGTTCGCGCTCGACCACTTCCTCCAGCGCGTGGAGGAGCTGCGGGTCCGTCCACGTGGTGCGGCGGGCGGAAGGGGACGGGGAGACGGCGGCCATGGAGAAACCGGCCTTTCGCTGCGGGAGCCAACCTACGGTTCCGTAAGTTATGAGGCCGCGCCGTGGTTCCGCAGGGGCCGTTCGGCCCTACTGGCGCGTACGGGCGCGGAGGCCGGCGCGTACCAGGTGCTGCGGCCCCGCTCCCGTCCGGGGGGGTACGGGAGCCCGCGGAGCGGGGATGCGGCGGCCTGCGGCCGGACCACAGGAAGCCGCGGGCCGTGCGACGGAGGTGCGTTCACCCGCGCCTGCCGCTGGTGCCCCGTCAGCGACCTCGTCAGCGGGTGCCCGATGCCGCGTACGACGAAAGAGCCCCGCCATTTCGAGGAGCGGGAATCGGCGCAGCTCATCACGCTCACCTTCATGACCAATGTCCAGAACCGGATGAACGTCACCGCCCGCAGAACGCCCGGCACGAAGTGGTCGGTCTCCGCGGCCGCCCGGCTCGTAGGCTGGCTTCCGTGGAAGCACAGACGCGCGCCGGCCTAGTTCCCTCGCCCACCTCACCTCTGCGGGTGTTCATCCTGGATGACCACGAGGTGGTACGCCGAGGGGTGCGCGACCTGTTGGAGGCCGAGCCGGACATCGTCGTGGCCGGGGAGGCGGCGAGTGCCCGGGAGGCGCTCGCCCGGGTGCCTGCGGTCCGCCCGCATGTCGCGGTACTGGACGTGCGGCTCGGCGAGGGCGGCGACGGGGACCACGCGGGGGTCGAGGTGTGCCGGGAGCTGCGGGCCCGGATGCCCGAACTTGCCTGTCTGATGCTGACCTCGTTCGACGATGACGAGGCGTTGTTCGACGCCATCATGGCGGGCGCGGCCGGCTATGTGCTCAAGCGGATCGACGGTTCGGACCTGGTGGCCGCCGTCCGTACGGTGGCGGGCGGGGAGTCCATGCTGGATCCCCGGGCGGCCGCGCGGGTGATGGCTCGGCTGCGCGACCCTCGGCCGGAACCCGAAGCCCCGTACGTCTCACCGGAGTTGGAGCGGCTTTCGCCACGCGAGCAGGAGATCCTGGAGCTGATCGGCGAGGGGCTGACGAACCGCCAGATCGCCGAGCGGCTGTTCCTCGCGGAGAAGACGATCAAGAACCGGGTGTCGTCCATCCTGGCCAAGCTGGGTGTGGGCCGCCGCATCCAGGCGGCGATGCTCGCCGGGAAGCTGCGGGAGCAGCGGGGGCCCGAGCGGTAGACCGGCGCTCCGTCAGTCTGCGGGCAGCGGCACCCGCCACACGAGCCGGGTGCCGCCCTGTGCCGGGGACTCGACGGTCAGCGTCCCGCCGTACTGCGCGGCGCGGGAGCGCAGGTTGGCCAGTCCGCCGGTGTGCTGGGCGCCACCCATGCCGACCCCGTCGTCCGTCACTGCGAGGGTGAGGACATCCCCGGTCGCCGGCACGGTCAGGACGACGTCCGCCCGGCGGGCGTGTGCGTGCCGGGCGGTATTGCTGAGGGCTTCGGCGGTCACCGCCAGGACGTGTTCGGCCACCTCGGCGGGGACGGTGGAGTCCACCGGTCCGTCGATCCGGAGAACCGGGCTGAAGCCGAGCGACTGGGCGGCCAGCCGGGCGGTTTCAGGCATCCGGCGGCGCAGCCCTGGACCGCCGCGGTCGTCCCCGGCCGAGCGTAGCTCGAAGATGGTGGAGCGGATGATCTGGACGGTGGTGTCCAGATCCCGTACCGCCCGGGAGACCCGCTCGGCGGCGTCGGGGCTCTCGATCATGCGAGTGGCGCTCTGCAACGTCATGCCGGTGGCGAACAGCCGCTGGATCGCCAGGTCGTGCAGGTCGCGGGCGATGCGGTCGCGTTCGTGCAGCACGGCCAGCTCCTCCGACTCGGCGCGGCGCCGGGCCAGTTCCAGGGCGATCGCGGCCTGGTCGGCGAACCGGGAGACCAGGGCCGCCTCGGTGTCGTCGAAGGCCGGGCGGCCCACGCGCCGGCTCAGGCGCAGGGCGCCGCAGGCCGAGGCATCCAGCGGCAACGGGACGGCCAGAATGGGGCCGTACCCCTTCGGATCGCCGCCCTCGTCGCCGAGCGCATGGGCCCGCGGCTCGCCACCGGCGTCCGCAGTGGTCGCGGGTTCACCGGTACAGGCGGCCGGGCCGGCCGGCGACCCGTGTGCGGGAAGGACCGCTCCTTCGACGTGCTCGGCGTCATGACCGTAAGCCACCTCCACCGTGAGCCGGGCACCGTCCGCCTCTACCGGGAGCAGTACGGCGGTCAGGTCGGCGTCGGCCACCTCACACGCCCTGCGGGCGATCAGGCGGAGCACCTCGCGGACGGCGGTTCCGGCGAACAGGGCGCGGGTGATCTCGCTGAGTGCCTCCAGCCAGCGTTCCCGGCGGAGGCTGTCGTGGTACAGGCGGGCGTTGTCGACGGCGACCCCGGCCGCGTTGGCCAGCGTCGCCAGCACGGCCTCGTCCTCGGCGTCGAAGCCCGCGCCCCCGCGCTTCTCGGTCAGGTAGAGGTTGCCGAACACCTCGCCCCGGACACGGACCGGCACCCCCAGGAACGTGCGCATCGGCGGATGGTGCTCGGGAAATCCGAAACTGGCCGGGTGGCGGGTCAGATCCGTGAGACGCAGGGCAACCGGATTGCGGATCAGCTCGCCGAGGATGCCGCGCCCGCAGGGGGCCTGGCCGATGCGGGCCGCGAGGTCGTCGGCCATACCGACCGGCAGGAACTGCGACAGTCGCTGCCCGTCGCCGATCACGCCGAGGGCGCCGTACTCGGCGTCGGTGAGGGTGACCGCCGCATCCACGATGCTGCCGAGGACCTGGGGCAGCTCCAGGCCGCGGCCGATGTTCGTGACGGCCTCAAGGAGGCTGTGCATCCGGTCCGGCACATCGAGTCGCCGCTGTGACGGCGCAGGGTTCGGGGGTGGCGATTCGTGCATTTCTGGCGCTCCTGAACCGGTCGGTGCTCAGCAGCGTACGACCGTGGCGCGGGGTGAGGAGCACCCGGCCGCCCAACGGCACGAAGAGGGGACGTTGGACCCTATGTGCGGTCCTCCGCAGGGGCCGTTCGACCCTATCCGCACCCCGTACCCCACCGACGATCATGTGGCAGCGGCCGGGAAGGGTCAGGTCCGTTCCCGCATTCCTGGTGCTTCCCGGCTCGCCGACGACATGAACACCAGGGGAGGACGCCGTCCGGTGGACGAGATACAGCAGGTGAGGACCGCGCGGCCGCGTGCCGTGGTCGCCGTGGCGGACGAGGCATCCGGACCTGCGGTGCGGCCCGCGGCCCGGCCGTCGTGGGCGGACTGGCTGACGACCACCGACCACAAGAAGATCGGCACGCTGTACCTGGTCACCGCGTTCGTGTTCTTCATCGTGGGCGGTGTGACGGCCCTGCTGATGCGGGCGGAACTCGCCCGGCCGGGCCTGCAGATCATGTCGCAGGAGCAGTTCAACCAGGCGTTCACGATGCACGGCTCGATCATGCTGCTGATGTTCGCGATGCCCCTGTTCACCGGGTTCGCCAACTGGATCATGCCGCTGCAGATCGGCGCCCCCGACGTCGCCTTCCCCCGGCTGAACATGCTCGCCTACTGGCTCTTCCTGTTCGGCTCCTCCATCGCGGCCTTCGGCTTCCTCACCCCGGGAGGAGCCGCCGACTTCGGCTGGTTCCTCTACGCCCCGCTGTCGGACGCCGTGCACTCACCCGGCCTGGGCGCCGACCTGTGGATCATGGGCGTCGCACTGTCCGGCTTCGGCTCGATCCTGGGCGCGGTCAACTTCATCACCACGATCATCTGCATGCGCGCACCGGGCATGACGATGTTCCGCATGCCGATCTTCGTGTGGAACGTGCTGCTGACCGCGGTGCTGGTCCTGATCATCTTTCCGGTTCTCGCCGCCGCCCTGTTCGCGCTGGAGACGGACCGCAGGTTCGGCGCCCACGTGTTCGACGCTGCCAACGGCGGGGCGCTGCTGTGGCAGCACCTCTTCTGGTTCTTCGGCCATCCCGAGGTGTACGTGCTCGCGCTGCCGTTCTTCGGCATCGTCTCCGAGGTGATCCCGGTCTTCGCCCGCAAGCCGATGTTCGGCTACATGGGCCTGATCGGCGCCACCATCGCGATCGCCGGCCTGTCAGTGACGGTGTGGGCGCACCACATGTACGTCACCGGTGGCGTGTTGTTGCCGTTCTTCTCCTTCATGACGTTCCTCATCGCCGTGCCGACCGGCGTGAAGTTCTTCAACTGGATCGGAACCATGTGGAAGGGGTCCCTGTCCTTCGAGACCCCGATGCTCTGGGCCACCGGCTTCCTGATCACGTTCCTCTTCGGCGGCCTGACCGGCGTGATCCTGGCCTCGCCGCCGATGGACTTCCACCTCTCCGATTCGTACTTCGTCGTGGCCCACTTCCACTACACCGTCTTCGGTACGGTCGTGTACGCGATGTTCGCGGGCTTCCACTTCTGGTGGCCGAAGATGACCGGCAAGATGCTCGACGAACGCCTCGGCAAGATCACGTTCTGGACGCTCACCATCGGCTTCCACACCACGTTCCTGGTCCAGCACTGGCTGGGCGCCGAGGGCATGCCCCGACGCTATGCCGACTATCTGGCCGCGGACGGCTTCACCGCCCTGAACACGGTCTCGACGATCGGTTCGTTCCTGCTCGGCCTGTCGATCCTGCCGTTCTTCTACAACGTGTGGAAGACCGCCAAGTACGGAAAGAAGGTCGAGGTCGACGACCCCTGGGGCTACGGCCGCTCCCTGGAGTGGGCGACCTCCTGCCCGCCGCCGCGGCACAACTTCGTGTCCCTGCCGCGGATCCGGTCCGAGTCCCCGGCGTTCGACCTGCACCATCCGGAGATCGTCGCACTCGACGTGGCGGAGTAGGCCATGGCCCAGCACGTCCTGGCCCTGGGCGCCGCGGTGGTGACCTCGTCCGGCTGCGTCTGGTACCTCCCGGCCCTCGCCGACCTGCGTGCGGGCGCCGACCGTCCGGTCTCCCGCCGTACCGCGGCGGCGGCCTGTCTCACCGGCTGGACGACGCTCGCGGGCATCGCCGTACTTCTCTTCGTCGGCGTGATCTGGCAGGCGGCATGCGTGGTGGCTGTGGCGGGTGCGATCGTCACGGCTGCTCTGCGGATCCGTGCCGCCGCACAGCACCACCACGAGGTACGGGAGATCGTCCGTCACTGGGCGGCGCTGGACGCCGGCCTGCCCCAGCACGGCCGGAGACACGACCTCGCCCGGTACGTTGTCGCCGCCCTCCTCGCCTGCGGCCTGGTCTCCGCCGTGGTCACCGCCGCCGTCGCGGTGACCGCCGCGTCCGGCGACAGCGGGAGCTGGACGCTGGACGCCGCCCCTGCCGCCGCCGCCGGCCTGACCCTCGCCACCGCGATCACGTACGAACGCTCGGTCCGCCGTCGCACCACGACGAGCCGAGCGCGGCCCCCGCGCTAGGGAGATGTCGGCTCCCCGGGAACGGACGGAGGCACAAGTCGGCGGGTGGGCGCGGATACCTCCTGTCCGCACGTGAATAAGGTGAACCTTCCTTTTACAGAAGGGTGCGGTGCGCATGGACACGGAGACAGGCCCGGCAAGCGGTACCGCGGGCGCACAGCCGGCCCGCGTCGCGCCCGTCCCGGCCGAACGGGCCCGCTCGCTGCTCGCCACAGCCTGATCGCCAAGACTCACCGTGGCGGGCTGACCGGTTCGAACCGGTCAGCCCGCACGCCGCCGATGTCAGCCGACTCCTGCTGCACGACCTGCCGGAGGGGAGCGCGTCGGCCGAGGTGGCCGACCCTGTGGCGAACACGGGGTGACGGCCTCGACGCCGTCGCGGAACTCACCGACATCGCCCCGTCCCGGTACGCGACCGCATCCGCTGGAGGGCAGGCTCACCACCGCCGACGGGTTGGAGTTCGGCCCTCCGCCCCGCCCGGACAGTGCTGGACGAGAGCGGTCTCACCAACGACATCGGCTCCGACGATCCGGCCCTCACGGCCCTCACCCCCACCGACAGCAGGGGGATCCATCACCCTCTACAACGACAGCACCGGCACCATCGACCTCGTCATCGATTCCAGCGGCTACTACACCTGACCGACACACCTTCGTGAACGCTGGGGTCGGGCACGCCGCGCGCCCGCCCCCAGCCGCTCCCTACAGGACAGCTCAGGGCGAGGCCGACATGCGGCACGAGGGCCGATCGACGCGACGGCAGGCCGCTCATCGCCGCCCGCCGTCGCGTTCCTGCGGGAACGGGCGAAGGCCCCTCAAGGGCTGCTACACCTGCGTTCCGGACTGTTTCCTGTTGGGGCAGTTTCCTCGGACGTTCGTCAGACTTACTGCCCGCAGGCCCCGGCCGTCACACGAACGCTTTGATCCACCGGTAGACGACTCGTCGGACAACGCATCCGGCGTACTTCGCAAGTACCTCCGGCCTCAGGACGGCCTCAATTCATGCCCCGTCGCCGGGGAGCCAGGCAGAACACCACTCGGTTGATGCACATCCACGCAGGTCAGAAGGACATCAATCTACGCAGGCCAACGTGGCACGAACTCGCGAGCAGCGGATTCAGTCCGTCCAGGCAGAGTTGACGCTCCGACACCCAAAAACAAACGTTTCCGCAGGTCAGCGACCTGCACA
>NZ_JALJRY010000059.1 GCF_024519455.1 Streptomyces sp. STR69 | reverse complement strand
CGAACCCGAACGTCTTGTCCAGGAACGCCCACAAGAAGACGAACCCGGTCAGCAGACGCAGAGACGCGAAGGCGTAGCCACGCGCCGCAGTGGTCGCCGCGGTGGCCGTCGTGGCTCCGTCCGACGCCGAGCCGTTCCTGCGGAACGCGGGCAGGTGGAAGCCGGAAGTGCGGTGCGGACGCTCGTGCACGGCCATGATCGTGGTCCTTTCGAGGTGTCAGGTCGTTCGTTGCACCCCGTACTCTTGTACGCCGGGGCGTCGGCCGACTGATGCCGTTGGTCCGTGGCCGCCGGGCTGAACGACCCCTTCCACAGGGCCAGTTGGCCTCCACCCGGCCGCCTCCGAGGCGAGAAGAGCCACGGCATTGAAGGGCCCCGAAGCCACCGCCCTCTGGAGCGGGACGGTCCGGCGCGGCTCCGCCGAGTTCGCAGCATCAAGCGCGCGTCGGCGCACGGCGACTCCGACGGCCGTTGACTCAATGGCGGGTTACGCGGCGCCCAGAAGCAGGAGGGCGTTGCCGCCGAGGGGCGACGACGATGTGCGGGTGCGGGTGGGCGACCGACGGAACAGGGCTCCCCGGCGGCGGAGTACGTCTCCCTACGCCGAGTTCTGAGCCGAGGCCCCCGCGGGCATCCGCCTGGAGGTCCTCCACCGGTGGTAAACGGCCACAGGCACCTTGGCGAACAGGACGGCGAAGGCGAGCGGGATCAGCGGGGAGAGCGCGCGGCCCAGCCGGTTCCAGGCGCCCTGGTCCACCGGCACCCAGGATCCCCACGGCTCCTTGGCCACCTTCACGGGCACGCCGAAGACGGGCTCGGAGGAGAAGCCGGTCGCCGTGATCCGGCGTGTACGGCCGCCGGATGCCCGTGCCGGATCCACGAACCCCTTGCAATCGAGGTCGGGATGACCGCCGCCCCGGGATGTCGTGGCCGGCGCGGACGCCTCGCAGTCCGTGACCCGCATGGTCAGCTGCTGCCCGACCAGCCCCAGGCGCCCGACGGCCGAGAGGGCCATGTAGACGGCGACACCGAAGAGGGAAAGGGCGATCACAGCGCAGAGGACAGTCCCGAAGACCTGCTTCCGCCCCGTGCGCACCGTGGTCTGCCTGTTCACTGTCCGATCGTACGAACCCATGGCGGGGAGGCCGACGGCACCCCTGCTCCCGGTGGGCGACAGAGCGACAGGTCACCTAATTCCCTCGGTGACCTGTCGGGTCGGCTCGTCGTGCTCGGTGTGTCAGTGGTGGACGGGAGTCCCCCGGGTCGGCCGGTGTATGCGGACCACCGGTGTGGCCGTCGGCCGCCGCGGTGTCCGGTGGGCGCGCATCCGCAGCACCACCGCGTCGAGTGCGGCGCCGACCACGACGGTGGCCGCGGTCGCGATCACCAGCAGGACGGCGAACTGCCTCCAGAACTCCGGTGTCAAGGTCGTACCCACGGTGTCCACCTCCTCATGTCGGTCGAGTACCTCTCTCGGTTCCATCGAACCGCGGGCAGCCCGGTGGCACAGGGTGCCGTAGGGCTCTCCCGGGGCACCGGTCGGCCCGGTCGGCGGGCCGGGTGGCCCATGGTCCGTCGGGACACACGGGCGGACGCTGGAAGTGGTAGTTCCAGACGCTTTCCGGAGGTACGCCATGAACACTTCCCCGACCATGAGCATGCCGCGGGCGCTGCCCCCGGAGCACCGCGAACAGCTGATGAAGCTCGCTCGCGAGGTGTCGGTCCCGCAGGGCACCCGGCTCTTCGAGGAGGGCGCCCACGCCGACCGGTTCTGGATCATCCGCACCGGCACGATCGCCCTCGACATGCACGTGCCCGGCCGTCAGGCCGCCGTCATCGAATCGTTGGGTCACAACGAACTCGTCGGCTGGTCCTGGCTGTTCGGCCCGAACTCCTGGCACCTGGGCGCCGAGGCGACAACCCCGGTGCGGGCCTGGGAGTTCGACGCCACGGCCGTACGCAGGCTGTGCACGGAAGATCCCGCGTTCGGCGTGAACGTCTTCCAGTGGGTGGGCGACATCGTGGCCCACCGGCTCCGCTCGGCCCGCACCCGGCTGCTGGACCTGTACGCCCCCTACGGCAGCGGCGGCATGCGGTGACCGCGCCGAGGGACCGTGACGAGCGAGGAGTGACCATGCATGGATCACCGCACATCGTGAGCGACGTGATGACCCGTACCGTCGCCACCGTCGTTCGAGGGGCCGCCTTCAAGGACATCGTGCGCACGATGCAGGAACGGAAGGTCAGTGCCCTGCCCGTGCTCGACGCGGCGGACCGCGTGATCGGGATCGTCTCGGAGGCCGATCTGCTGCCCAAGGAGGAGTTCCGCGACGACGACCCCGACCGGCATACCCAGTTGCGCCGGTTGTCCGACCTCGCGAAGGCCGGTTCGGTGACGGCGGGCGAGCTGATGACGTCGCCCGCCCTGACCGTGGGCGCGGGCGCGACCCTCGCGCAGGCCGCTCGGACCATGGCTCGGGCCAGGGTGAAGCGGCTGCCCGTCGTCGATCACGCGGGCCGGCTGGAGGGCGTCGTCAGCCGGGCCGACCTGCTGAAGGTGTTCCTCCGGGACGACGAGGAGATCGCGGAGGAGATACGGCGCGAGGTGGTCGCGTACCTGTTCCCCGGCCCGGCGTCGATGGTACGGGTCGAGGTCCGGGACGGTGTCGTACGGCTCGGCGGCCGGGTGCGGGACACGTCCCTGGTTCCCGTGGCAGCGCGGCTGGTGCGAGCCGTCGAGGGGGTCGTGGACGTGGAGTTCGGACTCGACGGGCCCGACGACCGCTCGGCGTAGCGAGAGCGCCGGAAGGGCCATGAGCACGTAAGCCGTTGCCCCGTCGGCCACCGACCACCGACCACCGACCACCGACCACCGACCACCGACGAGGCAACGGCGTCTCAGCCGGTCCTGCGCCCCCAGCGCTCCCCGGTCCGCTCCCACTCCTCGCCCCACCGCTCGGTGGCCCGTCGCTCCACCCGCAGCCGGATCAGCCGTCCGCCCGCGAGTACGAACAGCCCACCGGCCAGTCCGGCCCCTGCTCCGGCCAGCACCACGCGTGCCGTCTCCACCGCCGGGCTCGCGGGCTCGTCGACCAGGTGGCCGTGCCCGTCCGTCCACACCGGTACCGAGCCGCCGACGGGGGTTCCGGCCTTCACGTCCGCCGTGGCGGTACGGACGGTGCCCTGCGCGTCGGTCCAGCGCACGTTCGCCCGCACGCGGTTATAGGTGGCCGGGGCGCGTCCACCACGCGGCACGGTGCCGAGCAGTACGGCCGTGGCCGGCCCATGCTCCGCTCCGCTCCTCGCCTGCGCGGTCTCGACGGCCTGGGCGCCCGCCACCCCTGCGACGGCGCCCCCGGCTGTCGCGAACGCCCAGGCGGCCAGGACGATCCACGCCTCGACCGCGTCGCTGTGCCTGCGCAGTTCGTTGCGCCGCCAGCGCCACCCCAGGACCTTCACGCGCTTGGTCTTCCGCATCGGTCACACCCCCTCACGGGCCTTGTGGAGACGAGAACAACAGGAAGGTCTCACCGGGCGCTCGCCGCCGGGAGGGGCCGCCGGACCGTCGTATGTGGGCCGGTCGGGACAGGTCGAAAGGGCCGGTTGGGCCGGTCGGCCCTAGTGCTGCCGGGCCGGGCGGGTGATGATCGAGGTCACGGACGACCCGCAGTCCGTTCATACTCCGGGGAACGAGGCGTCGAGATGGCCGAGGCACACACCTTTACCGCGCAGGACCCGATCCGCGTCTTCCTGCTGGACGACCACGAGGTCGTCCGTCGCGGTCTGTCCGACCTCCTGGACGCCGAGGAGGACATCTCGGTGGTCGGCGACGCCGAGAACGTCGAGCACGCCCTCGTACGAGCCCCCGCGGTGCGCCCGCACGTCGCCGTCCTCGACGTACGCCTCCCCGACGGCGACGGCATCACCGTCTGCCGCGAACTCCGCGACCAGATGCCGGAGTTGGCGGTACTGATGCTCACCTCGTTCGACGACGAGGACGCTCTGCTCGACGCCATCATGGCCGGGGCGTCCGGCTACGTCCTCAAGCAGATCAAGGGCTCCGACCTGGTCTCGGCGGTACGCACCGTCGCCTCCGGCCAGTCGATGCTCGACCCCGCGACGACGGCCCGCCTGATGCGCTCGCTGCGGGCCGAACCCGTCCAAACCCCGGAGATGGCACCGGAGTTGGCGAGTCTGTCGCCGCGCGAGCGGGAGATCCTGGCGCTGATCGGGGACGGACTCACCAACCGCGAGATCGGCAAACGGCTGTATCTGTCGGAGAAGACGGTCAAGAACCACATCTCCCGGCTGCTCGCCAAACTGGGCGTCCAGCGCCGGGTACAGGCCGCGGTCCTCGCCTCGCACCTGGAACAGCCGGCGTCCGGCGACCGTTCCGGGGCCTGAGCCGCGCGCCGGGCCGTCCGGCCCGACCTGAGGCCGTACGGCCCCTCCCTCCGGCCCTCCCCACGCCAGCACGCTGGACAGGAACAGCGAACAGCCCTGCCGCCTTCGGGCGCCGGGCGGGGAGGAGACCCCATGTCCAGCACGGTTCTCGACGTCCCGACCCTGGAAACGCTGATCGCGGCGTCCGTCGCCGCGCCCTCGATCCACAACACCCAGCCCTGGCGCTTCCGGCTCGACCCGCACACGGTCACGCTGGAGATCCGGGCCGTCGCGGAACGCGGCCTGCGCCACACCGACCCATCGGGACGCGCCCTGCACCTCTCGGTCGGCTGCGCACTGTTCAACCTGCGCGTCGCGGTCGCCCACTGCGGCTGGGAACCCGTGACCCGACGGCTCCCCCGGCCCGCCGAACCGGACCTGCTCGCCACCGTACGACTCGCCGGAACCACCCGGTTCTCGGCGGCGCCCGATCTGTACGAGGCGGTGTGGCGCCGGCACAGCAGCCGCTTCCCGTTCTCCGACCGGCCGGTGCCCAGCTCCGTACTGACCGAACTGACCGAGGCCGCCCACGCGGAAGGCGCCGTGCTGGCCCTCCCCGGACCCGCGGAGACCGACCGGCTGCTGCGGCTGACCCGGGAGGCCGAGCAGCGCAACATCGCGGACACCGGCCGGGCCGTGGAGAGCCGCCGCTGGGTCCACCCTCCCGACGCCGCCTCGCTCGGCATGCCACCGGAGGTGATCGGCCCGCAGGACTTCCGGGAGCGGATACCCGTCCGGGACTTCGGCGCCCACCGACACCCGACGGCACTCGCCGCCCGCCCCTTCGAGAAACGACCCTCCGTCGCCGTACTGTCCACGCTCCACGACCGCCGCACGGACTGGCTGCGCGCCGGAGAGGCGCTCGAACGTGTCCTGCTGGTGGCGACCGCCCACGGTGTGCGGGCATCGCTCCTCCACCAGGCACTGGAATGGCCCGACCTGCGCGAGCAACTCGCGGACGGCGAACGGCAGCACACACAAATGGTGCTCCGCCTCGGATACGGCAGGCAGGGGCCCGCCTCGCCGCGCCGGTCGGTCGGTCAGTCGTTGGAGCAGGGCTCACAGCCGACCGCCGTGCAGGGTGCGACCGCGCGTTGAACGACCGTCGTCCGAGGCCACGGCCCTGGATCGGGTCGTCCGTCACACGTGCGAGTGGCCGGTGGAACACCGTCTGGTGCTCCACCGGCCACTCTCTTTTTCGGCCGTCCTTCGGGGACTAGCAGCGGACCAGGGCGACGGGGCAGTCGGCCTCGCGCAGGGCGGTCCGACCGACCGGGTCCAGCAGGCCGCCTCCGAACCGGGACCAGCTACGCACGCCGACCACGAGGAGCTGGCTGTCGCCGCTGGCCTCGACGAGGGCTCGGCGGGATCGGCCCTGGGGGCGACGGCAGCGCAAGGTGACGTCCGGATACCGCTTGCGCAGTTCGGACAGGGTCTCGGCGAGCGCGAGGTCCTCGCCGTCGTCCGTCACGGCGGTTGTGGACCCGCTCTGCGGCCGTGTGGCGACGACGTGCCGCAGATGCACGGCCACCAGGTCGGCTCCCCGCAACGAGGCCTCGGCGAAGGCGAATTCGGCGGCTCCCCGCAGTGTCGACGTGCCGTGGACGGCGAGCAGCACGGGGCCGGCCGGGTCCGGCCTGCCGCGCACCACCAGCAGCGGACCCGACGCGCGTGCGGACAGACACCCGGCGAGCGAGTCGTCGCGCAGGGTGCCGTGCCCACGTGTGCCGTTGCTTCCGACGACGGTCAGGGACGCGTGGTGCGACTCTGCCGCCAGCAGGTTCCCGGGTTCTCCGGCAAGAACTTCGCGCGAGACACGTACGCCCGGAGCGGCGCTGAGCGCACGTCGCTCGGCCTCGGCCAGCGCGCCGGTCCCGGCCACGTCCCACGAGGCAACTCCCGATCGTGCGCCTCCGGACGGCCAACCGATGACCTGCATCAACTCCAGGCCGACTCCGCGCCGTTCGGCCTGCCGCGCGGCGACTTCCACCACCGCCAGACCCGACCGCGAACCATCCACTCCCACGACCACCGGTCCACTCATCGCAGTCCACCCCTCTCCAGGCACCCTCCCTGGACGGAAGAGGCGCTCCACTGGACTCCAGACTCGTGCCGCCCCCGGCGCTCCCACAGGGGCCGGACGGACCCATCGACACACCAACTGGCCCCCGACTGCGGACCGGTTGGGCCCGACGAGTCCCCGGGTGATCGGGGCCCTCGGTGGACAGCCCGCGCCGCCGTCGCCGGGACAGACCGGAACGGGAAAGCAAACGGGGTGGGACGACGGACGGGCCTCTCCCGCCGATCGTCGCCCACCTCGGACCTCAGTGTTCGGTGAGCCTGGAACCGTCCGTACGCAGGACGGCCAGGCGGTTGCGGTAGTCCTCCTCGTCGATCTCCCCGCGGGCGAACCGGTCGGCGAGTACCTGCTCGGGCGAGGGCGCGGCGAGGGTGTTCGGACGCCGGGATGTGTGGGTCAGGTTGCGGATGAGCAGGACGGCGAAGGTCAGGAGCACGGCCCACAGCAGGACCGAGCCGATCGACATCGCGAACCAGTCCCATCCGCTCATGTCGTGGTGGTTCCAGTACGTCATCACGGTGGTCGCTCCTCAGACGTGCGAGACCACGGCGACCGGGCAGTCGACGTGTTGGACGGCGGCGTGGGTCACGGGGCCGGTACGGCGGCCGAGAGGCCGCTCGGCAATGCGGTGGCCGACAACGAGCAGACACGCTCCGGAGGCGGCCCGGATCAGCGCGGTCTGGGGCCGCTCCTTGGTCACCGTCGCAACGACCTCGATGTCCGGGTACTTGTCGCGCCACAGCCGCAGCGCGCCGTTCAGGAGGTTCTGCCACTCCTCGGCCCGGTGCGGGTCGTTGAGCAGGTCGACCTCACCGGGACCGAGCCCCAGGACCGGCGTCTGCCAGGCGTGGACGGCATGGAGCCGCGCGCCGCGCAGCCGGGCCGCCTCGAAGGCGAACTCGATCTCGGCGTCGCCGGGTGCATCCAGGTCGACGGCCAGCACCACGTCCCGGTACCCGGTCCGCCGGCCCACCCTGTTGTCGTCGGTCGGCAGAAGCTCGTCAGCAGCCGTCTCGCCGCCCCGGACGAGAACCACGGGGCGCGTGGCACGGGCCACCACACCCTGCGCGACCGAACCCACCAGGAACCCGGTGAACCCGCTCAGGCCGCGCGAGCCCAGCACCAACAGCTCGGACTCCTCGGCCACCTTCAGCAGCTCCGCGACCGCGGGGCCCTCCACCAGCTCGTTGACCAGGCGCGCATCCGGGCACACCGCCAGGACCCGATCCTGCGCCTGCCGGAGAGAACTTCGCGCCAGATGCCGTCGGACCGCGCTCTCGGACTCTTCCTCCGCCGGGTGCGAAGGCCGGTCCCAGGCGTGCACGAGCCGCAACGGCAGGCCGCGGCGCAGCGCTTCCCGGGCCGCCCATTCGGCGGCGGCCAGGCTCTCGGCAGATCCGTCCACTCCGGCCATGACGGACGCAAGCATGATCCGCACCTCCCCTTGCTCGGTGTGTTCCTCGCTGCCACCGTCGTCCCTCAACTGCCCTTGCGGGAGGGGTCACCGGGGCCGCGCACGGGGCCATTCGGCCCCATCCCCCTGTTGCCGACGGTCAGTTGGCGAGTCCGAGCCGACGCGAGTCGCCCGGCTGGACGCGGATCGCCCGATCAGGCAGTCAGGCAGTCAGGCAGTCGCACATCGATCGCGGACCGGTCCGACGACGGCACGGCGATCGACGGTCATCCCGGCTGTCCGTGGGACACCGCTCGGCGTGGTGCGGCTGTGCCGCGGGTCGGGAGTTGGTCGGGCGCAGGAGTGGGCACGCGGTTCAGACGGAGTGCCATCACCGGGCAGGCGGCCACCGCGCGTCGGGCGTGAGGGAGCAGATCGGGCGGGACTGTGGGGCGGCGAAGCACGGGGTAGCCCCATTCGTCCAGGCCGACCAGTTCGGGCAGCAGTTCGGCGCAGAGGCCGTGTCCGTCGCAGGCGGCGAAATCGACGGCCAGGACGTGGGCCTGGGCTTCGGCTTGGGCGCGGGTCATCGCCATTCCTCCTCCTCGGGGGGCCGGGCTGCGGGCACGGGCAGGACGAGGGGGGCGTACGCGGCGCGGCACGGCCCTGCGTGTACGTGCCGGTGGACGTCGTCGGCGAAGACCCGCAGCGCCGAGGCGGCCAGCCGTGCTCCGCCGTCGGGATGGCTGCACGCGCCGCGCCCCGGGAGCAGCCCGAGGCGGTGGTGGAGCCGGTCGATCCGCCGGGCGTCGGCGGTGCCCCGGGCGAGCGCGGCGAAGTCCTCGGCAACGGCCGGCAGTCCGAACCGGCACGGCCCGCACTGCCGGGCGCTCTGCGCCGCGAGGTACTCCAGCGCGGCTGCCGTCTCGGCGAGGCCGCAGGTGCCTTCGGGCAGCGCCACCAGGACACCCGCACCCCTTTCCGGGGCCGTGGTGCTCAGCGGCACCGGCAGCCAGCTGCCGAAGAAGCCGCCCGCGAGCACGGCGCCGAGCCGCCCCAGCGGGCCACCGGCCCGGCTCAGCGCGGTGGGCACCGGACTGCCCGCCGGGATCTCGTAGACCCCCGGGTGAGCGACGGCGCCCGAGACCGTGACCAATGTGGTGCCCGGTGCCCGGGGGCTGCCGCTCTCGCGGAACCAGGCGGAGCCGTAGCGGGCGATCAGCGCGAGGTGGGCCAGGGTCTCCACGTTGCCGATCAGGGTGGGGCGTTTGCCGACGCCCTTCTCGAAAGGGCGTGGTGGGGTGGCGAGGGGGCGGGCGTCGCCGCCGTTCAGCCAGCTCACCAGGGATGTCTCCTCGCTGGAGACGAAGTGGTGGGGCAGCGTGTGTACCTTGACCGGTACGGGGTCGAGCCGGGCGCGGCGCCGCTCGGCGACCGCCGCGGTGAGCTGGTCCGCCTGCGTCGCCCGGGTGCGGGGCACGCACAGGTGCACCACGTTCGCGCCGACCGCGACAGCCGCCAGCACCGCGCCGTCCAGGACGAGATGCGGGGCGAGGGAGAGCAGCACCTCGTCCTTGTGGCTGGCCGGTTCGCTCTCCATGCCGTTGGCGACGACCACGGCGGGCCCCTTCCCCCCGGCCACGGAGCGGAGCTTGCGGCCGGTGGGGAAGCCCCCGCCGCCCCGGCCGGTGAGCCCGGCCTCCTCCACGGCGCGTACCAGCGGCATGGCGGCCCCGCGGCTGCGTGCCGAGGACAACGGGACCGGGCCGTAGCGGCCGAGGTGTTCCGTCAGGTCGGCGGTCCGGCCGGTGTCGTACCAGCCGTGGAGGAGGCGTTCGCCGTAGGGGCCGCAGGGGGCCGCCGCATGGTCTCCGGCGAGTACGGTCCCGGTCCCGGTGTCGGAGTTCATTCGGCGTCGTCTCCCTCGTGTTCGGCTTCCTGGTCGTGCTGTTGCTGCTGTGGGGTCGACGACTGATGGGGGATCACCGGGGCGGTGGACGGCGCCGGGGCCTGTGCCGTGCCGCCCGCGCGGTGTGCCCAGCCGGGCCGCAACGGCCCGCCGGCCAGGAACGCGACCAGCGCCACGGGCACCAGCACCAGGGCCGCCGTCGCCCACCGGCGCACCCGGACCGCTTGCGCTCCGGCCCGGACCAGCCGCCACCACACGGCGGCCACGACGGTCAGCAGACAGCCCGCGTACAGCACCAGTTGCGGACCCAGACGGGTGTCCGTGCCGGTGCCGGCCGCGTGGAACAGCGCCACCGGCCAGGACGCGTACGCCAGCCAGTGCACCGCCTTCCACAGGCGCAGGCCCAGGCGTCCGCGGACCGCGCTGGTCACCGCGACCGCCAGGAGCAGATCCAGGGCCACCGCCCCCAGGCCCACCCACAGCGGACGGTACGAGGCCACGAAGGGCACGAAGGCCGTCGGCCAGGTGAGGTGTGCGTAGCTGTCGGCGATGGCGGTGACAATGTGCATCCCCAGGAAGGCCAGGGTGAGCAGCGACAGGTTGCGGTGCAGCGCGGACACCTCGAACCGGCCCAGGCGGACCGGCGCGTACCGTCCCGCCGTCGCGATGCCGAGCGCGACCGTCGCGGTCAGCAGGACCAGCGAGACGGTGCCGCCGGCCCTGGTGGCGTACCAGAGCGGGCTGGGGCCGGAGGTTCCCGCGGCGAGCAGGACGGCGCCGTTCATCGGTCGCCCCCGTCGGCGGGCCAGGCTCCCAGGCACAGCACGCTTCCGTCGGTGCGGACCAGCCGGGCCGGCAGGCCGGTGCCGCGCAGCCAGTCGGGGGCGCGTTCGCCGAGGACCAGGGCGGCGGTGGTCGCGGTGTTGGCGTCCACGCAGCTGCCCGCGGCGACACTGACGGTGCGCCAGACGGGCGGCGGGACGTCGCCGGTGGCCGGGTCGACGATGTGGTGGAGGGTCCGGCCGCCGCGCCGCCAGGTCCGTACGGTCGTACCGGACGTGGCGAGACCGCCGTCGCGGATCGAGACGACCGGGTGCCGGAGGGCGGCGTTCGGGGCGGTGTGGTTGTCAGTGATCGTGGGCTGCGGGCCGGTGTGCAGGACCGTGTGGCGATCGGCGGTCGCGGCTTGCGGACCGGCGTTCGGGGCTGTGGGGTCGTCGGTGATCCCGGCCTGCCCGCTGCCTTCCCGGGCCGCGTGGCCGTCCGCGATCCCGGTCCGCCAACCGCCCTCCGGACCCGCATGGTTATCGGCGATGGCCACCCGCCAGCCGCCGTACGGTGGTTCGCCCGCCGCCGACAGGTCGCCGCCGAGGTTGACCAGGACTCCACAGCCCACCGCCGCGGCGGCCCGGCGGGCCGCCCGGTCGGCGGCGAGGGCCTTGGCCGTGGCACCGAGGTCGAGCGTCGTACCGGCGGGAAGCCGCAGCAGCCGCAGGGCCGGGTCCCAGCGGACCGACCGCCAGCCGGCGGCGGGCCGTGGCGCGGTCGCCGGCTCGGTGTTCGCGGGCCGCCGCGCGGCCACCTGGGCGAAGGTGCGGTCGTAGCCGAGTGCTACGACCGCCGGGCCCACCGTGGGATCCACGGCTCCGTCGGTGAGTTCGGCGGCGCGCAGGGCCACCTCCACGGCCTCGGCGAGCAGGGCGCTCACCGGTACGGGCCCGTTGCCCGCGGCGGTGTTGGCGCGGGACAGCTCGGAGTCGGGCCGGAACCGGCTGCACGCCGCGTCGATGGCGGCCAGCTCGGCCCGCAGGATCAGCAGCGCGTCGTCGGCGCGGGCCGGGTCCGCGGTGAGCAGCACGGCTGTGGTGCCCAGCGCGGAGAAGACCGCGGTGGCGGGCTCGGGGTATGCCGAGCGTGTGGCAGCGGTGCGGGCGGTCGCGGCCGGCAGTGCGGTGTTCACGACGCACCCGACTGGGTCTGCGGTGCCTGCGAGGTCGGCGCGGGCGCCTGCCCGGCGGGCTGGAGGCCACCGCTCGTGCCCGTACTGGTGCCGCTGCCGTGCCGGGCGGATCCGGTCGGCAGGGCGATGCCGGGGAGCGCGTGCGCGTACCCGGCGCCCAGTACCGCGGTACCTGCGACGGCCGCGACCGCCACCCAACGGGTCGTGGCGCCCACCCGGCGCAGTCCTCGTTCGCGGCGCCGGACGGCATCGCGCACGGATCGGTCGGCGGCTGCGGGCTGCTCGGGAAGAGGCATGGATGAACTCCTCGTTAGGAGGCCGGTTTGTCCCACCACCCAGGCTGCCCGGTGGCCCGTCGGGAACCGGTTCAGGAGTTCTTCAGAAGCGGTTAAGATCTCGCCCGAGCAGCGGTCAGGACCCCGCCCGCCGACCGCGCGCGGGCCCCAGCGACGGCGGCGCGGGAAGTTCCAGTACCACCGTCAGCCCCCCTCCGGCCGAGTCCTGAAGCCGCACGGTGCCGCCGTTGGCGGTGACCAGCCGGTGCACGATGGCCAGCCCCAGGCCGCTGCCGGACGCCTCCGGATTGCCGAACCTCCGGAAAGCCGCCTCGCGTGCCGCCGTGCTCATCCCGGGACCGTCGTCCACCACCCGCAGCAGCACCCCTTCGCGCGTCGCCTTCCCCTCGACGCGTACGGCCGCGCCCTCACCCACCGCGTCCAGGGCGTTGGCGACCAGGTTGTCGATCACCTGCTCCAGATCCCCCTCACCCAGGTACGCCGTGAGCCCGGCGCCGCAACGGCCGACGAGCGAGACCCGACGCTCGCGCGCCACCGGCTCCCAGGCGGTGACCCGCTCGTCCACCACCTGGTCGACCCGGACCGGAACCGGCCTGGGTACCGCGGTCTCCGCGCGGGCCACCGCGAGCAGTCCGTCCACCAGCCGGGACAGCCGGGCGATCTCCTCCTGCGCACCGGCGAACTCCGCCGCAGTGGCCTCGTCGGCGCCCGCCGCCAGCAGGTCGAGCCGCAGCCGCAGCGCGGTCAACGGTGTCCGCAGCTGGTGCGAGACGTCGGCGACGACCGCCCGGTGCCCGTGGATCAGGGCCTCCATCCGTGCCGCCATGGTGTTGAACGTGGAGGCGAGCCTGCGTACCTCCTGCGGACCGTGCCCGCCCGGCGCCCGTACGTCGAGCGTGCCCTCGCCCAGCCGCAACGCGGCGGCGTCCACGGCCCGCAGCGGACGCCCGACCCACCGGGCCAGCGCCACCGACAACAGCACGCCCGCCACCAGACCACCGGCGCCGATCAGCGCCAGCCGTCCCCACATCGCGCTGATCCGGTCGTTCGTGCCCTCCGCCGACCGGGACAGTACGGCCACCCCGACCGGACGCGTGGTGTCGCCGATCGGCACGGCGACGACCAGCCGGTCGTCCCGCTCACGGGTGGCCGTCTCCGGGTGGGCGAGCACCTGGTGCGCCAGGTCGCCCCAGCTGTCGGCGGCCTCGTCCTCCGTGTCGTCGTCGCCTGGCCACCCGGGGCACTCGGTGGCCGCCACGACCTGTCCCGCCGCGTCGAAGACGGCGGCGCAGTCCCCGGCCCGCTCGGCCTGCTCCAGGAGCTGTCGCATGGAGGCGGCGGAACGGTGGTCCGACAGGTGTTCCTCGGCCGCCGCCGCGATCGTCCGGTCCACCGCCTCGGTCGTGTCCCGGAAAGAGGTGCGCTCACGCTGTGCCAGGGACAGTCCCAGCGGCACCACCGCCAGGACCAGCAGCATGACGATCAGCGCGATGAAGGCCAGTGCGATACGCCGGGTCATCGCGCACCGGCGTCAGGGTCCTGGCCGGGATCGGGTGCGCCGAGGCGGAAGCCCCGGCCGTACACGGTCTCCACCAGTCCGGGTACGCCGAGCTTGCGGCGCAGCGCCGCGATGTGCACGTCCAGCACCTTGGTGGGGCCGTACCAGTGCGCGTCCCAGGCGCGCTCCAGGACCTCCTGTCGGGTGACCACCCGTCCCGGGTCTGCGGCCAGGCACTCCAGGATGTCGAACTCCTTTGGTGTGAGGGCGACTTCGCGGCCGTCGACGGTCACTTTGCGGGTCCGCAGGTCCACCGCGAGGGGGCCGTGCCGCAGCAACTCGGAGTCGGAGGGCTGGACGCGGCGCAGTACGGCCCGGATCCGCGCCAGCAGTTCCGCCAGGCCGAACGGTTTGACGAGGTAGTCGTCGGCGCCCTCGTCCAGGGCCGCGACCCGGTCTGCTTCCTCCCCGCGCGCCGTCACCACGATGATCGCCGCCCGGGAACGGCTCCGCAGCCGGCGGCAGACCTCGACCCCGTCCAGGTCGGGCAGCCCCAGATCCAGCAGCACCACATCGGGCTCCGGGTCCGCGGCCAGCGCTTCCCGCCCGGTGTCGACGCTGCGCGCCCGGTACCCGGCCCGCTCCAGCCCCAGCACCAGGGAGGCAGCGATCCCCGGGTCGTCCTCGACCACCAGCACACGCACGCCGACATCCTACGATTCCGCCGCCCCTGCCCGGATCGGCCGACCGGCCCGTCGTTGTGGACCGTTCGGCCCTGCCGTCCGTCGCCGGGTGCGCGGTTGCATGGACACCCGGGGACGCTGCCGCACCCGGTGGCGGGCGCGCCCGGAGAAACCGGAGGGCCACTGCCGTGTCACAGCTGGGAGCCACCGGAGACGACGGGCAGGGGCGGCAGGCCCGGAGTGCCCGTGGACTGCTCGAACCGGCCCTGCTGGCCATGACGGCGACCGCCCTGCTGAGCGGCGGAATCGCCTGGGCGGCCGGGAGCCGGGGCGTCGCCGACGCCTGCTGGGCGGCCGGCACGGTGCTGGCCGTCGTTCCCGCCGTGGCCTGGGTCCTGGCCGCGGTGCGGAAGGGACGGGCCGGCGTCGACCTGATCGCGGTACTGGCGCTGGCCGGGACCCTCGCCGTGGGCGAGTACCTGGCGGGTGCGCTGATCGCGTTGATGCTGGCGACCGGCCGGGCGCTGGACGCCGCGGCCGAGCGCCGGGCCTCGCACGACCTGCGGGCCCTGCTGGAGCACGCCCCCCGCTCGGCCCGCCGCCGGACCGGCGGGGACGTGGCCGTGGTCCCGCTCGCCGAGGTTGTTGTCGGCGACGTGCTCGTGGTCGGTCCGGGAGACGTGGTCCCCGTCGACGGCAGTGTCCTGGCCGGCACGGCGGAACTCGACGAGTCCGTGCTGACCGGCGAGTCCGCCCAGGTCGAGCGCGGCACCGGCGAGCCCGTACGCAGCGGTGTGGTCAACGCGGGCGGTGTCTTCGAACTCCTGGCGACTGCCACCGCGCAGGACAGCACGTACGCGGAGATCGTACGGCTGGCCCAGCACGCGGGCGCGGAACGGGCACCGACCGTGCGGTTGGCGGAGCGCTACGCGGCCTGGTTCCTGCCGCTGTCGCTGGGGCTGGCCGCTCTCGCCTGGCTGCTGAGCGGGTCCGCCGTCCGCGCGGTCGCCGTCCTCGTCGTGGCGACCCCCTGCCCACTCCTGCTCGCCGCACCGGTCGCCGTCGTCTCCGGACTGTCGCGGGCGGCCCGCCGCGGTGTCATCGTCCGGGACGGCGGGGCGCTGGAGCGCCTGGGCCGGGCCCGCACCCTGGTGATCGACAAGACCGGCACCCTGACCGTCGGCCGACCGCACGTCCTGGCGGTCGCCGCCGCCCCGGGGCAGTCCCCGTCCGAGGTGCTGCGCCTGGCCGCCTCACTCGACCAGGTCTCCGCGCATGTGCTGGCCGAGGCGATCGTCCGCGAAGCACGAGCGCGTGGCCTCGCACTGTCCATGCCCGTCGACGCCACGGAGGAACCAGGGCGCGGACCCGCGGGCACGGTGGACGGCCTCCGTGTCGGCGTCGGCAAGTCCGATGTCCCTCAGGAGGCCCTCCCCGACTGGGCCCATGCAGTGGACAACCGGGCCGTTCTCGACGGGGCCGCCATCGCCTGGCTCACCGTCGACGACGCCCTCGCCGGTGCCGTCCTGCTCCAGGACCCGCTGCGCCACGACGCCCCGCGCACGGTCCGCCGACTGCGGTCGGCGGGGCTGACCCGACTGCTCATGCTCACCGGTGACCGTGCCGAACCCGCCCGTGAAGTGGGCGCCGTCCTGGGCCTCGACGACGTCCGGGCCGGTCAGCTCCCCGCCGACAAGGTCGCGGCCGTACAGGAGGAACGCGCACGGGCCGTCACCGTCATGGTCGGCGACGGCGTCAACGACGCGCCCGCCCTGGCCGCCGCCGACATCGGCGTGGCCATGGGCGCCCGCGGCTCCACCGCGACCTCCGAAGCCGCCGACATCGTCCTCACGACCGACCGGGTCGACCGCCTCGCCGACGCCATGGAGATCGCCGTACGGGCCCGTCGTATCGCGGTACAGAGCGCCGCGGGCGGCATGGCGATGTCACTGCTCGCCATGATCGCGGCCCTCCTCGGCTGGCTGCCGCCCGCCGTCGGCGCCCTTCTCCAGGAAGGCATCGACGTCGCCGTCATCCTCAACGCCCTGCGCGCACTGCTGCCGGCCCGTGGCGCCGCTACCGCGCTCGAACCGGACGCCGAGGTCCTCATCCACCGCTTCGCGGCCGAACACGACGACCTCCGGGACGCCCTCGACGCCATCCGCGAAGCCGCCGGCCTGCTCTCCGCGCAGGACGCTCCGGGATCACTGGCCGCCCTGCGCCACGTCGACCAGTTGCTCACCACCCGGCTGCTCCCCCACGAATACGCGGAGGAACACCAGCTCTACCCCGCGCTGAACAGACAACTCGGCGGACCGGAAACCACCGAGACCATGAGCCGGGCCCACGCCGAGATCGCCCGCCTCTCCCGCCGCATCACCACCCACCTCCACATGGCCGACGAAGCGGGCGCCCTGAAGCCGGAACAACTCGACGACCTGCGCGCCTGCCTCTACGGACTCCACTCCGTCCTCCGCCTGCACTTCAGCCAGGAGGAGGAGAGCTACTTCTCACTCGCTCCCTGAGCCGACCCGTCCGTGGGAGCCATGGGGCCAGTGATCCTGATGAGACTCATCCGTCCCCCGCATGCCCTTCAGA
>NZ_JALJRY010000058.1 GCF_024519455.1 Streptomyces sp. STR69 | reverse complement strand
CGATTTTCCCGCCCTCGGGGCGACGTCCGCAGGACCTCCGGCTTGCTGATTGAGAACTGCGGTCATTGGTGGATGGGTGAGGCCCAGGGCCAACGCATCTCGCCGCGTGGCCGCGACTCTCACGGTGGCGGTGTCAGGCTTGGCGCCCGGCCGTCCGGCCGTGCACGAAGGCGAGTACGGCTGCGGTGAAGCGGTCCGGCTCCTCGATGTGCCCGAAGTGACCGCTGCCGGTCAGCTCGCACAGGCGCGCGTCCGGCAGCGCGTCGTGCATCTGCCGCGCCCACTTCGGCGGGCAGATGAAGTCGTGGGTGCCGACGATCACGAGCGTCGGCGAACGGATCTCGCGCAGTCTGCCGCGCACGTCCCAGTCGACCGGCCGCCGGTTCGGGTCGTGGTTTCCGCGCAGTTCCAGACTCCCGCCCGCCCGACTGACTGAATGTCTCGCGGTGGTCGGCGAAGTACGCGGGCAGGATCCCTTGCAGGTAACCGAGGTAACTGTCGTGATCGGTGACCTTCCGTGTCATCGTCACGTTGACCGCGTCCCAGACGCGACCGGCCTCGGCCGCCTCCGGACGGTGCGGCCAGCGCCGTGTGAAGGCCGCCATCTCACGGGTCGCCGTCTCCCTCAGTTCGGGGCCGAACAGGGGAGCGGTGTCGTAGAGGACCAGGCCGTCGAGCCGGTCCGGATGGTCCAGGCCGAACTGCAAGCCTACGAAGCCGCCGTGCGAATGCCCCAAGAAGTACGCCGTCGAGGCACCGACGTCGTCCAGCACTGCCGCAGCGAAGCGCGCGTAACGGGACATCGAGTAGTCCCCGTCGGGCAGCAGGTCGCTGTCGCCCGAGCCGACGGGGTCGATGTAGACCATCGTCAGCCCGCGTTCGAGGTCGGGCATACGCAGGTATTCCGGGTGCACTCCAGGTCCCCCGGAATGCACGAGGCACACGGGACCCGCACCGGCGACCCGGTACACCTGGCGCACCCCGTCGACGACGAGTCCGCGCGTCACCACCACGCCGTTTTCCACCGGTGCGATGCCCTGAGAGCCATGGTTCGTTGTGTTCACACCCGCTGGATGCGGCGGGCACCGGGAAAGTTCGAAGAGAAAGCTGACCGATTCGCTCCCACGTCAGGTGAAGGACTTCGGTCAACTCCCCTGCCCGTCAGGTATGTTCCCCACCATGCTCGATCATTTTGTGCAAAGGGAGCCGTCGGACCACGAGTTGGTGCGTGCGGCGCAGGCGGGCGAGGCCGGGTGCCTCGGACTGCTTCTCGACCGTCACCGGGCGGGTATGTACGCGGTCGCGCTCGCTGTTCTCGGTGACGCGTTGGAGGCCGAGGACGCCGTACAGGATGCGGCGATCATCGTGCTGCGCCGCATCGGTGCCCTCCGGGACCCTGGCGCGGCCGGACCCTGGCTGCGGATGATCGTGCGCAACACGTGCCGTGCCCGGCTGCGCAGGACATCGGCCGTTCTCCTGCCGGATCCCGCGGGCACCGCCTTGATGGACCGTCAGGACGGCCCGCCCGACCCGGCGGAGGTCCTCGAACGGCACGCGCTGCGGGACTGGGTGTGGACCGCGATGGAGGGACTGACACCCGCGCTGCGGCTGGTCACCATGTTGCGCTACTTCACCGATGTCACGTCGTACGAGGACATCGCAGCGCTGTGCGGCATACCCGTCGGCACGGTGCGCAGCCGGCTCAATCAGGCTCGTACGAAGCTGACGGACCTGCTGGCGAGTTCGGCGGAGCGGGTCCACGGCGATGCCGGGGCTCTGGCCGCACGGCACCGCACGCTGGCCGCGGAGGTGTTGCGGTCCGCCCATCGTGGCGACTACGTGCCGACGGTGGCCGAGCGGTGGCTGCCGCGGGCGGAGGTGACCTGGCCGACCGGGAAGCGCACGGACCTCCGCTATCTCGGGGGTGCGTTCGACCGTGATCTGTCCGACGGTGTGCGTCAGAGGCTGACGCGTGTGGTGGCCAGTCGTGAGATCGTCATCTGGCAGGCGGACCTGATCAGTCCGCCCCAGAACCCGTCGCACTGTCCACCCGGCGTCGTGTGGGTCCACTCCCTGAAGGACGGCCGCGTCAGCGGATTGAGACTGTTCCACCAGCCTCGCGGCTGAGAGTCCACTACCAGCGCAGGTGGTCGACGACGTATTCGCGCAGGTCATCACGGACGGCGTCGGCATCCCAGGAGGCCCGGCACAGCAGGTGCTGCATGCCGTGATCAAGGACGAGGGGTGTCCATGGTCCCATCAGCGAAATCCTTCTTCGAGGAAGTGCGGACAGCCTATGCGGAAACAGCAGTTGATCTGGGACTGTCCGGCCCGGTTGAGACCACGTTCGTCCTGCCGGTCTCCACTTACAAGGGCGGTGGAGTCGAATACGAAGTCGCGCTCGATTTCAGGGAGGGCGGAGTGAACTGCAGTGTCAGCTTCGAGGTGGATTCCGTGACCACTCTCAAGATGGACATCGAGCCGCTGGCCATCGCTGCCGGCGTTGTGGACAGGCGCGGCGGTATCTCTTACAGCGCTCGGAACTTGAAGCAGTTGCGGAAGTCCCTTCTGGGGCAGACCGGCTACGTCGAGCGGGTGCATCCGCTCCTGACCAACGCCGCTACGGCCGAGGACCTGATGAGGCGGGCTGGCGCCCGCGAATGGCACGGTCGCCGTTCCACACCTGAACAGTGAGGTCGATGTGGCAGTCACCAACAGACCGGGGATCCTGCGCACATCGCTCGCTGCTGCAGCTGTCGGCGCAGCGGGGCTCGGTGCAGCATGAAGTGACCCCCTGAGGTCCGACACTTCCGTTTTATGCCGCGAGGTCGAGGCGTTGCTGATAGCGGGTCCGTGCCTGATACGGGGTGAGGTAGCCGATGGTCGAGTGGATCCGCTCTCGGTTGTAATACTGCGCGATCCATCCGAATACGTCCTGCCGGGCCTGCCTCCGGGTCGGCCAAGCAGTGGTGCCGATCTCGGACTTGAGTACGGCGAAGAAGATCCCCGCGACCGCATTATCGAAGCACGAGCCGGTTCGGCCTGTACTCTGCCGGACGTCCAACTCCGCCAATGTTTCCCGGAATTGGACTGACGTATATTGGCCGGATTCAAGTGGTCGTTGCAACACCGGCTTGATGAATCAACTGTAGCTGCTCGTTGAGTGCTTCGGCGGGTGTCTTCCAACCGAGCGTCTTGCGGGGTCTGCTGTTGAGAGTGTGAGCGACGGCCTCGACTTCCTCAGCGGACCATCTGGAGAGATCGGTGCCTTTCGGAAAGTACTGGCGCAAGAGCCCATTGGTGTTCTCGTTGGTGCCGCGCTGCCATGGACTATGCGGATCGGCGAAGAACACGGGAATGCCAGTCTCGACCTTGAATTGAGTGTGCGCCGACATCTCCTTTCCTCGATCCCACGTCAGCGACCGTGCCAGTTGCTCGGGCAGCGTCGACATCGTGCTGGCGAGTGCGTTCTTCATCGTGATCGCCCCATAACCAGCCAGTGCAGGGCCATTCTTGACCGTGTGTTTGTGCCGGTAGCCTTCCTCGCGCGGCAGGTGAACGAGCATCGTGAATCGAGTTGAGCGCTCGACGACCGTGCCGATCGCGGAACGCTCCAGCCCGATGATCAGGTCCCCTTCCCAGTGGCCGGGAACAGCACGGTCCTCGACCTCGGCAGGCCGTTCGCTGATCAACGCTTCGGGTGTCACGTGCGCCCAGGTCTTGCGGCGCGAACGAGCGCGCGGGGCGCGCAGCGCGCGGCCCGTACGAAGGCACAGGATCAGCTCTCGCTTGAGCGCCCCGCGGCCCTGGATGTAGAGCGCCTGGTAGATCGCCTCGTGGCTGATGCGCATGGACTCATCATCGGGGAAATCAAGCCTGATCCGGTTCGCGATCTGCTCCGGGCTCCATGCCTGCACCCACGCGCGGTCCTTGCGGTGCGGCTTGTTCCGACCCGTCCACCCGCCTGTCGCAGGTCCAGCGATCGCCTTGCCGCCGGGCGTGCTGATCTGTCCGGACAGTCGCTCCTGGACGTAGGCGTGCAACCGTGGATTGGCCACCAACTTCGATGTCTTCGGGCGGCGTGCGGCCAAGTCCGATTTCCATTGCGTGACCGATGCCCGATATTCGCGCTTGCCGCTCCTGGTGGCCGCGTTGCGCCGCAACTCGCGGGAAATCGTCCCTGGATCACGTGCGACTTCCCGCGCGATTTCACGAACGCCCTTGCCTTGGGCGTTGAGGAGCGCGATCTCCTCCCGCTCAGAAAACGACAGGTACCTGCCCGAAGGCGGCTGCGGATCGAACGGTCGCATGCCGCCACATTGCCGGTACCAGCGCGTGGCCACCGCCGGCGCCACACCGATAACCCCGGCCGCTTCCTCCGCGAGAAGCCCCTTGGCGATTTCGTCCCAGAACTCCGCCTCGATATGACGCTGAAATTTCGGATGCCCCGGTGACCTCAACTTCGGGCGCACCGCCCGATCGGCCGCCTGCTGACGACGAACCATCCCACACCTCGCTGATCACGAGGTGTTGCGACGACCAGTTTAATCCGCCTTGCGACCCGCGATCGGTGTGGAAAATCGCGTTACCGGCCGTATGACCGCCGACGTGAGCCATGCGAATGGCGTCATCGACCAGTTGCGTTCGCATGTGGTCTGCCATCGACCAGCCCACGACTTCACGCGTGCACAGGTCGATCACCGTGGCCAGGTACAGCCACCCCTCGGCTGTGGGCAGGCACGTGATGTCACCGACGAGCTTCAGGCCCGGCATCGGTGCGGTGAAGTCCCGCTGAATGAGGTCGGGGGCCGGTGACGCCGTGCGATCCGGTTTCGTCAGCGACCGTGATTTCCGGCGTGTTGTCCCGGCGATCTGCCGTTCCCGCATGACCCGCGCGACGCGCTTTCGATTCACGACGTGCCCCTGCACTCGCAGGGCGCGGGTGATACGCAGGGCTCCGTAGGCGCCCCGGGAATCAGTGTGGATCTCCCGGATCTGTCGCCACATTCCTTCTTCCTCATCCACCCGCTGCTGTCGTGTCTCCTTGTTCTTGTGCCAGGTGTAGTAGCCGGAGCGGTCCCAGCCCAGGACGTCGCACATCCGCTTCACGCCGTGGGCGTTCCGGTGTTCCTCGACGAAACGGAAGCGGATCACCGTGTCGTCTCCCGTGCGAAATAGGCAGCAGCTTTCCGGAGGATCTCGTTGTCCTCCTTCAGCCGGGCGTTTTCCCGCCGCAGGCGCCTGAGTTCCTCTTGTTCGCCGGCGCTCATACTGGAATCACCCCCGCCGTCCAGCGTCTGGGAACGCCGGGTGGCCTCCTCTCGGACCCAATTCCGCAGGGTTTCCAGATGGATGCCCAGGCCCCCGTGCGATGTCGGTGAGAGTGCGGTCCTTCGAGGAACGCACGAGGTCGACCGCGTCCCGTTTGAACTCGTCCGGGAAATTCCTTCGCTTTGCCACCATGGATCACTTCCCCTGGATGACGAAACATCCAGCGTCCAGGTGTCGGAATCTCGGGGGTCACTCCAGGCGCCGGGCAGGACCCTGACCCGAACCCCGCCCTCGGAACGCGAGCTCGGCCTGCGCCCTCTTCATGTGCGACCACATGCCTTCGACCGGTTGAATCCACAACGGAGGGTTCATTTGATGGACAGTCACATCGTGCAGGTGAAGATCCACCCCGCCATCGGTGTCGCCCGGGTCGGCAACAGCGCAGAGGCACCCTTCATCGGCCCGGAGTCACCGGACCAGAAACCAGCGGACGCCGGCTCCTACAAGGACGCTTCCGGGGCGATACGGAGGCAGGCCGCACGATTCCGTGTGTACGGCTACAACGCCGCCGGGGAGGTCGTACGGGAACTGAAGCCGGGCAGCGAGGGTGTCACCGAGATCCAGTGGACGGTGCATCTGGCCAACAAGAAGGCCGCCTGGTATCAGTTCCATCTGGCGCTGGACATCCCCGAGGGCAAGACGCTCTCGGCAGCGCAGTACGGCCGGCGCAACGCCGACGTCGTGGTCGCCGACAGGAAGAAGCTGGTCAACGATCCCGGCAGCCGCACCGTTCGCGGCTCGAAGACCGAGACGCAGAAGTTCGACACCGGCAAGGTCATGGACAAGGCGGTGTACCTCGGCGAGATCTCCACCCGTTCCGACGGCCGCCTGGTGGTGCTCGGTGGCCGGGGAAACTCCGCCTCCTACAAGAACCAGCCGATCACCGGGGTCACCAACAACGACACCTGGTACGACGACGTGTCCGACGGCCCGGTGACAGCGAAGGTCACCATCGACGGCCAGGATCTGACCGCCGTCCCGGCCTGGGTCGTGGTGGGACCTCCGCATTACGCCCCCGGCGTGAAGTCCGTCCGTACCCTCTACGACCTGCTCTTCGACGTCTTCGTCCAGGCCGGTTCGCTGACCCGCCCGCAGCAGGTCTCGTTCGCCAATCACATCGAGCCGATATTCCGCAGGTTCTGCGATCTGCAGTGGGTCAACCACGGTTTCGCGACCCAGTTCGGCTGGAACGGCCCCAACTTCTTCCTCTCGCCGACGATGCGCAAGAGGCTCGCCGATCCGTCCAACCGAACCCGGGAACTGCGCCGCCAGGTGTACGCCTCCTTGCGCGACTACGGCCGTGACGGAAAGTCCCCGCTGCCGTGGCCGTGGCTGTACGGCGACGCCATGGCCAGCAAGCCCAAGTCCGTGCTTCAGCACCTGGCGCTGTCGCCGACCCAGGACTGGATGCTGCAGCGTTGGGCGGACGGGGCGTTCGTGGCCGGACCCTTGCGGCAGCCGCGCCCCACGGTCGACGCAGCCCCTGCCACCGAGCAGCCGGGGCTGCTGGACCGGGCGGCCCTGGAGGGCTGCGCCGCCGACGCGTTCCACCCGGGGATCGAGGTCACCTGGCCGATCAGGCACGCGAGCATGTTCAGCGCGCCCTTCCGCATCCGGCACCGCGCCCCCGCCACCGCGGAACCCGACTACGGGCCCACCCTCACTCCGGAGGAGGCGGTCTCCGCCACTGGCCCCCTCCAGGCACAGGGCCCCGGTGACCTCACCCGCTGGATGGCCGCCCCCTGGCAGGCGGACACCGCGAGCTGCCGCTCGGGCTACGAGGTATTGGCCAACCTGGGGCCCCGGTACAGCCCGTACCTGCCGACCTTCTGGCCTGCCCAGGTACCCAACCATGTGCTCAAGCTGGATGACTTCGAGAAGGTCAACACGCCGTCGGCCGGGAGCGACGACAGCGCCCGGGAGGAGGCGTTCGAGAGGCGGGCGACCTGGCTGCGCGGACTCACCGGCACCATGAACGAGCAACGCACACAGATGATCAAGGACTGGTCCAAACTCGGCGTCGTCGAGGTGCGCGACTACACCGTGGGCGACGGGAAGTTCCCCGACCGGATCCTGGTGGAGTCGCGCCCGGGACAACCGCTCGCTCAGGCACCGGACAGGGCGAACCTCGTCAACGTGCAGGTGCCCGAGGCGGGGCCGCACGTGTTGGCCGCGGCGGCGGGCCGCTCGCCCGAGGGAAGGCTCGCCCCCGAAGCCGTCGAGGCCGAGTCCGCGGCGCGGGCCGTCGGCGAAGCGGCCAGGGCGACCGGCTACCGCGAGGAGGAGATCACCGCCGGATACCTCGAGAAACTCGACCCCTTCCGCGACGCGCGGTGAGCGCCGCCCTCGCTCTCGGCGCGGACACCTACGACGTCGTGGTGGCGGGCGGCGGCCCGGCCGGCTGCGCCGCCGCGCTCACGCTCGCCCGGGCGGGCCGTACGGTCCTGCTGGCGGACGCCGGCACCGGACCGCCCAAGGTCGGCGAGACGCTCGTACCCGCCGGGCGGGTCCTGCTCGGCGACCTCGGCATAGCCGACCGCGTTCTCGGCTCCGGACACCTGCCCTGCTACGGCAGTCTTTCGGCGTGGGGTTCGACCGACCTGCACACCGTCGACTTCATCAACGACCCGCACGGCCATGGCTGGCACCTCGACCGACGGCTGTTCGACCAGCGACTGCGCGACGCCTCCCGCGCGGCGGGGGCGGAGGTCGCCGAGGGCACGGCCGTACGCGAAACGGTGCGGACGCCGGACAGCGGCTGGACCTTGGTCCTGCGCGGCGGCACGGGCCCTGCCGGTAGCGGGTCGGGGGGCGGGGGCGGGCCCGACACCGGGCCGGCGTCCGGGTCCGGGTCCGGGAGCGGCTGCGCAGGCGGAGGCGGGTCCGCGTCCGGCTCCGCGTCCGGTGGCGAGCGTACGGTGCGCTGCCGCTGGGTGATCGACGCCACCGGCCGCGCCGCCGCGATAGCGGTCCGGTGCGGGGCCCGGCGGCGGGTCCGGGACCGGCTCACAGCCCTGTACGTGCCCCTGGAAGCGGACCCGCTGGACACCGACCGCCGCTCCCTCGTCGAGTCCGACGAGGACGGCTGGTGGTACACCGCCCCGCAGCCCTCCGGCGGGCGCCTGGTCGCCTACTTCACCGACACCGACCTGCCGGCCGCCACCCACACCGCACGCCACTTCCACCGACGGATATCGGCCACCCGCCACGTGTCCCGATGGGTCCACCGGGACGGGCCCCCGCCCACGTCACCCACCGCGCCCCGCCGGGCCGCCGCGCACACGGCGCACCTGGACCGGGTCTACGGAGACGGCTGGACCGCCGCCGGTGACGCGGCGGTCGCCTTCGCCCCTCTCTCCTCCCAGGGCGTGCTGACCGCCCTCTACACCGGGCTGAGCGCGGGCCTGGCCGTCGACGCCCGCCTGAGTGGCGTTCCTGACGGCCCGGACTCGTCCCTCGGCGCCTACGCGGACCAGGTCGCGGCCGCACGGAGCGCATATCTGCGCGGCCACCGTGTCATCCACGCCCAAGAGGCCCGCTGGACCGACCGCTCCTTCTGGGCGCGGCGCCTGGCCGACGTGCCCTGACAGCCTCGGCCGGTGCGACCTGAACTGCTCAGGCGCACCGGCCTGAGCAGTTCAGGGGCAGACTTCCGGTGATCCGTCGCGTTGCCGGGAGTTGGCCAGCGTAAGAACGCCCAGATCGACGCAGCGGCCGCAGCCACCGTCGCTTATCTGCAGGGAGACGGGCGGGACCTCGCGCCTGAGGATCACACCACGGCGCTGGCTCTCCTGGACGAACGGCGTGTGAACCTGGCCCAGGCCCGGGTGCGCACGGTCAACCAACTCCACGCGCTGCTGCGCGATCTGCTGCCCGGAGGCGCCCCGACCCAACTGTCCGCGGACCTGGCGGCCAAGCTGCTGCGATCCGTCCGCCCCGCCGGCGATGTCGAGACCGTCCGCAAGGACATCACCTGGGACCTGGTCGCCGAGATCCGGAAACTGGACAAGCAGCTCACGGACAATGCTGCCCGGATGCAAAGCCTGGTGGAGGCATCGGGCAGCATGCTGATGGACACCCCGGGCATCGGGCCGGTCATGGCCGCCCGGCTAATCGGCCGCACCCGACGGGCTCACCGCTTTCCCAGTTCGGCGGCGTTCGCGAACTACGCCGGTGCCGCCCCGGTGGAGATCGCCAGCGCGGACAAGGCCCGCCACCGGCTCTCCCGCTCCGGCGACCGTCAGCTCAACTCCGTCCTCCACACCATCGCGGTTGTGCAGATACGCATGCCGAAATCACCCGGACACGCCTACTACCAGCGAAAACTCTCCGAAGGCAAGACCGCGAAGGAAGCGAAGCGGTGCCTGAAACGCCGCCTGGCCGACCACGTGTGGCGCGTCATGATCGCCGACGAACGAAAAGCCAAGTCGCTGCCTGCCCATGGGACTTGACAAGACACAGAGGCACCCCGGTTCGAATGGAGACTCCGGACTGTCGCAGCACCCGGCAGGCCGGCTGCACCTGCAGATGCTCACCGGCCATCACGCGGATGGCTTCGAACCGCCTTTGGGGGACGTCACCTCACCCAGCGGCTCGGCAGCACGCCGGTGGATGGCCAACTCGGCCTCCAGCTCGGCGATGCGTTTGCGGGCCGCAGTAAGTTCGGACTGGTCGGTGCTGTTCGTGCCGGGCAACTGCCCGGTATCGATGAGGTGTTGGCGGCGCCAGACACAGACCGTCTGGTCGCTGATGCCGAGGAGCTGGGCGACCTCGGCGACCTTCCTTCCGGATGCGACGAGATCGAGGACCTTACGGCGGAACTCGGGTGGATAGCTGCGGGGCATCGCGGCCTCCGAAGGCTGCTGGACGGTCAATTGTCCAGCAACCCGACTCCATCAGAACCGGGGCATACCATCTCCATTCGAACCGGGGCGATTCACCGGGCACGGCCCGGAGAACATGGCCACCCTGCAGGTTTCGCCATCAGCCAGCTCCGCACCGTCGGCCACACCACTATCGCTGCCGGACTCCGCAGGACAGCTCTCCGCCCCTACGAACGGCTGCTGGCCGTCCTCGGACTCAGCTGACATGCGCCAACGCACGGTCAACGAACCCGGCAATCGCCATGGGACAGCGGCCCGTCCGCGCCACTGCACCGGAACGCAGTCAACGTCCTTGCGCATCAGGCGTCTGCCGATGACGTCCGAACGTCCGGGTGGCGGTCCGGAACGTGCTCGTACATGGCCCTGAGTACCGGAGCCAGCGCTTCGACGACGCGGTCGTCCTCGACCTCGCCCAGCTCATGCACGGCGCGGTCAAGACACGCCCGGGCCTCGCGGAGGTCCCCGCGCGGCGGGGATGAGTGGAACCGGGCGGCGGTCAGCCACAGTCGGGCCGCCAGACCGTGGCTTCCGGCGATGGCGGCGGCCACGGCTCGGACCTCGATCCAGTGTGTGGCCTCGGAGGACTTGACGCCGTAGGCCCGGATGTCCTGGTTCTCCAGGCTCCGTATCATGGCCTCGACTTCTTCGGAACGCCCCGCCCGCGCCGCCCGCCACACAGCGGCGTGGGCATCCTCACCAGGCAGGGAACCCAGGGCGAGGAGCGAGGGCTGCGGAAACGTGCAGGAAGCCAGCCTCCCGCCAGGTCCATCCGCCGCCGGATCCCTGCGTCGCGCGTCCGCCACCATGGCGACGGTGACACCCAGCATGATCATCAGCAGTCCCGGCCACGCGGTCCCCACGGGCAACTGACCCAGCCACAGCCAGGCGATGAGCGCGGCTACCGGCACCTCCAGCAGAAGGATCACGCTCACCGCTGTGGCCGGCACCCGGCCGAGCGCGAAATTGAGCGAGAACAGACCGAGAAGCTGGGGGAAGATGAGCAGACCCAGCAGCGCGAGCCAGGTGTCACCGGTGAACGCGCCCAGCGGGGTGCCCGTGACCAGGCAGGCGACCAGCAGCTCCACGGTGCACACCGAGAAGCACAGCACCGAGTAGAACGGCGTGCTGACATCGGGGCGGGCCTGTTCGCTGAGCGCCGTGTAGACCGCCTGTGCGACCGCAGCCGCAAGGGCGAGAGCGTCACCCGCCATCGCCCCGCTGCCCGCCCGCATGTCCGCGCCACTGGCAACCGCGGCACCCACCACCGCAACGGCGAGGCCCGCCCACGTAGCACGCGGGAGCCGCTTGTTCAGAACAGTGGCGATGAGTGCCTGCCAGACCGGCTGGGTGGCGACCAGCGCGGTCGCCATGGCCACGCTCGTCATCCGTGTACTCGACATGAACGTGACGAAGTGGACGGCCAACGCCGTTCCGGCGAGCACGCCGAACAAGACGCCACGGCGTTGCTCCCCGCGCACGAGAAAACGCTCCCCGCGCATCACCTTCCCCACCTCACGCCGGCGGATCAGCAAGAACCCCGGCCCCAGAGTGAGGAGGCCCAGCGCGTTGCGCCCGAAGGCCAGCGCCAGTGCGGGACCGGCGGCGTACGCGGTCAACGGCGCGGTCATGGAGATCGCGACGACCGCCACCAGCACGGCGGTAACGGAGACGGCATCAAGCTTTGTGCGCATGGCAAGGAGCAGCCTTCATGGTGTTGTACCGGGTTTTGCTTCGGGACGAACGGACGGAGCCGATGCGGTGCACCGTTACGGAGCCGGGAGGCCCGTGGGGTGAGCGGGCCGCGGACAAGGCACGACGGATCACCGGGGCGAACGGTTCAATATCGAGTTGCGGGGCTTCATACACATGCCGAACGGGTCGACGACGTCTACGGGAGGGACCTCCTTGGGACGACGGGCGCCGCGCGTGCAGCCGTCGAAAGAGGCCCACCGGGCCACGCAGGCCGTGCATCACCGCTGCCAAGCGGCCGCAGTGCCACCTGACGGGACCGACCGTGCCGGAGTCGGAACCGGTGAGTTCCGCCCGGGCAAGCCACCGGCCGTGGAGCCCCGCGACCGCCCCGGGACACAAGGCTTCGGCTTACGCCGCAAGGCGTCCGCCTCATGACAGTTGCCCCGCCCCTCCGAGAGCCGACCAGCAACAACGGGCCTCATCGAGATGGTCGTTCAGATCCATGTGCGACTCCGGGAAGCTGCAGGCACTGTGGAGGGTTCCCCTCCGTTCCCGTGGACCGGTCAGGCCGAGGACTTCCCCGCCGAACAGGAGGCCGCGGAGGTGCAGGGCGACGGTGAGGGGTACGGCCAGGCATACGTCTTCTTCATCACCGGGGCCACCGAAGGAGATCTCCTGACCGTCGCGTCTCGCACGGCTCGTCCTGCAGACATCCCGACCGGAGTGTCCGCGATGGTCACCCGTGACGAGGCGCAGGACACCGGCCCCGGACGACGCGCCGAGCTGCCACCTGGCCAGTCCACTGCCCAACCGGCGGCCGACCGGGCCCCGGACCCGCCGACTGATGACTCCTGTCCGAGTGCGCCGTCCGCCCGCACTGCACGCAGCACTTGGCAGCCCGGACTGTCGAGGAAGGCCACCGCCTCGTCTGTCTCCGACCTGACCTCGTCGAGACCGAATTCGCCCCGGCCACCGTCGAAGAGACACACACGGCCCCGCCGTAGCAACCCGAGGACGCGCAGTACATCCAGCAGTCGGACCAGGTGCACCTGCAGACCGCCCAGGAACGGCCGCAGTACACCAGCTCAACGCGGACGAAAGAGCAGTGAGACCGGCCGCGCGCCGGGAGCCGGGGTCCACGGCGCAGGCCGACGCGCCGGCGCTGCCGGAGAGGACGCCACGGGTCAGCAGCACCGTGGCGGCCGCACCGGCCAGAAGTAAGCGGCAGCCGGCCGAGCGTGTCATCACAGGGTCCTCACGGCCGAGAGTGAAACGGGTCGACCGCAGGAGACGAGGCAGCAGCAGAACGGGTTGCAATGAAACGGCAAAATCACCACCGGCCGTCCCCTGCACCGCACATCAGCGGAAAGAACGCACGACGGCCAGCTGGAAGCGTTCACCGGTGGAGACCGTGTGCGGGAATCCGGTGGCCTGGGCATAACAGACCCGCACGGCAAGGAGGTTGAGCAGAGTGAAGGTGGACAGGCGTTGTCACGTTGTTGCCTGACGGCGCGTGGGGGCAGGGTGTGCTTGGGAGCCGGGCCTGTGCTCAGGCCGCGGTGGCGCGGCCGGCGACGCCGGTGATCTGCTCCCGAATGGCGAAGCGGACGGTCATCTCGGCTCGGTGGGCGGCAGCGGGCACCAGATGGCGGCGGCGCCGGAAGTGGGGTGAGATGCCGCTGAACGCGGACAGGAACCGCTGTGCTCCGCCCACGGAGCGGAAGCCTTTCATCGCCCGTTCGCGCTGCCTGGTGGGCTGGTGGCTGTTCTCCGCCCGGTTGTTCAGGCCCTTGTGCGAGCGGTGCTCGACCGAGGGCATGACCTCGCGGTGGCGGCGCCGTAGGAGCGGAGCTTGTCGGTGACGACCACCCGCGGCACCACGCGCGTCTTCTTCAACAGCCTGCGGAAGAAGCGCCTGGCCGCGGCCTTGTCCCGGCGGTTCTGCAGCAGGATGTCCAGGACGTTGCCGTCCTGGTCGACGGCCCGCCACAGGTATTGCAACCGCCCGTTGATCTTGATGAAGACCTCATCCAGGTGCCACTTGTCCCCGGGCGGAGGCTGCCGGCGGCGCAGCGCGTTGGCGTAGGCCTGCCCGAACTTGGCGCACCAGCGGCGCACCGTCTCGTAGGAGACGACGACACCGCGCTCGAGCATCAACTCTTCGACCTCGCGAAATGACAGCGGGAAGCGGAAGTACAGCCACACACAGGGGGAGATGACCTCGACCGGGTACCGGTGCCCCTTGTACGACAGCGACACGGCCCCCACAGACAACCCCCTCCAGCACGATCAACCAGAAGATCATCCACCCGGCCAACCAACGTGACAGCGCCCCGGCGAGGGTTCCCGGCTGATCTACGCGATACGGGAGTATCGGGGCCGCAAGGACGAACCGAAGGGCTTCGGCTGGCGTGACCTCCGCGACCTGATCGTCCGAGCCGGCACCCAGCTCGGCGGCCCCGTCGTGTTGGTCTGGGACAATGTCCGGCTCCATCTGACAGTGGGAATGCGGGAGTTCATCGAGGCGAATGCCGAGTGGCTCACCGTGTTCCAACCGCCGGTCTACGCACCTGACCTCAACCCGCAAGAGGGCATCTGGTCGCTGGTCAAACGCGACATCGGCAGCCTCGCCGCCGCCGACCTCACCCAGATCACCACAGCCGTCAAGCATGGCCTCAAGACGATCCAGTACCGCTCACACCTGGTCGACGGCTGCCTCGCCGCTACCGGGCTCGCTCTGGACAGCTGACCGGTATCGCCCTTTCAATTCAGTAGACGTTTCCCCGTAGGCATAGGCGGGCGTAGGCGGCGTCGCCGTGGTCGGCGCACATGACAATCAACCAGCGCCGGCCTGCCGTGGCGCTGCCCGATGCGCCAGCCCCCGCATGAGGGCGTCCCGCACGCTCACCTTCAAGTGCCGAGCCCACGGCGGGTCGGTCTCGCCGCGCATCGTGCTCCAGCAGGCGAGAGCGTAGCCGTACTCTCCGGGGCTCAGGTATCCCATCCGGTGAAGGGGTTTGTCCCTGCGCCCGGTGAGCTCGCCGACCGGCATCACCGAGTACCCGGCCGCCTTCGCGTAGTCGTCCGCGGCGTTGGCCGACAAGACGCCCATGCCGAGGTGGACGGTCACCAGGTCGGTGAGCCGCTCCTCCTCGGCATGGGAGATGCCCAGCCTGGCGACGCGCCCCTCACCGAGCAGCCGGGCATGTGCCAGCTCGTGCGCGACGAGCCCCGCGAACGAATCGGGCCGGGCGGCCACGCGGCGGTCCAGTTCGATCACCACCCGGTCGAATGCCTTGCGGTACTCACCGACCTGATGCTTGCTGCCCTGAACCTTCTCCGGGGACTCCACCAGCAGCACACTGTTGCCGGAGACGTCCGCGCCCATCACCGCACCGACCCGCCGCACCAGCAGCTCGGCCTGCTCCTGCGTGCCGGTGAAATCCGCGGGGACGAAACCTGGGAGTGCGATCTCGCGGCGCGGCGTCGCGGGCCCGAACTCCTCGCCGCACCACCGCAGCCACGGTTTCGGCCCCGTCGTGCTGATTCCGGCCGACGGCCGGTCCTTACCACGTAGCCAGTCTGCCATCCGGTCCGGCACCCATCTGCCCATGACACCCCCGGCGATCCCGCGGGCAGCTCCGGCCGCCCTCTCGTCCTAATGTGGGACGTGTCTCGATCCCCGGCAGTTGCGCCAGCCGGGCCGAGCAGTCGCGAACCGCCTATGCCGCACATCACTGGCTGCAGCCGCCATCGTGATGCCGAACGTGGCGTCCAATGGTCGCCGATCACAACGATCCAACCGACACCACGAGTTCAAGTTCAGTAAGCACGCCCGGGCCTGGTCAGCATTCCGTGAGCGGGTCAGTCTCGCTGGAGATGTTCTTGTCGTTCATGAAACCCCACTGGCCGTTGTCGGCCAAGGTGTAGATCCAGCGACTGGCGTGGCTGGGATTCCATTCGCCGTTGAAGTCGCCGTAGTCGTCCCGGCACAAGAACCAGCTGGTTGTGCTGTTCATGTACCCCACAACATTGCCACGATCGGGGAATTCATGGATCGGTTCGCCAGCGAGGTTGTTGCAGTAGAAGACTGGGTAGATTTGTCCGAAATATGGGGCCCGCTTATACTCCTGGGCAGACCAGCAGTTCGAGGCGGCGTTGGCGTGCGTCGTGGGGAGAATGACAAGTGCCGCGGCACTCAGCATCGTGCCGCCGACAGCGACGGTCTTTCTGAAAGTGCGCATGGGTCCTCTACTCTCTCATCGGAAGTCGGGGGTCAGCTTCGCGCCGAAGCGACGCTCCGTGACCCTGTGTACTCTCAGGTCCCGCTCACGCGCCTGAGCCGTGCATACTCGTCCGAGGCCTGGCGCGACGGAGCACCGACCGAACCCGCTCTCCCTGGTCAACGGCATGTTGGCTTGCCGCGCGGACCGCGTGCAATGATTTCGAGCTCCGTTGAAACATTGGCCGACCGCGCCTGCCTGGGTGTATGTGCGCCCCGCAGGTCCTCGAGCTCGATGGTCCCCGCCCCGGCGGTGCAGCTGGTCACTCCGCTGGGCGGCCTGGCCGCGGGTTCCACGTGGATTCGGTCGGCCTGCCCCCCACGTTGCTGGCGGATGCGTTCTTCAGCGCTCGTGCCTGTCGGCGCCAGAACTCCCGCGCGATTTCGGTTTTGGGGAACATGAGGTCCAAGCCGTGGAAGGCGCCGGGGATGACGTCGAGGTGGCAGGGGACGTCGCTGTCGCTGAGCCCACGCGCGTACTCGACGTCTTCGTCGTGGAAGAGATCCTGGGTGCCGACCTGATCAGCTTCTGATCGGTACGAGGATGGCGTCTCAGTTGTGCTGTTCGGCATCTATCAGTGCGAGGGCGTTGCGGCTGCCCTGTTCGAGGAGTTGGTCGGTGAAGGCACGGGAGAGCTGCAACGTGCCGGCCATCATGCCGAGGAGGCTGAGTGCCTTCAGGCGTGCCGAGGGCGGGTCGTGGGGTGCCAGGCGGGCGGCGAAGCCGTCGATGAGGGTCAGTGCGCCCTTGGTGTATGCCGCCCTGGTGGTGTCCGTGGAGCGTGCAATCTCGTCGAGGAGGGCAGCGTTGGGGCAGCCATCTTCGATGTCGTCGCGCTGGTCGGTGGAGAAGTACCAGCGGATGATCTGTTCGAGTCCGGCGCGGCCGGGTGCCGCCTGCGCGACGATGTTCTCGTGCTGGGCGCGCATCTGGTCGGCGACCGC
>NZ_JALJRY010000057.1 GCF_024519455.1 Streptomyces sp. STR69 | reverse complement strand
GCGGCCGGGGTCGGGGGCGAAGCCGTCCCAGGAGGCGACCAGGTGGGGGTCGGTGTGGTCCTTGGCCTTCTTCGTGTCGAACAGGTACCGGATCAGGCCCGCGGTGTCCTTGCCGCCGCCGATCTTCGCGATCATCAGGCCGCCTTCTTGGTGACGGCCTGGTTCGCCGCTGCCGCGATGTCCCGGACGGTGGTACCGACTGTGGTCAGGGTGTGTTCGGCCTGCGTTAGGACGGCGGTGTCCCCAGCGTGTGGATGGCCGCCAGAGTTGAGCTTCTTGGCGATTTGGTTGATGTTGTGGCTGATCCTGGCGACCTCGCTGCGCAGGGCGGTCAGCTCGTCGATGTAGTCGTCCAGTGGGGTGCGCTGGCCGGGCAGAGCGAGGTCACCGTGGAGATGGGCCATGACGACAGCGCCGACATAGTGGGCGCTGGCGATGTTCAGCGACCGCGCCGCGGCGAGGATCTCGCTCTTCTCGTCGACGCTGTAGCGCACATCGACGCGTTCTTTGCGCTGGACAGGTTCCCGCTGACGGCGGCGCGCGATGCGGTGCAGCGCGGCGGCATCGGCAGCGCGAGGCAGCAGAACGGCGGCGGTCTCGACGAGCTTGTCCTCCTCGGGCACCCCCTGGTGCCCGAACTCCTCCGCCACCCCCGGGGCGGAGGTTCCCCAGTTGGTCCGACCCTTGGACGGTCCAACGGGATACCTTGCTGCGCTGTTGAGGTCGGTGGTCATCTCCTGCTGAGGGGTGAGGATTTCGCGGTACGGGTCGTGCATGGGGGGTCTCCGGGGGTTGCTTGGGTGTCGGGCGCTTCGCTGTGCGCGGCTCCCGTGTCCCCGTGCTCGGCTGCACGGGGACACGGGATGAGCCCGGGAGGCGGGGCGGTCGGCGCGAACGCAGGGTCAGGCCGCCCGCCGCCGTCACCCTGCCCTGGGCCAAGCCGGACGGCGAACCGAAAACCTTCCGCCTCCTCTTCGTCGACGAGAAGAGTCGGGCGTACAACCGCAGCGTCTTCAACATGGGTGCCTGGAAGCTCGCCCTGGCCGCCGCCGGCGTGATTCCTCCGCGCGAGCGCGGCGCGCGCTACCTCCAAGCGGCCCCGGAAGACGGCATGCACGCCCTCCGGCACGCCTACGCCTCCGTACTCCTGGACGCGGGGGAGAGCATCAAGGCGCTCTCCGAATACCTCGGCCACTCGGACCCCGGCTTCACGCTGCGCACGTACACGCACCTGTTGCCGTCCAGTGAGACCCGCACCCGCAAGGCGATCGACGACGCCTTCACGGAAACGGAAGCCGAGGCGGAAGACGACGGCGACCCGCCCGTAGCCCAGGGCACATCAGTGCCCCCGCCGAAACCCATGTGCCCTCAATGTGCCCTGGCCGCCTGACGACCCCTCCGGGGACATGAAAAAGGCGAGGCCCGAAGACCCCGCCCGAATCCCACGAACCCCCAGCTCAAGGCCAAACAAGGCAATAAGGCTGATGCCCCGCCTCATGCAACCGATGGCTGAAGTCCTGCCATTCGTGCAGCAGTTGGTAGACATTGAACGCGTCCCGCGGTCCGCCCCGGTCAGGCACCGTCGACCAGATGAACGCTGCCGCGCCCACCGCCTCCTCGCCGATTCCGCGGAGCGGGTCCACGACCGTCATCGGGAGTTTGACCACGGCGTAGTCGGGGTGGAGGACGACCAGTTCCAGCGGGGGCACCTTGTTGAGCGGGACGCCCTCGATGCCGGTGAGGACCATCGCGGCCATCGTCTCCGGCTTGATCTTGGTGAACATGCCGTTCATCCCGAGCTCGTCGCCGCCGAGTTCCTCGGGGCGCATCGAGATCGGGACGCGGGCCGCGGTCGCGCCGTCGGGCGCACCGAAGTATTTGTACGTCACCCCCACCCGACCACCATTCCTGCTCCCCGCCCGCAACTGATCGATCCGACGTTCGATACGTCGCTCATCGCGATCCGACTCACCCAAACCCGAACCCGAGCCCGAGGACGAACCAGGACCTGCGCCCGAACTCGCACCCGCACCCGAACCCATGCCGGATCCGGGACCGCCCCGCCGTGCCTCGGCGGCTTCTTCCTCGTCGCGCCGGTGCTTCCCCCGCCGGGCACGCCGAGGACCCAGATCGTCAGTCCCCTCGCCCAGTCCGCCACCGCGATGCATATCTCCACCCGACTGCTTTTCTAGGACGCGTGGCCCCAGCCGCGCAACCCGATCATCGTGTCAGTGACCTCCCCCACGGCCGCCCGCCGAAACGTGCGCTGAAACACCTGTCCGCAGGATCTGCGCAAGCCCTGTACACCGGCGCCCGCATGAGCTGTGTGTGTCTGTGTGTATCACCTCCCAGTCTCGCAGATGGGTGGGGGCCCGTGCCCGCCGTCCCGCCGCCTACCCTGAGGAGGTAACTGAGGTCCCGGAGTCCGAGAAGTCGGAGAAGTCGCAGGTCATGAGCCAAACGCCAAGCGAACCGGCAGGTGTACTGCCCAGCACACTGCCCTATCCCTACGAAGCACCCGTCTCGCAGGCTCTTTTCGACCGTGCGTCGGTCGTCACACCGGGCGGCGTGAACTCCCCGGTGCGCGCCTTCCGCGCCGTCGGCGGCACGCCCCGGTTCATGGTGTCCGGCAACGGCCCGTATCTCACCGACGCCGACGGGCGCGAGTACGTCGACCTCGTGTGCTCCTGGGGGCCGATGATCCTCGGGCACTCCCAGCCCGACGTGATCGCCGCCGTGCAGGACGCCGTCTCGCGCGGGACCTCCTTCGGGACCCCCGGTGAGGGCGAGGTCGCGCTCGCCGAGGAGATCGTCGCCCGGGTCGGGCCCGTGCAGCAGGTGCGGCTCGTCAGCAGCGGTACCGAGGCGACCATGTCCGCCATCCGGCTCGCCCGCGGGTTCACCGGGCGGCCCAAGGTCATCAAGTTCGCCGGGTGTTACCACGGTCACGTCGACGCGCTCCTCGCCGCCGCTGGCTCCGGCGTCGCCACCTTCGCGCTGCCCGACACCCCCGGCGTCACCGGCGCCCAGGCCGGCGACACGATCGTCCTGCCGTACAACGATCTCGAAGCCGTGAACGAGGCCTTCCACCGGCATCCCGGTGAGATCGCCTGCGTCATCACCGAGGCTTCGCCCGGGAACATGGGGGTCGTGCCGCCGGCGGCCGGGTTCAATCAGGGGCTCAAGGACGCCTGCAGCAAGAACGGTGCCCTCTTCATCTCCGACGAGGTCATGACCGGGTTCCGGACCAGCAGGGCCGGGTGGTTCGGGATCGACGGGGTCGTCCCCGACCTCATGACGTTCGGGAAGGTCATGGGCGGAGGCTTCCCCGCCGCCGCGTTCGGCGGGCGCGCCGACATCATGGGGCACCTCGCTCCCGCCGGGCCCGTCTACCAGGCCGGCACCCTCTCCGGTAACCCCGTCGCCACCGCCGCCGGTCTCGCCCAGCTGCGGCTCCTCGACGACGCGGCCTACGAGACGGTGGACGCCGTATCGGCGCAGATCCAGTCGCTCGTCACCGAGGCGCTCAACAAGGAGGGTGTCGCGCACCGGCTGCAGAACGCCTCCAACATGTTCTCCGTGTTCTTCACCGACCGGAGCGTGCGCAACTACGAGGACGCCAAGGCGCAGGAGTCGTACCGCTTCACCGCCTTCTTCCACTCGATGCTGGCGCAGGGTGTCTATCTGCCTCCCTCGTCCTTCGAGTCCTGGTTCGTTTCCACGGCCCACGACGAACGGGCCATCCAGCGGATCGCCGACGCCCTTCCGGCGGCGGCCAGAGCGGCGGCGGAGGCCACCCGATGAGCAGCAGCGCCACCAGTGACATCACCGTCGTCCATGTGATGCGGCACGGTGAAGTCGCCAATCCCGAGGGGGTGTTGTACGGGCGGCTGCCCGGCTACCACCTCTCCGAGCTGGGGCGGCAGATGGCCGACCGGGTCGCCGAGCACCTCTCCTCCCGCGATGTCACGCACGTCGTGGCCTCCCCGCTGGAGCGGGCGCAGGAGACGGCCACGCCGATTGCCAAGGCGCACGGGCTCGACCTCGCGACCGACGGGCGGCTGATCGAGGCCGACAACGTCTTCCAGGGCAAGACCTTCGGCGTCGGCGACGGCGCGCTGAAGAAGCCGGACAACTGGAAGTACCTGGTCAACCCGTTCAAGCCGTCCTGGGGCGAGCCCTACGTCGACCAGGTGGTGCGGATGATGGCGGCGCTCGACGCCGCCAAGGACGCGGCACGCGGGCACGAGGCCGTACTGGTCAGCCATCAGCTGCCGATCTGGATCGTGCGGTCCTACGTCGAGCGGCGGCGGCTGTGGCACGACCCGCGCAAGCGCCAGTGCACGCTCGCGTCCCTGACGACCTTCACCTACCGCGGCGACAAGATCGTGTCCGTCGGCTACACCGAGCCGGCCCGTGATCTCGTCCCGGCCCATCTCCTCGCCGGCGCGAAGCCCGTCAAGGGGAAGGACAAAGCGTTCGGCGCGTGACAAACACGGATGACCACTCGTCGGGGTCGGCTGTCGTGACAGCTCTGTGACATTTGTTTCGCAACCCACATGGTTCCTGGCGAACTTTCCCGTCCGTCGCGTCCTCTCACAGGTAGACCACAGAGGAACGCGACGGATGGGGAAGCAATGCGGAGTCTCACTCGACGGGGAGCGCTCGGAGTCGGTGCCGGCGCCGCGGCAGCCGTAGGACTCGCGGGGTGCGGCACGCTCGGCTCGAACGGGTCGAGCCCTTCCGCCAGTTCGGGCAAGGGCCACTCCGGCGGCCCCGCCAAGTCCATGGAGCCCCGCACCAAGCCCATCGGTGACGGCTCCACGTCCTTCACCGGCACCCAGCCCAAGCAGCCCGCCAAGCCCGTGCCGCTGGAGGCCGGGCAGACCCCGCCGCAGTTCGTGATCTTCTCCTGGGACGGCGCCGGCGAGGTCGGCAACGGACTGTTCCCGCGCTTCCTCGACCTCGCCAAGCAGCACGGCGCGAGCATGACCTTCTTCCTCTCCGGCCTCTACCTGCTGCCCGAGTCGAAGAAGCGCCTGTACAACCCGCCGAACAACCCGCGCGGCGCCTCCGACATCGGCTACCTCACCGACGAACACGTCAAGGCGACCCTCACCAACGTCCGGCGCGCATGGCTCGAGGGCCACGAGATAGGCACCCACTTCAACGGCCACTTCTGCTCCGGCTACGGCACCGTCGCCAACTGGACGCCCCAGCAGTGGCGCAGCGAGATCGACCAGGCCAAGTCCTTCGTCAAGGAGTGGCGCACCAACACCGGCTGGCACGACCTGCCGTCGCTGCCCTTCGACTACGACAAGGAGCTCGTCGGCGGCCGTACGCCCTGTCTCCTGGGCCAGAACCAGCTGCTGCCCACCGCCCGTTCGCTCGGCTGGCGCTACGACGCCTCCAACCCCGGCGGCCGGCAGGTCTGGCCCGACAAGAAGAACGGCGTGTGGGACTACCCCCTCCAGGCCGTCCCCTTCCCCGGGCACAGCTTCGAGGTCCTCTCGATGGACTACAACATGCTGGCCAACCAGTCCGTCAACTCCACCAACGCGCCCGCCTACAACTACCCGGGCTGGCGTACCCAGGCCGCGCAGGCCTACATCTCCGGCTTCCAGCGGGCGTACGAGAGCAACCGCGCACCCTTCTTCATCGGCAACCACTTCGAGCACTGGAACGGCGGCATCTACATGGACGCCGTGGAGCAGGCCTTCAAGCACATCGCCGCGGAGAAGGAGAAGGGCGCCGACGTCCGCATGGTCTCCTTCAAGCAGTTCACCGACTGGATCGACGTGCAGAAGCCCGAGGTGCTCGCCAAGCTGCGCGGCCTCGACGTCGGCCAGGCCCCGGCCGGCGGCTGGAAGTCCTACCTGGCCGCGAGCCCCACCGCCTCTTCCACGGCCAGTGGAGACGCCGCCTGAAATGCGGGTTTCCGCCCGCCGCACGCCCTTGAGGGGGGCGCGCAAGATCCCCAGAACGGGCATGCGAAACTTTTCACATGAGTGCCGCCAGTCGCGCCCGTAGCCGCGCCGTCCTGTCGACCGCCGGCGTTGCCGTCGCCGCGTTGGTGCTGTCCGCCTGCAGTTCCGGAGGTACCTCCGGAGGCTCCGGCAACACCAACTTCATCACCGGCTCCGACGGCATCGCGACCGTCAAGAAGGGCGACCGCCAGGCCGCCCCCGACCTGTCCGGCAAGACCATCGACGGCAAGACGCTCGACACCGCCGACTACAAGGGCAAGGTCCTCGTCGTCAACGTGTGGGGCTCCTGGTGCTCCCCGTGCCGCGCCGAGGCGGACAACCTCGTCCAGGTCGCCAAGGCCACCGCGGACAAGGACGTCCAGTTCGTCGGCCTCAACACCCGCGACACCAGCACCGAGCCGGCCGTGGCCTTCGAGAAGAAGTACGCCGTCCCCTACCCCAGCCTGTACGACCCGACGGGCAAGCTGATGCTCCGGTTCAAGAAGGGCACCCTCAACCCGCAGGCCATCCCCTCCACGATCGTCATCGACCGGGACGGGAAGATCGCGGCGCGCGCACTCCAGGCACTGAGCGAGGAGAAGCTGCGCGAGATGCTCGACCCGGTCATCGCGGAGAAGTGAGCTGACGTGCTGCTCGCCGCCGCCATCACCGAACCCAACAGCACGGTCCGCGACGGGGCTCTGCTGCTGGCGCTGCCCATCGCCGTGCTCGGCGGACTCGTCTCCTTCTTCTCCCCGTGCGTCCTGCCGCTGGTCCCCGGATACCTCTCCTACGTCACGGGCGTCACCGGCACCGATCTCGGCGAGGCCCGCCGGGGGCGCATGGTGATGGGCGCCTCCCTCTTCGTCCTGGGCTTCACCGCCGTGTTCGTCTCCGGCGGGGCCCTGTTCGGCTACTTCGGGTACACGCTCCAGGAGAACAAGGACGTCCTGACCAAGGTGCTGGGCGTGCTCATGATCCTCATGGGCGTGTTCTTCATGGGGATGATGCCCTGGCTGACCCAGCGTGAGTTCCGCTTCCACAAGCGGCCCGCCGCCGGGTTGATCGGGGCGCCCGTCCTGGGCGCGCTTTTCGGGATCGGCTGGACACCCTGCATCGGCCCCACGCTCGCGTCCGTCATCGCACTGTCGTCGCAGCAGTCGAGTGCCGGTCGCGGCGCCATACTGACCGTCGCGTACTGTCTCGGCCTGGGTGTCCCCTTCGTCCTCACCGCGGTCGCGTTCCGCAAGGCCCTCGGTGCCTTCGGCTGGGTCAAGCGCCACTACGTCTGGGTGATGCGTGCCGGCGGCACCATGATGATCGTGACCGGCGTGCTGCTGCTCACCGGCGCCTGGGACGCGCTGGTGCAGGACATGCAGAGCTGGTCCAACGGTTTCACTGTAGGGATCTGATCGATGAGCAAGACGACCACCGACACGTCCGCCGCCGAGGACCAGGACCTCGGCGCCGCCGGCTCCCAGCTCTCCACCGCCCCCGTCGAGACCGCCATGCCCGGCTCCTTCGGCGGCAACCGGAAGCCCGGCCTGACGGGCTGGCTCGGCTGGACCGGCCGTGAAGTGCTCGGCTGGGCGCGCTGGATGTGGCGGCAGCTGACCTCGATGCGGGTCGCGCTGATGCTGCTGTTCCTGCTGTCGCTCGGCGCGGTCCCCGGCTCGCTGATCCCGCAGTCCGGCACCGACGCGCTGAAGGTCTCCGAGTTCCAGGCCGCGCACAAGACGCTCGGGCCGATCTACCAGAAGCTCGGCCTCTTCCACGTCTACGGCTCGGCCTGGTTCGGCGCGATCTACATCCTTCTCTTCGTCTCCCTCATCGGCTGCATCATCCCGCGCACCTGGCAGTTCGTCGGCCAGCTCCGCGGCCGTCCGCCGGGCGCCCCCAAACGCCTCAACCGCCTTCCCGCCTACGCGACTTGGCGCACCGCCGCCGAACCCGAGCAGGTCCGCGAAGTCGCCCTCGCGGTGTTGAAGAAGCGGCGCTTCCGCGCCCACGTCGCCGGGGACGCCGTAGCCGCCGAGAAGGGCTATCTGCGCGAGACCGGCAACCTCCTCTTCCACCTCGCGCTGATCGTGATGCTGATCGCCTTCGCGTGGGGCCAGCTCTTCAAGTCCGAGGGCGACAAACTGGTCGTCGAGGGCGACGGTTTCTCCAACACCCTCACCCAGTACGACGACTTCAAGTCCGGCAACCTCTTCAGCGACGACGACCTCGTCCCCTTCAGCTTCAACCTGAAGAACTTCGTCGGCACGTACGAGCGCACCGGCCCCAACCGGGGTACCCCGCGCACCTTCCAGGCCGACATCACCTACAGCGTCGGCGCCTACGGCAAGGCCGAGAAGCACACCATCAAGGTCAACGAGCCGCTGGAGATCGGCAGCTCCAAGGTCTACCTGGTCAGCCACGGCTACGCCCCCGTCGTCACCGTCCGGGACGGCAAGGGCAACGTGGTCTTCCACCAGGCCGTGCCGATGCTGCCGATCGACTCCAACGTCACCTCGCAGGGCGCGATCAAGGTCCTCGACGGCTACAAGAACGCCCAGGGCGTCGCCGAACAGCTCGGCTTCGCGGCCGTGTTCGTGCCGACGTACGCCAAGAGCAGCGGCACGATGTTCTCCCAGTACCCCGGCCTCGACTACCCGGTGCTCAATGTCACCGGCTACCACGGCGACCTGGGCGTCAACGCGGGCATCCCGCAGAACGTGTACCAGCTGGAGACCAAGAACCTGAAGCAGTTCAAGGACTCCAAGGGCAACATCCTCAAGCAACAGCTGCTGCCCGGCGAGACGATGACCCTGCCGAACGGCGCCGGGTCGATCACCTTCGACAAGCAGATCAAGGAATGGGCGGGCTTCCAGGTCGTCCAGCAGCCCGGCACCGACTGGGCGCTGGCCGGCGCGCTCACCGCGATCTTCGGTCTGGCCGGCTCCCTGTTCATCCAGCGCCGCCGCGTCTGGGTGCGCGCCACCACCGGCGACGACGGCAGCACCGTCGTCGAGATGGCCGGGCTCGGCCGCAGCGAGTCCGCGAAACTCCCCGAGGAACTCGGCGACCTGGCGGCACTCGTGCACGACCGGGCCCCGACGAAGACCGACGACGAACCCTCCGTACCCCCCGAAGGGGCTGAGCAGCAGTGAACATCGCCGCCGCCACCAACGAGCACCTGGCCAACGTCAGCAACACGCTGATCTACTCCTCGATGGCCGTCTACACCCTGGCCTTCCTGGCGTACATCGCCGAGTGGACCTTCGGCAGCCGCAGCAAGATCGGCCGTACGGCCGCCGCGCTGACCGGTGCCGCCGCGAAGAAGGCGGACGCGCCCGCCGTCACCGTGCAGAAAGCCGGTGGCACCACCGTCCTGGAGCGGCCGAAGGTCGTCGTCCGGGCCGCGTCCGGCTCCCGCGACGTGCCGGACGGTCCCGGCGCGCACGGCGGGGACGAACAGGGCGACCTCTACGGCCGTATCGCCGTGTCCCTCACGGTGCTCGCGTTCCTCGTCGAGCTGTCCGGGGTCCTCGCCCGCGCGGCCTCGGTGGAGCGGGCGCCCTGGGGCAACATGTACGAGTTCAACATCACCTTCTCCACGGTCGCCGTCGGCGTGTACCTCACGCTGCTGCTGCTCAAGAAGAACGTGCGCTGGCTCGGACTGTTCCTGGTCACCACGGTCCTCCTCGATCTCGGTATCGCCGTCACTGTCTTGTACACCGCCAGCGACCAGTTGGTTCCCGCCCTCCACTCGTACTGGCTGTACATCCACGTCTCGACCGCGATCATCTGCGGCGCGGTCTTCTACGTGGGCGCGGTGGGCACGCTCCTCTACCTCTTCAAGGACTCGTACGAGAGCAAGCTCGCGAGCGGCGGCAAGCCCGGCGCCTTCGCCACCTCCGTGATGGAGCGGCTGCCCGCCTCGGCGAACCTCGACAAGTTCTCCTACCGCGTGAACGCGGCCGTCTTCCCCCTCTGGACGTTCACGATCATCGCGGGCTCGATCTGGGCCGAGTCGGCCTGGGGCCGCTACTGGGGCTGGGACCCGAAGGAGACCTGGGCGTTCATCACCTGGGTCGCCTACGCCTGCTACCTGCACGCCCGCGCCACGGCCGGCTGGAAGGGCCGCAAGGCCGCCTACCTGGCCCTGATCGCCTTCGGCTGCTGGATCTTCAACTACTACGGCGTCAACATCTTCGTCGGCGGCAAGCACTCCTACGCCGGCGTCTGACGTCACTGACCACGGCTGAAGTCCCTTACGGCGCCTAGGCCGGAGGCAGGCACTCCTTCGACGGGGGCCTGCCCTCCGGCCAGGCGATCCTCACGAAGCGGGCGGCGCCCTTCGGGGTGAGTTCCACGATCGGTACGGCCTTGTCGTACGGGTTGCCGTGGACGTCCAGGCAGATCCAGCCGCTCGCCCCGCTCACCCGCAACGAGCCCTTGACCTGCGGCCATTGGAGGCCGACGTCGGACAGGGGCGGGATCTTGCGCTGGGCCGGGGTGGCCTCGCGGACGCCGTGGACGGCGAGTTGCATCGCGTCGTAGGCGATGATCGCCTGTCCGTCGGCGAGGGCGACCGGGCCGATCGGGCCGACCGGTGCGGCCTTGGCGGCGGCAAGGAGCCTGTCGAGTTCCTGCGAGTCCTGGGCCGAACCCCCGGTCGCCGGGGCGTTCTTGAGCCAGGCGTCCGGGTGGGCCAGCGCGGTGTAGCGGACCGAGACCCCGTGCTGGAGCGCGCTCGCGTGGAGCTGGCTGTCGCCGGTCAGGTACGAGCCCTCGTCGCCGGTGAGCACCGTGAACTTCCGTGACTGGCAGCCGCGGCGGCCCAACGCGTTGATGAACTGGCGCAGTTGGGTGTGCCGCCCGGCGAAGAACACCGTGTCCAGCCTCGCGTCCGTGTCGCAGACGAGATCGGTGATCTGCCGGAACGTGTTGGGCGTGCTGCCCTCCTGGCTGCGGTCCGCGGGCGGGGTGAACGGCCAGGAGCCGTACGGCGATCCCTTCAGCAGCGTGGTGAAGGCCTGCTGCAGTGTCTTCGTGTACGGGTCGCCCGGCTTGTCGTAGACGAGCAGCGCCCGGTCCGCCGTCACCTTGGCGAACGAGGCCAGCGCGCGGGCCTCGTCGGTGTTGGTGGGGGAGACCCGGGCAAGACCCGGGTAAGGGTCCTTGCCCTGCTGCCCGTTGGCGAGGTCGTCGGCGGTGATGGAGGAGCCCACCACCGGGACACCGAGCCGGGTCAGCTGCGCCACGGCCTTCTTGTTGTTGTCGGTGCTCGTCCCTATCCCGGTGACCGCCCGCAGCCGGTCCGACGACGTCGTCATCGCCACGATCCGGTCCACCGCCCGCTCCCAATGGGCGCCCGTGGCACCGGGGTTGGCGAGCACCAGCCGGATGTACGGGGTCTCGCCGTTGTCGTCGTGATTGGCCGCGTACTGCGCGAGATAGGCACCCTGCAACTCGTGCTGCACATCGTTCAACGTGTCGGCGTCGGTCGCGGTGAACGGCTCGTAGAGCGCGACCGAGACATACGTCCCCGCCTTCAGCCTGCCGTTCTCGCGCGCCACCGCCCTGATCGTGTCGGCGAGCCGGCGCTGACCGAAGTCGAACGCCGACGTCGACACCCCCACACACTCGTCACTGCCCTCGGGACGGGCCACCCCGGCCGCACACGAACGGTCCTCTTGCAGAGCCGTGCGGACCAGCACGACCAGACCGGCGACCAGGACGGCCGCCACCACCAGGGCCGTGTACCGGTAGACCGGGATGGTCCGGATCTCCTCGAACAGCTCGCGCAGCCGTCGCCTCACCGCAGGCCCCCGCTTCCGTCGTCGTCCGCCCCCGCGGGCACCCGCAGCGGACGCCCCGCCAGCGCGTTCTCCGGCCACTGCTGCGCGGCCCGGTACAGCAGTTCGCTGCCCGCGGGCCAGACCGTCGACAGCTGCTCCAGATCGAAGTGCATCCGGTCCGCGACCTCCCCGTCCGGGAGTACCAGCGGATCCGTCACCTGCCACACCGCGTGCAGCAGCCGCCGTACCGTCAGATGCAGGACCGGGTCCACGCCGTCCGGCGGCTGCTCCTCGGCGTCCGTGCGGGCCAGCGCGACGGCCTTGCGGTGGTCGCCGGCCGCGCCGATGTCCCGGCCGTGCGGATCGTGCGCGTGGTAGTAGGGCGCGGCGGTCACGAACAGCAGCGTCTCCAGCCAGGCCCGCGGGGGAATGAGGCGGAAGTTGTCCCGCAGATACTCCACCGCGTCCGCCGTGTCGCCGAGCGCGAGTTCGTGATGCAGCCGGTAGCGGGCGCGGGACGGGGCGTCCGGGCTGCCGGGCAGCCCCTCGTAGTGCGAGAGCAGCGAACGGTGCACCGCCCGCCACCGCCCGTGGTCCGCGTCGTCCAGATGCAGCCGCAGCAGGAGCAGCGTGCGCAGGAACGGATCGCCCACGAAATAGCCCGCCGCCGGCGGCAGACCCTCCGAAGTGAGCTGCGTGCGCAGCCGGTTGACCCCGGACGCGCCGAAACTGTCCCGCAGCCGCCGCCCCTGGGCCAGCGCCCGCGCGGAGTCCCCGTCGTGCGCGGTGGCCAGCACGGCGAGCTCCTCCGCGATCCCGGGAGCCACCAGCCGGTCCAGCAACTCCCGGTACACGGGCCGCGGATCACTCGCCGCATCCCCCTCCGGCTTCAGCCCCGCGGTCAGCAACTCCCCGGGGCTCACGGCCCCGACCGGCCGGGTCTGCCGTACCGCCTCTCCGAGCAGCGCCGCCCCCAGCGGACTGCCGGCCGTCAACCGATGGATGGCGTACGGCAGTTGGGGCGGCACCTCGACCCGGATCTCCTCGGTCGCGCACACGTCCGCGATGACACGCCGGGTCTCCTCCGGAGTCAGCGGCGGCAGCGTCACCAGCAGGGCCCGCGAGGACGGCGAAGCACCCGGCACCCAGCCACTGGCCCGCCCCATCTCCGGCAACGGATGACGGACCGCGTCCGGCAGATCGGGATGCCGGTCCCCGCGCAGCGCGGCGAAGAAGGCCACCTGGTCGCCGACACCGTCCGAACGCTCCTTCAGTACGGCCTTCATCAGCCCGGGACCCGGCCCCGACTGCACGTTGTCGACGAGCACGACCGGCCGCCCGACCCGGCGCATCCGCTCCCACCGGCGCCGGTAGGTGTCGCCCAGGTCGGCGAGCAGCGCGCGCAGCAGCCAGCGTTCGGCGTCCGTGCGGGAGGTGCCGTCGGCGCGGAAGTCCCGGGCGATCTCGATCAGCCCGCGCTTGGGGTCACCGCTCGCGCCCGGGTAGTCGCGGTACCACTCGGCGCCCGCCTTCAACAGCCCGTTCGGCGTCCACACCAGGTCGAAGAGGGTGTCGAGGGTCGCCTCGATGAAGGCCTGGCCGACCGGGCCGGTACCGGACACATTGGCGATCAGCCGCGAGGCGACCTTGGTCGCCCAGCCCTGCGCGATCACCGACCAGCGCCGGGCCGGATCGCTCAGCAGCAGGATCCGCCGGGCCTCCTCACGGGCACTGTCCTCGTCCCGGGCGTCCCAGCCGGTGGCGCACACCGCGAGGAGCCCGGCCTCCAGACGAGGGAAGTCGATGGCACCGGCGCCGTGCACCACCGGCTCCCTGAGCTGCTCCGCGACCGTGGTCAGCGCCTGCCACACCGGGGACCAGGTCGCGGCGGGCCGGCCGTCCGGCAGCCGGGTCAGCCGGTCGGCCTCGCAGTCGATCAGCGCGACCGGCGTGTGCTCGCGGTACGCGGTGCGCAACTCCGCCAGCACCGTGCTCTTGCCGAGGCCGCGCGCGCCCGCGAGCACCACGAAGGGCGGTTCCGGGTGTTCGTACGGCGAGGTGAGCAGCTGGTAGGGGCGCAGCCCGGTCAGGCGCGAGGCGAGACCTGGCGGCTGTGCCTCGAACAGCGCCCCGCGGCCGTGCAGCCCTCTACCCACCGCATCTCCCCCTGAGCGGTCGCCCTGCACACCGGAACCTGTCTATCAACACCAGAGTAAATAGGGGGAGTTGGTTCGGACTAGGTCGTGTGGTGTCCGTTGAGTTACGAAAATGTCGGAACGGTGCCCGGTTCGGTCGGCGGCCTATTCGACGGTGATCGAGTCCAGCTTCTCCCGCAGATACACATGCGAGTCGACGGCCTCGTACGCCACCCGTCCGACCGGCGCGGGCACCGACTCCACGAGCGTGCCCGGGGTGCACTCGCCGAAGTAGACCAGCGACATCAGCTCCTCGGCGGGCGCGTCGGCGGGCGGCGGCAGCACGCGGTGCCGTCCCGAACGCCACCGGTCACCGGTCCAACGGGCCATCAGATCACCGATGTTGATGGTGAAGGCGTCGGAATCGAACGGCGCGTCCTCCCATCCCCCCTCGTCGGTGAAGACCTGAAGTCCCCCCTTCCCGGCCTGCCGGTCGAGGATCGTCACCGTCCCGAAGTCGGTGTGCGGCCCGATCCGGAACTGCCCCGGCTCCGGCTCCCCGACGACCTCCACCCCCGGATACCAGTTGATGTTGAACCCGTACGTCGGATGGTCCATGTGCCGGGAGAAGAAGTCGGGTCCGAGCCCGAGCGCCTCCCCGAGCAGCGACAGCAGCTGCTTCTCCAGCTCGCCCATCCGGTCGAGGTACTCCTCGCAGAGCTCCTGGAGCCCGGGGATCTCCGTCGGCCACACATTGGGCGCGTACCACTCGGCGTTGATCACCGGGTCCTCGAACGGCCGGTGCGTGGCGAAGGTCAGCGACTCCTTCAGATCCGGCGGCGTCTCGGTCCCCTCCGAGTACCCGTTGGCCTCGGCCCCCGGCCCGAGCCACCCGCGCCCGCCGACCTTGGCGGAGTACGGCTCCTTGACATCGACCGGCAGCGCGAAGAAGGCCCGCGCGGCCTCCCGGATCCGGGACCGCAGCGCCGGATCGACACCATGCCCGGTGACGAGCAGGAACCCGGCCGTCTGCAGGGCGTCGTCGACGGTACGGGCGATGTCCTTGCGGATCTCCTCGTCCCCCTCGATCCAGGGACGCAGATCGATCGTGGGAATGCGGGGTGGGTTCTGGGGCTCAGTCACCGATGTCCTCGTTCCAGAGTGCCGGGTTGTTCTTGATGAAGTCGCGCATCAGCGAGGTGCACTCAGGATCGTCGAGGAGGACGATCTCCACACCGTGCTCGGCGAGCCAGTCGTGCCCACCGTGGAAGGTGGCGGCCTCACCGACCACGACCCGCGAAATACCGAACTGCCGCACCAGCCCGCTGCAGTACCAGCAGGGGGAGAGGGTCGTCACCATGGTCGTCCCTCGGTACGACCGCTGCCGGCCCGCGGCCCGGAAGGCGGCCGTCTCCGCGTGCATCGAGGGGTCGTCGTCCTGGACGCGCCGGTTGTGGCCGCGCCCCAGCAGGGTGCCGTCGGCGCCGTAGAGGGCGGCACCGATCGGGATGCCGCCCTCGCCGAGCCCGGCGCGGGCCTCCTCGACGGCGGTCGCGAGCCAGACGCTCGCCCGTGCCTGATCCAAAGGCTTCATGTGCTCACTCTCCAGTGGCCGAAACACGAGGGCAACGTGCGGAAAGTACTCTCCCCGCAACCCGTACCCGGACGAACTGTCCGCGCCTCTGGAGGTTCCCGTGCCCGCACTCACCCTCCGTGAGGTCCTGGCCCTCGACCCGGTCCGCGCCTCCGAACCCGAACTCCTCGCCGGAGAAGCCGCCCTCGACCGCCCCGTGCGCTGGGTCCACTCCAGCGAGGTCTACGAGGGTGCGAACTTCCTCGACGGCGGCGAACTCCTCCTCACCAACGGCTTCGGCCTCACCGACACCGCCGCCGAGACCCGCCGCCGCTACGTCCGCGAGCTGGCGGCCCGGGGCGCATCCGGCCTGGCGGTCGAGATAGGCCGCTCCCTGCCCACGATGCCGCCGGAGGTCACGGACGAGGCCCGCCGCCTGGGCCTTCCCCTGCTGGCCCTGCACCGGGTCGTGCCCTTCGTACGGATCACCGAGGCAGCCAACCGGGCGATCGTCGCCAGGGGCCTGTCCGGCCGCTCCGTCGTACGACCGTGGGGCGACGACCACACCGCCGCCCTGCTGGCCGACCTCGCGGACCGCGCCGCGCTGAACCAGCCCGAGGTCGAGGCACGGTCGGCACTCTCCGGCTTCCACCCCGGCCCCGGCGCCCGCCTGATCGGCGTCTCGGTGCACGGCACACGCGACGTGACGGCCGTCGACCGGGCGGTACGGCTGCTGGGCGGGGCGAGTGTGCTGCGGGCGGCGTTTCCCGGAGACGTACTGGCGCTGCTCGCGCTTCCGGGCGCTGTCTCGGGTGACCCCGTCCGCGCGGTACAGGAGGCCTTCCGTACGGCCGCCGAGCCCGGGCAGACCGTTGCGGTCGGGCATGTGGTCGACGCCGGCAGCGGCTGGCTGCGGTGGAGCGACACACTGCGGGCGGCCCGTACGACGCTGGAACTCGCGCTCACGGTCCCGGCCGCCGAACCTGCCGCACCGGAGGGCCCGTTGGTGACATCGGCGCGGGCACTGGCGCTGGAACGGGAGCTGACCCGGGGCGGTGTCGACGCGAACCGCGACCGCCTGGCCCGGCTGGTGCAGCATGCGCTCGGCCCGCTGCTGGCGTGGGAGGCGGCCCACCCGAGCGACCTGGTGCGCACGCTGGAGGTGCACCTGCGGCACGGCTGCTCACCCACCCGGACAGCGGCCCTGCTGCACATCGGCCGCCAGTCGCTCTACCAACGCCTGGAACGCATCGAGTCGTTGCTCGGCCTGGAGATCGACGACCCGGACCTGTTGGGGGAGTTGCTGGCGGCGGTGTGCGCGCATCGGGTGGTGCGGGGGATGGGGGCGGCTCAGGTACGGGGCCTGCGGACCGTGGCTTAGTGGTCGGTTCCGGAGGTCCTTCGGTGTCGTGCGTGGTGGGTGCGCTGGGCCTGTTCCGCTACCCTCACCGGCATGCCGAAGACACTGCGGGCTCTGGTGAGGGGCTTTTGGGCGCTTGATCGCCGCATCGGAGGCAATCGACCGCCAACCCGTTTCGAGCGCTTTGCCGGGCGCCACCCCTTGGCGCCGGCTGTCGCAATCGGTTTGCTCTTCCTCGCACTGATTGCTGCGCCCCCGGGCACACAGACCGTGGACGTCGAGGTGGGGATCGCCGGCGGCGCTCTCCTCGGCCTGACGTACTACTTGACGGCGATTTACGAGCGGGCCCGTCAGCGACGCCTGATTCGGCAAGGCGTGTGGGAGCCCGCCCCGCCGTCTTAGTGGCGCAGGGTGACTTGGCTGGGGCCGTTGAAGGGGGCGTAGCAGGTCACCGTGGGTGGGGTGCGCAGGATGTCGTCCTCGGTGAACAGTTTCCGTACGGCGTCGAAGGAGACCTCGCCGCCGACCACCGGGGCGACACGGTCGTAGAAGAGGCGTGACGGCTCCGGCAACGGCTCGCCGGGCTTGCCCTCGTCCTCGCTCCACACGTCCCAGAGCAGGGTCTCGACCTTGTTGAGGGCGGCGAGGTCGAGGCGGATGTTGCCCGCGACGAACCGCTCGCCCCAGAACGGGCCGTCCTCCGGCGGGTGCAGTCCGAAGGTCGTCGGGTCGGCGCCGCCCGTGCGGATGGCCTGCCAGGCCTCGCCCGCTACGAGGAAGCGGTCGCGCGGTACGTCCATCGGGTCGAAGTCGATGTTCCAGTGGTCCGCGATCACGGGGTCGGCGAGCTGGGAGTCTGCGAGGAGCCAGCCACGGTCGTCGTGCCAGTACTCGGTGACGACGTGATCGCCGTGGAAACGGTCGGAGCTGTTCTCGCTGAAGTAGTCGGCGAAGCCCGAGCGGATACGGGCCGGGATGCCCAGGTGCCGCAGGAACGAGCAGTGCAGCAGCGAGAAGTCCCGGCAGGTCCCGACGAACCGGTCGCCCGGTGCGCGTCGTTGGGTGAGCGGGGCGTCGTTCCGGTCGACGAGGATGCGGAGGATGTCGTCGATGTAGCGGGTCTCGGCGTCGTTGTGCAGGCGGTCGGTGGGGTGGACGTGGTCGTAGAAGCCGGCTTCCAGGCGGTGGACGATCAAGTCGCGGGTGATGTGGGCGAGTTGGGTGGGGGCGCGGGGGAGGTCGGCGTAGTGGGAGGTGAGGGCGCCGGGGTCGGAGTAGGTGCTCTGGGTGGCGTAGAAGGTGCGGAAGTCGAGGGGCATGACATCGCACCGTGTCAAAATTCGCCCTTAATTGTCCATAGTTCAGGGGTGCTTGAGTTCGGGTCGGGCGTGGGTTCGGTGGGCGTTGGTTGGGATGGTGCTGTTGGGCCACTCGCTTCTTTGTCAGTGTCGGACTTCCACGGACCGAGTAAAGGGCGCTCCGCTGCGCTGCGCGTCGGCTACGCCGATGACCCTCCGGGTCACCCTTGACTAGGTCCGCTCCAGCCCGTTTGAGAAGCGAGCGAGCGGCCGGGAGGAATGGGGGTCCCAGGTACGCC
>NZ_JALJRY010000056.1 GCF_024519455.1 Streptomyces sp. STR69 | reverse complement strand
GGGTCTCGGCAAGCTCTGGGCCACGCTCCCGATAGTCCGCGACCACAACTGGCTGAAGTAGCCGGTCCGTTACCCGTCGAGACCGGGGCGCCACCGTCAACTGACGGTGGCGCCCCGGTCGTTCGTGTGCCGTCTCGTACGCGTCGGGAAGCAACAGCCCTACCGCTACTTGTCGTTGGCGGTGGAGGTGGCTCTGTCTCTTCGTCACTCACTCCGGTCTGCGGAACACAGCCGGCCAACTCGCCCCGCACCGAGGAGGCGGAGCTTCTTGTGCTCAGGCCGCAGAGGCCGGGCCGGGCCGCCGGACCTGTGCTCGGCTCCGGCGCGCCGGCCGAACTGGGCAGGGCCGACCGTCCCGTTGTCCCCGTGTCGGCCGGCGCGTACGCCTCGCTGCTCGTCGTCGGCCGCAACACCGGGTCGGCCCGCTCGGGGCGCTCGTCGGCACGGTGACCCATGCGATGTGGGGCGCCGGGGAGCCAGGCGTCAGGCTTCGGCCTGCTGGTCGACCGGGACGAGCAGGAGCCCGGTGACCAGGTCCGGGTGGATACGGACCGCGTAGTCCATCGGTTGCCGCACCCAGGGGCGCAACAGCGCCTGATACCGGGCCAGTTCGAGGGTGTCGGTGACCAGGTGGGCGTATCCCGTGACCACCACGCTCCAGCCGAGGTGCGTGGCGGGGTCGATGGCGTCGGCTTCGTAGGCCACGACGACTCCCGGGCCGTTCGCCTGGAGTGTGCGCGAGGTCAGGGCCGCACCCTCGTGTGTGCGGATGACGATGTTGCCGTCGTCCACGATGTGGTTCACCGGGCGGATGGTCGGCAGAGCCTGCCGGGTGAAGGCGATCCTCCCCATCGGCACGCTGCCCAGCAGCCGCAGTGCCTCCGCGCCGTCGATCTCGACAGCCCGGCGCGGCGGCTCCGCGGCGAGGGGCTGCTCTCGGTCCGGGGCCTCGGGAGGCCTCGCGACAGGTTCTTCGCTCACGGCTCGATGTCTCCGGCCTGCGGCCCACCGGACCACCCGGGTGGCGGCCGATGAGTGGGGCGTCTGAGGTTGATCAGGCCATTCGAGCCGCTCCGGCGCAGGTCGGGCTAGGGCCGTTCGGCCCCGGGACGTGTCCGACCGGCCCTTTGGCCCGGAGCCTGCCGTGCCGGTGGCGGGCCGTCGTCGACGCGGTGGGTGAGGCCGTTGACCATTCCGGCGACGCCTTCCAGCCGCCACACCGCCCGGATCGCCTTTGGGACGTCGCTACGGCGTTCCAACCGGCCGGTCAGGGTGACCAGACCGTCGCGGACGAGCACGGTGACGGTGTCGGGAGCCAGGCCGAGAGCGCCGACCAGGACGTCGTCGATCACCTCACGGCGGATGTCCGCGTCCGTGCGGAGGAAGACCCGGAGCAGGTCGCGGCGGGGGGCGATGCCGATCAGGCGGTCTTCCTCGTCGACCACGGGCAGCCGTTCGATGCCACGGCGTTCCATCACCCGCGCGGCGTCCGGGACGGGCTGCTCGGGGTGCACGGTGACCGCGGGCGTCGACATCAGGTGCTCCGCCGTGGCGATGCAGCCCTCTCCGTCGCGGGCCCGGCGTGCCTGCTCGCGCACCAGATCGGTCCCGGAGACCACACCCAGCACCTTGTCGTCGTGGTCGACGACGGGCACCCCACTGATCCGGTGCCGCTCCAGCAGCCGGACCACTTCCCCGAACGGTGTCATGGGATGCGCCCGGACGACGTCGCTCGTCATCACTTCACCGACGGTGTGGGTCTTCACGGCACTCTCCTCCTTCACCTGCGCCGGAGGGGAACGGCCGTCCAACTGCCGTGTCCGGAGCGGCCGTTCCTCTCGTGCTGGGCGACGGGCCGTCGCCCGCAGCATGCTTCACGGATCCTGCCGGCCGTCCGCCGGGCCGCCGCGCCACGGAGGCGGTGTGGCCGACCTGCGGGCCGTGTCCTCGCGGTGCACGACCCGGTCCAGGCGGGTGCGGAGCCGGTCCTGCAACCGATCGGCGAGCTCGTGCGCGCTCGCTTCCCGCGCGTGGACGACGAGGAGCTCGCTCCCCACCCGGATCTCGGCCCCGGCCGACCACGGCTGCTCGCCGTGGTGAGCCGTGGCCCTGGCGATCCGCACCTCGCCGCCGACGGGCGCGAGTCCCGGGCGGTCGAGGACCGCGCTCAGCTTGGCCCGCAGGTAGGTGAGTGCTTCCTCGTCCACGTCCCCCTCGGTCCGTACCTGTACGGCGGCGGGCGACGGGGTCTGGCTGCCGGTGTCCTTGAGCGTCATCTGCTCCACTCCTTTGATCGTTGGCGAGCAGTTCCAGACTGGCCCTGGTGCCGAGGGCGCACCCAGGGCCGCCCGGCCCAGTGTTCGGGCCCGTGGGTCCCGTTTCCGAGTCGTCGAACCGCCGGCCGGGCTCGGCGCCGAGCGACGCGTTCGGGCGGTCATCGCCACGCAGGCCGGGAACCGCCCGGAGAGTAGGGCCACTGATCGAGTTCCCGGGTCCCGGAACATTGCTCCAGGGGCTTGATCCCGTACCCTCACCGACTCGGGGCGGCTAACGTGGCACATGACCGGAGCGGTAGGCCCGCGGTGTGTTTAGGGGATCTGGAGGATCACCGGTGGGAAGCCCTGAGGAGTCCCGGGTGGCGCGGGTGCGGCTGCCGCAGCTGAAGATGGACGACCTGCTGGAGGAACTGCAGGCCCGGCTGGACACCGCTCGGGGTACGCGCGACCGGGTGCACAGCCTGCTGGAGGCGGTTCTCTCGGTCGGCCGGGAGCTGGACCTGGAGCAGGCCCTGCACAGCATCGTGGAGGCGGCGGCGGTCCTGGTCGACGCCGAGTACGCCGCGCTCGGGGTGATCACCCCGGACGGCAAAGCGCTGTCGGCCTTCCACACGGTCGGTGTGACCGAGGAGCAGATCGCCGAGATCGGCCCCTATCCGCAGGGCCACGGCATTCTGGGCGAGTTGATCCGGCACCCGGAGCCGCTGCGGCTGATGAAGATCTCCGAGCACTCCGCGTCGTACGGATTCCCGGCCAATCATCCGCCGATGAACAGCTTCCTCGGCGTCCCGATCCGGGTGCGCGACCAGGTCTTCGGCAATCTGTACCTGACCGAGAAGCGGGGCGGAGCGCAGTTCGACGAGGACGACGAGTCGGTGCTGTCGACGCTGGCCGTCGCGGCCGGTGTCGCGATCGACAACGCCCGACTCTACGAGGAGTCGCGACTGCGTGAACGCTGGCTCCAGGCGAACGCAGAGATCACCCACGGGCTGATGTCCGGAGGCGCGCGTACCGATGTCCTCGCCCTGATCGCCGAGCGGGCCGGCGAGATCACGGGGTCGGCCCTCGCGGCGCTGGCGCTGCCGATGGAGGACACCGGGTCGCTCGCTGTGGAGATCGCCGTCGGACTGGACTCCGAGGCGCACCAGGGGCTCGTCCTGTCCTTGGACCGCAGCCTGATGGGGCTGGCGTTCTCCAGTGCCGCCCCCGTCACCAGCGCGGACGTGGGCAATGACGGTCGTATCTCGCTGGATCCACCGCGCTTCGGGGGACTCGGTCCCGCCGTGGCCGTGCCCATCGGTACGGCAGAGGCGGGTGTGCGCGGCGTCGTCCTGCTGGTACGAGAGGTCGGGCGACCGCCCTTCTCGGTGACGGAGACCGAGACCCTCCAGGACTTCGCCGCCCAAGCGGCCGTCGCCATGGAGCTTGCCGACCACCGTCGGGACGCGCAGGAGGTCGCCGTACTCCAGGACCGCGACCGCATCGCCCGCGACCTGCACGACCTCGCCATCCAACGGCTGTTCGCCACCGGCATGACTCTGCAGAGTGCGGGCCGTTTCATCGAGCACGAGGAGGCAGCCGAACGCGTCGTGCGGGCGGTGGACGACCTGGACGAGACGATCAAGATCATCAGGTCGACCATCTTCGGCCTGCGGGCGCGTGACGGCGGTGCCGGGACGGGGCTGCGGGCCCGTGTTGTGCGCGCGGCCGGAGAAGCCTCTCCCGTGCTCGGCTTCGCACCGAGCATCCGTATGGAGGGCCTGGTCGACACCGACGTGCCCCGGGAGATCGCCGACCATGTGATCGCCGTGCTGTCCGAGGCACTGACCAACATCGCCCGGCACGCCCAGGCCGGCCGCGCCGATGTCGCCCTGATGACCGACGGCCGCGAGGTGCGCCTGTCGGTCACCGACAACGGGGTGGGCATACCGGCCGAGGGCCGACGCAGCGGGCTGCGGAACATGGAGGAGCGGGCCCGGCAACTGGGCGGAGAGCTGGGGTGGACCACTCCGCCGGGCGGCGGCACCGCACTCGTGTGGAAGGTACCGGTGACCGGGAAGTAGGCGCCGCCCCGCCACCGTAGATCGCCCCTCCTTCCCAGCCCTGGCCGGACCGCGAGCACCGGACGTCACGCGGCTGCTGCATCCCCGCGCCCGGCGCACCGGCCGTTCTCCGCCGGTCAGCCTTTCTACGGGCCCGAGGGACCCAGCCGCCGGGGCCGTTCGGCCTCTGCACCCCGGCCCGCTACAGAGCTGAGGTGGGTGTGACGGATCTGGAGAAGGCACGTGGGAGGTGCGATGGAAGCTCCCGTCACCACCTCGGTTCACACCCTGCGCGCGGCACACGAGCAGTTCGTGACCATGCCCGGAGCGTCCCCCCTGGTACGCGGCCTGGTCGCCGACTCATGGCGCCGCTGCGCGGTGCGCGGCGTACACCCCGACGGCAGCCACCTGCCGCCGCTGCGTGCGACCGCCGCGGAACTGACCGCGTACCGGCGCGCCCATCCACTGGCCGCGGCCCTGCCCCTGTTCCGGGAGCTACTCGGGGACGGTGCCGCCGACGACGGACACGTCTTCGCGGTCGCCGACGCCGACGGCACCCTGCTGTGGGTCGAGGGCGACTCCGCGACGATCGAGCGCGGCGAGCGGATGCACTTCGCCGAGGGGGCCGTATGGTCCGAGGCCCGGGCGGGGACCAACGCCCCAGGTACCGCACTGGAGTTGGGGCGCCCCGTCCAGATCGTGACCGGCGAGCACTACAGCTCCGCCGCGCACGCCTGGTCGTGCGCCGCCGCTCCGGTGCGTGACCTGTCCACCGGACGCGTCCTCGGCGTGATCGACCTCTCCGGCGGCGGCACCATCGCCACGCCGCCAGCTCTGGCGGCCGTACGAGGAGCGGCTCTCGCCGCCGAGGCGCACCTCGCTCGGACGGCGGCAATGCCTACGATGACGCCGGCCCCCGACCCGAACGGCGTACGGCTCAGCGTACTTGGCCGGGACAGTGCCCTGCTGGAGCACGGCGGGCGGGTCCTGCGGCTGAGCCCCCGGCACAGCGAGATCGTGCTGGCGCTCGCCCTGGCCGGCCGCGGAGTGATGGGCGACCGGCTGGCCGTCGAGCTGTCGGACCGGGAGGTGCCGTCCTCGACCTTGCGGGCCGAGATGACCCGGCTGCGTGCCGTACTCGGTCCCGCTCTGCTCGGCTCCCGGCCGTACGCGCTGCTGTGCCCGGTGCGGACCGACCTCGGCGAGGTCTCCGCGCTGCTCGCCGAGGGGCGGGTGGTGCAGGCCCTCGCCCGCTACCCCGGTCCGCCGTTGCCGCGTTCCGACGCGCCGGTCGTGGTGGAGCAACGGCGTTGTCTTGAACAGCAGTTGCGCGGAGCCGTCCTGGGCAGCGGCGATCCCGCGCTGCTGCGCCGCTGGGTGGACGCCGACTGGGGAGCCGACGACACCGCTGCGTGGTCGGCGCTCGCCCGCACCCTGCCCGGCGGATCGCCGCAGCGCGCCGCGGCGGCGGCCAGGGCCCGCGGCCTGGACTTCGCGGAGGCCCTTCCGTTGCAGGTCGTAGGACATGCAGCGGTGTTGCAGCGTTCGCGTTCCTAGCGTGTTGAGCATCACCACGATCGTCGTGATGAGGAACCCGAGGACAAGGGGACGGTCATGAAGTACCAGCCTCCGGGCCGGGCAGGCAGCCCAGTGGATGTCGCGCCCCGCTACGAGAACTTCATCGGCGGCAAGTGGCAGGCACCCACCACCGGCGAGTACTCGCCCAACCTGTGCCCCGCCACCGCCCAGCCGATCTGCGAGGTCCCGAAGTCCGGACCCGAGGACATCGAACTCGCCCTGGACGCCGCGCACGCCGCACAGCCCAAGTGGGGCGAGGCGTCCACCACTCAGCGCGCCGCCGCCCTCAACGCGGTCGCCGACGCCATCGACGCCCACCGCGAGGAACTGGCGATCGCCGAGAGCTGGGAGAACGGCAAGCCGGTCCGCGAGACCCTCGCGGCCGACATCCCGCTCGCAGCCGACCACTTCCGCTACTTCGCGGCCGCGATCCGCTCCGAGGAGAGCTCGATCACCGAGATCGACAAGGACCTGATCTCCTACCACTTCCACGAGCCGCTGGGCGTGGTCGGCCAGATCATCCCGTTCAACTTCCCGCTGCTGATGGCCGCGTGGAAGCTGGCCCCGGCGCTCGCCGCCGGCAACGCCACGGTGCTCAAGCCCGCCTCCCCGACCCCGTGGTCCATCCTCAAGCTGATGGAGGTCATCGGCGACCACCTGCCGCCCGGCGTCCTGAACGTCGTCAACGGCCCCGGCGCCGAGATCGGCAAGGCGCTCGCGACCAACAAGCGCATCGCCAAGGTCGCCTTCACCGGCGAGACCACCACCGGCCGCCTGATCATGCAGTACGCGGCCCAGAACATCATCCCGGTCACCCTGGAGCTGGGCGGCAAGTCGCCGAACATCTTCTTCAACGACGTGGCCGCGGCCGACGACGACTTCCTGGACAAGGCCGTCGAAGGACTCGTCCTGTACGCGTTCAACAAGGGCGAGGTCTGCACCGCACCCTCGCGCGCACTCGTCCAGGAGGACATCTACGAGGAGTTCATGGGCCGTTGCCTGGAGCGCATCCGCGCCATCAAGCAGGGCGACCCGCTCGACACCGCGACCATGATCGGCCCGCAGGTCTCCAAGCAGCAGATCGAGAAGATCGCCTCGTACGTCGAGATCGGTCTGAAGGAGGGCGCGGAACTGCTCGTGGGCGGCCACCGGCCCACCATGGAAGGGGAGTTCGCGAACGGCTACTTCTACGAGCCGACCGTCCTCAAGGGCCACAACAAGATGCGGGTCTTCCAGGAGGAGATCTTCGGACCGGTCCTCGCCGTCACCACCTTCAAGGACGAGGCCGAGGCCCTGGAGATCGCCAACGACACGCTGTACGGCCTCGGGGCCGGCGTGTGGAGCCGCGACACCGGCCGCACCTACCGGATGGGCCGCGCCATCAAGGCCGGCCGGGTCTGGACGAACTGCTACCACCAGTACCCCGCGGGTGCCGCGTTCGGTGGCTACAAGGTCTCCGGCATCGGCCGCGAGACGCACAAGATGATGCTCGAGCACTACAGCCAGACCAAGAACCTCCTGGTCAGCTACAGCGACAAGCCGCTCGGGCTGTTCTAGGAGGAGTGCAGCGACATGCCCGGAACAGTCGAGTACGGCACCGTCGGGCGCGTCACCGCAACGCGTGCGGCGCGCAAGGCCATCGCGGCCCTGCGCGCCGCCCACGGCAGCCCCGTGATGTTCGTCCAGTCGGGCGGCTGCTGCGACGGCAGCGACCCGATGTGCTTCCCGGGCGGCGAATTCGCCCTGGGAGACGGCGACATGCTCGTCGGCGTGGTGGAGGGCTGCACCTTCCACGTGAACGCGGACCAGTACGAAGCGCACGGCCGTCCCCTCTACGTCCTGGACGTGGAACCGGGCACACCGGGCGGCTTCTCCCTCGCAGCCGGAGAAGGGCTGCATTTCGTGACCCGGGTCAAGGCGCCCCGGTGCGCAACCACTTGAGGAGTTGATCATGAAGGCAGCAGTCGTCACCGACTTCGGGAAGCCACTGGAGATCCAGGACCTTCCCGTCCCCGAGCCCGGCCCCGGCCAGGTGCTCGTGAAGATGGAGGCCTCCGGCCTCTGCCACACCGACATCCACGCGGCCCACGGCGACTGGCCGGTCAAGCCGCAACCACCGTTCGTCCCCGGCCACGAGGGCGTCGGCCCCGTCCAGGCCGTGGGCCCGGGCGTCTCCCACGACCTGATCGGCAAGCGGGTCGCGATCCCGTGGCTCGGCTCGTCCTGCGGCACCTGCCGCTACTGCGTCTCCGGCTGGGAGACCCTCTGCGAGAGCCAGGTCAACTCCGGCTACTCCGTGGACGGTTGCTATGCCGAGTTCGCCGTCGCGAGCGCGGGCGCGATCGTCCGGGTCCCCGACGGCGTGTCGTCCTTCGACGCGGCTCCGCTGACCTGCGCGGGTGTCACCACGTACAAGGCGATCAAAGTCGCCCGGGTGACCCCGGCCGAACGCGTCGCCGTCTTCGGCGTCGGCGGCCTCGGCCACCTGGCCGTGCAGTACGCGCGCCTCGTCGGCGGTTTCGTCACCGCCGTCGACCTCGAACCCGACAAGCTGGGCCTCGCCCACCAGCTCGGCGCCGACCTGACCGTCAACGCCCGTACGCACGACCCGGTCGAGGAGATCAAGAAGGCCGGCGGCGCGGACGTGGCCGTCGTGCTCGCCGCAGCGCCCAAGGCGTTCGAGCAGGCGTACCGGTCGCTCAACCGCGGCGGACGACTCGTCATGGTCGCCCTGCCCGCCGACGACGCCGCGATCAACGTGCCGATCTTCGAGACCGTGCTCGGCGGGATCTCCGTCGTCGGCTCCATCGTCGGCACCCGTCAGGACCTGTCCGAGGTGTTCGCGCTGCATGCGGCCGGCCGCACCAGGGTCATCGCCGAACCGCGGCGCCTGGACCAGGTCAACGACTCCTTCGACGAGGTCCTCGGCGGACGGGCCGAAGCACGGCTCGTCTTCGAATTCTGAGCCCGGCAACCCCGGGGTCACAGGGAGAGGCAGCAGATCATGGGAACCGTCACCGTAGGAGCCGTACGGGAGAGGGCGCCCGGTGAACGCCGGGTCGCGCTCGTCCCCGAGGCCGTAACCCTCCTGCGCCGGGCCGGAATCGACGTCCTCGTCGAGGCCGGTGCCGGGTCCGGCGCCTGGTTCACCGACGCCGACTACACCGAGGCCGGCGCGAGCGTCGTGTCCCCGGAGGAGCTGTACGCACGCGCGGACGTCGTGCTGTGCGTCGGACCGCCGGACCCGGAGAGCGCCGAGGCGCTGCGCACCGGGCAGACCCTGATCGGGCTGCTCGAACCGCTCCGCCATCCCGCCCTCGTCGACGAACTGACCGGCCGCGGGGTCCGCACGGTCAGTCTCGACCTGCTGCCCCGCACCCTCAGCCGCGCCCAGTCCATGGACGCGCTGACCTCCCAGGCCAACGTCGCCGGCTACAAGGCGGCGGTCCTCGCCGCCGACACCTACGACCGGTTCTTCCCGATGCTGACCACCGCGGCGGGCACCATGCGCCCGGCGCAGGTCCTCGTCCTCGGCGCCGGAGTGGCCGGGCTGCAGGCCATCGCCACCGCCCGCCGCCTCGGCGCGGTCGTCTCGGCGTACGACGTACGTCCCGCGTCCCGAGGGGAGGTGGAGTCGCTGGGCGCCCGGTTCCTCGATGTCCAGACCGCCCAGGCACCGGGATCGGGCGCCGAACAGACCGGCTACGCAAGGGAGTTGACCCAGGAGGAACTGCGGGAGCAGCGGGCGGCGCTGGACGGGCACATCGCCCGCTCGGACGTCGTCATCACCACGGCCCAAGTGCCCGGCCGCAAGCCGCCGTTGCTCGTGAGTGCCGAAGTCGTCGGGCGGATGAAGCCCGGCTCTGTCGTCGTCGACCTCGCGGCGAGCGAGTTCGGCGGCAATGTCGAGGGCGCCGAGGCCGACAAGACCTCCGTCCTCGACAACGGCGTCACCCTGATCGGCGCCGGCCGACTGCCGTCCGCCATGGCGACCGCCGCGTCCACCGCCTACGCCCGCAACCTCGTCGCCGTACTGCGCCACCTGGCGCCCGACGGCGAACTCGTCCTCGACCCGGCCGACGAGATCACGGCCGCCCTCATGGGTGGAACAGCTCAGACAGGAGGTGCATCCTCATGAACAACCTCGACCTCCTCACCGCGATCACCGTCTTCGTGCTGAGCGTCCTGGTCGGCATCGAGGTCATCAGCAAGGTCCCGGCGACCCTGCACACCCCACTGATGTCCGGTTCCAACTCGGTGCACGGCATCGTGGTCATCGGCGCCATGCTGATCGCCGCCGAGTCGCACACCTGGCTCGGCTACGTCCTTGCCTTCGTGGCCATGGTGTTCGGCGCCATGAACGTGGTCGGCGGATACGTCGTCACCGACCGGATGCTGGAGATGTTCAAGGCCCGGCCCACCGCCGGCACCCCGGACAAGGCCAGCACCGGAACACCGGACAAGGAGGTGTGACCGCCATGGACACCGTCTCCAACGCCGTCCATTACGTCTTCCTGATCGCCGCCGCCTGCTTCGTGCTGGGGCTGCACCTCATGAACCATCCGCGCACGGCCCGCCGCGGCAACACCCTGTCCGCCGGGGCCATGGCCGTCGCGATCGCGGCGACGGTGTGGCTCGTCGTCCACGAGGGCCGGATCACCGGCACCGGCTGGCTGGTCCTGGTCAGTGGCGGTCTCGTCGGCGCCTCGCTCGGCCTGTGGGCCGCGCGCGGGGTCAAGATGACCGCGATGCCTCAACTGGTGAGCATCTTCAACGCCGTTGGTGGTGGCGCCGCCGCCCTCATCGCGGTCGACGACCTGCTCCAGGCAGACCACCCGGCCGCGCTGGGAGCACGCGTCTCGCTGCCGGGCGCCCTGAGCATCGTCATCGGCGCGGTCACCTTCTCCGGCTCGCTGGTCGCGGCGGGCAAGCTCCAGGGACTCGTGTCCGGCTCGCCGGTGGTGTTCCCCGGGGCACGCCTGCTCAACGTGCTGCTCCCGGCGTCCTTCGCCGTCGGCACCGCCTGGCTGGTGCTGGCCCCCGACTCGCCAACTGCCCTGTACGGACTGGTCGTTGTCGCCCTGCTGTTCGGCGTGACGATGGTGCTGCCCATCGGCGGCGCCGACATGCCGGTGGTCATCGCCCTGCTGAACGCCTTCACGGGATCGGCGGTCGCGATGGCGGGCTTCGTCCTCGACGAGACCGCACTGATCATCGCGGGCATGCTTGTCAGCTCCTCGGGCGGCATCCTCACCAAGCTGATGGCCGACGCCATGAACCGCTCCGTCATGAACATCGTGATCGGGGGCTTCGGTACCGGTGACAGTGCCCCGACGGCGGTCGGCGCGGGCGGAGCACCCGCCCAGGTGCGCGCGATCTCCGTCGACGACGTGGCGATCCAGCTCGCGTACGCGCGCAAGGTCATCTTCGTCCCCGGGTACGGTCTCTCAGCCGCCCAGGCCCAGCACGAACTCGGTGACCTGGCCAAGCTGTTGACCGAGCACGGCGTCGACGTCAGCTACGCCGTCCACCCGGTGGCCGGCCGTATGCCGGGACACATGAACGTGCTCCTGGCCGAGGCCAACGTGCCGTACACCCAGCTCAAGGAGATGGACGAGGTCAACCCCGAATTCCCGCAGGCCGACGTGGCGTTGGTGATCGGCGCCAACGACGTCACCAACCCGATCGCCCGCCGCCCCGGCAACGCGATCTCCGGTATGCCGATCCTCGACGTCGACAAGGCGAAGAGCATCGTCGTCATCAAGCGCTCGATGGGCCACGGCTACGCGGGCGTCGACAACGAGCTGTACACCGATCCGAAGACCGGCATGTTCTTCACCGACGCGAAGAAGGGCCTGACCGAACTGAAGGCGGCCGTCGGCGAGTTCGTCGGCTGAGCGCCGGGCACGAGTGAGGCCCACGCGGTCGACGCGTGGGCCTCACTCGTGCCCGGCGGTGCTTCACTCGTGCGGGACGATCGCGACCGGGCAGCGGACGTGGTGCATCACCGCGTGGTCGACCCGGCCGGTGTGCGCGCCGACCCTGGCCGGGCGGTTGCGGCGGCCGACGACCAGCAGGCCGGCGCCCGCGGCAGCGCCCTGGATCAGGTGCGCTGCATGGTCGTTCGCCACGCGCTCATGGACCTCGACCGTCGGGTACTTCTCGCGCCACGGTCCGAGGACCCTGGCCAGGTCCCGCTCGGCGTCGTCCTGCGCGCTCGTGTTCTTCGCTCCGGGCCCCGGCGAGATCGACTGCTGCCACGCATGCACCACACGCAGCGGTGCGGACCGCAGAGCAGCGCTCTCGAAGGCGAACGCGAGAACGTCCTCGCACGGACGTGCCGTGTCGATGCCCACCACCACGTCGCGGTACGGCGTATGAGCCGACGGCGCGCCGTCGGTTCCGGGCATCCGCTCGCTCGCAGGGGTCTCGTCGGCCCTGACCAGCACGACCGGCCGGGACGCGTGGGCCACGGTGGCCAGCGCCACGGAACCGGCCAGGAACCCGCCGAATCCGCTGAACGCGCGACTGCCCAGCACCAGCAGTTCGCCCGCCGCGCACGCCGCCACGAGGGCGTCGGACGCGGGCCGGGCGATCTGCTCGGCGCTGAGATAGACCTGGGGATAACGCTCGTTGACCCGGTCCATGGCCTCGCGGAGAATCCGCCGCGACCAGAACCGGGGCGCCTCCAACTCGGGCAGCGTCGACGGTTGGGGCGACGCCGCCTCCCACGCGTGCACCAGGCGCAGCGGCACACCGCGGCGCAGTGCTTCCCTCGCCGCCCAATCGGCGGCGGCGAGGCTCTCGCGTGAACCGTCCAGTCCTACGACAACAGGGCGCAGCACGGTCAACACCTCCCTGGATCGATGCCCACGGGCTGGGCCGCGGGCCCTCTACCACCAGGATCTTCGCGACCGCACCGGGGGAGGAGTGCCCATCGGGGCCGAGAAGGGGACCACTCGGCCCATGCGCCGGATACTGCGGTGACCGAGGCTGACGGTGTCCCGTGACGGCATCGGAGGACATCATGCACGGCACTCCGCACATCGTGAACGATGTGATGACCCGCACCGTCGTCGCCGTTCGACGCGACACGGCTTTCAAGGACATGGTCAAGGCCATGCAGCAGTGGAAGGTCAGCGCCCTTCCCGTCCTGGACGACGAGGAAAGGGTGATCGGCGTGGTCTCCGAGGCCGACCTGCTGCCCAAGGAGGCGTTCCACGACGGCGACCCGGACCGGTACTCCGAACTGCGCCGCCTGTCCGACCTGGTGAAGGCCGGGGCCGTCACCGCGGCCGAGCTGATGACCGCGCCGGCCCTCACGGTCCACCCTGAGGCCACCCTCGCCCGAGCCGCGCGCACCATGGCCCAGACCCGGACCAAGCGGCTTCCCGTGGTCGACGACCAGGGCCTGCTGAAGGGCATCGTCAGCTGCTCCGACCTGCTGAAGGTGTTCCTCCGGGACGACGAGGACATCGCGGAGGAGATCCGCCGCGAGGTCGTCACCCCTCTGTTCCCGGAGGTGGCCGAACCGATCCGGGTGGAAGTGTGCGACGGCGTCGCCACCCTCACCGGCCGCATCCCCGACACCAGCCTCGTCCCCGTTGCCACCCGCCTCGTGCGGGCGGTGGAGGGCGTGGTGGACGTGGACTGTGTGCTTCTGGGACCACCCCGCCGTCCGGACCCCGAACCCTTCTGAAACCCGGAAGAAGATCGGCCGCCAGGGCCGGCCGGGTCGACCACGGGCCCGGTCGGCCCACGCGTGCGACGCCCGCGCGCGGGACGCTGGAAGTGGAGAAGAAAGGGAGGGACAACATGAGCGGCATGATCGAGCGGCTGCCTGGCTGGCCGACACTTCCCGACCTGTTCGGCTGGGTCGAGACCGGACTCCCGGGCACGCACGCCGTCGCTGGGCTGCACCACATCCGGATCGAGGAGCACCTGACGGACGGAACGTACGTGGTGCGGGCCGAACTTCCGGGCATCGACCCCGCCAAGGACGTCGAGATCACGGTCACGGAAGGCGTTCTGACCCTGCGGGCCGAGCGCAGTGAGGAGACCACGGAGAAGCACCGCACGGAATTCCGCTACGGCACGTTCGCCCGCGCCCTCCGGCTCCCGGCCGGCGCGCAGGGCGAGGAGGCCACCGCCGCGTACAAGGACGGTGTCCTGACGATCACGGTCCCGGTGCCCGAGACGAAGACAGGCACCCGGACCATCCCGGTGCAACACGGCTGAACGCGCGCACACGCGCCGTGTCGCACCACGTGTGCGCGGCCGGGACAGGGCCCCCGGCCGCGCACACGACCGAGCGCACTCGTGCGACGAGGAGGCGGCCATGACCCCGACGGAAGCACCACAGGCGACACGATCCGCGGAAGTCCGCACGAGACCCGCGCTGCTCACCTTTCTGGGTGGCGTCGGGACGGTCACTGGTAGCAAGTTCCTCGTCGAGAGCGACCACGCGCGCGTCCTCGTCGACTGCGGCCTCTTCCAGGGCCTGGCCGATCTGCGCCGGATGAACTGGCGACGGCTGGCCTGCGACGCCGCCGACATCGAGGCCGTCGTCGTCACCCACGCCCACCTGGACCACTGCGGATACCTGCCCAGGCTGGTGCGGCACGGCTTCCACGGCCGCATCGTGACGACCGAGTACAGCGCACGCCTCATCGAGATCGTCCTCCGGGACAGTGCCAAACTGCAGATCGAGGCCGCCCAGCACGCCAACGACCACGGCTGGTCCAAGCACCGGCCCGCACAGCCGCTGTACGACGACTCCGACGTCGACCGCACCCTCAAGCTCATCGAGCCGGTACCCACCGGTGAGACCACCGAACTCGCCCCGCACACCCGCCTCACGCTGCACCCGGCCGGCCACATCCTTGGCTCGGCCTGGGCGCTGCTCACCCTGGAGGACGGCCACACCCTCGCGGTCAGCGGCGACCTCGGCCGCCCAGGACATCCCCTCCTACGGCCCCCGGAGCCATTCTCCGGGGCGGACGTCCTCCTCATGGAGTCGACGTACGGCAACCGCCGCCACGAGGAGGACGCCGGGCGCGCCCACTTCGCCGACGTCCTGAGCCGCACTCTCAAGAGAGGCGGCACGGTCGTCATCCCGGCGTTCGCCATCGACCGCACCGAGGTCGTCCTGCACGAACTCGCCGAACTCCGCCGCCGGGGCCTGCTCCCCGCCGCCGTGCCCGTCTACGTCGACAGCCCGATGGCGTTGGCCGCCCTGGACGTCTACCGGGACGCCGTCGCCGCCGCAGCTCCCGAGCTGCGCCCCGAGGTCACGGCCGCCGGCACGGACGTGTTGAGCCCCGAGCCGTTCCTCGCGGCCCGAACCGTCCAGGAATCGATTGAGATCGGCGATTCCACCGGACCCGCCGTCATCGTCTCGGCGTCCGGCATGGCCACCGGCGGACGCGTCCTGCACCACCTGGAGCGCCTGCTGCCCGACCCACGCAACACCGTCATGGTGGTGGGCTTCGCGGCCCAGGGCACCCGGGCACGCGACCTCGTCGACGGAGCCAAGGCGCTCAAGATGTTCGGCGAGTACGTCCCGGTGCGTGCGCAGGTCGCCGACGTACCGCACTTCTCCGCCCACGCGGACGCCGCCCAGATCATCGACTGGCTGCGCGGCGCGCCCGCCCCGCACACCACCTACCTGGTACACGGCGAGCCCGACGCGGCCGAGGCACTGCGGGACCGTATCGACCAGGCCCTGGGCTGGACGGCCGTCGTGCCGCGCTCGGGAGAGCGGGTCCTCGTCCGCTGACGCGGCACGCCCGCTCACGTGTCAGTACGGGAGACGCCGCCCGGACGGGGTGCGCAGGTCGAGCGGCGCGGGCCGGCGCGGAATCGAGGGGCGCCTGGTCTCCTGTATGCGCTTCATGACCGCCGCCTCCTGGATTCCCGTGGACCCGGTGCTTCCCACCCGGCCACCACGTACGCAGTCAGCCTTGTCCGTGACCGCTCGTACGACGACGAGGCCTTGGACCCCGGTCCGTGGGCCACAGCGACCACGCACCAGAGCCGACCGGCCCCACCTCCTCGTATCCCGGACGGCACACCCCTTACTCCTACGGCAAGAGAACCGGCCCGGACCCCAGGTCCGAGCCGTTTGGTCTTCCGGCTGCCCACGGCGCTAAGGGACACGACTCCCGGCCGGTGAAGGCGAGTTGACGGCCTCCACCGACGCCTGGGATCGGTCCGCGATCGGAACGGTCACCACGGGGACCGTCGCGTGCCGCAGGCATTCGCGGCCCACCGGGCCGACCGAGGGAAGTCCGAAGGCGCCGTGCGCCTTGCGTCCCAGGGCCAACAGCAGGGCGCCGTGGGCCTGTTGGAGCAGTACGCGTGCGGGTGGTCCCTCGACCACGACGCGAAGAACGGCATCGCCGGTCCGGGTTCCCAGGGCCTTGCGCACGGTGGCGGCGAGGACCTGGGCGGCCCGTTCGCGCTCCTGGGCGGCCGTCGGGCCGGCCGGCGCCGGAGCGTAGGGAGCGTGCCCGTTCGCGGCCGGTTGCCAGGCGTGCACGGCGACGAGGCCCGTGTGCAGGGCTGTTGCCTGCCCGGCCGCCCAACGCAGGGCCGCCATCGACTGCTCGGAGCCGTCGACGCCCACCACGATGCTGTTGCCGTCGGTGTGTTCGGTCATGGCAGCCTCCTCGGTCGGTCCCTTGTCACCTGTCACCACGGTGGCCCGGACACGGTGCCCGTGGCGTGGGCCGACGGGGTCGTGTCCGGGCCCGACAGGCCCTTGTCGGCGGCCCTGAAGACCCGGGCCCGGACGGGGCCGTGCTCAGGACGCGGCTCCGGGTTCGTCACCTCCCTGGTCGAGCCGGAACGGCGGATACACGTCGGTGAGGAGTGCCGCGTAGGCGACCACGCGCAGCACCCACCGATTGAGCCCGATCACCAGGTCGAACAGGCCGCGCGGGTAGCGCCCGGTGGCGGCCAGCGAGACCCCGGCGAACACGACGAGCAGTGCGATGAGCCCGCCCGACGCCCAGGGCAACTTGAGCCCCCCGAGGAGGAGTCCCAGGACCAGGTAGTGCGGAACGGCCAGGAGCCACCACTTCACCAGGACCAGACCGCGGGACAGCCGCTCCGGGTACGCCACGTCCCAGTGCGTGGGGTAGTCGGGTACGTCGGCGAGAGTGAAGGGCGGGTAGCGGTCGGTGCCCAGGGCGCCGTACGCGTAGTACGCCACACGCCAACTCCAGCGCAGCACACCGGTGTTGAAGTCGAACAGCGGGCGCGGGTAGCGGCCGGTGAACAGGATCGAGAAGAAGGCCACCGCGCTCGTTCCCACGAACGCCACCCAGAGGAAGAACAGGACGACGTAGTGGGGGACGGCGAGCAGCCACTTCACCAGCCACAGCCAGCGCGACAGGGACGGATCGAGGCCCGCGGTCAACCGGGCGGGGTGGACCGCGGGCATCGCTTCATTCATGGCGAACGACCTTTCGGGGGCTGGTGCGGTCAACTCCGGTAGTTCCGGTGGTCGTCGTGCTTGCCGATGTAGTGCCGTTCCTCGATGACGGATTCCCGCTCGCCCGGGCGCGGGACAGCGCCGCGGGTGCTCATGAAGGTGATGAGCCCGAGGGCCCCCGCCGTCATGAGGAGGAAGCCGACGATGAACGAGCTGTAGCCGAAGATCATGCAGCCGCCCAGCACGGTCGCGCCGATCAGAATGAGAGGGATCATGGCCGTCTCCTTCAGTTGGCCGCGCGGTACCCGGGATGCCGTCTCGACAGGGAGCCGGCGACATCCCTCATCCGGCGTCACCGCCAGCGTCCCGCTCCGGTGTCGGGCGGCCCAGGGGCTGAGAGGGCAGGTGTCCGGGCCGTGTGGCCCTCGTCCCGCCCGGTCATGCGTGCGAGGGTGACGGTGGAGCCCTGTGCTGCAGGACGCCAAGTCCGGCGAAAGGCGGTGGGCGCGATGGAACTGCCCGTGGTCGTGGGTGTCGACGGATCGGCCCCGAACCTGCTCGCGGTCGACTGGGCGGTCGACGAGGCCGCCCGGCTCGGCCTGTCGCTACGGCTGGTGCACACCTTCGTCCCGCGACGCGACCAACGTGCCCCCGCCCGGACCGGCGATCCCGAGCCGTCATCCGCGCGGGTTCTGGAGGACGACATCGTCACCGTCACCGCGGCCCGGGCCCGGCGGCGCGACCCGGACGTGAAGGTCGACGCCGAGGCCGTCCCCGGGGACGTGCTGCCCGTGCTGATGGAGGAGAGCCGCCACGCCTCGGCCCTGGTGATCGGTGCGGGCGGCCTCGGCGAGCTGACGGGGCTGCTCCTCGGCTCGGTCGGGCAGGCTCTGGCGGCCCGGGCCCGCTGCCCGGTGATCGTGGTCCGCGGCGACGAGGCGGGTCTGGCCGGCCGCCACGAACGCGTCCTGCTCGGCGCCGGGGATCCTGGCACCAGCGGGGAGGTCGTGCGGTTCGCCTTCCGTGAGGCCGCGGCGCGTAGTTGCACCCTCGACATCGTGCGCGCCTGGAAGAGTCCTGCGCGCGGGACCGCCGATCACTCCCGGTCGGTGCCGGGAGCGGCCCGCCGCCACGAGGCACGGGCCTCCGCCCTGCTGGACACCCTGCTGCGCGACGTCGTGCTCGACCATCCGGGCGTCCGGGTTCGCACTACGACGGTCGAGGGGGCGGCCCGCAGCCAGCTGGTGAATCGGTCGGCCGCCGCCGACCTCGTGATCGTCGGAGCCCGGCGCGGGCGCAACCCCCTCGGCCTCCGGTCGGACCGGATCGCGCAGGCGCTGCTGCACCGCGCGCAGTGTCCGGTCGCGGTCGTGCCGCTCTCCGGTGGATCCTGATGACGGATCCCGGCGGTCTCGGGGGCACCGACGTTGTCGCACGCATCCCGGCGCACCGCTCGCGTGAGGAGCCCCAAGTGACCGGCTGGACCTGGGAGTACGAGGGGTACGTGGCCGCCGACGAGCGGCTCAGGGAGTCGCTGTGCACCCTGGGCAACGGATACTTCGCCACGCGCGGGGCGCTGCCCGAGTGCGCGGCGGACGAGGTGCACTACCCGGGGACGTATGTGGCCGGCTGCTACAACCGGCTCACCTCCGACGTGGCAGGCCGCCAGGTCGAGAACGAGGACATGGTCAACGTGCCGAACTGGCTGCCCCTGCGCTTCCGCCTCCACGAGGAGCAGTGGCTCACCCCCGACACCGCGACCGTGCTCGACCATCACCAGATCCTGCACCTCGACTCCGGTCTGCTGGAACGGCGTACCCGCTACGGACTCGGTGCGGGGCGGGCACTGACCGTGCGTCAGCAGCGGTTGGTGCACATGGCCGACCCTCATCTGGCCGCGCTGCGCACCGAGTTCACGGCCGGGGGCTTCACCGGCGAACTGGAGGTCGAGGCGGCGCTCGACGGCGGTGTCACCAACGCCGGCGTGCCGCGGTACCGGGATCTGGACGGCTGTCACCTGACCCACGTGCACACCGGCACCGACACCGCCGACACCGTGTGGCTGCGCTGCCGTACCCGCACCTCGGACATCCGGATTGCCATGGCGTCCCGGCTGACCGCCGACGAGCCCGCCACGGTCCGGCACGACGGCCCCCGCGTCAGCCAGTCCACGCGCCTGCAGCTGACTCCCGGCCGCACCGTCACGGTCGACAAGACGGTCGCCCTGCACACCTCGCGCGACCCCGCGATCAGCGACCCCCTGCACGCCGCGCTCGCCCGGGTGGGCCGGGCGCCCGGCTTCGACGAACTGCTCGACTCGCACCTCACCGCCTGGGACCAGCTCTGGCGCCGGGCCGCCCTGGATGTCCCCGGGGAAGCCGGCCGCATCCTGCGGCTGCACCTCTTCCACGTACTGCAGACCCTGTCCCCACACACCGCCGACCTGGACGTCGGCGTACCGGCGCGGGGACTGCACGGCGAGGCCTACCGCGGCCATGTCTTCTGGGACGAACTGTTCGTCCTGCCCTACCTCAACCTGCACTTCCCGGAGGTCTCCCGCGCCCTCCTCCGCTACCGTCACCGGCGCCTCGAACAGGCCTGCACAGCCGCCCGGGAGACGGGCCGGGCAGGTGCCCTCTACCCGTGGCAGAGCGGCAGCGACGGACGCGAGGAGACCCAACGACTGCACCTCAACCCCCGTTCGGGACGCTGGCTGCCCGACCACTCACACCGCCAGCACCATGTGGGCTCGGCGATCGCGTACAACGTGTGGCAGTACTGCCAGGCCAGCGGCGACGACGAGTTCCTGCACACCAAGGGCGCCGAGATGCTCCTGCAGACCGCCCGGTTCTGGGCGGACTCCGCCGTCTACGACGAACACCTGGGCCGCCACCGCATCTGCGGCGTGGTCGGCCCGGACGAGTACCACGACGCCTACCCCGACGCATCCGGGCCGGGTCTCGACGACAACGCGTACACCAACGTCACGGCCGCCTGGGTACTGACCCGCACCCTCGAACTGCTGCGCTCCCTGCCCGAACCGCGCCGACGCGAACTCGTCGAGCGTACCGGCCTGGACAACGGCGAACTCGAACAGTGGGAGGACGTGTCCCGCACCCTCCACGTGCCCTTCCACGACGGCGTCATCAGCCAGTTCGAGGGCTACGGCGACCTCGCCGAGCTCGACTGGGACGGTTACCGCGAGCGCTACGGGGACATCCGCCGCCTGGACCGGATCCTGGAGGCGGAGGGCGACACCGTGAACCGCTACCGGGCCTCCAAGCAGGCCGACGTCCTGATGCTCGGCTACCTCTTCGGACCGGCCGAACTCCGGGAGATATTCGGCAGGTTGGGCCATCGGCTGGACGAGGAAACCTGGCGGCGCACCGTCGACCACTACCTGTGCCGCACCAGCCACGGCTCCACCCTGAGCGGTCTGGTCCACGGCTGGGTGCTGGCCCGGGCCCGGCGTGCCGAGGCCTGGACGTACTGCCAGGAGGCGCTTCGGGGCGACATCGCCGACCTCCAGGGTGGCACCACCGGCGAGGGCATCCACCTCGGCGCCATGGCCGGCACCCTCGACCTCGTCCAGCGTGGCCTCACCGGCCTCGACACCCGCGACGACGCCCTCTGGCTGGATCCCGTGCCGCTGCCGGAGCTGTCCGAGTACGGGTTCGACCTCCGCTACCGGGGGCACTGGGGCGTGCGGCTGCGACTGAGCCACGGTCGGCTGGAGATCGCCGTACCGTCCTCGGACCGCTCCGCGATCGAGGTACGGCTGCCCGACCGGACCGTCCTCGTCCAGCCGGGCGAGTCGTGCCGGCTCGGACTCGCGAACTGACCGTCAATTCGGCACGACAGTTGCACGTGTGACGGCCCCACACAGGTGAGGAGTTCCCCCTTCGCCCGGCGGGTGGCGTCGCCTTCCGAGCGGGCGGCTTGGACACCAGGCGGGCCGTTTCCCTGAGTATGTGGTTCAGGTGGGTTCTGGACAGCCCTTGGTATCGGCAGTGGCGCATGCAGTGTCCGTGGGCGAACTCGTTGATGGTGCCCGTCCGTCGGTCCCGACGGCTTCGTCGCCAAAGGCGCTGGTGGCCGCCGGGATCGTCTTCGTGATGTCGACGGGCGGTGCGGGGGAGGTGGCTGCTGCTGTTTCCCGGGCGGGAAGGTACCGAGTTCGCCGATGGTGCTCATGATGGGTGCGAGGAGGACGACGGAGGTGTTCTTGTCGCCGACGATGTCCACCAGGTTCTGCAGGTTGCGCAGTCGGAGGAGCCAGGCCCCAAGGCCGCCTTCGTCCTGTCAGCCGCCGTTCTGCGTGGCCGTCTTGGAGTAGCTGTCTTTCCAGG
>NZ_JALJRY010000055.1 GCF_024519455.1 Streptomyces sp. STR69 | reverse complement strand
CTGCATCCCGTCACCCGAATCACCCGCAAACCGGATGATCACCCGGTCCAGACGCCGGACGTCCTTCGCGGGTGCCGCTCCCGTCCCGGGCGGCGCGGTTGTTTCCACAGACATGCTTGGGTCGGCTCCTGTCGGTCCGTGACTCGCTCGCGGCCGCACCGGACGGTGCGTGCGCCTGCGCCGCAGGCTAGTGACGGACGTTGGAGGGGCGCTCGCGTCCGCACCGGCCGCCCCGGCCGGCCGGTCCGTGTGCCGCTCACGCCCCGGGCCGGAGCCGGCCGGTGTCCGGCGGCAGGCCCGGCACCAGGGTCAGGTGCCGCCGGCCGGCCGCACGCACGCGCGGGATCCCGGCCACGGCCGGCCGCGACGGCACCGCCTGCGGGGCCGGTGCGGCCGGCAGCGGGTGCCGGGTGGGCGCGGGAAGCGGGCGCGTCCCGGTCACGGCGTCCTTGAGCGCGTCGGCGAACAGCTCGATGTCCTCGGCCGAGTTGTCGTGGTGGACGGAGGCGCGTACGGCCGTGACGACACCCCGCTTCGGCAGATAGAGCGGGACCTCCTCGGCGACCGTCTTCCACACGACGACTCCGCGGTCCGCGAGCCGGCGGCGCACCACTGCCGCCGGCACGTCCTCGTGCCGGAAGGTGACGATGCCGCTCTGGACACGTCCGGGGGCGATCAGTTCGGTGCCGGCCGTGTCCTCGACGGCGGCACGCAGGCCGGGAGCGAGGTCCCGGCCCGGGGACGCCGCCGCGTGCAGGGCCAGGGCCTCGTTCAGCGCGGCGGCCGCGGCGCCGTGCGGCGGCACGAGCGGCATGCCGCCGTGCCGGACCAGGACCTCACGCAGCCGCGGCGCCGCGGTGGCGAACGCGGCCGCGTACGGGCCGCGCAGGAACCTCCAGCCGTCCCCGGTGAGGAGGTGGCAGCCGATGCGGGCGACGTCCACGGGGAGTTGCCCCACTGCGTACGAGGCGTCGACGGCGTACAGGCACCGGTGCGGGGCGAGGATGCGCCCGATGTCCTCGACGGGATGGACGATGCCGCAGCCCGACGGAACGTACGGGACGCAGACCAGGGCGACGTCGTCGCCGATGTGCCGTGCCATCCACTCCAGGTCGAGGTCACCGTCGGGGCGCAGCGGTACGACCTCCAGCCGGCAGCCGGTGTGCGCGCGCAGCGCGAAGACGGCTCCGAGGTTGGCGGCCGACTCGTAGGGAGTCGTCCAGACGCGGTCCCGCGGGCCGAGCGGCAGCCGGGACAGCACGGCGGCGAACGCGTCGGCGGCGCCGGTGCACAGGAAGGTGTCCCCGGGCGGCGCGCCGAGCAGGGCGGCCAGCCGCTCGTGGATCTCCCGGTGCAGGACGTCGTCGAGGCGTTCGTCCAGTTCGTACGGCCCGTACCGGTCCTCGAAACGCGTCCACTCGGTGAGGACCGCCCGTACGGCCTCGGGCATGCGGCCCGCACCGGCCGGGTTGAGGTGGATCCTGCGGTCACCGTGGGATTCCTCGTTCACTTCAGGGCCTCCCCCCTGCAGAGTTGAGACAAATGATTGCCTAGTTCTTGGCAATACATTGCCTCGCCCGTCGCGAGTTTGGCAACCTCGGGCAGTACCGGCTCCGGCGCGGCTCTAGCGGGGGGTCCGTGACAAGCGGCTCGGCCGCGTCCAGCTCTTTTCTCCAGGAATTGCCAAGCGTTGCCAGAGCGTCTCCGGCTTTGCCAAGAATCCTTGTTTTCGCAGCTCAGAGCGTCTTTTTCAGGCAATTCAGCCGTGCTGATTCATTCTCTGGAGCGTTCCTGGCGTGCACCTTGAGTCCGAATCGACCCATTCCCGACCATTTCGCGAGCTTTGCTTGCCAATCTTTTTGGCAGAAGGTTGCCAAGCAACGAACACAAGATTGACACAACCGAGGAGCCCGCCATGAACCGCATCGCCCGCATCGCCATCGCCGCCACCGCCCTCACCGCCTTCTCCGCCGCCGGCGTCACCGCCGCGGACGCGATCGGCCGGCCGGCGACGGCGAAGACGACCTCCACGATTCAGGCGGACACGAACTGGCCGGTCACCCCCACCGCGATCCAGGCCGACACCAACTGGCCGGTCGCCCCCACCGCCATTCAGGCCGACACCAACTGGCCGGTCGCCCCCACCGCGATCCAGGCCGACACCAACTGGCCGGTCGCCCCCACCGCGATCCAGGCCGACACCAACTGGCCGGTCGCCCCCACCGCCATTCAGGCCGACACCAACTGGCCGGTCGCCCCCACCGCGATCCAGGCCGACACCAACTGGCCGGTCGCCCCCACCGCGATCCAGGCCGACACCAACTGGCCCGTCGCCCCCACCGTCGCCAGCGTCTGATCCGCGCCCGGGCATCTGTGCCCGCCCCGTGACGCCCCCGCAGGCAGCCTTGCTGCCCAGCGGGGGCTTCGGTGTTTTCGGGGTGGCGTCGGATGCGGGACGCCCGGGTGATCGCCGGGCACTCCCCCGCTTCGGGCGTCTTGGCAACCCGGCGCCCTCCGCCGTGGCGGCCATGCCCCCTTGCCAGCAGCGACTCCAGTGCCGCTCGACCGCCTCAGGACGTCGCCTCAGGCCGCCCTTGCCAACATTCAGGCAATGTTTTGCCAAGCCGGAAGGCGCCGTCAAAAGGAGCAGGTACCCGATGTCCATCTCCGACCTCATCGAGCAGCAGGTCCAGGAGCGCCCCGACGCGGTCGCGGTGCACCGTCCCCGGCGGGCCGACGGGGGTGGCGGCCACCTCACCTACCGGGAGCTGGGCCGTGCGGCCAACCGTCTCGCCGCCCACCTGCGGGCCCGCGGCATCGGCCGCGGCGACCGGGTGGTGACCTCGCTGCGGCCGGGCCCGGAGACGGTGACCGCGTTCCTCGGGGTCGTGCGGGCCGGGGCGGCCTGTGTTCCGCTCGACCCCGCCGACCGGGCCGAGCGGCGCCGGCTGATCGTGCGCGACAGCGCGGCCGCCGCGGTGCTGACCGGGTCCGCGGACGCCGCGGACTACACGGGCCTGGACACGGTGGTCCTCGCGCTGGACACCGAGGCGCCCGAGATCGCCCGGCGCTGCGACGTCCTGCCCGAGCAGGCCTCCGGCCCGGACGACGCCCTCTGTGTCTGCTACGCCTCCGGCACCACCGGTGTCCCCGAGGGGGTCGTCGTGGCGCACCGCGCGGTGGGGGACCTCGTACGCGCCGCCGGTCCGGCCTTCGACTCGGTCGCCCTCGCGGTGCGGACCGCCCTGGCGCCGGCCGGGGACGGTGGGCGGGAGTCCGCCGGACGGGCGGAGGACCGGGTCGAGCTGTGCGGCCGGCGCTTCGGGCTCGGTGAGGTCGAGTCGGTGCTGGGCGCGCACCCTGCGGTGTCCGCCGCCGCGGTGTCCCTGCACGAGAGCGGGGACGGCGACAGGCGGCTGGTGGCGCATGTGGTGCCGGCCGTCCCGGCCGCGGCGGCCGTGGACGAGGACGCGCAGACCGCCCGGTGGAAGGAGATCCACGAGGCGCTCCACGCCGCGGCCGGCGGGCCGGGTGACGACCTCACCGGCTGGGACAGCAGTTACGACGGCCTGCCGATCCCGCCGCAGGAGCTGCGGGAGTGGAGGTACGCCACCCTCGACCGGATCCGGGAGCTGCCGCGCCGCAGGGTTCTGGAGATCGGTGCGGGCACCGGGCCGCTGCTGGATCTCCTGGCCCGGGACGAGGAGGTCCAGGAGTACTGGGCGACCGACTTCTCCCCCGCCGCGGTCGCCGCGCTGAGCGCGCGGGTGGAGGCGGACCCGTTGCTGAAGGACAAGGTGCGGCTGGACTGCCGTGGTGCCGAGGACACCGGCGGGCTGCCCGTGGGCCACTTCGACACGATCGTCGTCAACTCGGTGATCCAGTACTTCCCGGGCCTTTCCCGTCTGCGTACGGTCGTCGAGCGGGTGCTGGCGCTGCTCGCCCCGGGCGGTTCGCTGCTGCTGGGCGATGTGCGCAGTCTCGACCTCGCCCGCTGTCTGCGGACCGGCATCGCGCTGGCCCGGCCGGGCGCCGCCGAGGGCGACCGGGAGGCGTTGCGGCGCGCCGTCGAGCAGCAGGGCGCCACGGAGAGTGAACTGCTGCTCTCCCCCGCCCTGTTCGGGGTGCTGGCCCGGGACCTGTCCGCGGTGCGTGCGGTGGACGTACGGGTCAAGCGGGGCGTGCACCACAACGAGCTGACCCGCTACCGCTACGACGTGGTGCTCTCCACCGCCGAGCCGGTCGCCGACCTCTGCGGTGCGCCCGTCGTGCGCTGGGGCGCGGACGGCGTCGACGGCCTGGAGGCCGTGGACCGGGTCACGGCGGGGCGTCCTGCCGTGCTGCGGCTGGCCGGGGTGCCCAACCGCCGGGTGCACGACGAGTACGCGGCCATGCGGTCCCTGTTCGATCCCCTGGAGAGCATCGACCTGCCGCCGCAGGACGCGCCCGCCCCCGATCCGGAGGCGCTGTGCGGGCGGGCCGAGCGTCTGGGCTACCGGGCCCTGCCCACCTGGGGCGGGCGGCCCGACCTCCTCGACATCGTCCTTCTCGATCCCGCGCGGGTTCCCGCGGGCGTGCTGACCGGTGTGTACGCGGGGCCCGGCACCGGGGCGGAGGGCGGTGCCGGCACTCCGGCGGCCTTCGGGGACGCCGCCGATCTGGAGGACGTGCTGCGGGCCCATCTGCAGGAGCGGCTGCCGGAGCACATGGTCCCGTCCGTGCTGACGACTTTGGAGGCCCTGCCGCTGGACGCCGCCGGCGCGGTGGACCGCACGGCCCTGCCGGTGGACGCCCGCGTCCCCGGCCGCCGGGGCACCCAGCCCGGCACGCCGGTCCAGGAGATCGTCCGTGATCTGTTCGCCGAGGTGCTGGGCCTGCCCCGGCACCGGGTGCATGCCGAGTCCGACTTCTTCCGCATCGGCGGCGACGCGCCGGCGGCGGCCCGGCTGCTGTCGCGGGTCCGCGAGACCCTGGACGCCGATCCGGGCGGCCGGGCGCTGTACGGGGCGCCGACCCCGGCCGCGTTCGCCGCGCTCGTCGGCGATGCGCCCGCGGCGGTGACCGGGCCGGGCGACACGGCGGGCGACAGCCGCGAGTTCTCGCTGCGGCTGCGCGGCCGGCTGGACCGGCACGCTCTTGAGGCGGCCCTGGAGGATCTGGGGCGGCGCCATCCGGCGCTGCGCAACTCCCGGCTGGGCTCGGCCGGTACCCGGCTGCGTGCGTCGGCGGCCGACGACCATCTGCTGGAACTGGCCCTGCCGGCCGACTCGGTCGACCTGTGGTCCCATGTGCCGCTGGCCGCCGACCTGGCCCGGGCCTACGGGGCGCGGGCCGGCGGCGGCACTCCGCACCGTGCCCGTGCCGGGCTGGACGCGGCGCCCCGCGCGGTCTTCGGCGATCTGCCGCCCGCCGTGCTGCCGGGCAGCGCGCCGCGGTCCGCTCACGCCTCCTACGGCACCCTGGAGACCGGTCTGGACGCGGAGCTGCACGCACGGCTCAGCCGGCTGGCCGCCGAGCAGGGCACCACCCTGTTCATGGTGGTGCACGCCGCGCTCGCCGCGCTGCTGTGCCGGATCGGCGCGCAGGATCCGGTCACCGTGGCCGCGCCCGTCCCGGCGCGGGACACGGCCGCGCTGCGCGAGGCCGTGGGCCCCTACGGGCGGGTGCTGGCGCTGACGGTGGACACCGGCGGCGATCCCGCCTTCACCGAACTGCTGCGCCGGGTCCGGGTGCGGGACCTGGCCGCCTACCGGGACGGCGGGGCGGCGCTGGCGGCGCTGCCCGGCGGGGTCGCGCTGGCGGTGCTGCAGGAGTGCGTGGGCCGGTTCGAGGCGTCCGGGCTGTCCGTGCAGGCCGAGCGCTGCACGTCCGCGGTGCCGGCCGCGGACCTGGGGCTGACGCTGACGGAACGGCAGAGTGCCGCGGGCGCGCCGGCGGGCATCGCCGTCACCGTCACCTTCCGCCGCGAGACGGTCGGTGAGAGGGCCGCGGACTCCCTCGCCGGTCAGTTCACCGCCGTGCTGCGCTCGGCGGCGGAGACGCCCGCGGCGCGGCTGAGCCGGCTGCGGCTGCTGCCCGGTGCGGCCGCCGGGAGCGGGGTGTGGGCGGGTGCGGAGGTGCCGCTCGTGCGGCAGGACCCGGACGGTGTGGTGTCGCTGTTCGCGGCGCAGGTGGCGCGGGCTCCGGGGGCGCCGGCCCTGGAGGGTTTGGACTACGCCGGGCTCGACGCCCGTTCCGACCTGTTGGCGCACGTCCTGATCGAGCACGGGGCCGGTCCCGGCACCTGTGTGCTGACCGCGCTGTCCTCACCGGCCGGGTTCGCGGTGGCGGCGGTGGCCGTGGCGAAGACGGGAGCCGCGCTGCTGCCGGCCGATCCGTCGCTGGACCTCGCCGAGTCGCTGCATCCCGTGGTGCTGCTGCTCGACGAGACCGCGAACCTGCTGCTGCCGGCCGTGCCCGGCGCGGCCCGGCTGGTGCGCGAGGAGGCCGCCGACCGGCGGCCGGCGGCCGGGCGCTGGCCGGTGACGCAGGCCGACCGGACCCGGCCGCTGCGGGGCGGCGACCCTCTTCTGCTGCTGCCCGGCGACGGCGGCACCGTCGCGGTGGGCGGTGAGGCCGTCACCGCGGCCTCGCCGGCCGACGCGGCCTGGCTGGTGCGCGGCTACCCGGACGGGGACGCGGCGATCGGGCTGCTGAGCACCCTGGTGGGCGGTGCGCGCGTGCACGTCCCGGACGGCTCGCTCACCCGGGACGTGCCGCACGAGGTGCTGGGGTGGCTGCGCCGGCACGGGGCGCGGGTGGTGCTGGGCGGCAGTGACGACGTCCTGGGTGCGCTGGTGTGCCTCGCCCGGACCGAGGGCGTCGAGCTGACCGTGAGCGGCGGCTGGGCCGAGGCCCGGCTCGTGGTCGAGCACGTGCCCGGCGCCCCGGCCCGGCCCGCCCCCGGCCACCGTGCCTATCTCCTGGATGCGCGGCTGCGTCCGGTGGGCCCGGGCCGGACCGGATCCCTCTACATCGCGGGGGCCGGCGTGGCGAGGGGCTACACCGGGGCGGGCGGGGCGGGCGGCGGGGGGTTCCTGCCCGACCCGTTCGGCGGCCCGGGCGGTGGCACCGCCCGCATGTGGCGCACCGGCCGCGCCGCGCGCCTGGACGAGTACGGCAATCTGCGGGTGCTGGACGCCGCGGCCCACGACGACCCGTTCGACGACGCGTCGGCCGCCTTCGTGGTGGTGGCCGACGCGGGCGGCCACCGGGCCCGGTGGCCGGCGGCGGCCGCCGTGCCGGAGGGCTGGTACGAGACCCGTGCGGAGGATCTGTACGAGCGGTGAGGGGACCGTGCCGGCCGGGCGGTCACGTCCCGGAGGCGGCCGGCCCGCGGTCCGCGGCGGAGCCCGCCAGGGATTCGGCCAGGATGCGCCAGATGTCCGCGGCCAGGTCGATGTTGGCGTCGGCCTGGGCCTGCTCGGCCAGGTCCCGCAGCCCCTGGATGCCGCTGTGGTCACCGGAGCGGATGCGCAGCTGGTTGCGGAGGATGTCCAGGCGTACCCGGTCCCGGTAGCTCATCCTCAGCTCCGTCTCGGCGAGTTCGCCGAGCAGGGCGTGGGCCTCGTCGTAGCGGGCGGAGAGGAAGGCGACGTCCGCCTTGAGGGCGAGGAGGTCCTGGTGCAGGCCCGGGGTGCCGACGAAGGCGAGGGCGGGCTCGGCGGCCGTGAGGCACCGCTCGGCGGCCCGGGGGTCCGGCGGCTGCTTCTGCAGGTAGAGCCGGCCGGCCGCGAACCGCAGGCGCAGCCACAGCACGAGGTCCTCCCGGCTGGCGAACTTCTCCAGCGCCTCCTCCAGGTAGCCCTGTGCGGCGGTGTGGTCGCCCTGCCGCAGGCGGACCGCCGCGGCGGTCCACATGGCCTCCGCCCACAGGGCGTCGCAGCGGCCCGCGACGAGCTCGACCAGTTCGTCGGCGTGGGCCCGCGCATCCGGCATCCGGCCCGCCTCGGCCTCCACCGAGACCAGTGCCAGCAGTACCGCGGCGCGGTCCTCCGCGTCGAGGTCGTCCTCGCGGGCGAGGTGGTGGGCCGCCGTCGCGGCGTCGAGGGCGGCGGTGATCTCGCCCAGCGTGCGCAGACAGCGGGCGTAGCGGGTCAGGCCGCGGACCCGCAGGGCGAGAAGCCCGACCGATTCGCCGAGCCGTACCAGTTCCTCCAGGTACTCCCGTTCGCCGTCGTGGTCGCCCTGCAGGCGCCGCTGGCCGGCGAGTTGCCACAGCGCCTGCCAGCGCAGCACCGGTGCCTCGTGCGCCTCGGCCGCCAGGGCTTCGCGGAGCGTTTCCATCGCGCCGTCGGAGCCGGTGGAGGAGACCAGCGACAGCGCGTGGGCCAGCGAGCCGCCGGCGGGTTCCTCGAAGTCGGCCGCGTCCACGCCGAGCCGTTGGGCGAGATGTGCGACGGCCCGTTCGGTGGGCTGGCGGGCGCCGGACTCCAGCCGGGAGAGGTATCCCGTGGACATGCCGTCACCGGCCAGGGCGGTCTGGGACAGCCCGCGGGCCTGTCGCAGTTTGCGGAGACGGCGGCCGAACGCGGGCTGACGCAGCATGTGACCATTCCCTGGGACGGACGGGTGGGGCCTGTGGGACGGGACGGGGCGCGCCACCGCCCGAGTGCCACCGGGTGCCGCCCTGAGCGTAGGGGGCCGGGCAAGGGCCGGGCAATGTTTTGCCAGATGCTGTGCCGCGGAGTCGTGCGAACCTCACGGATGCGTCCTGCGTTCCTCAAGCGGTTCTTGAGCGGTTGCGGGGAATGTCTCAAGCGTCGGGGCCGGTACCTGCGCACCGGCGCGTCCTCGTCCACGGGAGCTGTCCTCGTCCGCGTCCACGGGAGTCCCCCATGAAACACGCGGTTCCTGCCCGCCGCGCCGCCCGTGAGGGCCTCGCCGGCCGACCGGCACCGGTGCGTGGCGCCTCCGCCCCGTGCGACGACGACATCGGCTGGCCCAGGAGAGGGCCGTTGCCCGTGCTCGCGCGGCAGGGCGGGTGAACGGGGCGGACGCGGTGTCTCAGGTCCGGGCGGCCGAGGCGCTGGCCCGCTGCAGGGCGCGCGCCAGGCTCCGGGGCCCGTCGGGATCGTCGCCGGCGCCGCCGACCACGACCAGGGGCGGGCGCACCCCGGGTCCGGTGATCTGCCGGGCCAGTTCGCAGGCGAGGGCGCCGGCGCCGGAGTACCCGCCCAGGACCAGCCGGCCGCTGGAGCGGGCGAGCCGGGTGAGCGCGTCGGTGTGGGCGGCCTGCCGGCCGGCGGTGAGCCGCAGCGCGGTGAGGGCCTCCGGTCCCCGGTAGTGCCGTACCAGTTCCTGTTCCTGTTCCTGCTGTCCGGTGTGCGGGGCGCCCGGGGCGTCGAGCAGGCACACGGTGGCTCTCGCGGGCGCCGGCGCGCCGCGCAGCGGCACGAGGGGCGCCGCGTCCCAGGCGGGAGGGCCGTCCGGCACCCGGGGGGTGGCCGCGTGCGGCATCAGGGCCAGTACGTCCCCGACGGTGGTGGTCGCGCCCGCCGTGGCGGGCAGCAGGCGCAGCAGGCGCACGGTGTGGGCCAGCAGCGTGCGGGCGGTGCCGTCGTCGACGAGGTCACGGTCGTACGCGCAGGTCAGGACGAGACCGCGGCGGGTGTCGTGGCCGGCGCGCAGGCGCAGGGCGTACCCGGCGGGTGCTCCGGCGGCCTCCTGTTCCTCGATGCGTATGCCGTGCGCGGCGAGTTCGCCGCCGTAGGCGGTCTCGGGTCGCGGGCCGCAGTCGAAGGCGAGCAGGCCGCCCGCCCGCGGCCCGGGGCCGGCGCCGGTGGCCGGTGTGCCGGCGGTGGTCCATTCGTAGGCGGACAGGTCCATCACCAGGTCGCGCAGTGTGCGCAGCAGGTGGGGCAGGTCCAGGGCCGGGTCGAGGGCGACGGTGACGGGCAGTGCTTTCTCGAACGGGCCGGGAACGCCCTCGATGCCCTCCAGGAGCAGCCCGCGGCCGGGAAAGTCCAGGCCGAAGCCCACGGTCGCGCCGGCGGGCGCGGTGTCACGGGCGCGGTAGAGGAGCAGTGCCCACACCGCTTGGAGCACGCTGCTCTCCGCGACGCCCCAGCGCGCCGCCCAGTGGGCCAGGCGGGTGCTGCGGGCCGGGGGCAGGGCGGCGCGCAGCACACCGGTGCCGCCGCCCGCGGGCCGGGCCGGGTGCGGCCCGGGTGCGGCGGGCCGGTGGAGGGGCCCGCGCCAGAAGTCGTGGGCGGGGCCGGGGTCCTGGGTGCCGAGCCGGCGGGCGCAGTCGCCGAGGTCGGGACGGCGTTCGCCGCCGGGCAGCGCCCCGTCGGCGAGGTAGGCGCGGCAGCACTCGCGCATCAGCAGCCGCACGCTCCAGCTGTCCAGCAGGGCGCGGTGATAGGTGAGGAGTACGTCGGTGAAGGGTGCTGCCTCGTCGTGGGGGCCGCTGTCCAGCAGCGCCAGGCGCACCGCTGCCGGGCGTCGCAGGTCGAAGGCGCGGGCCCGTTCACGGGCCGGCAGCTCCGCGCGCCGGATCGCCGTGCCGTGCGGGTGGCGGACGACGTCGGTGACGCCGCGGTCGAAGACGACGGCGCGCGGTCGCGGGTCCCATACGAAGGCGGTGCGCAGCACGCTCTCCCGCGTGGCGACGGCGTGCCAGGCCGCCTCGAGGCGTGCGGTGTCCAGGGGGCCGTACCAGCGCCAGAGGACCTGCTCGACCTGATGGTCGGGCCAGGTCAGGGCGTCGGCGAGCCGCTGCTGCTGCAGGGGGGTGACCGGCTCGGTGCGCGGCAGCGTCCGGCAGGGCGGCCCCGCCGGTGCGGCGGCCGGCCCGGCATCGGGGCAGGACTGGGGTGCGGCGGTGAGGAGGTCGGCGAGCAGGCCGACGGCGGCGGGCGCGGGTGCTCCGTCGCCGCCGGGGAGTTCGACGGTGTGCAGGTCGGGTCCGTGCCGCACCAGCCGGGGTCCCGGATGCCGGGCAGCGGGGCGGATCTCCGCGACGCGGTGCAGGGCCCGGTGGAAGGAGGCGGTGTCCAGTGTCCCGTGCACTTCCATGGTGCCGTGGTCGCCCTGCTCCGGGTCGATCACCGCGCACACACCGGCGGGCCGGTCACCGTTCATCGCCTCCCCCTTTCCGGACACCCCCGTACGGAACGAGCAACTGCGCCCCCGGCCCGGGGAGTCGGCGTGCGGGCCCGGGCGGGCCGGCACGCGCTGACGGAGCCGGAGCCCAGCTTCTTCACGCTAGCTCCGCCGCGTCCGGGCCGTCCGTTTCCTCCAGCGGCCCCCGAACGGTCCTCGACCGGCTTCCCCGGGTGGGAGGACGAGAGGTGCGCGGCCGGGGCGGTCCGGGTCAGGCGGCGCGCCAGGAGCGAAGGCGGTCGGCCACGTCGAAGCTGGTCAGGCGGAACGCCCGGATGTCCTCGATCAGCTGGATCCACTGCCGTTCGTCGGCGTCGGCCGTCTCGCCGGAAGCCTCGATGTACGCCACCGCGACGGCATAGCCGTACAGCTCGTTGCGGGCCGGCAACGGCCGTTGCCGCACGATCGTGTCGAGCAGCGCAGCCGCCCGCCAGTACGCGTCGGGTTCCCCGAGGTCCAGGTGGGGCGTGTTGACCCGGTGTCGCACGACGGCCGCGATCAGCGCCGAGTGGTCGCGCACCTGCAGATCCTTGCCGAGAACCCGTTCCTGCCGGTCGAGCAGCCACCGGATGTCGACGTGCAGGTCCAAGGTCAGGCCGCCCGGTGCGCCGAGCGGCTGCCCGCGGACGGCTCGGGCAGGCCCCCGAACGCCGCGTCGAAGGCGTCGGCGAAGCCCGGACGCTCAAGTGCCGCGTCGAACGAGCCGGTGGCCCGGCCGAGGAGCACCTGGCGCTCCTCGGCCGGGACAGCTCTTCGAGATACGCGGCGAGGCTCATGCCACGCGCCTTCGCGAGGACCGTCAGGCGTCCCTGGTGGTGGTGGTCATCCGGACGCTGGTGTCAGCCGTACGCAGAGCATGCACCGCCGTATGCGTCGACGCATACTCCGTGGACCGGCCCGCCCCCGGCGACAGCCGCCACAGCCCCTCCGCCCTACGGACCGAGACGTTCCCCCGATCACGCCGTGAGCACCCGGCGCGGCGGCCCCGGCCCGAAGTCACCCGCGGAGCAAGGGAGTCGACGCCGGCCCGGTGCCACGTCAGCTCGCCGGCGTCTGCGGCACGAGCAGGTCCTGGCACCGCTCGATCCGGCCCGCGGCATCGAAGTGGAGCTCCGCGACCAGTGACCAGGCCGCCCCCTCGGCACGGGCGGTCGCGCGCAGGGCGACGACGTCGTGGTCGGCGATGACGCTCTCGACCGTCAGTCCCAGCCCGTCGGGCAGCGTGCGTCCGCCCGTTCCGGCGGCGCCCGCCCAGTGGCGGGTGAGGTGATTGACCTCGCCCCGGTTGCCTGCCGCGACCAGCGCGAAGACGATTTCCCTGTTGCGCTCGCGCAGGCTGCGCGCGGTGAGGAGTTCATGCAGCGCCCCGCTGAGGGGCGCGGTCAGCGTCAGCGCCATGACGAGAGGCCCTTCCTCCTGGTCGTCGTCCCGCATGGCCGTACGGCCGTGCGGCCAGCCCGGAAATCATGGCCGCACGTGCTGGAGCGGGGACGGAGAACGGGTAAAACCCGGTGAGGCGAGAGGAACCGACCGGACATTTCTCTCCGGGAAGTCATCGCGATGATCCCACGGGAAATTCCCCTTCTCCTTTCCGGAGTTCCGGAGTTCCGGAGTTCCGGAGTTCCGGCTTCCGTCTTTCCGTCCGCCTTTCCGGCTTTTCGCCTTTCCGGCTTTTCGGCTTTCCGGAATCACCCTCGATCGGATTAGCCGGCAGCTCGCCGCAGGTGATCAGGCCGCCCCGGCAATGGTTCCGCCCCGCGTTCCGCCACGGCTCCAGCGCCCCTGCAGGCGGTGGGGGCAGGCTGGCCCCGTGGGGGTTGGACCGGCCGGCAGGACCGCTATGACGTTGGCCGGCAGGGCCGCGGCGATCACCACGCCTCGACGGACGCCCTCACAAACTCCGCCGAGGGGTGCTCCCGCACCGTCCTGGTCGAGGGGCCCACGGGCTGCGGCAGGAGCGCGCTCGTGCACCTGCTGGTCGAACGGGCCGGCGCCGCGGGAGCGGTGGTGCTGAGCGCGGCCGGCTCCCCGGCCGAGCGCCGAACCGCGTGGGGCGTGACCCGCCGCATGCCGGCCGGTCATCGCCGGCCGGCCCGGTGGCGGAGCACGGCGGAACGCACACCCCGTGGCGAGGACGTCCCGGCGCTCTGTGCCGAGCTGCGCGAGGTGAGCGGGGGCGGCCCGCCGGTGCTGTGCGGACGACGTCCACCACGCCGACACCGAGTCCCCGGCGTTCGTGCGCCATCCCGCCCGCCCCGTGCGGTCTGCCCGGATGCTGCTGGTCGTCGCCGGGACGGTCCACCACGAAAGCGGCGACCCGGCGTTCACGGCCGGGCTGACGAGCGGGCCGGCCTCCCGGCGTGTCCGGCTGGAGCGGCTCGGCCGTGCCGAGGTGACCGCACTCGCCGAGCGGGCCGGCCGCCGCGAACACACCGCGTTCCTCCACGAGTCCAGCGGCGGCAACCCCCTGCTGCTGCACGCCCTCCCGACCGCCACGGAGCCCGGCGCCACCCGGCCCGTGTCCCCTCACCCGTCCGCGGACCTCGACAGCCCCTTCGCCCGGGCGGTGCGGGCCTGCCCGCACCGTGCCGGCGCGACCGCCGCGGCGGTCGCCCGGGCCGCCGCCCTGCCGGACGGCACCGCCGCACCGGAACACATCGTGCAGCTGACCGGCATCGCGCCGGCCGCCGTCCGCCAGGGCGTGGCCGGCCTGCATGCCGCGGGCCTGCTGAGCGCTACCGGTGTCCCGCGCCCCGCCGTGCGTGCCGTGGTCCTCGGCGGCCTGTCCCCCGCCCGCCCGTCCACCCCCGGCGGGGTGACCGCAGCCCCCGCGCCGGCCGGCCTCGGCCGGGCCCGGTAGCGGCGGACGGGTGCACCGGCGAAGGGGACAAAGGCCCCGTACCGGCGGGCGCGGCGATCCGCACGGCGTACGACGGCGACTTCTTCCGACGGACAGACGACCGACGACACACGAAGGGCGGGATCAGCAACGGCCCGGGAGAAGAAGTCCGGGGAACTGCTCCGTGAGTACCTGCCGTTCCTCGACGCCGGCGAACCGCTGGAGGCCGACACGGACCTCAGGCTCTCGGGCCTGGACTCGCTGGGCGCGGTGGAGCTGTCGGGCTCCCTGGAGGGCGTCCACGGCGTGCGCTTCGTGGACGACGCCCTCTCCCCGGACACCTTCGCCGCACCGGCGGCCCTGCGGGGAACGCCGGCCCGGTTGCAGGCGGTCGCCTGAGCCCCGTACGAGAAACGCCGAAGGGCCGGACCGGGTGACGGTCCGGCCCTCGGCGACGGATCGGTGGCGGTGGGGCGGGAAGCCCGCCGCCCATGGGCCGGGCGGCGCCGTCCCTCACGCGGCGAACAGGTCGAACGTGGAGCCGTGGCGCGGGCCCGCCAGCATCTCCAGCTGCGGGTCCACGGCCAGCATGGCCTGGTGCATGCGCTGCAGCTGCGGGGAGGGTTCCACGCCCAGCTCGTCGATGAGCCGGATGCGCAGCCTGCGGTAGACCTCCAGCGCCGTGGCCTGCCGGCCCGAGCGGTACATCGCCACCATGACCTGGGAGTGCAGGCCCTCGTGGTGCGGGTGGCGGGCCGTCAGCTCGGTGAGTTCGGCGATCAGCTGCGAGTGGCGGCCCAGCCGCAGGTCGGCGTCGATGCGCCGCTCGACGGTGACCAGCCTGCTCTCCTGCAGCCGCATCACCTCGATCTCCAGGACGGGACCGAGCTTCACGTCGACCAGCGGTGCGCCGGTCCACAGGTCGAGCGCCGCGCGGAACCGCGCCGCGGACACCTCGTCGTCGCCTTCCACGAACGCCGTCTGTCCCTGCCGGATCAGTTCCTCGTAGGCGTGCACGTCGACACAGCTCTTGTCGATCTGCAGCAGGTATCCGCCGTGCCGCGTGGCGAGAACGTCCTTCGCGCCGGCCGGTGCGCCCGGGCCCATGGCCGTGCCCAGCCGCCTGCGCAGTTGGAGTATGTACGTCTGAAGGGTCGTCAGTGCGCTCGCCGGAGGCTCGGTTCCCCAGAGTTCCTCCATGAGCGTGGGAACAGGCATGACCCGTCCCGGATAGAGCGCCAGCAACGACAGGATCTGTCGCGGCTTGCCGGCCGTCGGAACGATTGATCCCCCGTTGACCTCGGCACTCAACGGACCCAGAACCTGAATCTCCATGGTGGCCTCCCCACCTCGTCGAGTTCCTTGTCCAGTTCCTTTTGGTGGCCGGAAATCTCCGCCGCTAGGCACGCTAGCCGTGTCCGTGCCCACCGAGCGATTTCCTGTAGCGGTCCTCCAGCGGTGCTCCACGTGGATTCCGCGCCGAATGCGCGCCGCACTCGAGAACACCCGTACTTCCGCCGGAAATGAACTCCGCATTCCGGTCCGGCTTCGGGGACGGCGGGCAATCCCGCGCCGCACACCCCCTTTTTTTCTCTCTTTCTCTTTCCTCCCGCGGACGCGGCCCGGTTCGCGCGGTGCGTCGGCACGCCGGATCAGACCGGTGCGCCCACCGGCTCCGGCAGGGCGATGGTGAGCGGTGCGGCCCGGTCCCAGGGGAATCCCTGGTGCAACTCCAGACGCGGTGCGGGGCTGTCGTCCGCGGGTACGGCCACCGCGGCCAGCACACCGGGCACGGGCTCCAGTTCCAGGAACCGCCAGCGTCCGGCCGGGTCGTCGGCGGGCGGCCGGAAGGCGAGCACTCCCCGGTCGTCGTGCAGGGTGAAGGCGAACTCGTCGAAGGGCAGCCCGAGTCCCAGTCCGCGGGCCTTGGAGTAGGCCTCCTTCAGGGTCCACAGCCTGAGCACCCGGCGGTCCCGGCGCCGTCCCGGGGGCACTTGTGCCGCCCAGCGCTGCTCCTGGGGGGTGAAGGTGGTCAGGATGGTGTCCAGGGCGCCCGCCTCCCGGTCGAGGCGCTCGACGTCGACTCCGACACGCTGCCTGCGGACGATCCCCAGCAGGCTGTAGCCGCCCGCGTGGGAGAGGTTGAAGTCGAGATGGCCGCCGCCTCTGGGCAGGCCGCCGGGCAGCGGCTGCAGGAAGGGCCGCCCGCGTGAGGAACGCCAGATGACCAGCTCGGCCTCGCCGAGGCCGGCCTCCAGCGCCAGCGCGCGGCGGACCAGGGTGTGGGCGACGAGGTACTGGCGGCGGTCGCGTTCGAAGAGGAACCGGGCAGCGGTCTCGTTCTCCCGGTCGTCGAGCCAGTGCGAGGCCAGGATGCCGGTGACGGCGGGCGGGAGGGCGTCGTTGGGGCACAGCCACAGCGTCACCGGGGGCACCGTCGCGTGGTGCGGGGCGGGCCCGGTGCCGGAGGGTTCCGGTGCGGTGATGGTCATGGTGTCGTTCCAGTCCGTCTCGGTTCGCCGTCCCGCTGCCGGCGGAGCGGCGCCGCGGCACGGTGGCCGCCGGGGCCGGGACAGGCGGAGGGTCGCCGGTGCTCCACAGGTGGTGGCCCCCGTTCAGGCCGAGCGGTTCGCCAGGAGGGCGGCGGCCTCGTCGACGCCGATCCGGTCGCCGCGCACCGCGTCGAGCAGCGCGACCACCTCCGCCGGGGACAGCGCGGGCCGCTCCTGCGCCGCGACGGCGGGCGGCCGCGGCGGCACAGGCGGCGCGGGCGCCGCGGCCGGTGCGTCGCCGCGGACGTCCGGCAGCGCGGGGGCCGGTGCGCCCCGGGTGCGGGAGGCGATGTAGGCGGCCATCGCGGCGGGGCTGGGATGCTCGTGGACGGTGACGGGCCGTTCGCTCAGGCCGTAGGCGCGGTTGACGCCGGCGGCGAAGTTCGCCGCCAGGATGGAGTCGATGCCCAGCTCCGCGAAGGCGGCGCCGCCTTCGATCTCCCACGGGTCGCAGTGCAGGATCGACGCCAGCTGGTGGCGCAGTACCTGCAGCACCTCGGCCGAGGCACCGGAGTCCGGGGCCTGGGGGGCGTCGTCCGTGCCACGGCGCAGGGCCGTCAGGTGGCGGGCCAGGAGGACCGGCGTGGCGTACTCGTAGAGGTCCGCGCCGGCGATCCGGACGCCGAAGTGCCGGTCGACGGCCGCGACGAACTCGACGGTGAGCAGGGAGTCCAGGCCGAGGACGGGGAAGGGCTGTTCGGGGTCGACCCGGTCGGGGTCGGCGTGCACGACACCGGCCAGCACGGCGGTGAGCTCGGCAAGGATGTCTCCGTGGCCATCGGAAGATGCCGTCGGCTCACTGGTCATCAGGTCGTCCCTTCGTGGACGTCCCGGCCGTCGGGCCGGGGTGGGGTGCCTCCCGCTTGCGGGGAGGGACGAAGCTCCTGCCGGGGAGCGGGGCCGGCAGGTCCGGACCGGCGTCCGGACGACCGGGCGTCCGCCGGCTACCGGCCGACGGCCTGTCCGGCGTCCGGGCGGTGCGCGGCCCGCGCCGGGGCCGGCGGGGTCTCGGGTGCGGCGGTCAGGATCGACTGCTGGAGCCGGCGCAGCCGCGGGGAGGGCTCCAGGCCCAGCTCGTGGCCGAGGGTGGTGCGCAGGTGCGTGTAGGCGTTGAGCGCCTCGCCGCGCCGCCCCGAGCGGTACAGCGCGATCATGAACTGGGCGTGCAGGTTCTCGTGGTTGCGGTAACGGCTCGTCAGGACCGTGAGCTCGGCGAGGACTTCGCGGTGCCGGCCCAGCCGCAGGTCCGCCTCGATGCGCTGGTCCAGTGCGCACAGCCGGCTCTCGTCCAGGCGCCTGGCCTCCATGGCGAGCCGGGCCCCGGTCTGCACGTCCGCGAAGGCGGATCCCGACCACAGGTCCAGGGCGGCGGCCAGGGTACGGGAGGCGCCCGCGAAGTCACCGGCGTCCATGGCCCGGTAGCCCAGGCCCGCCAGGCGGTCGAACTCGCGGACGTCGCTGGTGCCGCCGGCGGCGAGCAGGTACCCGCCCGGCAGGGTGACCAGGACGTCCTTGGCGGTACGGCGTTGCGGCCCGGCACCGGGCCGCTGTCCGGTGCCGCGGGCCAGCGCCGCCCCGATGAGCTCGCGCAGCTGCAGCACGTAGGTCTGCAGGGTGGTGCGCGCGCTGCGCGGCGGCCGGCCCGACCACAGTTCCTCGATGAGCGAGGCGACCGGCACCACCCGGTCCGCGTGCACCGCCAGCAGCGCCAGCACCTGCCGGGGCTTCGGCGCCGTGGGGGCGACGGACACCCCGTTCTCCCTCACGTCCAGAGCACCCAGTACGTCGATGTCCACGCCGTCTCCCCTGTCCACGTGCGCTGCTGACACCCCCTCATTAAAAAACAGCACGGACGGTATGTCAATACGAGACCGATCGCCCTGTTTTTATCAGGTCTCAAGCAGTGGTGCACCAGCCCTCGAAGGCAGCCGTTCGCTGGGGAACTCCCCTGGAATGTCAGCCCTGTTCACGCCCCGTACGCACTCTTGAGGCCGGTATGCGTCCACAGGACGGGGGCGCGGGCCCCGAGAGATCGGACCGGCATGCCTACAGGACCGCCCTGCAAACAGACCGTCAGGTCTCCTTGATGCGGTTCTGCGGAGTCGCTCCTACCGCCAGCTGTGCGCCCCGTGGTGGTCATCCCTGCGCAGCCACCAGCGCGAGGCGCTGACCGGCCGCTCCCGCGGCTCCTCGGGTGCCCGCCGGCCGCGCAGAGCCAGCAGGACGACGGTCAGCGCGGCCAGTTCCTCCTCGGTCGCGGTGCCGCGCTCGACACGCAGCGCCTGTTGTCCACAGTCCACGTCGCCCATGGCGCCTCCTCTTTCGTTGCGCGCCACCCTCGGCCATGGCACTCAAGAAACCCTCTCGGCCCGGTGGACGGCACGGCCGGGGACACGGCGCTCAGGCGCCGCGCGCCCGCACCGCCGCCAGGGCCCGGGACAGTGCCCGCGCGCTCTCGGCGCCGCCGACCCCGGTCATGACCACGGCGGGAGCGTCGCCCGTCCGTTCCGCCGCGCGGCGGGCGATCTCGTGGGCGACCCGGCCGGCCGGCCCGGCACCGCACACGGTCAGCCGCCGCCCGTCACCGAGCAGTTCACGCAGGGCGGCGGGCGGCACCCGCCCGCCGGTGACGGTGAGCGACACGATGCGCTCCGGCCCCCCGTACCCGTGCAGCAGCGCGCCGTACGCACCGGGGGTGACGCCGGGGACGGTGACCAGGCACACGAGATCCGCCCCGGGTTCCCCGGCCCGCAGCACCTCCGGCGCCGGCCCGGTGCCGGCGGGTTGCGGCGGTGTCATGGCGGGCACCTGCGAGGTGCCCGGCAGACGCAGGGCATCACCGACGGTGAACCCTCCGTCCGGGTGGTCGGGCAGGCCGCGCAGCAGCCGCACGCACTGCGCGAGGACGCCGCAGGCGTCGGTGCCGGTGAACCTGGCCCGGTCGTAGAGGGCCTCCAGCACGAGAGCGTCCTCGGCGTCGTGGTGCGCGGCGAGCGTGAGGGGCAGGGCCGTGGCGCCCCGGGCGCTCCGCGGCGCGCCCGCCCGGATGCCCTGCGCGGCGAGGCGGGCCCGCAGGTTCGCCGGCAGCCGGGGGTGGCTGTCGAAGCGGACGGTGGTCTCGGTGAGGCGGGATCCGGGGGCGCGCCCGCTCCACTCCCGGACCTGATCGGCGCAGACCCCCGCGCAGGCGCTCAGGTCGAGCGCCACGTCCCGCACCCGCAGCAGCAGGTCCGCCAGCGGCGCGGCCGGGTCCACGGTGACCGTCATCGGCAGCGGGCCGCCCAGCAGTCCGGGGACGGCGGCGCCGTCCCGCAGCGCCATGTCCCGTCCCGACAGGTGCACGCCGAAGGCCACCGGCAGCATCCCGCCGGTGGCGGCCGCCCGGTACAGCAGCAGGGCCCACACCATGTGCAGGGCGCTGCTCTCCCCCGCGCCCCGGCCCCCTGCCCAGGAGCGCAGCCGTGCGGTCTGCGGCGGCCCGAGCCGGCGCCGGATCCGGCCCGTCCCCCCGGCCGGCCGGGGTGGCCCGCCGGCACGGCCCGGGCCGACGGCGGCGCCGGCGGGCGGTGCGGCCGCCGCCCACAGCTCCCGGGCCGCGGCCGGGTCCCGGCGGGCCGGCCAGTGGGCGTGGTCACGGATGCCGGGCCGCCGGGCCGCGCCGGGCAGCACGCCGCCGGCGAGGTAGGAGCGGTAGAACCGCCGCACCAGCAGACGCGCCCCGTGCTCGTCGAGCAGCGCCCGGTGATAGGTCACCAGCAGACGGGTGGGCGGGTGTCCGGCGCCGCCCGTGTCCGGCGGGCGGCCCAGCAGGGACACCCGCAGCAGACCCGGCCGGTACGGCTCGAAGCCGCGGGCGCGCTCCCGGCGCAGCAGGTCGTCCCGGCCGACGTCGGTGTGCGCATGGCGGACGACCTCCACGGCCGCGCTGTCGTGCAGCACCAGGCGGGGAGTGCCGGCCCAGTCGAAGGACGCCCGCAGCACCGCCTCGCGCTCGGCGACGGACTGCCAGGAGGTGGTGAACCGGGCCAGGTCCAGCGGCCCCGTCCAGTCCCAGTGGATCTGCTCCACGAAGCGGCCGGGGCCGCCCCGGGCGCCGACCGCCGCCGCGAGCAGCGCCCGCTGCTCCCCGCTCACGGCGAGCGTGCCCGCGGCGGCCGGCGCCGGCAGGTCGGCCAGCAGGTCGCCGGTGAGCGGCCCGCCGGGCCGGGCCGGGCCCAGGGGGCTGAGCCGCAGGAGGTACCGGCCGAAGCGCCCGGCCGCCGGCATGCCGTCCTGCGGCAGGTCCGGTGCGTCGTCCAGTGCGACGTCGTACGCCCGGTGGCGCCCCGCGACGCGGGCGGCCACCGCCTCGGCGTCCGTGCGGGCCGGTCCGCACGGTTCCAGGACGAACGGCGACCGGTCGTGGGTGCCCAGCGGTTCGAGCACGACGGCGAGTACGGCGCCGACGTGCGGGTGATGACTCCTCATCCGCCCCCCGGGAGGCCGCACAGCTCCGCCGCCGCAGCCCTGTCCACACCCCCGCCTCCTTTTCGAATCGTTTCTGCACGGCCGGCCGCGGGCCCGCGCAACCCCGGCCGGCAGCTCCGCTCACCGCTGCCCGGGACCACGCCGTCCCGGGAGGCCGGGGACGCGGGGGGCGTGCGGGGGCACCGCCGGGGGCGGCCCCTCCCGGGCCTGCCCGGACGACGCGGCGCACGGCCCGTCCGGCACCGGTGCCGCTGTCTCGCGGCGGTACGCCTCGCTCACCAGGTAGCGCTCGTCGACGAGATGGGTGGCAAAGGCCCACTCCCGGGCCGTGTCCCCGGTGAGCCGGGCCGTTGCGGTCTCGTCCCACTCGAAGCCGATGCCCGAGAACCGGCGCCGCATGCCGTGCCCGAGCGCCTTGGCGTACGCCTCTTTCAGGGTCCACAGGCGCAGAAACGTCTCCGTGCGCGCCTCCTCGGGCAGCGCCCCCAGCAGCCGGGCCTCCCCGGCGGTGCACACGTGGTCGCGCAGCGCCTCGAAGGAGATCCGGCGCCCGGCGGGCTCGGCGTCCACACCGACCGGCCCGGTGCGGCTGACGCCGACCACGATCAGCTCGTCGGTGTGCGCGAGGCTCACCTGCAGATCCGCGCCGAGCCCGCGCAGCACGGGCCGCCCGCCCGGCAGATAGGCGAGGTCGAGCCGGGCGGCGGGGACCTGGAGCGCGGCGGCGGCCGTGTGCTTGAGGACGGTCCGGGAGACGGCGAGGATCAGCCGTCCGGCCGGGGCCGGATGCTGCCGGTAACGCGGCCAGTCGCGGCCGAGCAGGGTGCGCAGCCCGGGGTCGAGCAGGGCCGCTGTCAGCCACTGGCCCCAGGTGGTGTGCACCACCGCCCGGCCCGTCGCCTCGACCCGCTCCTGGACCTCCTCCCAGGGCCCATCGGGACCGGGCACGTGGCACGGCGGCGGGAACGGTGTGCGGCCGTGGCCCGCACCGCTGCCGCTCACCACGGCAGCCCCGTCGCGTACAGGTCGCAGTCCACGCCGTCCGCCACACGCCGGGCCAGCTCGTCCCACACGCCCCACTGCGCGTCCGGCATCGGGGCGGGCAGCGCAAGGCCGAGCCGTACGGTGATCCGTCCGAGCGCCGACAGCGCCCAGCCGGCGCCGCCGAGGAAGGGCAGCCGTGCCCCGGCCGCCGCCTCCCGCGCGCCGGCCGTCCCGGCGGCCAGCACCAGCAGGGCCTGACGGTCCGCCAGGGCACGCGCCGCCGGGTCGGCGGGGTCGTGCACGGCGGTGACCGCGCAGGCGGCCCGCAGCGCCCGCCGCTCGGTGGCCAGCCTGCGGCCCAGGCGGGCGAGCGCGGCGGTGCCGGCGTCACCGGCGTCGCCGGTGCCGGGCGCCGG
>NZ_JALJRY010000054.1 GCF_024519455.1 Streptomyces sp. STR69 | reverse complement strand
CGACGACGACGCCCTCGGCAAGGACCCGCAGCCCGCGACGATGGACGGCTTCATCCACACCGGGCGCGACAACGGCGGCGTGCACATCAACTCTGGCATCCCCAACCACGCCTTCTACCTGGTCGCCGACGCGATCGGCGGACACGCCTGGGAGAAGGCCGGACAGATCTGGTACGACGTCCTGACCGGCGGCGAGTTGAAGAAGGACGCCCTGTTCGCCGACTTCGCGACACTCACCGTCGCCGCCGCGAAGACCCGCTTCGGAGACGGCGGCGAGGAACTCCAGGCCGTACTGAAGGCGTGGGAGCAGGTCGGCGTGCGCGCTGACGGCACTGATATGCGCTGGCCATCTGGGTCTAACTATAGAGTCTCCCCTGCACCGTCCACGCCGGAGGTAATGTCCTCAGACGGCGCGGCAATGGTGCCGATAGTCGACACAGTGGAAATCGTTTCTCTAGCTGCGCACACGTGGAAAGAAAGCATAGGGCCGGTCTATCGAACAGACCAAGCCTGCCGCTTGCTCCGCGAAACCCCTGAAGAATTGACAAAAAGGGTTGACCATCGTTGGCTGCTGGCTCTCGAGACCGCTGATGGAACCCTCGTCTATCCATCATTTCAATTCGTCGGCGAGCAGGCAATTTCAGGACTGGCCGAGATTTTGGGCGCCTTTCCCGACGATAGGCGAAATACCCTCTGGACGGTTGCCACTTGGCTCCGAAGGCCGCTCATTAATTTGGGCGGTCGCAGCATCATCGATACACTCAGAGAAGGCGAGCCAGAGTCAGTGACTGCGGCACAAGAAATAGCGCAAGCCACTGCAGATCGGTGGTCGAAGTGAGCAATCGGCAAACTATATTTCAGCAGCCTCCCAACATTAGGCGGCCGTGGGCTAAGTTTCCACACGTCATCCTGGATAGCGGTCAATCGTTATATCGGGTAGCAAGGCGTGGAAATGGCCCATGGTGGTTCTGCTCGGACGGTGAGTGTCGATTCGATCTGTCAGCTCCGCGCGGCACTTGCTATACCACCACGGATCCTCTCTCCGGACTACTCGAAGTCATGGGTCCGGACTTCTGCCCTGACGGTCCTGCCGTAATCTTCACCACTGACTTCGTCGAAGACCGGGTGCTGCACGAATATCAGCTTACCGAAAATGAGAACTTTAGGCTGGCAAAACTGACCGACCGGCGTGCGGCGGTAGATTTTAGGGTAACCAACGAGCTATCAACGATGACACCCTACGAAATCCCGAGGAAATTTGCTGAGCTGTTCGACAGCATCCTCAGCAAGACGGGAAAACATGCATTTGAAGGAATTCTCTTCCGTCCCCGATTCGATACGGGTTCTGATGGAACTGGGGTAGCTCTCTTCGGTGACAGCGGAGAGCGTGGCTGGAAGTCGATAGCAAAGGAGATCGACGATAGCCTTACCGCACGCCTTGCTCGCTACTCGATCGAGATTGATGATCCTCCGAGCATTGATGATCTCGACGTCATAGAAGACTAAGGTTTAGAGGTTGTCTCACGTGGTGTTGCCGCAGCTACTCGACCGTGCTCGTGAGAAACGTGTGGAGCTCGGCGGCGAGGTTTCGCATCTCCTCGCCGGCCGCGTGCACGGTGGTGGTCTCGAAGTGCCACTCCTCTGACGGAGGTCGATCGTGGATGCCCCACGTCAGGTGTACGTAGCCGCCCGAGTGGTGTTCCGCCGAGATCGTCAGGTCACGTTCCAGAGAGCGCCAGGCGCGCGCTCCTTCCCAGCCGCGGAAATCCTCGGCCAGTGAGGAGAGGAAGGTGTCGAGGCCGTCGCCGTGCCACGTCCGAACCAGGGTCTCGATACTGACCCATTGCCCGCGAGCTTTCACGACGAAGTCGAGTGTGGGGTCGTTCTCGAACGGTCTTGCCAGCTCGGAGAAGAGCAGGTGGACTGGTCGCGGTCCGGTGTCTCCCACGCGTACTGCGGGGCCGTCTTCGGTCATTTGTGCAGGTTAGAAGTCGTGGGGCTCGATGGCCAACTGCTATTCCCGCACTGCCCCGAGGACGGGCCACAGGCCCCACGTGGGGCATGATCGTCCGCTATGGCTGTGGATCTTGCGCGGGACCTGGTCCCCGATGGGCTGTGGAAGATTGCCGCGCCACTGATACCACCGTTCCGGCCCAGACAGCAGGGTGGCGGGACGGTACCGGTGGCGGATCGGAAAGTGTTCACGGCGGTGGTGTACGTGCTGACCAGCGGTTGCGCCTGGCGGTATCTGCCGCCAACGTTCGGCACCTCGCCTGCCACCGCGCATCGCCGGTTCGCGGCGTGGACCAGGGCCGGTCTGTGGCGCCGGCTGCACCGGGCGGTCCTGGACGAACTCGGTGCCAGAGGTGCGCTGGACTGGACCTCAGCGATCATCGACGCCGCGTCCGTCCGTGCGAAAAGGGGGGCTCGCTGACCGGGCCGAACCCGGTCGATCGCGGTAAGAAGGGCAGCAAGCTGCATGTGCTGTCCGAAGCGCAGGGCATCCCGCTGGCCATCGCAGTGTCCGGTGCGAACGTGCATGACAGCCAGGCGTTCAAGCCGCTGCTCCTGGGCCTTCCCGCCATACGCTCCCGGCGCGGGCCACGACGACGACGGCCGGTCAAGGTCCGCGCCGACAAGGCGTACTACTCCGCCGAACACCTTGCCTGGCTCCGCTCCCGAGGAGTCATCCCACGCATCGCGCGCCCGGGTATCGAGTCTGGCGAGCGGCTCGGCCGACACCGCTGGAAGATCGAGAGGTCGATCGCCTGGCTGTTCGGTTACCGCCGTCTCACCGTTCGCTACGAACGCAAGGGCAGCCACTTCCTCGCCTTCCTGGGCCTCGCCGCAGCTCTCACCTGCTACAAGAAACTTGCGAAACTCACCACGTGAGACAACCTCTTAGAGGCGACCACTGAAGTAGTACGGGCAACGTCGCCGGTGACGCCCTCACCAGATTCGTACCAGATAGCGAGTAGACCCAAATCGCCGCGCTTCCGCCGGCACGGCTTGCCCTGATGGACGTCGCCGGGCAGCGTGGCTGAGACCCGGCGGTGGGTACCCTAGCCCACGCGCGCCTGATCGGTAGACGCACTCGCCACTGTGGCTGGCCTTCGTCGGCTACGGCTCAAGCAGCTGCCCACCGTGGGTACCTCGGGGCGGAAAGTAGCCTCTGATTGCCCGACCTGGCCCGCGTATGGCCCGAAAACCCTGATCAGCCCCGGGATCCACGCGTCACAGCGTGAGACAAGTCACCCGGTTTCGATTCCACTCGAAAGAGCGTCCCCCGACACGAAGAGACCCTCTCCAACCTGCGTTTCCGCAGGTTGGAGAGGGTCTACCTTCATGTGGCGGCGCCAGGGTTCGAACCTGGGTAGGCTGAGCCGGCAGATTTACAGTCTGCTCCCTTTGGCCGCTCGGGCACACCGCCGGGGTTGCTGCCCTTCAGACCGCTTTTCGGCGGCGCTCCGTGGCAACGACGTAAACGATACCCGATGCGTGGGGGTGCTTCGCCACCCGATAGATCGGCGCCCGGAGGGGAGCGGGTGGCTAGGCTTATACGGATGCGGCCCGGCGCCTACACCGGGCTCGGCGGCTGTCCTCACGCACGCCGATACGCAGTGACACGCATCGATACGCACCCCGATACAAGGAGCCACAGGACATGGCCGACTCCAGTTTCGACATCGTCTCGAAGGTCGAGCGGCAGGAGGTCGACAACGCCCTCAACCAGGCCGCCAAGGAGATCTCGCAGCGCTACGACTTCAAGGGCGTGGGTGCCTCGATCGCATGGTCCGCCGAGAAGATCCTCATGGAGGCGAACTCCGAGGAGCGGGTCAAGGCGGTTCTCGATGTCTTCCAGTCCAAGCTGGTCAAGCGAGGCATCTCGCTGAAGGCGCTGGACGCCGGTGAGCCTCAGCTGTCCGGCAAGGAGTACAAGATCTTCGCGTCCATCGAGGAGGGCATCTCCCAGGACAACGCGAAGAAAGTGGCGAAGATCATTCGTGACGAGGGCCCCAAGGGCGTGAAGGCCCAGGTGCAGGGTGACGAACTGCGGGTCAGCTCGAAGAGCCGCGACGACCTTCAGGCCGTGCAGGCCCTGCTCAAGGGCAAGGACTTCGACTTCGCGCTGCAGTTCGTCAACTACCGGTAGAACCATGGCTCGCGCGACTAGGCCCTGTCCGACGGATCAGGTCGCAGGGAAGTGACAGTGCCTGATCGGCGCCCGTGAGCGGGGGCGTTGCGTCCAACTGGAAGGTGGAGGACGGCGTTGACGCGGTGGGGGCGCCTCCCGGCCGAAGGCTGGGGGATGTCGGCGACCGACAACAACGCCGCTGGGGGTCCCCACGCCTTTAGTGCGGTGGGGGGTGCGTGCCAGACTCCGCGTCTGCGGCATGATCCGCCGGACAGGTCCACGGGCCAATACACCTAGCGCGCAGCGGTACGAGGAAGGGTGGGTACCCGTCGGTACCCACCCTTCTCGCCTGCTGGCTGCGGTACGGGGGCGCGCTGGGACAGGTTCTAGTTGCGCGAGTTGCCGAAGAAAATGCGGTAGGCGATCAGGAGGACGAGCGCGCCGCCTATCGCCGAGGCCCAGGTGGCGCCGTCGTAGAAGTTCTTGGCGACCGGGTGGTCCAACCAGCGGGCCGATATCCAACCGCCGAGGAACGCGCCCGCGATGCCGATGACGGTCGTACCGATGAAGCCGCCCGGGTCGCGGCCCGGCAGCAGGAATTTGGCGATGGCTCCGGCCAACAGTCCCAGGATGATCCAGCTGATGATGCCCATGCCGTGAACCTGCCCTTTCACACTGTGCTCGCACTGATCCGGAGCTGTGAATTCCGCCCGGACAGGCTGTGTTCGTAGGTCCTTGCCCACGGCCTGTCGCTGCATGTTCCGCCGTGTCGATGAACAGGACGTCACGGATGCGTGTGGTGGTTGCAGGCATCGGCAGGACGGTGCCGTGAGGGTCGCCGGTGGCGGGAGCCGGTCAGGATGCCTGCGTCGTCGTGCGTATGCGGAAGTCGGTCCACGGCTCGGGCTCGATGCCGATGTTGGCGTCGACGTACCAGCCGGTGCCGTCGAGCCAGCCCTGGAGCCAGTCGGCGAGGCTGGGCGCGTCCACGTACCACGCGTGGTCCGCCTCGTTCGCGTTCGGTTCGTAGAGCAGCACGGTGGCCTGCGGGGTTCGGCAGTCCACGCACGCGTACATCGCGCAGCCCCAATGGGATATCGGCAGGACGCCCTCGGGCCAGGGCCAGTCGGGGTCCTTGCGTCCGCTCTCGCGGTTGGCGAGGTACTGCGTGACGGCGGCGGGCTCGCCGGCGGGCGGGCTGTCGAGCAGGGGCAACAGGCCGTACTCCGGGCCGAATCCACCGTCTCCTATGCGCGAGTAGAGCGCTGCGAGCAGTGGGGGCAGGCTGAAGCCCAGGGCGGCCTCGGCGCGGGTCACCGTGGCCTCGTCCACCGGGGCGGGGAGCGAAGTCCAGCCCCACGGAAGGGTGTTGCGGGCTTCGGCGGCCACCCGGGTCAGCAGTCGCTGCTCGTTCTCGGTCATGGCTTCATAGTGCAACGCGCCACTGACAATCGGGCCGGCCTGTGGACAACCCGGCGGTTGTGGAAAACCAGCTCTCCGGGGGTCCGATGACGAACGGTCAGGCCAGACGGACGTCGACGTGTTTTTCGGCGAGGAGGGCGAGCAGTTCCTCGAACGTCGGTGGGCGTGGGCCGGTGAGCGGGGTGAGACCGAGGCAGGTGCGGGCGACGGTCACGTCGTGCCAGACGAGGGTGAAGGGCGGGGCGGCTCCCCAGCGACCGCGCAGGCAGTCGTCCAGGGCGTCGACGCCCCAACCGAAGTATCCGCCGGGGCCGTTCACCGCCTCGCCGAGAGCGCAGAAGAAGCCCTGCGGGTCGGTGATGTGTCTGCCGTCGAGGTGGTAGGTGGTGCCCGGCGGACGGTCCGGGGCGCCGTGGGCGTGGTTCGCCAGCGCGGTGCCGAGCCAGAACCGGCGGGCCTCGGCGTCGCAACCGGCCCAGCGGCCGGGCTCGGAGGGGCGCCCCTCGCCCCACAGGTCCCACACTGCCCGGGCCGCGAGCGGCGGCCGTTCCGCCCAGGGGTCGAGGGTGAGGTCGACCAGGCCCGGGCCGCGCGCGGACGGGATCCAGGCCCGCAACTCGCCCTCGGTGGCGGGCTGCAGGGGCCGACCCGTGGAGTCGATACGCAGCAACTTGGCGTGGCCGAGGTCCTCGTCCCCGCTGTCCAGGGCCGCCCGCAGCGCGCCGCGCGGGGAACAGCCCAACAGGCGCACGGGAGGGTCCAGCGGTTCGGGCCGGTCCTCCTGGAGGTGGGCCAAGTCCCGGCAGCCGCCCCAGGGTTCGCCGTCCGGGCCCAGCAGTCGGTAGCCCGGGGAGAGCGGTGGGCAGTGCGGGTAGTCGTAGGGGTTGTCGTCGGACGATCGCCCCTCGACGGTGACGTCCCTCAGGGACAGGTCACGCGCGCAGGGACGGTCGCCGACTACACGTACGTCCTCCAGCCACCAGTCCCCCTGCATTCCCGCACCGGTGCCGGTCTTGTCGAGGATCTCCAGGGTGAGCAGGCCGAGCGGTGCCGAGCCGTCGGCACGCGCGCGTGCGAGGGCTTCGGCGAGTTCGCCCTCGGGCGCGCAGCCGAGCAGTTCGTACGTCTCCCGGGTGAGCGGGGGCGGGTCGGCGAAGAGGTCGTCGGCGTCCTGGCACAGTGCCCAGGTCTGCTCGTACCCGTGCTCGCCGGTGGACTCGGAGCCTTCGTCGTACGACAGCAGGACGTACTTCGGCGCCCCCACCACGGTCGCCCCCGTCAGCGGGTGGCGAACGGCTGGTCCGTGGGCACGATTTCGCGGCCCAGGGGGAACAGCGAGATCGGGATCAGCTTGAAGTTGGCGATGCCGAACGGGATGCCGATGATCGTGATGCACATGGCGATGCCGGTGACGATGTGCGCGAGGGCCAGCCACCAGCCCGCGAGGACCAGCCACAGGACGTTGCCGAAGCAGGACGCCGCGCCCGCGTCACGGCGCTCGACCGTGGTGTACCCGAAGGGCCACAGGGCGTAGACGCCGATACGGAATGCGGCGATGCCGAACGGGATGCCGATGATCGTGATGCACAGCAGCGCGCCTGCGAGCAGGTACCCGAGGAACAGCCAGAAGCCGCTCAGGACGAGCCAAATGACGTTCAGGATGGTTTTCACTGAGGGCGACCTGCCATCTTCTCGAGCCGGGCGATGCGCTCCGCCATCGGCGGATGTGTCGAGAACATCTTGGAGAGTCCCTGGCCCGGGCGGAAGGGGTTCGCGATCATCATGTGGCTCGCGGTCTCGATGCGGGGCTCCGGGGGCAGCGGAAGCTGCTTGGTGCCCGCGTCGAGTTTGCGCAGGGCGCTCGCGAGGGCGAGGGGATCGCCGGTCAGTTGCGCGCCGGACGCGTCGGCCTCGTACTCCCTGGAGCGGCTGATGGCCAACTGGATCAGGCTGGCCGCGAGGGGCCCCAGGATCATGATCATCAACATGCCCAGGATGCCGGGTCCGTCGTCGTCGTTCGAGCGGCCGATCGGGATCAGCCAGGCGAAGTTGACCAGGAACATGATCACCGAGGCGAGGGCGCCGGCGACCGACGAGATCAGGATGTCTCGGTTGTAGACATGGCTCAGCTCGTGGCCGATGACTCCGCGCAGTTCGCGCTCGTCCAGGAGGCGCAGGATGCCTTCCGTGCAGCACACGGCGGCATTGCGCGGGTTGCGGCCCGTCGCGAAGGCGTTGGGTGCCTCCGTGGGCGAGATGTACAGGCGCGGCATGGGCTGGCGGGCCTGGGTGGAGAGCTCGCGGACCATCCGGTAAAGGGCCGGGGCCTCGAACTCGCTCACCGGGCGGGCGCGCATCGCGCGTAGCGCCAGTTTGTCGCTGTTCCAGTACGCGTACGCGTTCGTGCCCAGCGCGATCACGACCGCTACGACGAGCCCCATGCGGCCGAAGAAGCTGCCGATGACGATGATGAGTGCGGACAGTCCCCCGAGGAGAACTGCGGTCCTGAGCCCGTTGTGCCGGCGGTGCACGGTACGCCCTCCAAAATCGTGCAGCAGGGGAACCCTTTGCTTGCTGATCTCTGATGCCACTGGTCTCGTGGTGCCACGTCCAGTGGACCCTTCCGCACTGGTCAACGCCAGGCGAGGGCCACTAGTTCCCTTGTGCGTACGGCGCCGGGCGTGGGCCGTCCGGGTGAGGACGGTGGTATGTGCCGGTGGCTCAGGTGGTTTGTGCCGGCGGCTCAGAAGAGTCCGGTGTCGGCGAAGCGCAGGACCAGTTGGGGTGCTCCGGAGAGGGCGATTCCGAGAGCGCCGGTGAGGGCGAGTGCGGCGGTGAGGGGGGCCGGGACGCGGTGCTTGTCGTGCTCCCCCTCAGTCGCGCGGAACAGCAGGGCCGTCCACTGAAGGTAGTAGAAGAGCGCGATCACCACGTTGACGGCCATGACGACCGCGAGCCAGCCCAGGCCCGCGTCGACGGCCGCCGAGAAGACGGTGACCTTGGCGAAGAGCCCGATGACACCCGGCGGCAGTCCGGCGAGGCACAGCAGGAAGAAGGCCAGGAGGAGGGCCGCGAGAGGGTTCGACGCGTACAGCCCGCGGTAGTCGCTGATGCGGTTCAGGGCTCTGCTACGGCCCACCAGTGCGGCCACCGCGAAGGCGCCGAGGTTCACGGCCGCGTACATGAGGGCGTAGGCGACGGTGGAGCCGATCGACTTCTGGGCGTCCTTGGAGTACGCGGCGGCGGCGATCGGCACCAGGAGGTAGCCGGCCTGGCCGACGGAGGACCAGGCGAGCAGCCGTACCGCGCTGTACGCGCGCGTGGCCTGTTGGCGCAGGGCGCCCAGGTTGCCGATCGTCATGGTGAGGGCGGCCAGTGCGGCGAGTGCCGGTCCCCACACGTCGGCGTACGACGGGAAGGCGACGACGGTGACGAGGATCAGCCCGGAGAAGCCGACCGCCTTGCCGACGACCGACAAGTAGGCGGCGATCGGAAGGGGCGCTCCCACGTAGGTGTCGGGTACCCAGAAGTGGAAGGGGACGGCGGCCGTCTTGAAGGCGAAGCCGATCAGGGTGAGGACGACGCCGGTCTGGGCCAGGGTGTGGAACTGGCCGTCGACATGCTGGATGCGGTCGGCGATCTCGGTGAGGTACAGGGTGCCCGTGGTGGCGTACACGAAGCTGACGCCCATCAGGCTGACCGCGGTCGCGGTGACCGAGGACAGGAAGAACTTGAGGGCCGCCTCGGCGGACTTCTTGTCGCCGTGCCGGATGCCGACGAGGGCGAAGGCGGGCAGGGAGGCGACCTCCAGGGCGACGATCAGGGTCGCCAGGTCGCGGGAGGCGGGCAGGAGGGCGGCGCCCGCGGCGGAGGAGAGCAGCAGGAACCAGTACTCCCCTTCGGGGAGTCCCTTGTCGGCGTCCTTCAAGGTGGTGATCGACAGGAGGGCCGCGAGGAGGGCGCCGCCGAGGACCAGGAACTGGATGACCAGGGTGAAGCGGTCCGCCGTATAGCTGCAGGCGGTCGGATCGCCGGTGAGGCAGAAGGTGGCGCGGTCGCCGTCCAGGAGAGGCAGCAGCATGAGCGCGGAGGCGGCAAGGCCCGCGACCGACACCCACCCCAGGAGCGCCTTCTTGGCGTCCTGGAGGAACAGGTCGGCGACTAGGACGACCAGGCCGACGACCGCCGTGATGGTGGGCGGTGCGATCGCGAGCCAGTCGACGGACTGGACCATCGACTCCGCGAGAGGCTGGACCGGGGCGCTCATCGGGTGCCTCCTGCGAGGAGCTGCTGGACGGCCGGGTCGGTCAGGCCGAGGAGTGCCTTCGGCCACAGGCCGGCGGCGACGGTGAGCGCGACCAGCGGGGTCCAGGCCGCGAACTCGTACGTCTGGACGTCGGCGAGCTTCGGCGCTTCCTGCGCCACGGCGCCCATGCAGACGCGGCGGACCACGGCGAGCATGTAGGCGGCGGTCAGCAGCGTGCCGAAGGCCGCGATGGCCATGAAGGTGAGGAACGCGGGGCGACTGAGGTCGGCGGCGGGCTTGAACGCGCCGAACAGCGCCAGCATCTCGCCCCAGAATCCGGCGAGTCCGGGAAGTCCGAGGGAGGCGACTGCGGCGAACGCGAGCAGGCCGCCGAGGCGTGGTGCCTTGCCGTAGAGGGCCGCGCCGGTCTCCTCGGCCAGGGTGTCCAGGTCGGTGGTGCCCGTGCGGTCCTTGAGGGCGCCGACGAGGAAGAACAGGAGGCCGGTGATGAGGCCGTGGGCGATGTTGGCGAACAGGGCGCCGTTCACGCCGGTCGGGGTCATCGTCGAGATGCCGAGCAGGACGAAGCCCATGTGGCCGACGGAGGAGTAGGCGATGAGGCGCTTGAGGTCGCCCTTCGCGCCCTGCTTCGCGAGGGCGAGGCAGGCCAGGGAGCCGTAGATGATCCCGACGACGGCGAAGGCGGCGAGGTAGGGCGCGAAGGTGTGCATGCCGTCCGGTGCGATCGGCAGCAGGATGCGGACGAACCCGTACGTGCCCATCTTCAGCATCACGCCGGCCAGCAGGACCGAGCCGACGGTCGGGGCGGCGGTGTGGGCGTCGGGCAGCCAGCTGTGCAGTGGCCACATCGGCGTCTTGACCGCGAGCCCGATCCCGACCGCCAGAACGGCGATGACCTGCACGGATGTGGTCAGCGACCGGCCGTTGTCAGTGGCGAGTGCCACCATGTCGAATGTGCCCGCCTTGATTCCGATCAGGAGCAGGCCGAGCAGCATGACGACGGATCCGAGCAGTGTGAAGAGGATGAACTTCCAGGCGGCCTGGGTCCGTTGGGCACCGCCCCAGCGGGCGATGAGGAAGTACATCGGGATGAGGACGGTCTCGAAGGCGAGGAAGAAGAGGATCAGGTCGAGGACGGCGAAGGTGGCGAGGGTGCCGGACTCCAGGACGAGGATCAGGGCGACGAATGCCTTCGGGGACGGGCCCGAAGGCATCTTGAAGTAGGAGTAGAGCGCGCAGAGGAAGGTCAGCAGCGCGGTCAGGACCAGGAGGGGGAGGGAGATGCCGTCGATGCCGAGGTGGATGCGCACGTCGAGTGCGGGGATCCAGCTGATGTCGGTCGTGGCCTGCATCTTCGACGGATGGTCGTGGTCGAAGCCGAGCGCGAGGACGATCGCGGCGATGAGGACCACGCCGGTCACGGTGACGCCGTGGCGTAGTACGGCCTGCTCGGGCGACTTCCCCTTCAGTCCCGGCGGGGCGGGCAGGAGAGCGGCGACGGCGCCGAGGAGCGGGCCGACGACGACGAACGCCAGAAGGACCTGCATCACGGACTCGTTGATATCGATCACGCCTGCTCACGCTCCCGTGGCGACGAGGAGGACGGCGACCGTCAGGACGACGGTGCCGGCGAGCAGCGCGCTCACATAGGTCTGCAGATTGCCGGTCTGAGCGCGCCGTACGGCGGCTCCGAGGAGGCGGGGCAGGGTGCCCGCGCCCTGTACGTACGTGTCGACGACCTCGCGGTCGAGGAACCGGACGAGGCTCGCCGCCGCCAGCACGGGGCGGACGAACAGCGCCCCGTAGACGGCGTCCAGGTGGAAGCCGGTGGCCGCGTGGCGGTGCAGCGGGCCCAGCAGCAGGCGGCCCGGGTCCGCCGGGTCGGGTGCCGATGCCACGTCTCCGTAGGCGGGTGTGTGGCTCGCGATGGCCTCCGCCTCGACCAGTCCGGCGTCGCCCTCCGGGTGGGCCGCGACCGCGCCGATCGGTGCGCGGGCCGCCAGCGTGGTGGTCTGCCGCCAGGCGCCGTAGGTGACGATGCCCCCGACGAGCGCGACACCCGTGCCGAGTACGGACGTGGTGAGCGTCGGGGTGAGGTCGCGGCCGTCGAACCAGTCCGGGAGCACGCGGTAGGCGAGTCCGCCCAGGGCGAGGGACGGGACGGCGAGCACCCACAGCACGGCGTTCATCGCCACGGGCTGCCTGCCGTGGTCGGGGGCTTCAACTCCCCGGCCGTGGAAGGCGAGCAGCCACAGTCGTGTCGCGTAGGCGGCGGTGAGCAGGGCCGTGAGCAGGCCGGCGACGAGGACGATCCAGCCCGCGGCGCCGGGGATGTGCGAGGTGTGCTCGGTGGCCGCGTGTTCGGCGGCGCCGAGGACGGACTCCTTGGAGAAGAAGCCGCTGAAGGGCGGGATCGCGGCGAGGGCGAGGAGCGCCACGGTCATCGTCCAGAAGGCGTCGGGGACGCGGGCGCGCAGGTTGCCCATGCGGGACATGGCGGCCAGTGAGTTGGTGCCGGAGGCGTGGATGATCACGCCGGCGGCGAGGAAGAGCAGCGCCTTGAAGGCGCCGTGGGACAGGAGGTGGAAGACGGCGGCACCGCGGTCGCCGACGGCGAGGGCGCCGGTCATATAGCCGAGTTGGCCGATCGTCGAGTAGGCGAGGACGCGCTTGATGTCGTCCTGGGCGAGCGCGGCGAGGCCCGAACCGGCCATCGTCACGGAGGCCATGACGGCGAGGACGACCATCGCGGCTGAGGAGGCCTCGAAGACCGGGAGGAGACGCGCGATGAAGTAGACACCGGCGGCGACCATCGTCGCGGCGTGGATCAGCGCGGACACGGGGGTGGGGCCGGCCATCGCGTCGGGCAGCCAGGTGTGCAGCGGGAACTGGGCCGACTTGCCCGCCACGCCGGCCAGGAGCAGCAGGGCGATCAGCGTCGGGTGGTGCAGCCCGCCGCTCGCGACGGTGCCGAGGACCTTGGTGATGCGGAAGGACCCGGCGTCGGTGGCGAGCGCGAACAGGCCGATCAGGAAGGGGACATCACCGAGTTTGGTGACGAGGAAGGCCTTCATGGAAGCGGCGCGGGCCTCCGGGGTCTCCCAGTAGTGGCCGACCAGGAAGTAGGAGCAGATGCCCATGACTTCCCAGCCGACCAGCAGCACGATCAGGTCGCCGGAGTAGACGACCAGGAGCATCGCGGAGGTGAAGAGGGAGACGAGGGCGGCGTACGAGGGGTAGCGCGGGTCGTCGCGCAGGTAGCCCGTCGAGTAGATCTGCACGCAGGTGGCGACGAAGCCGACCAGGACGGCGACGAGGGCGGCGAAGCCGTCGATGTGCAGGGCGAGTTCGACGGGGACCGAGCCGGTGGGCGTGAGTTCGGTGGTGGAGTCGATGGCCGCGTCGCCGCCCTGGCGTACGGCGACGATCGCGGCCAGCGCGAGTGCGGCAAGCGTCGGCAGGACGGCGAGCGGACGGACGAAGCCGGGGGCGGTGCGGCCCAGGAGCAGGCCGGCCGCGGCGCCCAGGAACGGAAGGAGGGGGACGAGGACGGCGAGGGTGGTCGTGGTCACGCGGTGGCCTCAGCCTTCTCGGCCGCGGGGGGCTCGGTGCCGTCGCTGTCGGGGCCGTCGGCCCCACTGGGATCGCCGGATCCGCCGGAACCGCCGGGACCGTCCGATTCGTGGCCCTCGGCGGTGTCGCGGAGCTTGTCGATGTCCGAGGTGCCGCGGGCCCGGTAGACGGCGAGGACGATCGCCAGGCCGATGCCGATCTCGGCGGCGGCGATGGCGATGGTGAACAGCGTCAGGGCCTGGCCGGAGTGCAGCTTGTCCTCGGCGGTCCGGCTGAGCCAGACGTCGAAGGCGACCAGGTTCAGGTTGACGGCGTTGAGCATCAGTTCGACCGACATCAGGACGAGGATCGCGTTGCGGCGGGCGAGGACGCCGTAGACGCCTGTGCAGAAGAGGAGGGCGGCGAGCACGGCTGGATAGACGAGGTGCATCAGCGGGCTCCTTCCTGCTCGGTCGGGTTGTTCCGACCTGCGGAACCGTTGCCCTCAACCACGCCATTTCGCCCGGTCGTGTGATTACGGGAATCCGGGACGGATGGGGAACTACCGGTCGCTGGCCGGGAGTTCACAGGGGGAGAGCTCGACTCCGCCTTCGACTTGCGGGACAGGACGATCGCGCCGACCAGGGCCGCGAGGAGAAGGACGGAGAGGGCCTCGAAGGGGAGGACCCAGTTCTGGAACAGGCTCGCGCCGGTCACCGCGGTGGAGCCGGCGGCCGGACCGTCCAGGTCCATCCAGGTCGCACGGAAGGCGTCGACGACGACCCACACCAGGGCCGCCGCGGCGGCGACGGCCACGGTGAGGGCGGCCCAGCGGTTGCCGGAGTCCGCGTCCGGGGAGCGGCCGATGGGGGCCTTGGTGAGCATCAGACCGAAGAGAAGGAGGACGACGACGGAACCGACATAGATCAGGACCTGCACCCAGGCGATGAACTCGGCGGTGAGCAGGAGGTATTCGACGGCGATGCCCCCGAGCGCCACCACGAGCCACAGGGCGGCATGCACCAGCTGCTTGGTGGTGACGGTGACGAGGGCGGCGCCGAAGGTGACCAGACCGACGAGGAGAAAGGCGATCTCCACGCCGGTCGGGGAGAGGAAACCATGGGTGTGGGTGGCGGCGAGGGTTGCCGTGGCGGTGGCAGTGGTGGAGAGGGTCACGACTGTCCCTCCGGCGGGTCGGTGGGCGAGGCCGACTCGACGTGGCCGGGCTCGGCGGGCTCCGCTGCGGTCTGCGCGACCCCGGTGCCCTCCGCGGCCTTGGTGACCTCGGTGACCTCGGTGGCGTCCGCGACCTGGGCCGCCTCCGCGGCAGCCTGAGTCGCGGCCAGTTTCTCGGCGGTCTTGCGGGCGGCGGCGATCTCCTTGGGCTCCTCCGCGCCGGGGTCGAGGGCGGGTGGGGCCGGGACGGTCCACATCCACTCGCGGAGCTTGTCGCGTTCGTGGGTGAGTTCGTGGATGTCGGTCTCGGCGTACTCGAACTCCGGGGACCAGAACAGGGCGTCGAAAGGACAGACCTCGATGCAGATACCGCAGTACATGCACAGGGAGAAGTCGATGGCGAAGCGGTCGAGGACGTTGCGGCTGCGCTCGCGGCCACCCGGGGCCGCCGCCGGGACCGTCTCCTTGTGGGAGTCGATGTAGATGCACCAGTCGGGGCACTCACGGGCGCAGAGCATGCAGACCGTGCAGTTCTCCTCGAACAGGCCGATGACTCCGCGGGTGCGGGGCGGGAGGTCGGGCTGGGCGTCCGGGTACTGCTCGGTGACGGTCTTCTTCGTCATCGTGCGGAGGGTGACGGCCAGGCCCTTGGCCAGGCCGGAGCCAGGAAACGGGGTCACTGGAGAAACACCACCTTCACGATGCCGGTGAGGGCGATCTGAGCCAGGGAGAGGGGGACGAGGAGGGTCCAGGAGAGCTTCTGGAGCTGGTCCTCGCGCAGCCGGGGATAGGTGACACGGAGCCAGATGACGACGAAGGCGAGGAGCGCGGTCTTCAGCAGGGTCCACACCCAGCCGAGGCCGTCTGCGCCCCACGGGCCATGCCAGCCGCCCAGGAAGAGAACGGTGGTCAGGCCGCACAGGACGACGATTCCGGCGTACTCGGCGAGGAGGAAGAGAGCGAAGCGGAGACCGGTGTACTCGGTGTAGGCACCGAAGATGATCTCGGAGTCGGCGACGGGCATGTCGAAGGGGGGCCGCTGGAGTTCGGCCAAGCCCGCCACGAAGAAGACGATCGCACCGACGATCTGCCAGGGCAGCCACCACCAGTGGAAGGCGTCGAGGATGCCGGGGAGCGAGACCGTGCCGGCTGCCATGGCCACGGAGGCGGCGGTGAGCAGCATGGGGAGTTCGTAGGCGAGGAGTTGGGCGGCTGTGCGGAGGCCGCCGAGGAGGGAGAACTTGTTGGCGGAGGCCCAGCCGGCCATGAGGGAGCCGAGGACGCTCACGCCCATCACCGCGAGGACGAAGAAGATGCCCGCGTCCAGAACCTGACCGACGGCACCCTCGCTCGGGCCGACAGGGATGGCCAGGAGGACGAGCAGGTACGGGAGGAGGGCGACGGCGGGGGCGAGTTGGAAGATACGGCGGTCCGCGCCCGCCGGGACGATGTCTTCCTTCTGGGCGAACTTCACGCCGTCCGCGACAAGTTGGGCCCAGCCGTGGAAGCCACCGGCGTACATCGGGCCGAGGCGGCCCTGCATGTGGGCCATCACCTTGTGTTCGGTCTGGCCGACGATGAGAGGGAAGGTGAGGAAGACGACGAAGACGATCAGGAGTCGCAGGGCGACGTCGAACACGTCGTTCACTGCGGGCCTCCTGCGGGGGTGTCGGGGGTCGGTTCTTCGGGGGCTTGGCCTTCGGGGGTTGGATCGGCTGCAGCCGAGTCGTCTTGAGCCTCGGCCGAGTCGGCTCCGGCTCCGGCTCCGGCTCCGGCTCCGGCTGACGGTCCGTCGGCCGGGCGCGTGGTGGACTCGGGTTCCGGCCTGGACTCAGGTTCGGACACCGGCACGGGCTCAGGCCCGGAATCGGACACCGGCCCGGGCTCAGGCCCGGAATCGGACACCGGCCCGGAATCGGTCCCAGGTCCGGAATCGGGCTCAGACACCGGCCCCGGCGCTGGCCCCGGCTCGTCGAAGGCTGGGCGGGCTTGGTGCCACGGTGCGTCCGGGCTGCGGGGGCTCGTGGGCGGCTGGACGGGGGTGCCCTCCCGTGCCGGTTCCGGTGCGGATGCCGGATCTGCTGTGGGTGCCGGTTCCACCGCAGGCGCTGGTGCGGGCGCCTGGGCCGGGCCCTGTTGTGAAGCTGAGCCGTCGCCGGCGCTGCGTGACCGTCGGGGGGTTTTGGTGCCCTCCGTCTGCTGATTCACCGAGCCTTCCGAGTCGCTGCGCGCGCGGCGCGGTGTGGCCGAAGCTCCCGAAGCCTGTTCTCCGGCTCCAGCCTCAGCTCCGGCTCCGGCCTCAACTCCCGCCCCCGCCACGGCCCCGGCCCCGGCCTCAACCCCCGTCCCGGCCCCGGCCTCGGTCCCGGTACCCGCCCCGCGGATCTGGCTCGCCGATCCCTCGCTCGCGCTGCGCGCCCGGCGTGGCCTGGCCGATGGCACCGCGGGGGCGCCCTCGGCCGGCTGAGCCTGACTCTCGGTCGACGGCACCACAGCTGGATTCTCGGCCTGCGGCACCTCACGCACCTCGCTCCCACCCGGTGCGGTCTGGCTCGCCGAGCCATCCGATGCCGTACGGGCGCGCCGTGCCGGCCGGTCGCCTGGTGCGCCTGCTCCTCGCACCGGTCGGTCGCCCGCCGCCCCGGCCGGACGCTCCCCCGCGGCCGCACGCACCGGGCGGTCGCCCTCGCCTCGCACCGGTCGGTCGCCCGCCGTTCGGGCAGCGCCGCGGGCGGGGCGGGCCGGGGCCGGCGGGAGTTGGCCCTTCAGGGGGCCCCACTCGTTCGGGTCAGGGACGCCCGGCGGGAGCATCTGGCGGCGTTTGGGGCCGCCATGGTCGGACTCGCCCGGTTCCTTCGCGCCGGGCCAGGCCTTGGCGACGCGGGCCGCCAGGACGAAGTCCTTGCGGAGGGGGTGGCCTTCGAAGGTTTCCGGGAGAAGGAGGTGGTCCAGGGCCGGGTGGCCCTCGAAGTCGACGCCGAACATTTCGTGCGTCTCGCGTTCGTGCCAGGCGGCGCCCGCGTAGACGTCGACGGCGGTGGGGAGGGCAGGAGTCTCGTGCGGGACCGTCGTCCGGACGAGGAGCCTGCGTACCGGTGACAGCGCGACGACGTGGGCCGAGACGCGGAAGCCGGTGCCGGGTTCGTCGACCGCGCTCAGCCAGTCGAAGTAGGTGCAGCCCAGGTCGTCGCGGGCGGTGCGCAGGGCGGCGAGCCAGGTGGTGGGCGGTACGTCGACCGTGAGGAGGTCGTAGGACTCCTCGGCGGTGGCCTCCGTACCGAAGAGTTCCTCGGTGGGCGCGGGCAACCAACCGACGGCGGTCATCGGTCGTCCCCCGAGGCCGCCGGGTCGGAGGACGAACCCGCAGCCGTAGCCGTAGCCGTAGCCGATGAACCCTGCGTCTCGCCGGGCACCGGTGATGGTGTCGGCGCCGCGACCAACCCGCTCTGCAATGCCGCCGTCGAAGGCCGTGCCCCCGGCGTCCCGTACCCGTACCGCTCCCCCAGTGACTCCCGGGCGATCTTCTCCTGGAGTTTGAGGATGCCCTGGAGGAGGGCTTCGGGGCGGGGCGGGCAGCCGGGAACGTAGACGTCGACCGGGATGATCTGGTCGACGCCCTTGGTGACGGAGTAGGAGTCCCAGTAAGGGCCGCCGCAGTTGGAGCAGGCGCCGAACGAGATGACGTATTTCGGTTCCGGCATCTGCTCGTAGAGGCGTTTCACGGCGGGGGCCATCTTGTCCGTGACCGTGCCGGAGACGACCATCAGGTCGGCCTGGCGCGGGCCGGGCGCGAAGGGGATCACGCCGAGGCGGATGAAGTCGTGGCGGGCCATGGACGCGGCGATGAACTCGATGGCGCAGCAGGCGAGGCCGAAGTTGAAGACCCAGAGGGAGTAGCGGCGGCCCCAGTTGAGGACGACCTTCATGGGCTCGGGGGCGAGACGGGCGAGGGTGCCCAGCCGTTTCGGCTCCGGCAGCAGCACGGGCTCGGGGGTCACGTCCATGTCAGGACGCCCTTCTTGTATGCGTACAGCAGGCCCACGGTGAGGAAGCCGAGGAAGACGAACATCTCGACGAGGGTGGTCGCGCCGTAGCCCGGGGCGGCGAAGACCGTGGCCCAGGGGAAGAGGAAGATCGAGTCGACGGCGAAGATGACGTAGAGGAACGCGTAGACGTAGTACCGGACTTGGGTGTGGGCCCAGCCCTCGCCGACGGGGTCGACGCCGCACTCGTAGGTGAGGAGTTTCTCGGGGGTGGGGACGACCGGGCGCAGCAGGCGGCCGGCGCCGAAGGCCACGGCGACGAAGAGCACGCCGACGACGGTCAGCAGTCCCACGACGGAGTAGGACCGGAAGTAGTCCGCCGCCACGACCACGGCCGGTTCCCGAAAGGCCACCGGCAAGGTCACCGGCGAACCGTCCGGCAAGGTCCCCTGCACCATCTCCCGCAAGTCCGACCCCTCCTCTTCCCACAGGCCCGCTACGGGCCCGTTCCCCACAGGCTCGCTACAGGCCCGCTCCGATGCCCCGGTGACCCATGTGAACTCTGTGTTCGACGATGTGTACGCACGGGAGTCTAGGCCCTGTTAAAGGGGCGGTAAGCAGCCCGTCGCGGCTTGAGATCCGCTCGAAATGCCGAGATGGACGCGATGGTGGGGTTTTCCCCCGGGAACCGGGGCGGCGGACCTCATGGCGCCGGGGCCCGCCGCGCGGCACGCTGGCCCATATGACCGTACGCATCCCCTACGCCGACCCGGCGGCATCCGGTGGCGACAAGCTCGACGAGCCGTTGCCGCCGGCCCGCTTCGCCTACGACGGACACACCTGGAAGGAGATCGCGCATCTCCTGACGAATCTGCCGGTGTCGGTGTTCGGCTTCGTCTATGTGGTGACGATGCTGTCCATCAGCGGCGGGCTGACCGTCACCGTGGTCGGGTTCCCGCTGCTCGCGCTGGGGTTGATGGGCGCGCGGCTGATCGGGAAGTTCGAGCGGGGCCGGGCCCGGCGGCTGCTCGGGGTGCGGATCGAGGAGCCGAGCCCGTTGCCGTTGCGCAAGGGGGGCGGGCTGCTGCAGCGGGTGTGGATGGCGCTGAAGGACCCGGTGGGCTGGCGGACGGTGCTGTACGACGGGATGCGGTTGCCGTGGGGCATCGCCACCTTCATGATCACCCTGACCTCGTTGTTCGTGCTGTGGCCGGTGCTGCCGTTCATCGCGCGGGGGCTGGCGAACGTGGACCGGGCGATGGTGCGCGGTCTCCTCTCCCCCTCCGACGAACTGGAGCGCCGTATCGCCGAGTTGGAGTCCGACCGGGGTGTCGTGGTCGACACGGCGGCGGCGGATCTGCGACGGATCGAGCGCGATCTGCACGACGGGGCGCAGGCCCGGCTGGTGAATCTGGCCATGGGGCTCGGCCTGGCCAAGGAGAAGCTGCTGGAGGGGCAGGCGGACGAACACGTCGCCGCGATGGTGGACGAGGCGCACGGCGAGGTGAAGCTCGCGCTGCAGGAACTGCGGGATCTGGCCCGCGGGATCCATCCCGCCGTACTCACCGACCGGGGACTCGACGCGGCCCTCTCCTCCGTCGCCTCGCGCTGCACGGTACCGGTGAAGGTGACGGCCGAGCTGGGTGCGCGCCCGGCCGCCGCCATCGAGGGCATCGCGTACTTCACCGTCTCCGAGCTGCTGCAGAACATCAGCAAGCACAGTGGCGCCCGTACCGCGTCGGTGGACGTGTGGCGGACGGACGACCGGCTGCTGATCCAGGTGTGGGACGACGGCCGCGGCGGCGCACGCCTCGACGGCGGTACGGGCATGCGCGGCCTCGCCGACCGACTGGGCGCCGTGGACGGCCTGTTCGTCCTCGACTCCCCGCCCGGCGGCCCCACGACGGTCACCGCGGAGCTGCCCTGGCGCGAACGGACCGCCGAACCGGGCCGGGGCTGAAGGAAGGAGAGCAGGGGTAGGGAAAACCCCCCTCCGAGGACGCCGACGGACTCCATGGCCCGTGGACCTGCGGCCGAGCAGTCTGGAGATACAGCAGCACGGTTGCGGAAACGAGTAGAACGGGACGACGTCAATGGCCACGGAGTACGGGCAGGAGTACGGGTCGCAGGGCACGTTCGACCTCGACGAGCGGCGCCGGCGCCGGCTGCCGACCGCGCTGCGCGCACCGTTGGCGGCGCGCAGCTGGCGCGAGTTGGGATACATCCTGCTGAGCCTGCCGATCAGCATCATGCTCTTCACCTACGCGATCACGATGGTGGCGCTGGGCGCGGGCCTGCTGGTCACGTTCCTCGGCGTACCAGTCCTGGCCGGAGCCCTGGCCGGCTGCCGCGGCTTCGGCGCGCTGGAACGGGCGCGGGCCCGCCGCCTGCTCGACCTGGACGTCGCCGACCCCGAGCCGCTGCGGATGAGGAAGAACGGCCCGATGGCCTGGATGGGCGCCGTCCTCAAGTCCGGCACGTCCTGGCGCCATCTGCTGTACGCGGTGCTGCACTTCCCGTGGGCGGTCTTCTCCTTCGTCGTCGCCCTCAACTTCTGGGCCTACGGCTGGGCCCTCCTGACGTACCCGCTGTGGTTCTGGCTCTTCCCGATGTACGGCGGTGGGGGCGGCCTTCAGCTGTACGGCGACGAGCACCACCGGATCTATCTGGACAACCCCTTCGAGATCACCGTCACCGCGCTGGTGGGACTGCTGTTCACACTGGCCACGCCGTGGATCGTACGGGCGTTGACGCTGGTGGACCGGCTGATGGTGCACGGGCTCCTCGGACCGTCGACGCTGGCGACACGGGTCGTGGAGCTGGAGTCGGACCGGGGTGTCGTGGTCGACACGGCGGCGGCGGATCTACGGCGGATCGAGCGCGACCTGCACGACGGGGCACAGGCGCGGCTCGTGGCCCTGGCGATGGATCTTGGGCTGGCGAAGGAGAAGCTGACCGAGGACCCGCAGGCCGCGGCGCGGATGGTGGGCGAGGCGCACGGCGAGGTGAAGACGGCGTTGCAGGAGCTGCGGGATCTGGCCCGCGGGATCCATCCCGCCGTACTCACCGACCGCGGGCTCGACGCGGCCCTCTCCTCCGTCGCCTCGCGCTGCACGGTACCGGTGAAGGTGGACGTGGACCTGCCGTCGCGGCCGGCCGCCGCCATCGAGGGCATCGCGTACTTCACCGTCTCCGAACTGCTGCAGAACATCAGCAAGCACGCGAAGGCCACGTGGGCGGCGGTGGATGTGTGGCGGGTGGAGAACCGGCTGATGCTGCAGGTCGTGGACAACGGGGTGGGTGGCGCGGATGCCTCCGGCGGTTCCGGGTTGGCCGGTCTTGCCGGACGCCTGGACGCGGTGGACGGGATCCTGGTGGTCGACTCCCCGGCGGGCGGCCCGACCCGGATCACGGCGGAACTGCCCTGGCGGGGCTGAGCCCCGCCGCCGCCGTTCCTGGGGGGCAGCGCCCCCAGACCCCCCTTCGGCCTGAACTCGGCCTGAACGGCCTCGTCCTCAAACACCGGACAGGCTGAGGGCGCCCGCCGCCCGCCTGTACTGAAAAGTGAACACCGGCCCACGCCCACGCCCACGCGCGAACGCCGGAACTACCGGGATCGCCCACCGCCGGCACCACCTTCCCCCGGTTCCGCCCCTCCCCCAGCGGCCCGCCGGAGCCACCGCGCACTCCTCATACCCCCCCGCCGTCCGGCAGGTACGCCGTCGCCGCGCCCCCGACCGACACCCCCGTCACGCGCTCGCCCCCATGGGCCCACCCCTCCGTGTCGGGCACCCGGCGCCCGGTGATCGGGACCAGGTCGTGCGGAGAGCCGGAACCTGCGATGTCCTGTCCCTGTTCCGGCCGTCCGGCGGGATGTCGTTCCGGCCGTCGGGGAGCGTGCCCCAGTCCGAATTCCACTCGCCCGGACGCACCGGGGTCCGAATACTGGAATGCTGGACCTGCCGTGCGGACGGATGCGAACAGGGCGCGGACGGGCAGGGCGGGCTATGGGGGGCCGAACATCGTGGAGGACAGGGTGCGGGTGGTCATCGCCGAGGACTCAGTGCTGCTGAGGGAGGGCCTGACCCGGTTGCTGACCGACCGCGGGCACGACGTGGTGGCCGGGGTCGGCGACGGGGACGCACTGGTCAAGACGATCACGGAGCTGGCCGACCAGGGCGCGCTGCCGGACGTCGTCGTGGCGGACGTACGGATGCCGCCGACGCACACCGACGAGGGCGTACGGGCCGCGGTGGAGCTGCGCAAGGCGCATCCCGGTCTCGGCGTGCTGGTGCTGTCGCAGTACGTGGAGGAGCGCTACGCCACCGAACTGCTGGCCGGTTCCACGCATGGCGTCGGCTATCTGCTGAAGGACCGGGTGGCCGAGGTCCGGGAGTTCGTCGACGCGGTGGTGCGGGTGGCCTCGGGGGGTACGGCGCTGGACCCGGAGGTGGTCGCGCAGTTGCTGGGGCGCAGCCGTAAGCAGGATGTGCTCGTGCGGCTCACCCCGCGGGAGCGCGAGGTGCTGGGGCTGATGGCGGAGGGACGGACGAACTCCGCGATAGCCCGGCAGCTGGTGGTGAGCGACGGCGCGGTCGAGAAGCACGTCAGCAACATCTTCCTGAAGCTGGGGCTGTCGCCGAGTGACGGGGATCACCGGCGTGTTCTGGCCGTCCTCACCTACCTCAACTCCTGACAAACTGACACCGTGTCAGCCATCAGCCGTTAGTCGAGTCGAGAACCGGACAATGCATGGGAGCGTCTTCAAGAGAAGCGCCGGGGGGCGAGAAATCATGACAAGTCAGGTTGTCAGGCCGTCTCAAAACAGCGTCCAACATGCGAACGGCCCAAGGAAGGCGACCCTTACGGACGTAGGGTTGATCCTGGGAGGGTCGGCGGTTCGACCATGCCCGGACAGCGTCCTCGAAGAGGAGGTCCAGTTCAGTGACCAGCCAGGTCAGTAGCCCAGCGGAGCAGGCCGACGGAGCCATCGTCGGGGAACAACGCAAACGGGCGGGGGTGAAAGACGTCCAGCGTCTGGACCGGGTGATCATCCGGTTTGCGGGTGATTCGGGTGACGGGATGCAG
>NZ_JALJRY010000053.1 GCF_024519455.1 Streptomyces sp. STR69 | reverse complement strand
AACGGTCAAGATCCAGTGGCACGGGACACCTGCCATCCCCACGGGCGCGGGGAGCAGAACAGTGGCCCATGCTGTCCTGTCGTAAATGATCTGGGTCCAAGTCAGGGCTGTGGCCAGGGGCGACCAGATCGGCTGAGACGCACGATGACTTGAAATCTCAACTGCTCTGGTCCGGCGCCTGCAGGTCCTGCCCCCAGTCTCATTCGATCTGGCCCGCCTGGCGATCGGGCGAACGGTTCAGCGAACACGAGGTGCGGGCCAGCCGTGAACCGGGTGATCTACTGCGCCCAGTCCCAGGCGGTGGCGCGAGGCTGGGAGCCGATCTCGGACATGAACGAGTCGGTGCCGTCCGGCGGAACTGGGTTCTGCTTGGAGGCTAGCGGTGGTTTGTTGACGGCGGATCGGGGCGGTAGTACGTCGGAAGTGAGAGTTCCAACTCGCCTTCGTGGAGCCTCAGATGACGAAGCGGCTGCCATGCCCGCCCGCGCCCGGTCCGATGGAAGCCTACGCCGCCCGCTTCGATGATCTCTTCGAGACCCTGGCGCAGCGGCGTGGGTTTCGCGAGTATCTGGCCGGGCTGCTGCTTCCACGGGACCGGAACAAGACGCTGACCTGCCTCGTCGGCACCGAGCCGGTGGTCGGTACCCAGCATGCGGCGGTGCAGCGGCTGCAGTTCTTCCTCTCGGAGTTGACCTGGGACAACCACCAGGTCAACGGCCGCCGCCTGGAGCTGCTGCTGGCCGATCCGGCCACCGCCCCACACGGGAGCGGGGTGCTGGTGATCGATGATTCCGGGGACCGCAAGTCAGGGACGGCGACCGCGCACGTGGGCAAGCAGTACCTGGGCTCGGTCGGGAAGATCGACCGGGGTGTCGTCACCGTGACCACCTGCTGGGCGGACCAGCGCGTCTACTACCCCGTGCACGCCCGCCCCTACACCCCGGCCCACCACTTCCCGCAGGGGAAGAAGGACCCGGGCTTCCAGTCCAAACTGCAGATCGCGGTGGCCCTGGCCGCCCAGGCCAAGGCCGCCGGGCTCGTCTTCCGGGCGGTGGCCGCCGACTGCGCCTACGGCGACCACGACAGCTTCCGTGCCGGCCTGCACGCAGCCGGCCTGGCGTTCGTGATGGCCCTCAAACCCCGGCACGGCACCTGGTCCTACGGCACCGACGCCTACACCCCCGTCGACGCCGCTCACGCTCTGACCTGGACCGACGCCGACCACCCCGGGGACTGGACACGCATCGAGCGCACCTTCCGCGACGGGCACACCGCCACCAGGTGGGCCTCTGAAGCCCGGCTCGGCTGGTGGGGCCCGGACGGGAACGTCCGCCTGGTCGTGGCCACCACCGACCCGGCCACCCTGCCGGCGAAGGCGACCTGGTATCTGGCCACCGATCTGCCCCGACCCGGCTCCCTGCGCGTCGCCGACTCGCCCTACCTGCCCGCCGACCTCGCCGAGATCGTGCGGATCTACGGGCTGCGGCACTGGGTCGAGCAGAGCTACAAACAGGTCAAGGACGAACTCGGCTGGGCCGACTTCCAGGTCCGCTCCGACACCGCCATCCGCCGCCACCAGACCCTGGTCAACTGCGCATTCAGCTTCTGCTGGAACACCTGGTTCGCCCCACCGCCACCGGCGTCGGTCGACCCGACACCTGAACCCGACACGCCGTCAAGAGCGGCAGAGAGGGGCGGGACAGAACATCATCCGCCCCAACTGCCCTGCCGGCCCCGCGCGATCCGGGCCGTCCGTGGCTGGCTGGTGCCCTGGAACATGCTGCAACGCTGCTGGCGAGCCTGGACAGCCCAGCCTCCACCCAGCGAACTCCAGGCCCTGATCGGCGCCGTCGCTACCGGCAGACCCCTTGACCTCTACCGCCCCGATCCGCCGTCAACAAACCACCGCTAGGCGCCAAGTGACGCCGTACGTACGCCACTTCGGCTACTTGCCGGAGTCTCGAAGAGCCTTCGTCTGACACGGATCGCGCACTCTGGCGCGCGCCCGGCTGGTCGGGAAAATACTGGCCTGCGTCGGCGCGGGTCGGGGGAGGGCGTGTGGTACTACCGTCTTGGAAAGACCTGAAACCGGGGAGCCCACGTATCCGTCGCGACGCAGAGCCGGCCGACCCCGAACCGGAGGTTCCGGCGCCTGACGAGTCGGTGTGGCGGAGATCGTACGCCCATCGCGATGAGATACCGGACACCTCGGTCACCCGTCAGATCTGCGCGTCGGTGCACGACCGGCCCCACCGTCTGAAGCAGATGAAGGTTCTGCTGGGCCGCATGGAGGACCAGGCGCGCGGGAGGCGGAGACAGCGGCGCATACCGCAGCTCAGCCCATACGCGGGGGAGTACCTTGCGCGGCTGGCTCTGCGCGAGGTGCTGTTCGCGGATAAGCGGCCGGTACCCTCGTTCGGCTTCCAGCTCGCGCCCGTGCTCAGCCATTGCGTCGCCGCGCGCAGGCAGTGGCGCCTGCGCGCGGCTCTGCTGGTCGAAGTGGTCGGCCTGACCACGCTCCGGTATCCGTGGGGTGCCGGGATCCTCGTCGCCGCGGCACTCCTGCACATGTCGCTCCGGGGCGGCAGGGTCGGACGCATCCTGCGGTGGGGGACGACGTCGCTCGTCTCCTTCATCCTGCTCGGCCTCGCCGCCTTCGCCGTCTACCGCCTCGCGGGTACCTACGCTCCGGTGCTCCGTGAGGCCCTGCGGCGGGGTACGCGGGAGGCCGTACTGCTGGCTCTGGCCGTCACTGCTGTGTACGTCCTGGACCGGTGGGTGGCCTGGGCCTATGTGCTCGCGGTGCGGCCGGGACGCCGGACGATCGGCGACCGGCCCCATGCCGCTCCGGTCTCGGCGAGGAAGATCGCCGTCATCAAGGTGACCGAGACCTGGCAGTCCGTCGCCTACACGAACTACGGCAGCGAGTACCGGTTCGTCGGTGCGGGCATCCCCTGGGACAAGACGTCGTCGCGCATCCGGCTCAAGGCGGCCGGCGGAGACGACGAGGACGACGGCAAGAACCAGGACCACGAAGAACTCGAAGGCCTCCGGGAGTTCGAGGCCGACGAGCTGATGGACGACGTACGCGACGAACTGGAGCGCCTGCGGGACGTCCTCGTGGAAACGCACTCGCTACCCAACTGCGATGTCTCCGAGATGCTCGGCGTGCCCGAGACGGAGTGGAAGAACCTGCCCGTCGGGCTGCAAAAGGTCTGGCCGGAGGCCGACGACATGGTCCGCGGCGCGAGGGGCGCACCGTCCAGCACGGCCACCCGGCGCTATCTCACCGCTCAGGTGATCAGCTGGGACGGGCAGATCGTGGTCACGATCTTCGCGCACGCGGCACTCGAAGGGCGCATGCTGCACTTCGTCACCCGACCGCACTACCTGACCCCGCTCCGCAAGGACACGGCGGTCGCGGCGCGCGGGGGCTGGGCCCTGGCCGGCGATCTGCTGCTGGTCCCGCTGCACGCCGTCGGGGACACGGTCGACCTGGCGATCCGGGCGTACGGGACGGTGCGGCGGAGCCTGCCGCTGGATCGCACGGGCCGTGGGACGGTCGTCCCGCAATCGCAGCACCGGCGGCAGCGGCCTCGGCCTGGCGATCGTCCTGAAGCTCGCCGAGGCCCACGGCGGCACGGTGGACGTGGCGAGCACGGAGGGGGAAGGGGGCCACCTTCACCCTGCGGCTGCCGACAGCCGCGTCACGGAAGCCGGAGGGCCCCGGTCGACCCTGATGGGATGACGACAGCGCTCTGACAGGTTCCTCACAAGTGGCCGTCAGGGTGAAGCCATGCCCGGAACCTGGTGCGGATCGGCAACCAGGAACGACCAAACCGGGCTGGAACTGGAGCCCTCACATGTCCCGCCGTCTCACCCTGCGCCCGCTGCGTATCGCTGTCCTGACCGGCGTCGCGGCCGGCGCGCTGCTCGTCCCGGCCACCGCGGCCTTCGCCACCGATCCGACTCCGACACCGGGCGCGACCGACCCGACCTCGGCCGACAAGGAGGCCCAGGCTTTGGCTGACAGACAGACGGCCAACCGGGCCTCGCGCCCGGGGCTGATGTCGCGCCGCTGGTGGACAGGAGCGCTCGCGCTCGCCCTGTCGTTGGGGTTCGCTTTCATGAACGCGAACTCCGCGTCTGCCGCGACCTATTACAGATATGTGAACCTCCTGCGTAACTGGGAAACCGGGCGCTGTCTGGACAGCAACGCCGCAGGCCAGGTTTACACAAACCCCTGTCAGCAGGGCAACGACTACCAGACCTGGACTGTGGCCTACAAAGCCCAAACGGACCACGACATCGTCCAGATCATCAACAAGGCGACCCAACGGTGCCTGTACTGGAACGACAATCCGTCCCTGGTGCTCGCCACCGTCCCCTGTGAGGGAGTCTCATGGACGCAGGAGGCCCCCGCGAGCCAGCTCTGGCGGGCAGACGGATCGAGCTGGGACAATGTCATGCTCACGAATGTCCGCGCGTCGAAGTGCCTGGACAGCAATTATGGCGGTAGCGCCTACATACAGGACTGCAACGGTGGCGGATACCAGCATTGGAAACTGGGCTTCTGAACCAGACCTCGCTAGGGCGAACCTGACCGAGTCAGGCCGGGGCAGGCCAAGGCCCCGACCAGCGAGCCGTCGCGCCTGCCAGACGGAGCCGTGCGCCCCACGGTGAAGCCGGCGGCGCTGATGCGGCACGGGCGCACCGAGCCGCAGCGACGTCTCCTCGAAACGCGGGGGAGGCCAGCTAGGCTCGGGGCTCCTGGAGTGGACGGGGCCGGACGTGAAGATCCTTCTCAGCGTCAACCGCTGCCCCGCTGATCCCCGACGCCGAACTACTGCCAGAGAGGCCGTTTAGCGTCCGACTGCGGCGTGCTTAGTCCGTCTTGTTCAGGTTTTGGGCTTCCCGGACTGCTAGGGTCCGTCTTCAAAGATCACCGGATGGTGGATCATGGTGGGGTGATACGTCGCCATGAACTCAGCGATCAGGAGTGGGAGTTACTCGCTCCACTCATTCCGCGGGCCGCGACGGGCCGGCCGCGTGTGGAGGATCGGCGGGTCGTCAACGGGATGGTCTACAAGATCCGGACCGGGATCTCCTGGCGTGACCTGCCGGATCGCTACGGCTCATGGCAGACGGTCTACACCCGCTTCCGCCGCTATGCGCTGGACGGAGTGTTCACCCGGGCCCTCCGGCAGATCCAGGCCCACGCGGACGCGGCCGGTGACGTCGACTGGCTCGTCCAGATCGACTCCACCATCGTCCGGGCCCACCAGCACGCCGCCGCCACCGGCCGAAAAGGGGGACCCACCGGCCGGACGAACCAGACGATCACGCCCTCGGCCGATCCCGAGGAGGCCTGACCACCAAAATTCATCTCGCCTGCGACGGCAAGGGTCGCCCGCTCGCGATCCTGCTGACGCCCGGCCAACGCCACGACAGCATCTGCGCGCGTCCCCTCCTGGAACGGATCCGGGTCCCGCGGACCGGACGTGGACGTCCCCGCTCCAGACCCGACCAGGTCATCGCCGACAAGGCCTACAGTTCCCGAGGATTCCGCGCCTACCTGCGCAAACGCGGCATCGCCTGCACCATCCCGGAGAAAGCCGACCAGCAGCGACACCGGCACAACCGCGGCAGTCGCGGCGGCCGGCCACCGGCATTCGACCGTCGAATCTATCGCCGCCGCAACCTAGTTGAGCGCTGCTTCAACCGCATCAAGGGCTTTCGCGGCATCGCCACCAGGTACGACAAGACCGCCACCTCCTACGAGGCAGCGGTCAGTCTCGCGTCATTCCTGCTCTGGGCAAGATCAGTTTGAAGACGGGCCCTACTACAAGCACAAGCGCACACCGACCACGCCCCGGCAGTTACGGCGGGACTGGCTGACCGGGCTGATCCGGGAGGTCCACGTCGCCTCCCACGGCACCTGCGGCTACCGCCGCGTCCACGCCGAGCTCACCCTGGGAATGGGCATCCAGGTGTGCTCCAGGACCGTGTCGGTGCTGATGACGCAGGCCGGGATCCACGGCCTGCCCGGGCCAATACGCATCAAGCGGCTGCGTGGCGTCGTCACCGCCGACGACCTGGTCAACCGGATGTTCCATCGGCTGCGCCCCCACGAGCTGTGGGTCACCGACATCACGCAACACCACACCAGAGAAGGGTGGGTCTATTGCGCGGCAGTCCTCGATGCGTTCAGCCGCAGGATCGTGGGCTGGTCCATCGACTCCAGGCAGGACTCCACCCTCGTGGTCAACGCGCTGGACATGGCCATCCGCAACCGCCGCCCCAAGCCGGGCGGGATCGTTCACGCAGATCACGGCACCCAGTTCACCTCCTGGGTCTTCGGGGAAAGGATCCGCTCCGCCGGCCTCCTGCCGTCGTTCGGCACCGTCGGGGACGGCCTGGACAACGCGATGATGGAGTCGTTCTGGTCCTCGATGCAGATCGAGCTGCTCAACCGTCGGCGGTGGAAGACCCGGGTCGGACTGGCCAACGCTATCTTCGAGTTCATCGAGATCTTCTACAACCGCCAGCGACGACACTCAGCACTGGGCTACCGCACCCCCATCGAGTACGAACTACTCTCCGAGAACGACATCACCCCGGCTGCTGGTTAGTCACCGAGCCTGGAGCCCAAATGGTGGGGCAGGTCACGTGAGGGTGCTCGCCTATCAGCTGTCCGGCGGCGGAGCGGACACCCGGAACATGCACTACCGCCTGGTCACCGACCTCCTCGATCCGGAACGCTTCCCCGCGGCCGAACTCGCGGCCCTGTATGCCCGGCGGTGGGAGATCGAGTCGGTCTTCGACGAGATCAAAACCCATCAGCGCGGCCCCCGCGTCGTCCTGGCCAGCAAGACCCCCGACGGCGTGCGCCAGCAGATCTGGGCCCACCTGCTGGTCCACCACGCTCTGAGGTCCCTGATGTCCAGAACCGCTGCCGTCCACGGCATCGCCCCGGACCGGCTTTCGTTCACCGACACCCTGCGCGCAGCCCGCCGCAGCGTCACCGCCGCACCCGGCATCTTTTCCCCCTGAGCACCGGATCACGGCCCTGATCCGGCTCCGCGACGACCTGTTGACCACACTCCTGCCGCCGCGCCGGCTCCGCAGCCAGCTCCGTGTCGTCAAGCGCAAGATGTCCAACTACCTGCTCAAACGGGCCGAGCACCGTGCCTGGCCCCAGCCCACCAGAACACACGACGACGCCGTCACAATCCGCCCACCGAGACAAACAGCCCAGTAAAGCAACGGCATTGGCACTAGGCCGTGTATCGGAAGTGAATCCGCTCATGAGTCCGTGCGAGTACTCCGCAGGTGCGCCGGCACGGCCCACCACTGGTCCGGGCGGTCCACGACCGGGGCGTCGGGGCCGCTCTCGCCGTACCGGGCGAGGCGCAGAAGGTAGGCCGCGATGCCTGCCGCGCCCTGCATCCAGGTCGTCTGGGGCGGCAGCAACGGCGGGTCCTCGCGGTGTTCCAGAAAGCGCCAACGGGCGCCCGCATCATCCCTGATGACCCGGTCGACCAGCGCATCGCCCATCCGGTGCGCGGCCCGCAGCAGGGTCTGCCTCCGCTGCGGCGCCCGGCAGTCCTGGGCGGCGTCCAGCAGGACGTCTCCGACGCCTGCCGTTCCGCAGCAGCGGCCGTCGTTGTCCCAGAAGCCGGGACGGAGGCGTTGCGGCAGGCCCGAGGTGAGGATCGAGGTCATACAGCGGTGCCGCAGTTCGTCGACGTCATGGCCCGCCACCTCGGCGACCCCTGCGTGCGCCAGTGCGGTGAACAGGTGCGAGGTGCCCGCCGGGCCGTGGCACCACGTGTACGTCACCGCTTCCACCTCCCGTTTCGACGGCGGGATCGTGTGCGGGACGACGAAACCGGCGTCCTCCAAGGACCCCACCGAGAGGACGTGCCGGGCGCCTTCCACCGCGGCCTCGATGAAGTCCTGACGGTCCAGGGCGGTGCCCGCGACCGCCAGTGCGGCCGCGATGCCGGCGGTTCCGTGCGAGTAGTTCGGTGCCCTCGACGGCCTCCCCGGCGTCATGCCCCAGTCGAGGCCCGCTTCCGTACGGTCCGCCGCCCGCAGCAGCGCCTCGCCTCCCGTCGTCGCGATCACCTCGACGAACTCGCTCTTCGCCCAGACCGCCGTCATCACGACGCCCGCGGTCCCCATGATGACGTCGGTGAGGGGCGCGTTGGAGCCCGGTTCGAAATCGAGGGTGGTCTTCCATCCGTCGCCGGTAGCCAGGGCGGCCAGCCGCCGCAGTGCCACCGCTTCCTCGCCCGGGGCGAGCAGTCTGAGCGCCGTCGCGTCCCCTGCGAGGCCGTCGTACAGCGAGGGTTCCGTTCGCTGCCCGGCCTGTGCCGACAGCCTGGTTACGATGCCGGTCGCCAGTGCCGCTTCTCGCGCGCTCAGCTCCCGGTACTGCGCGATCTCGGCCAGCACCGGGGCCAAGCCGGCGATCCCCGCGTACAGCGAATCGCGGTCCTGTGGCGGCGACACGGTTTCCGGACCGCCCTCCACCACCGCCTGCACGAGCCATGGTCCCTCGGCCTCGCGCACGTGGTCCAGAACCCACGACCAGGCGGCCTCGCCCACGTCCCGATATACGTCGCTCCTCATCCGGTCACGCTACAACCCCTCGGATGAGCAGGCCCGTTCGGCGGGGTGTCGCCGGTCTGTCGGTTCCGGCGGTCCTGGGTACCGGCTTCCGCGGCTGCCTTCAGGTTACGCAGCCCTTCGGGACGTCACGCGCCGTTTGTCGTCCAGGTGGGGCCAGGTGGCCAATATCGAGGGGCCGCTACAGACGTCACAGCCACCTCGGACGGGAGCGCCCGGGCCTACGGATGCACACCCTTCTCCATTACAGCCTCAGCGGCGAATTCTCCGGCGGCCATTGATCTTCAGGTTCTCCCCGGGCCATCTGCCGGGGGAAATGAGGAAAGGGCCACGCTTCTGAGACAGGAACGTGGCCACCGGCGTGAGACACCGCGTCAATGCAGACTGAAGGGTTGATCCTCGTGGCGAGGACTTTGTGCTGGTCAAGCACGGACTGGAGCGGTGACGGCCTCCAGGCAGTCGCGGCGGATCGCCTCGCCGTGGCTGACGCGTACCGACCGTTCGGCGGCGCGCTCCTGGAACCGGCCGCTGACGATCGAGCCGCGGACGTTACTCGTGCCGGCAGGGCGAAACGGACACGCCTGCGGCCCTCAGCTCGCTGTCGCGTACACGATGAGGTTGTCGACAGGGTGCCCCTGCGCGTCGAAGTCGCCGTCGCACGTGATGAGCCGTAGAGCACGTTCCTGGGTCGGCCCGTAGACCTTCTCCGTCGGGAAGGCGTTCTTGGCGACGCTCTCCGTGGCCGTGACGGTGAAGTGGAGGGCTTTTCCCGTCTTGTCGGTGACGGTGATGTCCGCACCCTCCTTGATCTTCTTCAGGTCGTGGAAGACGGCCTTGCCGAAGCGGGTGTCGTTGTGGCCGATGATGACGGCCGCGCCGATCTGACCGGGCACCGCACCGCCCGTGTACCAGCCCGCGGTCATCCCCTCCTGGGCCGGCGGGACCTGGACCGTCCGGTCCGTGTTGAGGCCCAACTCCATCAGCGAACTGGTGATCCCCACGGAGGGAACGGCCACCTCGGCAGGGGCCGCCGGAGCGTCGGCCGCAGGCCGCTCGGACTTCGGAGCGCCCGACGCGGCGGCGGGGGCGGTGGGGGTGACCCGGACCGTCGGGTCGGGGCCGGACGAACAGCCGGTGAGCAGGGTGACGAGGGTCAACAGGGTGAGGGTCGCGAGGCGGGCCCGGGACAGGGCCGGAGGGTGTGCAGGGGGCAACTCGGGCTCCAGAACAGGGTGTGAGGGTTCGCCGGAACGCACAGGGCGCCGCCGGGTGAAGGGCGGCGCCACCGTTTCGTACGAGAGGTCGTGCTGCCGGGTCAGCCTTCGCGGCGGGCGGTGGTGCGGCGGCGCAGTACGTAGGTGCCGGCGCCCGCGAGCAGCAGCGCGCCGGTGGCCGAACCGATGAGCGTGCCGGTGTTGTCGTCCTGGGCGGGGGCCTCGCCCGCGGCGACACCGCCACGCGGGTAGCCCTTGCCTCCGGTCTTCTGGGCTTCGGCGGCCTTCTTGGCCTCGGCCTCCTTGCTCGTCCTGGCGCCCTCGGCCTTCTTCTTCGCCAGGGCCTCCTTGTCGGCCGAGGTCGGGTCGGTCGCGCCCGGTGTCGGAGTCGGATCGGTGGCGAAGGCCGCGGTGGCCGGGACGAGCAGCGCGCCGGCCGCGACGCCGGTCAGGACAGCGATACGCAGCGGGCGCAGGGTGAGACGGCGGGACATGTGAGGGCTCCAGTTCCAGCCCGGCTTGGTCGTTCCTGGTTGCCGATCCGCACCAGGTTCCGGGCATGGCTTCACCCTGACGGCCACTTGTGAGGAACCTGTCAGAGCGCTGTCGTCATCCCATCAGGGTCGACCGGGGCCCTCCGGCTTCCGTGACTCGGCTGTCGGCAGCCGCAGGGTGAAGGTGGCCCCCTCCCCCTCCGTGCTCGCCACGTCCACCGTGCCGCCGTGGGCCTCGGCGAGCGTGAGGACTCGCCAGGCCGAGGCCGCTGCCGCCGGTGCTGCGATTGCGGGTCCACCTGTTCAGCGGTGCGGGCGGCGAGTCGGCCCGCGGCGAACGACCCTGGTCGGGGGTGCGGAGCGTGACGGCGTGGACCCCTGCGCTGGCCTGGCTCACAGCTACGGCACAGTGGCCCACTCGGTCCGGGCAGGACCGGGCGGCACTGTCAGAGGTGACAGTTCAGGCTGGAGGCCTGGTCGTTGGCCGTCACGAACCGGGAGCTGGTGCCCGGGAGTTCGGTCCACAGCCTCGATCCGCCCTGGCCGATGTCGTGCCAGACGTCGATGGTGTAGCTCTGCGTGTTGTTCGCCCAGGAGGAGGCGACATCGTTGAACCCGAAGTCGGTCAGGTTGATGGTGAAACCCGAGCAGAGTTGGGTGCTCGGCGTCCAGCTGAGCATCCGGCCGCTCCAGTTGTCCTGCCACAGGCAGAACTGCCCGCTCGCGCAGTCCGCCAGAGCCGCCGGCGATGTTCACCTCATACCCGTGCAACAGGTGCGCGGTTGTGGCAGCGTGACGCCCAGTGTCGGCCCGTCGCATTCCCCCGTTGCGGCGGGCCGGACCTCTGTCTCGCCACAACCGCAACCGCCGCCGTTGCCGAGCACGACGTGGTCGACGCGGGGCCGCCTGTCGACAGGGCTGTCCGGCGGGCTTCCTGGCAAGCTGAACGACGAGAACAGGCACGTCAGGAGCACCACATGGCCAAGCAGGATCCCGCCCCGGACGCGGTGGCGCAGCGGGCGGCACACGTCCTGGACCGCTGTGTCATCGGACCGGTGGAAGTCCCCGAGCACATACGCCCGTTCATGGCGGACCTGGTGGCGGCGCTGCCGAGTTTCCGCTGATCAGGCATGGTTTTGGTGTCGCCGAGGGAGGGTTCGGACGTTCAGTTCGTTCTCGGCGACGGGGAGGTAGCCGGTGGCGGCCCGTGCAAGATTTTCGTGAAGCGGGGCTGTGCCACCGTGCGCCGATGACGCTCCGTCACGGGTAGCGGGACCTTCGGCGAGTGTGATGACCTCGTACGAATTGTGTCGCCGCACCTCGATGCGGTGCGGGTGGAACGAGTGTGGGTGGCGGGCGGCGTGGTCCGTATCGCTGCCCGTACCCGCGAGTTGATGGTGGCGTGTCCGGATTGCCGGTGCGCGTCGGCGCGGGTGCACAGCCGGTATTCCCGCACGCTGGCCGATGTCGCTGCCCGGGGCCGTCCGGTGCTGATCAGTCTGGCGGTGCGGCGGTTGTTCTGTGACAGTGCGCACTGCGGTCGGCGGACGTTTGCCGAGCAGGTGGAGGGGCTGACGGTGCGCTATCAGCGGCGCAGTCCGCTGCTGCAGCATCTGGTCGAGATGGCCGGGGTGCTGCTCGCCGGCCGTGGCGGGGCCCGGCTTCTGCGCATCTTGAAGACGCCGTTGTCGCGGACGAGTGTGCTGTTCCAGTTGATGCGCATGGGCCTTCCGTCGGTCGCGACACCGCGGGTGCTGGGCGTGGATGACTTTGCGTTGTACGCGGACGTCTACGGCACGCTGCTCGTGAATGCCGACACACGGCTGCCGATCGAGTTGTGGGCCGGGCGCGATGCCGAGCAGCTGGCCTACTGGCTGCGTGCGCATCCCGGCGTCGAGGTGGTGTGCCGGGACGGTTCGCTGGTCTACCGGCAGGGCATCGCCGAGGGAGCCCCGGACGCGGTGCAGGTCAGCGACCGTTTTCACCTGTGGCAGGGGCTGTCGAGGCGGGTCTCGGACATCGCTGCGGCCCACCGCGGCTGCCTGGCCGCGGCAGTACGTGAACCCGTACCGGCCCCACCGCCGTCAAACGAACCGTGCGAGGCGGCCGATACTCCCGCCCTCCGCCATGCGAAGCGATTGTTCGAGACGGTCCAGGGGTACACCGGCACGGCCCGCAGTCTCAGTGCGATAGCCCGCGAGCTCGGCTTGAACCGCCGCACCGTGGCCAAGTACGCACGCGCTGCCTGCTGGCAGGAGTGCGTACGGCGCACTCCGCCCCGCCGGTCCACGAGCCTCGACCCGTATCTGGAGTATCTGAGGCAGCGGTGGGAGGAAGGCGAGCACACCGCGACCGTGCTGCACCAGGAGATTGCCGCCAAGGGCTACGGCGGCCACTACCAGCGGGTCAAGATGGCCATCGCGCCGCTACGCCGCGGTCTGCCGATCGACACACCGCGCGAGCGGCCACCCTCGCCCCGCCAGGTCGCCCGGTGGATCACCACCACACCGTCGAAGCGCGGCCTGCACCCCACCGAGGCACTGTGTCGGCTGCTTGAACACTGCCCGGAACTCGACCAAACCCACACTCTGGTACGGCAGTTCGCGGCCATGCTCGACGCCCGCGACGCCGCCCCGCTGCCGGACTGGCTCGACCAACTCGCGGCCTCTGGCCTGTCTGCCTTGGCGAGCCTGGCCAACGCCATCCGTGAAGACCAGCCCGCAGTGGTCCAGGGGATCACCACCCCGTTCAACTCCGGCGTCAACGAAGGCCGGATCACGGACCTGAAGCTCCAGAAACGGATCATGGCCGGCCGCGCCGGCGTTCCGCTCCTGCGTCACCGCGTGGTCCTCATGGCCCACCTCCGACGCCGCTACCCGTGACGGAGCGTCATCGGCGCACGGTGGCACAGCCACGCTTCACGGAAATCTTGCCAGGGCCACGTTCGGCCTGAGCTTCAGTGTTGTAGCCGACCGTCAGGGTCGGCTGACGAGGGTCGTCGTCCTCGTTGTCGATGAGGAAGGAGAAGGCGTAGATGTCGCTGGCATCGGCGGCCGGGATGGATGCGAGGGCCCTTTCAACGAGGTGCTGAAGGTGATCGTTGAACGTCATGGTCGGCGGGGTCCTGTCGCTTGGGGTCATGAGTCCCACTGGTCGCAGTACTCGATGTGGATCTCGCGCGCGTCGCCGAGGATGCCGTCGTTGGAGTGGAGTTCGGTGCAGAAGTGCGGGTAGCTCGGATGGACGGGGACGTATCCGGGACCGTTTCGGGCGACGTCGAGGAAGTGTCGGGCGGTGTCCCTGAACACCTTCTCGCTGCCGGTCATGAACAGGGTCTCGGCGTGGAGATGCTGGTGAAACAGATCCCGATTCTCCCGGTAGTGCCGTGCCTCGTGATCAATCACGGCTTCGCCGGTGTGTCCTGGGCCGGGCAGCGTCACCTTCTGCGGACGCCCTGGGCCGAGTCGCCCGCGCACTTCCTTCCAGCGTGAGGGCGCGAACTGGAGCGAGTGGTGCAGCAGTACGAGATCAAGCTGCCGTGTGCCGTCTTCTGGCAGCTCGCGGGAGGGGCCGCGGTTCCCACGCATCGGCAGGTGGACCAGTGAGCGCGGTGAAGAGGCGGCGAGCGTCCATAGCCCGCCGATTCGCTGGGCGGCGTCCTGATCGAGGTAGGCGTCCAGGTGCCGATCATGGTCGATGAGTACTGCGTGGACCAGAGGCCGGGCTGGTCGGATGACCTTGAACTCCATGGATCCGAGCCGTGCTTGGTGGATGGTGATCGGTAGCTTCATTGGTTCTCCGGGACACGTCGGCTGACATCGGCGGCGTAGGCGGCCCAGTCCCCAGCGGATGCCTTCTGCCATTGGACGGCGACTTGGATGTGGATGCCAAGCATCCGGGCGAGGATGGCGGTGGGCAGTTCGGCGGCGAGAGTGAACAGGGCTGTTGAGCGGTCCTGTTGGGGCCGAATGCCGATCTTGTGCAGCCGCAGACCGACCTGGCTGTCGCTGAGTGGACGCCCTGGTTGTCCGCCGGGGAAGAGCCAAGGGACGTCGTCCGGAGTGCCGATCTTGGCCTTGCCGCGTCGGGTCGCGACGAGCTCGCGGACCAAGGCACCAAGCGGCATCGGAAGGATGACGGGCGAAGCTCCGAAGGTGATCGCGACGGTCTCGCCAGTGAAGTCGACGTCCTCGACGGTGAGTTGACTGATGGTGGAGATCTTCTGCGCGTAAAGGGTCAGCAGCAGCCCAGCGACTCGGTCGGCGGTGGGCAGCGTGTCCTCGTTGAGGAGGCGTCGTGCGTCCGCCCAGCGTTTCTCGCTGTCGATGGTGCCCTGCGGGCCGGTCCAGCGGACGGCGCCGCAGGTGAGGCCGTGGGCATGGCGATGCTGTACGGACCAGCGGACGAAGTGGCCTGTCTCGTCGCGGTAGCGGAAGGCGGGATCGGTCATCCAGCGTTCCAGGTCGGCTTGTGTGCAGACGCCCAGGGTGAGACCTTCGCCGGCGAGCCAGGTGAGGAAGTTGTCGGCGGCGTTGACGTGGCAGCGCACGTTCATGTCCTGGAGTTGGCTGGTGTGCTGGTCGCCGAGGCGGCGGCGGAGCCGGCGCAGGTGGTGCCAGACCGCGTAACCGTGCAGGATCCGGCGTTCGGCGAGGTCCGTGCGAGCCTGGACGGTTGTGGTGATCCATTTCTCCAGGGCGACGAGTCGTTCGTCGCGCGGCGGTAGGACGCCTGTCGCGACGAGGACGCTGCGAAGGTGAGCGGGTACCTTTCCCGACGGGAGGTCGTCGAGGCTGTCGTGGGTGACGGGACGCTCGTCGCTGCCTATGCGTTCCAGCAGGTCACGGGCCTGCGATCGGGAAATCCAAGCCAGGGCGGTGTCCGGCCGCTCGGCGCTCGTCAGTGCTTCCTGGATAAACGACAAGCTCATCCCGGCTCTCGCCCTCGGCACCGGCGTCTGGGTAGCCCTATGCGCCTTCCTCAAGATCTGACGATCGGAGTAGGGCACCGACCTGGCCCGGGTCGCGCTGCGCCCCTCGCCCGGAGGCGGCACGCAAGAACGGCGGCAACACCCGTACGACGAAGGGGAAGTCGCGCATGAAGTCGGTGCTCCGGCGCGACGGGCGCGAGCCGTTGGGCCTTGGTGCGGCGATCGGCGCGCTGGTGACCGCGTCGACGAGGGACGTAGGCAGGCAGTAAGGACCGGGGCGTCCACCGTCACTGAAGGTGCAGGACGCCAGGGGCGCGGTCGCCGAAGATCTCGATCAACCAGTCGAAGGCGGTCTTTCCACACTCCTCACGCGCTGCGGACAGATCGGCACTGACCGCTGGACGGTTCGTGGGGTGGCAGCGCGACAGGCGGATCTCCAACTGGCGAGCAGTCTCTGGATAGCCCAGATACTCGCGAGACACCTGATGGTCCCGCCACTCGACCACGTAGTCATCGTCGTCGGGCGCCCCGAAACCACCGCTGAGACAGTCGGCGAAAGCGTCGAGATTTTTGCCGAAGTAGCCACCGGGACCGTTGATCGCCTCACCGATGACTCGCCAGAAGTCTTCCAGTGTCCTGATCTGGGTGCCGTCCAGCACATATATCGCGGTCACAGCCCGCAGGATACGTGCGGCTCCGTGACGTGCCCCTCTATTTTGAACCTGTGTTGTTCAGGCACTGCCTCGCACGGGTTCACCGGAACATGTGCGCTTTGCTGATGCTGCCGTTGGAGGCGACCGAACTGGACACCTTCCGCCGAAAGCACGAGCACGACACGTTCCGGTGCGGGCTGCTGCTCGGAGGCTGCGACCTGCCTGACCACGAAGCTGTAATTGGCTCGTTTCCTCTCCCTGCCCGTCTCACTCCCGGCACGCGCGGATCACGGCTGAGCTAGCCTCCGCGCATGCGCAGACAGTTCACCGGCTGGCCGGAGCAGGCCATGGACGTGTTGTGGCAGCTCCAGGGCGAACCGACCCACGCGACCCGCAAGCACTGCCGCGCGGACCGCGAACGCCTGGTCCGGCAGCCGATGATCGCCCTGCTCAACGAGGTCGCGGACACCGACCCCCGGTACGAGGACTTCTCCGTCTGGCACTACCGCACCGACTCCTGGTGGTGGCAGCACCAGGGCGCGGTGATCCGGCTCGGCCGTAAGATCGAGATCGGTCTCCGGTTCGACCTGGACGGCCTGCGGATCCAGGGAGCCTGGTGGTACCCCGATCCCGGCCAGGTGGACGTGTTCCGCAAAGCCGTCGCCTCCGAGGGGAGCGGCCGCGAACTGTCCGCCATCGTCGAGGACGTTCGGAAGAAGGGCTACGACATCTCCGGGGACGTGATGAAACGCTCCCCGCGCGGCTATCCGGCGGACCACTCCCGTACGAACCTGCTGCGCCACCGTTCACTGATCGCCGCCCGTCCCCTCGGCTGCGAGCAGTGGCTGCACACCCCCGAGGCGGTCGACCGGGTCCTGGCGGCCGTCGCTGACCTGGACGCCCTGCTGATGTGGCTGGTCCGCCACGTGAAGCACGCCGCCTGACATCACGAGGGCGCCGGGCGGCACGAAAGGCGCGGGAGATCGACCGCTGGAAGAACCGTGCGGGCCTCGGAGGAGAGCCCCGGTGATTCGGCGCTCGATGCTGTTCGGTGCGGCCTTCTGCTGATCCGCCCCCGACGGCGCCTGTGCTGATCGCCGCGTGACGGGGCATCAGCTGCCGTCTGGCTGCCGAAGCTGTCGCCCAGGGCCCGGCTCGGCGGGCGGTGGGGTATCGGGGGCGGGTGCGTCCTGAACGAGGCGGCGAGTGCGGTGCGCCCACTCTCCGCACACACCGGCGTGGACATCCGCCACTGGGCGAGGAAGAACAAGGTCGAACTGTGCTTCACCCCTACCTACGCCCCCTGGGCCAACCCGATCGAGGCGCACTTCGGCCCACTGCGGCAGTTCACCCTGGCCAACTCCCACCACCGCAGCCACCCCGCGCAGACCCAGGCCCTGCATGCCTATCTGCGCCGGCGCAACGCCAACACCCGCCACCCCGACGTACTCGCCGCCCAGCGCAGGGAACGCGCCCGCATCCGCGGTGAGAAGGGCATCCGCTGGGGCGGACGCCCCCTCGCCGCCGCAGCCTGACGGTGACTCAGAAGCCCCGGAAAACACCGTCGTCGTCGACGGCACCGGCGAACTCCTCGAAGTCCATGTTCGCGCCCGAGAGGTTGTTCTCGATGCTCCACAGCTCGGCTGCCACCACGCGGACACAACGCCCGCCACCCCACAGGTCCACCACGAGGAGTGGCAGGTCGGCCGAGGTGACAGCCGTGGAGTCCGCCAGGACAAGAAGGGGATGCCGGTACGCGGGATGCATCAGATCCAGGGCCTGGTCAGGCGTCAAGCCCTCGTACCTCCGGTCATCGACGAGCGCGACGTTGGCCAAGAAGCCGTCCTTGCTGGGCGAATCCAACACCGCCCGCACAGCGTCCCAGGAACCGTCCGCCGAGAAGTCGGTGCGCACAACAAGGGCTTCTAAAGTGCTGGGGAGCTGCTTCATGCGCGGACAGTACCGCCAAGCCGGCGAACCTATTCGGTCACAGCAGGTGCTGTGACCGAATAGGTTCGCCGGGTTGCCTGGGGGGCCTCCCCCTGAGTGGTGGACACGCTGATACTGGATCTGCTTGATCCGGAGGAAGCGAGAAGACCGCCGATGGCGATGAAGGACTACTCGGACGAGTTCAGGGCCGATGCCGTGGCCCTGTACGAGTCCACACCCGGGGCGACCTACAAGAGCATCGCCACCGATCTGGGCGTCAACCGGGCGACCCTGCGTGAGTGGGTGCTGCGGGACCGCGAACGCTGTGGCATCACCGCCGGGGCCGCGAAGTCGGCCGCCCAACCTCGAAAGGCGGTGCCGTCTGCTGATCCGGACGAGCGGGTGCGGCAGTTGGAGGCGAGGGTGGCCGAGCTCGAGGCGAATGAACGCAAGCTCGCCACCGAGCGGGACATCCTCCGCAAGGCGGCCAAGTATTTCGCCGGAGAGACGAACTGGTGAGGAGCCGCTTCCAGTTCGTTGACGACCACCGGGACACCTACGAGGTGAAGCGGCTCTGCCAGGTCCTGGACGTGAACCGGTCCAGCTACTACAAGTGGCTCGCCGGCGCCGAGGCCCGGGCCACCCGGCAGAGGGAGGACCGGGTCCTGGTCGAGGAGATCCGCGAGGTCCACGGCGAGTCCGGCGGCGCCTACGGCTCCCCGCGCGTGACGGCCGAGCTCCGCGGGAAAGGGCGGCGGGTCAACGAAAAACGGGTCGCCCGCATCATGCGGACGTTCTCCATCACCGGAATCCGCCTGCGCAGACGCGTGCGCACCACCGTCCCGGACCCGGCCACCTCACCGGTCCCCGACCTGTTCCAGCGGGACTTCACCGCCGCCGAGCCGGGGCGCAAATACATGGGCGACATCACGTATCTCCCGCTCGCAGGCGGAGAGTTCCTCTATCTCGCGACCGTGCTGGACTGCTTCAGCCGCAAGGTCGTCGGCTGGTCCATCGCCGACCACATGCGCACCGGCCTCGTCGCCGACGCACTGCGGATGGCAGCCTCCACCCGCGGCAGCCTGGAGGGCGCCGTGTTCCACTCCGACCACGCAGCCCAATACGGATCGAGGGCCTACTCCGGCCTCTGCGACCAGCTCGGGGTCGCCCGGTCGATGGGCTCGGTCGGCACCAGCGCCGACAACGCGGCCTGCGAAAGCTTCCACGCTTCGCTGAAACGCGAGACCCTCCAGGGCTCCCACGACTACGGCGGCGCCGCCACCTGCCGCAGGACCGTCTTCGCCTGGCTGACCCGCTACAACACCCGCCGCCGGCACTCCGCCAACGGCCACCTCAGCCCCAACGAGTACGAACACCGACACCACACCGTTAAACTCACGCTCGCCGCGTGATCAATAACCGCGTGCCCACCATCACGGGGGAAGGCCCGTTATGCCGGCCGCTGCCGCATAACAAACGGTGTCCACGCTACGGGTGAAGCTCTGGCGAAGCCCCCACCTGGGGCCCTGAAGCGGCCGGCGAAGAAGTCGAACGGGCAGCCCAGACGGGCCGGCACCGTCTGATCGCAAGGGCGACCCACTCGGCGATGCCCGCCAGGGAGTTGCGGCCCGCACAGGTCATCGCGCAAATGCCCACCGCGAGCAGTGTCGCAGGCGTGAAACGCACCTCTGTCACACGGATCGGGAACCCGCACCAGTGAGTCGAGCAGTCCTGGTGCATCCACAGCCTTCCCGCCGGGCGCGAGTGAGGGCACCGCAGAGGGTGCGACGGGCGTAGGAGAAGACGGAGCAACGAGCACGGCAACCCTGCGGATCTTGAAGCTCAGAGAACGCAATGATCGGCAGGTGCCGTGTTCGTCCCGCTCCGGCCCTGTGCTCACGCCCTGCATGGTCAAACCGGGGCGAACATGGCTGTCCCCGGGGTGATCTCGATGATTTCGGCATGCACTGGTCGCGCGACGGACCACTCAGCCCCGATCCACCGGCTTGATTCCGGAGTGATCGTTTCGGAGGGTTCGGGGCGTTGCTGAGGGACGGGTCGGTGGTGGGTGCAAGGTCACCCGATCAGTCCAGGTCACTCCATATGGTCCGTCGAAATGAGGTGATCTTGTCGTTCCAGGCTGGTCCGACGTTACTGTACTGAGTGCGAGGTCCACTCCTGAGAACAGCTCCTCGGTAATTCGAGTCCACAAATAGACGGTAATCTTCATTGGTGTTGTTGATGATGGACGTTGTTCGGTCGTTCATGAAGTCACCGACATTGGGGTTGTCGTAGCCTTGATGAACACCGATCCAGCGACCCGTGTAATTCGAGTTCTCGAAAATGCATATGTAGAAGTCGGGGCAGTCGGTGTTGGCGGCGCTCGCGGGAGGCGCGGCAACCAAACTGCTGCCCGCTATGGCGGCCAACACTGCTGCCGGCGCGGCCGCTCGTTGGAGGAGTCGCTTGTAGGTCACAGGATCATTCCTTTCCAGGGCAATCAACGGACTGTCGACCTCAGGGCAACGGATCAAGGCGCCCTGAGGGCTGGCTGGAGAGACGGAGTGGAAGCTGAGCGGGTTGTCAAGATAAAGCAATGAAATGGCAAAGGGATGTCATTCCGTGCAGGCCTGACAGGTGGTGTGTGGCGTAGACCTCGTTGTTCCATGGTGGCAGTCGGTTGATCTTGCGTCCGTGATGTCGCGTTGATTGATCCGGACCGGGCGCGGGCCCGAGAACATGGCGACGCTGCGGGACCTCGCGATCAACACCCTTCGGGATGCCGACTGTCGCAGCATCGCCGCAGGACTGCGGGAGGTCTCCTACACACCGTTCACCCGCCCGCTGGACCTGCTCGGACTGTCCTGACCTGCAACACGGCATGGCCAATCTGACTTTGAATCAGCCCTGCCCCGGCACCACGACCACCTCGCTGAAGGCAGCGGCCGGGGACGCACTCAACCTGAAGTAGCCGACGGCCCCCAGAGGTGCTCTTCGGCCCCCGCGCATCCGACTCGTCGTCGTCACGCCGACGATGAGTTGAATGGTGGCCAGGCACCGGCCGCCATCACGAGTTGCCACGACCCGTCATGACACCCCGCCCAGCACCCGTCGCACCGGTTCCGGAGGGCGACGTCGTCTACCACAGCGCGAGGTGTCCGCGAGCTCTCCTCGTTCCTCGAGGGCGACGCCGGGCGCGCGGCTCTGAGGGTCGTGTGCGCCGAACTGCTGCAGTCCACTTCCCGCGGTGACCACCCTGAACTGACGCCCAAGGTGCGGGCCCTGGTCGACGAGCGCCGTCAAGCCGTGCGGTGGCCGTCGACGGTTGCGCAACCACCGCTGCCCCCTTGCTGCACTCCGTCGTGCAGTTCAACCCGCTGGGAAGCGCCCTGGCCCGTCCACGTGTTCGCGTGCTTCGAACCCAGTGCGACGGCGTTGCTACGACGGTCACTGCTGCGTGACGGTCCGCCCGGTCTGCCAGGGTGCCGCAGCCGGCGGATGCATGCCCGCCTCTCCGAATCACCAGAGGGGGAAATCATGCTGGCGAAAGTCCTGGGCGCGGTTGCGGCGGCGGTGATGGCGGGGGCGTTGCTGGTGCCCGTGGCCGTGGCGCACGATGCGGCTGCCGCGTCGTGCGCGCGGCACACGACGGGTGTCTGCAAGGCGAACTCGCGACATCCGCGCGGGGCTACCGCGAAGTGCAAGGACGGCTCGTACTCCTATAGTGCCCACGCCCGCGGGACGTGCTCGCACCATCGGGGCGTCAAGTACTGGTACCGGTAGACGGCACGCGCTGCCGCTGCCGGACGTACTCCGGGCAGCGGCTCGTATTGCACCACCTAGTGCTGCTCCGCGGAAGTTCGTGGAGGGGTGTTGATCAGGCGGCCTTGAGTGGGGTGCCTTCGTAGGTCCATCGGTAGGGCTTGGCGGTCTCGTTGTGCCCGATGACGTATGCCTCCAGCTTCTCGATCAGGTCGTCGCGGCTGGTGAAGTCGCCGTGCCGCACGACCCGGCGGGTCAGGGCGGAGAAGAACAGCTCGACCTGGTTGAGCCAGGAGGCGTGTGGCGGGGTCCGGCGGACGTGCCAGCGCGGGTGCTCGGCCAGCCATGCCTTGGTGTGCTTGGTGGTGTGGGAGGAGCCGTTGTCGAGCACGACGTGGATCGCCTTGCCAGGAGCGATCGCCTGTTCGAGCTGGTCCAGGAAGGCGGTGAAGGTCGCCGCGTTGTTGCGGGCGATCACCTCTGTGAGGACCTCACCGGTGCGCACGTCGAGAGCGGCGATGAGGGAGGCGGTGCCGTGACGCCGGTACTCGAACTCCTGCCGGGCGGGTTCACCGGGGCGTGGGGGACGACCGGGATGGCGGCGTGAACGGGCGGCGATCGCGGTCTTCTCGTCGATGGAGAGCACCACCGCTCCCTCCGGCGGATCAAGGTAGAGGGCGCACACCGCGGAGGCTCGCTGCCAGAAGTCGGGGGTATCCCGGCGGGTGAGCCAGCCACGGACCTTGTGCGGCTTCAGGTCCAGACCGGCCAGGATCCGGCCGACCTGGGAGGCGGAGACCGACACGAAGCAGGCGCCGGCCACGTGCTGGGCGACGGCCCGGTGCGACCAGGTCGCTTCCGGATGCGGCGGCATGCTGGTTGCTGTGGCCACGATCGCTACGCGGACCTCCAGCCCGTAGATCTTCGGCCGCCCCGACCGTTCGGCGTCCCGCAAGCCGTCCGAGCCCAGTACGGCGAATCGCCCGCGCCACTTGCGCACCGTGTTCACGCTGACCTCGAGCTCCCTGGCGATCACACCATTGGCGAGTCCCTCCGCCGCCGCGAGGACGATCCGGGCCCGCAGCACCGCCCGCACCTCGGACTTCGCCGAGGCCACCGTCCGCACCAGCCGCTCGCGGACCCGCGAATTGATCGCCACCGCCACCGCCACCGCTGTCCCCGCCCGTCGCCCACCCTCCACGGCCAACGATCATGGCGGGTCGCTGCCGCACCCGGCAGGATGGGCCCGTGCCGAAGAACCCCCCGGAATCGATGCAGCACCACCTGCGCCAGCGCCTGAACCGCCACGCCCGCGCATGCTGGCCCCACGTGGACGCCATCACGGTCCGCTTCCGCACCGGATTCGCCTACGTAGCAGCCGAGTTGCCCGGCGAAATGAGCCTGCCGCTGTGCCGACTGCGTTTCACCGGCGTACTGCACACCTGGGGTTTCGCCCTCTATCTGGCCAGCAACGACAGCTACCGGGACAACATCCTGCCCAGCGGACTGCCGGCCGGCTCCCCGGAGGAAGCCCTCGACTGCGCAGGCGACCTCTACCTCAATGCTCTCGCGCCGGCCATCCGGGTGCCGACAGGACTCGTCGTCCTCGTCGGTCCACCAGCCTCGGGCAAGACCAGCTTCGTTCGGGCACTGATCACGCGCCGGCAGATCGACGCGGAAGCCGTGGTGTCCAGCGACGAGATCCGCGCGGAGCTGTTCGGCACCTCACCCGCACAAGCGGAATCCGACGCAGCGGACGCACGGATCTTCGAGGAACGTGACCGCAGGATCGTCGCCAGGCTCGCCACAGGGCACAGCGCAGTCGCCGAGTCAACGAACGTCACGCTGCAGGCACGCGCACGACTCATCGCCATCGCCAGGCGCTTCAACGCCCCGGTGACCATGCTGCGATTCAACCCGGACGTCACCGACCTTCTCCAGCAGTACACCGAGCGAGGCCGAACGGACCTCACCGCCGCGGACGTCCGCGCCTACGCCGCCATCATGACCCGGGACGCCGGTGCCGACCAGCTCCGCTCCGAGGGCGCAACCAGCGTCCACGATGTCCCCGGACGTCGCCAAGCGACCACTCCCGCCGAAGCCGCCGCGCGCTTCTCCTTCGTCTGACACATCCGATGTGTCCAGACCTGCCTTCCGACACCCCTCCACGAACTTCCGCGGAGCAGCACTAGGGCGTGTTTCAGAAGTGGATCAAGGTCGTGCGATGATCACCTCTCGTGGCTCGGGGCGATCTGACAGAAGCCCAGTGGGCAGTGCTGGAGCCGCTGTTGCCAAAAGGCATCAGGTCCGGACGCCCGCCGGTGCACACCAAGCGGCAGCTGATCAACGGGATACGGTTCCGTACCCGGACCGGCATACCGTGGCGGGACCTGCCCGAACGGTATGGGCCGTGGGAGACCGTGTACGGACTTCCCCGCCGTTGGCAGCGCAACAACACCTGGCGCCGCATCCTCGAACAGCTCCAGGCCCGGGCCGACACGAAGGGCCTGATCACCTGGGAGGTGTCGGTGGACTCCACTATCGTCCGCGCCCACCAGCACGCGGCAGGCGCCCGCAAAAGGGGGACCTCCGGGTCGAGCCGCCTGGCGGGGTCTTCACCGAGCCCGACGACCACGGGCTCGGACGCTCCCGCGGCGGGCTGACCACCAAGCTGCATCTGGCGGTCGAGCAGGCCCAGAAACCGATGTCGCTGGTGATCACGGCCGGGCAGCGCGGAGACTCCCCGCAGTTCCAGGTCGTCCTCGGTCTCATCCGTGTGCCCCGGCCCGGGCCCGGCCGGCCTCGCACCCTGCCCGACATCGTCCGCGCCGACAAGGCGTACGGCTCCCGCACAAACCGCCCCTGCCTGCGCCGACGAGGGATCCGCTGCACCATTCCGGAGAAGCGCGATCAGATCGCCAACCGCAAGAAGCACGGCATCCGCGGCGGCCGTCCGCCAAAATTCGACCCGGCCGACTACAAAAAGCGCCACGCGGTGGAGTGCGGCATCAATCGCCTCAAAAGACACCGCGCGGTCGCCACGAGATACGACAAGCTTGCCGTCCGCTACGAAGCAACCGTACTGGTCGCCGCCATCAACGAGTGGCTGTAGGAATCCGGCGAAAGCCGAGGGCCGGTGGGGGCCCCACAAACCAGTCGAGAAAGCCTTTGCGGGCTGTCACCCTGGGCAGATGCTGCTCAAGCTGACCGGATCCAGCGGTGCGGGCAAGACCACCCTCGCCTTCGCCGTCGCCGACCGGCTGGACGGGGTCGTGGTGCACGACTTCGACGAAGTCGGCGTCCCGGACCCTCCGATCCCTCCCCACTGGCGCAATCGCATGACCGAGGTGTGGGTGCGCCGCGCGCTGGAGTACCAGGACCGTGGAATGGACCTGCTGCTGACCGGGAACTCCCCGCTGGGCGAGGTCCTGGCCGCCCCCTCGGCCCCGTCGCTGAACGGGATCGCAGTCTGCCTGATCGACGTCGCCGACCAGGACCGTCGCGAGCGACTCGCCGCTCGCGACGGCGGCCGATGGGACCAGGCCGCCACCGACGCCTTCTGCGGCTGGGCCGCCTGGCACCGCGGGCACGCCCGCGACCCGCGCTTCCGGTCTGACGTCATCATCGACAGGAGCTGGCCGGAGATGGCCTGGCAGCGCTGGACCACATGGACCGCCGAAGACCCCCGATGGCGCACCCACCTGATCGACACCACCGGCCAGTCGCTCGCGACATCCGTGAACCAGGTCGAGCGATGGGTCACCGAACAGCGCGAGGCACACCGGTCAGGCCGACTGGCCCTGACCCACGGCTGGACAGACGAGACACACCGCCCAACCGACCACGGTGCTTGATCCACTTCTGAAACACGCCCTAGGCTGTGCGGGCTTGTCAGTGGGTTCCTCTACGGTGCCCGGTATGACGCACTGGATACACGGCCCGCTCCCGCACCACGAGGAAGCCAGCGTCGTCTTCTTCCGGGGGATCTCTCTGGACGCGCTCACGCAAGGACTCCTCGGCCAGCGGCGAAAGCCACTCGCGTACGGCAAGGGCACCGATTGGGGGCTGGTGATGCACGACATGCTCAGTTGGGAGAGCGGTGACTACGACCTTGCCCATTATGGGCAGTTGTGCCCGGCCGGCGGCGAGCTCGTCGTTTTCGTGATCGGACCATGCCTCGTCAAAGCCCACGGCCCCTCGTTCCAGTACCTCCGCGATGGACGACTGATCACCGCCTTCAGCTTCGAGACTCCGTACTACCGGGGAGGCGAGGAGCCCGACCTGCTGCTGCCCGCTCTCACGGCGGCGAACCTGATCGGCCCGGCGGATCTTGACAGAGATGACAACGAGGAGCGGATTGTGGAGGCAATCACCGGTTTCTTCTCTTTGCCCGAACTCGAAATGCCTTGACCGAGGGCACTGAGCACCCTCGGTGATGTGGGGCTGCGGTTCGGGTATGAGGCAGGGCAGGGATGGATTGCCCATGCCGAAGGTCCTGCGTGCGGAGTTGACGTCTGATCAGGAGCGCGAGGTGCGTGAGGGTTTGCGGGCACGTGATCTCACGCCGGGCACCAGACTGCGTCTGGAGTGCATACGGCTGATGGGACGCGGCCTGACCGTGCCCGAGGTCGCTGACCTGCTCGAATGCAACGACGTCACCGTGCGTGGTGCGGTCCACCGCTTCGCGGCCCGGGGCTTCGACGCGCTGACGGATGCCCCGCGCCCGGGCCGCCCGGCCTCGGTCACCCGTGAGGACCGCGAGGCGCTGGCCGCCCTGCTTGACGAGTCCGCCCGGCAGGGCCGTACCTGGAGTGCCGCCGCGTTGTGTGACTGGCTGGCCGCGGAACGGGGGGTGCGGGTCTCGGCGGCCTGGCTGACCGAGTTACTCCACCGTGACGGATTCCGGTGGAAACGGACTCGGGACACGCTGCGGCACAAGGCCGACCCCGTCCTCCAGCAGGCCGCGCGGGCCCAGCTGGAGGATTTACGGCTTTACGGCTAGACGTGCACCAGGGTGTGAGGGACCTGTACTTCCTCGACGAGAGCGGTTTCGCCCCGACCATGCCCACCGGATACACCTGGGTGGGCGGGTCGGTGTGCGGAACGTGGTGGGCGTTGTGGTGAACCGTCTGGCCGGTATATTTTTTGGGGGGTGTTGTATGCCTGTGGGTCGGGGCCGGGGGCGGCTGGGTGGTGGGGGGGGGGGCCGGGATGGTGTGGGGTGCGGGGTTCGAGGTGGTGGTTGTCGGTGGGGGGCCGGTGGGGTTGCTTCTTGCTGCGGAGCTGGCCGGGTACGGTGTGCGTACCGTGGTGGTGGAGTCGGGGGCGCGGGTGTCGCGGCGTCCCAGGGCGACCACGCTGCATGCGCGGACGGTGCAGTGTCTGGTGCGGCGTGGGCATCTCGAGGGGCTGGCGGCGGCGGCGGATCCGGCTGCTTTCACGCGGGTTTTCCATTTCGCGGGGCTGCCGGGGCTTTCGATCCCGGCGCCGGCGGGTGAGCCGGGGCCGGTCCTGAAGTGTCCGCAGGGGGATCTGGAGCGTCATTTCGAGAAGAGGGCCAGGGCGGCCGGTGCGCGGGTTTTGCGCGGGTACCGGGTGACGGGGGTGCGGCAGGATCCCGCCGGGGTGCGGGTCACGGTGCAGGGGCCCTGCGGGCCGGTCGAGTGTGCGGCCCGGTATCTGGTGGGGGCGGACGGTGCGCGCAGTACGGTGCGTGAGCTGGTGGGTTTCGCCTCGCGGAGCTATCCGGCCACGGTGTCGGCGATGGCGGGTGACGTGCGGCTGGTGGAGGCGGGTTCCCTGGGGCCGGGGTGGCACCGCACTCCGCGCGGCTGGCTGGTCGCCAAGGACGTCGCGGGCGGCGGGATGCGTCTGCGGACCCTGAACTGCACTGCTGCGCAGGAGCGCCGCCGTCTGCCGCTGACGCTGGAGGAGCTGCGCCGTGAGGTGTCCTGGATCGCGGGAAGGGACATTGCGATGGAGGCGCCGCGGTGGCTGAGCCGGTTCAGTGACTTCTCGCGGCTGGCCCGGTCCTTCCGGGCGGGGCGGGTCTTCCTGGCGGGGGACGCGGCCCACGTCCACTTCCCGGTCGGCGGCCAGGGGCTGAGCACGGGACTGCTGGACGCGGTCAACCTCGGCTGGAAGCTTGCGTTCACGGTGCGCGGCGGTGTGGGCAGGGGGCTGCTGGACAGCTATGACCGGGAACGGCGGCCCGCCGCCCAGCGGGTGATCGACAATACGCGGGCCCAGCTCGCCCTGATGCATCCCGGTCCCGGGCTCGACCCGCTGCGTGAGCTGTTCACCCGGCTGCTGGCGGGCGGAGGGGAGAGCGGTGCCCTGGCGGCCATGGTCAGCGCGCAGGACACGGTGTTCGAGCCGCTCACCGTGCGGCATTCCCCGTGGGAGGGAAGGTTTCTTCACAATGTGGGCCTGAGCACGCGTGAGGGGCCCGCCGACGTGATCGGGCTGATGCGCGAGGGCAGGGCGCTGCTGCTGCTCTTCGGTGAGCGGGGCAGCGGCTATCGGGAGCAGGTGCGGGGGCGGGCCGGGCTGGTGCGTACGGTGCATGCCGCGCCGGTGCCCGGACTGCCCTGCGACGCGCTGCTCGTGCGGCCCGACGGCTATATCGCCTGGGGGCCCGGCGGGGACGGGCTGGACTGCGCGCTGTCGGCGTACTTCGGCGACCGTGCGCAGGCCCGGCCGGCGGGCGCGGGGAGTGCTGTGGGCGGGTTTCCCGGGCGGCCGGCTAGGGCCGGCCGGCCGTAGCGAGGGTCTGCAGTTCCTCGAAGACGGCCGCGCCCCGGCTGCCGGTGAGGTCCGCCGAGGTGAGGACGGAGGACACCACGACGCCGGGCAGTGTGTGCCGCAGCAGGGCGGAGACCCGGTTCAGCAGATCCTGGTAGTTGCACACCGCCTGGGACATGGCCTGGACGCCGGCGAAGCCGCCCACCAGGACGTCGGCGGTCGCGGCGGGCACGACGTGGGGCAGCAGCTCGCCCTGGGCCTGTGCCTTTTCCAGCAGTTCGGTGATGACCTCGGACCAGCGCAGGAAGGGGCCGCTGCGGTCGAGTCCCTGTGCCTGCTGGTCGAGCGACAGCCGCACGCCCGCCCGTACCATCGGGTCGGTCTGGAGCCGGTAGGCGTGCAGCATCACCGTGTCCACGATCTGCTGGATCCTGCAGGCGCGGTCGGGGATGGGCATCTGCTGGTCCTGTTCGTGGAGCACTCCCTGGGCCAGGTCCTCCTTCGAGGGGAAGTGGAAGTACAGAGCCCCCTTGGTCACCTCGGCCGAGGCGAGGATCTCGCTGATGGTCGCGGCCTGGTAGCCGCGCTCCTCGAAGACCCTGGCCGCAGCGAGAAGGATCGCCTGCCGTGTCCGGATCGCCCGCTCCTGCTTCGCCATCTCGCCCTCCTCCCGTCGATGAGTCCGGAGACCCCCAAAAAAACCGTCCAGTTTGTATATTACAGGTAGCGGTGCTTTGCGCATCCCCGGAACCGTGCAGGAATCGGAGAACTGTGCCGGAGCGTCATGTCGGCGGGAGGCGGGGCAGGGTGGCGGGGCAGGGTGCAGGAGCGGGTGGGGACGGCGGCGGACGCGGTGGGGGGCGGCGATGATCCTGGTGACCGGGGCCACCGGGACGGTGGGGCGGGAAGTGGTCCGCAGGATCCCCGCCGGCGTGCGGGTGCGCATCATGGCCAGGGATCCCGCACGGGTCGTGGGTGCGCCGGGCCGGGCCGAGACGGTCGCCGGGGACTTCGGTGATCCGCGGTCGCTGGAGCGGTCTCTGGCGGGTGTGGAGACGGCGTTCCTGGTCACCGGCGCGGTCGCCGGCGGCGACGATGCGAGGTTCGTGCGTGCCGCACGGGCGGCCGGGGTCGGGCGGGTGGTGAAGCTGTCCGCGGCCGCCGTTCTCGACCCGGGGGCCCAGGACCTCATCACCCGGTGGCAGCGCGCCGGCGAGGAGCTGCTGTGCGCCTCGGGCCTGGAGTGGACTCTGCTGCGTCCGCGCGCGTTCATGTCCAACACGCTGTCCTGGGCCCGGTCCGTCCGTGGTGAAGGCGTGGTCCGGGCGCTGTGCGGAACGTCCGCCAACGCCTGCGTGGATCCCCGGGACATCGCGTCCGTGGCGGTGCGTGTGCTGCTGGGGCAGGGGCACGCCGGGAAGGCCTACACCCTCACCGGGCCGCAGGCGCTCACTGCCGTCGAGCAGACGGACCAGCTCGGCAGGCTGCTCGGACTGCCGCTGCGCTTTGAGGAACTGAGCCCGGACCAGGCGCGTGCGGCACTGGGCCGGCGCCATCCGGCGCCGGTGGTCGAGGCGCTGCTGCAGAGCGCGGAACGTCAGCGTGCGGGTGCCAAGGCGGGGGTGGAGGACACGGTGTACGCCGTGACGGGCCGTCCGGCGGGGACCTTCCGTGCCTGGGCCGGGGACCACCTCACGGCCTTCGCCCCCGGCACGGCCGGGGGCGGGGCACCGCCGCCGCGCTGAGCGGGCCGGCCCGGGGGCCGGCCGCTCACGCGGTGGGAGAGGCGGCCACGGTCAGGGTGGAGCAGAACGTGAGCCTTCCGTCCTGGTGTCCGTTCACGAGCACCGACTGCACGGCGTCGGTGCCCGTGCCGGGGAGGGGGCACGCTTCGATCAGGCAGGGCAGGTCGAGTTCGGTGTAGCGCTTGAACTCGCCGGTCGCACCGAGGAGTACGGCGGGCCGCCCCAGTGCCGCGGTCGCGGCCTGGCGGGCCGCTTCGAGCAGCATCATGCCCGGCACGTGGTCGACCGGGTGGTCGAACAGCACGGGGTGGCGCGTGTCCACCCTCAGCTGCCAGGAGCGGGTCTCCCCGATGGGGGTGAGGACCACGTCCATCGGGGAGACCCGGCCGACGTTCTGCGGCGCGGTCGGAGCGGTGAGGGGCAGCGCGGGCCGGGCGCTGTTGTGCCGGCCGCCGCGCAGACGTTCGTAGATCTGGGGCGAGACGCAGGTGAACCGGGCGCTCCCGGTGGCCGCGGTGTTGCCGTCGCGGCGGATCACCACGTCGTAGCGGAACCCCGCCAGGCCGGCGCGGCGCCACTTGATGTCGTGGCAGGCGATGTCCATCTCGAGCGACGCGGGTGCGCTGTCGACCCGCAGGTGCGCGGGCTGCACACGGATCGCCAGGTCCCACATGAGGAAATGGTGGCCGAGGGGGACCCCGAACTCCGCGTGCGCGAGGAGGGCTCCCGCCTGGCGGATCGTTTCACCGGCGATGAGAGGGTCGTGGCAGCCGTCCACCTCGGTGAAGAAGCTGTGTCCGCGGGGCCACTGGGCGGCTGCGGTGAAGTGGCTGTCGTCCACGCGGTCCCAGTCGGTGAGCATGACCTGGGCGACGCTGGCGCGGTGGACGAACTCCTTGGGGACCGTGGTGGTCAGGGACGGGTAGTGGAAGACGCCGGTGTCCGTGGGCGCCGCGGCGCCCACGGTGCGGGGTGTGCCGGGTGTGGGGCGTGATGCACGGAATGTGCTCGCAGACATGTCTGTTCCCCCTGGGCCGCGTTGGCATGAAAGTGTCTGGTTCCTTCCGAGACCTGAGAAGATACATACCATCCGGTTTACTTTCTAGCGGTACGGAACATTCCGATCGCACAAGATATGGAGCGTTTTCTTCCGCACATCGCCCCCGGTGCGCCTTCCTCGCGCCTTCCTCTCCGGGGACCCGCCCGGGCTGGATGTTCTTCCGGGCACAGGGATGCGTGCCGCCGTGGTCGCGCTCGCGCCGGCGTGCTCCGGGTGTCCCTGGCGCGGGCCCGCGGGCCCGCCGGCCCGGCCGGCTCTCGAGCGATACCGGAGCGGAGTTCGAGCGTCCCGGCCGACCGTGTCCCCGGGCCGGGAGGGAGGAGGGCCGGCGGCCGTGCGGGGACCGTGGCCCGGGGGACACGGTCGGCCGGGCCGCCGGGCGCGGACCGGCCGCTCCTGCCGCGGTGTTGCTCATGGTGCGCAGGCGTGCCGGGCGGCGGTCGGGCGGCCGTCGGCGCCCGCCCCCGGCCGGGAGGGCCGGCCGGCGGGCCGTGGGGCGCCGGGCGGCCGGCGGTGGCGGATTCCGGCCCGTGGGACGACGTGATCCCCAGCTAGAAACCGCCCATGCGGTTTGTTAGGGTGGGCTGGGGGCGGACCTCTCGGTGGTGTCCCGGAAGGGGATCTGGCATGGCTGCGACGACTGACCGCCCTCCGGCCGCGGCGGGGCCGGCGGGGATGCGCGGCCGGGTGGCGAAACCGCGCGGGATCCGTGCCCGGGCGGCGGCGGGCCCGGGCGGGAGGGCGGCGGTGCGGTGTGCGGGGGGCGGGCCGGCGGCGGGGGAGCGGACCGGGCCGTTGCCGGACCCGGATGCGTTGCGGGGGGCGAAGCGGCTGCGCGGGCACCGGGCGGGCAGGCCCGGCCCGCAGGCCGTGAGGCCGTACACGGGCGGTGTGGTCACCGGCCGGGGCGCGGTGGAGGGCCGCACGGTCCTCGTGCACGCGCACGGCTTCCGCGTCGTCGGCGGTGCGCCGGGCGGGGCGCACCGCGCGGGGACCGCGGACGGCGCCGGCCGCCCGCGGGCCGGGCCGCCGGCACCGGCG
>NZ_JALJRY010000052.1 GCF_024519455.1 Streptomyces sp. STR69 | reverse complement strand
CGCCAGTGGGTCGTGAACTCCACTGGATCGGAAGGCTCGTTGGAGCGCTGCGCCGAGGTCGTCTGAACGGCCTGCGTGACGGTCGTCGCGTCGCTGGCCTGGTTGTGCGTGAGGGAGACCGTGACCGACGCGTCCACCGCCCGCACCGCGAGCGGCGCCGCGATCGGCCACGAACCGGTCCACGGCACCTGGAAGGTCCGATACGTCCCCGACGGCTGACTGGAGAAGTTCTCCCGCGTCCCGAACCCACGCCGCTCGACATGCTTGTCCGGGTCCCGCGTGTCGAAACGCCCCTGCCGCAACGACTCCCGGGCCTCGGACAACGTCAACTGCACGTCGACCGTACGATCACGCCCGTCCACCCGGACGGTGACGCGATACCCGCCGTTCGAGCGCAGATACGGCAGTTGAAGCGCGAGGCTCTCCCGGCTCAACACGTCCCGCACCTGCTCACGCACCGACTCGGGCACGTCATCGGAATACCCGAGCACCTCGTAGACCTGACCGTGCAACCCGTCGATCACCTCGTCGGAGAACGGCTCCGCGTACACCAACCCGACCGTGCCGTCCGGGAGCGAGCCGTAGGACGTCACATACGTCGACGGGTGTTGGACCCGCGGGGGCGGTGGGACTGCCGGGGCGTTGGAGGTGGGCCAGGTGAGAGCGCTGTCCGCGGGGATGGGGGTGGTGTCGGGGTCCTGGACAGGACCGCCCTCGAACTGGCCTGTGTGGTCGTGGAGTTGAGGGCCCGCGGAGGTGACGTTCTCGATGGTGCGGAGGTAGCGGCGGGGAATGTGCACCGGGGCCTGGGTGTCGGCCATCAGACCGGTGGTGCGGACGGTGGTGCTGTTGGGGTGGTTGCGCAACAGGAAGTCGTTGTCGCGCTGCTCGTCCGGCAGGCCGAGATAGTGCAGGGCTTCGTGGAGGAGGTCCGCGTCGGAGTGGCCCAGGTCCAGGTGGAGTTGATCGGCGCGGGCCGGATCGGTGGTGTCGGTAAGGGTGATCGCCTCGGGGTGGGACGGGTCGTCGATCAGATTGAGGGTGACGTGCAGCTGGTCACCTGAACTCGGCAACGCCAAGCCGGAGTTGAGATGCGTGTCCAGCAAACGCGTGATGCGCTCCTGGAGTTGAGCAGTGTGGGCCGGATCGGTCGTGGCGACCGGGAGGTTGAGCGTGTAGTCCCGGACCCACTGACCGTTGGGCGCCTGGATACGACGGACACTCGTACGCACAAGCGTCGTCGCACCGCTGAGCACCCCCGGGCGCGGCGGGCCGGACTGGTCCGCGTGCGGATCGAACCGCTCCGTGCTGTGCACCGCAGGACGGGCATACGCACGCAGCCCGAACCAGGTGTCCTTGGGGGCAGGGTCGGCGACACGGGACGCGGGCCGGTCGGCGGCGGCATCGCGGGTCGGCGCGGGACGGTAACGGCCGCTCGGCTGAACGCTGTTGGCGTCCTCCGGACCCCGGGGCGCGTTCGACGGAGTGATGGCCGGCGTGTCGCCGTCGGTGGGGGCTGTCGGGTCGACGATGAGGATGTCGGCGTCGGTCGCGCTGTAGTGGTTGAGGTTGGTGTAGTGGACCTCGATGACCCGGGTGGCGGTGGCCGGTCCCATGAGGGTGACGGTGGCGGTGTTGGCCGCCGGACCCGGCCGCAGTACCTCCACGGCCAGGTCCAGGGTGTCCGCCAGCAGCGGGAGGAACAACTCGGCCTGGTCGCTCTCGTATCTCTGGGACCAGTTCTCGACGGCGTCCACCGCGTGGGCCAGTTCGTCGTCGGTGAACTGTGCGGCGCTCTCGGTGTAACCGTCCCCGAGCAGCGTGCGGAGCTGTGCGTCGGAGAGGTCGTCCAAGGTGGGCAGCCGACCGGTGTCGCGCAGATACGCGAACATGTCCCGGACGCCGGGCTGCGCCGGGCCGGACGCGCTGTCCGCGCTCAGCGCCTCGATGTACCGCGTGTTGAGATCGTCCAGCTGCTCCGGCGCCGTCACCCCTTCGATGCCGTACTCGCCGAGGGTGTTGAGGAGTTCGGGTCGGCTCATGGTCGCCGTGCGCTTCGCGAACCAACCCACGAGCGCCTGCCGTACCTGGACCACCACCTCGCGCGGCAACGGGCGCGTGCTGCGCGCCTCGAACAGCCGTTGATCGGCGAGGGTGCGCAGCCGGTCCGCCGCGATCATCAGATGGTGGCCAGCCTGGGGCATCGGGGAGGTCCCCGCCTCCCAGTGGGTGAACTCGTCCAGTCCGGCGCGGACTTGGCTCGGCCGGCTGAGCCAGTCGTAGGTCTCCGGGGCCTCGTTGCGCAGTCCGGGAAGGGTGTCGCGGACCCGCTGCGGGTCGGTGCCGATGAACGTGTAGAGCATGCAACGGCCGTCGCCGCGGGTGTCGACCGCGTTCCCTCGGGCCCGCCGCCTTTGGAAGGCCGGGGGCTGGGACGCGATGCGGTGGGGCGATGTGTGGTCCGTGTGGTCCGTGTGGTCCGTGTCGTCCTGGGCCTTGCCCTTGCCCTTGGCTTCGGTTTTGGCCGGGGTGAGGGTGTCCGTGTCCGCCGGTGCGCTGTGCAGGTCGGCGGACGTACTGCCGCTGCCCTCACCCGAGTTGCCGCCGAGGATCCCGAACGTGGCGGTGCTGCCGACCAGGGCGTCGAACGCGCTGTCCTGTTCGGAGGTGGTGGCGATGATCGGGTCCGTAATGACCGGATCGGTGACCGGATCGGTGATCGGATCGGTGGTGGTCTCGGCCGAAAGTGCGTCGCCCCCCGTGGTCTCGTTCCCGTTGGCGGCGATGTCCCCGTCACCGGCGGGGCGCGTGTCACCGGCGGGCGGTGTGTTGCCGGTGGACGGGCCCGCCGTGCGGGGGCGGCCCGAGCCCGGCCAGCGCGGGGCGACGGAGGCCAGCGTCGAGTGTGAGGTGGGGAGCGTCGAGGGGCCGGCGGCCAGCACCGGGCCGGTCGCCATGGGCAGCGCCGTCTCCGCCGCCGTCCGGCGGGCCGCGGCGTCGTCGCGCCTGCCGAGGGCGTTGCCGATCCGGTCGTCGATCTCGCGGAGCACCTGCTCCGCCTGATCGTGGGTCTCGCGTGTGTCCTCGTGGGCCCGGGCCGCGTCCTGGGCGCGCCCGCGAGCCGTGTCGGCCTCCGTGCGCAGGGTACCGGCCGTGTCCCGGACGCCCGGGAGCTGCGCCCGCGCCTCCCGCAGGGTGTCCTCGTCCCGCGCCAGCCCGGCCTCGGTGTCCTTGAGCGCGGCACGATCCCGCACCAGTCCGGCCCGCACCTCTGCGCGATCGGCGTCCAACTTGCCGACCTGGGCGGTGACTTCGTCGATCTGCTGCTGGAGACGGGGGTCCACTGCGGGGGCGGGGGCGGCGGTGTCGTCTCCGACCGGCGGTCCTACGACCGTGTCGGGCGCGGTCGGTTCCTGCGTCGCCGCATCCGTCGCCGCGTCCTGCGTGACCGTATCCGGCGTCGTGCCGTCGACCGTCGTAGCGCCGTCCGTGCCGACCGTGCCATCAGTAGCGAGCGGACCGCCCGGCACCGGGGCGTTCTCCGTGCCGCCCGTGCCGGAGGCCGTCGGCGTCGGGGCCGCGGCGGCGCGGGTGGTGAGGTCGGTCAGGCCGCGGCGGGCGGTCTTGAGCTGGGCGGTGAGACGTATCTCCGCGCGCTCGCCCGTGGAGATCGCGTCGCGGAGCGGGCCGATCGTGCCGCGGGCGTCGGAGATCCCGCCGACCAGGGTGCCGATGCGGCCGGTGAGATCGTGGAGGTGCTGTTCGGCCTGGTCCGCCTGCTGCTCGGCGGTGGTCGCGGCCGTGTCGGTCAGATCGGCCTCGGCCGCCGCGTCCCTCAGTTCGGCGGCTGCCTCGTCCAGGGCGACCTGCGCGTCGCCTCGCAGGCCCCGCTGCAGTTCCTCGTCGTGGAGCGCCGCGGCGTGGTCGTGCTCGGCCCGGTCGAACACGGCGGCGGCGTTCTCGAAGTCCGTCCATGCCTGGTCCAGGGCCGCGACTCCGGTGGTGGAGCCCGGTGCGGCATCCGCCGTCCCCGGCCCGGTGAGCGTGCCGTCCGGGTCGAAGGACCAGATGCGCAGGCCCTCGGGGCCCCGGGTGACCAGTTCCACCGGGTGGCCGTGGGCCCGGGCCACCCGCGAGGCGCCGTAGAGGGCGAGGGTCAGGCGGGAGCCGTCCGGATCGGGGCCGGTGGCCACCCAGAACTGGTATCCCTGGTCCGTGCGGTCGACGCCCCTGGTCAGGGCGGGCACCACGTCCCGCAGCGGTGTCGTCGCCCAGTTCTCCGGTTGGGTCCCGGTGCCCTCGGTGAGCAGGGCGGGGAGGTCGTAGACGTGGGGTACCGGACGGGGGTCGGTGATGCCGTGGCCGAGGGCGTCGCGCTCCTCGACGCGGATCGTGGCCGTACCGGTGACATGGCGGACGCCGTCGGGGCCGGAGACCTCGATGTGGACGTCGGCGCGGACCTCGTAGCTGCGGGTGCCGCGGCCGTCGGCGGGCAGGCTGGTGCTGCCGGTCTTGAGCCAGTCGCGGCGCCCGCCGGAGACGGCGCTGCCGAAGTTGCTTGCGTGCACGGGCCGTTGGAGCAGCGGCGGGGTCGCGCCGAGGAGGTTGCGGTCGGGGTCGTCGGCGCTCGCGACGAACGGCAGGGACAGCCCGGTGGTGGTGTCGCCGCCGGAGACCGTGCTGCTGTTCTCCGAGCTGATCCGCAGCCGGTCGAGGGTCACGTCGCCGCCGTCGGTGACCACCCTCGGCCGGTACAACGAGACGGTGAGGGTGGGCCGTTGGTCCGGGGCGTCGCGGAACGGGAACGCGCCCGGCATCGTCGGCAGCATGCCACCGACCTGACGGGGCGTGTCCAGGGAGAGCGTGCCGGCCTGGATGAGTTCGCCGAGCCGTACCGACGCGTTCTCGTCGGAGGTCGAGGCCGGCAGGGAGCGCCAGCCGCTGCCGGTGGTCGGGGCCACCTGGTCGAGGGCGGTGTACAGCTGGCTCCAGGCGTCGAAGCCGTAGACCGGGACGTTGCCGGTCGGGTGGAACAGGTCCGCGTCTCTCAACGCGGAGGTTCCGTCGGTCAGTTGGCGGGGGTCGACCCGGGACAGCGAGGGCGGCGGGGGCGGGGGCAGCGCGGGTCGGCCGTTCGTCTCGCTGCCGGTGAAGCGCAGGCTCACCCGGGCCGGTACCCGTACCTGGCCGCCGAGTTCGCCGGTGAGCGTGCGGCTCAGCCAGGAGCGGGTCGGCGCGTCGGCGTCGTCCCAGGCGATGACCCCGCGCTGCACCAGCGCGCCCAGCACGTTGGGCGGCCAGTCGACGACCATCGTGGAGCGGACCGTGGCGACCAACTCGTAGTCCAGGTCGTCGAAGTCGGCGGCGCTGTCGGTGCGCAGCCAGTACCGGTCCTCGGCGGTGCGTCCCTGCTTGGCGACCTTGCTGGAGGAGGTGGCCAGGCTCGCGGAGGGGCCGAGGCGGTCCGTGCGCTCGTCGGCGTCGGGGCGGGTGAAGCGGGCCGTCGGGTTGAAGGCGAAGCGGTGCTGCCGGCTGTCCGAGAGGGAGAGCGAGCGGCCGTCCGCCGTGTGCGAACCCCACTGCTCGATACCGGACTTGTCGCCCGGCACCGCGGTGCCCCGGATACCGCCCCGGCCCGCGCGGTTGCTCGTGGGGCGTGCCGAGAACGTCACCTCGACGAGCGCCGAACCGCCGAACCGGTGGTGCCGGAAACTGAACCTGGCCTGTCCTCCGCCGCGCCCGATCAGTGCGCGTTTCCCGGCGACACCGGTGTTGTCGGCGATCAGCGCGGCGACGCCGGGCAGGTAGGAGGCGTGGCCGGGGGTGGTCACGCCGGGGGCGTACCGGTCCACCAACTGCCGTACGTCGTTCTGGAGTCGGGAGCGCTGCTCGGCCTGCGGGGTCGGCGTCGGGCCGGTCCCCGGGTCGGAGAGTTCGGTGACCGAGTTGACGGTGGCCAGGCCGAGGGTGCCGTCGCGGACGTAGCGCTCGGGCAGTGGCGGGCTCGTCTGTCCGATCGTGGACGGGGCGGGCAGTTGCGGGGTGACGGCGCCCATCCACCGTGCGTCACGCCGGAGTTGACTTTCCGTCATCAGGAACTGGAGTCCGCGCGGCACGTCCACGGCGAGCCTGACGGTCTCTCCGGGCCCGAACCCGAGGGAGTTGGCGAACACGTTGCGGTGTCCGGACCGTACGGTGATCACGTAGGTGACGTCGGCCGTGATCCGGTGCTGGAGGCCGGACTGGGTGGGTGTCCGGTTGGTGGCGGTGGTGCTGGTGAGGGTGTCGGGCTTGTCGCTCTTGCGGTCGTACTGGTAGCGGCCCGACGGGTTGAAGCGGGACGGCGTGGGTGCCGGGGTGGCGGGCTGCCCGTCCACGGGGGCGGGGGCCGGCGGGTTGTTCTGGGTGGCCGAGCCGCCGAGGCCGAACTGGTGTGTCTTGCTGAGGCCCTTGAGCTGCTGCGCCGTGTCGGCGGCGGAGATGCCGGTCTCCAGGTACTGGTTCACGCTCTGTGTGTGGCGGGGCGTGTGGGCGACGGCCTCGATCTCGATCGCGAGCTGGCCGTCGGCACCGAGCCCGGGCAGCGTCAGTCCCTCCACCACATAGGTGCCGCTGAAGATCTGGTGTCCCCGGCCGATCAGCGCACCGGGCGAGAGCGCGGTGGTCCGGGACTCGGCGCTCACCGTGGTGGTGTCGGCGAACGGACTGCCGACCAGCGAACTGCTCAGGAACCCGGTGACATCGCCCACCAGCCGGGAGACCCGTCCGGGTGGAACGGCGGGAGCGGTGCCGTTGCCGTCACCGGCGTCGGGACGGGCATGGGCTCCGGTGACGATCTGGCGGAAGGCGTCCTGCAGCGCCGCCGAACCGCGCACCACGTCGATCAGCGCGTCGTCCGGGACACGGACCACGTCCGGGTGCGGGTGCGGCTGCCCGTCGTCGCCCGTGACCGTCATGGCCAGCCGCGCGGTGTCCTGCGGCCGGACCTGACGCACGGTGTACGGCTCACCGGCCGGCGCGGGCTCCGCGGCGTCCACGGTCCGCCCGTGCGGTACGGCCAGCCGGACCGTGCCCGCGACACCCGGCGCGCCGGCGGCCTCCACGTCGTCCGCGGGGCGTGGCCCGGGCAGCGCCTCGCCGAACCGGGTCACCGGTTCCTGGCCCGGGCCCTCGTACAGGTCGAGCGTGATGCGGGCCGGTATCGCGAACTCGTGGGTGTCCTGCCCGCTGGCGATGAAGAACTGGTCGTGGCCGAGCGTGCTGCCAGTGGTGTTGCCGAGTGTGGCCTGGCCGACGTACTGGTAGTCGCCGGTACCGCTCAGGGTCCAGGTGCCCCCGTGCGGGGTGGGCCCGTTGAGCCCGCCGCCGACACCGAGGCCGCCGCCGTAGGTGTTGCCGAGCCGCGCGGTGCCGCCGCCCCCGCCCTGCGCCAGGCCCATGACCTGGATGTCGGGCAGCACCGTGCGGTGCGTCGGCTGCTCGCCCGCGATGTGCTGGGCGCCCAGTTCCAGCCGTACCCGGCGGCGCCCGGTGATCGCGGGGATCTCCAGGAACAGCGAGTGGCCGCCGTCCACCATGGAGTCCGTCGCCGCGCGCAGCCCGAGCGGGGAACGCAGCTCCCGCAGCCGCCGCAGATTGTTCAACTGGGCCTGCACGAGCTTCTCGTCGGGCAGTCGGCTCCGCTGCGGCGCGGTTCCCTCCGCCGGTGGCGCCGGGGGCAGGAAGCCGTTGTCCCGCAGCCAGGTCTCCGCGTCCGCGAACAGCGTCTCCGCACCGTCCACACCGAGCGGCGCGGTGGACTGTCCGATCGACTCCAGTGTCGCCAGCTCGTGCGGCAGCGCGCGGACCTCGTCCGGCGTCGGTGCGTGGCCCCGGGCGTCCGCGTCGCTGAGCACCCGCAGATCGAGCGCGTGGGTCCAACTCCCGGGCGTGTAGGTGGAGATGGTGCCGTCGGGCCGGATCAGGGTGAGGGTGTACTCGACGTCGGCCTCGGTCAGCAGATGGCTGCGGTTGGTGCGGACCGCGTGCATCGTGCCCGCGACGGAACTGGTCCCGAACGCGTTCTGCGCGGCGAGGGAGGCGGTGCCCTTGGCGTTGACGGTGCCGCCGATGCCGTGGGAGGCGTCCGGGTGCCCCGCGCGATGGTCGGTCGTGAAGGTCGGGCCGATACTGCCGGCGAGGGTCACCCCGCTGTTGAACGTCGTGTTCTGGTCGTTCTTGACCACGTTGACGACATGGCTCTCAAGGTTGATCTTCTTGTCGAGGCTCTTCGCCACCGGGGTGTTCCGGGTGACCCGCGCGTCCAGCCGCATCATGCCGACCGCACGTCCGTGCGCGTCGGTGAGCACCGGCGAGTACAGCCCGCCCTCGACCTGCATCGGCAGCGTGCCCCGCAGGATCGGTTCGCCCAGGAAATCCGCGAGTTGGGCCGACGACTCCTCGTCCAGGTCGTCCCGGAAATTCTCCGCGGCACCCTCGTACAACCGCCGCGGATTCAGCACCGAGTCCACGCCGTAGATGGGCAGTTGCCGGAGTTCGGCGGGCACGGGCAGTGCCTGCCCGTGATCCCGGTCGGCGTCCACGAGGTGCTGCGGGAACCAGACGGTGACCGACCCGTGCTGCTCGGCCGGACTCCAGTCGTGCACGGGATCGGGGTCCGCGACGACAACTGCCGTATCGGTTCCGTCAGTTGCGTCCGTTACGTCCGTATCGCCTACGTCCGTGATCGCGGCCGGCGCGTCGACGCGCACCTGCCAGTTGTCGGTGAAGTCGTAGGCGCGGGACGGCTCGTTGCTGCGCTGGGCGCTGGTGGTCTGCACGACCTGGGTGACGGTGGAGGAGCCGTCCGCCTGGTTGTGGGTGATGGTCGCGGACAGCGCGATGTCCACCCCGCGGACCGCGCCCGCCGCCCCGACCGGCACCGAGAGGGTCCACGGCACCGGAAGCGTCGAGAACGTGCCGGACGGCTGCGCGGAGACGATCTCCCGGGTGCCCTGCCCGCGCCGCTCCACATGCTTGTCGGGATCGCTCGTGTCGAGCGCGCCCTGCCGCGCGGACGGCCGCCTGTTGTCGAGCGTCAGCCGTACGTCCACCTCCCGGCGGACGCCGTCGACGTCCAACACGATCCGGTGACCGCCCAGGCTGCGCAGATACGGCATGTTCTGCGTCAACTGCCGCTCCGACAGCACGTCCCGGAGTTGCGCGTGCACGGCGTCGTCCGGGCCCGGGTTCGGCCTGCCGAGCGCGGTGAGCACCTGACGGTGCAGCCCGTCGACCAGGTCCGGCGAGAACGGCTCCATCATGACCAGACCCACCTGGCCGTCGTGCCGCTGCCCGTAGCCACCCAGGTAGGAGGTAGGGCGTCCACCGCCGGCCATCACCTCGGTCGGCGTGGTGGTGTCGCCCTCCGGAGTGGTCAGGGTGATGTCCGGAACCGGCAGGACCGCGGGGACGGTCTCGGTCTCCGTCGGTTCGGTGTGCGTCGGATCGGTGTGCGTCGGATCGGTGTCCAGCGCGTCCGTGTCCTGGGACGCCGTCAGGGGCGTGGACATGGTGGCCACCGGGGTCGGTACGGTGTGGGCCGCGTCGACGGTAGAGGTGGTGGGCGGGGCGGGCGGGTCCGCGCCCAACGCACCCTTGACCGGTCCCCGCGGACCGGCACCGGTGCCCCGGTGGTCGTCGGCGGGGTCGCCGACCAGCGTGCCGATCAGCGCGAGGTGACGGGGCCTCAGCCCACCGGACGGGTACGCCGGGTCCGACGCGGGCGTGAACAGCGTCGGGTCGCCCATGAGACTGGCCGTACCGCCGCGGTGCGGGGCGGACGAGTCGAAGCCGCTTTCGTCGCGGAGTCCGAGTTGGTGGCCGACCTCGTGGGCCAGGTCGGAGTCGGAGATGTCGGCCGGCCATGAGTGATGGGTGGCCTGGGTGCCGTCCGCCGGGTCGGTGAGCGTGACGTCGAGATGCGCCGTCTCACCGGGAGCGGCCGGCACGACGGTGACGTGCAGCCGGCTCCCGTCCCCCAGCCGGTGGCCCGGGGTGTTGAACACCCGCTGCACACCGTCCGTCAGCCGCTGCTGGACGCCGTCGACCTGTGGCCCCAGCACAGGGTTGCCGGTGAGCCGGTAGGTGACGGTGAGATCGGTGACCGGCTCACCGCCGTGGCTGAACCGCCGCACGGCGAAACCGGCCCGCACGACGTACTGGGTCCGCGTACCGTCCGCCCCGAGCGGCCGGGAGACCGGATCGACCCAGGTGTGGCTGCGCTCCGAGGGCGTCGCCCCGGCCCGCGAGTCCGCGTAACTGCCGGGTTCCGGGGCCGTGTTGGGCGACACGGAGGGAGTGAGAACCACGGGTTCCGGGGCGGGGGCGGGGGCGGGCGTGTTGTCCGGCACCGGGTCGGACGAGAGATCCGAGGAGGTGTGCACGGGCTCCGGCGGCGGAGTGACGGTACCGGAGTGGGACTGCGGGGCCGTCTCCGCCGCGGGATCGCTGTCCGGCACCGAACTGGTCGTGGGCGGCGCGCTGTTGCTGGTGGTGGTGACCGGCGTGGGGAGGTCGGTGCCGGTGTCGGTGTGGGTGTCGCCGGGGGTGGGATCGGTGCTGGTGGTCGTATCGGTACCGGTGCTGGTCGTCGTGTCCGGACCGCTGTTGCTGTCGACGCCGGAATCGGAGGAGGTGGAGTCGATTCCGTGCGTGGTGTCCGTGCCGTCGGCGGTACTGGTGGTGCCGTTGCCGTCGGACGTCGTGTTCTCCGGGCGCCCCGTTGTCGTCGTACGCGGGTTGCCACCGGAGTTCGAGGACGTACCGGAACCGGACGCCGGGTTACCCGAGTTCGTACCGCTCTGGGTGGGCACACCGGACCCGGTCGTGTTCGTGTTCGTACCTGTGCTCGGGCCCGTGCTCGTACTCGGCGGCACGACGCCGGTGTTGGGCCCACTCGCGACCGGCGCGACCGGAACGTCCGTCGATGACACCGGAGTTGAGGGGTCCGAGGTGTCGCCCTGCTGACCGGTGTCACCCTGCTGACCGGTCTCCTGCGCCCCGTCGGTACCGCCCGCATCGACCTGTTCCGGTGTCCTCGTGGGCGTACTGGACGAAGAACCGCTGCCACCGGACGAACTCGTCGTGGTGTGCGGGATGTTGCTCTGCGGGTCTCCCCCGTCGACCTTCACCTCGTCGAGGTGGGTGTCGGTGTCGGTGAGGTCCGTGTCGAGGTCGGTGGAGCGCGGCGGTGCGGTGTTCGTGGAGGTGCGCTGGGGGGTGTTGACCGTCGAGGAACTGCCGTTGTTCGAGGTCGTGTTGACGGAGCCGGGGCCCGTCGTGGCGGTCGGGTTGTCGTCGGTGGTGGACGGGTTCGACGACGGGTTGTTCTTCGAGGAGCCGGTGTCCGTGTCGGAGTCGGACTCGTTCGGGATGTTCGCGGTGCCCAGGGTGTTCACCGGCACCGGGGTGTTGAAGTTGAACTTGCTGCCCAACGCGCCCGCGCCCTGCCCCAGATGGCGTTCGCTGACCGAGCTGAGCCCGCTGCCCAGGAAGGTGTTCAGGGGGTCGATGGGGAAGCCGAAGATGGACGCCGTGGCGATCTCGCCGAGCGTCTCCGCACCGCCTTCGGTGACGAAGTGCTCGAAGTCCTCGCCGAGTTCGTGCTTCAGCTTGTCGCCGAAGGTCTTCGGCTTCGGTGTGGGCGTCGGGGTCGGCGTGAGGTGCGGGTTCGGTGTCGGGGTGGGCGTGGTCTTCGGGTTCGGCGTGGGGGTCGGCTTCGGTTTGGGCTTGGTGTTGATGTCGGGGTTGTCGAACTTCTTGTTGAACTTCGCCCCGTTGCCGCTGATGTCCTTGAACGGGTTGTGACCGCCGAAGATGTTCTTCAGGCTCTTCTTCAGACCCTTGCCGAGGTCGGTGAGCAGGCCGTGGAACAGGCCGGTGAAGGCGCCGAAGACACCGTCCTGGACGATCTGCGACCAGTCGAAGCTGTTGGGACGGCGGCCCTTGGGCGCGCCCAGCATCATGGCCAGCCGTACCGCGAAGGTGGTGAACGCCTCTTCGATCGCCTCGGTGAGGCTCGGCAGCAGATGCGTCTTCTTCAGCAGCCAGTCCATCAGCGTGAGGATGGCGACCCTGCTGCGAGCCTTCGCCACCGCGGCCTGGCTGGAGGCGGAGCCGCCCGTGAAGGCGGACAGCACCGCGATGACCATCAACTCGATGAGCAGGCGCACCAGTTCGGCGATGATCTGCCACTTGGACTCCATGATGTCCATGGAGGACTTGGTGCGGGACTGCCCGATGCCGTCGAGCTGGTCGGCGAATTCCTTCAGGTAGTTGACGCCGTCGGTGTCGAGGAACATGTGCATCGCCCGCACATAGTTGTTCCCGACCTGCGGCGGCAGCGCGCGCCCGACCCCTCCGGCGGTCTGCTCGATCAGGTCCGAGAGGTCACGCATACGCCGGCCCAGCCGCTCGTACGGCTTGCCGTTGGCGTAGGCCATGTCCTCGTCGGCCTGGAGGAGCTTCTCGCCGATGAGCACGAACAGGAGGTTGTTCAGCTGGGGCGTCGCGTGGATGGTCATCAGGGGCGGTCCGCCGCGTCAGTGCTTTCCGTTGTGCGAACCACTGTTGGTGTCGCCCGTGTTCGAGTCGTGGATGGCGTCCAGTACGCCGTTCTGGGTGCCCAGCACGCTCTTGAGGTTGGTGAGGGTGCCGTCGCCGATACTGACGATGGCCTCGGAGAGGGACGAGCCGGTGTCGACGGAACCCTCCCGCTGTTGTTTCTCCTGCGGCCGCATCTGCTTCGCGAAGTCGTCGTCGTTTCCGGGCCAGCCGGAGGTGGACGACACATCGGTGATGAACTCGTTGATCATCTCGTTGGCCAGCCGGCTGATCTGCTCGATCTGCCGGGTACCGGCGATGAGCGCCGCCGGGCTGGCGGAGTAGGCGTTCGACGACATCGTCTTCTCAGTCCTCCGGGTCTTCGCTGATCTCGTCGCGGAGCCGGCCGGCTCCGCGCCGTCGGCCGCCCTTGGGGCCCTCCAGGACACCTGGCCCGAAGATCTTGTTCCAGTCCACGTCGAAGCCGGCGATCTCGGGTGCCTCGGGGTTGGCCTGGGTGAAGGGCTCGAAGGTGGCCATGACGTGCCGGGCCATCCGGGCCCGGGCCTCCTGCACCGCCTCCAGCACGCTCGCGGCGAGCTGACCGGCGGGCATGGTGCGGTACTTGTCGTCCAGGAAGGTCAGCGCGCGCAGGTCGCCCTGCGCGCTGACGGTCACCTCGACCGCGCGGTCCGCGGAGCGCACCGTGCTCTCGGCGTGGGCGAGTTCGCTCTCGGCGCGGGCCACCGCGGCCTCGGTGGCCTCCAGTTCGGCCATCGCCTTGGCCAGCCGCTGCTCGATCGACTCACTGCTCATCCGGCACCTCGTGTGCTGTTCCGGACGGAACGTCCCGCGTTCATCGGCCGATCACCGCCGGCGAACCGCCCTCGTCCGTGCCCCAGACGTCCTCGTCCTCGGTGAGCCACGCGTCCCGGGCCCGGTCGCCGCTCTCCGTGGAGCGGCCGTTCTGGCCGGCGCCGTTGTTGCCGGGACCGCCCACCGGGTACGGGGCGCTGGACGTGGTGGGCCGGGTCAGCACGATGTCCTCGTCCTCGTCCACGGATGCGGCCCGGTTGTTCCGGCCGCGCCGGGTGGCGGTGTTGGACGGGTCGGTGAGGACGGCCCGGGTGCGCTCGGTGTTGCCGCCCTGCCCGCCGCCTCCGCCTCCCATTCCGCCGCCCATGCCTCCCATGCCGCCCATCCCCATCGGGTTGAGCGGGGTGCCGCCCGACGCGCTCTGCCCATCGGTGGAGGCGGCGGCGAGGGTGCTGGAGTCGAGGGCGTCGGAGCGCAGCGCGCCGCCGGTATAGGGGGTGCTGTCGTAGTCGTCGTAGCCGCTGTCGAGGCCCGAATCCAGGCCGCCGCCGGTCGTGTTGAGGCTGCCGCCGCCGAGGCCGCCGCCGTTGAGGCCGGTCGTGGTCGTGTTCAGGCCGCTCGTGTCGAGGCCGCTGCCGTTGTTCAGCCCGCTCGTGTCGATGTTGCTGCCGTTGAGGTTGCTGGTGTCGATCGAGGACGAGGGGAGGCCGGTGCCGTCGATGTCGGTGGTGGTCGTGTGGCCCGACGGGTCGGTGGTGGTGAGCTGGCCGGTGTCCGGGTTGAGGGTCTGGACGGAGCCGTCCGGGAACTTCGTGGTGAGCGTGCCGTCGTTGTTGAGCGTGGTGGTGGAGCCGTCCGGGTTGGTGAAGGAGTCGCCCGGGTTGAGGTGCGTGGTGGTGACGTGGCCCGAGGGGTCGGTGACGGAGATCTGACCGGTGTCCGGGTTGAGCGTCTCGGTGGAGCCGTCCGGGAAATGCGTGGTCAGCGAGCCGTCGGCGTTGAGCTGGGCGGTCGAGCCGTCCGGGGTGGTGAAGGAGCCGGTGGTCGGGTTGAGCTGCGACAGCGAGGTGGTGCCGTCCGGGTTGAGCGTGCTGACCTGGCCGGTGGTCGGGTCGAGGGTCTGGCTCGTGCCGTCCGGGAACTTCGTGGTGAGGGTGCCGTCGTCGTTCAGGGTGGTGGTCGAGCCGTCCGGGTTGGTGATGGTGCTGCCCGGGTTGAGCTGGGAGACCGAGGTGGTGCCGTCCGGGTTGGTGGTGGTGACCAGGCCGGTCGACGGGTCGATGGTCTGGGTGGAGCCGTCCGGGAACGTCGTGGTGAGTGTGCCGTCGCCGTTGAGCTGGGTGGTGCCCCCGGTCGGGGAGTTCAACGTGGTCGAACCGTCTTTGGTGGAGTTGTTGCCGTTGTTCAGGAGCGACGGGCCGAGGGTGTTCAGCGCGGCGTTGGCGAGGTCGCTGTTGTTGAGGTCGTCGAGACCGCTGCCGACGTTGTTCAGGCTGTTGCCGAGATCGTCGTTCAGGTTGTTGAGGCTCGAATTCAGGCCGTCACCAATGTTGTTGAGGCCGTCGTTCAGGTTGGTGCTGAGGTTCGTGCCGAAGTTGTTGAGGCCGTCGCCGATGTCGTTGAGATTGTTGTTCAGGCCGTCGCCGAGGTTGTTGAGGTTGTCCCCCAGGTTGTTGAGGTTGTCGTTCACGTTGTCGTTGAGGTTGTTCAGGTTGTCGCCGAGGTTGTTGAGGTTGTCCCCGAGGTTGTTCAGGTTGTCGTTGAGCTTGTCGTTGGCTTCGTTCGCCTTGTCCTCGGCGATCTCGTTCTCCTCCTTCTGGAGGACCTCGGAGAGCGTCTCGTTGTTCTTGTTCTTGACCTCCTGGGCGAAGGCGTCCTCGACATCGGCCCAGGCGTTCTTCACATTGCTGAGCGCGTCGATGGACGGCTGCTTGAGCTTGGAGTCCGCGTGGTCCGACCAGCTCTTGACGGCGGCGTCGGCGACCTTCTGCCAGGTGGTCTTCTGGGTGAGGTCGCCGTACTCGGGGACGGTCTGCTTGAACCCGTCGGTGGTCGAGTAGGTCGTGACGGCGCTCTCGCCGGCGACGGTGGTCTCCTCCAGCACGTGATTGATGTTGTTGTTGATGACCCACTGACTGATGCCGTCGAGGATCTTCTTCACGTGGTAGTGCGGGTCGTGCTGGCCGTCCGACGCCCAGTCGGTCCACGCGGCCTGCAGGGCGGTGATCGCGTTCTTCAGCGCGAGTTGCGCGGCGGCCAGTGCGTCGCTCAGCTTCGACTTCGGGACGTAGCCGCCGAGGGTGCTGTTGGTCGCCGTGTAGTCGCTGCCGCCCAACTGGGAGACGTAGCCGTCGTAGTTGGTCTTCAGCTCGTCCAGCAGATGCCAGAAGAGACTGGCCGCCTTGCCCTTCCAGGCCGCCTGGTCCTCGCCGAGCGAGGTCATCCACTGGTTCACGATGTCCGAGTGGTCCTTGAAGAACTGCACCACCCGGTCGAAGGACTGCCCGGTGGTCTCGAAGGAGAGCATGTCGACGGCGTTGGCGTCGACGACCGACAGTCCGCTGTACGAGAAGCCCTGCGTCGAGTACGGCGACGCCAGGATGTGGTCGAGGACCAGCTTGCTGCCCGAGATGTACTGGGCCATCGGCCCCGAGTCCCACTGGACGTGCGAGTACGAGCCCTCGAACGCGCCGCCGCCGACGATGTCCCCGCCGCTCCAGAGCGTGGCGCGGCCGTTCGCGTCGACGGTGACGCCGATCATCACGATCCGCGCCTTCTTCATCTCCACGCTGCTGTGCGCGCCGTCCCCGCCGGCGTCGTAGAAGGCCAGGTCGTAGTCCTCGCCACTGTTGACGTGCCAGCCGCCGATCGCCGAGTAGTCGGCCGCGGTCACCGACCTCATGGACATGCCCTGGATGTCCATCCGGAACAGCTTGAGGTTGCCGAAGGAGTCGTCGTTCGAGCTGCTGAGCTTGGTGAACAGGCTCGACCGGGTCGGGATCGTATAGCCGGTGAAGTCGGTGACGGCCTGGGCGAAGTAGTCGTCCGGGTCGTAGGTGGGGGACCCGGAGGAAGGAGTGCTGTCGGCCATGGGGCGGAACTCCGCTGCTGGGAATGTGGGGGCGAGGACGGGGAGGGAGCGGGGTGCGAGGGCGGGGCCCGGAGATCGGCAGGAGTCGGCGGGACCCGCACCGGCCTCAGGTCTTCGAGTCGCTGCCGCTCATGTCGCCGTCGACGGTGTCGAAGATGTCCAGCAGTTTCTCGCCGTCGATCGAGTCGAGGCTGTCGCCCTGGGTCTTCAGCAGCTTGGTGATCGTCTCGTCCAGCGCGTCGTCGATGTCGTCGAAGAGCGTCTTGTGATCGGTGAGGATCTTGTCCAGCGCGGTCGCCTGCGTCTTGAGCGCCTCCACGAGCGTGCCGCCGCCGACCGGGTCCGAGCTGTCGCCGCCGTTCATCAGGCCGATGCGCAGGATCTTGGCGAGGCCCTGGGCGGAACCGGCGCCGGTTTCGGCGATCAGGTTCTTCAGGGACCGGACACCCGCCGGGTTGTCCTTGCGGATGGCCAGCAGATCGTTGATGAACTCGGCGATGTCGGTGTTCTTGAAGTTCTTCAGCGCGGTCGAGTCGAGGTGGGTCAGATCAGCCATGGGTGCCTCCGCGGGCGGAACGCGCCGGGCCTGGCGTACGGCGCGGCGACGGAACGGGAAGGAGCCTGGACCCGCACCGACCGCGAGGAGACCGGTCGGTGCGGTGCGGCCGGCTCAGCGGCCGATGGTGACCTCGGACCACATCTGGCTGAGGGAGTTCTCGCTGTACTTGTAGCTGTTGGAGATCTCGTTGAGGAGCTGCGAGTGCGAGGTGAGCAGCGTCTCCATGTTCTGTACCGCGCCGTCCCAGGCCGCCTGCTTCTGGCGGTAGGTGTCGGCGTCGTTGCCGTACCAGGTCTTGGACAGCTCGCCGAGTTCCTGCTCAAGGTTGGAGAGCGTCTGGGCGATCGCCTTGGTCTGCGCCACCATGTCGTCCGCGGCGTTGGACATGTGGTTGTAGCTGACGTAGATGACACCGTCGGACAGGTTGTCTGCCACAGCTTGCCTCTCTTACGCGATGGGGGGACCGGACGTGACCGGGAGGTCAGCCGGCGAGCTGGTCGAAGGCCGACTGGGCCGCGTTGTACGCCTGGTTGATGGAGTCGTTCGAGGAGCCCTGGGTCTTGTTGTGTTCCACGAGGCTCTGGTTCAGCCGGTCGATGACGTCCTCGAGGTTCTTGAGGATGACGTTGCACTGGCCGTCCCACTGCGCGAGGAGCTGGCCGTACTGGCCGCCGTCGCTGCCCTGGTAGCCGCTGCCCAGGGCGGAACGGGTGCTGTCGACGTCCTGGCGGATCTTCACGATGCCGCTGAAGGCGCTCTCCAGGGCCTGGATTCCGTTCCGGGTCGAGCCTTCGCTTGACTGCTGGCCATCTCCAGCCATCGTCCCACCTTTCGCAAGTCGATCTACAGTACGAGTACAACTGAGCCTAGATTGGCGGAAGTTGCGGCGGCAACGAACTGAGGAAGATCTGAGGTTGCATCCGGCTTCCCGTCAAATGCTTTTACTGCTAGGCAACTTGACCGGAACACGAGGCTCCGCGCATTCCGGTTCTGGACTCGTTCCAGATTGGCGTGAACACGATCTCGATCGGCGTGAATCCGTCAGTTCGCGGGCACGGAGGGCAAGTTGGGGTTCACGGCCGACTGCGGTGTCCCGGCCGAGCCGCCCGCCGGGGTTCGCCCGGCGACGGCGGCCGGACCCGAGCCGGTCCCACCGGGGACGGACCCACCGGTCCCGCACTGCGCCGCCGCGCCCGGCGCCTGTGCCGCCCCGCCCGAGTCCGACGCGGCGGCCCGTGCGCTCAGCTCCGGGCCGGTGGGCAGCATCGCCAGCAGCGTGGACGGCACCTTGACCGGGGTCGCTCCGTCGTAGCCGAGAGCGGCGAGCGCGTTGGCGTCCGGGATGCGGTACTTCACACCGTCGTCGCCGATCAGGAACGTGGTGTCGCCGACCGTCTCACCGGCCGCGCCCAACGCCCTTGCCAGCGTGCCGTGTCCGGGCCGGGCCACCGCCTGGTCCACCGGCACGCAGGCCGCGGTCAGCGCCGTCGGGTCGGCCTGCGCCGCCGGGGCCAGCGCGGACTCGGCGACCCGGACCGAGGTCACCCGCACCTGCCCGTCGGCCGGATCGACCTGGGCGCACACCGACTCCCCCGCCGCGAGCGCCAGCGCGCTGGGCGGACTGTCCGGCAGGCCCGCGACCGAGGGGGCGGTCCCCGCCGTTCCCGGCGCCTGATGCGCGCGCAGGTCGGAGACGTCGATCGTGACGACGTTCGGCGCCCCGCCGTCGTAGGCCTCCTTGCGGGTGTCCGGATCGCCGAGGAGCAGCGCCGACTGGGTGTCCGTCACCGGGTACAGGCCGTCCTTCTGCAGGAGGTACTCCTGGTTCCCGGAGCCCGCGACCACGCGGAAGACCTGCCCGATCCGGGTGGCCCGGCCGCCCAGTTCGGGCCCTGCCGTGCCGCGGCCCTCGACCTTGGGGGTGGCCAGGTCGGGGCCGGTCACCAGGGCGTCGAGGAAGGCCGCCGAGACCGGACGGGGGGTCACGGGCGCGTAGCCGAGGGACTCCGCCGCGCCCGAGTCCTCGTCCAGTTCGAGCCGGCTGCCCTGCCACACCAGGTAGGTGTGCTTGTCCGGGCCCTTCACCACCAGCGCCGACTTCGCGCCGACCGGGGCCGTCTCCACCGGGGCGCCCGGCACGAGGGTCGTCTGCAGGCCGGAGCCCGTGGAGCAGACCTCCCACGGCGAGGACTCCAACTCACCTGACGACGGTACGGAGTCGGGGGCGCCGGTGATCCCGACCGGCCGGCCGACCGGGGTGCCCGCGAGCGACGCCGAGCCGACCGAGGTGGTCTTCAGGTCGGCGCCGCCGATCAGCACGGCCGAGGCGTAGTTGCGCACCGGGCGCAGCCGGCCGTCGGCGTACAGGTAGCGGGCGCCGGTGTCCTTGTTGACGATCAGGGTGTCGCCGCTGCGCCAGGCGTCGTTGCCGCCCGGCTTGAGCAGCCCGAACACCAGCGCCCCGCCGCAGAACAGCACGCCGACGATCAGGCCGACCAGGGCGCCCCGGCTGGTACGGCCCAGCGGACTCTCCGGTGCGTCCGGGTCGGCCAGCAGCATGCCCGAGGTCAGGCGGCCCATCATGAACGTGTGCGCTTGCACCTGGTCGCGCTTCGACCGCACGCTTTCCTCCTGCTCGGTCGTTCAGGTTCTGGTCGGGTCGGCCCTCGCGGGCGGGTCAGCCGAAAATGCCGCGAAGGGTACCGAAGACACCCAGCAGCCACAGGGTCAGCGGCAGCAGGGCGATCGCCAGCAGGGAGTGCAGGATCTCCGCCGCGCGCCCCCAGTACGGGACCAGGCGCCGTCCCGGTACGGTCCACACCGCGACCGTGAGGGCCGCCGCCACCGCGAGGAGCCCGGCGACCAGCAGGGTCCGCTCGGTGCCGGACAGGCGCAGGCCCCAGCCGAACGCGAGGAGCAACAGGCCCCACGCGCCCGGGAGTACGAGCACCAGCCGCTGGGCCGTGTTGACCAGGCCCCGGCCGTGCAGGAGCAGCAGCAGCGACAGGACCAGGGCGACGAGCAGCGCCGGGAGGCTCGGGCGGCGGGCCAGGGCCACCAGGCAGGCCGAGGAGAGCACGCCCGTCGCGCCGTAGAGCGCGGTCATCCACTCGCCGGCGAGTTCGGTGCGGACCGTCACGTCGTTGCCCCGGTAGGGCTCGATGCCCTCCTGCAACTGCTCCGGGTTGGTCGGCAGCGGGGGCATCCGCATCCCGGCGAACTTGAACGACAGCGAGGGCACCAGGCCCCCGAGCAGCACCGTCAGCGCGGCGATCACCCCGGCCGCGGCGGCCGGTCGTACGTCGAACACCGTCATCAGGGCGCCGCCGCCCGCCGTGGCGAGCGCGACCAGCGCGGAGGCCAGGAACAGCGGGGTGCGGGCCGCGGAGGCCGCGAGGGCCAGGACGGCGCCGCCCGCCCAGGCCGCCGCCGCCCCCAACAGCCGTGCCCCCAGCACCTGGTGGGCCTGCGGACCGCTCAGCTCACCGCCCGGCACCAGCCAGCCCGCGAGCGCGAGCGCCGGGGACGCCAGCAGCCCCAGGACCGCACCGGTCGCCGGATCGTCCACCGCCCGGCTCGCCGACGCGGCCCCGGCCAGCAGCAACAGGCCCGTTCCTACGGCGGTTGCCGCGCGCAGCGACGCCGGGGCGCCCGGCAGGGCCAGCAGGACCAGACCGGTCAGCACCGCCAGCGCGAGCAGGCCGCGCAGCAGCCGGCGGGCCGCCTCCGGGCTCCAGCCGTGCAGCCGGTCCCGGGTGACCGCGGCGATGCCGTCGACCAGGTCGTCGAGCCGTACCTCGGGCAATGCCTCGGTGCGCGGCCGGAGATGGAGCGCCTCGCCGTCGGTCAGTTCGAGGGAGGCGAGGGTCGCCTCCTCGTCGAGCGGCCGGCCGCCGAGGCGCTGGAGTATCCAGCCGTCGTGTTCGAGACCGGTCTCCTCGGCCTCCTCCCCCGCGTACCGCAGCACCGTGGGCAGCAGATCGGCGACCGGCACGTCGGACGGCACGGCGAGGTCGATGGTGCGGGCCGGGGCACGCACGGTCAGATGGCACAGTCCGGTCACGGAAGTGTCGGTCATACCGGGGCTCACGTCTCCTGGACATCGAAACGGGGGCACGCGGCGCGGCGTGCGAGGTGGGGGGAACAGGGTGCTGGTGATGCGGGGGGTGACATGGACGTACAGAGTTGACGGGGTGCACACTACTGACACTCCCTACGACGCGTGTCAACGGGAGCCCCCACGAACGGTGTTGACAGATTCCTCCACCGTGGAAGTGCCGAGGTCCGATCCGGTGCACGCCCCCCACGTACCGCCGCGGTGCGCGAAGTCCGTTAGGAGCCCCAAGCGTTGAGCGTGGTCCTGTTCCGTCGTCCGGCCCGCCGTCGCGGACCCGACATGCCCGCCGGCGAGTTGGTCCTGCAGGAGCCGCCGACTCTCATGGAGATCGTCCCGGACACCTCCGCGGTGTGGACGTATCTGCCGATGGCGATGATGTCGGTCTCGATGATGATGATGTTCATGCGGTCGGGCGGTCAGTCCAACGGCATCTTCATGTATCTCGCGCTCGGCATGATGGTGATGGCCGCCGGCGCGATGATGGTCGGTCAGGTGATGCGCAAGGCGGGCGACCGCAAGCAGCGGCTGCGTGGTGAACGCCGGGACTATCTGCGCTACTTGGCGCAGAGTCGGCGTACCGTGCAGCGGGCCGTGGTCGAGCAGCAGCTCGCCCTGGCCTGGCGGCATCCCGAGCCCCGGGTGCTGCGCACCATGGTCCGCACCACGCGACTGTGGGAGCGCCGGGTCAAGGACGACGACTTCGGCGAGGTGCGGATAGCGGTCGGCGACCAGCAGCTCGCGATGCGGCTGACTCCCGTGTCCAGCAAGCCGGTTGAGGACCTCGAACCGCTGTGCGCGCACGCCCTGCGGCGCTTCATCCGCGCCTACAGCACCGTGCCCGGCCAGCCCATCGCGCTGTATCTGCGGTCCTGGTCACGGGTGTTGGTCCGCGGTGACCGCGAGGCGTCCCGGGGGATGCTCCGGGCCGCGCTGGCCCAACTGGCCCTGTTCCACCCGCCGGAGGAGCTGTGGATCGCGGTCTGCGCCGCCGACGAGGTGCGGGCGGAGTGGGAGTGGGTGAAGTGGCTGCCGCACAATCACCACCCCCAAGAGACGGACGGCGCGGGCCCGTTGCGCATGGTGGCCTCGGCCTTCACCGACCTGGAGGACCAGCTCGGCAGCGAGTTCTCCGAGCGGCCCGCGTTCGACCCCGACGCGGTGCCCGGCCGTGACGAGCCGCTGGTGGTGGTCGTGGTGGACGGCGCGGCCATCCCGTCCGGCCACCGCTTCGACGGGCCCGGCTACCGCAACGCGATCGTCCTCGACCTCTCCGACTCGCTCACCTGGCGGCCCGGCCGCACCACGCTGCGCCTGGACGTGTCCCCGGACGCCGTCGCGCTGGTGCGCACCGACCGCAGCCGCAAGGAGCAGACCACGGTCCTGGGCCGACCCGACCGGGTGGGTCCGGTGGCCGCCGAGTCGCTGGCCCGGCTGATCTCGCCGTACCGGATGAGTCTGTCCTCCGACGCGGTCGAACCGCTCTCCAACGACACCGAGTTGACGACCCTGCTCGGCATCGCCGACCTGCACCGGCTCGACCCCGACACCCTGTGGCGGCGGCACACCGGCTCCGGCCGGCTGCGTGTCCCGGTCGCGGTCGGCGCGGACGGGCGGCCCGTGGAGCTGGACATCAAGGAGTCCGCGCAGGGCGGCATGGGCCCACACGGCATGCTGATCGGCGCGACCGGGTCCGGCAAGTCCGAGCTGCTGCGCACCCTCGTCCTCGGTCTCGCGCTCACCAACTCCTCCGAGACCCTCAACTTCGTCCTGGTGGACTTCAAGGGCGGCGCGACCTTCCTCGGTCTCGACGAACTCCCGCACACCTCCGCCGTCATCACCAACCTGGCCGACGAGGCCGCCCTGGTGGAGCGCATGCAGGACGCGCTGCACGGCGAACTCATCCGCCGCCAGGAGCTGTTGAGGTCGGCGGGCAACTACACCTCGGCGCTGGAGTACGAGAAGGCGCGGTCCGGCGGCGCCGATCTCGCCCCGCTGCCCAGCCTGTTCGTGGTCGTCGACGAGTTCAGCGAACTCCTCGCCTCGCACCGGGAGTTCATGGAGCTGTTCGTGATGATCGGCCGCCTCGGCCGGTCCCTCGGCGTGCATCTGCTGCTGGCCTCGCAGCGCCTGGACGAGGGCCGTATGCACCAGTTGGAGTCGCACCTGTCGTACCGGATCGGTCTGCGCACCTTCTCCGCGATGGAGTCCCGGGGTGTCCTCGGTGTCCCCGACGCCTACGAACTGCCTTCGCAGCCCGGCAGCGGCTATCTGAAAAGCGGCATCGAGGCCCTCACCCGGTTCCGCGCCGCCTACGTCTCCGGCCCCTACCGCAGGCGTGGCGGTGCCGTCGCGCAGGCCCGGGTCGCCACCCAGGTGGTGCCCTGGTCGACCGGGTACATCGTGCCGCGCGCTCCGGCACCGGCCGCGATCGCGGCACCGGAGCCCGAGGCGGAGGAGAGCGCCGAGAGCCTGCTGGCGGTGGCGCTGGACCGGCTGCGCGACTCCGGGCCGCCCGCGCACCGGGTGTGGCTGCCGCCGCTGGACACCGCGTCCCCGCTGGACGTCCTGCTCGGAGGTCTCGCCGAGGACCCGGACCGGGGCCTGACCGCGTCCCGCTGGACGGGCACCGGGAAGCTGCGGGTGCCGGTCGGCCTGGTGGACAAGCCGTTCGACCAGCGCCGTGACCCGCTCGTGGTGGACCTCGCCGGGGCGGGCGGCCATGTCGCCGTCGCGGGTGGTTCGCAGAGCGGCAAGTCGACGGTGCTGCGCAGCCTCATCATGGCGCTCGCGCTCACCCACACCCCGCGCGAAGTCCAGTTCTACTGCCTGGACTTCGGCGGCGGCACGCTCTCCCAGCTGACCGGTCTGCCGCATGTCGGCGGGGTCGCGGCCCGCCTAGACACCGAGCGGATCAGCCGTACGGTCGCCGAGGTCACCGCCGTCCTCACCCAGCGCGAGCAGTTCTTCCTGGACAACGGCATCGACTCGATGTCGACCTACCGGCGCCGCCGGGCGGCCGGGGAGTTCCCCGACGAGCCGCACGGCGACATCTTCCTGGTGATCGACGGCTGGTCGGCGGTCCGGCAGAACTTCGACCAGTACATCCCCACGTTCAACCAGATCGCCACCAGCGGTCTCAACTACGGCATCCACCTGATCGTCGCGACCGCCCGCTGGCTGGAGCTCACCGCCCCGGTCCGCGACCAGTCCGCGACCCGGCTGGAGCTGCGGCTCGGCGACACGATGGACTCCGTCGTGGACATCCGCAAGGCGAGCGCGGTGCCGCAGATCCCCGGCCGGGGTCTGACCGTCGAGACGAAACTCCACTTCCTGTCCGCGCTGCCCCGCGGCGACGGTTCCACCGACCCGGAGACGCTCAGCGAGGGTGTCGCGGACCTGGTGGACCGGATCGCGAGCTCCTGGCACGGGCCGCGCGCCCCCCAGGTCCGGATGCTCCCGCACCGGCTGCCCGCGGCCGAACTCGCCGAGCCGGAACTCGGCGACGGCCAGAGCCTCAAGCTGGCGCTCGGCCAGGACGAGGAGACCCTGGGCACCGTCTGGCACGACTTCTCCCGCACCCCGCACCTGGTCGCCGTCGGCGACACGGAGAGCGGCAAGACCAACCTGCTGCGGCTGGTCGCGGACTCCGTGGTCGCCCGCTACACCCCGGCCGAGGCGCGCATCCTGGTCGTGGACTACCGCCGCGGCCTGGTCGACGCGGTCCCCGAGGAGTACCGCCTCGGTCACGCGGTGGCCCTGGAGGCCCTCAAGCAACTGGTCGGCGGCTCGGCGAAGGCCCTGCGCACCCGCGTTCCGGGCCAGGAGATCACTCCGGCCCGCATGCGGCAGGCCGACTGGTGGACGGGCCCGCGCCTGTTCGTCCTCGTCGACGACTACGACATGGTCGGCGGCGGCACGGTCATGGACCATCCCTTCGCCCCGCTCTTCGAACACCTCGCCCTGGGCCACGAGTTGGGTCTGCACGTGGTGGTCGCGCGCTCGGCGACGGGCGCGGGCCGCGGCCTGAACGACCAGCTCCTGCGCCGCCTCGACGAGGTCAACACCCCGGGCATCCTGATGTCCTGCTCACCGTCGGAGGGCTACGTCTTCGGCAACGTCAAACCCCGGGTCCTTCCCCCGGGCCGGGCCCTCCACATCGTCCGCCGCAAGCCGTCGCTGATCCAGACGGCACTGGCGGCGGGGGCGGAGGAGTAACGGGCGCACGGGGCAAGTCAGTTGAGGGGCGGGGGCCGGCAGGCTCCCGCCCCTCAATTGTCAGCTCTCCGTGGTCCCCTGGGCGCCGACGCCGACGCCGACCGGAACCGGACTCCCCGCACTCTCCGCCGTGCTCTCCGGCCGGGACGGCCGCCAGCCCAGGCGCCTGCCCCGGGGCAGAACCAGGCCCAGCCACACCACCGCGATGATCACGGCGAGGCCGGCCGACGCGGGCCACAGGGCGCGGCGGAGCGGTCCGGCGGCCTTGTCGGCCGGGAGGTGGACCGGGGAGGCGGAGTCACCCCGCTGGGGTGTGGTGGCGCCGGTCAGGACCGAGGTGACGGCCGCGTACGGGTCGAGGCGGGGTACGTCGGCCGGGTACGCGGAGCTGCGCAGCAGGCTCGCGGTCCGGGCGGCCGTCAACTCCGGGTGGACGGAGCGCACCAGCGCCGCCGCCCCGGCCACGAACCCGGCGGCCAGCGACGCCCCGGAGCCGATGTAGTGGCCGTTCTTCGCGGGGCCGATGCCGACCACCCCGTCACCGGGCGCGGCGATGGCGGCGCTGTCGGTGGTGTACGCGCCGGTCGGCCGCTTGCCGTCCACGTCGACGTCGAGGACGGAGAGCACTCCGTCGTCGGCAGCCGGGTAGTAGTCACGGGCGGGCGGGCTGTCGGTCGCCGAGGTCGCCGTCGCCGGGGTGTCCGGTACGGCGGCGGCGATCACCAGGACGTCCTTCTTCGCAGCCAGTGCGACCGCCGCCCGCAGCGTGGGGGTGTTGGCCGCGAGCGCCGCCGACACCGTCACCACCTTCGCCCCGCCGTTCACGGCGGCCCGGATGCCGTCCGCGACCCGCTCGGCGGTGACCGCCCCGCGCGCGTCGCTGCCGCGCACCGCGAGGATGCGCGCCTGCTGTGCCACACCCGCGAACCGCACCCCGTCCGCTACGGCGGCGCCGACCAGCCCGGCCACGAAGGTGCCGTGTCCCACGCAGTCGGTCCCGGCGTCGCCGACCGCCGTGACCCGGCCCTTGAGCGCGGGGGCGGAGGCCGAGACCCCGGTGTCGACCACGCCGACGGTCACCCCGGCGCCCGAGGCGAAAGGCCAGGTCCGGGTGAGTTGCAGCGAGACCTGCTCCCACGGCACGTCGGTGGCGAGAACGGCCGAACCCGCCGTACAGGCCGCGTCGGCGTCCAACCGGGCAGACAGGACGGGGAGTTGGACCGTGCCGTCGGCCGCCGCGGCGGATCCGGCGCCGACGGCGCCCGCGGCGGCCGTCAGCAGCAGGGCCAGACCGGCGGCGAGGGCCTTGCCGTGTGTCGTGGTCATGCCCGGGCCGCCCCGCTGGAGGAGGGAGAGGTGGCAGTCGGGTCGGCGAGGTCCTCCGGGAGGAGCAGGCGCAGGTCGTCGAGGCTGGGCACGGCCAGTCTGCTGAGCCGGCCCGCCTGACGGGTCATCATCCGCTCCAGGATCTGGCGGGCGGTGCGCGCGTTGCCGAAGGACCGGTCGCGGGGCAGCCCGTCGAAGTACTGCCGCAGCACCGGCCCCAGCCCGGCCGCGCACTCGTACCCGAGTTGCAGGGCGTGCTCGCGGACGATGGTGACCAGCTCGTCGGAGGAGTAGTCGGCGAACTCCACCCGGCGCGAGAACCGGGAGGACAGGCCGGGGTTGGAGGCGAGGAACGTCTCCATCTCCTGGGTGTAGCCGGCGACGATGACGACCACCTTGTCCCGGTGGTCCTCCATCAGCTTCAGCAGGGTGTCCACGGCCTCCCGGCCGAAGTCGGAGCCGGACGCCTCACGCGGGGTAAGGGTGTATGCCTCGTCGACGAACAGGACACCACCCAGGGCCCGTTCGAAGACCTCCCGGGTCAACTGCGCGGTGTGGCCCACGTATCGGCCGACGAGGTCGGCGCGGGACACCTCGACGAGCTGGCCGCGCGGCAACACGCCCAGGGAGGCGAGGAGTTCGCCGTAGAGGCGGGCCACGGTGGTCTTGCCGGTGCCGGGCGGGCCGGTGAAGACGAGGTGGTGGCTGAGGCGGGGCACGGGGAGTCCGGCGGCCTCGCGCTGCTTGGCCGTGGACACCAGGTTGACGAGGTCGGTGACGTCCCGCTTCACGGCGTGGAGTCCGACCAGCGCGTCCAGCCTGCTGAGCGCGTCGTCGCCGGGATCGACGGCGTTCGGGCCGTCGGCGGCGGTGCGGGCCGCCTCCTCGCTGATGTCCTGCGGCAGCAGCAGCGAGAGGTCCTGCTCGGTGACGTCGGTGAGCGCGGAGAGCCGTACGGCCTGCCGGTCCACCATCTCCTCGAACACCTGGCGTGCGGCACGGCCGTTGCCGAACCCGGCGTCCTTCGGTATTCGCTCGAAGTGCACCGCGAGCGCGTGGCGGGTCTCGTCGGCGAGCGCGTACTGGTGGCGTACGCACATGCTCTCCATGATCTCCACCAGCTCGGGCACGGAGTAGTTCTCGAACTCGACGGTCCGTGAGAAGCGGGACGCCAGACCGGGGTTGGAGCCGAGGAAGCTGCGCATCTCGTCGGAGTAGCCCGCCGCGACGACGACCACGTCCTCGCGGTGGTCCTCCATCAGCTTCAGCAGGGTGTCGACGGCCTCGCGCCCGAAGTCGGCCCCGGAACCACGGGAGTCGGAGGTGAGGGTGTACGCCTCGTCGACGAACAGGACGCCGCCCAGGGCCCGTTCGAAGGCCTCGGTGGTCTTGATGGCGGTACCGCCGATGACCTGGGCGACCAGGTCGGCGCGGGAGACCTCGACCAGGTGCCCGGAGCGCAGGGCGCCCAGCTCGGCGAGGATCGTGCCGTAGAGGCGGGCCACGGTGGTCTTGCCGGTGCCGGGCGGGCCCGCGAAGACCAGGTGGCGGCTCATCGGCGGTGCGGACATGCCGAGTTGGGCGCGGCGCGCGGCCAGCTGGGTGAGGTTGACGAGGGTGCGGACCTGTTCCTTGACGTTGTCGAGGCCGATGAGGCCCTCCAGCGCAGCCATCGGTCCGTCGGGGCGTCCGGGCCCCTCCGACTCCGGTACGGTGCCCGCCGGGTCGGTGCCTTCCGCCTCGCCGAAGCCCCAGGCGTCGCGGGACTCGTTGCCGGTGCTGGTGAGGTTCTCCACCGCGAGCCGGCCGCCCGCCTTGGCCTGGACGAGGCCGCCGCCCTTGTTGTCGCGGACCGTGCAGCCCACGACCGAGACCGGTGCCTCCGACTCGACGCGGATGCCGTCGCGGTCGTTGCCGGCCGCCTCGCAGCCGTTCAGGGAGGCCCGGCCACCGTCGCGGACCAGGAAGCCGTGCTCGGCGGCAGCGGCGGTCCGTACCCGGTTGGCCGTCAACTCGCCGCCGGTGTCCACGAGTACACCGCAGCCGCCGGCCGAGACCAGCTCGCCGTCACGGAGCGCGGCCGTGCCCTCGCCGCCGATCTCCAGACCGGCACCACCTGGGTTGTTGACCCGGAAACCGGCGAGATAGACGTTGCCGCCCGCCGCGATCTCCGCGCCCGCACCGCCCGGCGCCTCCACCGTGCAGTCCTCGACCCGACCGCGCCCGCCGTCGCGCACGGAGACACCGCTGCCACCCGCGCCGGTGATCCGGGCGCGCCGTACCAGCGGGTTGGCGTTGCCGCGGATCACCACACCGGCGCCCTTGACGTCGATGATCTCCACGCGCTCCAGCTCGGCCGCCGCGTCCTCTTCGAGGAGGACGCCGTCCGACTCGCCGTCCCGGACGGTCAGCGAGGTCAGCGTGGGCGAGGAGGCCCCGGCCACCCGGAGCGCCGCCGTCTGGGCGCCGGTCAGCCAGCAGTCCTCGTACGTGCCCCGCGAACGGTCCGTCACCAGCAGGCCGTTGCCCGTGGTGCGGGCGGTGCGGCAGCGGCGCAGCACCGGGTCGCTGCCGTGCGAGACGATGATGCCGGGGCCGCTGGAGCCGGTGACCCGCACCTCCTCCAGCTCACAGCGGGCGGAGCTGGTCACATGCACACCGATGGAGGTGTCGCGGATCACGGTCCGCAGCACCCGGATCGCGCTGCGCTCCTCAAGTGCCAGCGACGGCTTGTCGGTTGAGGCGAGGTCACAGTCCTCGACGGACCCCTGCGCGTCGCCGTTGGCGAGCACGCCGTTGCCGCGGGCGTCCCGGATCGTGCAGCCGCGCAGGGTGGCCCGGCCGCGCTCGCCGATCACCACACCGCTGGTGCCGAGGTGTTCGAGGGTGCAGGACTCCAGCGAGCTCTCGGTCGGCGAGGTGACCACGACCCCGGCGCCCGTGCGGTTGGAGACCCGGCACTCGCGCATCGCCAACGAGCCGGAGTTGCGGGCCAGTACGGTCGTCCACGAGGCGCCGGACAGATCGCAGCCCTGCATCGCGACCTGCCCGTGCGAGGCGTCCACGGCCGGCTGTTCCTCGTCCTGGCCCTGGACCACCAGGTCGGTCAGCATCACCGCGTCCACGCGCAGCGAGATCACGATGCCCTTGCGCGGTGCCAACCGGACGGTGCCGCGCGCCTGTTCGGCGACGATGGTCACCCGGGTGGTGACGACGAGATTCTCCTCGTACGTCCCCGGGCGCACACTCAGCACCGCGCCTCCGCGCGCCCTGGCCAGGGCCTCTCCGATCGTCCGGGCGTCCCCGGTGCCCTCCGGACAGACCGTCAGTACCTGGCGCACTCAGCTGACCTCCTCGTGTCGGCACCTGTCGGTTGCGGCCAACCCCATCATGCCGTACGGCAAATTATGTGCCGTCGCGCAACAGCCGTACCAGCGCGGGAGCTTGTGCGTGACGATTGTTAACTCCTGGGAAAGGAACCGCTGTTGGCACCCGTGCGTGTATGCGCGTGAAAGGATTGTCCATACAGGCGTATGACGAACTGCTGGGCGATTGGGGCGGACAGGGCGGATGACAGACCGAACCGGACCGACCGCGAGGAAGACAGTGGCAGAGACCTCGGCAGAGACCTCGGCAACGGCCACCGCGTCGACGCCGGCGACCTCGGCAGCCGAGGAATCCGCAGCGGCGAGCACGGCGAGTGCGACACCCAAGTCCCGTTCAGGGGCTGCCGGTTCGGCCGGGACCCTCTCCGCGGAGTCCGTCGCGGCGGAGCTGAGCGGTCCCGCGACCCCGGCCGCGGAGGCCGAAGCGCTCGCTGTCGGCGGCCGTGGGACAGCGGAACCCGTGGAACCGGCCGGCCCGGAGTCCGCTTCGGCCCGACCTGCGCCGCCGGAGGCCGCCGAGGCCGAGGCGCCCGCCGCCGCGCTGGCCGCGAGCGCCCCGGAGGGCGACGGACCCACGCCCGGCGACACGGCCGCCGCGTCCGTCGGCCGCCCGGGCCGCCCGCTGCTGGCCGGTGCTGCGGTGCTCGGCGCGCTGCTGATCGCCGTACCGGGGCTGCTGATGAGCCGGGACCGGACGCCGGAGAGTCATGACCGGGTCGTCGCCGACCAGGCGGGCACGATCCTCGGCGACGGTGCGACGCAGGGCTCCGGGGCGTATGCCTCGTCCAGCCCGTCCGCTGCCGCTCAGCACGCCACCCCGAAGGCCGCGACCCCGCACAAGACCTCGCCGCGGAAGACGACCGTCGCACAGCCGGTGAGCGAGCCGACGACGGTGAAGACGAAGAAGCCGACCGCGGCGGCGAAGCCGACGAAGAAGTCCACCACGACCAAGTCCGGGACGAAGTCGGGGACTTCGGGTTCCACCACGACGTCGAGCTATCCGTCGGACGTCCTCGTCACGGCCACCCGGGTGCTGAGCGCGGGCCAGTCCATCAACGCGAAGAAGGCGCGGCTGCGCATGCAGTCCGACGGCAACTTCGTGCTGTACGACGAGAACAACAAGGCCCGTTGGGCCACCATGACCTTCGGCTCGAACTACCACGCGGTCTTCCAGGCGGACGGCAACCTCGTCGTCTACACCTCGGGCAACCAGCCCGTCTGGGCCAGCCAGACCCCCGGCCACAACGGTTCGATCCTCCGGCTCCAGGGCGACGGCAACATGGTGATCTACTCGGGGTCGACCCCGATCTGGGCCAGCAACACCCAGCACTGACCCGGCTCAACTCCCGTCCGGCCCACCCCCGTTGAGGGTGGCGGGCCGGAGACGCGGAGCTCGACTCCCGTGCGGGCTCAGCTCTCGGTCAGGGTGATCGCCTGCTGCTGTGACGCGTGGAAGCGGGGCAGCGGCAGGCCGCCCTGGGGGGCGAGTTCCATCACGGTGGCCTCGACCTGGGCCGGGCCGGGGGTGAGCGGGTCGGACGACTGCTTGCCCGAGTTCTCCCAACTGTGCTCCATGCCGTCGCAGACCGCCCGGGTGCCGCCGATGCCGTGCCGGACCGCGGAGTCGCCCTGGGAGACGGAGGAACTGACGAAGACCGGGCCCGAGTTGCCGAGGCAGCGGTAGGTACCGGAAAGGGTGACGGTGCCGTCCGGGGCGATGCTGCCCGTGGGGTCGACCGTCACCGTCTCGTAGGAGCCGGCGGACGCGGTCGCGGCGGGGGCGGCGGAGACCAGCAGCAGCGCGGCACCGGCCGCCGAACCGAGGGCGGAACACAGGGACATGGGAATACCTCCTGAAGTATCCGAAGCAGAGGTCTCCACTGGTACCGGTCGAGCGCCCCGACTCCCGTGACCGTCACTCCTTCGGTGGCGAGTCCGCACCGAGCGTCGTGGAACCGTCCGAGTGTTGTCCGCGTGTTGTCACGCTTCACAGCAGCCTGTTCCGATGAGTTCGCGGCGGGAGGATGGTCTGTATATGCGATGCGGGAGGCGAAGGAGCCGCCGGAACGGATCGCATCCGACGTGGAGGTACGCCATGTGTTCCCACCAGTCCTCGTGCCCCGTGACCGACACCGACACCGTGCACGTCGTCTCCGCCCACCCCGAGCAGGGCTGGACGCTGCTGTGCGACGGCGCGATCGTCTTCGACGACAGCGGCCTGCTGCTGCCCGACGGCCGGATCGTCGCCCCGCACCGGGTACCGGCCGGCCAACTCGCCGTCGCCGCCTGACCGTTCCCACCTGATCATTCCCGCGTGATCGTCTTCATGGACGCGCCGCCCACGGTGATCTTCGAACCGTGAGGGTTGAGCTTGCGTACCCGAGGTGACCAGCAGCGATGCTGACGACCTAAGATGATCAACGTGTCCGACCAGCATGCTCCACGGTCTCTCATCGTCACGCTCTACGGCGCGTACGGCCGCTTCGTGCCCGGCCCGGTTCCGGTCGCGGAACTGATCCGGCTGCTGGCCGCCGCCGGCGTCGACGCGCCTTCGGTGCGCTCGTCGGTGTCCCGGCTCAAACGGCGCGGGCTGCTGCTGCCCGCCCGCACCGCCCAGGGCGCCGCCGGTTACGAACTCTCGCCCGAGGCACGGCAGTTGCTCGACGACGGCGACCGGCGCATCTACGCGGCCGACCCCTCGGACGACGAGGGCTGGGTGCTCGCGGTGTTCTCCGTCCCCGAGTCCGAACGGCAGAAGCGGCACATCCTGCGCTCCCGCCTGTCCGGCCTCGGCTTCGGCACCGCCGCCCCGGGCGTGTGGATCGCGCCCGCCCGCCTGTACGAGGAGACCCGGCACATCCTCGGGCGGCTACGGCTCGACCCGTACGTGGACTTCTTCCGCGGCGAGCACCTCGGCTTCGCGGCGACCGCCGACGCCGTGGCCCGCTGGTGGGACCTGACCGCGATCGCCAAGGAGCACGAGGCGTTCCTCGACCGCCACGCGCGCGTGCTGCGCGACTGGGAGCGGCGCGCTGACACCCCGCCCCAGGAGGCCTACCGCGACTACCTCCTCGCCCTGGACTCCTGGCGCCACCTCCCCTACGTCGACCCCGGACTCCCCGCCGGGCTGCTCCCCCGGGACTGGCCGGGCGCTCGCTCGGCCGAGGTGTTCCGGGGACTGCACGCACGGTTGCGGGACGCGGGGGCGGTGTTCGCGGGCGTGTGACGGCAGCCACTCAGCTGAACCTCAGGTTGTTTAGCGGGTCCTCTCAGAGTTCTTACCTAGCCTTCGACGACGTCGCTCGTCGGGTAAGAAAGAGGACTGTTGCGCATGACCACCACGGCAAGGGCTCAGGGAGCCACCGTCTGGCTCACCGGACTGCCGAGTGCGGGTAAGACGACGATCGCCCGGCGTCTGAGCGATCGGCTGAGGGCCGAGGGGCGTCGCGTAGAGGTCCTCGACGGCGACGAGGTACGCCGCTTCCTCTCGGCAGGCCTGGGCTTCTCCCGCGAGGACCGCAACACCAATGTGCAGCGCATCGGCCTCGTCTCCGAGGTCCTCGCCCGCAACGGCGTGCTCTCCGTCGTCCCGGTCATCGCCCCCTACGCCGACAGCCGCGAGGCCGTCCGCAAACGGCACGAGGCAAGCGGGACGCCGTACATCGAGGTGCATGTCGCAACCCCCGTGGAGGTGTGCAGCGAGCGGGACGTCAAGGGCCTCTACGCCCGTCAGGCCGCGGGCGCGCTGACCGGTCTGACCGGTGTCGACGACCCGTACGAACCGCCCACGGACCCGGCGCTCACGCTGCGGACGCAGACGCAGAGCCCGCAGGAGTCGGCGGACGCGGTGTACGCGGTGCTGGCCGAGCGGGGGCTGCTGTGACCTTCTCGCTCTCTCATCTGGACGCTCTTGAGTCCGAGGCGGTGCACATCTTCCGTGAGGTGGCGGGTGAGTTCGAGCGGCCGGTGATCCTCTTCTCCGGCGGCAAGGACTCCATCGTCA
>NZ_JALJRY010000051.1 GCF_024519455.1 Streptomyces sp. STR69 | reverse complement strand
GAATCGGTGTCTTGAGAAGCTGGTGGTGTTGACGCGCCAACCGCTGCGGGCGGACACCCCCCGACACGTCACCTTCGCGCCGTACGCGGGTGGCGGCAGGCCTGGGGTGGCACCGGTCCGATGCCGTTCGCTCGGCTCAGTGGTGGAAGCCGGTTGCCGCCCGTTTGTCGCGGGTCAGCCCGCTGTCAGTCGTACTGGTTCCATGCCCGAGACGAGGGCCGTGAGGGCCTGGTCGATGTCGGGGCCGAGATACCAGTCGCCGGTGTGGTCGAGGGCGTAGACGCGGCCCTCGGCGTCGATGGCCAGGAGAGACTGGGTGTCGGGTTCCTCGCCCAGGGGGCTGACGTCGGTGTCGAGGGCGCGGCCCAGGTCACCGAGGGTGCGGGCCATGTGGAGGCCGTGCAGCGGGTCCAGGTGGAGTGCGGCGGGGGCGATCTGGCGGCCGGGGCCGGTGGGTGCGATGCGCAGGCCGCCGAACTCGGCCCAGGCTTCGACCGCCGCCGGGAACACGGCGTGCTGGTGGCCGGCGGGCGAGGTGTGTTCGCGCAGGGTGTCCGCCCAGATCTCGGCCTGTTTTATGTCCCAGCGGCCGGGCTGCCAGCCGGCGGCGCGCAGGGCGGCGTCCACCGGTACGGAGAAGCGCGTGGAGGAGTGGCGGTCGGCGTGCATCTGCCCTTCGATCGTCGGCATCAGGGACGGTGGTGCGGTGGTGCCCGGTGGTGCCCGGTGGTGCCCGGTGGTGCCCGGTGGTGCGGTGGTGCCCGGTGGTGCGGTGGTTGGTGGTCGTGCGGTGGTGGGTGGTGTTGAGCGGGGGTGGGTGTCAGCCGGTCTCCGTTGCGGGGTCCACGATGCGGACGCCGAAGTGGGCGCTCAGGGCTGCGCAGGCTCGGCAGGGTGCGGCGAAGCTGCCGTGCAGGGGGTCGCCGTCCTCGCGGATGCGGCGGGCGGTGAGCTTGGCCTGCTTGAGGGTCTTGCGGGCCTCGCCGCTGGTCATCGGCTTGCGCGCGGCGCGCCTGCTGCGTTCGGCGTCGGCGGCGGCGATGTGGCGGGAGATGAGGATCGCCTCGGCGCAGCGGCCGGTGAACCGGTCGCGCTGGGCGCTGGTGAGGGCGTCGAGGAAGTCCTGCACGAGCGCGTGCAGGGCCGGTGCCTGGTCGCCGCGGGCAGCGGTGCCGGTGAGGGTTTCGCCGCGTACGGAGAGGGCGGCGGCGACGGTCGGAAGTATGCCGTCGCGGCGGTGGTTGAGGGCGGGCACATGGCGTCCCTCGGTGGCACTCCAGCCGACCCTGGGGTCACCGGACGGCCCGGTGTGCGCCCCGGTGTGCGGTCCCGTCTGTGTCGCGTTCATGATCGTCATCCCCTCCCGAGCATCCCCCGGCGGGTCTCAGAGTGCCAAATGCCGTGGCGGGTGCGGTAGCTGGGGCTGTGCGACACGCCAGGGCTTCGGCGGGCTGTCACGGCGGGGTGACGGCAGGTCACGGAAGTGAAGGTGCGATGCGGGGTGCGGTGAGTTCGGTGAAGGGTGCGGTGAGGGGGTGGCGACGACCGCTGCCGGTGACCGGTGCCGCCGTACCGCATAGGCTGTCCGCACCGCGATCCACGCGGTCGACGCGTGGAGACAGTCGAACGAAGACGTCAAGAAGACGAGACAGTCGATACGGGGCACAGTGGGGCGAGTTGGACATTCGCCTGCTGTGAATCGTACTGAATGCCGCAGGGGGCAACCGCCATGACGACAGGTCGGCTCGGGCAACAAGCCGCGCCACCGAACGCGGCCTACGCCGGGCAGGTCGTGCACTTCCCGGATCCGGTCCGGGCGGCCCGTCACCCGAGAGGGGTGCGGATGGACGAGCGCGGCTACCCCGACTTCTCGCCGTACGCGCGCGCGGCGGCCGAGATCGCCGAGCCCCCGGAGGGCTTCGGGGTCGACGAACTGCGCCTGACCGACTACGTGTCGGCGAACGCGGCACTGGCGGCGGCCGGGCACCAGTTGTGGGACACGGTGCCCGCGGTGGCCACCCCGCACGGCTGGACCTGGCACCACGTGGTCGGCACCCGGCGCCTCGAACTCGTCCCCGTCGAGGTCAAGGCGCTGTTGCGGCACCACGGTGGTATCGCCACGGCCGCCGTCGATCACAACAAGCGCGGCACCCGCCCGCTCCAGGAGACCCGCCCCGCGCACTTCGGCCTGCCGAAGTCCTCGCTCGCGGTGACCGAGGCGCAGGTGCAGGGCGTCGAGGAGGACCTCGGCTACCGACTCCCGGGCGCCTACCGGTCGTTCCTCAAGGCGGCCGGCGGGAGCGCGCCCATCGGCACCGCGCTGGACGCCGAGTTGGGCCTCCTGATCGACCAGCCGTTCTTCACGGTCCGCGACGAGGCGGCCGTCAACGATCTTGTCTACGTCAACAAATGCCTCCGCGACCACCTCACCAAGGACTACCTCGCCGTCGGCTTCGTCCAGGGCGGACTGCTCGCGGTGAAGGTGAAGGGCCAGGCGATCGGCTCGGTGTGGTTCTGCGCCTACGACGACGCCCGCGACGTCGACCCGTCCTGGGCACCGCCCGCCCGGGTGGAGCGGCTGCTGCTGCCTGCCGGGGGCGACTTCGACCAGTTCCTTGGCCGACTCGCGGGAAATCCACCGGAGTTGGAGACGGTGGCGAACCTGATGGTGGACGGCGGGTTCGCACGATCGGTACCGGTGCCTTCGGCCGCCGCGGTGGGGGAGTGAGCTGAACGATGGTGACCTTCGCACAGGCGCAGGAGCGCGCCGAGGAATGGATCAACGGGGACGTGCCCTCGTACCAGCACCGCGAGGTGCGGGTGCGGGAGTTCGAACTCGGCTTCGTGGCCTGGGCCGAGGACCGCGCCGACGGCCCGCGCTCGGACGGTGGCGGGCAGCGCCTCGTACTCGCCCGCGACAGCGGCGAGGCCACCCTGTGGCCCGCGCTGCCGGTGGGCGAGGTGATCCGCCGCTACGAGGAGGAGTACGGCCGCCCCGAGGAGGTCGCCGACGCGGTACCGGCCGCTCCCGCCAGGGTGGACCTCAACCAGACGTCGTTCCTGCTGAGTCCGCCGGAGTGGTTGCAGGAGGCGGCCGACAAGATCGGGATCCAGGATCGGCGGGGGGCGGGGGCCAGTTCCGGCGCGGGAGTTGCAACTCCGGCTGCCGGGGCGGGTGTTGCGGCTGCGGGGGCGGGGGCGAGTGTTGGGGGTGCGGGGGCGGCTTCGCCGTCGCCGTCGTCGGGTTCGCTGCCTGAGACGCAGGCCGGGGTGCCGGCCGCTTCGGCCTGGCCGGATGCCGGTGGCGGCGCCGAGATGCCGGGTGCGTCCGGTGCGCCGGCCGGGGCGACACCTTGGGCGGGGACCGACACCAACGCGGATGTCGGCGAGGACCGTTCGGTGCCGCTGCCCGCGACCGTGTTCGCACCGCCGCTGAGTGAGCAGCGCGAGGACGAGACCCCGGCCGACGCCGAGACCGCGCTGATGTCCGGCGGCAGCCAACTCCCGCCCACGGCAGTCGCGCGGGCGCTGGATGAAGCCAACGCCCGTGGGGGAGCAGGGAGTTCGCGGCCGGGGCAGGGTGGTGGACCCGGCGGCTCCGGTGGGGCTGGTGGTACGCCGCCTCCGTCGTCGTACGGGTATCCCCAGGGTGCCGGAGCTCAGGCTCCAGGAGGGTCCGGTCCGCAGGGGGCGCCCGCTCCGCCGTCGTACGGGTATCCCCAGGGGCCCGGTGGCCCGGGCGGTCCCGGTACGCCGCCTCCTGGTGGTCCTCAGGGTGGACCTGGGGCGGGTCCGTCGGCCTACGGGTATCCCCAGGGGCCGGACGGCGCCGCCAACGTGCCGCACGCTCCTGGGAGTCCCGGTGCTCCGGGGCGGGCGCTCGCGCCCAACGCCGGGGACATCGCCGACGCGGCCACCAGCAAGGCGGCGCCTCCGCCGCGCCGGGCGCGGAGCGGTGGGTCGAACCCGCCGCCTCCGCCGGGTGCTCCGGGGACGCCGGGCGCGCGACCGGGCGGTACGCCTGCCGGGCCGCCGCCGCCTCCGTCGGCGGGCGGGTATGTACCGACGCAGATGGTTTCGGGACTTGGTCCGGAGGGGCTGGCCGGTCCGGGTGCTCCCGGTGCCCCCGGTGGGGCGAACACTCCCGGGGGTCCGCCTCCGGGTGGGGTTCACCATGCCGCGACGATGTTCGCCGACCCCGGGCCGGGTGGGCTTGCGGGGCCGGGTGGCCAGCAGCCGCCGGGTGTCCCCGGTGCGCCCAAGCCGCCCGGTGCGCCCGGCGCTCCCGGTGCCGCACAGCAGCCGTACACCCCCGGCACGCCTCCGCCGCCGTACAACCCCGGTGCCCCCGGCGCTTCCGCCCCGCAGGGCGGTGCTCAGGGTGCCGTGCATCGTGCGGAGACCATGCTGGCCGGGCCTCCGGCGGGTGGACCCGGGGCTCCTCCGGCGCCGCAATTCCCGGGCGCGCCCGGTGCGTTGGGCGCCCCGGGGACGCCTCCGGGGGCTCCGCCGCAGCAGATGCCGCCGGGTGCGATGCCGCCACCGGGACAGCAGGCACCCGGGCCCGGTCAGCCGTTCCCCGGTCAGCAGCAGCCTGCCTACGGCTATCCGCAGCAGGGGCAGCCGACCGTAGGACCGGGCTATCAGGCCGTGTTGCGGTACCGCGGGCCGGACGGGTCCGAGCAGCAGGTGATCCGGCGGTCCGCGCCGGGGACGCCGCACCCGGAGTGGCAGATCTTCCACGAGCTGCGCGGCCTGAACATCCCGCCGGACCAAGTCCTGGAACTGCACACGGAGTTGGAGTCCTGCGAACTGCCGGGCGCGTACTGCGCGCGGATGATCCGCGAACAGTGGCCGCAGGCACGCATCGCCAGCATCGCGCCGTACGGTACGGATCACGCGAGCCGGCAGCAGGGGATGCGTGAACTCCTCGCGCACCAGGGCGAGTTGCACCAGGTGGCCGATGGGCCGGCCCGACTCGCACCGGTGCGGGCGCCGTTGCCGCCGGTGCAGCCGACGCCGCCGATCCCTCCGGAGGCGATCGCGCAGGAGTTGGCGGGCGCGTTCGGGCCGGGGGTGTTCCGGTTCGAGCAGGCGGCGGTGTCCCGGCAGGGCGTGCCGCCGGTCGTGGCGCACACGCTGGTCGCGGCGGGGCTGCCGATGGACATGGGTCCGTTCTTCTGGGCGCAGGCCCAACCGGGCCGCCCGGTACCGACGTTGGCCGAACTCGCGCAGGAGCGCGGGGTGCGGCCGTCCGCCGACGCGGGCTCCTACCTCGTCATGGGCAGCGACTTCGGCAAGGCGATCTGCGTCCAGTACGGCACGGCGAACATCGTCGCCGTGCCCGTGGAGGCGGGGCCGGGCGGTGCTGCCGTACCGCCGCAGTTCGTGAACACGGGGCTGCCCGAGTTCGCGCGCTGTCTGGCGCTGCTCGGCCGGATGTGGCGACTGCGGTACGGGCTCAACCAGGAGCAGGCGGGCCGTTGGACCGTCGACTTCCAGGCACAGCTGGCCTCGCTGGACCCGGCGGCGCTCGGTTCGCCGGAGAGCTGGTGGTCGGTGCTGCTGGAGCAGATGTGGGACGGGTTGTTGTGACGCCGGTGCGCTGAGCACGCCGTACGGAAGGGCCGGACCCGGTCGGATGACCGGGTCCGGCCCTTTTTTGTGTTCACGTTCGCGTGATGCCCGTGACCTGTCTGCGGAGTGTCGCGTTATGAACCCTTATGCCCGATACATCAAGATATGCGCGAAATCATCATTTCGTGTCCGTCGGGTGGAGAGGGGTTCCAGGATGAGCAGCGCATCGGTGTCGCCACGTGGGTTCGTGGCAGTACGGGGGCGCGGCTACCGCCCCGCCCAGGTGGACGCGTACGCGGCGACGATCTCGCGACACCGGGACGCCGCGTGGGAACGGGCCGCGCGGCTGACCGTACTGGCCAGGGACATGGAGGCGGAGGCCGAACGGCTGCGGGAGACGGTGGCGCGGCTCGCCCCGCAGACGTACGAGACGCTCGGCGAGCGGGCCCGACGGCTGTTCCAGCTGGGGGAGGAAGAGGCCGCCGCCGTGCGGGAGTCCGCGCGGCGTTCGGCGCGCGAACAGGTCGCGCAGGCCGAGGCGCGCGCCGCCGGCGTACTCCAAGAGGCCCGGGAACACGCCGACACGCTCCGCGCGGAGGTGGAGGAACGCGCCCGGCAGCGGCTCCTCGTGGCCCGCGCCGAGGCCGACGACCTCCGGATCGGCGCCCGGCGCGAGGTGAAGGAAGGGCGCACGGAGGCGCTCGCCGCGTTGCGCGAGGTACGGCAGCGCACCGCCGCGATGCTGGGCGAGCAGGCCAAGGAGCACACCGAACGGTGGGCCGAGGCGGAGCGCTCCGCGCAGGAGCGGGTGACTGCGGTGGACGCCCAGTGCGCCGAGCGGGTGGCTCGTGCGGAGGCGGCGCTGGCCGAGGCTGAACAGGCTTACGCCGAGGCCGAGTTGTCGGACCGGCGGCGGCAGGAAGAAGCGGCGGAGCGGGCCGCGGAGGTGGTGGCGGAGGCGCGGGTGCGGGCGGAGCAGATCGCCCGCGACACCGAGCGGGTACTGCGCGAGCACGGGGAGACCTGGGACGACATGCAGGCGCATATGGATCATGTGCGGAGCAGTTTGACCGCGCTTACGGGGCGGGCGCCGGCTGAGTGAATTCGCTGCGGGCCCGCGCCCCTTGGGCAAGGACAGTCGTCCGGCGTTTCACGTCACGGGTGGTCGGCGCAGCAGGGTGTCGGGTTGGGGACCTCGAACGGGGCCAGGGTGTTGCCCGCCGCCGGGACCAGGGCCAGGACCAACTCGCCCTCGCGCCACTCGGGTCGTACGTGGTCCTGAGTGTGTACGGGTGTTGTGGGGGCCGGAGGTTCGCCCGACGTGGCGCCGACCACGATCACCCGGTCGATGGCCGTCAGTTCCAGCAGGTCGGACAGGGGGATCGTCCCGGTGAGGTGTTCCGCGCCGGGGAACAGGACCGCCCGGCCCGAGCGGCGGGCCGTGTGGTCGGCGGCTGCCTGGGCTGCGGCCTCCTGGGCGCCCCGGGGCGGCTCGGACTCCGTGAGGTGTCGCCATGCGGTCGTGGCCGATTCACGGTCCTGCAACTCCAGTGATACGGCCGTGCCCCGGCGCGTGTCCGTGCGGATCAGGTGGGTGCAGGCGACCGTCCCCGGGGGGAGCGCGAGGGTGGTCATGAGGTCGCGGATCAGGTGGTCGGCCTCGCGGAGGGTCGACGTGCCGGCGTCCACCCCGAGGACGGGGTGGACGCCGGACGGGTCGTAGGACGTGCTCATGCGGGCAGGACCCACATCGGGTTGGAGTAGAACCAGAGGTCCTTCCACGGGTCGGCGTCGCCGAGGACGTCCATCGCGGGGCCTACGGGGTCTACGGCCGGGCCGCCCACGCCCACGGCGGAGCGGTTGCCGTCGGTGCCGCGGAGGCGGACGTAGACCGGCTTGTCGAGGCGTCCGAGGGAGTACGTGAGGCGGACGGTGCCGGTGGACTTGTCCACCTCGAAGGACTTGACGACCTTTGTCGTCGGGGTGGAGAAGGTGTCCTTGTCGGTGACCGGGCCCGTGACATCGCCCTGGATGACGTCGACGCGGGCCAACGAGGGCTGGAACTGGGCCCAGTTGGGGCCGTTGGACAGGCTGATGCGGATGACCAGGTCGACCTGGGCGCCGCGGCGAACGTGCAGCGCGCCGCCGAGGGTGACCTCGCGGCCACCGGCGGACAGGCGGGCGTCGAGGCCGCTGATCAGGCCGCCGTGGTCGACCCAGACACGGCCCGCGCGGATGCCGTCCATGACCGCCTTGTACGAGAAGGAGGCCGCGCCGACGTGGGTGCGGGAGTACTGGCCGGGCCAGAAGTCGGTGTCGGTGAGGCTGATGCCGGTGCCGTAGACCGGGTCGTTGTAGCGGCCGTTGGCGTTGAAGTCGCCGCCCGGGCCGCGTACGGCGGTGTCCGCGTAGACGTTGTGGGAATCGGAGTTGGCGGTGATCCACCAGGGCTTGCCCTCGGCGAGAAGGCTGTCCCACAGGCCGCCGACCGTGGCCGTCATCCAGTCGAAGCCGCCCCAGGTGCGGTAACTCTCCAGCGGGTAACCGGCGAAGGAGTCGGCGCTCGGGCTGTTGTCGTAGATGCCGCGTCCGCTGCCCGGGCCGTTCGGCTTGGGGATGCCGCCCGCCTGGTGGCCGGGGGCGCCCTCCATGCCGACGGCGATCGTGGGCTGCGCGTCGCGCCAGCCGCGGATCTCGTGCGGGGAGTCGATGCCCTTGCGCGCGGGGTGGTTGGCGAGGAAGAGCGCGTCCTTGACCTTGCGGCGGCGGACCTGGTCGGCGAGGAAGTTGACGCCCGCGATGGCGAGGGCCTCGTTGGCGGGGGAGTTGCCGCTCGCGTTGTTGACGCTGCCGTCGAAGGAGTTCTCGAACTCCTTGAGTACGGCTACCTCGTTGGAGCCGGGGTGGACGAACACCGTGCCGTGCTCGGCGCCCGGGATGTTCCACTCCAGGCCCTGGAAGACGAGGGTGTCGTCGGTCTTGTCACGGGCGTCGACGATGTCCGGATTGACCTTCTCCACACCGATCTTGGCGTGCGCGACACTGCCGTGGTCGGTGATGACCATCCAGTCCAGGCCGTGCGCGTTCGCCTGTCTGACGTGGTCGATGACCCGGTACTTGGCGTCACTGCTGTACTGCGTGTGGATGTGGTGGTCACCGGCCAGCCACAGGTAACCGCCGTTGCCCTTGGACGACTTGGCCGTGGTCTGTTGTACCGACGCGGCTGCCTCCCCCGCGCCGGCGAGCACGCTGCCCGCCGCAAGTCCCGCTCCGAGCAGTCCGGTTCGGCGCAACATGCCTCGACGGGAGAGCTGACTCGGTGTCAACTCAGCGTCGGGGACGGACGTGTCGAGGGCGGGCGGCAGCGAGGTGGCGTCCCCGTCCCCGTGGTCGTGATGGTGGTGGTGACCGTGGTCGCCGTGGCTGTGGCCGTGACTCATGTTCAACTCCCGCTGAAATGCAGGGACCTTCACGCTCGGACGTGCAGAGTCTGGAAAGGATCGGTGAACAGCGGGAGTCGAGGTGGTGGTGTGGCAAAGAACGAGTCATGCACGGCTTTGACGCCGGTCATGCGGGGCTTTTCCGTCGGTCATCATTCACCCGCGCGTACTGGTCATCCTTCGTCCCTGCGCACCGCGCCCGCCAGGATCCACCCCTCCATCGCCTCGTACCGCCTGCGCTGTTCCTCCTCCTTCTGCCGCCCCGAGGCGACCGTGCCGAGCCAGCCGCAGGCGAAGCCGAGCGGGATGGTGACGAGCCCGGTGGTGGTGAACGGGAACCAGTTGAAGTCGGCGCCAGGGAAGGCGGCAGCCGGCGAACCGGAGACCAGATTGGTGCCCGGCATCAGCAGCAGCACGCCGAGCGTGCCGCCAATGAGCGTGCTGAGCAGGCCCGTTCGCGTGTAACGGCGCCAGAAGAGGCTGTAGACGAGGGCGGGCGCTATGGCCGAGGCGCCCAGACAGAAGGACAGCGTGACCAGGGGTTGCAGGCCCCGGTGCTGGACCAGCGTCGCCAGCACGATCGCCGGAACGCCCACCGCCAGCGCCGAGTAGCGGGCCAGTGTCATCTCCCGGCGGACCGGCATCTCCTCGACGCGGGCCGCGAAGACGTCGTGGGCGAGGGAGTTGGCGCAGGCGAGGATCATCCCGGCGACCGAGGCGAGCAGGGTGAGGAAGACGGCCGTGGTGACGGTGGTGAAGAGGAGGGTCTCCGTCGTCGACACGTCGGCCCCGAACACCGCCCGCGAGCCCAGCAGATACGCCGTGTTGCCCTGCGGGTCCGCCCGCGCGATCGCCGCCCGCCCGAGCAGCGCCGTGGCACCGAACCCGACGACCGTCACGATCACCACGAACAGCGCCACGCTCGACACCGCCCACGACATCGACCGCCGCACCTGCCGGGCGCTCGACGCGGTGTACATCCGCATCGTGATGTGCGGGAGGCAGGCGCCCCCGAGTACGACGGTCAGCTGCGAACTGATCATGTCCAGCCGGGGACTTGGCCCGCCCGAGAACTGAAGTCCCGAGTGCAGAAAGGCCGATCCGGCACCGCTCCGCTTCGCCGCCGTGTCGAAGAACGAACCCAGGTCCCAGTGGAACCGGTTCAGCAGGAGTACGGCGATCACGGCTCCCGACCCGAGCAGCATCACGATCTTCAGGATCTGGATGAGCGCGGTGCCCTTCATACCGCCGATCGCCGCGTAGCTGATCATCAGCGCACCCAGGCCGATGATGCAGCCGGTCTGCAGGAAGTCGCTGGAGAAGCCGAGGATGAACGCCAACAGCTGGCCCGCGCCCGCGAGTTGGACCAGCATCAACGGCAGCAGCGCGATGATGGTCACCGCGCACGCGACCATCCGCACAGCCCGCCCCGGCATCCGGCGGGCGAGCGCGTCGCCCATCGTGAACCGGCCCGCGTTGCGCAGCGGTTCGGCCAGCAGGAACATCAGCAGCATCAGCGACAGCGCCGTGCTCAGCGCGAGCACCATCCCGTCGTAGCCGTAGAGGGCGATCACCCCGCCCGTGCCCAGCACACTCGCCGCGGAGATGTAGTCACCCGCTATGGCAAGGCCGTTGCGCAGCGGCGAGAGGGAGCCGTAGCCCGTGTAGAACTCGTCGAGGTCGTCGCGGTCGGGCCCGGTCATCACACACAGCAGCAGCGTGAGGGTGGCGACGGTGGTGAAGGCGACGAGCGACATGGTCTGCGGCGCGGAGTCGCGGAAGCCGGTCATCGTGCCGCCTCCCGTCTGGCGTCCAGTTCGGCCTGCTTGCGGATGCGGTCCGCGAGGGGGTCCACGCGCCGCCGGGCCGTGTGCTCGTAGAGCGCTATCGCCAGGCAGGTGACGGGCAGTTGGACCAGCGCGAGCAACAGCCCGGTGGGCACACCGGCGACGACGGTGCTCGACATCAGCGGGGGCGCGAACGCGGACAGGGCCAGGAACAGGCAGAAGTATCCGAGCGCGGTGAGACTCGCCACGCGCCGCTGCCGCCGGTACGCGCCGCGCAGGATGCGCAGATCACGGTGGTTGCCGAGAGCGGGACGACGGGGCGGGCGACGGCGTTCGGGTGGCGGCGGGGGTGGCTGCCAGGGGTAGGTGAGGCGGGGCGGGGCCGGGGCGTGTGAGTCACGCGGGTCGTACGGGTCGTACGGGTCGTACGGGTCGTACGGGTACGGGGCGTGCGAGTCATGCGGGTCATGCAGGTCGTGCGGGGCGGATGAATCATGCGGAGGGTACGGGTCGTAGGACATCCCGTGCTCCTTGCGTGGCTCGGGTCCGTGGCGGCGGACCGCAGGGAGTTGGGCGGAGCGGGTCACGCATGTTACTCGCCGGTTGGGTGGTGTGGGTGCTTTTCGCCGAACTGGGCGGTTGGTATGCGCTTGCGGCGTCAACTGGGGAGCCGACCTTGGGTGTTGGCCGGGGTGACCCGCACCTGATCGTCGCCGCGACCCGGGACTCCTTCGGTGGCGACCGTGATCCGCACGGTCGAGCGAAGTGATCACCCGATCGTGAGTTCCGCCTCTTCCCTGCCCGATCTGTCGCGATCCTGACAGGAGGGCGGGTGACCGGCGCCGCCCGGACGCACTGTGGGTGGGGAGCGGTATGACGCGAGCGGCGGAACGGCATGACGGCCGGTGCGAAGGCCTGGACGAGCGGGCGGTTCTGCTGGCCGCCGGTCTGGCCGAGCTGGTGGTGACCACGGTGGGGTCGGCCGCGGGTTCGGCATGGGGGACGTTACGGGGGCTGCTGCGCCGTTCGGACGCCTCGGAACTGGTCGCGGAGGCCGGGCAGGAGTTGACGGCGCGCGGGCGTCTGGTGCTGGACCGGTACACGGCCCAGCCCCCGGCGCATCTGGAGACCCTCGCCCGGCACGCACTCGCCCGGCAGGCCGCCACCGATGACGTCTGACCGGTGGGAGCCGGCCGCCTTCAAGGACCGCGTGGACCAGGTGCTCCAGCGGTTCGTGGCGGAGGAGGCCGAGCGGTTCGCGGACATCGACCCGGTGCTCGGGCCGGTCGCCGGGCAGCTGGAGGCCGCGGTCGCGGGCGGCAAACGGCTGCGGGCGGCGTTCTGTTACTGGGGCTGGCGCGCGGTGGGGCAGCCCGACAGCGACGCGCTGGTGCGGGCGGCGGCCTCGATGGAGCTGGTGCATGCCGCAGCCGTCGTCCACGACGATCTCATCGACGACAGTCCGCTGCGGCACGGGCGGCCCACCGCGCACATCGCGCTGCGCGGTGCCGTACGCCCCCGCCCGCGAGCCGTCGCGGCGGCCAGGTCCCTCGCCATGCTGGTGGGAGACCTGCTGATGGGCATGGCCGGGCAGCTGTTCACCACCAGCGGTCTGCCGGCGGCGTATCTCGCCCGTGCCCGACCGCTGTGGTCGGTGCTGGCAAGGGAGTTGATCGCGGGCGAGTGCCTGGAGATCCTGCGGACCGGGACCGAGCCGGACACCGCCGCGTCCCTGAAGGTGATCCGCTACAAGACCGCCAAGTACACCGTGGAACAACCCCTGTTGATCGGTGGCGCCCTCGCCGGGGCCGGGGGACGGCTGCGCGAGGGCTACTCGGCGTACGGACTGCCGTTGGGCGAGGCGTTCCAGTTGCGGGACGACGTCCTCGGACTGTTCGGGCACTCGGAACACACCGGCAAGGCCAACGCCGACGACCTGCGCGGCCACCGGCCCACGGCCCTGCTGGCCGAGACCTGGCGGGCAGCCGGTGCCGAGGAACGGGAGCAACTGCGGGCCCTGCTGGGCCGACGCGACCCGGACGGGGCGGGGCTGCACGCGGTGCGTGAGCTGATGCGCCGGCTGAAGGCGCCCGACCGCGTCGAGGGCATGATCACCGCCCGGGTGGAGGAGGCGCTCGACGCTCTCCACGAGCTGGACGTTCCCGCCCCCGCCGAAGCAGCGCTGGTCGCGCTGGCGCACTCGGCGGCGGTCCGCCACTCCTGATCCGTGAACGCCCTGCCCCGTGAACGACGAGGAGCCCCCTGTGACTTACACCGAGACATCGATGGACGGCCTGCGCGAAGCCGGTGACGAACTCGCCGACGCCACCGTCGCCGCCCTGTTCGACCGCGGGGAGGTGGGCAAGTTCAACACCCTCATGCGCTACGTCTCCGTCGCGGGCGCCCCGCTGCCGGACGGCCTGCCCGATGTGGCCCGGGACTACCTCAACGCCACGAGCGCGCCGCCGAGTTGGGTCGACTGGGGCGAGATGGAGAAGGCCCGGCTGTTCTTCATCGACAACAACGTGCACATCTCCACCGCCCTGTCCTTCGCCTCCATGCCCGCCTGCTACGTCGTCCCTCCCGTGGCGAAGCTCCTGTCGGCCACCCACGGACTGAAGTACCCCTCCAAACGGATGGCGGAGACGGGTCAGTTCACCGTCTATCTGATGCGGCCCGACGCCTTCGAGGCCGGCAGCCGCTTCATTCCCGCCGCGCAGAAGGTCCGCCTCCTGCACGCCTCGATCCGCCACCACCTGGCCCGCGAGAACCGTTGGGACGCAGGAGAGTTGGGGGCACCCATCTGCCAGGAGGACATGATCGGCGGGCAGATGTTCTTCTCGCTGCTTGTGCTGGACAGCCTGCACCGCCTCGGCATCCACATGTCGACGGAGGGCGCGCAAGCCTACTACTACGCCTGGCGCGTGGTCGGTGCCATGCTCGGCGTCGACCAGGACGCCGTCCCAAAGTCGCTTGAGGAGGCACGCCAGTTCCTCGACCTGTACATGGTCCGGCACATGGGGCCGTCCGAGGAGGGCGCGCTGCTGACCCGCCAACTCATCGACCTCTACGAGGAGGTCGTGCCCGGCACCTTCTTCGACCCGATCGTCTCCGCCCTCATCCGCCATCTCGTCGGCGACACCTGCGCCGACTGGCTCCAGGTGCCGCGCACACCGTGGGACACCGTCGTCAGGTCCGTGCCCCACCTCCTCGGCGTCCTGGAGACCATCGAGGACCACTCCCCGCTCGGTGCCTGGGCCCTGGACCGCCTCGGCCACCTCACCAGCGTCCTGGAACTGTCCTCCCTCACCCGCGGACGCGTCATGCACTACGCCATCCCCGAACAGCTCAAGAAGGACTACGGCGTCTCCAACACGGTTCCCCGGAAGGGTCGTTGGACCCCGCCCGCCGCCACGGTCTCCTGAGCCGCGCCGGGCCGGCGGGCCTCACTGCTCCTTGAGCACCGGAAACCGCCGAGGCGCCAGGAACAGCAGCACCAGGAAGGCCACCGCCGCGGCGACGCCCGCCCCCACGTAAACCGCATGCACCGCATCCGCGATAGCCCGTCGCGTAGCCTCCGGCACCGCACCCCCGTCCAACCCCCGTGTCACCGAGTCCAGATCGCTCGCCCCGCCCAGCCGCGACGCCAACACCCCGTTGGCCACAGCCCCGAAGACCGACGCACCGATCGTCTGCCCGGTCTGGCGGCAGAACAGGACGGACGCGGTCGTCACACCCCGCTCCTCCCATCCCACCGTCGACTGCACCCCGACGATCAGCGGGAGTTGGAAGAGGCCGAGGGCCGCGCCGAGGAGCAGCATCAGGAGCATCGGCTGCCAGGCCGACCCCGGATACGGCAGGAACGGGAACGCGAACAGGATCAGTGTCGCCGTCCCGATCCCGAGCATCGCCGTGTTGCGGAAACCGATCCGCCGGTACACGTGCTGGCTGAGCGCCGCCGACACCGGCCAGCTCAACGTCCATACGGAGAGGACGAATCCGGCCGCCACGGGGGCCAGGCCCAGCACCGACTGCGCGTACGTCGGCAGGAACACGCTCGGCGCCACCATCAGCAACCCCAGTGCCCCCAGAGCCAAGTTGACGGCCGCGATCGTACGGCGGCGCCACACCCACCCGGGGATGATCGGTTCCGCAGCCCGGCGTTCGATCGCGACGACCGCTCCGGCCAGGGCAAGTCCCGTACCGAACAAGGCGATTGAGGGTGCCGACAGCCAGGGCCAAGCCACTCCGCCCTGCACCAGTGCCGTGATCAGGACGCCTCCGCAGGCGAACACGGCCAGCGCGCCCGCCCAGTCGACGCGCGGGCGGGTGGTGCGGGTGCGTTGCGGTTCGTGGAGGTAACGGACGATCAGCCACAACGCCACTGCCCCGACAGGGAGGTTGACGAGGAAGATCCAGCGCCAGCCGGCGTATGCGGCGAGCAGTCCGCCCACCCCCGGTCCCGCGACCGCCGACACCGCCCACACCGTGGACAACTTCGACTGGATCTTGGGGCGTTCGCTCAGCGGGTACAGGTCGGCGGCCAGCGTCTGGACCGTGCCCTGCAACGCCCCGCCGCCCAGGCCCTGTACGACGCGGAACGCGATCAGCGCGCCCATGCTCCAGGCCACCGAGCACAGCAGCGACCCGGCGAGGAAGACCGCCGCCCCGGTGATCAGTACCGGCTTGCGGCCGAAGGTGTCGGAGAGCTTGCCGTAGACGGGGAGGGTGACCGTCACCGCGAGCAGGTAGCCGGAGAAGAGCCAGGAGAAGACGGAGAAGCCGCCGAGGTCGCCGACGATCTGCGGTACGGCCGTGGAGACGATGGTGGAGTCGAGGGCGGCCAGCGCCATCGCGAGCATGAGGGCCGCGACGACGGCACCCCGGCGCCGGTCGGGAGCGGCCGGAGTGGGCTGCTCGGCCGCCTTGGGCCGTATCTCGCTGTCGGTGTCGCTGTCCGTGTCCTCCTGGTCCACAGGATTCCTTTCCCCTTGCACCTATCTGCCGCGCACCAGCTTCCCACTTGAGCCTCACGTAGCGGCAGGGTGGAAGCTGAGCGGGCCGGTGGGTGGACCGGACCCCGAGATCGACTCCACCCGGCGGTGGAGAGCCCCTAGGGGTGTCTCCCCACTACGGCCCGGGGACGGTTCGTACCGGCGGAGGAGGAGACGGACCCGGGGGCGTCCTTAACCTGGCTTTATGCCGCTGGGGGGCGGCAGACCGAACCGCAGAGGGTGGGGTTTTCCCCCGGGAAAGACTGCGCTGAGCACCAGCGCGCCGGACCCCCTCCCGCCGCCAGACTCATCGTCGTAACCACTTGAACCGCATCGACCGGGCACCGGCACGCTCGTCTGCCGACCGACTTAGGAGACATACCGTGACATCGGCTGTGACCATTCCCAGGCACGGGGGCACTGGAGGGCGTACGGCCGTTGCCGCGCGAGCGCGGCAGGTCGTCAAGGCGTACGGAGCCGGGGAGACCCGCGTCGTCGCCCTCGACCATGTCGACGTGGACATCGCCCGCGGCCAGTTCACCGCGATCATGGGCCCCTCGGGGTCCGGCAAGTCCACGCTCATGCACTGCCTCGCCGGGCTCGACACCGTGACCTCCGGGCAGATCTACCTCGACGAGACCGAGATCACCGGCCTCAAGGACAAGAAGCTGACGCAGCTGCGCCGGGACCGGATCGGGTTCATCTTCCAGGCGTACAACCTGCTGCCGACGCTGAACGCGCTGGAGAACATCACCCTCCCCATGGACATAGCCGGCCGCAAGCCCGACAAGGGGTGGCTGGCGCAGGTCGTGGAGACGGTCGGTCTTTCGAGCCGGCTCAAGCACCGGCCCAACCAGCTCTCCGGCGGCCAGCAGCAACGCGTCGCCGTGGCACGGGCGTTGGCGGCCCGGCCCGAGATCATCTTCGGTGACGAGCCGACCGGAAACCTCGACTCCCGTGCGGGAGCAGAGGTGTTGGGCTTCCTGCGCCGCTCCGTGGACGACCTCGGCCAGACCATCGTGATGGTGACGCACGACCCGGTGGCGGCCTCGTACGCGGACCGCGTGCTGTATCTCGCGGACGGCCGGATCGTCGACGAGATGTTCAAGCCGACCGCCGACACCGTCCTCGACCGCATGAAGGACTTCGACGCGCGGGGGCGTACGTCATGACCGTCCTCAAGACCTCGATGCGCAACTTCTTCGCCCACAAAGGGCGGATGGCGCTCTCGGCGATAGCCGTGCTGCTCTCGGTGGCGTTCGTGTGCGGCACGCTGGTGTTCACCGACACGATGAACACGACCTTCGACAAGCTCTTCGCGGCCACCGCCTCCGACGTGACGGTCCTGCCGAAGACCGCCAAGGCGGACGGCAGCACCCCGCAGAACGGTCTGCCCGAGTCGCTGCCGGCCTCCGTGCTTGCGCGGACGGCGAAGGCCTCCGGCGTCAAGTCCGTCGAGGGCGGCGTCAGTTCGATGAACGTGACCGTCGTCAACAGCGCCAACAAGAACATGGGGTCCTCGACCGGCGCGCCCACCATCGCGGGCAACTGGACGAAGAACGACCTGCGTTCGATGGAGATCACCTCCGGGCACGCCCCGCGCGGCCCGACCGAGACCATGGTCGACGCCGACACCGCCGACAAGCACCACCTGAAGCTGGGCGACTCGCTGCGCACGATCTCGCAGACCGGTGACTTCACCGCGAGGATCGTCGGCATCGCGACCTTCAAGGTGACCAACCCCGGTGCGGCCGTCGTCTACTTCGACACCGCCACCGCACAGCGCGAACTCCTCGGCGCCACCGGCCGGTTCACCCAGATCGGCGTCACCGCCGCGAGCGGTGTGACGGACGCGCAGCTCAAGCAGAACGTGGCGCAGACCCTCGCGTCGACGGGGACGTACAAGATCCAGACCGCCAAGGAGAACGCCGACGAGAACCGCCAGGGCGTCGGCCAGTTCATGAACGTCATCAAGTACGCCATGCTCGGCTTCGCCGGGATCGCGTTCCTGGTGGGCATCTTCCTGATCATCAACACCTTCTCGATGCTGGTCGCCCAACGGACCCGCGAGATCGGCCTGATGAGGGCGATCGGCTCCTCCCGCAAGCAGGTCAACCGCTCGGTGCTGGTCGAAGCGACCCTGCTCGGCATCGTCGGCTCCATCCTCGGTGTCGGCGCCGGTGTCGGGATCGCCGTGGGCCTGATGAAGCTGATGAGCGCGGCAGGCATGGACCTGTCGACGCGGGACCTGACGGTGAAGTGGACCACTCCGGTGCTCGGTGTGCTCCTCGGCGTGATCGTCACCATCCTCGCCGCCTACCTCCCGGCCCGCCGCGCCGGCAAGGTCTCCCCGATGGCCGCGCTGCGCGACGCCGGTACGCCGGCCGACGGCAAGGCCGGTTGGGTACGGGCACTGATCGGCCTGGTGCTGACGGGAGCGGGCGGTGCCGCCCTGTTCGCGGCGGCCACCGCGAAGAAGGCGACGGACGGTTCACTGGTCCTCGGCGCGGGTGTCGTGTTGTCGTTGATCGGCTTCGTGATCATCGGTCCGCTGCTGGCCAACGGGGTCGTCCGGGTGATCAGCGCGGTCCTGCTGCGGGCCTTCGGGCCGGTGGGGCGCCTGGCCGAGCGCAACGCGCTCCGCAACCCCAGGCGTACGGGTGCTACGGGTGCGGCCCTGATGATCGGCCTCGCACTGGTCGCCTGTCTGTCGGTGGTCGGCTCCTCGATGGTGGCCTCCGCGACGAGTGAGCTGGACAAGTCCGTCGGCGCCGACTTCATCGTCCAGGGCAACCAGCGGATCGTGCCGCAGGCGGAGAAGGCGATGGAACAGGCACCCGACCTCGTCCACGTCACCCGCTACAAGGACATCGAGGCGACCCTCACCTCGCCCGACGGCCAGAAGGACACCGACGGCATCACCGCCGCCGACCCGTCCTACGCCCAGGACCTGCGCCGCGCCACCACGGCCGGTGAACTGTCCGCCGCCTACGGCACCAACGCGATGTCGGTGGGCTCCAAGTACGCCAAGAAGCACGGCGTCCACGTCGGCGACACGATCGGCGTCGCCTTCAAGGGCGGCTCGACGGCGAAGCTCAAGGTCGCGGCCATCACGGACGACGACGTGGCCATCGACCAGGGGGCGCGGTACACCAGCATCGCCACGATGCAGAAGTACCTCCCCGCGAACAAGGTCCCGCCGAACGAGATCATGTTCGCCAAGGCCAAGGACGGCCAGGAGAAGCAGGCGTACGCGGCCCTGAAGAAGGCCATGGAACCGTACCCGCAGTACCAGGTGCGCGACCAGACCGACTACAAGCAGGAACTGAAGGACCAGATCGGCCAGCTCCTGAACATGGTCTACGGCCTGCTCGCCCTCGCGATCATCGTGGCGGTCCTGGGTGTGGTGAACACGCTGGCCCTGTCGGTCGTCGAGCGGACCCGCGAGATCGGCCTCATGCGAGCGATCGGCATGTCCCGCCGGCAGCTCCGTCGGATGATCCGCATGGAGTCGGTCGTGATCGCCCTCTTCGGAGCGCTGCTCGGCCTCGGCCTGGGGATGGGCTGGGGGGCCACGGCTCAGCAGCTCCTCGCGCTGGAGGGGCTGAAGGTCCTGGAGATTCCCTGGGGCACGATCACCGCGGTCTTCGTGGGGTCGGCGTTCGTGGGCCTGTTCGCCGCGCTGATCCCGGCGTTCCGGGCGGGGCGGATGAACGTCCTGAACGCGATCGCCACCGATTAGCCACCGCCCACGGGGGAACCCGGCGCCGAGAAGTCACGGGGGACTTCTCGGCGCCGGGTTTGTTTGTTGTCTTTGAAGGGTGCCTTTGCGGCGGACCGAGTCGGGCGGTGGGTGGGCACAGGTTCGGGGGTTCAGGGGGCGGAGCCCCCTGGTACGCGGGCATCAACCCCGGGCGCGGCACCGTCGTCGTACGCTGGAAGCCCCCGGCCCCACACCGCGCGTCGGGCCCTTCGTGTTGCCCACCCCCCGGACGGAAGCGCCCCTCCATGAGTCTGCACGGTCTGCTCGACGCCGTAGTCAAGGACCCCGCCCTCGCGGAAGCGACCAGGGCGGCGGCCGACGGCAACCGCATGCACGTCGACCTGGTCGGCCCCCCGGCGACCCGCCCCTTCGCCGTCGCCGCGCTCGCGCGTGAGGCCGGCCGCACCGTCCTCGCCGTGACGGCGACCGGTCGGGAGGCGGAGGACCTGGCCGCCGCCCTGCGCTCGCTGCTCCCGCCGGACGGCGTCGTGGAGTACCCCTCCTGGGAGACCCTCCCGCACGAGCGGCTGAGCCCGCGCAGCGACACCGTGGGCCGCCGCCTGGCCGTGCTGCGCCGCCTGGCCCACCCGAGGGACGACGACCCGGAGACGGGCCCGGTCTCCGTCGTCGTAGCGCCGGTGCGGTCCGTGCTGCAGCCACAGGTCAAGGGGCTCGGAGACCTGGAGCCGGTCGCCCTGAGGTCCGGCCAGTCCGCCGACCTGAACGCGGTCGTGGACGCGCTCGGAGCCGCCGCCTACGCGCGCGTGGAGCTCGTCGAGCGGCGCGGTGAGTTCGCCGTGCGTGGCGGCATCCTGGACGTGTTCCCGCCCACCGAGGAACACCCCCTGCGCCTCGAGTTCTGGGGCGACGACGTCGAGGAGATCCGCTACTTCAAGGTGGCCGACCAGCGCTCCCTGGAGGTCGCCGACCACGGCCTGTGGGCACCCCCCTGCCGTGAACTTCTGTTGACGGAAGACGTCCGCACGCGCGCGCGTGCCCTCGCCGAGGCCCACCCCGAACTGGGCGAGCTGCTCGGCAAGATCGCCGAGGGCATCGCCGTGGAGGGCATGGAGTCGCTGGCCCCGGTGCTCGTCGACGACATGGAGCTGCTGCTCGACGTGCTGCCCAAGGGCGCGATGGCCGTCGTATGCGATCCGGAGCGGGTACGCACGCGTGCGTCCGATCTTGTAGCCACCTCGCAGGAGTTCCTCCAGGCCTCCTGGGCGGCCACCGCGGGTGGCGGCGAGGCGCCCATCGACGTCGACGCGGCCTCCTTGTGGTCCATCGCGGACGTACGGGACCGGGCGCGCGAGCTGGACATGATGTGGTGGTCCGTCTCGCCCTTCGCCGCCGACGAGGAGCTCGACGCGGACACCCTGAAGCTCGGGATGCACGCCCCGGAGACCTACCGCGGCGACACCGCGAAGGCCCTCGCCGACACCAAGGGCTGGCTCGCCGACGGCTGGCGCACGGTCTTCGTCACCGAGGCCCACGGCCCCGCCGCCCGCACCGTCGAGGTCCTCGGCAGCGAGGGCGTGGCGGCCCGCCTGGAGACGGAACTCGGCGAGATCGCCCCCTCCGTGGTGCACGTGGCGACCGGCTCGATCGACTACGGCTTCGTCGACACGGCGCTCAGGCTCGCCGTCCTCACCGAGACCGACATCTCCGGGCAGAAGGCCGCCGGCAAGGACGGCGTCCGGATGCCGGCCCGCCGCCGCAAGACCATCGACCCGCTCACCCTGGAGGCGGGCGACTACATCGTGCACGAGCAGCACGGTGTGGGCCGCTACATCGAGATGGTGCAGCGCACGGTGCAGACCGCCACGCGCGAGTACCTGGTCGTCGAGTACGCCCCCGCCAAGCGCGGGCAGCCCGGCGACCGGCTGTACATCCCCACCGACCAGCTGGAGCAGATCACCAAGTACGTCGGTGGCGAGGCCCCGACCATGCACAGGCTGGGCGGCGCCGACTGGACGAAGACCAAGGCGCGCGCCAAGAAGGCCGTCAAGGAGATCGCGGCCGACCTCATCAAGCTGTACTCGGCCCGGATGGCGGCCCCGGGGTACGCGTTCGGCGCGGACACGCCCTGGCAGCGCGAGCTGGAGGACGCCTTCCCGTACGCGGAGACCCCCGATCAGCTGACCACGATCGCCGAGGTCAAGGACGACATGGAGAAGTCGGTCCCGATGGACCGGCTGGTCTGCGGCGACGTCGGCTACGGCAAGACGGAGATCGCGGTCCGGGCCGCCTTCAAGGCCGTCCAGGACGGCAAGCAGGTCGCCGTCCTCGTCCCGACGACCCTCCTGGTGCAGCAGCACTTCGGGACGTTCACCGAGCGGTACTCGCAATTCCCGGTCAACGTGCGGGCATTGAGCCGCTTCCAGACCGACACGGAGGCGAAGGCGACCCTGGAGGGCCTGCGCGAGGGCTCCGTGGACCTCGTCATCGGCACCCACCGCCTGTTCTCCTCCGAGACCAAGTTCAAGGACCTCGGCCTGGTCATCGTCGACGAGGAGCAGCGCTTCGGCGTCGAGCACAAGGAGCAGCTGAAGAAGCTGCGCGCCAACGTCGACGTGCTGACGATGTCCGCCACCCCGATCCCCAGAACCCTGGAGATGGCGGTCACCGGCATCCGCGAGATGTCGACGATCACGACGCCCCCAGAGGAGCGTCACCCGGTGTTGACGTTCGTCGGCCCCTACGAGGAGAAGCAGATCGGCGCCGCGATCCGCCGCGAACTCCTGCGCGAGGGCCAGGTCTTCTACATCCACAACCGGGTCGAGTCGATCGACCGCGCGGCGTCGAGGCTGCGCGAGATCGTCCCGGAGGCGCGGATCGCCATCGCCCACGGCCAGATGACGGAACAGGCCCTGGAACAGGTGGTCGTCGACTTCTGGGAGAAGAAGTTCGACGTCCTGGTGTCGACCACGATCGTGGAGTCCGGCATCGACATCTCCAACGCGAACACGCTGATCGTTGAACGAGGCGACAACTTCGGCCTGTCACAGCTCCACCAGCTGCGCGGCCGAGTCGGGCGTGGCCGTGAACGCGGTTACGCCTACTTCCTGTACCCCCCGGAGAAGCCGCTCACGGAGACGGCCCACGAACGCCTCGCCACCATCGCCCAGCACACGGAGATGGGCGCGGGCATGTACGTCGCCATGAAGGACCTCGAAATCCGGGGCGCGGGCAACCTGCTGGGCGGCGAGCAGTCCGGCCACATCGCGGGCGTCGGCTTCGACCTGTACGTCCGCATGGTCGGCGAGGCGGTCGCCGACTACCGCGCCTCCCTGGAGGGCGGGGTCGAGGAGGAGCCGCCCCTGGAGGTCAAGATCGAGCTCCCGGTCGACGCACACGTCCCGCACGACTACGCCCCCGGCGAGCGCCTGCGCCTCCAGGCCTACCGTTCCATCGCCTCCGCCAACACGGAGGAGGACATCAAGGCCGTACGCGAGGAACTCGTCGACCGCTACGGCAAGTTGCCCGAGCCGGTGGAGAACCTGCTGCTGGTGGCCGGCCTGCGCATGCTCGCGCGCGCGTGCGGCGTCGGCGACATCGTCCTCCAGGGCACCAACATCCGTTTCGCGCCGGTGGAGTTGCGCGAGTCCCAGGAACTGCGCCTCAAGCGCCTCTACCCCGGCACCGTCATCAAGCCGGCCGCCCACCAGGTACTGGTACCGCGCCCGAAGACGGCCAGGGTGGGCGGAAAGCCGTTGGTGGGGCGGGAGTTGCTGGGCTGGGTGGGGGAGTTCCTGGCGACGATCCTGGGGTCGTAGCAGCGAGGGGCGGGGCGGTGTGCTTGGCGCCTCCGGCGCGGCGGGGGCGCCCTTGGGAAGGGCTGTGACACTTCTTCGGGAAAGCGTCACACTTTTTCAGCTGCATACAGCCGCCCGGTCCCGCTGACGGGATCGGGCGCCAGCGGGCCGCCCCGTCCTGCCTGCCCGCGAGCGCCCAACGGCCTTTCGCGTACGGCGAGTCGAGCGGCGACAGCGAGCTCGCCCGGGTCGCCCCCCTCCGCCCGGGTCGCCCCCCCCTCCGCCCGGAGCGCCCCCCGCGCGGTCGGACCGGCCGTCGCGCGGGGCAACCGCGCACGCAGTCAGTCGGCTGCGTCGTGCACGCCGCCAGTCGGCTGCGCCGCGAACCCGTCAATCAGGCTGCGCCGCGAACCCGTCAGTCGGCCGTGCCGCGAACCCGTCAGTCGGCCGTGCCGCGAACCCGTCAGTCGGCCGTGCCGCGAACCCGTCAGTCGGCCGTGCCGCGAACCCGTCAGTCGGCCGTGCCGCGAACCCGTCAGTCGGCCGTGCCGCGAACCCGTCAGTCGGCCGTGCCGCGAACCCGTCAGTCGGCCGTGCCGCGGAACAGCATCCCCGCCAGCACCCGAAACACCTCCTCCGGCTCCCGCTCACCCACCGCCCCGTCCAGATTGTGGCCGAGCAGCAGCGTCGCGAAGCCGTGCGCCAAGGACCACGCGGCGACTCCGGCGAGGCGGGCGTCGGGACCCCGGCCCTCAGGAGGTACGGCGGAGACGGCGCCGCTCAGCGCGTCGGCCGCGAGCGCGCGGGCCGTGGCGAGTTCGAGATCGCCGTCGCGCAGCAGCTCGGGCGCGAACATCACCTGGAAGTGCGCCGGATGCTCGCGCGCGAAGCGCACGTACCGCACACCCGCGTCCTTCAGGTCCGCCGCCTCCCCGATCGCGGCGGCCAGCAGCCCGAACCCCTCCGCCGCGATGGCCGTCAACAGCCCCGTGCGGTCCTTGAAGTGATGCGCCGGCGCCGCGTGCGAGACACCGGCACGCCGGGCGAGATCCCGCAGGCTCAGCCCGGACGGGCCGTCGGCCGCGATGACGTCGAGCGCGGCGGTGAGAACGGCGCGGCGCAGATCGCCGTGGTGGTACGGGCTCTTGGTGGATCTGGTCGTACTCATGCTCAGCAGCGTACGCCGAATCTAGGCATTGACAAGTTCGGACGGTTGAGGCAATCTTGTCAGTGTCAAGTTGTGGAACGACCGGGACGCGACGAGGAGTTACGCCATGTCGGAAGACGTGCGTGGAGTGGAGACCGCGAACTACCCCGCCACCGTGGAGCCGGGCCGGGTGCGCCAGCTCTGGCACCTGCTCGAACCCCTGCACGCGGTGCTGTACTACGCGCCGGAGGTCTTCGAGGAGGCCGCCGCGCTCGGATACGACACCGAGGAGCGCTGGCCGAGCTACTTCCCGCTGCGCGCCGCCCCCTTGGGCCCGGCCGGCGCCGAGCGCGTGACCTCCGCCTTCTACAGCTTCAGCCCCCGCATGGTCGCCGAGCACATCGCCCCCGCGTGGCGCATCGCGACCCCGGACGCGGTGCTGAAGGCGAGGCTGCGCGGAATGGACCGGGCCTACCGCGCGATATTCGGCGACCGCGCGGACAGTCCCGAGCTCGCGGAGGCCGCCGCCCTGGCCCGCCGCGCCGCCGAGGCGGTCACCACGGCCGGCCGCCCCCTCGCCGCGGCCAACGCCGAGTTGGCCTGGCCCGAAGAGCCCCACCTCCAGCTGTGGCAGGCGGCGACCATCCTGCGCGAACACCGCGGCGACGGCCACCTCGCCGCCCTCCTCGTCGCCGGCCTGGACCCGGTCGAGTCCCTGGTCTCCTTCGCCGCGATAGGAGCCGCCTCCGTAGAGCGCTTCGCAAGCCGGGGCTGGAGCCCGCAGGAATGGACGGCAGCCCGCGAACGCCTCGTCGCCCGGGGCCTGTTGGACGATCTCGGTACGGCGACGAGGGCGGGCCGCGAGCTGCGCCGGGAGGTCGAGCGCCACACCGACCGACTGGCCGCCGAGCCCTGGCAGTTCCTCGGCAAGGCGGACACCGGCCGACTCGCCGATCTGCTGGGGGAGTTCTGGGTCGCGGTGCTCGGTTCCGGGCTGCTGCCTTCGGAGTCGACATTGGGTATCGGCAAGGTCTGAGAGGGGTGTGGGGAGAGAGTGTGGGGAGGGAGTGCGAGGTGGGGGCGCCCGCGTCGGCCAGGTCGTGCCGATACACCCGAGTTGCACGTCATGCGCCCCCGGGCCCCATATGTTCGCGACATCTCCGCCGCTAACGTGGGCACCAGGTCAATATCCGCCCCCGCAGGGGCGGGGGCCGGGTGAACAAGGGGAGGGGCGCACTGTGATGCGTCTGAGGGGTGGGGCGGCCGTCGCCGTCCTGATCATGTTGTCCGTCGCCGGATGCAAGGACACCACAGGGGCCTCCGGGCCCGAAGCGACGACCGGTGGGGACTCCGGAGGGAACTCGGGCGGAAACTCCGGTGGAGGCTCCGGCGGGGGCGCGGCTCTCACCGCCGCCGAGTCCCTGACCGTGAAGGGGCGGGCGCCGAAGACCGGTTACTCCCGCGAGCGGTTCGGCACCGCCTGGGCCGACACGGACTCCAACAGCTGTGACACCAGGGACGACATCCTCAAACGGGACCTGAAGCAGGTCAAGTTCACCGGCGGCACCTGCAAGGTGTCCTACGGCGTCCTCGAATCCGACCCGTACTCCGGCAAGGAGGTGACCTACCGTCGCGGGGCCAGCCTCGTCGACATAGACCACCTCGTCGCCCTCTCCGACGCCTGGCAGAAGGGTGCCAAGTACTGGGACGCCAGTAAGCGCATAGCCCTCGCCAACGACCCCCTCAATCTCCTGACCGTCGGCGCGAGCGCCAACCGCAGCAAGGGCGACGGCGACACGGCGACCTGGGTGCCGCCCTACAAGGCGTACCGCTGCACGTATGTCGCCGCACAGGTCGCCGTGAAGAAGAAGTACGACCTGTGGGTCACCGCCGCCGAGAAGGCCGCGATGAAGAAGGTCCTCTCCACCTGCCCGGGCCAGAAGCTCCCGTCCGGCGGCAACCCGACGAGCGCGCCGTCGCGGTTCCACGCGAAGTGAGCCGACCGCCCCTCGGAGCAAGCCCTTTCCCGTGAACTGCATATACGGGAGATGACGATCTGTTCAGCTCAAGTCGTTGTACTGGTAAAGGAGTTCACAAGGAACAAAGGGGCATCAGGGGTCACTCGGGGTGCGTTCACCGGGTAATGGTCAAGATCGGGCGATGATCCCTTCTAGGGTCTGTTCGGTCTTTGTTGGTGATGGGCAAGATCTGTGCGTTTCCGTGGCTGCCTGTCAGGACCCGGTCAAGTGATGGCCGGCGGCGGCTGCTTCATGCCCGTCGACCGTTGGAGTCCTCGTCGTGCGTATCCGGCTCGCTCGCCGTGTTCGCCCATCCCGCCGCACGCGGCGCGCCCGCCGTGGTGTCGCCCTGCTCCTGCTGACCGCGCTCGCCCTCATGTGGACGACGCAGCAGGCGATGGCCGACGGGGTCGAACTGCACGCCGTGGACGTCTCGTTGCCCAGTCTGTCCTCGCTCACGGCCTGGCTGAAGGACCCGCACTGGGGCCGGCTGCCGTCGGAGAAGTCGGGCACGGCGGCCGGCAAGTCGCACCGGGTCTCCGCCGCGGCCACCGAGGCGCACCAGGGCGCGGGCCGTAAGCCCGGGAAGGGCAAGGGCGAACTCGCCGCGTACCACGCCCACTCGGCGTCGGTGAAGCGGGGGAAGAGCGCCGCGGGCAAGGCCGGTTTCAACGCCAGGACGAGCAAGCGGGACGCGGCCAAGTCCTCGCGGACCGACACCGTCTTCGACAACGCCGACGGGTCGATCACCAGACAGCTGTCCCCGACACCCGTCAACTACCAGGTGGGCAAGGGCAAATGGGCGCCCATCGACGTGGACGTGCGGGCCGGACCCGACGGGCGGTGGCACGAGAAGGCCAACTCCGTCGACGTCGACTTCGCGCCCAAGGCCGACGACTCCGCGCTCGTCTCCCTCGCCCCCGACCAACAGCACACCGTCGCCTACGGGTTGAAGGACGCCCAGGCCGTCGAGGGCACGGTCGACGGCGGCTCGCGCGTCACCTACCCGGACGTCCTCACCGACACCGACCTCCAGGTCGCCCCCACCGCCACCGGCGTCAAGGAAGCGGTCGTCCTGCACTCCGCGGACGCCGGCAACTCCTGGACCTTCCCGCTCCGCCTCAAGGGGCTCACCCCCGTCCAGAACAAGGACGGTTCGATCGTCCTGCGCGACGCCGCCGGGAAGACCGTGGAGCGCGTCCCTTCGTCGTACGCCTACGACTCGAAGGTCGACCCGCGCTCCGGTGACCCGACCACCACCCACGATGTCACCACGACCCTCGTGCGGGACGGCAGTGGCTACGCGCTGAAGATCACGCTCGACGATGCCTGGCTGAAGGACACGCACCGCGTGTTCCCCGTCACCGTCGACCCGACCGTCGAGGACGGCTGGACCACCACCTATGCCGAGTCGGGTTCGGACGCGACGGGTGACCACTCCTACGAGCAGACGATCAAGGTCGGTTCGTACGACTCGGGTACGCACTCCGCGGCGAGCTACATCAACCACTGGGACACCGCCTGGGACGCGAGCGGTACGACCGTGACCTCGGCGACGCTGCACCTGTTCGACACCTGGGCCGCGACCTGCACCGCCGAGAAATTCGACGTCGCCCTTGTCACCCAGGCGTGGACACCCGAGGGCGTCACCGCCTACCCCGGGCCGACCTACGGCTCCTCCATCGGCAACCTGACCCCGACCGTCCCGACCGCCTGCGCCAACACCGGCGCCGACCGGACCGTCGGCGACTGGCTGAGCGTGCCGCTGACGACGTCGGCGATCCAGGGCTGGTTGAGCGGAACGACCGCCGACTACGGCCTCGCGGTCTACGCGTCGACGAGCGACGCCGTGCACTGGAAGCAGTTCGGCTCCTTCAACGACGCCGGGAAGGGCCCGTACATCTCGGTCACCTACACCGGGAACACCGCCCCGCAGCTCTACGAGCAGTTCCCCGCCGACAACGCGGTCGTCGGCACCACCACCCCGGAGCTCACCGCCTGGGCGGGCGGCGCCAACTCCACCAGCGGCAGCGCGAACAAGTACCAGTTCAAGGTCTACGACGCCAACAACGCCCTGGTCGCCGACTCGGGCCTGGTCGCCACCGGCGACTGGACCGTGCCGGCCGGGAAGCTGGCCTGGGGCAAGAACTACAACTGGGAAGTGCAGGCGTACGACGCGACGACCGGGCTCTACTCGCCCGCCGACCCCTACGAGTTGTCCGTCCAGGTGCCCCAGCCCGTGATCACCTCGGGGCTCTCGCAGAACAGCAGCGACCACGGCTTCGACGCGTCCATCGGCAACTACACCACCTCCGACACGGACGCCTCGATCTCCACGGTCGGCCCGTCCCTCGACGTCGAGCGCGACTACAACTCCCGTGACCCGCGCTGGACCGGAGCCTTCGGTTCCGGCTGGTCGTCGATCTTCGACGCGCGCGCCACCGAGCAGTACAGCGCGGCCGGGGCGGTCACCAGCGTCAACGTCACCTATCCGGACGGCTCACAGGTCGGCTACGGCAAGAACAGCGACGGCACCTTCGCACCCGGCACCGGCCGCTGGGCCACGTTCACCACGGTCAGCGCAGGCGGCTACAGCCTGACCGACAAGGACGACACGGTCTACGCCTTCACCACCCCGCTGACCACGGGCAACTACGGACTCACCTCCGTCACGGACGCCAACGGCCGCTCCATCACGCTCACTTGGACCGGCACCCACGTCACGCAGATGAAGTCCAACGTGTCCGGCCGCACCCTGAACCTCACCTGGTCCACCCCGACCGGCGCCCTCGCCGCGCACGTCGCGACCGTCACCACCGACCCGGTCACCGCCGGCGTTTCCTCGACCGTACTGACCTGGAACTACGGTTACACGGGCGACCAGTTGACGACCGTGTGCGCGCCCCTGTCGACGACGAAGTGCACGACGTACGGCTACACGAGCGGCTCGCAGTACCAGAACGCCTCCCTCGACCTCGACCCGAGCGCGGCCTGGCCGCTCACGGAGAGCTCCGGCACCACCGCCAAGGACGCGGTCCTCGCCAACGAGGGCACCAAGAACGCCACCTACGAGAACGTGACGCTGGGCGCGGCCGGACCGCTCACCGGTTCCTCCTCCACCGCGGCCTCCTTCAACGGCACCACCTCCGACGTCGCCCTGCCGAAGAACACCGGCAACGACACCGACTCGGGCGCGCTGTCCCTGTGGTTCAAGACCTCGGCCGGACCGGGCGTGCTCTACTCGTACGCCTCCCAGCCGATCGGCTCGGCGAAGGCCGCCGGCTTCTACACGCCGTCGGTCTACGTCGGCACCGACGGCAAGCTGAACGCCGAGTTCTGGTACAGCGGCGGCATCAACCCGATCGTGTCCTCGGCGTCCGTGGCCGACGGCAAGTGGCACCACGTGGTGCTGAGCGCCGCGGGCAACTCGCAGACGCTGTTCCTGGACAACACCAAGGTCGGCTCGCGCACCGGCACCGTCTCCATCAAGAGCGCGGTGGCCTTCGGCAAGAACCAGGTCTTCAACTACCTCGGCACCGGCTTCCTGGGCGGCAGTTGGCCCGACGAGGACCACAGCAACGCCAGCGACGCCACCGGCTACGCGACCTACTTCAACGGCTCGATCGCCGACGCGGCCTGGTACGGACGGCCGTTGGTGGCCGCCGACGTCAACGCCCTCTACCAGTACGGCACTCACTCGGCGTCTCTGCTCACCTCCGTCAAGCGCCCTTCGGGCAAGTCCTTCGCGACGATGACGTACGACCCGGCGACGACGGCCCTCACCCAGCTCACCGACGAGAACGGCGGCGTCTGGAAGCTCGCCGCGCCCACCGTCACCGGCTCCAGCCAGACCTACCGGGGCGCGGTCCTCGGCGGCGGACCGGCCGGCTACTACCGGCTCGGCGAGGCGGCCGGCGCGACCACGGCCCTGAACGAGGTGCACGGCGGCAACGGCACGTACAGCGGGGTGACGCTCGGCGCGACAGGACCGTTCAGCGACGCCAAGGCCACGACGTACGACGGCAGTTCCTCCTATGTCGAGCTGCCGACCTCCGTGCAGTTCGGCACCAGCGACCGCACCCTGGAACTCTGGTTCAAGACCGCCTCGCAGGGCGTCATCGTCGGCTCCCAGTCGGCGGTGATCTCCGGCGCGACCGCCGCGTCCGGCACCTGGGCGCCCCTGCTGTACGTCGGCAGCGACAACAAACTGCACGGCCACTACTACTCGGGCAGCGGCTCCGGCTCGACGGCGTTCGGCTCGACCGGCACGGTCACCGACAACACCTGGCACCATGTGGCCCTCACGGCCTCCGGCGCCACCCAGACCCTGTACCTGGACGGCGTCCAGCAGTCCAGCTACTCCGGAACCCCGGCCGACCAGACCTACAACCACCTCTACCTGGGCGCCGGTTTCGCCAAGAGCTGGCTCGACTCCCCGGGCGACGTCAGCCACTTCACCGGTTCGATCGCCGACGCGGCCTTCTACCACACGGCGCTCACCGCGGCGGACGTGGCGGCGCATGTCGAGGCGGCCAAGAGCTCCAGCGGTCTGCTCCCGGTCGAGACGGTCAAGGTGACCTCGCCGACCACGTCCACGCTGACGTACACCTACGACGTCGACAACGGCAACCGGGCGCTGACCGAGACCGACGGCCTCGGCAACAAGACCAGCTTCGGCTACGACACGGCCGGCTTCGAGCACACGGTCACCGATCCCAACGGCGCGGTCGCCACCACCGGTCACGACGTCCGCGGCAACATCGTCTCGTCCACGTCCTGCCAGGACCAGATCGCCAACAAGTGCAACACCGAGTACTACACGTACTACCCGGACGACACGACCGCCCAGCTGACCACCGCCGACCCGCGCAACGACCAGCTGCTGACGGAGCGCGACGGCCGTTCGGCGTCCGCGACGGACAACACGTATCTGACGTCGTACGCCTACGACTCGGCGGGCAACCAGACCGCCGTCACCGGCCCCGCCGTCCCCGGCTTCCCGGCCGGCCGCACCACGACCACCGTCTACAGCGACGGCACCAGCACCTACCCGGCCACCGGCGGCGGGGTCGTGCCCAAGGGCCTGCCGGTGAAGACGGTCAGCCCCGGTGGCGCGGTCAACTCCGTGTCGTACTTCAGCAACGGCGACGTCGCCTCCACCACCGACGCCATCGGCCTGGTCACGTCGTACACCTACGACAACGTCGGCCAGGTCCTCAGCCAGAACGTCGTCTCCGACACCTACCCGTCCGGTCTGACCACCAGCTACGAGTACGACAAGAACGGCCAGGTGACCGCCGAGCACGACCCGAAGATCACCGACCGGGTGCAGGGCGCCGACCACACGGCCGTCTCCAGCACGGTCTACGACGACGACGGCGACGTCCTCTCGCAGACCGTCTCCGACGCGCAGGGCGGCGACGCCCCGCGCACCGAGACCCAGACCTACGACGCCTACGACCGGCTGCTGACCGAGTCCGACGCCAACGTCTCGGCCGGTACGTCGTACGGCAACACGACGACGTACACGTACGACACCTCAGGCAACAAGACCAAGGAGGTGACGAGCGCCGGCAACGAGACCGACTACACCTACGACGACAACGGCAACCTGCTCACGCAGAGCCTGATGTACACCGGTGACCCGGTCTCCCCGCAGACCGCGGCCCCGCTCGTCGAGTCCTCGCGGGCCTACGACCCGGCCGGACGGCTGGCCTCGGTCACGGACGCGATGGGCAACAAGACGTCGTACACCTACACCGACGACGGCCTCACCGCGACGGTGAAGAAGACCAGCTCCGACGGCACCAGCAGCTATGTCCTGGAGTCGGACGCCTACGACGCGGCCGGCAACCTGCTGACCCAGACGACCGACAACGGCGAGAACGTCACCCAGTTCACGGTCGACGCCTCCAGCCGCACCACGTCGACGACCGTCGACCCGACCGGTGTCGACCGGGTCACGTCCGTGTCGTACACCCCGGACGACCAGGTCGCGTCGGAGAACGACCACGACGCGACCGGTTACGACCGCACCACCACCGACTCGTACGACGACATGGGCAACCTGCTCAGCGAGACCCTGTACGGCGACGCCTCCGGGCACCCGTCGGGCTGGTGGAAGCTGAACCAGACCACCGGCAGGTCCGTCACCGACGCCTCCGGTACCGGCAACACCGTCACCGCAGGATCGGGCGTGACCTGGTCGGACGACGCGGCCCAGTTCAGCGGCGACACCTCCGGCAACGGCGACATCGCCGCCACCAACGGACCGGTCCTGGACACCAGTTCCTCCTACACCGTCTCGGCGTGGGTGAAGCTGTCGGACACCTCGACGTTCCGCACCTTCGTCGCACAGGGCGGCACCAACCGCTCCTCCTTCTACCTCCAGTACGCCTCCAGCCAGGGCGTCTTCCGCCTGATCTCCCCGAGCACGGACTCCTCCGGCACCCCGTCGGCGTACTACAACGCCTACGCCTCCAGCACCCCCGCGCTCAACACGTGGACCCAACTGGTCGGCTCCTTCGACGCGTCGACCGGCACCATGAACCTGTACGTCAACGGCACCCTCGCGGGCACCGCCAACAACCCCGCCCCCTGGACCGGCGCGGGCCCGCTGTCCATCGGCGGCGCGAAGACCGCCTCGGGCGCGGTCAGCAACGCCGTGAACGGCGCGGTCAGCAACGTCCAGACCTACCAGCGGGCGCTGTCGACGAGCGAGATCAACTCCCTTTACGGCAAGGGCCGTTCGGGCGGCACGGTCGGTTCCTCCGACCAGCAAACCACCAAGTACACGTACGACAAGCGCGGTCTGCCCACGTCCATGACGGACCCCGAGCAGCACACCACCTCCTACGAGTACGACCAGGCCGGCAACCTCGCGCTCACCACGGCACCCACGGTCCAGTCGGAGCCGGACGGCATCGCCGCGAACGCCGCCCCCGTCAACCCGGTCACCTCCAGCGGCTTCAACACCTTCGGCGAGGCCGTCGCCGAGAAGGACCCGACCGGCCTGGTCACCACCACGGCCTACGACGCCGTGGGCAACAAGGTCAGCGAGACCCTCCCGTCGTACACCCCCGCCGGAGCCTCAACTCCCAACGCGGGCACGACAGTCTGGACCTACGACAGCGAGGGCAACCAGACCGGCGAGACCACACCGGGCGGCAGGACGACGTCGTACCTCTACGACCAACTCGGCGACCTGGCCCAGATAACCGAGCCCGACGGCACCAAGACCCACGCCACCTACGACACCAACGGCGAACAGCGCACGGCGACGGACGGCACGGGCGCCCAGGCGCAGGCGACCTTCGACTACCTCGGCCGCCAGGTCACCTCCACCACCCTGGAGCGCTACCCCTCCACCCGCACGCTGACGACGACGAACTCCTACGCCGTCACCACCGGCAACCCCTACGGCGCCCACGTCTCCTCGACGACGACCCCGGGCGGCGTGACCTCGACCTACGCCTACAACCGTGCGGGCGACGTCACGAAGACGACGGACGGCGCGGGCAACTCCACGTCGTACGCCTACGACTTCGAGGACAACCCCACCAAGACGACGCTGGCAGACGGCAGTTACACGGTCACGGACTACAACGTCAACGACGACCCGACGGCCACGCGCAGCTACGACACCAACGGCACGCTCCTGTACGGCACTTCGCAGCAGTACGACGGCAACGGCAACCTGACCGCGGCCACCGACGCCAACCAGCACACCACCCGCTGGACGTACGACGCGGCGGGCACGATCACCCAGCAGGTCGAACCGGTGGACGCGACAACGTCGATCACCACGTCCTTCGGCTACGACGCGGCCGGCAACCGCACCCGCTTCACCGACGGCCGCGGCAACTCCTGGCGCTACGGCTACACCCCCTGGGGCCAGCAGGCGACGGTGACCGAGCCGACGACGAGCCAGTACACCTCGGCCGCCGACTCGACGACGACCTTCGCCTACGACGCTGACGGCAACGTCACCTCGGCCGTCGCTCCCGGTGGCGTCACGACGTCGATGACGTACGACGCCAACGACCAGCTCAAGACGATGACGGGCACGGGCGCGGAGGCGGCCTCCGCGAAGCACAGCTTCTCCTACGACGCCGACGGCCGCGTCACCTCGGCGGACACGGACGAGGCCGGCACGGTCGGCGCCGCGGACCACCAGGCGTCCACGCACGACGCGTTCACGTACGACGACCGGGGCGATCTGCTGTCGACGTCGGGTTCGGCGGGCTCGTCGAGCTTCACGTACAACGACGACGGTTCGGCGCTGACGAGAACGGACGCGGCGGGCACCCAGTCGTACGGCTACGACACGGCGGGCCGCCTGTCCACCCTGGACGACGCGGCGACCGGCACCCATCTCTCGTACACGTACGACCAGTTGAACGACCTGAAGACGATCAAGTACGGCAGCACGGGCCAGACCCGAACGTTCACGTACAACAGCGCACACGAGCTGTCGAACGACGTCCTGGTGCAGGGAGCCTCGACCCTGTCGAGCTTCACCTACGGCTACGACAACAACGGCAACCTGACGTCGAAGACGACGGCGGGAGTGACGGGCGCGTCGACCAACACGTACCAGTACGACTGGTCGGACCGCCTGACGTCGTGGAACAACGGCACGACGACGACGGCGTATTCGTACGACGCCTCGGGCAACCGGATTCGGGTCGGCGCGGACGTCTACACGTACGACGCCCGAGACCAGCTGACCTCGGACGGCACGAACACCTACTCCTACTCGGCCCGCGGCACGATGACCCAGGAGTCGTCGACGGCGAACGGCACGGCCGCGTTCAAGACGGACGCGTTCGGCGGCCAGATCGTCGCCGGCCCGCAGTCCTACACGCTGGACGCCCTGGGCCGGAACATCACGGACACCGACACGGCAGCGTCGTCGACCCGTACGTTCGCCTACTCGGGCGCGGACAACACGATCGCGACGGACGGGGACGACGCGTACACGTACGACCCGGCCGGCGGCCTGGTAGGCATCAAACAGTCGGGCGCGTCGACCGGGTCCCTGGCACTGACGGACCTGCACGACGACGTGGTGGGCACGTTCACGTCCGGCGCGACGGGCCTTTCGGGCTCGGCGACCTACGACCCCCTCGGCAAGGTGACGGCGACGCTGTCGCTGATAGGCCACCTGGGCTTCCAAGCAGGCTGGACGGAACCAGGAACAGGCGACGTCGGCACGGCTTCCCGCTGGTACAACCCGAACACGGGCGAGTTCTTGAACAAGGACAGTGTGTCCCTGGACCCGAGCCCGGACTCGGTGGCGGCGAACCCGTTCGCATACGTCGACGACAACCCGATGGTGGGTACGGACGAGTCGGGTCACTGTTCCTGGT
>NZ_JALJRY010000050.1:34881-43049 GCF_024519455.1 Streptomyces sp. STR69 | reverse complement strand
GTGTGAGACCGACTCCGGGTGCTGCCCGGTGCCGCTGGTTCGGGTGTTTGTCGGCGGTGTGCCGGGACTGGGCGCGCGGGGGCGCGCTAATGTCGTGCGTATCCATCGGGAAGGTCTCTTCTTCCTTGGTGGTCAGGCCCTCGCCTTGGGATGCCAGTCCCGGCGAGGGCCGTCGTATGTCTGCGGTCTGCGGTCTGCTGTCCGCGGTTGTGTTGCGCTGAGCGTAGATCACGCAACCCGCTCGGAATCCAGCCCAGTTGGCGATGTTCACCCACATGGGTGATTCGCGGATTCGGCCGGCGGGAGGGTGGGGTGGGGCTTGGTGGGGGTTCTTTCACCGTCGTGGTTCTTGGGAAAAGGCGCCACTTGCACCGGAGTTCGGGTTCCCGGAGATCGGTGGCTCCGGCGACTCCGGTGGCTCTGGTGGCTCTGGTGATTCCGGTGTGAAGTTCAGGTCCGCCCAGACCGTCTTGCGGGGGCGTCGGCCCGGGGACCAGCCCCAGCGGTCGGCGAACGCCTCGACCAACAACAGGCCGCGGCCCGACTCCCCATCCATCGTGGCGTTTTGAGGGAGGGGCGGGCAGTCACCGCGGGTGTCGGTGACCTCGATGCGCAGGGTGTTGTCGATGACGCAGAGCATGAGTCTGAAGTCCCGGCCGGGGACGCGGCCGTGGGTGCTCGCGTTGGTGGCGAGTTCGGCGACGAGTTGGCGGGCCGGGTCCAACGGGAGCCCCCAGGCGCGGAGTTGTTCCGTCGCGAGGAGGCGGGCCAGGCGGGCTCCTCGTGGGGTGGAGGACAGCTGCACGCTGAAGTTGCGCGTGGAGTAGTTGGGTTGGGTTTCGCGGGTGGAGGTTTCCTGAATCACGTCACTCAGCGTGGCCGTGCGTGCTTACCGTGAACAGTGACATGGCCGTTGCGTACGGTGACTGTCCAGGCGTTGTCCGGTCGTGTCCAGGCTGTCGATACGGGTCGCGCGGGTAGGGGCGCCCCGGCACGGTCGTACGGATCAGGAGGGGCGCGAGATGTCGTTGGACGAGGTCGAGGCACAGCTCAAGACGGAGGCGGACGAGCCGGGTTGGGAGGTGGATCCCGACGACGAGTGGGGGTTGGCGGTCCTCGCGACGGTGGGGCGGCAGCTGAGGCTGCGGCGCGAGGCGGTGGGGATGCGGGTCGCCGACTTCGCGGTGGCGGTGGGGTACAGCGAGGACCTGGTCTACAAGATCGAGGCGGGGAAGCGGATCCCTCGGCCCGAGTATCTGGACAAGTCCGAGGAGAAGTTGGACGCGCACGGACTCATCTCGGCGATGAAGGAGGACGTCGCCAAGGTCCGGTACCCGAAGAAGGTGCGGGCGTTGGCGAAGTTGGAGGCTCAGGCGGTCGAGATCGGGGTCTACGAGTGCAACATCATCGCGGGGCTGTTGCAGACGCCGGAACATGTGCGGACCGTGATCGAGGCGGCGCAGCCGCCGTATTCGCCGGATGACGTGGAACGCTCGGTCGCCGCCCGGCTGGCCCGGCAGGCGGTCTTCGAGCGGGACCCGGCTCCGTCGATCCACTTCGTGCTGGAAGAGGCTCCACTGCACCGACAGGTTGGGGGCACAATGGTGTGGCGACGGCAGCTCGAACGTCTGCTGGAGGTGGGACGGTTGCGTAACGTCACGCTTCAGGTCATGCCGACGAACACCGAAGCCCATCCAGGTCTGGACGGCAGGATCGAGTTGCTCAAGTTCCCGGACGGGACGGCGGTGGGCCGCGCAGACGGCGGCTTCGGCGGTCGCCCGACCTCGGAACCAAAACAACTCCGCATCCTTGAGCTGTGGTATGGCATCATCCGGGCGCAGGCCCTCTCCCCACGGGAGTCCCTGGCCTTCATCGAGCAATTGCTGGGAGAGACATGATCCGCAAGGCCCCCACCAGGGACGGCTCCGAACTGGCGTGGTTCAAGAGCAGTTACAGCGGCGGCACCCAGGGCGACTCGTGTGTCGAGATCGCCGCCGTCCCCGGCACGGTCTACGTCCGCGACTCGAAGAACGTGGAGGGCCCGCGGTTCACGGTCGCCCCCGCCGCATGGATGGGTTTCGTGCAGCAGTTGGGAGAAGCGTGACGTCGCCCGAACTGGCCTGGTTCAAGAGCAGCTACAGCGACGGTCCAGAGGGCGACTCCTGCGTCGAAATAGCAGCTGCCCCCGGCGCTGTCCACATCCGCGACTCCAAGCACACCGAGGGCCCCCGGTTCGCCGTCGCCCCGTTGGCCTGGGCGGACTTCGTGACGTACGCGTCCCACCCCTGACCCACCCCCTCCACCCCCTCCTCAAAAAGTGTGACACTCCCCACCTGAAGTGTCACACTTTTCGCGCAACAACCGCTGAACTGGCGGGTGTTGTGAGTACTTCCGTGGCGTCCAGGGCTGGATGAGTGAGGTAGAACAGGCGGAGCTCATCCACTTCACCGCCGAAACGAGGCGGCCAATGGGGCGACGGGGCGAAGTCGTCCAGGATGAGAAGGCCACCAGGAGCAAGCAGCTCGACGACCCTCTCGGGATCGTCACGCTTGCCCCCGCCGTCGCAGAAGAAGACATCGAAGGGGGCGTGCTGCTCAAGCAGCCGCCAGTCGCCGGTGAGGACGCTGACGCGGTCGTCGTCCGCGAAGACACCGGCCGCTCGGCGGGCCAGCTCCTGGTCACGCTCCACCGTCACCAGGCGGGCACCGGCGCCGAGCCCACTGTGCAGCCAGGCGGTACCCACGCCCGAGCCGGTCCCGCTCTCCGCGATGACTCCGTAGGGTTTCGCAGCAGCGGCCAACCCGAGCAGCCTGCCCACCTCGGGGATGCAACTGTTCGTGAATCCCACCTCGGAGGCGACATGCTCCGCGGCCACCACACGAGGCGGCGCCCCCATCGCTCAGCCCCGCAGACATCGGGCAATGAGCTGTGGACCCTCGGCGCTGAGCAACTGCGGCATGAGTCGACGTAACGCAGCCGCCTGCTGATGGACTCGCTTGAGCGTGGCCCGCCGGGTCGGAGCCGAGCCGGGAACGTCTTGAGGGGGACCGCATCCGCTCATGACGTACAACTCCTCCAGCCATACTCCCCTGGGCCTCACGCCGTCCGATGAGGCCGGGGCGATCCGCGTCGTCACCTCCGGCTCGTGCACGTCGAGGAACCAGACCTCCACGTCCAGGCGGTCGCTGTGGAAGCGAAGCCCATGGTCAATCCGCTCCGGTCCCGAAAAGCCGGCCTCCTCGACCAGAAACGCGAACTCGACGCAGACCTCCGCCAGGAAGTCCTCGGTCCGATCCCCCCGATTCCCCATGCTTCGATACTGCGAGATCGTCAGCGCCCGCGAAAGACCCGAACCGGAACCCGCACCCGCACCCGCACCCGCACCCGCTGAATCGTCGCGAGACTCGCGCCCACCCCGCCCCCGTGCTTGGCTCGCCCGATGAACCAGAAGAACCTTCTGTTGACGGCGAGCGGGCTGCGCAACGACACGTTGCGAGACGCCCTCCGGGACATGCTGGGGAAGCCGTTCGGGTCGGCGAACGTCGTCTACGTGCCCACGGCCTCCGTCGCCGAGCCCGGGGACCACACATGGCTGATCGCGGACATGAACCGGCTGCACGGTCTCGGCTGGCGGGAGTTCGACGTCCTGGAACTCAACGGCCTGCCCCGCCAACTGGTACTCGACCGACTGCTCCACGCCGACGTCATCTACGTCGAGGGCGGCAACCACTACCACCTCGCCCGCAGCATCACCGGCAACAACCTGACCGACGGCTTCCTGGAGGCACTGGAGAGCCGGGTCTATGTCGGAGTCAGCGCCGGATCGATGATCTTCAGCCAGAACCTCACCGGACACTCCGCCGACGTCATCGGAGACACCGCCGACCTCCACCTCCTCGGCGCGAGGACCGTAGAGCCGCCGTTCGCCCTCTTCGACTGGTATCTCAAACCCCACCTCTACTCGCCGGACTTCCCCGAGCGCGACGACGCCTGGGCCGACCGCATCACCGCACGCGCGGACTTCCCGATCTACTTCATCGACGACGACACGGCCATCCGCGTCAGGGACGACGAGACGGACGTCATCTCCGAAGGCCGGTGGCGATTCCACCCGTAGCGCCACGCAAGGCGGAATGGACCACTCACCCGCAGCCGCCAACGAACCGGGAGCGGGTCGTGGCGGTACGGCGCAGCCCGCCGCTTAGCTGGTCCCCACGCCGTCCACTGTGGCAACGAACAGAGGGGCGCAACCCGCGGCGGGCTCGCCGTACCGCCACGACCCCGACCCCCACCACCGCCTGCGGGCGAAAACCCAGCACTCCCCTCCGCGCGGTACCTTCATCGCGACGTCGATGAGGAGAGTGAACGTACGTGAGTAAGTTCGTGCGGCCCGCCGCCGAGGGTGCCGACCCGTTCGGGACCGCCCGGCTGCGGCGTGGGGTGCTCGACGCCTGGGCGACCAGCCCCGCCCGGTTCCGGGAGGACGCCAACGCCGAGGAGGACCTCGTCCTCGGCGGGTACCGGGACCGGCTCGTCGTCGAGCTCGCGCAGAACGCCGCCGACGCCGCCGCCCGCGCAGGCGTGGCCGGCCGGCTCCGGCTCACCCTCCGCGACGGCGTCCTGTGCGCCGCCAACACCGGTGCCCCCCTCGACGCCGCCGGCGTCGAATCGCTCTCCACCCTCCGCGCCTCCGCGAAACGCGACGCGGGCGACAGCGCCGTAGGACGTTTCGGCGTCGGCTTCGCCGCCGTCGTCGCCGTGACCGACGAACCCGCCCTCGTAGGACGCCACGGAGGCGTCCGCTGGTCCCTCGCCGAGGCCCGCGAACTCGCCGACGACACCGCCCGGCACAGCCCGGGACTCGGCACGGAGATCCGCCGCCGAGACGGCCACATCCCCCTCCTCCGCCTCCCGTTCGCCGCCGTGGGCAGCGCCCCCGACTCCTACGACACGGTCGTCATCCTCCCGCTGCGCGACACCGCCGCCGAGGACCTCGCCGAGCGTCTCCTGAACGCTGTCGACGACGCCCTGCTGCTCGCCCTGCCGGGGCTGGCCGAGGTCGTGATCGAGATCGGCGACGGCGCGCCCCGCACCCTCACCCGCCGCGGCGACCGCGCCGACACCGTCGTCGACGACACCCGGGACGGCACCACCCGCTGGCGCACCGTCTCCGCGCACGGCGAACTCGCCAAGGAACTCCTCGCGGACCGGCCCGTCGAGGAACGGCTGCGGCCCTACTGGTCCATCACCTGGGCCGTGCCCGTCGACGCCGACGGAACCCCGGCCCACCCCCGCACCAGCCCCGTCGTGCACGCGCCCACGCCCAGCGACGAACCCCTCGGCGTACCCGCGCTGCTCATCGCCTCCCTCCCGCTCGACACCACCCGCCGTCACGCCGCCCCCGGCCCGCTGACCGACTTCGTGGTGGAGCGCGCGGCGGACGCCTACGTCGAACTCCTCGCCGCCTGGCGGCCGGTGACCGCCGGCATCATCGACCTCGTGCCCGGCCCGCTGGGCAAGGGCGAGCTGGACGGCACCCTGCGCCAGGCCATCCTGGACCGGCTGCCGCGCACCTCCTTCCTGCCGCCCGCCGTCGAACCCCCCACCGAGGACTCGGAGTTGCCCGAGTCACTACGGCCCCGGGACGCCGAGGTCGTCGAGGGCGCCGGCGCCGACACCGTGCGCGTCCTCGCCGAAGTCCTCCCCACCCTCCTCCCCGCCGGCCTCGAACGCCGCGTGGAACTACGGACGTTGGGCGTCGCCCGGGTCCCGCTCGCCGACGCCGTGGACCGGCTGGCCGGCCTGGAGAAGGACCCCGACTGGTGGCGACGGCTCTACGACAGCCTCGCGGGCGTCGACCCCGACCGGCTCACCGGACTACCCGTACCGCTCGCAGACGGACGAACCACCATTGGCCCCCGCCAAGTCCTCCTCCCCACCCCCGACTCGGCCCAGGTAGAACCCGAAGTCCTCGCCCGGCTCGGCCTCAAGGTCGCCCACCCGGACGCCGCGCACCCCCTCCTGGAGAAGCTCGGCGCGCTGCCCGCCACCCCCCGCGCTGTCCTCACCACGCCCCAGGTACGGGCCGCGGTGGCCGCCTCCCTCGACGACGAGGGCGGCGCCGTATGGGACGAACCCACCCCGGACGCCGAGGAGTTGGCCGACACGGTGCTCGCCCTCGTCCGGGACGCGGGCCTGGAACCCGGTGACGAACCCTGGCTCGGCGCGCTCGCCCTCCCCGACGAGGAGGGCGAACTCGCGCCCGCAGGCGAACTCGTCCTCCCCGGCAGCCCGTTCGCCCAGGTGATGCGCGAGGACGAACTCGCCTTCGTCGACCCCGAGTTGGCCGAGCGCTGGGGTGAACAACCCCTCGCTGCCTGCGGAGTCCTCGCGAACTTCGCCCTCGTCCGTGCCACCGACGTAGTTCTCGACCCGGACGAACTGGAGCCCAGGGACGGCGACTTCGCGGAACCGGACGACCCCGGCCTGCTGGATTCGGTGGACGTATGGTCCGAGGACATCCTCGACCGCTTCCCCGACACCCCCGTACCCCCCGTCGCCACCGAACTCGTAGCGGTCCGCGACCTCGACCTCGTCGACGACGACCGCTGGCCCCAGGCCCTCGCCCTCCTCGCCCAGCCCCCACTCCGCGACGCGATCACCCAACAGGTCCGCATCCTCCTCCCGGACGGCACCCACGAGCTCGTACGCCCGTACACGGCTTGGTGGTTGCGAGGCCACCCGGTACTGGACGGCCGCCGTCCGGCAGGCTTGCTCGCGGCCGGTGGCGACCCCCTCCTCCGAGGTCTCTACGACGAGGCGGACGCAACCGGCTTCGACGACGAACAGGTACTCCGGGCCCTCGGCGTCCGCACCTCCGTCGCCGCCCTCCTCGACGAGCCCGGCGGTGCCGCCGAACTCCTCGACCGCCTCGCCGACCCGGACCGCGAGGTCACCGGCGTCCAACTCCACGCCCTCTACGGAGCGCTGGCCGACCTGGAGCCCGAACAGGTCACACTTCCGGACGACTTGAGGGCCGTGGTCGACGGCGAGGTGACAGTCGTGGACGCGGCGGACGCCGTGGTCGTCGACTCACCCGACCTGCTCCCCTTCACCTCCGGCACCCCTCTCCTCCCCGTACGCCCGTCCAGGGCAGCGGAGTTGGCCGAACTGTTCCAGGTCCGGCGCCTGAGCGAGTCGATCACCGGCGAGGTCACCTCGGAGGGCACCGAACACGACGTACCGGATTCCGTCCGCGTCCTCCTCGGCCCCCTCACCCCCGCGACCTACGTCGAGCACGAGGAACTCGTCGTGGACGGCGTGGAGATCGACTGGCGCCGCACCCGCGACGGAGTGCTGCACGCCTCGACCCTGGAAGGCGTCGCCGCCGGACTCGCCTGGGCGGCCGGGCAGTGGCCGCGGCGCTTCGAGGTGGCCGCCCTCCTGGAGGACCCGTCCCGGACGGAGGAGCTGGCCCGGGACCGCTGGTTCGACTGACCGGACGGCAGCCGGGGGCCCGGAGGGATCTTCACCAACATCCCAAGAAAAAGTCACGAGATGTACAACCATTCCCCCGGCTCGCGAATCTGATCACCTGAGCCACCCGGCTCCATGATCTCGTTCACGTTCCACTGGGGGAACACATGCGCATACGTGCCACCGTCGTCGCCGTCTCCGGCGCCCTCGCCCTCTCCGCCCTCGCGGTCCCGGCCGCCCAGGCCGACGGCGGTACGGGCGACACCAAAATCACCAAGGTGGTCGTCGACGGCGACAACACGGTCAGCGTGAGCGCCGCCAGCACCAAGAGCATCAAGGTCAGCGTGACGGCCACCGACAACTCGGGCATCGCGAGCGCCGACGAGTTCTCCCTGATCGGCCCCAACTACGGCTACCTCTCGACCGCCAAGCCCACCTGCGTGAAGGTCAACGCCACCACCTCGACCTGCTCCGCCTCGGTCCTGGTCGACCCGAGGGTCGGCGACGTCTTCAACGACGAGGCCGGCACCTGGTACGTCGACGCGTGGGTCGACGCCAAGGACGGCGACTTCATCTGGAAGGAGAAGGCCGCTTCCTTCAAGCTCCAGCGCGCCTCCCAGCTGACCGCCAACGCCGCCCCGGAGCCGGTGAAGAAGGGCAAGACCATCACGGTCACGGGCAAGCTGTCCCGC
>NZ_JALJRY010000050.1:0-34783 GCF_024519455.1 Streptomyces sp. STR69 | reverse complement strand
GCCCCGGAGCCGGTGAAGAAGGGCAAGACCATCACGGTCACGGGCAAGCTGTCCCGCGCCAACTGGGAGACCCACAAGAACGCGGGCTACGCGAGCCAGTCGGTGAAGCTCCAGTTCCGCAAGAAGGGCTCCAGCACCTACACCACCGTCAAGACCATCAAGACCAGCTCGACCGGCGCCCTGTCGACCACCGTCAAGGCGACCGTCGACGGCTACTTCCGCTACAGCTTCGCGGGCACCTCGACCACCCCGGCCGTCAACGCCGCCGGTGACTTCATCGACGTGAAGTAACCCCGCGCGACGATGGCGGAGTCTCCGCACTTCACCACGGGTTCGTAATACCCGTACAAAGTCTCGATCCGCCGTACAACCAGCCACACCCGTCACGGATCAGATCTTGTGAGCCAACAGGCTCCGCCATCACTTGGGCCCCGGCGCCGACGACGAGCCGTACGGAACGACCACCGCGCCGGGCCCCCTTTCTCCATTTGGGGAACACGCATGCGCATACGCGCCACCGTGGCCGCCGTCTCCGGCGCCCTGGTTCTCTCCGCCTTCGCCGTACCGGCCGCACAGGCCGCCGGCACCACGTCCGCCGCCACGCTCAACGTCACCTTCTCCAAGTTCAAGGTGAACAACGGCAAGGCCATCGTCGTCGGTGCGAGCGCGAAGGTCGCCGTCCCGGTCACGTACACCGTGACCCACGCCGCGAGCCTCGACGTCAGCGCCGACAACTTCGCGAGCGGCCCGTTGATCTACCGCGGCACCTCCGTGAGCAGCCCGGCCAACGAGATCATCAGCGACGACCCGGGCACCTGCACCAAGGCCTCGACGACCGTCCTGAACTGCAAGGCCACCATCAACATCCGCCCGGCCGACGACGACCTGGCGAACGCCGAGGCCGTCACCTGGAAGGCCGGCGGCCTCGCCATCACCGCCAACGGCACCAAGAAGACCCAGGGCGACCTGGGCACCGTCGCGGTCCGCCGCGCCGCCCAGCTGACCGCCGACGCCACCCCGGAGCCGGTGAAGAAGGGCAAGACCATCACGGTCACGGGCAAGCTGTCCCGCGCCAACTGGGAGACCCACAAGAACGCGGGCTACGCGAGCCAGTCGGTGAAGCTCCAGTTCCGCAAGAACGGCTCCAGCACCTACACCACGGTCAAGACCATCAAGACCAGCTCCACGGGCACTCTGAAGACCACCGTCACGGCAACGGTCGACGGCTACTTCCGCTACAGCTTCGCGGGCACGTCGACCACGTCGGCGGTCAACGCCACGGGTGACTTCGTCGACGTGAAGTAGCAGCGGGTCGTCGTTCGGCTGCGGGTGCGTGGGGGCTGGTCGCGCAGTTCCCCGCGCCCCTAAACAACAGCGACCGCGCCCCTGTTTCAAGGGCGCGGTCGCCGCCTTCTAAGCCGACCCCCGCCGATCGACCACTCGCCACACGACCTCCAGCAAAACCCCCGCCACCCCCGAAATCCCCACCGCAACCCACGGCATGGTCACCCCCACCAGCTTCAACGCGAAGAAGTGCTGAAGCCACGGCACGATCAGCACCACCACGAACGCCGCCCCCATCGACGCCACCAGCGTGACCCGCCACCACGTGTACGGCCGGGCGATGATCGCCAGCACCCACATCGAGATCAGGAACAACGTCAGGGTCGCCGCACTGGTCTCCGCCCCCAACGACCCCTTCCCCGTGTAGTAGTGACGAGCGATCAGATACGTCACGAAGGTCGCCGCCCCGGCGATCACCCCGCCCGGGATCGAGTACCGCATCACCCGCCGCACGAAGTGGGGTTGCGCACGCTCCGTGTTGGGCGCGAGGGCCAGGAAGAACGCGGGAACGCCGATCGTCAGGGTCGACAGCAGCGTCAAGTGCCGCGGCAGGAACGGATATTCAACCCGCCAGCACACCACCAGCACAGCCAGCAGCACCGAGTACACGGTCTTCACCAGAAACAGCGTCGCCACCCGCGTGATGTTCCCGATGACCCGCCGCCCCTCCGCGACCACCGAAGGCAGCGTCGCGAAGCTGTTGTTGAGCAGCACGATCTGCGCGACGGCCCGGGTCGCCTCGGACCCCGACCCCATCGACACCCCGATGTCGGCGTCTTTCAGGGCGAGTACGTCGTTGACACCGTCCCCGGTCATCGCAACCGTGTGCCCGCGGGACTGCAACGCCCCCACCATGTCCCGCTTCTGCTGCGGAGTAACCCGCCCGAACACCGTCCCCTCATCAAGGGATTTGGCCATCTCCTCCTGATCGGCGGGCAGTTGGCGGGCGTCGACAACCTGCCCACTGAGCCCCAGCTTCCCGGCCACCGCGCCCACGGACACCGCGTTGTCCCCGGAGATGACCTTCGCCTGCACATGCTGCTCGGCGAAGTAGGCCAACGTCTCCGCCGCATCGGGCCGCAACCGCTGCTCCAACACCACCAGCGCCGTCGCCGAGGCCTCCCGCACGACCCCGGGATCATCCAGCTCACCCGAGACCCGCGCCAGCAAGAGCACCCGTAGCCCTTGTTCGTTGAGCCGCCCGGTCTCGGCGAGGGCGGGATCGTCCGCCCCCAGCAGCACATCGGGGGCGCCGAGCAACCACGTACTCGACTCCCCGTTCCCCTCGCTGAACGACGCCCCGCTGTACTTCCGCGCCGAAGAGAACGGCAGCGACTCCACGCACCGCCACTCCTCGCTGTCCGGATAGGCGGTGATGATCGCCTGCAGCGACGCGTTCGGCCGCGGATCGGACTCGCCCAATGCGCCCAGAACTTTGCGTACGTACGTCTCGTCGGCCCCGCCGAGCGGACGCAGTTCGGTGACGTCCATCCCGCCCTCGGTCAGCGTCCCCGTCTTGTCGAGGCAGACCGTGTCGACGCGGGCGAGCCCTTCGATGGCCGGCAGCTCCTGCACGAGGCACTGTTTCCGGCCAAGCCGGATGACCCCGATCGCGAAGGCCACGGAGGTGAGGAGGACGAGCCCCTCGGGGACCATCGGGACGATCCCGCCGACCGTCCGGGCGATGGAGTCCTTGAACCCGTGCTGTTTGACGACGAGTTGGCTGATGACCAGGCCGATCGCGGTCGGGATCATCATCCACGTCACGTACTTGAGGATCGTGGAGATACCGGTGCGCAGCTCGGAGTGGACGAGCGTGAACCGCGAGGCCTCTTCGGCGAGTTGGGCGGCGTATGCCTCGCGCCCCACCTTCGTCGCCTCGAACGCGCCACCGCCGGCGACCACGAAACTCCCGGACATGACCGCGTCCCCCGGCCGCTTGACGACGGGGTCGGCCTCACCGGTGAGCAGCGACTCGTCGATTTCCAGGCCGTCGGCCTCGACGCACTCCCCGTCGACCACGACCTTGTCCCCGGGCCCGATCTCGATGAGATCCCCGAGCACGATCCCGGACGTGCTGACCTCGACGGCGGCCCCGTCCCGCCGCACGGTCGGCTTCGCCTCGCCGATCACCGCCAGGGAGTCGAGGGTCTGCTTCGCCCGCCACTCCTGGATGATCCCGATCCCGGTGTTGGCGAGGATCACGTACCCGAACAGGCTGTCCTGCAGCGGCGCGACGAACAGCATGATCAGCCAGAGCACACCGATGATCGCGTTGAACCGGGTGAAGACGTTGGCCCGCACGATCTCGCCGAGGGACCGGCTGCTGCGCACCGGGACGTCGTTGACCTCCCCGCGCGCCACCCGCTCGGCGACCTCGGCGGTGCTGAGTCCATGGGCCCGTGCGGGTGGAATGGGCACGGGATGCACAGGATCGAGTTCGGCGCCCGCGTCGGTGTGCGTCATGCAGTCGACGGTACGTGCGGATTTAAGGCTTCACCCGCCGAGTGCCCGGAAGATCCGACCAGCGGAGGACGGAGGGCGGGCCCGGGTGATGCCTGGGGTGTAGGAGGAACTCCTCACTCCGCAGCAGGGGAGGGAGCCTCCGCCGCCGCCTCGGCCGCCAGTCGCTTGAGGGCCGCGTCGCGCCCCCGGACGTACCAGATGCCGATCAGCCCCAGCCCGGCCCCGGCCAGGCAGGTCCACAGCCACCACAGATGGCCGTGGTCGTCGAACCAGCCGTAGAAGGGGAGCTGTACCAGGAAGAGGACGAACCAGAGGATCGTGCCGCCGATGATGGTCGGGACGATCGGGCCCTCCAGGGGCTCCGGTGCCTCGTGTGTCGGTGTCCACTTCGCCATGCCCACAGCTTACGAGGCGGCGCAACACTCTCGGGTCTACGCGCGGAGATAGCGCCTGACGTCTTCATATGTTCATACTGAAACGGTTTCCGTCTGTCCACTTCTGCTCGTAGGAACATCCAATGCAGACCGCCCTCGACCGCTACTTCAAGATCTCCGAACGGGGCAGCAGCCTCCCCCGCGAGATCCGGGGCGGGTTCGCCACCTTCTTCGCGATGGCGTACATCATCGTGCTGAACCCGATCATCCTCGGCAGCGCGAAGGACATGTACGGGCACCACCTCGACAACGGCCAGCTGGTCACCGCCACCGCTGTCACCGCCGCCTTCACCACCCTCCTCATGGGTGTCATCGGCAACGTACCGATCGCGCTCGCCGCCGGACTCGGCGTGAACTCCGTCGTCGCCCTCCAGCTCGCGCCCCGCATGTCGTGGCCGGACGCGATGGGGATGGTCGTGCTGGCCGGCCTGGTCGTGATGCTGCTGGTCGCCACCGGGCTGCGCGAGCGCGTGATGAACGCGGTGCCCTACGGCCTGCGCAAGGCCATCTCCATCGGTATCGGCCTGTTCATCATGCTGATCGGGCTCGTGGACTCCGGGTTCATCACCCGCATCCCGGACGCCGCCCAGACCACCGTCCCGCTCCAGCTCGGCGCCGACGGTCACCTCAACGGCTGGCCGGTGCTCGTCTTCATCCTCGGCGTACTGTTCACGCTCGGGCTGATCGTCCGCAAGGTGTCCGGCGCGATCCTGATCTCGATCGTCACGATGACCGTCCTCGCGGTGATCGTGAACGCGGTCGCGACGATCCCCTCCTGGGGCCTGACCACCCCGAAGTGGCCCGGAAACCCGGTCGCCACCCCCGACTTCGGCCTGATCGGCAAGTTCAGCCTGTTCGGCGGCTTCTCCAAGGTCGGCGTGCTGACCGGCGTCCTGTTCGTCTTCACGGTCCTGCTGTCGTGCTTCTTCGACGCGATGGGCACGATCATGGGCATCAGCGACGAGGCCCAACTGACCGACGCCCAGGGCAACATGCCCGGCATCAACAAGGTCCTCTTCGTCGACGGCATCGCGGTCGCGGCCGGCGGTGCCAGCTCCTCGTCGGCGACCACCTGCTTCGTGGAGTCCACGGCCGGCGTCGGCGAGGGCGCCCGCACCGGCTTCGCGAACGTCGTCACGGGTGCCCTCTTCGCCGTAGCACTGTTCCTCACGCCCATCGCCACGATGGTCCCCTCCCAGGCGGCCACCCCGGCCCTGCTCGCGGTGGGCTTCCTGATCCTGGCGGGCTCCGTCAAGGAGATCGACTGGGCGGACTACACGATCGCCATCCCGGCCTTCATCACGATGGTGATGATGCCGTTCACCTACTCGATCACCAACGGCATCGGCATGGGCTTCATCACCTTCGTGGTGCTGCGCCTGGTGGCGGGCCGGGGCCGGGAGGTCCCGGTGCCGATGTACGTCGTGGCGGCCGTGTTCGGCTTCTACTACCTGATGCCGGCCCTGGGTCTGACGTAACCCGGTGGGTCACGTGACCCCGTAGAACTTCTCCGTCTCCTCGACGGCGGTCTGGAACCGCTCGTCGAAGTCGTCCCGGATGAGCGTCTGGACCACATAGTCCTGGACGCTCATTCCCCTTTTCGCCGCATGGTGTCGGAGCCGTTCGAGCAGCTCCCCGTCTATCCGCAGGCTGAGCACGCTGGTCCCCATACAGACGAGGGTCCGGGGCGGTTCCGGGCGGTGGGTGACGTTCCGCGCCGGTATCACTCATATGGGTGACGGAAGGGTTCAGTGGCCAGGGTCACGGGCATCCCGGCGTGTCGCGTCGGTCCCAGTTGGTCTTTAGCGAGAGTAATGAGTTACGCTAAAGAACATGCCGGACCTTACCCATGGCGACGACGCTGCCGCTGTGAACTCCCTGCGGTCAGCCGTGATGCGGTTGTCCCGTCGACTCAAGCACCAGCGGGTCGACGAGTCACTGAGCCCCACCGAGATGTCGGTGCTGGGCACCCTGTCCAACTGCGGCAGCGCGACCCCTGGCGAGCTCGCTCGCAAGGAGCATGTGCAGCCGCCCTCGATGACCCGCATCGTCGCGCTGCTCGAAGCCAAGGGACTGGTGCAGCTGGAGCCGCACCCCGAGGACCGGCGCCAGAAGGTCGTCACCAAGACCCCCCAGGCCGAGGCGATGCTCGAAGAGAGCCGCCGCAAGCGCAACGCGTTCCTGGCCGGCCTGGTCGACGGCCTCGACGAGGACGAGTGGGCGAAGATCGTCGCCGCCGCCCCCGTGCTGGAGAAACTCGCACACCTGTAAAGCTGTCTATGTAGGAGGCGACCTTTTGAGTTCGGGAACCGGAGCAGACTCCGCACCCGCGCCAGCCACCCCCGACTCCCCGCCCGCACCTGATGCTCCCGGCAAGTCCTCGATGTTCAGCTCGCTGAGGATCCGGAACTACCGCCTGTTCTTCATCGGCCAGGTCGTCTCCAACACCGGCACCTGGATGCAGCGCATCGCCCAGGACTGGCTGGTCCTCAGCCTCACCGGCTCCTCCGCCGCCGTGGGCATCACGACCGCCCTCCAGTTCCTGCCGATGCTCCTCTTCGGGCTCTACGGCGGTGTCCTCGTCGACCGGCTGCCCAAGCGCCCCACCCTCCTCGTCACCCAGTCCGCGATGGCCCTGACCGGCCTGGTGCTCGCGTTCCTGACCCTCTCCGGCCACGTCCAGGTCTGGCACGTCTACGTCGCCGCCTTCGCCGTCGGCCTCGCCACGGTGGTCGACAACCCGGCCCGCCAGTCCTTCGTCTCCGAGATGGTCGGCCCCGAGCAGCTGCAGAACGCGGTCAGCCTCAACTCGGCGAACTTCCAGTCCGCCCGCCTGGTCGGCCCCGCCGTCGCGGGCGTCCTGATCACCGGCGTCGGCACCGGCTGGGCGTTCCTCTTCAACGGCCTGTCGTTCGTGGCGCCCCTGGCGAGCCTGCTCCTCATGCGCAACCGCGACCTGCACTCCGTCCAGCGCGCCCCGCGCGGCAAGGGCCAGCTCCGCGAAGGCCTGCACTACGTCGCCGGCCGCCCCGACCTGATCTGGCCGATCGTCCTCGTCGGCTTCATCGGCACGTTCGGCTTCAACTTCCCGGTGTGGCTGTCGGCCTACGCGGACGACATCTTCCACGCGGGCGCCGGTGCCTACAGCCTCTTCAACACCCTGATGGCGGTCGGCTCCCTGATCGGCGCCCTGCTCGCCGCCCGCCGCGGCACCACCCGCCGCCGCGTCCTGATCGCGGCGGCGGCGGCCTTCGGCCTGCTGGAGATCGTGGCGGCGGTGGCCCCCTCCTACTGGCTGTTCGCCCTGCTCATGGTCCCGATAGGCATCGCGGGACTGACGGTCAACGTCACGGCCAACACCGCCGTCCAGATGGGCACCGACCCGGCCATGCGCGGCCGGGTCATGGCCCTGTTCATGATGGTCTTCATGGGCGGTACGCCCCTGGGCGCACCGATCGTCGGCTGGATTACCGACGCCTACGGCCCCCGGGTGAGCTTCGCCCTCGGCGGTGCCATCGCGGCCGTCGCCGCGGCCACGATCGGCGTGATCCTGGCCCGCATCGGCGATCTGCGCCTGTCGTTCGACTGGAACCACGGCCACCCGAGCGTGGCCTTCGTCCCGCGCCGGCGGGAGCAGTTGGCGACGATGGTGTAAATGTCCTGGCCCGGGGGCGTGCGTGCTACACCCTCCGGGCCAGCACCTGCCCCGGCCAGTTGTCCTCCCCGACGACGAAGGCCTCCGTCGCGGTGAACCCGTTGGCCTCGTAGTAGGCGACGAGCCTGCGGTCGTCCCCCGCGTAACAGTCCACCCGCAGCAGCGAGATACCCGCCTCCCGGGTCGCCTCCGCCGCGTGCGCGAGCAGCGCGCTGCCGACGCCGTACCCCTTGAACCGGCGGTCGGAGGCGAGGAGATGGACATACCGCTCGGGCTCGTCGACGGCTTCGACGTACGACCCCGGTGAGTCGGTGAGGGTGAGCGTGCCGACCGGCACACCGTCGATCTCGGCGATGTACGGGGTGCCGGTCGCCGCATACCGCTCCACCATCGCCACGGCCTTCGGGTTCTCCGACCACGACGTACTGCCCCACTGCCCGGTCCGCCCCTGCGCGACGAGCCACGCCACGGCGCTGTCCAGCATGCCGAGTATCGCGGGAATGTCGTCGGGGCCGCCGTCCCTGATGCTGATGGTCATGCCCTCATAGTGGCAGCGCGGACGGTGGCAGGCTGGGGCTCATGAGACTCTTCGCCGCCGTGCTGCCCCCGGAGGACATCGCCGCCGAACTCGCCGCAGCGGTAGCCGAGTTGAGGACGCTCCCGACCGCGGACACCCTCCGCTGGACCGGCCGCCTGGGTTGGCACTTCACCCTCGCGTTCTACGGCGAGGTCGACGAGGACGCCGTACCGGAACTGTCGGCCGCCCTGGAGCGGACCGCGCGCCGGAGCGAACCGTTCGGGCTGGCGGTGCGCGGGGGCGGGCAGTTCGGGGAGGGGCGGGCGCTGTGGGCGGGGGCGGCCGGGGATCTCGCCGCGTTGCGCCTGCTGGCGGAGCGGTGCGAGGAGGCGGCGGTGGGGCAGCACCGGCGTTACCGCGCCCATCTGACCCTGGCCCGCGGCCGGGACGCGCTGGACGTACGGCCGTATCTCGACCGGCTCGACGGGTTCGCGGGGCGGGCGTGGACGGTGGACGAACTGGTGCTCGTCCGCAGCAACCTGCCGAGGTCGGGGGTTCCGGGTGAACAGCCGCGGTATGAGGCGGTCGCCCGCTGGAGGCTGGGAGCGGGCGGTTAGGCTCGGGTACGTGGACCCGAAAACCCGGAACCGGATCATGGCCGGTGTGCTTGTGCTGTTGTTCGTTGTCGTTGGGCTTGCCGCGGCGCTTGGTAAGTGAGGGTGGGGGAACTGCGGATCGAATTTCGGCTGCGGGCCGGATGTGGCTGGTCGCGCAGTTCCCCGCGCCCCTGAAAACAGGGGTGCTTGCCCTTACGTCGTCTACCAGGCGAAGGCCTCGGGGGACGGGCCAGGACCCGGGAAGATCTCGTCCAGCGAGGTGAGGAGTTCCTCGGTCAGTTCCAGTTCCACGGCGCGCAGCGCGGACTCCAGTTGCCCGGCGGTGCGCGGGCCGACGATCGGGCCGGTGACGCCGGGGCGGGTCAGCAGCCAGGCCAGGGCGGCTTCTCCGGGCTCGATGCCGTGCTTGTCGAGGAGGTCCTCGTAGGCCTGGATCTGGGCGCGTGAGGTCGGGTTGGCGAGGGTGTCCGCGGCCCGGCCGCTCGCCCGGCGCCCGCCCGAGATCTCCTTCCTGATGACTCCGCCGAGGAGTCCGCCCTGGAGCGGCGACCAGGGGATGACCCCGAGGCCGTAGTCCTGCGCGGCCGGGATGACCTCCATCTCGGCGCGGCGCTCGGCGAGGTTGTAGAGGCACTGCTCGCTGACGAGCCCGATGGTGCCGCCACGGCGCGCGGCGATCTCGTTGGCCTGGGCGATCTTGTAACCGGGGAAGTTCGAGGAACCGACGTAGAGGATCTTGCCCTGCTGGATCAGGGTGTCGATCGCCTGCCAGATCTCCTCGAAGGGGGTGGCGCGGTCGATGTGGTGGAACTGGTAGACGTCGATGTAGTCCGTCTGCAGCCGCTTGAGGCTGGCGTCGACGGCCCGCCGGATGTTCAGGGCGGACAGCTTGTCGTGGTTGGGCCAGGCGTCGCCGTCGGCGGCCATGTTGCCGTAGACCTTGGTGGCGAGGACGACCTTGTCGCGGTGGTCGGGGCTCTTGGCGAACCAGTTGCCGATGATCTCCTCGGTCCGCCCCTTGTTGTCACCCCACCCATACACGTTGGCGGTGTCGAAGAGGTTGATACCGGCGTCCAGCGCCGCGTCCATGATCGCGTGACTGTCGGCCTCGTCGGTCTGCGGACCGAAGTTCATCGTCCCGAGGACGAGTCGGCTGACCTTGAGACCTGTGCGTCCGAGCTGCGTGTACTTCATGAGTACTTAGCCAACGGCTTCGAGCGCGCTCTATGCAAGGGGGGTCAGTCGCGGGGGAAGCCGTCTGTCTTGAGGGTGAGGCCGACCACGGTGCCGGTGAGGTCGAGATCGTCCCCGAAGGGGAGTTTGGTCTCGGTCGCGTAGTCGTCGCCCTTGGGGCGGGAGTAGACGTGGCAGCGGCCCTGATACGGGTCGGCGATCAGATACACAGGGACCTCGGCCTCGGCGTACGCGGCCTTCTTCGGGCCGTAGTCGTTGGCGGCGGTGCCCTTGGAGATGACCTCGGCGACGAACTCGACGTCCTGGTAGCGCCAGAGCCCCTCCTCCGTCTTCGCGGCGTCCTCGGTCATCACCGTCACATCGGTCGCGAATCCGTTGAGGTGACCCGGGTAGTCGATACGGACGTCGGACTTCACGCGCTTTCGGGGGTACTTGGTCCGTAGCTGCTCGACGATGTCCAGGATGATCTCCCAGTGGGTGTCCTCCTGCGGTGACATGGCGACGGTCCCCTCGACGATCTCGACCTTGTAGCCCTCGGGGACGGGCATGCCCTCAAGGCGCTCGAACAGGGCATCAAGGCCGGTCATCGTGGCGCTCCTCCCCGGCTGCCCATCGTTTCGTTCAGGCGCAGCCGCACGGTTCAACGACGCGCACGGTGACCGCGATACGCGCCGATCAAGCCATCGACCACCTCACCGACGACTGGATCGCCCGGTATCGGGATCGGTAGGTGTCGGCCGGCCTACCTGTGCCTCCGGGAGGGCCGACGCGAGGACCGATGGAAGGGCCCCGCGTCGGCCACCGGTTCCGAGCCGCCGTACTCCCCGTACTCCACGTACTCCCCGCCCACCCCCCAGGCCTGATGCATCGCCCCCGCGAACGCCCCCGCGATCCGGTGCTCGCCGGACGCGTTCGGGTGGGTGCCGTCGTACGTGTCGTGGTTGACGTCGTACGACTCCGGGAGGGAGGCCAGGAGGATCGGGGAGCGCGGGTCGTCCAGGTCGGCGACCGCCTTCGCCTGGAGTTCGTTGAAGAGGGCGACCTCGGCGGCGAAGGGGGCGTCCGTCTGGGCGCGGACGTTCGGGATGACGGGCAGGAAGACCATGCGGATGGAGGGTTTCGCGGCGCGGGCCTGGGCCACGAAGGCGCGCAGGTTGTCGGCCGTCTGGGCCGCGTTCGTGTAGAAGCCCAGGTCGATCAGGCCGAGGGAGACCAGCAGCACGTCCGCCCGGTGCGCGCGCACCGCCCCGCCGATCAGCGGGGCCATGTGCAGCCAGCCCTCGCCCCACCCGGCGAGGTGGAAGTGCGGGAAGTCGGGGTCGGCGTACTCGTACGACGTGGGCGTGTCCGTCGCCTTGTCGTACAGCGTCTCGCGCGGGCCGACCACGGCGAACGGGCCGCCGTAGGTCGCGCGCAGGTGCTGCCAGATCCGGTAGCGCCATGTGTGTTCGCCCGCGCTCCCGATCGTCATGGAGTCGCCTACGGGCATGAACCTGAGCATCCGCTCATGATGGACGATCAGTGGCCGATCGCCGGAGCCGGTGGGGTGTGAGGCCTGCCACGATGGCAGGCTTGGGGCATGCGTCGCTTCCTCGCGTTCCTCGGCGCCGGCTTTCTCGTCGGCGCGCTCGCCCTGCCCGCAACCGCAGCAGCACCGGCCGTCGCCGACGAGGGTGGCAAGGGCGACAAGGGGTTCACGATCACGGACTCCCGGATCACCGAGTCCAGCGGCCTCGCCGCCTCCCACCTCCACCCGGGCATCTACTGGACGCACAACGACAGCAACGACGGCCCGTACATCTACGCCGTCGACAGCAGCACCGGCAAGACCGTCGCGACCGTCACCTTCAGCGGTGTCGGCAAGCCGCGTGACGTCGAGGCCATCTCCATCGGACCGGACAACCAGATCTACGTCGGCGACATCGGCGACAACCTCGACGGGACCTGGCCCTACGTCTGGATCTACAAGCTGCCCGAGCCGAAGGTGCTCAAGGACCAGACGATCCGGGCCAAGCAGTACGTCGTGAAGTACTCGGACGGGGCGCGCAACGCCGAGTCGCTGGTCGTGCACCCCAAGACCGGGCGCGTCTACATCATCGACAAGAAGGAGGACGGCGGGCATCTCTTCGAAGGCCCGGCCACGCTCTCCTCCTCCGGCACCAACTACTTCAGGCCCATCGCCTCCGTCGACCTCTGGGCCACCGACGCCGCCTTCTCCCCCAACGGCCAACAGCTCGCCGTACGCGGCTACTTCGGCGGTATCTACTACGACTGGAACGGCGGGAAGATCAAGCGCAAGGGGCGCCTCGACGTGCCCTTGCAGGGACAGGGGGAGTCCGTCAGCTACTCCGCCGACGGGACCAAGCTGATGTACGGGAGTGAGGGCACGGACAGCCCGGTGCAGGCCGAGGACGCGCCCGGCGGTGCCACGTCCGCTTCCAAGTCACCTTCGGAGGGCGGGAGTTCGGCGAGCGGTGACGACAGCGGTGGCAGCTCGGGGAAGAACCTGAAGGTGGGCGCCGTCGCCGTCCTGATCGTCTGCGGGGCCGTGATCGGACTGCGGCGGCTGACCCGTCGTAGCTGAGTCGTAGCCGAGTCGCTGCTGAACTCTCAGTCCCCGCCCCGCTGTTGGACCAGGACCTCAAGACCGTCCAGGATGCGGCCGAGCCCGAACTCGAAGTGGTCGAAACCGGCGGTGAAGGTGTCGGGGGAGAGGGACGCGAGAGTCGCGTAGGCGCCGGTCGCCATGGCCTTCTCCAGGGCCGGGACCTGGGCGCCGTAGAACTCCGCGTCGGTCAGGCCGGTGGAGCGGGCCGCCTCCTCCTGGTGGACCTGGGTGCGGGCGGCGCCGACCACATAGCCGTCGATCATCACGACCGTCGAGACGAGTTCCGGGTCGGTCAGGCCCATCGGGCGGATGCGGCCGAGCAGGTGTTCCAGGGTGGCGAGGGCGCGCGGGCCGAGCAGCGGGCGGGACTGGTTGACGCGCAGCAGCCAGGGGTGCCGGCGGTGGACGGCGAGCGCGTCCCGGGCGGCCGTCTCCAGGGCGCCGCGCCAGCCGTCGGGGGGCGTGCTGGAGATGGGCCGGTCCGGGAAACGGACCCGGTCCAGCATCAGGTCGAGGAGTTCGGCCTTCCCCGGGACGTACCGGTACAGCGACATCGCGCCCGTGCCCAGTTCGGTGGCCACCCGCCGCATGGAGACCGCGTCGAGCCCCTCCTCGTCCGCGATGCGGATGGCCGCGTCCACGATCCGGTCGACGCTCAGGCCCGGCTTCGGGCCGCGGCTGGGGCGGGGGCCGGTGTCCCACAGCAGTTCGAGGGTGCGGCCGATGTCGCCGCTGCCGCTGGATTCCTGACCGCTGTTCGCCGGCCTGCTCGTCATGGGGGGAGAGTCTAGGTCCGGGAACCAAAACCGAGTACACCGTACGCGTAATCGGATACGGTGCACGCAGTTCGCATTGTTTGGAACGCTCGGTACGGGAGGGAGGGAAGGGCATGTCCGGTGGTGACGGGTACGTCGTGGAGGCCGAGGCGCTGGAGAAGCGCTACGGCGACAAGCGCGCCCTGGACGGCTTCGACCTCGCCGTCCGCGAGGGCACCGTGCACGGTCTGCTCGGCCCGAACGGCGCCGGCAAGACCACCGCCGTACGCATCCTCTCCACGCTCGTCCGGCTCGACGGCGGCACGGCGACCGTCGCCGGACTCGACGTGGCCAGGCAGCCGCGCCAGGTGCGCTCCCGGATCGGGCTCACCGGCCAGTACGCGGCGATCGACGAGATCCTCACCGGCCGGCAGAACCTGGAGATGTTCGGCCGCCTCTTCCATCTCGGCCGTAAGCGGGCCAAGTTGAGGGCGGCCCAACTCCTGCGCCAGTTCGACCTGGAGGCCGCCGCGGACAAGGGCGCGGGCGGCTACAGCGGTGGTATGCGCCGCCGCCTCGACCTCGCGGCATCGATGATCCTCGCCCCGGCCGTCCTCTTCCTGGACGAACCGACCACCGGCCTCGACCCGCGCAGCCGTGGCGAAGTCTGGGAAGCCGTACGGGAGTTGGTGGCCGACGGCACCACCGTCCTGCTCACCACCCAGTACTTGGAGGAGGCCGACCGGCTGGCCTCCCGCATCACCGTCATCGACCAGGGCCGGGCCATCGCCGACGACACCCTCGACGGCCTGAAGAACCGCGTCGGCGGCGACCGTGTCGAGGTCGTGGTCCGCGAACCCGCCCACATCCCCTACGCGTTGCAGGCGGTCGCCCGGGTCGCCCACGGCGGTCAACCCGAGGCGGACATCGCGGAGTTGCGCGTCCACGCGCCCGTCGCCGACCGGGTGGGCTCCCTCACCGAAGTCGCCCGCTACCTCCAGCACTACGGCATCCCGGTCGAGGACATCGGCCTGCGCCGCCCGAGCCTGGACGACGTGTTCCTACGGCTGACGGGCCGCCGTACGGAGGAAGAACCGGAACCGGAGCCGAAGGTGGAGCCGGAGCCGGAGACCGAGGGGGCGGCGGCGTGACGACGGCATCCGAGGGCACGGGACGGACGTACCGCAGACGCCCCCAACACGGCCGTGTCTTCTGGACGATCGCCGACTGCTGGAACGTCGTCCGGCGCGGCCTGACCCACTACCGGCGCCAACCGGTCAGCATTCTCTGGCAGTTGGGCTTCCCGATCCTTTCCGTGCTGCTGTACGGGTACGTCTTCGGCAAGGCGATGCGGGTGCCGGGCGGCGGCGACTACAAGGCGTTCTTGATGCCGGGCATGTTCGTGATGACGGTCGCCATGGGCTTCGTCTCCACGGCGACGATCTTCGTGAACGACGCGAAGAAGGGCGTCATCGACCGCTTCCGTTCCATGCCGATGGCGCCGTCGGCGGTGGTCGCGGGGCGCGGCGCGACCGATCTCATCGTCGCCTGCGCGGAGTTGGGCATCATGATGGCCACGGCCTACGGCATGGGCTGGCGCCCGGAGTTCGGCGCGGGCACCCACTTGGGCACCGGCCTCGGCATCGACATCGGCCTCGGCCTGAACTTCGTGAAGGCGGTGGCGCTGCTCCTCGCACTCCGCTTCGCGCTGATCTGGGTAGGGGTCTGGCTCGGGCTTCTGCTCCCCGGCCCCGAGCAGGTGGGCGGCCTGTTCGCGATCGTCTTCCCGCTGACGATGATCTCCAGCATCTACGTCTCCCCGACACAGATGCCCCACTGGCTCGGCCAGGCCGCCCTCTGGAACCCGCTCTCCTCCACGGCGGGCGCCGCACGAGCGCTGTTCGGCGCCCCGACGGGCCAGGGCACGTCGTGGCCGGAACAGCACGCGCTGCTGCTGGCCGGGGTGTGGCCGGCGGCGCTGACGCTGCTGTTCCTGCCGCTGGCGGTACGGCGGTTCCGCAGGCTCAGCCGGTAGCGGATCAGGGTCTTGCGCCGGTCGGCGGGGTGCGGGGTGTGGGTGAGGTGGGCGGGTTTCTTCAGGCGGACGAGCATCGTGGTGACACTCTCGGTGGTCAGCTCCGCAGCAGCCGGATGCCCAACACCCACGCGCACAGAGTGGCCGGTGACCACTCCCCGTGGTGCTTCGCGCCCGACCTGACACCTGGGGTCGTGGCGTCCGTGGTGGGTTCCAACTGCCACAGCAGGGAGCCCGGTTCGGTGGGGAGCACCTCGGCTCCGATGCCGGTCAGGACGTGTCCGGACGCGGGGACCGGCAGAGCGGAGGAGGGATGCGGCACCGGGCCGCCCTCGCTCTCCGTGAAGTCTGTCCAGGCATCGACGACGTACTCCGCTCCATCGATCACGAAGGAGGACTTCAGGCAGACTGCGAAGGCGTCGATGGTGCAGGGGCTGGAGATCTGGTGGTCCTTGGAGCGCACGGTCCAGGCGTCGCCGGCCCGGGGGAAGGACGCGGTGGCCAGGTTGCCCTCGGCGTTGTCGCCCCAGGGATCCCGCCAGTTGACCCGGAAGCCCCCGCCGATCAGGGTGTGGTTCTCCGGGACCCGGGCGGAGACGAAGGGGTGCGCGGCGTGCCCGCTCCGGGTCCGGACGACGGTCAGCAGTTCCTCGTCCAGCCGCTCACGGCTGACTCCGTCGATCTTCATCCCGATGGCGAATGCGGTCAGCCGGTGCGGCTGGGGGAGGTTGTGGTCCTTCGAAGACGCCAGCCACGCAGAGCCGTCGTCCGCCGGGTAGGAGGCGGTGAGCAGTGCGCCGTGCGGTGAATCGACGGCGGTCGCGCCGCCGCCTATCGCCACCATGTCGCTGTCGACGTTGGCGCGGAGGTCGGTGAAGTGCTGCTGGTCGTGGTCGGCCCGGTACCGGAAGGCCGCGGTGGTGATCAGCCCGGAGGCGTCGCGACGGCGGAACAGCTCGATGTCCTGCCGGGACCTGGCCGACGGGAGGAGGGTCTTCCCGAGGGGACCGAGGGGGGACGCGAGGCTCGACCAGAACGGGTGGGGGGCGGGCGTGACGGCCGGTCCGGACGGGTGGCGTACGCGCGCGGGGTCCGTCGGCAGCGGGTAGCGGGCGGACGCCAGGTCCGGCCCGAGGTCGGCCAGGGTACGGGTGGGGTTCAGCCCGGCGACAAGCACGTCGGTCGGCGGCCGGAGGGCAAGGAGGTGGCGCACCGCCTCCAGGCCGGGCGGCGTACCGTAACTCTTCGCGGCGAACCGGCGGGCCCGCTCGGGGGAACGGTCGGTCAGGCAGCGGAGCAGGGACGGGGCGGCCCCTGGGGCGGAGTCGTCCGTCGCCCGCCAGGTGTCGTCGCCCTCCTCCCGCCAGAAGGCGGCGGCCGTCAACTGCGGGTCCTCCAGGCAGTCGCACCCGGCGTCGTCCAGTACCGGCCACAGAGCCTTGGGGACGTCCTCAAGGACCCTCGGCCGCCCCTGCCCCGGCTCTTGGTGCCAGTGCAGCAGCGCCCCGGCCTCGGAGAAGTCGACGCGCAACCAGCGGCCGTCCCGGTGCACCAGCCGAGCTGTCTGCGGCCCGGTCTCCGGGGCGGTGAAGGTGCAGGCACGGCGGGCGGCGTCCGGTTCGAGGATCGCGTGCAGCACCGCCAGCGAGCGGCAGTGGTCACGGAGCGCAGTGGTGTCCGGCATCCGCCGGGCGGCGTCGTGGAGGTTCATGGCGCCATTCAAGCGCCCGGCACCGACAACGGGGGTCGCCTCCATGGGTTTCGTCAACCCGCGCGCGGGGGCAGGTCGCGGGGCGCAGAAGGTGCAGTCACGTTCGGCCGCCGTCTTTGGTCCGGCAAGCGGACGGTGGCTGCCGGCGGGCGTCGTAGAGGAGCGGGAGCCGCCATACGTATGGGTCGGGTACCCGGACCTCTTGCGTGAGGTCGGTGCCGCTCAGAGGTGCGCGGGGCATGAGCAGGCGGGTCAACGCCTCAGCGGTGTGCCAGTGCCGCGACCAGTGCGAGTCCCCGGCCGCCCTCTTCATCCGGGGTCGAGTCGCGTCACTGATGTCGAAGAGCGCGCCAAGCTGGAGGGCTTGGCCAAGCACTCCAAGAACCGGGGGTGGTGGCTGGAGCACGCGGAACACTTGCGGCCGGACTACTTGGACCACATCGCGTTGGAGGATGACGCGACTTACATCCGACAGTGGCAACCGGTGCTGGTTCCTGGACTGTTGCAGACCCCGGCCTACGCGGAGGCGATCATCGAGGCGGGTCCTGGCTACATCGCTCCGGAGAGGCTTGAGCAATTGGTGAAGGTCAAGCAAGGGCGCCAGGCGAAGATCGGGGAGGGCGGGACCTCGTACACCGCCATCTTCTGGGAAGTGGCTGTCGCGCACCCGTTGGTGAGCGTCGACACTCACCGGCAGCAACTGTCCGCGATCCTTGACGCCATGAAGCGGCAGAACGTCACAGTGCAGGTGCTGCCGCTCAGTGCGGGCGTGCTGGTGGGCTCGATCCCCGCGTTCTCGTCATTCAGCTTCGACTCCGAGCCCACCGTCGAGGCTGTGGCCATGGAGAACCTGCGAGGTACGTCGGTACTCGAAGCGCCGGATGATCTCGCGGCTTACGGCAATGCGTTCGACCTACTGCGATCGGCGGCACTGGCACCGGAGGCGAGTGCGCGACTCATCCGAGACGTACTGCGGAGCATGAAGGAAGAATGATCGTGACCGAGGTCGTGGGCACCTTTCGAAAGTCGTCGTACTCCGCACAGGAAGGTGACTGTGTAGAGGTTGCCCACACAACCGACCACGGACGCGCCATCCGCGACAGCAAGCGCCCGGAAGACGGCACCCCCCTCCTCACCGTCTCCCGGGAAGCCTGGCGCAGCTTCGTCCAGTACCTCTGAACTACCCCCGAGGCAACGACGTGTTGGTGATCGGCAGGGCCTCCTGCGCCCCCGCCACGTACATGTCCCTCGGCGCCGTGCGCAGCGTGAACGTGTCGTCGTAGCCCGTGACGCGGACCGACAGGACGAAGGAGCCGCCGTACGTGGCGATCGTCTTCACGTCGTACTCCTGCTCCCAGTAGGTCTGCAGGAAGACCTCGGTGCCCGCGGGCTGGACCCCCTTGGGGAGGGTGACCCTGCCCGTGACAGTGAGGATGTCGCCGGACTTCACCTTCTTCTTGCTGACCCGGTAACTGACCGAGCTGGCAAGGGCGTTGGCGTTCACCGTGGTGTCCGCGTAGTAGCCGTCCTGCGGGGTGTTGAGGTTGCCGTCCACGTCGTACAGGGCGGTGATGTCCACCCCCTGCTGGACGTTGAGCAGGCTGCTGCCGGTCGTGTGGTCGATGGCGACACCGGGGATGGTGAACTTCCCGTTCGCGTCGGTGACCGGCGTGCCCAGGTCGCGCGGCTCGTAGTAGGTGGGGTCGATCGGGTCGCCCCACGGGTTCCAGGTGGTGAACTTGACGACTTCCTGGACGGTGACGGGGATGTTCGGCGCGGGCGTGCCGTCGGCCTTGGTGACCGTGCCGGTGACGTCGACGTGACGGTTGTCGTAGCCGGTGGCGGCCGGGCTGGTGGTCACCTTCAGTACGTAGGCGTCGCCGGGGGAGGCGTCCGAGGGCGTCGCGGAGGCGGCGGGTGCGGACAGGGCACCGGCGGTGAGCAGTAGCGCGGCGGTGGCGGCGAGCCGCGTCGGCAGGGACTTCCTGGTCATGGGGCAACTCCAACTTCGGTCGGGAGTGCAGGAGTTGCGCCGCGGAGGTGCGACGCTGCAGGTTCGACCGGTGGAGCGGGGCGGGAGTTGTTCCCTGTGCTGTCGCTGTTACGTGGCTGTGGCGGGGGGTCGGTTTGCCCCGGTTCCGGGTTCACCTCGATGTCGGCCGGAGGCCGCCCGCCGTCCTTTATGCCCTTCTGCGACGTGAAGGGCGCCCCGCAACCAGCTCCGCGGGGCGCCCTTCACGTCGTAGCCGAAAAGTCGTAGCCGAAAAGTCGGATCCGAAAAGTCGGATCCGAAAAGTCAGAGCTTCTCGATCACATAGTCGATGCACTTCGTCAGCGCCTCGACGTCCGCCGGGTCGATCGCCGGGAACATCGCCACGCGGAGCTGGTTGCGGCCGAGCTTGCGGTAGGGCTCGGTGTCGACGATGCCGTTCGCGCGCAGGACCTTGGCGACGGCCGCCGCGTCGATCTCGTCGGCGAAGTCGATGGTGCCGATGACCTGCGAGCGCTTGGTGGCGTCCGCAACGAACGGGGTCGCGTACTTGCTGTCCTCCGCCCACGTGTACAGACGCGTCGACGAGTCCTTCGTGCGGGCCGTCGACCAGGCCAGTCCGCCCTGGCCGTTGATCCACTCCAGCTGCTCGTTGAGGAGGAACAGGGTGGACAGGGCCGGGGTGTTGTACGTCTGGTTCTTGCGGGAGTTGTCGATCGCGGTGGGGAGCGAGAAGAACTCCGGGACGTGGCGGCCGGACGCGTGGATACGCTCCGCGCGCTCGATCGCGGCGGGGGAGAACACGCCGATCCACAGGCCGCCGTCGGAGGCGAAGGACTTCTGCGGGGCGAAGTAGTAGACGTCCGTCTCGGCGATGTCGACCGGGAGGCCGCCCGCGCCCGAGGTGGCGTCGACCAGGACCAGTGCGCCTTCGTCGGCGCCCGCGACGCGCTTGACGGGCGCGGCCACACCCGTCGACGTCTCGTTGTGCGTGAACGCGTACACGTCGACGCCCGCCTCGGCGGCCGGGTCCGGGTGCGTGCCGGGGTCGGACGTGATGACGGTCGGCTCGGCCAGCCACGGGGCCAGCTTGGCCGCCTTGGCGAACTTGGAGCTGAACTCGCCGAAGGTCAGGTGCTGCGACTTGTTCTCGATGAGGCCGTGGGTCGCGACGTCCCAGAAGGCCGTCGAGCCGCCGTTGCCGAGGATCACCTCGTAGCCCTCGGGGAGGGAGAACAGCGCGGAGACGCCCTCGCGCACCTTGCCGACCAGGTTCTTCACCGGGGCCTGGCGGTGGGAGGTGCCCAGCAGAGACGTACCGGTGGCGGCCAGCGCGTCCAGCGCCTCCGTCCGCACCTTGGAGGGGCCAGCGCCGAACCGTCCGTCGGCGGGCTTGATGTCAGCGGGAATCTCGATATCAGCCACGAGCCGGAGCGTATCCCCTCGGTGAAACCGGACGGAAACGCGTCCGTTCGATGAGACGGCCAGGGAGGAGACCTCTCCGGCCCGTGGACTGACGGTGATCTACGGCGTCAGCCGTACCGGCAGCTCGAAGATGTCGTTCTGCGTCACCACCGGCTTGTTGCGGAGCTCGCTCGCCGGGACCGCCAGGTCCAGGTGCGGGAAGCGCTCGTAGAGGGCCGGCAGGGCCACGTCCGCCTCCAGCCGGGAGAGGGCCGCGCCGGGGCAGACATGCGGCCCGTGGCCGAAGGAGATGTGCCGGTTCTCGCTGGTGCGGGTGATGTCGAACTCGCCGGCCGTCGGGCCGTGGGCCTCCTCGTCGCGGCCGATCGCGGCGTACGACACGATCAGCGCGTCCCCGGCCGGGAGGACCTTGTCGCCGACCTGGACGTCCTCCGTGGCGAAGCGGATCAGGACGTGCGAGGTGGGTGTGGAGTGGCGCAGGGTCTCCTCGACCACCGAGGACCAGTCGGCCTCGCCGGCCAGGACCAGGGCGCGCTGGACGGGGTGCGTCGACAGGTTGACGACCGCGTTGACGATCAGCGAGATCGTCGTCTCGTGGCCCGCCGCGACCATCAGCTGCAGCGTGGAGACGATCTCCTCGTCGGTGAGGTGGTCACCGTCCTCGGAGGCCGCGATCAGGGCCGACGTCAGGTCGTCGCCCGGCTCCGCGCGCTTCGCCGCGACCGTCTGCGCCATGATGCCCGCGAGCTCCGTCAGTGTCGCGATCACCTCGGCCGGCGGGGTCTGCGTCGAGAAGAACTTCTCGAACAGCTCTTTCAGACGCGGGAGTTGGGACTCCGCTATGCCCATGAGGTCGGCGATGACGTACATGGGCAGCGGGTACGCGAACTCCGCCTTCAGGTCCACGACTTCACCCTCGGCCGCCTCAACTCCGTTGAGCAGGCCCTCCGTCAGCTTCGCGATCCGCTCCCGCATCTGCTCCACCCGGCGCGGGGTGAGCGCCTGCGCGACCAGCGTCCGCATCCGGCGGTGGTCGGCGCCGTCCACGGTCAGCATGGAACGGCCCGGGTTCGCCAGCCCGATCAGCGGCCAGTCCGCGGGTATCTCCCCGCGCTGCCAGGCCCCCCACACGTTGATGTCCTTCACCAGCCGCGGATCCGTGAGCAGCTGTTTCGCCTCGGCGTGACGGGTGACCGCCCACACGGGCACCCCACCGGGCAGTTCTACGGCGGCCAGCGGACCGGCCGCACGAAGCCTGGCGCTCTCGCCGTCCAGGTCGCCGACGAAGGGGTCGAGAACGATACGGGTCTCTTCAGTACCGGTGCTCATGCGGGAGTGCCTCCAGAACAGGCTCAAGGGCTCAAGGGCTCAAAGGTCGGAACTCAGAACTCAGAACTCAGAAGTCAGAACTCGGAACTCAGAGCGCGGGTACGGGCGTGAACCGCACCGGCAGCGCGGTCAGTCCCCGCAGCCACGGCGAGGGCCGGCGCGTCAGGGACTCGGCGGGGACCGCCAGGTCGATGTCAGGCAGCCGGTCCAGTACGACCTCGATGCCCGTCCGTGCGATGACCTCGGCGACCTCCTGCGCGGGGAACGGACACCGGTGCTCCCCGTGCCCGAAGGAGAAGTGCGCGTTGTTGCCGCCGGTGAGCGCGGAGCCGTCGGTGCGGACCTGCGGGTCGGAGTTGGCGCCCTGGAGGCCGAGCAGCAGCAGGTCACCGGTGCGGATGCGCCGGCCGCCGAGCTGGGTGTCGCGGGAGGCCCAGCGGCCGGCCACGTTCTGCGTCGGGGTGTCCTCCCACAGCACCTCGTTCATCGCCTCGGCGACACTGTTGCGGCCACCGAAGAGGGAGGCCGCGAACCGGTCGTCGGTCAGCATCAGGCGCAGCGAGTTGCCGATCCAGTCGGCGGTCGGCTGGTGGCCCGCAGCCATCATCACCATCAGGTCCTGGGCGATCTCGACGTCGTCGAAGCCGGAGGCGTGCGTGAGCATGCGCGACACGACGTCGTCGGCCGGCTCGTCCTTCCGGTCGGCCAGCAACCGCCCCATGGACGTGGCCAGATGGGTCTGCCCGGCGATGGCCCGCTCACGTCCGTCGATCATGTCGTTGAGCGCGGTGACAAGACCCGGGCCCTGCTCGTCCCGGAAGCCGTAGAGCCGGGCCAGGACCCGCACCGGCAGCAGCATCGCGTAGTCGCCGATGATGTCCGTCTCGCCCTTGGCGCAGATCCCGTCGATCAGCTCGTCCGCGAACTTCTCGGTGTACGACCGCAGTTCGGACGGGTCCACGGCCTCCAGCGCGTCGCTGATCATGCCGACGCGCTCGCGGTGCCGTTCGCCGACCGTGTAGAGGATCGACGGCTGCTTGCGGCCGATCATCGGCAGCAGCGGCCAGTCGTCGGGGATGTGGTCCCACTGGCTCCACAGGTCCGAGTCACGGCTGAACAGGACGGGATCGCCGGTGACTTGGTGCAGTTCGCGGTAGCCGAGCACCAGCCAGGCCGGGATGTCGCCGTCCAGCACCACGGGTGTCACGGAGCCGTGCTCGCGCCGCATCTCCCGGTACAGCCGCGCCGGTTCGGTCTGGAACCTGGGTCCACTCAGCGGTACGGGCGCGGTCACAGGGCCAACTCCTGGTGGGGGACGGGGACTTGGGGGCGGGCGGGGCCCTGGGTGCCGTAGGAACTCTTGACGTGCTCGACCAGGGTGATCAGGACCCGCTTCGCGGACGCGCGGGAGCGGGCGTCGCAGTCCAGGAGGGGGACGTGCGGGTCGAGGTCGAGGGCTTCGCGGATCTGCTGCGGGGCGTAGGCGGGGCCGCCGAAGTCGTTGCAGGCCACGATGAAGGGGGTGCCGTGGTGTTCGAGGCGGTCGATGGCGTACCAGGAGTCGCCGATGCGGCGGGTGTCGACGAGGACGACCGCGCCGAGCGTCCCGGAGAACAGCCGGTCCCAGAGGAACCAGAAGCGTTCCTGGCCGGGGGCGCCGAACAGGTACAGCACATTGCGGGCGTCGAGCGTGATGCGGCCGAAGTCGAAGGCGACGGTCGTCGCGGACTTGCCGCGCACCTCGCTGATGTCGTCGACGGCCTCGCCGGCCTTCGTCATCGTCTCCTCGGTGTTGAGGGGACGTATCTCGCTGACCGAACGGACCAGTGTGGTCTTGCCGACGCCGAAGCCGCCGACGACCACGATCTTGAGGCCGTTGTCGGCGGAGGCACCCAAGGGGGTGCGCGCGTCAGAGGTTGCGGAGTCCAACGAGCACCTGTTCCAGGACGTCGGGATCGGACACGGCCTTGCGCGGATGCCGGGCACTGACCCGGCCGGCCGCGAGAAGGTCGGAGAGGAGGATCTTGGTGATGCTCACCGGGAGCCTCAGTTCGGCCGCCAACTCCACCACCGCGGTGGGGTGTTCGGTGAGCCGCAGGATCGCCGCGTGCTCCGACTGCATACCGGTCACCGGATCGCACTCGGCGACCACGAGGGTCACCAGGTCGAACGGGTTGTCCGGTGCGGAACGGGTGCGGCCTCCGGTGAGCGTGTAGAGGCGGTCGGGTGAGTCGTCCCTGCCGGGGCGGCTCATCACGAACGGGGTTCCGCGCGCAGGTGCTCGCCGAGCTGCTCGACCAGCTCGCTCATGTTGTGCCCGATCAGACCCGCGTCCGCGTCCTCCGCGGTGACCAGGGCCAGATGCGCGCCCTCGCCCGCCTCGACGATGAACAGCACCCCGCCGTAGAACTCCGTCATCGCGGAGCGCACACCCCCGCTGCCGTCCCCGAACTCCACCGACGCGCCGTGCGACAGCGACTGGATTCCGGCGGCGATCGCGGCGAGCTGGTCGGCCTGGTCGACGGAGAGTTCGGGCGTCCGGCACAGCTTCAGGCCGTCCCGGGACAGCACCAGCGCGTGTCGCGCGCCCGGGGTGCGCTCCAGGAGGCCCTCGATGAGCCAGGTGAGCTTCTCGTCGGCGGTGGTCGTGCCGGTCATGAGGTGGGGTTGCCTTCCGGGTGCGGACGGGTGAGGGACGTGGCCGGTTCGGAGCGCTCCGGCTCCGACTCCGGTGCGGGCACGGGCTGTTCGGCCGGTGCGCCGAACTCCGCTACGGACTCCGGCTGTTCGATCGGCGCGCCGAACTCCGGTACGGGCGGCGGCAGCTGTTCGATCATCGCGCCGCGTACGGCCTGGCGGAAGCTGTTGAAGCGGGCGGCCCGGGCCAGGGTGTCGTCGGCCGTGGGCGCGGGGCGCGGCAGTACGGGAGCCGCGGCCTCCGCACGCGCGCGTGAACGCTCGGCCTCCGCCAGGGCCTGGCCCCGGCGCCGCTTGGGCAGGCCTTCCGGGAGACCACCCGGGGCGGCGTCCGGCCGCTGCTCGGCCAGGACCTCGGACAAGGCGTCGGACAACTCGTCGCGGTCCGGGGACTCGTGCGTGGGGACCGGATCCGGGTCCAGGTCGGACACGGCGTGCGCGGAGGCGTACGACACCCGCAGCTGTCCGATGACGACCGGTTCCGACGCGGCCTCCGGCTCCGGCTCCGGGTTCGTGTTCGTTTTCGGCAGGGCGGCCGACGGCTCGGGGAGCGCGAGGACCTCCTGCGGAGCCGCCGGGGTGTCCTGCGGCACCAGGATGTCCTGCGGTACGAGCATCAGGACGCCCGTGCCGCCACGCGCGGAGGGCCGGTACGACACCTTCAGGCCGTACTTGCGGGCCAGCCGGCCGACGACCGCGAGGCCCAGCCGGGTGCCGGTGAGACCGCCCAGCTCGGCGGAGTCACCGCCCACGGCCCGTTCGGCGCGCCGGAGTTGGATGTCGCCCATGACCAGGCCGCTGTCCTCGACGGACACGATGACACCGGCCGGCACCTCCTCGACGTACACATGCACTTCGGCGGTCGGCGGCGAGAAGTTCGCGGCGTTGTCGAGGAGTTCGGCGAGCGCGTGCATCACGCCCTCGGCCGCGTGCCCGGCGACGGCGGCATCGCTCGCGGAGTGCACCCGCACCCGCTGGTAGCCGCTGATCCGGCCCATCGCGCCGCGCAGGATCGACTCCATGGCGATCGGGCGGGCCCAACGACGGCCGGAACGGGCGCCCGTGAGGACGGCGACGGAGTCGGCGAGACGGCCCGCCTGCGCGGTGCGGTGGTCGAGGTGCAGCAGATCGGCGAGGACGTCCTCGTCGGAGTGCCGCTCCTCCATCGCGCGCAGGTCGGCGAGCATGCCGGTGGCCAGCGCCTGCATACGGCCCGCCGCGTTGGCGGTCGCGGAGAGCGCGGCGGCGCGCTCGTGGGAGTCCTGGCGGGCCCGCTCGGCCAACTGCTTGTTCTCGGCGGTCAGTCGGGCCCGCTCCAGGGTGCTCTCCTCCGTGATGCGGCTGCGCTCCTCCGCGAAGGACGTGGTGAGCCGCATCCGCTCCTGGGAGAACTCGGAGGTCAACCGGGCGCGTTCCTGCGTGAGTTCCGCGGTCAGCCGGGCCCGCTCGTGGGTCAGCTCCTCGGTCAGCTGGACGCGCTCGCGGTCCAACTCCGTGCTCAGCCGGGCCCGTTCCTGCAGCAGGCGGCCCGCGTCCAGGGTGACGGCCTCCAGCCTGCGGCGGGTGACACGAGCGGTCTGGTAGGCGTGCGCCGCCGCCGCGACGGCCGCGCACAGCAGCAGCGCGCCGGCGCCGGCCGCGCAGGCGACCGCGAGGCGCTGCGAGTGGGGCGCCACCCGGACCGCGCCGACGACCGCGAGTCCGGCCAGGACGGCGGTGAGCAGCGGGGCGGGGGCGAGGGTGCGGAAGGTGGGTCGTTCGCCGGGAAGCATGGGGGCGGTCATGAAGGGGGTCCTCGGTCGGTCCTCGGGCGTCTTTGGTCGGGGTCCTCTGTCGTCCTCTGTCGTCCTCGGTCGTGCCCTCGGGGGGTGCTCGTCGGGTTCCTGGGGGAGAAGCGACACCGGGTGCTCAACTGTCGGTCACTATATGAGAGTTAGTGATCGAACTGGGGAGGTTCTGGATGCGTTTACAGAATCCCTTCATGCTGGGGGCATGCCGGATCTTCAGTCGGAGCTGACGAGGACCGTCCGGGGCGAGGTCGGCTTCGACGTCACGTCCCGGGCGCTGACGACGATGGACGCGTCCAACTACCGACGCGTCCCCCTGGGTGTCGTCGCACCCCGTGACGCCGACGACGTGGCGGCGACCCTCGCCGCCTGCCGGGCCCACGGAGTCCCGGTCGTGGCACGCGGCGGCGGCACCTCGATCGCCGGCCAGGCGACCGGCACGGGCGTGGTCCTCGACTTCACCCGCCACATGAACGGCCTGCTGTCCCTGGACCCCGCCGCCCGCACGGCCGTCGTCCAGCCCGGCCTGGTCCTCGACCGCCTCCAACAGGCCGCCGCCCCACACGGGTTGCGCTTCGGCCCCGACCCCTCGACCCACAGCCGCTGCACCCTCGGCGGCATGATCGGCAACAACTCCTGCGGCTCCCACTCGGTCGCCTGGGGCACCACGGCGGACAACGTGAGCGAGCTGTCGGTACTCACCGCGCGCGGTGACTCCCTGCGCCTCGGCCGCGACTGGGCAGGCGCCCCGGAGGGCCTGCGCCCCCTCGTGGAGGGCGAGTTGGCCCGCCTGCGCACGGGCTTCCCCGCCCTCCCCCGCCGTATCTCGGGCTACGCCCTGGACGCCCTCCTCCCCGAGAACGGCGCCGACGTCGCCCGCTCCTTCTGCGGCAGCGAGGGCACCCTGGGCATCCTCACGGAAGCGGTCGTACGACTAGTCGAGGCACCCTCCGCGCGTGCCCTCGCGGTGCTGGCGTACACGGACGAGAGCGCGGCGGCGGAGGCGGCGGCCGGATTGCTGCCTCTCGCACCACTCACGGTCGAGGGGATGGCGGCCGACCTGGTCCGCTCCACGGCGGACCTCCCCCGGGGCGGTGCCTGGCTGTTCGTGGAGACCGGCGGCGACACGGCGGCGGAGGCACGCGCGCGTGCCGAGGCGATCGTCCGCGCGGCCGACGTCGTCGACTCCCTGGTGGTCACGGACCCGGCGGGCCAACGGGCGCTGTGGCGCATCCGCGAGGACGCGAGCGGCACGGCGACGAGGATGCCCGACGGCTCGGAGGCCTGGCCGGGCTGGGAGGACTGCGCGGTACCGCCGACCCAACTGGGCGCGTATCTGCGGGACTTCAGGTCGCTGTTGGGCGTGTACGGCCTACGGGGCACGCCCTACGGCCACTTCGGGGACGGCTGCATCCACGTCCGCATCGACTTCGACCTGCTGACGGTGCCGGGCGTGGCCCGCTTCCGCAGCTTCTCCGAGGACCTGGCCGACCTGGTGGTGGCCCACGGCGGCTCCCTCTCCGGCGAGCACGGCGACGGCCAGGCCCGCGCGGAGTTGTTGCCGAAGATGTACGGCGACGAGATGGTGACCCTCTTCGAGCGCGCGAAGGCGGTCTGGGACCCGGACGACCTCCTCAACCCCGGAATGCTCGTCCGCCCCGCCCCCCTCGACACGAACCTCCGCTTCTCCGTCCTGCCCCGCGAACCGGTGGACGTCGTCTTCGGCTACCCGTCCGACGGCGGCGACTTCACGGCGGCGGTACGGCGCTGCGTGGGGGTGGCCAAGTGCCGTACGACAGAAGTGTCCGGGTCCTCGGTGATGTGCCCGTCGTTCCGGGCCACCGGGGAGGAGGCGCACTCCACGCGCGGGCGGGCCCGGCTGCTGCACGAGATGCTCGCGGGCGAACTGGTCACCGACGGCTGGCAGTCGACCGAGGTCCGGGACGCACTGGATCTCTGCCTCTCCTGCAAGGGCTGCCGCACGGACTGCCCGGTCGGGGTCGACATGGCCACGTACAAGGCGGAGTTCCTGCACCACCACTACGAGGGGAGGCGCCGGCCCGCGTCCCACTACACGATGGGGTGGCTGCCGCGCTGGCTGCGGCTGGTGGCCCGCACCCGGACCGCGTGGCTGGTCAACTCCCTTGCTTCGGTAAGGCCGTTGGCGGCTCTGGCGAAACGGCTGGGCGGGATCGCGAAGGAGCGGAAGATCCCGCGGGTGGCGGGAGTGCCGTTCACGCGGGCGTGGCGGCGGGAGGTCAGGGCGGAGTCACGGCGGAACACGCACGACGGAGTGGAGTACGTGGAGACGCCCTCCCGGGGCCATGTCTACCTGTGGCCGGACACCTTCACGGAGCACCTCTCACCGTCCGTCGGCCGCGCGGCCGTGCGGGTACTGGAGGCGGCGGGGCTGGGCGTGCTCCCCGTCCTGCCGGTGATGGCGGGGAAGCCCGTCTGCTGCGGACTGACGTATGTGTCGACGGGCCAACTGGACCGCGCCCGCGAGGTCATGCGCACCACCCTGGACGGAATGGGCGTGCTGGTGGAGGGCGAGGGCGCTCCGCCCGTCGTCGTCCTGGAGCCGAGCTGCGCGGCGACCCTCCGCACGGACCTCCCCGAGCTGCTGCCCGACGACCCCAGGGCGGCCCGCCTGGCCGCCAGGGTCCTCACCTTCGCCGAGGCCCTGGACCGCCACGCCGCCCCCGACTGGACCCCGCCCCGCATCGACCGCCCGACGGTCGGCCAGACCCACTGCCACCAGCACGCGGTACTCGGCGACACCGCCGACCGCCGCCTGCGCGCCGCCGCCGGCCTCACGGGCGAACTGTCCGGCGGCTGCTGCGGGTTGGCGGGCAACTTCGGCTTCGAGAAGGGCCACTACGAGGTGTCGGCGACCTGCGCGGAGGAACAACTCCTCCCCTCCGTACGGCAGGCACCGCAGGACGCGGTGGTCCTGGCGGACGGCTTCTCGTGCCGTACGCAGCTGGAGCAGTTGGCCGGGGTTCGGGGCAGGCACTTGGCGGAGGTACTGGCGGAGGCACTGGAGGCAGAAGCACAGTGATGGACGAACTCGACCGGGTGGCGGTCCTCTCCGACATCCCGACGGCGATCACCCGCCTCGTCCGGGAGTCCGCCTACCCGGAGATCGCCGACTGGGCGGCCTACTTCCTCGACGCACGGGCGTCGGACACGGAGGCCCTGGAGACGTTCGGACCGCGGGACGGCCGGAGGTGACTGCCTAGGCTGGCCGTTCGATCACCGTGCCGAGCAGCCAGGGAGCCCCGCGTATGACCGACCTCCGTCTCCGCCCCATCACCTCCGCCGAACACCTCGCGTTCGTCGCCGCCCGCCCCTCCGCCAGCCATATGCAGGTGCCGTCCTGGGGTGCGGTGAAGCCCGACTGGCGGGCGGAGAGTCTCGGGTGGTTCGAGGGGAGCGGGGAGTTGGTCGGGGTCGGGCTCGTGCTGTACCGGCCCGTGCCCAAGTTGAAGAAGTACCTGGCCTATCTGCCCGAGGGGCCGGTCATCGACTGGCACGCCGCCGACCTCGACCGCTGGCTCGACCCGATGCTCGCGCATCTCAAGGCGCAGGGCGCTTTCACGGTGAAGATGGGGCCGCCCGTCGTCGTTCGCCGCTGGAGCGCGGACGCGGTGAAGGCGGCGATCGCCGATCCGGACGCGCGGCGGCTGCGGGACGCGGAGCCGACGTCGTACGAACCGCGTGCCTACGAGATCGCCGACCGGCTGCGGCGCGCCGGCTGGCAGCAGACGGAGCCCGGGGGAGAGGACGGGTTCGCGGCCGGGCAGCCGCGGTACGTGTTCCAAGTGCCGTTCGCCGGGCGGTCGTTGGACGACATCCACCGCGGTCTCAACCAGCAGTGGCGCCGCAACATCAAGAAGGCCGAGAAGGCCGGGGTGAAAGTGGTCCGGGGCGGCTACGACGAACTCCCCGCCTTCTACGAGCTCTACGCCGAGACCGCCGAACGCGACCGCTTCATCCCGCGCCCGCTGCCCTACTTCCAGCGCATGTGGACCGCCCTCACCACCGAACACCCCGACCGCATGCGCCTCTACCTCGCCCACCACGACGGCGACATCCTCGCCGCGGCCACGATGCTGACCGTAGGCCGGCACGTCTGGTACTCCTACGGCGCCTCCACCAGCCGCCGCCGCGAAGTGCAGCCCAACAACGCCATGCAGTGGCACATGATGACCGACGCCCACCAACTCGGAGCCGCCGTATACGACTTCAGGGGCATCACCGACACCCTGGAGGAGTCGAACCACCTGCTGGGGCTGCTGCGCTTCAAGGCCGGCGCCGGCGGGGAGGCCGTCGAGTACCTGGGGGAGTGGGACTTCCCCCTCAACCGGCTGCTGCACAAGGCGCTGGACCTCTACATGGCGCGCCGCTGAGGACCCTGTCTGAGGGCGGAACCACAGGTTCGTTAAGGCTGCTCTCAGGTTTATTAGAGAACTCTCAGGTTGGCGGACGTCGCTCAGGATTCACATAGGTATTCACAGCACGTGCTTGCCGTTCGCTTGCCGACTTTGCTGCTTCTTGGCGTCGGTGGCGTGTAAGTTTCTCGGTGTCGGGAATTCCCCGGGCGGTAAAACGCTCGACTTTGACGCACAAATTCCTCTGCACAACCTAGGAGTTCGGAATGGGCCTCAACAAGCTCGCCCCGCTGCCCAAGCCCAAGAAGCAGCAGCTGCCGCCCCCGCCGCCCCCGAAGCCCCGCAAGAAGCACGAGCCGAAGCCCCTGCCGAAGCCGCTGCCCGGCCAGGACAGCTGATCCGGCAGTAGGAGGAGGGCCGACCCACGCAGTCGGCCCTCTTTTCTTTCCTGAATTCGAAAATCCAGAGAATTCTGATGACGGAAAGTGGAGGGCGTTGTGGACATGGATATGGAAGAGGAAGACCTCGAATACGAGGACGACGAAACTCCCACCATTCCCGCCCGCACGGCTTTCCGCCGTTTCTGGCCGCTGACCGTGGGTCTCAGACGCTGGCTGATCCTCGTCTGGGTGTGTACGGTGATCGCCGCACTCGCCGAGACCGAGTCGATCCTCCTCTTCAGCGACCTCACCGACCGCGCCCTGGCGAAGGGATCACTCGCCGCGTTCTGGAGCCCGGCCGTCAAATGGCTGGGCGTCGCGCTCGTCGGCGCGGTCGTCGCCTACGCCGGCAACTCCCTCGCCGCCTGGGCCACCGAACGCTTCGTGATGAGACTGCGCGAGCATGTCTTCGACCACGTACAGCAGTTGCCGCCGCACTTCTTCCAACGCCACCGCCAGGGCGACCTGTTGTCCCGCCTCACCAGTGACGTCGAAGCGATCGAAACCCTCGTCGTCTCCGGCGTCGTGGGCACCGCCTCCGCGATCTTCTCCGCCCTCTTCTACGCAGCCGCCGCGTTCTGGCTGCGCTGGGACCTCGCCGCGGCCACCTTCGTCCTCGCCCCGCTCTTCTGGCTGGCCGCCCGCCGCTTCTCCGGCTCCATCAAGGACGTCTCGCGCGCGGGCCGCGTCGCCGACGGCGCGATCACCTCCGTCGTCGAGGAGTCCCTCGGCAACATCGTCCTCACCCAGGCCTACGGCCGCCGCGACGCGGAACGCCGACGCCTGAACGAGGAGGCGAGCGCCTGGTTCCGCGCCTCCGTCCGCTCGACCCGCCTCAACGAGGCCTACGAGCAACTCGTCAGCGTCATCGAGACCGTGTGCGTGCTCGCCGTCATCGGCATCGGCGCCTGGGAGATCTCCACCGGCCGCATGACCCTCGGCCAACTCCTCGCCTTCTCCGCCTTCTTGGGCTACCTCTACCCGCCCGTCCGCGGCCTGGCCCAACTCGGCCTCACCATCACCGCCGCCACCGCGGGCGCCGAGCGCCTGATCGAGATCCTCGACGTACGACCGTCGGTCGCCGACCCCAGCCACGGCACGGAGTTCGGCCGCCCCGACGGCACGGTCGAACTCCGCGACGTCTCCTTCAGCTACCCGGGCGCGGACCGCACGGCCCTGGAGGGCCTCTCCTTCACCGTCAACCCCGGCGAGCTGGTGATCGTCACCGGCCCCAGCGGCGCAGGCAAGTCCACGGTCTCCAAAATGCTGCTCCGCTTCTACGACCCCGAAGTCGGCGAAGTCCTCCTCGACGGCGTCTCCCTGCGGGACCTCCCTCTCGCCCGCCTGCGCGAGTACGTCACCCTGCTCCCGCAGGAGACCCTCGTCCTGCACGACACCGTCCGCGCGAACATCGCCTGCGGCCGGCCCGGCGCGAGCGAGCAGGCGATCATGGACGCGGCGATTGCGGCCGACGCCCACGAGTTCATCCTCCGCCTGCCCGACGGCTACGACACGAGGGTCGACCCCAACTCGGCCCGCCTGTCCGGCGGTCAGCTCCAACGACTGGCGATCGCACGGGCGATTCTGCGCGACGCTCCGGTCCTCGTCCTCGACGAACCGACGACCGGGCTGGACTCGATGGCGGCCCGACGGGTCGTGAAGCCACTGCGACGACTGATGGCCGGTCGTACGACGATCATGATCACCCATGACCTCAACCTCGCTCCCGACGCCGACCGGATCCTGGTCGTCGACCGGGGACGGATCGTGGAGACGGGGCGGCACGACGAGTTGATGGCGCGGGGCGGGGCGTACTCGCGACTGCACCGTTCGCAGAACAACGCGGTGATGGACACCGGGGAGCTGCGGTTGCCCCTGTTCGCCGAGGCAGGGGCAGGGGCAATGGCAGGGGTGGCGGCGGGAGTCCAGTACGCCGCGGCGCCTCCGGTCTTCGTCGAGAGCTGGGCGCCACAGCCGCAGGGGTACCAGACGTATCCGGCACAGCAGGCGCAGCAGTCGCAGCCGGTGTATCAACCTGCGTACGTCGAGGCCGAGTACGCCTCCGATCCGCTCTTCGGTCCCATGCCCACCACCCTCCCCGACGGTCGGCCGCTGTTCCGTGACGAGGTTCCCTGGAGCGGCATCTGAGTCACTGATCATCCGGCGGGCCGGCTCCAGGACAGTTGCATAAAGGGTTCTCACACCTGTCTCAGTCCACTACCATGGACCGAGCAGTGCATCGTGATGGACGAATCCCGAGCTGATCCCCTGGAAGCGCCGTGAGCATCCCCAGTACGTCGACGACCGCCCCCGTGGCGACGACCCCCGTTGCCGCCCCTCGTCGGTTCGGTCCGGTGGGCCTCGTGCTGGCCGGGGGGATCTCGGTGCAGTTCGGTGGTGCGCTCGCGGTGACGCTGATTCCGCGGGCCGGGTCGCTGGGTGTGGTGACGCTTCGCCTGCTGGTGGCGGCGGTGGTTCTGCTCGTGGTCTGCCGCCCGAGTCTGCGTGGTCACTCGCGTACGGACTGGGGGACGGTCGTCGTCTTCGGTGTCACGATGGCCGCGATGAACGGGCTCTTCTACCAGTCACTGGCCCGCATCCCGCTGGGCCCGGCGGTCACCCTGGAGGTACTGGGCCCGCTCGCTCTGTCTGTGCTGACTTCCAGGCGGGCGCTGAACGCGGTGTGGGCGGGACTCGCTCTGGCGGGAGTGTTCCTGCTCGGTGGGGGAGGCTTCAGCAGCCTGGATCCTGTAGGCGTGGCCTTCGCGCTGGGTGCGGGCGCTATGTGGGCGACGTACATAGTTTTCAGTGCCCGTACAGGGCGCCGCTTCCCGCAGGCCGATGGACTGGCGCTGGCGATGGTCGTGGCGGCGGTGGTGTTTCTGCCGCTCGGTATCGCGGAGTCCGGTACGAGGCTGCTGAACCCTGTGACCATCGCGCTCGGGTCGGCGGTGGCGGTTCTTTCGTCCGTTCTTCCCTACACGCTTGAACTTCTGGCGTTGCGACGGCTGCCTGCTTCCACCTTCGCCATCCTGATGAGCCTGGAACCTGCCATCGCGGCGACGGCGGGCTTCCTGATCCTTCACCAGGCGCTGTCTGTCTCTGAAGCCTTGGCTATTGGGCTGGTCATCGGGGCGAGTATGGGGGCTGTGCGGACTCAGGTGGGGCGGGGGAAGGTGAAGCGGGAGGCGATGCAGGAGGCTGCTGGGGTTGCTCCTTAGGCGTATGTGAACGTTGGGCCACTCGCTTCTTTGTCAGTGTCGGGCTTCCGCGGACCGAGTAAAGGGCGCTCCCTGCGGTCGCGTCGCCTGCGGCGATTCCGCTGCGCTCCACCCTTGACTCGGTCCGCTCCAGCCCGTTTGAGAAGCGAGCGAGCGGCCGGGGA